>NZ_JAVGCW010000004.1:0-512398 GCF_052928345.1 Bacillus sp. BSL6
AGGTGAAAAAAAGTAAATACAAAGTTATTCCGATTCTAAAGAGACCTGTTTGTGTATGGAACAATCAAAACTATTCGTTTGACTTCACGCACATTTCAGTTCCACTCATGGTAAATGGAAAATCAACTCGCTTAAAGATTCATGCTTTATTAACTGATAAATATAATCGCAATTTTAATTTGTTAACACACAAGTTAGGTACGCTTCGTATCACGAAGAAATCTAATAAGTGGATTGCTCAAATATCTGTCACGATTCCTACAAATGAAAAAACAGGAACGAAGATTTTAGGGGTAGATTTAGGTCTTAAAGTCCCTGCGGTAGCCATCACAGACAATGATAAAGTTCGTTTCTTCGGCAATGGTAGACAAAACAAATATATGAAACGTAAGTTTCGTAGTGTTCGTAAGAAGTTAGGTGAAAATAAGAAATTAAATGCCATTCGACAACTTGATGATAAAGAACAAAGATGGATGCAAGACCAAGACCACAAAGTAAGTCGTGAAATCATTGACTTTGCAACCGATAATAACATTTCTGTTATTCGTTTAGAACAACTAACGAATATTAGACAGACGGCAAGAACAAGCCGTAAAAACGAGAAAAATCTACACACTTGGTCATTCTATCGTTTAGCACAATTCATTGAATACAAAGCGAATTTAGTTGGTATTAAGGTAGAATATGTGAACCCTGCTTATACAAGTCAAACATGTCCGAAATGTTCTGAAAAGAACAAAGCATCAGACAGAAAATACAAGTGCCGATGTGGATTTGAGAAACATCGTGATATTGTTGGGGCGATGAATATTCGCTATGCAACTGTGATTGATGGTAACAGTCAATCAGCCTAAGATGCTATACGCACTGTCTTAGGAGGGGCAATGAGATGCCCTCATCTTGAAGTCTGTTCAAAACAGAAATGGACTGCGAACGTTTAGTCATTCAAGAATCCCACCCGTCAATCCGTAAGGATTAGGGCTTGCGACTTTAGTCGTGGGAGTCTCAAGTTCCGAGCTATTGTATAGTAGAGATATGGTTCATAATAAAGGGGGAATACATATGTGGAAGCGATTTGTAGCGATTGGTGATAGTTTTACAGAGGGGATAGGGGATGAAGTTGAGGGTATAGCATTAAAAAGCTGGGTAGATCATTTTGTTCAACTGTGTGTAAACGATATAGAATATGCCAATTTTGCAAAGCGTGGGTTAGTAACGCGAGAAATTCGCTCGCAACAATTGGAAAAGGCGTTAACTTTTAATCCAGATTTGGTTAGCCTCATTGCAGGTGCAAACAACGTATTAAAAGGACGTTGGAATCATTATGCATATAAGGAAGATATGAAATGTATGATAGATACATTAAGTAAAACAGGTGCTGATATTATGATAGCAAACCTTCCAGATTTTACAGTCAGACTTCCATTTTCTACAGAAAAAAAACAAGTGTTAAAAGAACAATTATTAGAGGCAAATGAAGTTATACTTTCATTGAGTAGAGAGCATCAGCTTCATCATATTGACTTTTGGAATCATCAGTTAGTTAATGACAATACGCTTTGGTCTAAGGATTTCATTCATCCAAACTCAAAAGGATATGTAAAAGTTGCTGAACTGATCTTTAGTAGTTTGCCTGTACATGATGCTTCTAAATAAGCTTTTGAATGAACTAATCCCTTGCGCAGGGGGCTTTTCATATTTTCTGTTGCAGAACCCTTAGTATAAGGGTTCTTTTTTGTATCAAAAATCTAAAAAAGATACAATTGGAGAACTCGAACTAAATGGAACAAATGAAACTTGTATCTTGTCTATATATTGAAACCATAATAAAAGTGAGGGTAGTTTTATGTTTATTCAAATAAGTTTGAGGTGTGGAAATGGAACAGACGTTTATTGAAAAGTGTAATCATGATGAGCTGGACGATGTTATAAAAGACTATTGGCAAGATGTATGGAATTATTCATTTATTATTACGAAAGATCCACACTTATCAGATGATATTACGCAAGATGTATTTATAAAGGTATTTAAAAATTGGAATTCATTTCGAAAGGAGTCATCTATTAAAACGTGGATATTAAAAATCACAAGAAATACGGCAATAAACTATTTGAAATCATCTTATTTTAAAAGAATATCTTTAATAGGTTTTTTTAGTGACGATAAGCAATCCCAGTCGGCAGAACAAGAATTTTTTAAGCAAGAAGAAATGAATGATGTGTGGAAAGTTGTATTAAAGCTACCTAAAAAGCACCGTGAAATAATCATATTGGATGCAAAATATGAATTATCTTATGAAGAAATGGCTGAAACGTTAGGAGTATCCATTGGAACTGTAAAATCTAGATTAAGTAGAGCAAGAAGTAAGGTTTCAAAATTAATAGGGGAGGGTAGTAGTGATGAAAAGTAAAAAAAATCCTGACTGGTATAGTAAATTAAAGAACGGACCAATGGAACACCGTAAAGATGAAGAAGAATACGTTTATAAAATAAAGCAATCTATATATGAAAGTAATGAGGGAGGTTCTCCAAAACATACAAGACTGTTTCGTAAAAAAGCATTGCCAATTGTAGTGGTTTTAGCTTGTACATTTTTATTTTTTATTGTTCAACAACCTTGGCTTGATGATAATAAATCACCAGTACAAAGTAGTACACAAATTAAGCCTAAAACAAAAGATGAGTCTGCTCAAGATCCATCACTAAAACAATTTATGAATGAACTATATCAAAGTACGAACTCAAAAAATGAAAATGAGCTGTACAAAGCGTTAAATGATGAAGTTCTTTTTAAAGGGAAGAGTTATAAGAAGGATGAATTGAAGTTTGATGAAGATATTTTTCATGAGTTGCAAGTCGCTCTTACAATGGGAGGAGAATTTGCAAATGATACAAAACAAGTATACAGAGTACCAAGTGGATTGACAGAAAGTAACCAACCAAAGCAAGCACACTTTATATATGCAACTGTTACTGGAAATAAAACGAAAATTTTAGCTGAACCAAAGCGAGAATCTCAAGTTTTATATGAAGTATCTAATGAAATGGTAAAAGCTTGGATTCCAGAAAAAGTGCAGAATGATGAATATATAAAAATATCGACAATTAACGGTAATACTGGATATGTACAAAAAGAGTACGTTTTAACTGACATTAAATACTCATTTATGTTTGAAAAGAATAATGAAGGTGAATGGAAAATAATAAATATAGATTCTATTTGGTAAAAAAGGAAGGTTCACTTTAATGAACCTTCCTTTTTGTTTTTATTCTCTTTTTGAAGAGTATTCCAGGACTCTAAAATTTCTGATGTAACGAGAGCAGCAATGTTTTTTTCTGAATTACTACCAGGAATAACGACAGAAACGGCAATCTGTGGATCTTCGGTAGGAGCATATGCAATGAATAGAGAATGATTGATCATTCTTGCTTGCTCATTCGGAAAACCTGTAATACCTGTTTTACCAGCGACGTCGAAGGGCAACTTTTTAATCTCCTCTATATTTTGACTCATTCCACCTTGTACGACACTCCAAAATTTCGTCGGGTAACGATTTGAACTTTCTAAAATTGGTTTAAACTTTTTTGTTTCTTTACCATCTTGACCAATAATAGCACTTGCCATTTGTGGTTTATATTTATCACCTTTACTTGCTAAAGTTGCTGCATATTGAGCGAGTTGAAGAGGAGTATGCACTTCATTTCCGCCCCACGAGGCATTTAATAAAGCGGAGATTCCATTTTCAAACTTATTAGAAGGATGGAATTCATACTGACCGTCTTCTTCAAAGGGTAAATCAATCCCGGTTTTAGAACGTAGGCCGAATTGCATTAAATAATCTGTCCATATATGTGCCACTTTTTCTATATTGCCATTATGTTGGTTAAATAATGGAAGAGCTACTTTTGCTGTCATAAATGTGTTAGATGAATTAATGATAGCCTGCCTCGGTGTAATCTCACCTGTTGGCGTTCCGGGTGCATTTGTAATGTTATTTTGATTATCATACTCAAAAGTACCGTTATCTAAATACGTATCTTCAGGTTGAAAAAGCTTTTCGTTTAATCCAATTAAAATAGTAAGTGGCTTTATAGTAGAAGCCATATTTACATAAGATTCACCATATTTTAATTTTTGAATTGCTTTATTTTGCGAAAGTGATTTTATGTTATTTATTTTAGTTGTTACATGTGTATGTAATATATTTGGATCAAAAACTGCTGAGTTGGCCATAGTTAAAATCGCGCCAGTTTTTGTATCGCTCACTACAGCATAACCAGCTTTAGCATCAGGTAATTTCTTAATTTGTGATTGTAATGCTTCCTCTGATTTTTGTTGCAATTTAGAATCTAAAGCTAGCCTGATATCCTTACCTTTTTGTACTTTTTGAATGTTCCATAAGAACTCTTTGTTATTCATTTTAAAAATAAGAGTTTTACCCGGTTTTCCTTTTAAATCACCTTCATATTGCAGCTCAATCCCACTTTTTCCAACCGGCATATGCTTTGAATTAAGGTTATTTTCTACATACCCAATTACCTGTGAACCAATTTCATGTTTAGGATAATATCGAATCCATTCATCTTTAATTATTACATTATTCGGTTTGTTTTTGTTTATGAATGCAAGTTCATTCTCAGCTATATCAGAGTATAACGGTATATCATGCATAGTCTGTTTTTTACAAGATTGTTGTAATTGAGATTTTATGCTCTCTGAAGAAATATCATGTTGAAACTTACTTGAAAAGTTATCGAAAAAAGCTAATGTGTTTGATGTATCTTGTTTCGATAGCTTTTCATCATTAGAAGTACAATATAGAGACTTAACTTTCTTATTTGTAGCCAGTATTACACCATTTTGATCAAAGATTTTTCCTCTTTCGGCTGAAGAAGTTGCGATAGTAATTGAAATGAAGTTGATTTTAAATAGAATTAGTAAAATCAAACCTACAATAGAAAGAACCGCAAAAAATCCCCATTTTTTTATTTTTGTATGTAACATAAAATCCTCCCTTTTGTAGCCTACTTCATCTTATAGTTAATTATTTTTTTTGTAAATGTGGAACAACTTTATTATTTAGATTGTCTATTAAGTACTACAGCATGAAGAAAGGAATAATCAGTATGAAAAGTTACTAGTCAGCCTATGTGTAAATATATTATGAGTCACATTGCAAGCGACAAAAAACAAGTGAGAAAAAAGGAAGGGAGATGTATTAATTACGCGGCTATACAAAAAGGAATTAATACTTACAAAGATTTAGAAAAAAAGATAAGACACTATTTATAACCGAATAATGGTTTCAAATATATAGGGAACGTTTAAGTATTAGTGATAAGTTCCAGAAGAATTATATGGAGGATTTATGAAAGAACAAAAAGGAAAGAAGCAGAAGACATATATATCTATTCGATTAAATATAATGTTCCTTTGCATATTTTTACTATTCTCAGCTATTATTATGCAGCTAGGAAAAGTACAAATCGTTGAGGGAGAGGCTTATAAGAATCAAGTGGAAAACAGTCAAAATGCAACAACTAGCATTCCAGTTCCGCGTGGACAGATTTTAGATCGAGAAGGGAAAACGGTCGTTAATAATAAGTCTCTTCGTACAATTACGTATACAAAGGTGAAGGGGATTACGAGTGAAGATATTTTAAAAACAGCAAAAGACTTGGCGAAAGTACTTGAAATATCTGAACAAGATATTAATAAATTAACTGATATCGATAAAAAAGATTTTTGGATGCAGTTGAATACGAAACGTGCGGATACAAAGATTACTAAAAAAGATATAGAAAAGTTTAAAGAAAAGGGAATAGAGGGAAAAGAGTTAGATAAAAAAATAGAAGATTTAAGACGAAGTCGCGTTACAGAAGTAGAATTGGGTGAGTTAACAGAACAAGATTTAAAGGTGTTAGCTATTAAAAGTAAAATGAGTTCAGGTTATCAACTAACACCACAAATTATTAAAAAAGATGTAACAGATGAGGAGTATGCGCGGATAAGTGAAAATCTTGCGGATTTTCCAGGAGTAGATGCAACGGTTGATTGGGAACGTAATTATGTAAATGGTAATTTGTTTCGTTCCGTATTAGGTAATATTACGAGTAGTGAAGAAGGTCTGCCGAAAGAAAACTTAGATTCTTATTTGGTACGTGGATATAACCGTAATGATCGTGTCGGAAAAAGTTATATTGAACAACGATATGAAGATGTATTACATGGTACAAAAGAAGAAGTGAAAAACATAACTGATAAATCAGGAAACATTATAAATACAGAAGTAATCGCTAAAGGAAAAAGTGGAAAAAGTTTAACATTAACGATTGATATGGAATTACAAAAGAAAGTGGAAGAAAGTATAGAGAAAAACTTGAGAGCTTTTAAGAGTTCTGAGCCGCTACTCGATCGAGCTTTTGTCGTCATGACGAATCCAAATAACGGACAGATTTTATCTATGGCAGGCAAAAAGATTGTAGAAAAAGAAGGGAAAACAGAGATTGAGGATTTGGCATTAGGCAATATGACAACTTCGTATGAGCTAGGTTCTGCTGTAAAAGGTGCTACTTTATTAACTGGATATGAGACAGGAGCAATACATCCAGGAGATCAATTTTATGATGCACCGATGAAATTTAAAGGTACACAAGCTAAGAAATCGTGGAATGTATCTGGATTTGGTAATATTAATGATTTACGAGCTTTACAAGTATCTTCGAATGTATACATGTTCCAGACAGCTTTAAAAATTGCGGGAGTTAATTACGTACCAAATGGCTCATTGGATATTAAACAAGGAGCATTTGATACGATGCGCTATTATTTCAAGCAATTTGGTTTAGGCGTCCCAACAGGTATCGATTTACCAAATGAAATAATTGGACAAACTAGAAAAGTAGATAGTCAACCTGGGTTTTTACTAGACTTTTCCATCGGTCAGTATGATACGTATACGCCATTGCAATTAGCTCAATATATTTCAACGATTGCGAATGGTGGTTATAGAATGCAACCTCAAATTGTACAAGAAATACGAGAACAATCAATAAAAGACGAGGTTGGTAAAGTTATACGCTCTATAGAACCTGTCGTATTAAATCGAGTTGATATGAAGAAAGAACATATTGACCGGATAAAAGAAGGGTTTAGATGGGTATTCCAAGAAGGGGATGGAACTGGCGTAAAGTATTTCAAAAATGCGCCATATAAACCCGCTGGAAAGACAGGGACAGCCCAAACTGTATATGGCGGAGATGATCCAATTGGTAGAAATGCAAAAGGAGAACGTATGGAATGTTATAACTTAACGTTAGTCGGATATGCTCCATATGATAATCCAGAAGTAGCGTTTTCTGTAGTAGTCCCATGGCTTCATAATGACAAAAGTGGAATTAATTCTATAATCGGAAAGGAAGTTTTAGATGCATATTTTGATTTAAAACAGCAACGTATACATGGTGAGGGTGCTAGTACAGATAGTCCTAATCAAAATTAGTGAAATTTGATTACTTTTCTCAGGGGAAGAGACCCTATTTTATATAAAGCATTTATAAGTAAAAAGATGAGGTGTGAAATAAGGGGTAGCGTCGATCATAGTTGCTACTCTTTATTTTGTTAATAACACCGATATTAGTTATAAAGTTTTTTAAGATAATGGAACAAATTTATTTCGGTGATTGTCTATTATATGTAAGTAAAAAAAGTGTTAAGAACTTGAAAGGAATGATGATTTTGAAAAATAAGAGGATGCTAAAAATAGGAATATGCGTTGGTATATTAGGTATAAGTCTTACAGGTCTAGAAACTTTTAAAGGAGGAACATTGCAAGTTGAAGCGAAAGAAAAGACTGGACAAGTGAAACATAAAAATCAGGCGACACATAAAGAATTCTCTAAACTTGAGCAAAAATTTGATGCTCGATTAGGTGTATATGCGATTGATACTGGTTCAAATCAAACAATCTCTTATCGACCTAACGAAAGGTTTGCCTTTGCATCAACTTATAAGGCTTTAGCAGCAGGAGTATTACTACAGCAAAACTCTACTGAGAAATTAAATGAAGTTATTACTTATACGAAAGAAGACTTAGTGAATTATTCACCTGTTACAGAGAAATATGTAGATACTGGAATGACACTAGGAGAAATTGCGGAGGCTGCTGTTCGTTACAGTGATAATACTGCAGGGAATATTTTATTTAACAAAATAGGTGGACCGAAAGGATATGAAAAAGCGCTTAGACAGATGGGGGACCGGGTTACTATGTCTGATCGTTTTGAAACAGAATTAAACGAGGCTATTCCAGGAGATATTCGTGATACTAGTACAGCGAAAGCAATTGCTACGAATCTTAAAGCTTTTACGGTCGGAAATGCACTTCCTGCTGAAAAACGTAAGATACTTACAGAGTGGATGAAAGGAAATGCGACAGGAGACAAACTTATTCGTGCAGGCGTGCCAACTGACTGGGTAGTTGCAGATAAATCAGGTGCTGGAAGTTACGGGACACGAAATGATATTGCGATCGTTTGGCCACCAAATAGAGCACCTATTATCATCGCAATTTTATCTAGTAAAGATGAGAAAGAGGCTACCTATGATAATCAACTAATTAAAGAGGCGGCTGAAGTTGTAATCGATGCTATTAAATAATACTCTCTTAGTTATTTCAGTTCTTTACCATATGTTATTGGATGTATAAAATTAGAAAACGATTCTTTTTCGTATGAAAAGAATCGTTTTTGTGTTTTTATTATTAAGAGGATAAAGGTAAAATAAATATATATGACGTATCCGATGTGAAATTTCATGTACTGTACTATATTCAATAAAAATCAAAAATGTATCATATAATTCTGTTAACATAAAATAAGTGTTTTATGAAAATAAAAGGAGAGAATATGAAGAGAAATATTAATAGAATCATATTGTTTATTGGCATATTAGTAGCTTTTATTACTTTTTTATATTTACAGAACAATTTAATAGGTATAACTGAGGTTAAAATAACCTCTAGTAAAATACCCTCCTCTTTTAAAGGGTATAAAATTCTACAAATTTCAGACTTACACAATAAACAATTTGGCGATAAACAAGATGTGTTAATTCAAAAAATTGAAAGCATAGACCCAGATATTATTGCGATTACGGGTGATTTAATTGACAGTAAATCATACGATGCAGAAGTTAGTATGCAATTAATACGAGAAATTGTAAAGAAGTATCCTGTATATTTTGTGACAGGAAACCATGAACAATGGTCTGGAAAGTATAACCGTTTAGAAAAAGAGTTGAAGAAATATGATGTCAATGTTTTAAGGAATGAACATGTAAGCATTCGAAAGGGTGAGCAAGAAATAAACTTGCTAGGTATTGATGATCCAGAGTTTGGTACTGGAAACCGTGATGAAGGAAATATTATAATAGATGAAATTAAAAAAGCAAAAATTGAAATGCAGCCAGATAGATATAATGTATTATTATCCCACAGGCCTGAATTTATAAAGGAATATACGAATGAGAGGTTGGATTTGGTTTTATCGGGACATGCTCATGGAGGGCAAGTTAGATTGCCATTTATCGGTGGATTAGTTGCTCCAAATCAAGGTGTTTTACCTAAATATACAGCAGGTTTATATGTAGAACAAAATACATCAATGGTAGTGAGTAGAGGATTAGGAAATAGTATCATTCCGCAAAGAATTTTGAATAGGCCAGAGATTGTAGTCGTGCAGCTAAATTAAGTTGTACGATTTTTTTATACAATAATGAGTAAAGGTGTTTTATGTATTTTGCAGGAGTTAACATTACAATTTTGTTAAAAATTTTCTACGTTACATAAAGTAACAAAATTTGACCCTGATTGTTTGTTATAGTGTAAATAATCAAAAAACTTAAAATTTGTCGAGTGAAAATTGTGATAAGTAATTCATGTAAAAAACTTAAAGGGGTGTACACATGCATAAAGAATACGAAATTGAAGAGTATACGGCGATTGAGGAACAAATACATTATTATTGTAAATGTTTATTAGTAACTCATCCTGATCAAATTATAAAGTATTTAGAAAAAAGATTAGAAAAATATGCAGAAACATTACAATATGCACATTTATATCCCGACACAGTTATATTACCGTTACAGCAATTAGTTATCGAATATTCTTTAGATGTTGCTAGAATTAGAAAGTATATGAATTTAAAAACGTAAAGTAAAATTTATAGTTTAAATGAAACAGAGTCGACTTTAGGAAATGAAATTCTAATGTCGACTCTGTTTCATTGTTTAATATCGTCGAGTGAAAATACATACTAATCAATGAAGTTTGACATATAATTACGCAAGAGTAAAATAAAAGTGAGTACTCACTCATTTTAGAGAAGGGGGAAGAATATGTGAAGCAACCTGCCATTATTTTACGGACTGTATCAAAAAGTTTTGGGAAAAAAGAAGTTTTACACAATCTTTCATTACAAGTTGAAAAAGCAGAGATATTTGGTTTAGTTGGGCCTTCAGGTTCAGGGAAAACGACTCTTATTAAATTGATTGCGGGTATTAATGAGGCAACGGAAGGTGAAGTGATTGTTAATCATACTAATATGCCTAATTTAAATGAAATGAAAAGAATTGGTTATATGGCTCAGGCTGATGCATTATACGAAGAATTATCAGCATATGAAAATGCAGATTTTATGGCAACGATGTATGGATTAAAGGGAAAGCATAAAAAAGAAAGAATTGAAGAGGTTTTTGATCTCGTACAATTATCACAACATATGAAAAAGCAAGTGCAGCATTTTTCAGGCGGGATGAAGAAGCGTTTATCATTAGCAATAGCACTCCTTCATGAACCAGAAATATTAATTTTAGATGAGCCAACAGTGGGGATAGATCCGCTTCTTAGAAAAACGATTTGGGAAAAATTTTATGATTTGAAAAAGAAAGGCACTACCATTATTGTAACAACACACATTATGGACGAAGCTGAATTTTGTGAACGCCTAGGGTTAATTAGAGAAGGAAAGCTAGTTGCGAATGGAACACCTGAAGAATTGAAAAAATGGGTATCATCAGGACGAATTGAAGATGTCTTTTTGCTGGAAGAGGTGACTCTATCATGAGAGTTACCGGTGTAATCATTCGTATTATTCGCCAATTTTTTCGAGATAAACGTTCGTTAGCGATGATGTTTGGGGCACCTATGTTATTACTTTGGTTATTGTCACTAGTGTTTACACAAAAAGACTATGTACCGCATATTGCTGTTGTTGATATGCCCGCTCAGTTAGTAAAAGTGATGAAAAATCAGGAAGCGTCAATTTATGAATATAATATAGAAAAGGCAATGTCTGAGCTGGAAAATCAAAAGGTAGATGCAGTCATTCGTTTAGAAAATGGAAAAATGAATATTGTATTAGAAGGTAGCGATTCGTCAAAAAATCGTGCTGTACTTCAAATATTACAAAAAAGTACAGAGAAGAACGATATATCGATTATGAAACCTGAAGTGAATTATTTACATGGCTCTAAAAACTTTACAATGTTTGATGGACTTGGTCCTGTATTAATCGGTTTCTTTACCTTTTTCTTTGTATTCATTTTATCAGGGGTGTCTTTCGTAAGAGAACGTTTAAGTGGTACTTTAGAAAGGTTATTATCAACTCCAATTAAAAGATGGGAAATAGTTGTAGGATATATTATTGGTTTTGGGATCTTTGCATTTATACAATCCATTATTATCGTAAGTTTTTCAGTTTACATTTTAGACTTGTATGTAGCTGGCTCCATATGGCTAACGCTACTTATTACATGTATGCTTTCTTTAACGGCATTAACTTTAGGGACGTTTTTATCGGCATACGCAAATAATGAATTTCAAATGATCCAGTTTATACCGCTTGTCATTGTGCCACAAATTTTCTTTTCTGGTTTGTTTCCAATTGAATCGATGAATAAGTGGCTTCAAATGTTAGGGAAATTATTTCCACTCACATATGGCGCTGACGCAATGAGACAGGTGATGATTCGAAATCAAGGATTTACAGAGATTGCATTAGATCTTACCGTATTATTACTTTTTTCAATATTATTTGCAGTAGGAAATGTATTTGCTTTAAAGAAACATCGCAAAATATAAAAATGACAAAAAGGGGCTTTATAAATGCAGAAAGATTGGTTGGAGGAATTAATAGCTGCAACTAACACAGATAAACGAAATGAACGTCAAATGCGTATATTAGAGGCGGCTGTTGATATGTTTGGAGAAAAAGGTTATGCTGCAACTTCAACAAGTGAAATTGCAAAACGGGCTGGTGTAGCGGAAGGAACAATCTTCCGCTACTATAAAACGAAAAAAGATTTATTATTAGCAGTCGTCATGCCGACATTAACAAAGTTTGCTGCACCATTTTTCGTACAAGCCTTCGCAAAGGAAATATTTAAATCGGAGTATGAATCGTATGAAGGGCTTCTAAGAGTTATTATTCATAATAGATTTGAATTTGCAAAAAAGCATTTTCCAATGATAAAAATATTAATTCAAGAAGTGCCATTTCAGCCAGAACTGAAAAATGAGATACAACAACTAGTAGAAACAGAGTTGCTTTCCCATTTTAAAAAGTTAATTGCAAAGTTTCAAGTAGAAGGGGAGATTATTGAGATGCCCCCATCTTCTGTTTTACGACTTACTTTATCAGCTGTATTAGGTTTATTATTAACACGGTTTTTATTATTGCCTGAAGAAAAATGGGATGATGAAACTGAAATTGAAAATACGATTCAGTTTATATTGTACGGATTAACGCCACGAAATTAATCGTCGAAGTATGAATTACATATGTTACATTTAAGTAAAATAATAAATCGCCTTTAAAAAGGCGATTTATATTTGTTATATTTTTGATAAATAAGTACTTGTTTACTAAAAACATTCTAAATTAACGTACTTCTTTGTCTCTTCTTCTAAGACCTAATAATCCTGCTAGTCCTAATAAACCGAGCCAAGCCCAATTATTATTTCTATCACGATTATCATTTAAATCATTTGTTGTATTTACATTTCGAGTTCTTACATCATTATTAACTCTGTCTAAGTTATTGTCATTCACTCGAGTTGAAATGTCAGTGTTATTAACTCTATTCATATTAGTTCCATCGTATTCAGCATGGGCAGATGTACCTAAAAACATAATAGAAAGTGCTAAAACACTTACAATAGATGATAATTTCTTCTTCATAACGATCCCTCCTTTCTTACGTGTTAATTTCTCCAGAGTATGTGTATATTATTCGTTTCACAGTATTTAAACCGTCATTATAGAGGGCGCATTTATAGAAAATAGAGTTGAATGATTGCTAATATATTATTGGCTATATATTTATCATAAAATTAAATGAATCAAACTTTGCTTAAAATGTTAATATTAGTACAATTTATATTATACGGACTAGCACTAAGGAGGTAATGAAATGCGACAATTTGCAAAACCTACAATCGTTGTAAGTAAATGTTTAGAGTTTGATGCTTGTCGTTATAATGGAGAGATGATTCCGGATGTAACAATACGAAATTTGCAGCCATTTGTTACATTTATACCTGTTTGTCCAGAAGTGGAGATTGGATTGGGGACTCCTCGTGAAACGATACGAATTGTAGAAGAAAACGGTTTGAATAGACTTGTGCAACCGTCGACACGAGAAGATGTAACTGAAAAAATGGAGCAGTTTTCAAATGACTTTTTACAAACGTTATTGGATGTGGATGGTTTTATTTTAAAGAATCGTTCGCCAAGTTGTGGTACGCGTGATGTGAAAATTTATTCTAGTTTTGAAAAAGCGCCAGCAAAGGGAAAAGGATCTGGCTTATTTGGCGGAGCAGTAGTAAAAAAATTTTCGCATCTTCCAATTGAAGAAGAAGGCAGATTGTCGAATTTTATTATTAGAGAGCATTTCTTTACAAGGTTATTTACAATCGCATATTACAAGATGATTAAACGTAATAAAAATATGAAAGACCTCGTATCGTTTCAGTCGGATAATAAATATTTATTTATGGCATATAATCAGGTGAAACAAAAGGAATTAGGGCGTATTATTGCAAATCAAAAAAATGAAACGATCGAAGTTGTATTTGAAAACTATGAGAAGACTTTATATGAATTATTTATGCGCACACCCCGCTATACATCAAATGTAAATGTATGTGAGCATATTTTTGGATACTTTAAAACAAAGCTGAAAAAACAAGAAAAAGATCATTTTTTAAATTTAATACAAAAGTATATAGAAAAGAAAATTCCGCTTAGTAGCTTACTTGCAATTTTAAAATCATGGGCTCTTCGATTTGATGAAAAGTATTTATTAAGACAAACATATTTCGAACCATATCCTGAAGCTTTAGTAGAGATTTCAGATTCAGGTAAAGGTAGAGATTATTAAACATAAAATTACATAATTCGACAAGGAAACTCCTATGTTGTTGTAGAACAATGTAGGAATTTTTTTGTGCATTAGTACAGAATCTGTTTTAAAATTAAATTATGACAGAATTATAACAATTATCTAACTAATGTTCTTGTCTTTTCATTCGTAATGTTTGTAGTAGAAACTCGCACGCTGTCGAAACTCAATATTCGATAAGGGGTGTGTAGCGGAATGGAATTTACTCTAACTCGCGAAAAACAAATGATTAAAGAAATGGTACGTGACTTTGCTGAAAAGGAAATCGCACCGAAAGCTGTGTATTATGACAAAACTGCAGAGTTTCCATATGAAACATTTCAAAAAATGGGCGAACTAGGATTATTAGGCATCCCATTCCCAGAAGAGTATGGAGGTTCAGGTGGCGATACAGTATCGTACGCGTTAGCAGTTGAAGAAATTGGTCGTGCTTGTGGTGGGACAGGATTAAGTTACGCTGCAACAATTTCATTAGGTGCTTCTCCAATTTATTATTTCGGTACAGAAGAACAAAAACAGAAATATTTAGTTCCAATGGCATCAGGCAAAACTTTAGGTGCTTTCGGATTAACTGAGCCGAATGCTGGATCTGATGCAGGTGGCACACAAACGAAAGCTATATTAGACGGAGACGAGTATGTTATTAGTGGTGAGAAGTGTTGGATTACAAATGCAGAGTATGCAAATACAATTATTGTAACCGCTGTCAACGGTGTTGAAGAGAATGGTAGAAAACGTATTTCTGCATTTATCGTACCGACTACTAGTGAAGGGTTAACGATTTCAAGCCCTTACGATAAGATGGGCGTACGTGCTTCTAATACTTGTGAAATCGTACTTGATGGTGTACGTGTGCCGAAAGAAAATATACTTGGTGATGTAAATAAAGGGTTTAAACAATTCTTATATACACTTGATGGAGGACGTATTTCAATCGCAGCATTAGCTGTTGGTATTGCACAATCTGCATTTGAACGTGCACTGCAATATGCGAAAGAACGTCAACAATTTGGAAAATCAATTTCTAATTTCCAAGCGATTCAATTTAAATTAGCTGATATGGCAACTGAAGTAGAGCTAGCGCGTAATTTAGTACATAAAGCAGCTTGGTTAAAAGATAACGATAAACCTTTCGGTAAAGAAGCGGCTATGGCAAAACTTTTCGCATCTGAAGCAGCAAGCCGTATTGCAAATCAAGCAGTACAAATTCACGGTGGATACGGCTATATGCGTGAATATGAAGTAGAACGACATATTCGTGATGCAAAACTATTAGAAATTGGTGAAGGAACTTCTGAAATTCAACGTCTCGTAATTGCTAGACATTTAGGATGTAGATAAAAAGGAGGAATCACTATGTTTCAAAAAATATTAATTGCTAATCGCGGGGAAATTGCAGTTCGTATTATAAAAACTTGTCAAAAACTTGGCATTCGCACTGTTGCTATTTATTCTGAGGCAGATGAAAATGCCTTGCATGTAAAAATGGCAAATGAAGCTTACTTAGTAGGTGGGCCACGTGTCCAAGAAAGCTATTTAAACCTTGAAAAAATTATTGAAATAGCTAAGAAGACAAATGCTGAAGCAATCCACCCAGGGTATGGATTATTATCTGAGAATCCATCTTTTCCGGTTCGTTGTAAAGAAGAAGGAATCGTATTTATCGGTCCATCAGAAGAAATCATTACGAAGATGGGAAGTAAAATCGAATCACGTATTGCGATGCAAGCTGCAGATGTGCCAGTAGTTCCGGGTATTACTACAAATATTGAAACTGCTGAAGAAGCAATTGAAATTGCTAAACAAATTGGTTACCCATTAATGTTGAAGGCATCCGCAGGCGGCGGAGGCATTGGAATGCAGTTGATGGAAACTGAGCAAACGCTCACCAAAGCATTTGAAAGCAACAAAACAAGAGCACAAAACTTCTTCGGTAACGGAGAAATGTATTTAGAGCGCTATATTGCAGATGCACATCATATTGAAATTCAGCTTTTAGCAGATACACATGGTAACACAGTGTATTTATGGGAGCGTGAATGTTCAGTACAGCGCCGAAATCAGAAAGTAATTGAAGAAGCACCTTCACCATTTTTAGATGAAGGTACACGAAAAGCGATGGGTGAAGTTGCTGTACAAGCTGCTAAAGCTTTAGGATATACAAATGCTGGTACAGTTGAGTTTCTAGTAGATGATCAGAAGAACTTCTATTTCTTAGAGATGAATACGAGATTACAAGTAGAGCATCCAGTTACAGAAGAAATTACTGGTTTAGATCTTGTAGAACAACAACTTCTAATTGCATGTGGTGAAAAATTATCGTTTACACAAGATGATATAAAACGTAGTGGTCATGCCATTGAGGCACGTATTTATGCAGAAGATCCGAAAACTTTCTTCCCATCACCTGGGAAAATTACAGATTTAACGCTTCCAACAAACGTACGTATTGATCACTTTTTGGAGAATCAAGTAACGATTACACCTTTCTATGATCCAATGATTGCGAAAGTCATTGCTCATGGTGAAACACGTGAAGAAGCAATTTCAAAATTACATGATGCTTTAGAAGAATTAAAAGTAGAAGGTATTAAAACAAACACGCCAATGCTACTTCAAGTATTGGAAGATGATGTGTTCAAAAGTGGTATTTATACAACGGGTTTTGTAACGAAACAACTTGTTAAAAAATAAGATTTAACAATACTAAGGGGGAAAAAATGATGACGAAAGTATATGCATCGATGGCAGGAAATGTATGGAAGATTGTTGTAGGAGTAGGAGATACAGTAGAGGAAGAGCAAGATGTCGTCATTTTGGAATCTATGAAAATGGAAATTCCAATCGTTTCAGAAGAAGCTGGCACAGTTATGAAAATTAATGTGCAAGAAGGCGATTTTGTAAATGAAGGAGATGTATTACTAGAAATTGAATAGGGAGATATAGGGGGAAGCGAATTGAAACTACCTAATTTTGCTGTCATTAAAGAAGTCGGGCCACGTGATGGCTTACAAAATGAAAAAAAGATTGTTGGCACAAAAGATAAAGTAAAATGGATTCAACTACTTACAGAGGCTGGATTATCGTACGTTGAAGTTTCCTCATTCGTTCACCCTAAATGGGTCCCTGCATTAGCAGATGCAAATGATGTGTTTTCAGAGCTGAAAAGGGACCCAAATGTTACATATGCAGCGCTTGTTCCAAATCAAAATGGTTTGGAACGAGCTTTTTTGCAAAATGTAGATGAGGTGAATGTTTTTTTATCAGCAAGTGAATCTCATAATAAAAGTAATATTAATAAATCCATTAAAGAAGCATTAGTTGTAATTGAAGATATAACAAAACAGGCGTTATTTGAAGGTAAAAAGGTAAGAGGCTATGTTTCTACTGTATTTGGATGTCCTTATGAAGGGGATATAAGCGTCATAGCAGTTGACGAATTATGTGATCAACTATTTTCATACGGCATTTATGAAGTGTCTCTTGGTGACACAATCGGAGTAGCGAATCCGTTACAAGTAGAGCGAGTATTAGAGCATTTATTAAAGAAATATGATGCTTCGCAGTTTGCAATGCACTTCCATAATACGTACGGAATGGCTCTTGCGAATGTAGTAAAGTCTTTAGAATACGGTATTACAACATTTGATAGTTCTTGTGGTGGTCTTGGCGGCTGTCCATATGCACCCGGAGCATCGGGCAATGTTGCAACTGATGACTTAGTTCATATGCTCCATAAGTTAGGGGTCCAAACGAATATTGATGAAGAGAAGTTATTGAGAGCGAGTCAATTTATTCAAAGTAAGTTAAATATCCAATTACCGAGTCATGTGTATAGAGCGCTTCAACATAAAACGATAAGTAGGTGAGAAGATGCTACAATTACAAAATATTTCAGTTGATTATGTAACACCGCACGTTGTAAAGATTTCATTAAATCGTGAAAGACAAGCAAACTCATTATCTTTAGCGTTATTAGAAGAGTTACAAAACATATTAACTCAAATAAATGAAGAGGCAAATACTCGTGTAGTTATTCTAACAGGTGCTGGTGAAAAAGCGTTTTGTGCTGGTGCTGATTTAAAAGAACGTGCTGGCATGAATGATGAACAAGTTCGCCATGCTGTTAGTATGATTCGTACTACTATGGAAATGGTTGAACAATTACCACAGCCAGTTATTGCTGCTATAAATGGAATCGCACTTGGTGGTGGTACGGAATTAAGTTTAGCTTGTGATTTTAGAATTGCGGCTGAATCTGCAAGTCTTGGTCTTACTGAAACTACACTTGCAATTATACCAGGAGCAGGTGGTACGCAGCGTTTGCCAAGATTAATTGGTGTTGGTAGAGCAAAAGAATTAATTTATACAGGTAGACGTATTTCAGCACAAGAAGCGAAAGAATATGGTCTAGTAGAATTTGTTGTACCAGCTCATTTACTTGAAGAGAAAGCGATTGAAATAGCAGAGAAAATTGCTAGTAATGGTCCGATTGCTGTTCGATTAGCGAAAGAAGCAATTTCAAACGGTATTCAAGTTGATTTACATACCGGATTACAAATGGAAAAACAAGCGTATGAAGGTGTAATCCATACGAAAGATAGAATAGAAGGATTACAAGCATTCAAGGAAAAACGCACACCAATGTATAAGGGGGAGTAAATATGATAGATCAAAAAGAACAATCGAATACATTTGAAGAACGAGTTGAAACGATTAAACAAGGCGGCGCACCAAAATATCATGAACAAAACAAAGCGAAAGGTAAACTATTCGTTCGAGATCGCTTAGCTCTTTTATTTGATAATGGTGAATATGTAGAAGATGCATTATTTGCAAATTGTGAACAAACAGGATTACCTGCTGATGGTGTTATAACGGCAACGGGTAAAATACATGGTCGCACAGCATGCGTGATGGCAAATGATTCAACTGTAAAAGCAGGATCATGGGGCGCACGTACAGTTGAAAAGATTTTGCGTATTCAAGAAACGGCAGAGAAATTACGTGTTCCGTTATTTTATTTAGTTGACTCTGCTGGAGCGCGTATTACGGATCAAGTTGAAATGTTCCCAGGGCGCCGCGGCGCAGGAAGAATCTTCTATAATCAAGTGAAATTATCAGGTAAAGTTCCGCAAGTATGCTTATTATTTGGACCTTCTGCAGCTGGTGGCGCATATATTCCAGCCTTTTGTGACGTTGTTATGATGGTAGAAGGAAATGCTTCTATGTATTTAGGATCTCCTCGTATGGCTGAGATGGTTATCGGTGAGAAGGTAACTTTAGAAGAAATGGGCGGAGCTCGTATGCATTGCTCTGTATCAGGATGCGGAGATGTTTTATGTAAAACAGAAGAAGATGCAATTACACAAGCAAGACAATACATTTCATATTTTCCAAACAACTACTTAGAAAAGACTCCATTGGTTACACCTCAAGAACCGAAACAATTCGATAAAACGTTAGAAGAAATCATTCCAGAAAATCAAAATGCTCCTTTCAATATGAAAGATCTTATTAATAGAGTTATTGATGAAGGTTCTTTCTATGAAGTGAAAAAATTATTTGCTCAAGAACTCATTACAGGTTTAGCACGTATCGATGGTAAGCCAGTAGGTATTATTGCAAATCAACCGCGAATGAAAGGCGGCGTATTATTTCACGATTCAGCTGATAAAGCAGCGAAGTTTATTAATTTATGCGATGCATATCATATTCCATTATTATTCCTTGCAGATGTACCTGGATTTATGATTGGTACAAAAGTAGAACGTGCTGGTATTATTCGTCACGGTGCAAAAATGATTTCCGCAATGAGTGAAGCAACTGTACCGAAAATTTCTATCGTTGTTCGTAAAGCATATGGTGCTGGTTTATATGCGATGGCAGGTCCAGCCTTTGAGCCAGATTGCTGCCTAGCATTACCGACAGCTTCTATTGCGGTAATGGGTCCAGAAGCCGCGGTCAATGCTGTATATGCAAATAAGATTGCAGCTTTACCAGAAGAAGAGCGTGATAGCTTCATTGCTGAAAAACGCGAAGAGTATAAGAAGGATATTGATATTTACCATTTAGCATCAGAGATGGTCATTGATGGTATTGTTCATCCAAACAATTTAAGAGAAGAGTTAAAAGGACGATTCGAAATGTATATGAGTAAATATCAAGTATTTACGGATCGTAAACATCCGGTTTATCCAGTTTAAAAGCCCTATTTAGGGCTTTCTTGCTCAAAAAGTCAAGGAGGGGAAAACATTGAAACAAGCAGTTTGGTTTCCAACAGAAGAGTATAAAGAAAAAACGCGTTTATATGGTTGGATGAAATCATTAGGCTATGAAGATTATGAAACGTTTTATAAAAAGTCAATCGAAGAAACAGCTTGGTTTTGGGGAGAAGCTGAGAAAGCAGTTGGCTATCAATGGATGAAACCTTATACAGAAGTGCTAGATTTAGAAAATGGTACGCCGTTTGCACAGTGGTATAATGGCGGAACATGTAATGTTGTAGAATCGGTTTTATCACGCTGGCTTGCAGACGATGAAACAAGAACACAACCAGCACTTCAGTATGAAGGGGAAAATGGAACTTCAAAATCATTTACATATGAAGAGCTTGATAGCTGGGTAAGTCGTGTTGCAAACGGTTTGAAACATGCAGGTATTGAAAAAGGTGACCGTGTCACAATTTATATGCCGATGATTCCAGAAACAGTTGTTGCGATGCTAGCGGTTATGAAGATCGGAGCAATTATTTCACCAATATTCTCAGGATTTGCGTCTGATGCAGTCATGACACGTGTGCAAGCGGCAGGATCTAAAATGATTATTACTGCAGATGGTTTTTCACGCCGAGGTAAAGTTGTTTCATTAAAAGATGAAGTAGATAAAGCTTGTGAAAATTGCCCAACTGTTGAAAAAGTTGTTATTGTTCGCCATGCAGGAAATGATTTTACACCACATAATTATGATTTCTCATGGAGTACGTTAGAAAAAGAAAAGCCATTTGTACATGCTGAAGAAATGCATAGTGATGATCCATTAATGCTTATTTATACATCAGGTACTACTGGAAAACCGAAAGGGACAGTACACACTCATGCTGGTTTCCCTTTGAAAGCAGCATTTGATGCAGGGTTTGGGATGAATATAAAACAAGGCGACCGCGTATTATGGGTAACTGATATGGGATGGATGATGGGACCATTTTTACTATTTGGCTCTCTCATTAATGGAGCAACGATGGTTATGTATGAAGGTGTTCCGGACTTCCCAGAGGCAGATCGTTTATGGGAGACAGTTGATAAATATAAAATTACACATCTCGGTATATCACCAACATTAATTCGTGCGTTAATGGCAAAAGGTGATGAGTATGTAAATAAACATTCACTTAAGAGTTTAGAAGTATTCGCCTCAACAGGTGAGCCTTGGAATCCAGATCCTTGGATGTGGCTATTTGAAACGGTTGGAAAAAGTAATGTACCAATTTGTAACTATTCAGGCGGGACTGAAATTTCTGGTGGGATTTTCGGAAACGTCCTTATTAAACCAATTGCACCGATTAGCTTTAACGCTTCTTTACCAGGAATGGCAGCGGTTGTGCTCGATGATCAGGGCAATCCGATTCGTGATGAAGTTGGAGAATTATGTTTAGAGAAACCTTGGGTTGGTATGACGAAAAGTTTCTGGGAAGACGATGAGCGTTATGTGAACACATATTGGTCACGTTTTGAAAATAAATGGGTTCATGGTGACTGGGTGATTTATGATGGTGAACAATATATTATTACAGGGCGCTCAGATGATACGTTAAACATTGCTGGAAAACGTATTGGACCTGCTGAATATGAATCTATTCTTGTGAAGCATAATGATGTCATAGAAGCTGCCGCGATTGGTGTACCAGATGATGTAAAAGGTGAAGTTTGTCATTGTTTTGTAGTATTAAGAGATCATGTAACATTCACAGGAGAATTAAGGAAAGAATTAATGAGTTTAGTAAACTCTCATATTGGAAAAGCATTATGTCCAAAAGATATTCACGTTGTAGAAGATTTACCGAAAACACGTAATTCTAAAGTAATGCGACGCGTCATTAAAGCCGCTTATTTAGGAAAAGAATTAGGCGATTTATCGTCACTTGTGAATCCTGAGGTAGTTCCTTTTATTCAGGGGTTGCAGTCTAGCAAACTATAAAACTAGGAATGAGCTCTATTTAATTAGAGCTCATTTTTTGTATTAAATAATTATAGGAGAAAAATAGAAGTTGAAAACAAGAAGGGAGAAAGTATTGAGGGAGAATAATGAAGAAGTAAAAGATAGACGTTAAACTATGATGCTGTTTATATAAATCTAATTATATAAGTATTTTGTACCTCTTAAATTGAAAAATATAAAGAGCAGTCCGATTCTCTTAATAATTTCTAAATTTAATTAAGGTTGAGTGATGTTCGTTGTAATGCAACCAGCTAAAAACTTATCATTAAATGTAAGTGAACCCTCAACAGTGAATGGCATTGTAATTGTTAGATTCTTACTCACATAATCAAATCCAATTTCTTGTTCACACTCGCCGCAATTAACTGAAGAAGATATTAGTGTGCCAGATAAAATATTATAAACAATGGTTAAGCAAACTGGCTGAGTTAATCCTGGTAAAACACAAGGCATTGTATTTTAACCTCCTTTTCTATTAACAGGAAATGTAACAGGTTCGATCTTTGGAAAGTATTAATAGATTAGATTATAGTGTAGAAATAAAAAATATTGTACAACAAGATTTAAAATGAAAATAAAGTGTATGTTTTTTATTAATTTAGGAAGGGGAGAGGGAAAATAGAAGTTATACTTTTATTTTCCCCTGAAAAATTACTTAGATTAAGGTTGTGTTAAATTCGTTGTAACGCAACTTGCCTGAAATTTGTCATTGAATATAAGAGTACCTTCACCAGTAAATGGCACTCTAATAACTAGATTCTTACTAGTATAATCGAATTCCGTTTCTAGAGTACAACGTCCACAATCAACAGTAGAAGATATTAGTATACCCGATGAAACATTATAAACAAGCGTTAAACAAAGAGGCTGAGTTAAACCTGTAACAATACAAGACATCTGTTTACACCTCCAATGCTACTTATTAATAATAGTAAATGTAAATAGGACAACTTTTGAAACGGTACATGCGGAAAAATTACAACAAATAGATAGAATATTTTTTGTAATAGAAAGAAAGTTTTGAAGTAGATTTAAATAGTAATTTGATAGATCTTTCTAAAAAAATAGCTGTAACTCATATTTTCTATAGATACATACTGGCGTCTAATTATTGGTGGCCAGTTTTAAATTTTTAAATACAATTACTAAAGAGAATTTTTTTGGGGTTTTACATATATGAAGGGTTTAAATTAAAGGTAGAAACGGTAATGGATTAGTTTTTAATTAAAATAAAAAGATTTAGTACAAAAGTTTGTTTTTTCTTTTCTATGTTTTTGCCTCGTACACTTTGAAGCTAGTGGACATACTATATTAATAGAAATGACTAGGGGGTGAGATTTTGGGATCTCGTTATAGTAATTCTAGAAAAAAGTGTTCATGTAAACAGTGTTCAGGCAAACAGGATGATTGTTGGGATGTTTTTGAAGAGTGTAAAAAAGAACATGAAGAGCAAAATAAGGCATGTGACTGTTGCTGTGTACAAGGAATTAGAGATGAGCTGAGAAAGTTAGTAAACAGATCAGTGCGTATTACAACAGGGACTAATAATTATGCAGGAACTGTTTCTTCCGTCACTTGTGATGTTGTAAAGCTTGCTAATAGTGCTGGCGTAGTTACAGTAATTATTTCAGTTTGTAAAATTGAAGCGATTGAACCATTGTTAACATAGGAAACATAGCATAATTAGGTTATGTTTTTTGTAAAGCCATTCTTATGAATGGCTTTATCTTCATTTCGTATAAAAGGAGAATATATTCTATATATAGAAATAAGTTTGAGGATATATAGAATGGTGTATGAAAGGAGAATGGAGTTGATTAAATTAGAACCCTTAAAAAGATCCGATTTCAAACAATTAATAAATTGGATTGATTCCGAAGAATTTTTAATACAATGGTCAGGAAATGCATTTACATATCCTTTAAATGATCAGCAATTAGAACAATATATAGAAAGTAAAAATACACTTGCATTCAAAGTAATAGATGAAGAGAGTAAAGAAGTAATTGGTCATATTTCACTTGGACAAATAGACAATATAAATAAATCTGCAAGAATTGGAAAGGTACTAGTTGGTGATACGAAAATGCGAGGACGCTCTATAGGGAAACATATGATGAAAGCAGTACTTCATATTGCATTTGAAGAATTAAAACTACATAGAGTAACACTTGGTGTTTATGATTTTAATACGTCCGCCATTTCTTGTTATGAAAAAATAGGATTTGTAAAAGAAGGTTTATTAAGAGAGTCAAAAAAAGTAGGGGAAACGTATTGGAATTTATGGGAAATGAGTATTTTAGAATATGAATGGAGAGCTAAAATATAATTGTTTTCTATAATTATATTATGTTAATTAAAAGGGGATTGGGGGAAAATGATGAATAAAAAGACGAAAATCATTACAATTGCAGCTGTTTCAGGAGGAGGTAAAACTACTGTTACAGAAGGATTAACTCATAAGTTAATGAATTCAAAAGCACTATATTTTGATAGCTACAGCTTTGATAACTGTCCTGCAGATATTTGTAAATGGATTGATGATGGAGCAAATTATAATGAATGGGTACTCACACCATTAATTAAGGATATTCAGCATCTTATACGAGATAGTAATATAGATTATATTATTGTAGATTATCCTTTTGCATACTTAAATAGTGAAATGCGACAATTCATTGATGTAACTATATTTATCGATACGCCTTTAGATATTGCGATGGCTAGAAGAATTTTACGAGATTTTAAGGAAGAAACAATGAGTGAAATACATAATGATTTAAAGCATTATATAACATATGCTAGAAAAGGCTATTTGGAGGCGCTTCATACTGTAAAGCCAAATTCAGATATTGTTTTGGATGGATCTTTATCTGTAGATGAAATACTTAATCAAATTGAAGAGGAACTGAATCGAAGAGAAGTGATCGTCAATGGTTAAATGTATAGAGGGATATGTACAAGTTGATGATTTTAAAATGTATTCAAGTATTCAAAAAGATGAGCCGCAATATATAATAGATGCTGTAAAGTGGATAATCGAGGTAGGGGAGAGATAAATGTGTACACTTTATTTCGATACAATTGGCAAGTAAGAGATGATTGGTTTAAGTGGTGTGAGCAACTTTCAGAGGGAGAATTACTCCGCAAACGTGTTGGTGGTGTTGGAAGTATTTTAGAAACATTATTTCATATTGTTGATGTTGAGTATAGCTGGATTAATGCGCTTCAAGAAAAAGAAGATCGGGCACCGCAGTTTAAAGAGTATCAATCAATCCAGAAAGTGAAAGCGCTATCTAATTTATATAACAGAGAATTAGAAGAGTTTTTACAAGTATGGTCTGCTAACTTAGAAGGTAAAATATTAAAAGCTTCGTGGGCAGATAAAACATATACATATGGTGAGGTCTTAAGGCACGTAATTGTACATGAAATTCACCATATCGGTCAGCTATCTATATGGGCGAGGGAGTTAAATCTTCGGCCTGTTTCAGCGAATTTAATTGGGAGAGGACTATAGATTTATAAAACGGCTTGCACTGTAAATGCAAGCCGTTTTATATATATAAGAAGATTTCCTAGTTGAAATCCTCGGATTTTTTCTGACGTATATGTAAGAACATTAAAATTGTTATAATGAAGAAAATTAACAATGTTTGTATAATCAAATTTTTAAACTGAAGCAAAACTGCCCAAGATGTAACAGCATCTTTAAACGCTTGGAGTGTAGAGTATGAAGAAGGATCAAAGCCGTACTGAAGTAACTTTTTTGTTTCAATAAAAGTACTGTTTTCATTTTCGGCGTCTAATATTACTGAAATAAGTCGAGTATCTCCTCGTTTTGCTGTACTGACAAAACTATAATTACCATTAGTTGAAAAACTAGTTTGTAAGCCATCAACACCTTGGTGTTTAATGTTTTTATTAAGGGAATAAATCATTTTATTGGTGTTGAAAACTTTCGTATCTTTGAAGGTGAACTGGTAAGAGGTTAGTTTTGTAACGTTCAGTACATCTGGAAAGTCTGTTACTAATTGTGTTGCTAGTTTAGCAACTTCAATTGCTGTTGTAGTTGAAAGTTTATTTGTATCGTTATTCATTCCAGTAGCGTTTAGAAACGGAGATGATTGTGATAACTTTAGGTGTTTTGCTTTTTCATTCATTAACTGTGTGAATTTATCTTCGTTTCCAGCGATGTGTTCTGCAAGAGCAAGTGCGGAACGATTATTTCCTGTCAATAACAGTGTATGAAGTAAATCACGAACCGTCGTTTTATCTTTCGAAGTTACTTGTATAGGGCTCGTTTCTGCTCGGAAAACTTCGTTACTTATTTTTACTACTTCATCTAACTGTATAGTTCCTTCATTTAGTTGTTCCAGTGTGATATATTCAGTCATTAATTTAGATAAAGTAGCTGATTGTATAGGAGTTTCTTCATTTTTTTTATAAACAACTTCACCAGTATGAGCATCTATTAAAATAGCTGATTTAGCTTGAATAATTGGGCCATTTACATAAAGGTAAAAATATAAAACGATAAGTGCGGTAATAACAAAAGATAATAATAAAATTGTAATTTTTTTTAAGAATTGCATAAGCGATCCTCCTATTATGACATCGATAATAATATTGTAAAAAGGAATACTTAATTAGGAAGAAAGAAAAGGTAAAGAATTTCTAAAGAATTATAAAGGATTATTAAAATTTGGATGTTGCTGGAAAATAAAAGGTCCAATTTCTTATATCATAAGAAATTGGACCTAAAATTAAGCTGTATTAACATTTATATGGTTGTAGCTTTACAGTGAATGTTGTTTTTTTGTCATCACTATACACTTCAATTGTTCCTTTATGCAACTCTACAATACTTTTTGCAATTGCTAATCCGAGTCCAGATCCACCAGTGTTTGTAGAGCGTGATTTCTCAACGCGATAAAAACGTTCAAAAATATGAGGTAAATCGGTACTTGGAATAGGTTGGCCATAATTGGTTATATCGATTGCAATCATATTATTATTTTCATAAGCAGTAATATCAATATAATCACCATCGTTACCGTAAGCGATAGCATTAATAATTAGATTTTCAAATACGCGTACTAATTTGTCTCCATCAGCTAATACCATTAACTTCTTTGATGGGAAAAAGGGGCGACAATCAATATTAGCCTCTTGAAGCTGTATTCGAAATTGAACGGTTAATTGTCCGAGAAGTTCTACAATATCAATAGGGACAGAATATAAACTTAATTCTTTATTTTGAACACGTGTATATTCAAACAGATCATTCATTAATGCATTAAGACGAGTTACTTTATCGTAAATGACTTGTATATAATGCCGTAATTCTACTTCATCTCTATAATTATCATGGTGGATTAAATTCACGTATCCAACTATAGAGGTAAGTGGAGTACGTAAATCATGCGATACATTTGTAATAAGTTCGCTTTTTGCTTGTTCTGCCTGTCTTTCTTCATCAATCGAGACTTTCAATTGTTCAACAATTTGATTAACCCCGCTTGCTAACTCTTCTAGATAATTATGGTTTACGATAGAAACTTTATGATTGAAGTTTCCATTTGCAATATAGCGAATCTCTTCTATCATTTTTTTAATACAAGTTTCATAGTAAAGCTTTCTTTCATGACGATAAAAAATGTATAGGTAGGATGAGAAAATAGAAAATAAAAATAAATAAGAGACAATCATCATCCATAGAGATTCTTTTATTCCTTTATATTTTTCATAACCAAAAATTCTAATGAATTCTTTGCCAAGTTCGCTTAACGTAAGCGAACTCTCAATTACACTCGTAACGAGGCGATATATAATTAATTCAGTAATAGGAGTGAGTGTGATAGCTAATAAGAGCCAAAAAATAAGTTTCCATTTCGGGATATCTTTTAATATATCAAATGCTTCATTTCTCAATTTTGTAGCCTACTCCCCAAACAGTATGAATAAATTTTTCTCCATTCATTCCTGTTTCAAGCTTATCTCGTAAATTACTAATGTGGACCATTACAGTTTTATTTGAACCATAACCATCTTCATTCCAAACACGTTCAAATATTTCTTCAGAACTAAATACTCTTCCTGTATTACTCGCAAGTAAATATAAAATATCAAATTCAATAGATGTAAGCTTAATATATTCGCCATTTACTTTCACAGTATGATTATGTTTGTGTATTTCAGCAGAACGAATGCGAATCATACCATCTTCATTCTTTTGGGAAGTGGCATTTTGGAAAGATGATCGTCGTAGCAAAGCTTTCACTCTAGCTACTAATTCTAATGGATTGAATGGTTTAATCATATAATCGTCTGCACCAGTCATAAGACCTAATATTTTATCCATATCTTCTGCTTTTGCACTCAGCATAAGAATAGGTACAGTATTATTTTCACGAACTTCTTGGCAAACTTCTAATCCATTTCGTTTTGGCATCATAATATCCAAAATCATAAGGTCAATTTCATATGTAGAAATCATTTGTAATGCTTCATCGCCATCATATGCTTTATAAATGTTATAGCCTTCATTTCGCAAATAAACAGCAAGTAATTCAACAATTTCTTTATCATCATCAATAATTAATATATTTTTATTCATTATGTAGTTCCTTTCCTTACAAATCATTAACATTACTATAATATCAAACATTTATGTACTTGTAGCGATGATTCTGTATAAAATTTCATGTAACGTATTAAAAAAGGGATTACAACATTTATAACGAATACAAAACACAAGGATATTAAGATTATATATTATATTGAAAGTTAGTTTTAAGGAGGATTTACTATGTTATATAAGGAGATATATTCATTTTCTCCAACTGGAAAAATAGAAAATGATATTAAAGATTTTTTATTAAAATATAATCAGAAGCCTACATATAAACATTCAATTCGTGTAGCAAATGAGGCGAGGAAAATTGCAAAAATGTTTTATGAAGATGAAGAAAAAGCAGCGATTGCGGGATATTTACATGATATTAGTGCAATTTTTCCAAATGAAGTACGGATTGTAGTTGCTGAAGAATTTGGAATAGAGATATTAGAAGAAGAACGAAAATTCCCAATGATTATTCATCAAAAACTTTCGAGAGTAATCGCAAAAGAGATATTTAAAGTGCATGATGAAGAGACTTTAAATGCAATTTGTTGCCATACCACACTGCGTAAACATGCAACGAAGATGGATTTAGTGTTATTTGTTGCTGATAAAATAGAATGGGATCAAAATGGGACACCACCATACTTAGTAGAAGTAAAAAAGGGGTTAGAAAAATCTTTAGAACATGCAGCTTTTGCATATATTTCATATTTGTGGGATAGAAAAGACACGTTGAAAGTTTTACACCCTTGGCTAGAAGATGCATATTGGCAGTTAAAAGAAATTGTAGAGTAGAAAGAATATAAAATACAGTTAAAAGAATATATGAATGAAATATTTACTGGGGTTACATTAGTACCATACATATAATAAACACTTATTTGAAGATATAAATTCAAAAGAAGATAAAGTGTTTTTAATAGCAAATGTTTATTGACTTAAAAAGGGAAATGTAAAAAATCCACAGAAAATAAATATATAGTCGATTTATTCAAAAAGAGATTTAAAGTATCATACAAGACAAGAAACAATACTTTTTTATTTGAAGATGAAGAAACTGACTTGTATTGTACATATCAATTTTCATTAAAATATTTCGCTGGTGATATAAAGTATAAACGACTTATTCAAGCAGCGAATCATGAAGATTTACCAGGTCTTTATCCTTGTTTAGGACGCAAAAAAAGAAATTTCTTATCCAGATGTATTTCTCATAAATGTAACAAAAGATATTATCATGTTTATGTATGATGATAGAGGAAGTGAAGTAATTTCGAAGAATAAAGAAACAATACGAAATTTATATGAGAAATATAAAGAGTGGATTCCAGATTATAAAAGAGAAAGCATAGATAAATTATTTAAATGACAGTGAGGGAAGTGAAGTTTGTAATGAAACGTATTGCAATCGTAGCCGCTTGGGAACCTGAACTTACGTATTTGCATCAATCTTATCCAAGTGAACGCATTGAAAAAAGAGCCGCTTGGGAATTTCATTTTCATACTATAAATGATCTGGAAATTATTTCAGTTATAACTGGTGTTGGGAAGGTAAGCTGTGCTAGTTGTGTACAATTATTAATTAGTGAGTTTCAGCCGGATGAGTTGTTTATGACAGGGATATGCGGGAGTTTATCAAATAAGGTGAAAAATGGTCATATTGTAGTGGCACTGAACGCAATACAACACGATGTCACTGCTGCTGGTTCGGGCGAAGATGTTTTTAACTTATATAATGGTAGAACAGTACCTATTGAAACAACAAAATCACTTGTAAGAAGAATAAAAAAAATACGATCTTATGACCCGATTCATTTCGGTACATTTTTATCTGGAGATCAACGTATTCGTAGTTCAGAAATGAGATATTTACTGCATACTGTATATGGAGCATTAGCGGTTGATCAAGAAGTGGCAGCTTTTGCTTATGTGTGCCAAATCAATAACAAACCTTTTCTATGTTTAAAAGCTGCTTCAGATCAAGCGAATGATAAAACGAAAGAGGAACAAAAAATCTTTAAAATGTTAGCATGTGAACGAGCGTGTGAGCATTTAATTGCTTTTTTACGTGTATATGAGATTAATGTAGTAAATCATAGATAGTAAGAGGGGTTAATATTGGAAAGTACAAATAAAATAGCTATTTTGGGTGCGAACGGAAAAGCCGGAAAAATTCTTGTAAATGAAGCATTAGAAAAGGGATATCAAGTAAAAATATTAACGAGAAACTCTACAAATACAGAGAAAATAAATGGAAATATAGAGACTATTATTGGGGATGCACGTAACTTTTCAACGATACAAGACTTACTTCAAGGTTGTAGTGCTGTAATTAATGCAGTAGGTCAACCGAAAAATGAATCTTACATTTTTAGTACAGTAACGAAGCATATTTTAGAAGCGATGAAGGAGTCTAAAATAAAAAGATATATTCTAATTTCCGGAGGTTCTTTAAATGTTACGGGAGATCAGAAGGGAATTGTAAATAAAATAGGAGCTACTTTGTTTAAATTGTTTTTACCAAAAATGATGCAAGATAAATATAAAGAATTACAAATTATCCAAAATAGTGAGGTAGATTGGACAATTGTTAGATTACCATTTGTTATAGAGGGAAATGGTATTGGAAGTATAAAAGAGAGTTTAGTTGATATGCCAGGAATTAAAATATAAAATGGCGATATTGCACCGTTTGTTATAAAACAAATTAATAGTGATAGATATGTAGGGAAGTGTCCGTTCATTTCAAATTAAGCAGTAGAATTCAAAATTAAAGTATGATGTGACTAGTAGATCTTATGTATTTGAACGTTAAGTTTAACACGAGTAAGTGGGGGATAATTTTATATGATTCAATATAAAAGATGCAGTGAAGTAAATATAGATTTAGTGTATGAAGCTTTTAAGGATGGGTTTTCAGATTATATTATTAAGATGGAAGTTTCAAAAGAGAATTTTATAAAAAGGTTTTTTGGAGCTGAAGGGAATTCGTTAGAACACTCGTTTCTTTCTTTAGACGGTGACAAACCAGTTGGTGTAATACTTGGTGGTATTAAGATTTATGAAAGTATAAAAACAATGCGTTGTGGAACATTAGCTATTCACCCTAGGTATCGCGGTATTGGTGTGAGTCAAAAGTTATTTGAACTGCATAAAGATGAAGCGATTCAAAACGGGTGTAAGCAACTTTTTCTTGAAGTCATTGTAGGTAATGACCGAGCGATTCGTTTTTATAATAAATTAGGCTATGAAAAAGTGTACGATCTATCTTATTATAATTTAAAAGATATGACTAAAATAATACATAAAGAATGTAAAGGAATTGAAGTAAAACAATTAGAATTTGCAGCTTTTAAAGTTGAAATTCAGAAATGGTTACACTTCCATATAAACTGGCAAAATGATATGGATTATATCGAAAAAACAAATCATACATTTTACGGTGCATATGTCAATAATGATTTAAAAGGTGCTATATGTATGAATGAACAAGGTAAAATTAGTTTTCTTTTCGTAGACAAAGATTATAGAAATCGTAGTATTGGATCAAAATTATTACAAGTAGCAAGAGATGAGTTGAATTTAGAAAGTTTATCAATTGGATTTCCAAATAACAATTTACTAGAAGGATTTTTAAAGAAAACCGGATTTGAAAAGAATCCTTTAGCACAATATGAAATGTATGTATTGATATAATAAGCGGGAGAATTTATTCTTTCGCTTTTTATTTTTGTACTATATTGATATTTTACTTTGTATAATATTCTTTTTTTATGTAGAATAGATAGGATGGGAGGGGATGAAATGAATAATGGATTAAAGTTTAAGATTTTTGAATTGCATTGTTTCGTTCAAAAGACTTATTCTGATATGAAAATAGCATGTGATATTGCTATTTATCAAGAAAACACTTCTAAATATTTAATTTCATTAGGTTTTTTAAATAAATCATACATGACTTATATAGAAACAAAAAGATTTTATCGTGAAAATGAAGAGCTTGTAAGTGTAGAATTTGATAATTTCTTTGATACATATGATATATTAGAACAGGAGTTAAAAAAAGTTATTTCAACTGAAGATAAGAATCCTTCATTGTTACATAGTAGATTTGATCAGTTTCAGCAGAAAGTTGAAAATATAAATGACCTAATAAAAGTAATGCAAAATGCTCGTTAATGAATGCTTTTTCTGTTTTATATAGAAATTATGCATTAAAAATATATTAGGGATATTACATATTGAAGAGGTGACTTTTGTTGATTACAGAAGTCATCTTTTTACATTAGAAATAGATTGTATAAATTTTAGTAATTTCATATTTTAGGAAATCATAAGAGGGAAATAACATGAAAAATAAAAAAGAAATAGCTATAGTTGCATTAACAACAGGATTAGCTTTAACAAGCATAGTACCATACGAAATAGGTTATGCGGAGGAAACGGATCAAATGCAAGTTGATATTCAAGAGGATTCGTTCCGTACAGGTGAACTTACAAAACCATCACAAAAAACGCCAGAGAACGTAGTGAAAGATGCACTTAAGGAAAAGACGGAACATGCTTTGTCACCAAAACAAGTGAGTGGAGACAAAGGGGTAGATTACGAAGTTGTTCAAAAACGTGGTTCTTATGATGGGACTACACTTGTTCGTATGCAACAAATATATGAAGGTAAAGAAGTATACGGACACCAATTGACTGCTCATGTAGATAAAAAGGGTATTATTAAAAGTGTTTCAGGGGAAAGTGCACAAAACTTAGAAAAAGAAGATTTAAAGAATCCTATTAATTTATCAAAAGAAGAAGCAAAACAATATATTTATACGAAGTACGGAAATGATATTCAATTTATTTCTGAGGCAGAAGTTAAGGAAGTTATTTTTGTTGATGAAAATCGTGGGCAAGCTACAAATGCATATCAAGTTACATTTGCAGCTGCCACACCAAACTATGTATCTGGAACTTATTTAGTGGATGCTCATAGTGGTGATATGTTGAAAAATATGGTGCAAGAGTCAGATTTAAAAGTAAATGAAGAGCGTGTTGAAGCTATTCAAGAGAGTAAAAAAAGTAATTTTAAATCATTAACCGGGACTGGAAAAGATGATTTAGGAACAACTCGTACATTCGGTATTTCTGAACAAAGTAACGGGAAATATGCGCTTGCTGATTATACAAGAGGGCAAGGAATTGAGACGTATGATGTAAATTATAGAGATATTACTTTTGAAGAAAAATATTATCCTGGTATATTAACAACTAGCACATCAACAACATTTAATGACCCAAAAGCGGTAAGTGCTCATTTCTTAGCGACAAACGTATATGATTTTTATAAAGACAAATATAAGCGTAATAGTTTTGATAATAAAGGGAAAAAAGTAGTTTCAGTTGTACATGCATGGGATTCTGGAGAAACAGATGATCCTAAAAATTGGGGGAATGCATTTAGCGCTAATATTAACAATGTTAGTATGCTTATATATGGTGATCCAATGGTTAGATCGTTTGACATAGCGGGTCATGAATTTACACATGCGGTTACATCTAGTGAATCTAATCTTGAATTTTTTGGAGAATCTGGAGCAATTAACGAGGCGTTATCTGATATTATGGGAACGGCTATTGAGAAATATATAAATAATGGGGAATTTAATTGGACAATAGGAGAACAAAGTGGATCAGTTCTCCGTAATATGAAAAATCCATCTTCAGTCAAATTCTTTAATGGAGTACCGTATCCAGATGATTATAGCAAATACAGTGATTTAAACGGAGAGGATAATGAGGGCGTTCATTTCAACTCAAGTATTATTAATAAAGTCGCATATTTAATTGCACAAGGTGGCATTCATAACGGTGTAACTGTAAATGGTATTGGTGAAGATAAAATGTTTGATATTTTCTATTATGCAAATACTGATGAATTGAACATGACTTCTAATTTTTCTGAATTAAGATTAGCGTGTCTTAAAGTTGCAGCAAATAAATATGGGGCAAATTCCATTGAGGTTGAAACGGTCCAAAAAGCTTTTGATGCAGCAAAAATTAAAGGAACAGTGAAAGAAAACGAAAAAACTGAGGCAAACCAAGTCCCAGAGTTAACGGTACCGCCAACAATTACACTACGTGTCGGTGATAAGTTTGACCCAATGAGCAATATAAAAGCTATTGATAAAGAAGATGGTGATTTAACAAATCGAGTAGAACATAAAGGTGATGTAGACACTTCTAAACCAGGCAAATACATTGTGGATTACTCTGTCGTTGATTCTCAAGGTGGGAAAGTAACGGTAACACAGACTGTAATTGTAGAGGGAGATGGAGAAACATCAGATCTAAAACCTACATTAACAGTTCCTATTGCAACGACAATTACTGTAGGAGAATCATTCGATCCGATGGAAAAAGTAAAAGCTATTGATAAAGAAGACGGCGATCTTACTTATAAAGTAAAAGTTGATGGTGAAGTAGATACCTCTAAAGCCGGTACTTACATTTTAACGTATACAGTTACAGATTCTAAAGGTCATGAAGAAATTGCGAAACAAACTGTAACAGTCACAGGTAGAGAAGAAGTTAAGAATGACATACCAATACTAAAAGTACCTTTTACAACTACAATTACTAAGGGAGATGAATTCAATCCAATGGTAGGTGTATCAGCTACGGATAAAGAAGACGGTGATCTTACTTCTAAAGTAGTATATAAAGATATTGGAGATACCACTAAAGCTGGTACTTTTGAAATAATATATAGTGTCACAGATTCTGTAGGTAATAAGGTACATGCAATACAAAAAGTATTAGTGAAGGATACAGACGCTAGCAAAGCTAAAGGTAGTACTAATAACAGTAATAACGGTAATATCCAAAACAACAGTAATTCCGATAAAAAAGAATCTACATATAAAGAGCTTCCAAACACGGGGGGCAGTACAACTAATAGTACAACAATGGGCTTATGGATGGTTTTTGCAGGTATAGTGTTCACTTTAGTTCGCAAATTTAGAAAAATATAAAAGTAGATAGTACAGCTTATTCGTTTGAAGAATAGAGTACAAAAATAATTGTGCATCATGAATTGTTTCCATAACTCATTTTTGTTAAACCAATCACCATTTTTTCTTAATTTATTTTAGAAGGTAGAATAATAGTAAACATAGAATATATTAATAATTAAAATGTTTACGAAGTGAAGGTGATGACAATAAAACAAGACGAAATTAAAGTAGTAGTCGGAGCAGGGGTGTTTAATAATAATCCTGGATGGATACAAACGCAAGAAGATGAACTTAATTTACTAGATAAAGCTACGTGGGAAGAAAGATTTGAATACAATTCTATTTCAGCTATCTTAGCTGAGCATGTATGGGAACACCTTACGTTTGAAGAAGGTGTAAGAGCTGCTGAAATTTGCTATGAATTTTTAAAGCAAGAGGGGCATATTCGGTGCGGTGTTCCTGATGCATTTTTCCGAGATGAGGCGTACCAAAACATAGTTCAAATAGGTGGACCTGGCCCAAAAGATCACCCAGCAGCAAGTCATAAAATTGTTCATAATTATAAAACTTTAACGAAAATGTTTGAAACTGCTGGATTTGAGGTAGTTTTGCTTGAATATTGTGATGAAAATGGTCAGTTTTATTACAATGAATGGGATGCAAACGACGGTGTTATTTTCCGTTCGAAAAGGTATGATTCTAGAAATAAAGGTGATAAACTTGGTTTTCCATCGTTAATTGTTGATGCGATTAAGCGGTAAATCATTAAAGTAAATTACGTGCTTATAATATAAAATTATGAATTGTAGTGGAGTTTATTTGTTTATACTATTTTATTATAAAAATCGCAGAAAGTATTCTTTCTGCTTTTTATTTTGCAAAGGGGACGAATATAATATGCAACCTATAAAACAAGTGGCATTAACATGCATTACTCATGATCCAACAGGGAGCTTATTATCTACAATAAAAGAGCTAAAAGAGAAATTAATACATTTAAATTATCATAAAAAATATATAACAATTAGTAATGTAACACCTAAAGAAATTGTAAAAGAACTAGAGGAATGTAACTTCCATATAAATATAGTAGAAAAATCAGGGGTAGGGAACGCGCACGTAGGGATTGTTTGAAGTATGTTAGTAACTATAATCATGATTACTATCACTATTGTAATTTTGATCGTTTGCTAACTTGGATGAAAGAATATCCAGCTGAGCTTAATTCGTTCATTCAGAATATAGTAGATGTAGATTACTTAATCATCGGCAGAACGGATCGAGCTTTTCAGACACATCCTGAAGAATGGCAAGTTACAGAAACAGTATCAAATAAAATTATGTCATTACAATTAGGGAAACAAGTAGATATTACAGCAGGGTCATGTGGGATTTCAAAACAAGCAGCTGATTACATAATAAAATATTCTAAATGCAGAATAACTGATGGTGAATGGCCGATGATTATAAAAGAATTTACCGATTTTAAAATCGGGTATATTGCAGCAGATGGTTTAAAATACGTCAATAGTCTTAATCAAGATAATATTACTGATCCAATAAAAGCATGGTCAACCAGATTAGAACTTGCACATACAATAAGTCAATCAATTACGAATATAACAAAAACTAATTAAACTAAGTGGGTGAATAGATATTTCTTTTTTTTATAAAATCGTGTAAAATGGAACATACATTCGTATTTGGAGGGGGATAATTAATAATGTTAGCTGTAATAGATAAACAAGATAATGAATACGTAGTACAATTTGATCGTCATTTTTCATATTCAATGGAAGAAGTTTGGTCAGTTTTAACAGAAAACAGTAAGTTAAAAAAATGGATGTCTAATTTGCAGATTGAAAGCCTTAAAACAAATGGTGTAATAAAGTTCGACATGATGGATGGTTCATTTATAAATATTGATATTATAGAGTGCCAACAAAACTCAGTGCTTGAATTTACTTGGGATAAAGATCGGGTCCGATTTGAAATACATAAAGAGGAAAATGGTTCTCTTTTACTTCTTAAAGAATACATTCATGAATTAACTGATCATACACCGAAAGATATAGCAGGTTGGCATATTTGTTTAGATCTTTTTTCTGCCGTTTTAGAAGGAGAAGAAAAAGAATTTTCTAAAGATAAATGGCAACAATGGTTTGAAATATATAAAGATAAGGTCCTTGAATTAAGAGCGTAATCAACTTAAAGGTTATATTCATTGTGTAATTATTATATTGCAAATATGATTTTAATGAGAAATAAGAATAGAGGTTAATATGAAGGTAAATCAATTAATTGCTAATAACATCAATAAATTAGATACAGTCATTCCATTTAATAAGTCGTTTGGAATTGCTGGTTTATCAGGATCGGGGAAAACAACTTTTTGTCAAACGATTGGTGAAGAATCAAAAAAACGATTAATTTCCTTATTGCCAAAGGCTGAATATCAATATTTATTTCCTAATATTATGGAAACGAATTTTAGTACGATTAAGATGGAGGATATGCCTTTAGTACTTTTTCTAGGAAAATCATCGATTTCTTCCAATCCACGGTCAACGATAGGTACACATACTGGTGTTTTCACTGAAATTCGCGAAAAACTTGCTGACGTATTTCATCTTTCTCCTGAGGTTTTTTCATTTAATAATCAGTTAGGTTGGTGTTCTGGTTGTAAAGGGCGAGGTACTACTAAAAATATTGAGTGTAAAAAATGTAAGGGAAAACGTTATAGTGAAGAAATTGAACAACATACTATAGATTTATTTGCTAAACCACATACCATTTCAAATATTAATGATTTAAGTGTTGAGTCTATTCTTTCGTTAGCGGAAGAGCTAAATATTAGTGAAGCGAAGCAACATATACTGCAAAATATAATTAATATGAACATTGGTTATTTAACATTAAATCGAATAATGGGTACATTGTCAGGTGGAGAGTTAACACGACTGTATTTGGCTGAATTTATGGCAGTAAGTGAAAATGCCGTAATTATTATTGATGAGATTTCAGTTGGACTTGATCATGAAACATTATTACAAATATTAGCGGAGATTAAGCAATTAGGATGTAAAAATCAAATTTGGCTCATTGATCACTCAGATACAGTACTGGATACAACAGATGAGCAATTGTTCTTTGGACCTGGTAGCGGAAAATATGGTGGACAAATTGTGAAAGAATCACCAAGGCCAAAACCAATACTGTGGGATTTAAATAAAGAATTTCCAACAGAATATTATACATTTCGAGAATTATATTGCCGTAATATCCAAATGGCGGAGTTTCAGATCCCTAAAAATAGGCTTGTAACAGTTACAGGAGAATCTGGTTGCGGGAAATCTACCCTTGTCAATGAATGTTTAGCTACAGATTTCTTGAAACGATATCCAAAAGATAGACTAGTTATGGTAGGGCAAGATCGCAATCAATCCATTACAAGTCGATCAACTGTAGCAACTTTTCTAGATATTAAAAAGAAACTAACAAAGTATAGTGAAGAAATTGATGATATTTTTGAGCGTTCGATTGAAGATATTATTGATGAACTTCCAAATGAAGATATTGCGTATAAACGCTTGAGCCTACTAATTAAATTAGGGCTTGGCTATTTAACATTAGAACGAAAAACACAAACATTATCAACAGGTGAGTTTCAATGTGTTCATTTAGTTTCGGAATTATTTGCAAAGACAAGAAATCCACATACATTATTTATTTTTGATGAGCCTTCAAAAGGTTTATCACAAAATATTTTAAATCAATTTATAGACAGTGTTAGAGGAATATTGCAAGATGAATCAGTCTCTATCATTATGATTGAGCATAATAGTTATATGTTAGAAAGCTCTGATTATATTGTAGACTTTGGGAAAAGACAGATTGAAGCTATCAATCATCTTGAAGTAGTAAGTCATGATGATTATTATCGTCAGAGAACCACTGTGAATAATGTTGAGCAAATCCATATTACTTCAACACTTAAGCCTAAAGAAGGCGTTCACTATTTAGAAGGAAATCATATTAACTATTTTAAAAATGCTGAAAATGTTTATAAGGGTGGTATTTTAAAAAGTTTATCATCAATGGCGCGTTTAATTTATGGTGAGTATGAATCTAATACAATTGCACCGGTTATTGCTATTGATCTTGAGAGACATTTATACAGTCAATATAGTTTTTTATATGAGGTTGGTGGAATAATTAATCATATTGTAGCTGCTCATCCAACTAATAAAGATACGAGAAGTTTTGATTTCTATTCACAGGACAATCATTGTCCATCTTGTTCTGGACGTCTTCAAATTGAAGTTTTCGATAAAGATATTACAATCCAAAATAAAAACGTTCCATTTTGGGACGGTTTATTCGATCCAGAAATCATGAAAGTATTAAAATTTTATCAATATGAGAAAATAGAGTTTCTATTCGAAGAAATTAAAAATGAACTTGGTCACGATTTGTCAAAGAGCTATAATGATATGTCAGAAGAAGAAAAGCATACGTTTTGGTATGGATATTTTGAAAAATCATTTTATGATAAAAAAGGAAAGACGCGCAGAACATGGGTAGGATTTAATACGATTATTGGTGGATATATTGTTATTTCAAAAGCACCTGTTAAAGAAGAAATTAAGGCTTCTAAAGAAATGGTAACATGTCCAATTTGCGAAGGGACGGTTTTAAACCATCATAAACCACTTAAATTTGGCAACTCAGATATTCGTGAGATTATCAATCAACCAGTTAATGAAGTGTTGAAATTAGTCGGTGATTTACCTGAACTTCATAAATTGAAATCTATTGTTGGTGGCGATATGAGATTGACAGAAGATGTTTCTTTATTGCCAAGAAAAGCACAAGTTGCATTGAAAATGTTTGAGTTAGAACAGGCAAGCTTTTCAAACTATGAAATGGTGTTACAAAATGTCTTACCATTCTGGGATGAAATAAAAGGGAATATCGAATCCATTAGTGTTAATAATCTAGTGACTGTTTGTGATTTCCCAAATGTTTATGAAACGAGAGAAAACATGATAGATAAGTATTTCACAAATGGTAAATATAAAAAACTTACGTATGTATATGAAGCGTTTGGATACAAAAAGTTAGTTACCCAAATTAATAAAATTAAAAAAAGCAATCCATGTCCATTCTGTAAAGGAAAGAAAGTTATTACTGAAGATAATTTGCATGATGGTGTGTTTAAACTAACAATTCCATGTGTAACTTGTAATGCAAGTGGTATTAGTGATGAAGGACTAAAAGAAGTTGTTGAGGGTGTGGATGTACAAACATGGTTAACTGGAAAAGTTAGTGATGTTGTGGATGAGAGCTTATTAACAGAAGCTGTTGCTAAAATACCAATTTTTAATCGTATTCGTGAGTTGGATAAACGAGATATGATGGCGGTTTATGAGTGTCTTGAGCGTAATCAGTAAAGTTTTATTAGCTTATGTATTATTAACATAACTTATATAAAATGTATATTCTTTATAATATATATTAACGCAGTATGATTAATACAAGGTAATGAAAGAAGATTCAATTTCTTAATGTTAAAATTAAGAAATTGAATCTTTTATTATTTTTATGTGCTGCATACAATGTTTTTTACTAAGGAAAGAATTATGGAAAGGAGGAGAGATGGAAAACTAAAAGGGATAAACAGTTGATATATTATGTAATTATTATATTATAAAAGTGATGAATAAGGTCGAAAACATTTCATAAGTTATAGTTGTTGCTTATTAATATTTTTGTTTTATTGTCAGATTTTTTAAATTTAACAGAAATATATACTTGAATGAAGTATATATTTCTGTTAAATTTATCCTATGGATAGAACAAGCTTAATTAAAGGTCATTTAGAAATGTGTGTATTATCTATTTTGTCGAAAAAGAAAAGTTATGGTTATGAGATTATGAAAGAACTTGAAGTATACAATTTAAAATTGAAAGGAGTAGGAAGTATTTACCCCATTTTAACTAAGCTGAAAAATCAAGAGTGGGTTAATACTTATCAAGAAGTAACAGACAGTGGTAAAGTTAGAATTTATTATGAAATTAATGAAAACGGTAAAATACGTCTTGAGAAAAAAATTAATGAGTGGTTAGAATTGCAATCGGATATTCAAACATTATTAAAAAGCGGTTTGAAAGGAGATCTTCTGAAATGAGGAATAGATTGATAGGTAAAGAACAGCAATTTTTAACAGACGTACTAAAAGAATTAAAGAAATATGATATAAGTTTAGAAGAAAGGGAAAATATAAAGCGACAAATATTAGAACATATTCAAGAATGTCGTGAACACGGTGAAGATAGTATAGATGATTTAGGTACACCTCAATTATTTGTTCAAGATTTTTTAGAAATAAATGAAATTGATTTACAAGTTAAAATGAAACAACTTCAAAATGAAAAGGACAAATTCAACAAATTTATGTTACGTGGCATATTCATCTCAGTTATTACTTACCTCAGCTCGCAAAGTATATTTTCAATATTTTTAACTGAATCATTTAATCCAACTAATAGTAAAAATGCATTTCAGTATAATCTTTTATATCGCATATCAGAGAATCAATGGTGGAACGCATTATTAATAATGACTAGTTTGACACTCTCTGTAGTAGTATATATTAGCTTAGTAAGTTATAAAAAAAGAAAGCATCTAAAGTATAATGAAGAATGCGATCTATAAAGTCTTTCTAATTTGTATTCTTTGTAATGTATTTATGCTATGTATCACACATCCAAAAGTTTACGCTGAGCAAAATGTTAAAGTTACATTAGATAAGTATATTGAAAAATTTATAAAGGAACAGAATATTCCAGGAGCTGCTGTTGCAATTGTACATAATAAAGATGTATTCTTCACAAAAACGATGGGGGTTACTGGAGAATCTGAAAAAAAGGTAACTAGTAAAACGCCATTTGCAATCGGCTCAATAAGTAAATCTTTAACAGCTTTAGCTATCGTGAAATTAGTAGAAGATAAAAAAATAAAATTAGAGGATCCAGTTCAACGATACCTCCCCTGGTTTAAACTAAAAGATTCTCAAATATCCTCAACTATAACAATCCAACATCTACTAACTCATACAAGCGGAATCAACACATATGAGGGCTTAGCATTATCAGATAAGCAATCCAAAAGTTCTACAGCATTAAAAGAAAATGTAATGAAGCTTTCAAATGTAAAAGTAACTGCTCCACCAGGTGAGAAATATCAATATAGTAATGCGAATTATATGGTTTTAGGTGCACTTATTGAAGAAGTTACAAATGATACATATTCCTCATATATGGAAAAACATGTTTTTCAGCTATTAAATATGAATGGTGCGGCAGCAAGAAAAGAAATTGCATATGAAAAAGGCTATTTAAAAGGTTATCAGTCGTGGTTTGGCATACCAAGAAAAAGTGTAGTGTCCTATGATAATGCCGGGGCACCGTATGGCTATATTACTGCAAATTTAGAAGATATGATTCAATATATTATGTTTTTGAATCGTCCAGAGGATGCTCAATTATTAAAGCAAGAAAATATGCATCTTTATCTATCACCACTTTATAAAATAAATTCAGAAAAAAGTTATGGTTTTGGATTAAGAACAACAAATATAAATGAAAGTGAAACGATGATTTGGCATTCAGGATCAACGCCCGATGCTCGTGCAGAATTATTTACTTTAAAAGAAAGTGGCTGGAGTGGAGTAATTTTAACAAATAAAAATCATGTATTAGAAGAAACAGCACTATCAGTATTGAAAAAGGGGATTATTAGTATTTTGAATGGAGAAGAACCGGTTGATATCCCTAAAAAAATACCATTAACACAAATTATTTTGTTGGTAGTTACACTCATACTTTTCATAATATCAATTATGTTAATTAAAAAGTATAAACATATGAAAACTGTAAAAAAGGTAATTTGGTTATTCATAGGGAGTCTATCTCTACTATTATCTATTATTTTTATCCCACTGCTTACTTATAGTACGAGTTCACCTTGGCGTACGATTAAAATATTTGCGCCAGACGTAGCTTTATTTACAAGTATTAGTGTAACTTTATTAGCTGTTAACGGACTAATATCAATTTTTATAGCTTTAAGAAGGAAGTAAGTATAAGGGGAAAGAATGAAAGAAATATAAGTTAAGTGTTAGAAACAGTTGACTCTCACACAATGTCATTGTTTAAGATGAAGTTGAACTTCGAAGTAGATGTAATTTATAGGAGGAAATCATGTTTAAAATAGGAGACTTTTCAAAACTATCTTCCATTAGTATTCGGATGTTGAGACACTACGACAAAGTGGAATTATTACAACCAGTAAAAGTCGATGAGCTGAGTGGATATCGATTTTATTCAGCAGACCAATTAAAAAAAGTAAATCAAATTCAAACGTTAAAAAATATGGGATTTAATATCGCTACCATTAAAGAAATAATAGAATGCGATAATATAGATAGCATAAAAGAGCAATTTTTAAATCGTAGTGTTCAAATTAAAGAAGACATGTATAACCTCCAAAAACAATTACGTCTCCTCGAAGACTCAATGAAAACGATGAGAGAGGATGTTGTTGAGATGAATTATCATGTTTCAATAAAAGAAATTCCAGAAAGATATGTAGCCAGTGTTAGAAAGGTTATTCCATCATATAATTGTGAAGGCGATTTATGGACCATGTTAATGCAAGAAATTCATATGAAAAATATTAATATGGCCCATCCGAGTTATAGTATCGCTGTCTTCCATGATCAAGAATACAAAGAAAATGATGTAGATGTAGAAATACAGCTAAATATCTTAGGAAAGCATGAAAATACAAAAGATGTTTATTTTCAAAAAATAGAGCCAATCAAAGTAGCTTCTGTAACAGTAAGCGGAAGTTATGAACAAATGACAAAGGTAAATGAAGCAGCCGCAAAATGGATTGAGACAGAAGGTTACGAATTAGCAGGCCCGATGTTTAATATTTATCATGTGAGTCCAGCAATGGAGTCGGATCCTAATAAGTGGGTTACAGAAGTTTGTTATCCAGTTAAATGATTGTAAAGAAAAAAGGCATATCATAATGCCTTTTTTCTTTATAAACTTATCCGTAATTGCAATTAACCAATCATAGTTATCTTTCCTTTCATCATAGTTTTCGTATTGGACTATATAGTGCAATAAAAACTTCAACTAGCTTCGTGAAAGCAGCTAAAACAAATACAAACACTGGATTATAAGCTGAAATAATGCCTCCCGCTAATGCTCCGAGTGGCATAGCTAATCGTGTAAGTACACGTGAAAATCCTAAAACTCTCCCTTGCATATTTGATGGAACTGTTTCCTGACGAATTGTGGCTACAATTGTATTCCATGCAATATTACAAGTCATTGCAACACCGAAAGCAATTCCGGGAGCGAGCCAATATGTGCTCCAAAGTGCAAAAGTTAAGCCAATTGCCCCAACAAATAAGAGTAAAGGGATTAGTATACCGCGCTGTAACCTCTTTTCTAAAGGAACTGCAATCAAGCTTCCTAAAAGACCACCTATTCCAATTAATGAATAATTCACCCCACTTTGTTCTGGGGTAAGTTGTAATGTGGATAATAAATAATACATGAATACACCTAAAACCGCACTTGCTCCAAAGTTTCCTATCATAGCTTGAAAAGATAAAGCTATATTTAAGCGATCATTTTTGAGCCATGTAAATCCATTAACCAAATCAGATAGTACATTTTGAAGTGTATTTTTATCTTCACATTTTTTATTTGTGGTTTTCATAGACGGTAATAACATCACAGCAACTAATGTTGCAATAAATGAAAGAACATTAATCCAAAGCAACTGAAAGCCGCCAAAAAAAGAAATGAAAACCCCAGCTATCATTGGACCAAATAAACTAGCCAATTGATTGACCATTTGATAGAAAGAATTGGCCTTCGTTAAGGATTCTCCAGCAATTTGCGGAATGACTGTAACAGTTGTTACATCAAAAAGCATGGACATAACTGCTAAAATAAAAGTAATTATGTACAAGTGCCATATTTCTAATAGATGTAATGAATGTAGTATTGGAACAAGACTAACTAAAATAATATTAGTAATATCCGCTACCAAAAGTAACTTTTTTCGATCATAACGATCAATTATTACACCAACTAAAGGGCCAAATAAAACGATTGGCAATACGTTAATAGCAAATAAAGAACTCATAATTACAGCTGAACCGGTTAATTGATAGGCAATCCAAGGTAACGCAAAAGTATACAATGAGTCTCCAATTCGTGAAATGAGTAAACCAAAAATAAAAATCTTGTATTCTTTAGAAAAAGTTGTCTTTACGGTAAGGCTACGTTCTTGTATAAATTTCACACTGTTTATACCACCTTTATTATAGAGGAATTTGAAAATAATCCGTCCAATATTTGTTATGTATAGAATTCTATGATTCTTTCGTGAATCCTACTTTTTAGATGTATTTTTAAATTTTAAGGAGGAAATAAAATGAAGGTAGTTTTTTGATTGAAGGTTATTTAAGAACATAACAAAATTATAGTAAACTAGTTTGCGAGATAGTTAATTTAGGAGGGAAAATATTGATACATATAGATAAGAATGTTCGAACATCTGGTGCATACGTAATGTATAAGAATTCATTTGTTTTTCAAGTGGGACCAACGAGTAAAGGGGATACATTAGGTGTAGTAAGACTTGGAGGACATAAAGAAGCGGATAAAACAGCAGTAGAAACTGCTAAAAGAGAAGTGGAAGAAGAAGCTTCTATCGATATTACTATATTGAATTCACCAACTACATATTATAAAGAGTATTGGAATGCACAATCAAAGAAATTAAAAATAGAAAATAAAGTCAATCCAATATTAATTATTGATAGCCCAGATGAAAGTTTATCGATCATGTATGTTGCCTATTCAAAGATGCAACCTAAACCATCTTCTGAAACTAAAGGACTACTGTTACTTTCATTGAATGATATTGAATTAATTTGCACGGGGAAAATAACATTAAATGATTATATCAATCAAGGTGGAGTTTCTATATTGAAAGAAAAAATGGATAAAGAGTTAATTTTACAACCTTTTCCATAACTTATGTTTTTATCAGAACTTTTAAAAGAGGATCCTGTATTACTTCAGCAGTTTCTAAATTAGAAAAAAACTTAAAAATGTATCTTTATTGATGGTGTGTATCAAACAAAAAGACTTTTGAAGCTAACATATTCATACTAAAGTTGTAGTTTTTATATGAAAAATCCATCCTTCCGTTTGATTTTATCTATTTATAATTGTAATACAATACGAATAGATAATAAGAAACAAGGGGGAATGTAATGTGATTACACATATTACAGATATAAAACTACAAACGATTTCCATAGAAGGGGTAAAACAAGTTTATAAAGACATATTATGTTTCCCCATAAAAAAAGAAACGACATCATTTATTCAATTTGAAGTAACACCGTACACTACAATTAGTTTTCAAGAAGTATATGAACCAATTGCATCTGCGCACTTTGCTTTTGAGATTCCATATTCAAAATTTCATGAAACTGCAAGATGGCTTGAAAAGTCTGGATTACTCATTGTGAAATGGAAAGATGGTCATACAATTGATGAAGAGAGCGGCCGATTCAACTTATATTTCAGAGATGGTGATGGAAATCTACTCGAAATTATCGCACATAGTTATGTTAAAGAAGATGTATTAGTACCGCAGTCACCTTTAAACATTTTATATATAAGGGAAATCGGTCTTCCCGTTAAAAGTGTACCTGTATTTACGGAATGGTTGAAATTAAATCTAAATATGAAAACGATGGAAGATGGGGATATTTTTAACTTTGTTATAGGTGGCACTGCATATATTGTTGCAACTTGGTGGCAGCGACCGTGGATTCCAATCGCAATGAAAGCTTTACCATCGAAAGTACATGTTTCTTTCGGAACACCAGATCAAGCATTTTTACAACGCATACAAAATAACTTGAAGAAAAATAGTGTTCCATATGAATGTAAACATGATGAAGTATCATTTATTCAGCAAGGATATTCATTTACTATCTTGCATACACCAAATCTCCATGCTGATATTCCAAGTAAATTAAACTTACCGCTTTCTATTTAAGGATGGAAAGTGGTAGATTTTTTGTATCTTCGTGAAGAAGGTTTTTGTTATGTTTACAGTGAATGTAAAGAAAGGGAAAAGGCACTATTCAAATTTATTTTATGGAGGTAAACGAAATGAATCTAGATAATCTGGTTGCAAAAGGGAATACAGCAGAAATTTATCTATATGATAATAAGATTGTAAAATTATTTAAAGATTACCTCCCAGATACAGAGTCTATGAATGAAGCGAAAAAACAAAAATACGCTTATTCATGTGGGCTACCAGTTCCAAACGTATTTGAAGTGACAAAGATACAAAATAGACAGGCAATTATTATGGAATACGTAAAAGGGGAAAGTATTGGTAATCTCCTGCTTAATAATTTAAATGAAGTAGAGCATTACATAAATATTTGTGTTAATGAACAAAAGAAGATTCATTCTATTTGTGTGAACACAGATGAAATAGAATCAATGAGAGGAAGGTTAGAGCGACAAATAAAATCTGTACATAAATTAGATGAAAAGCAAAAGGAAAATATATTGAATAAGTTACATTCAATTAAATTTGAACCTAGATTATGTCATGGGGATTTCCATCCATTTAATCTAATTTTGAGTAAAAAGAATGTGAATATTATAGATTGGGTAGATGCTAGTTCAGGTGACATTCGTGCAGATGTGTTTCGAACATATTTATTATATGCGCAGTCTCATATAAAATTAGCGGAAATGTATTTGCAAATATATTGCAATAATACCGATTTAACAAGAGGTGAGATCTTTCAATGGGCTCCTATTATTAGTGCAGCTAGATTTTCTGAGAAAGTGTCTTCGCAAAATGAAGTGGATTTGAGCAGACTATTGAATCAGTATTTATAAGTTATAAAAAAGGTTGTCTAGTAGCTAATTAATAAATACTGTTGTTTAACTAAAGTTTCCTTGTAGTTAAACAACAGCGTTTTTAAACATTAATATAGGCATATTTAGTTTCAATCTTCATCCTATAAAGGTTCATTATCCGTACTTGTTCCGCAGTTAATTCTTCTTTATCCCAATACATATGCATTAAGCTATATTCAAAAATCTCCTTTAATTTAATAAACAATGGAAACTTGTCTATCATCTCTTTTGGAAGTTCATTTTCTTCTTGATATCCTTCAAATATTGCTTTTGTAATAGAATGCTCATAGTCAACGATATTCCCATTTCCAACAAATGAATATTCTATCGCACTATAAATAGGAACTGCTAAATCAAATATGTAAAAATGTTTTTCACAGTCTTGAAAATCAATCATCGTTAAGTTTGAATTGTTTTCAACTAAAATGTTTTCTAACCATAAATCTCCGTGAATTAAGCCGTAATTTGAAGTGGATTTTTGTAGCTCTTTTATAGAAGTTAAAACGTCAGATGCAATTTCTCTTATAGCAGTTTCTTCTTAAGGGATATACTTAAGAAAATTATATTCTTCATTTCTATACCAATCGTTTATATGTTTAGCCGGTTTAGTCTTTTCAAAGCTTTTAGAAATACGATGTAATTTTCCAATTTGTTTACCAAGCTTTTTAAATATTTTAGAATCCCATTCATACTTTGGTAAATGTATACCAGGCGCAGCTTTATATAGTACGGCAAAAATCTCTTTATCTAATGTTAACTTTTCTACAAAATTCCCTTGCAATGAAGGGATGATTGGTGGAACAGCTAAACCGTTTTGGTATAAAAAATTCGTATATGTAACTTCTTCTAATTGTTCTTCATACGTTGTATAGTTTGTAATTCTAATGAAGTATGTACCTTGTTCTGTAAGACATTTATACATTTCATTTGTTATTGGTGTAATGTTAATAAAATTCAACGGATATAGTTCATTTATGAATTGAAGTATTTCTTTTTCTAGTTTGTTCATTGTAACTTCCTTTCTAAACTTTTATTTTTTTAATTAGAGAATTAAAAGAATCTTATTTTACAAAATTCTAGTTTTATTTTTGAAATCCTTTAAAATGAAATATGATGTAAATTGACCTTTAATAATTAGTTAGGTCTTGCCAGCATACGATTTAACACTAAATTGAAAAATGAATAGAAGGTATGTCAAAATAAGATAGGTAAAAAATATAAAACCAATACGTATATATAGATTTTACAGAATGGCTCATGTTATAAAACACAAGAAATATCAAAAGAATGAAACGCACTTCTCTTATACTTTTATATAAGGAGTGAAGGAAATGAATGAACATATACAGCAGATGATTGATTGGATTGAGCACAATTTGAAAAAGGGATTTTCATTAGATGAATTATCTCGTTATATGGGGTATTTTCCTTATTATTGCTCTTTTAAATTTCATCAAGTAACGGGTTTCAGTATTAGACACTATATTCTTCTTAGAAGGTTGTATTTATCTACAGAAGATTTAAAGAATGGTAGGAAAATAATTGAGATCGCATTGGATTACGATTACTCTTCCCAAGAGGCTTATAGTAGAGCTTTCAAAAATGTTTTTGGAATCAATCCAAGAGAATACCAACTTAGCAAAATGCCTATTCAATCATTTGTTAAACTCAATTTAAATAAAGAAGGGGTGTTTCATATAAATATTTCTAGAAAAATAGAGGTTGATCAGTTACGAAATAGGAAAAGTGAGCTATTCGATAAAGAGGTACTTAACATATTAAATGGTCAAGTTATGTATGAAGAATTTAAAAACGAAAAGTTAATGGGTGATTCTGATTATGCACCATTTAATGAGGCTATGTGTGTGAATCCCGCTACTACACAAGTTTTTGGTGACGATTTTATTAAAACAAGAGCGGAAGGACACAACAGTTCCGTAGAAAGTTATACAAAAAAGGTTATAGATCCATTAGAAAAACTTTTTACGAAAAGGTATAAATGTATTGTTTTATGGTTTGGTGAAGATATGTTTTGCCAAATGAACTTACTTACCATACTTTCTTACCTTGAACAGTCTTCTTATGAAGGGAAGGTATACTTAAATAGTTTCAGAGAAGATGAATTTAAAGTAAATCAAATTGAACTTGAATTAGGAAATTATTCTTCGGTATACAGTGAAGTATTAGTAAATCATAAAAAGACTTTCTATAAGGTACCACCTGTCATGTATCAGGCTATAGATATATATTTAGAAATGCTAAAAGAAGATAATACCGTAATAAAATTCATCTCTAAAAATAAAGATTTACCAACTCGTGAATTGTTAACAAAGTTGTTTCAACTTTTTCCAACAATCGGATATGGAGATTCTCAGTACATAGAATTGATAAATAAAACAAAGAAGAAAGCTGAACCTAAAATATAGGAACAGCTTTCTTCTTATAATTGCTCAAGTAACTCTAATTCACTCTCTACAAATAACATTAGTTCTTTAATCGTTTCTCCAGAAAAATCAAAACGAATTCCAGCAACTTCATATACTTCAGTTAAAGATTTAGAACTACCTAATGATAATGCTTTTTTATAATTCTCTATTGCTTGTTTAGGATTTTCTTTATATTGTTTATACATTTGCAGCGCACCAAGTTGTGCGATTGCATATTCGATGTAATAGAATGGTAATTCGAATATGTGTAATACAGATAACCAGCCAGTTGCTATCCAATTTTCATAGCCTTCAATATTTACGACGTTCGATTGGTAAGTGTTATGTAATTCTAAATACTTTTCGTTTCTTTCCTTCGCAGTATGGTTAGGATTTTCATACATCCAATGCTGGAATTGGTCAACGATAAGCATTTGTGGTAAATACTTAACAATATCTTTAAAGAAATCTATTTTTGCTTTTGTAAAGTCTTCTGTATTCGCATAAAAGGTATCCCAATACTCCATCGAAAATAATTCCATTGTCATGCTAGCTAGTTCAGCTGATTCTGAAGGGATTTCTAAATACTTTTGAAGCTCTAACTGCTTCATACACTCATTATGAATACTATGGCCCATTTCATGGAGGAAAGTAGTAACATCATAATGTGTATGATTGAGATTCATGAAAATAAAAGATAATTGAGAAGCAGGTAAATATTCGCAAAATCCTCCAGGTCCTTTTCCTTTACGACTTTCTAAATCTAAGCAATTATTTTTCTGCATACGATTCAGTAATGCGGAAAACTCAGGGTCTAGTTTATGTAAAATATGAGAACTTTTTTCAATTAAATTATTTGCGTTTTCGATAGGTTTTAATGCTTTTTGATTTGGTGCGGCTGCTTTTAGATCCCATGGACGAAGGCTATCTACTTGAAGTTCACATTTTTTCTCATTCAATATCTTATCGATAAGTGGCACTACATGCTTACGGATAGATTCAGCAAGTTCATAGCAGTCTCCAGGTGTATAATCAAAACGTTCATGTTTTTTAAACATATAATCACGATAATTATGTAATTGAATGTTTTTTGCCTTTTCATGACGGATTACGATTAATTCATTTAATATATGTTGTAATTTATTTTCAACAGATAAAAACTTTTCGGAAATGAGCGTTTTTGCTTTTTTTCGTGTATGACGATCCGGATCTTGTAAGTAAGACTGTAGTTCAGTAATTGTTTTTTCTTCACCGTCCCATAGTGCAGTTAAACCACCTGTAATTTCAAAGTACTCGGTTACTAGTTTGTCTTCTTTTACTTCTAAATCAATGTTCTTTTCACAAAATAATGTTTGAGAATTCTTTATTTTTTTATCTAGTAAGTTATACGTTTTTGGATCAAGTTCCATTCGAAAAGGTGACTCTAAATATTTAGTATCAAATGAATTTTGATAACGTTTCATAAGAGGTCTTACAAATTGTTGATCATATTCGAAAGTATCTTTTATTTCTTTATTATTTGTATTACATTGAAAGGCGATATAGTGCGATCTTAATTGTTCTTTAATTTCCCAAATGAAAGTAGAGTGTTTTTTTAACCAGTTTTCAAGTTCTAGCTTTGAAGAAATCACTTCATTCAATAAAGTAGAAAGAGTATTTTCTAATTCTAGAACGTTACTAATATCAATCGAATTTACACGTTGCAATATATATCCCTCACTTTTTATTTACTTAAGGAAGTATTCTTCTTCTGTACTACAATCCCTCTTTTTCCTAGGAAGTTTGTGCCCACTACTCCAAGAACAATCAAAATTGTTCCGATGATGTGATAGTATGCGATTTGTTCATGTAAGAATACAACACCCACGATAATTGTAATAAGTGTAGAAAAGTTGCTGAAAACACTTATTTTAGCTGCTTCAATATAAGATAAGGAATAGTTTAATAACAATGCCGTCAGTAAGGAAGATAGTAACCCTAAATATAAAATGGAGATAAGAAATGTTCCATTCGTAAAAGGTTTAAAGTATACCGTTATTGTACCTTTGCTTATATGGCTGGTAATCGCGATTAAATTAAAGCTAATAAAGCCGATTACTGTCATTGTGTAAGTTAAATCCATTAGTTTGAATTTCTTCGTCATTTTTCGAGCTAACACATTATAGAAAGCAGATGATAATGCCGATAGCAAAATAAGAATAACACCTATGAAACTAGTTTCATGAGTCCCTATACCATTCATGATAAATATATAAATGACACCGATGACGGAAATGAGTACAGATATTTTTTGCCATGTATTTGTATACTCTTTTAAAAAATAGGAAGCTAACATCATCGTAAATATAGGAATCGCTGCTTGTATAATTCCAGCTTCGGATGAACTTGTATACACTAAGCCAAATGCTTGGAAAGCAAAAAATAGTGCTGGATAAAATATTGCAAGTGGTAAAAGGGCAAGTATATTTTTGAATGACATATTTAACTTTACAAAACCGAAAACAATAGGAATACTTGCCGCTACGAAAGCAACTGTAAAACGATGAGCCAGAGTATCAAGAGGGCTTGTAATGGTTAGTGTTAGTTTCACGAATAAAAAGGAAAATCCAATAATAAATGAATAGAGTAATGCTGATATATATGCTTTTGTTGTATTCTTCATAATTTCACCTCATAGTAGTTAATTTCTTACTGGCCAGTATACGTACATAGTAAACTTTCTGATCTAGTGCTACAATGTGAATAAATACAAACTGTACCGGTACAAAATAAATGTAAGAGGTGTCATGATGTATAAGTATTTACATATTTTAAATGATATAGAAAAAATGATTCAACATGGAGAGATAAAAGAAGGACAAAAATTACCATCAATACGGTCACTCGTTGCGCAATATGAATGTAATAAGGCAACAGTTATACGTGCGCTTTATGAATTAGAAAAGCGTCACATTATATATTCTGTCCCTCAAAGTGGATACTACGTTGTTAAGAAATCTGGGAGTACTATAGAAAATAAAGAGATAATTGATTTCGCTTCTTCAGCACCAGATCCAGATGTTTTCCCATATTTAGATTTTCAGCATTGCATTAATAAGGCTATTGATACTTATAAAAATGATTTGTTCGTATACGGAACACCGAAAGGGTTACCATCTTTAATTCCAGTCATTCAAAAACAGTTGGCAAATTATCAAGTGTTCACGAAAGAAGACAATATTTTTATAACGTCAGGTGTGCAGCAGGCACTTGCAATATTAACTTCTATACCATTTCCAAATGAAAATGAAACAATATTAGTTGAACAACCAACGTATCATTTATATATAGAGTATCTAGAAATAAATAAAGTTCCTGTAATCGGTATTAAACGTACGAATGAAGGTATTGATTTAAAAGAATTGGAGCGTATTTTTCGAACTGGTAAAATAAAATTCTTTTATACAATACCAAGATATCATCATCCACTTGGAACTTCTTATTCTAAAGATGAGAAAGAAAAAATCGTACTATTGGCTAAGAAATATAATGTATTTATAGTGGAAGATGATTATTTAGCAGATTTAGAAACAGATTCAAAAGCCGATCCATTATATAGCTTGGATCATGGTAATCATGTCATATATTTAAAAAGTTATTCGAAAATTATTTTTCCAGGTTTACGAGTTGGTGTAGCAGTTATTCCACCGATTATTTCGAGTGCTTTCCATACATATAAAAAGGTTTTAGATATTGATAGCCCGATGATATCCCAAGCTGCTTTAGAAATTTATATAAAGAGTGGCATGTTCGAACGCCATAAAAATAAAATTCAATCTTCCTATAATAACAGATCTAAAAAACTAGCAGAAGTATTAGAAAGAATGTATAGTGAAAACCCGCTTTTATTCACACATAAAAAGCAAAATACAATTGGAATCCATACTTGTTTAGAAGTACATAAAACAAGTATTTCGGGCATGTTGATACAAAGACTAAGTGGAATGCAAATCAGTATTGATACGATTGATAAGAATTATGTGAGAGGTTTTCCGAAACAAAGACTATTAAAGTTGAACGTATCGAATGTAAAGGAAGATAGGATTGAAGAAGGAATTCGTAAAATAATGGAGGAAATCAAACAAGTGGAACGTCTAAATTTTAAATTTAAAAAAGAATAAAATGATATTTTTAGAGCACCCAATGGCTGAGTGCTCTTTTTATTTTGGACATAAGTAATTTAAATGGGAATTAACTACCAATAAATGTTAACCTTAAAGCGTAGCATTTATTTTGAATAGGAGGGTGATGGGGTCTATGGCAGTACGTATAGTCGATGATTTACAACAATTATCGTTGTTACTTATGTTTTTAAGTACATTTATATTTTATAGATACTTAAAGAAGGTTAAACGAGATAGAAAATTGACTGGTTTTGAATGGACAATGTATTTTGTCACTCAGTTTGCGACATTAATTTGGGCAATGACTTATTTTATTAAACACTTAGCTGAATCGTAATTTCTATTCACTCAATCTAGTTTACTGTTATCTATTAGGGATATAAATATAGTCTGTATCTAAATCAATGACAATATCGCTTAAGACGTCTTCTTGTAATAACTTTTGGATTTTTTCATAATGATACCGTACACAAAATAAGTTTAGAAGTTCTTCATTAGATATCTCTTCATTTTTTACATTTAAATACATTATTATTAACTCGTTAAGAGAACAGTTACGGCCAAAAACATACTCATTTATACCATATCCATCAAATTCAATTATCATTTTATCACTGTTGGGTGCTAGTCAACGTTATAGCTTAAATTTTAGATGAATTTATTATACATTGTTTGAAATTTAGTGAGAATATATTTTTATAAAATGAGAGGGTCATAAATGGAACAAAATAAATTAGTTTTAGAAGGACCAAAATACCTTAAGTGGCAAACGTGTAAAATAAAGTCTATACAGGATGATGAAATTATCGTTAAAACAATTGCAGGTGCAATAAGTATTGGTGCAGAGTTACCACAGTATAATGGATCCGATGTTACAGATACACATCCTTTTTATCCAAGAAAAACTGGATATGAAAGTTATGGTGAAGTGATTCAAGTTGGTAATAAAGTAACGAATTTAAAAATAGGCGATAAAGTAGTTTCTTTTTATGGACATGAAACGATAGGAATAGTTAAGGGGTATAAAGTAATTCGAGTACCTAGTTATATAAAACCTAAAGTCGCTTTATTATCTATTCTTTCGTGCGATGCCGCTAAAGGCATATTGAAACTAAACCCGCGACAGGATGAAAAGGTACTTATAACTGGAATGGGAGTTATTGGTTTACTTGCTTGTTATTTCTTAAAATACTATGTAGGTATTGAGCATGTGGATATTGTTGAACCTGATAGGACTAGAAGGGAATTTGCACAGAAATTTAGTGTGAAAAACACATTTGATGCAGAAGAACAGATAGTAGAAACATATAATTATGGTTTCGAATGTTCTGCTACAAATAGCGGATTCCATACATTACAAAAAACACTTAAAACTAATGGACAAATATGTATACTTTCTGATGGTAATATTGAAGAATTAACATTAACCGCCGATTTTTATCAGAAAGAATTGCAAATCATTGGTTCAAGTGATGGGTATGATTATCAAAAACATGCAGATTGGTTTTTTAGTCAAATAGAACAAATACCATTGTTAGAAGAGATTTTTCAACATGAAATTCATTATACTGCACTTGAACAATGTTTTGAGACATTGAGCAAAGGGACAATACATCCATTAAAAGTATTTGTTTCATATGAATAATAGATAAACTTGCAGCTTATAATTCATCCTTAAGTGGAGAATGCTACTAACATTACCCATTAAAGGATTAGGTTATTATGAATGTTATTTTTGAAAGCATTATTTTAATTTTAACTGGAATTATTGCATTAAAAATGACAGGTAGTACATCTGTTAGCCAAATGACAAGAGCTGAAATCATTATAGTAGTATCAATTGCACGTATTATTGTAGAGCCTGTATTAAGTAGGAAAGTAGTCCCATCTATATTTGCAGCTGTAATCTTTGCAAGCGTACTTCTTATCATTCATTTCTTTGAATTGAAGTCAAAGAAGTTGGAACAATTCCTAAATGGCAGTAGCATTATAATTGTTGAAAACGGAGAGATTGTAAAAGAGAATTTGATGAATGCGAAAATGTCGGAACAACAACTTTATATGCAATTAAGAGAAAAAGGTATTCATGATTTAAAGAGTTTACAGCAAGTTACAGCTGAACCGAATGGGCGGATTGGTTACCAATTAATAGAGAAAGCTCAGCCGATAACTTTAGAAATGTTAGAAAAAGTAATAGATCAGTACAATATAAAAAGATAATTTCTCTTGGGAAAAGCCAATACTACAACGGAAGTATTGGTTTTTCTATTTTTTACACACGAATATAGCATAATAATAAGCCAATCTTAAAATTAGATATAGGCTTATTATTATGCTATATTCAATGGAGCCAAGATGAATAAGGTAAGTGGTATGAATAGAAGAAAAAACTATATAGCAACAACACCCTATAACAACAACACAAAAAACTTGCCTTTAATTTAATACTAAAATGGATTGAAAACAAGGAGATAGAAACATAATGGAATTTTGGGAATCAAGCTTTATTGAGAAACAAACGATGTGGGGATTTGAACCTACAGAATCAGCAATTTTGACAAAGGATTTTTTTCTAGAAAAGAACGTTAAGGACATATTAGTTCCGGGTATTGGATATGGCAGAAACGCAAAGGTGTTTATCGATAATGATATAAATGTAACAGGAATTGAAATTTCAAAAACAGCTATTGATTTAGCGAAACAAAACGGATTAGAAGATATTAGTATATATCATGGTTCAGTAAACGAAATGCCTTTTGATAATAAACTGTATGATGGGATATTTAGTCATGCACTTCTTCATTTGTTGAATGAACAGGAAAGAGAGAAATTTATTAAAGATTGTTATAATCAGTTAAAACCTGGTGGATATATGGTTTTTACAACTGTTTCTAAAAAAGCTCCAATGTACGGAAAAGGAAAACAGTTGGAGCAAGACTATTATGAGATAATGGAAGGCGTAAAAATGTTCTTCTATGATTCTGAATCTATAAAACAAGATTTTAAAAAATATGGACTAGTACAAGTTTCGGAAATTGATGAACCAAATAAGAATATGGTCAATAAACCTTCAATCAATTTCTTAAAGATAACATGTCAGAAAGAACTATAACGAAAAGTTATTAAGAATTATTAAAGATGTTTATATATTGATTATGCACAAATAAAAAGGACAAGCATATAATAGAAATACCTATTAACTTTAAGTAACCGTAACTTTCGTTAATAGGGTATCTCAAAATCCCCAAAAGAGCACTTGCGGAAACAAGTGCTCTTTTATTTTTTGTTTATTTTAGATGAATAAATTTCGTTAAATCAATATGGTATTTTAAGCCATTATTTTATATAAAGTGGTAAAATAAATAGGGGAAATGTTTAAGGGGGCGGGACATTTGAAACTAAAAGAGCTGGCGAATTTGTTATTGATTAAAGAAACTATTGGCAATATGGATGTAGAAATTACGGGGTTAGAAATGGATTCTAGAAAGATAACTGATGGAGATCTATTTATATGTGTATCAGGTATCGATGGTTTTCTTGAAGATCGACATCAATTTGTTGAAGATGCAGTGAAGAATGGTGCTGTAGCGTTAATTGTAGAAAGGGATGTAAATATTGAGATACCTAAAATAATTGTTAAAGATGCTAGATATGCTATGGCAGTTATTGCGTCACACTTCTATGGTTATCCATCTAATAAAATAAAGCTAATTGGAATTACAGGTACAAATGGAAAAACAACTACTTCCTATTTACTTGAAAAAATTTTAAGTGATTATGGATATCACACGGGGCTCATGGGGAATAACGGAGTGAAAGTTGATTCAAAATGGTATCCTACTGATATTAATACGCAAGAGCCTCCAACACTTCAACGGAATTTGCAAATGATGAAAAATCAAAATGCAGATTATTGTGTTATGGAAGTTACGTCACAAGGTTTACATATGGAAAGAGTGAAAGGATGTAACTTTAAAATAGCTGTTTTTACAAATTTAACGCAAGATCATTTGGATTATCATGGAACATTTCATGAATATAAGCATGTAAAAGGTCTTCTTTTTTCAAGATTAGGAAATGATTTATCTACTACGGATAAAAAAATAGCTGTTTTGAATGCAGATGATCCATCGGTAGAATACTTTAAAAAAATTACTTCAGCTGAGGTTATCACATATGGAATACATAATAGAGCAGATGTTCAAGCGAAGAACATAACTTTAAGCCCAAAAGGAATTCGTTTTTTAGTTTCGTCCTTTAATGGAGAAATAGAGGTTAGTCTTAATCTTGTAGGTCGTTTTAATGTTTATAATGCATTAGCAGCAATAACAGTTGCAATAGTTGAAGGTATTCCGCTTACAAACATTTGTGATAGCTTATCAAACTTAAAGAGTATTGAAGGTAGAATGGAAATTATAGATGAAAATCAAGATTTTCTTGTAATAGTGGACTATGCTCATACACCGGATGCATTAGAAAATGTTCTCTCTACAATTAGCGAGTTTGCAAAAGGTAAAGTTATTACTGTTTTCGGTTGTGGTGGAGATAGAGACGCAAAAAAACGATCTATAATGGGCGGAATTGCTGGAAGTTATAGTGATTTTGTTTTTATTACTTCTGATAATCCACGTTCGGAAGATCCGCAGGCAATAATGAAAGATATTGAAAAAGGATTTTCGCAAAATAATAATTTGAATTATAAAGTGGAGGTAGATCGTGAACTTGCAATAACTCACGCAATAAACATGGCATCTTCTAATGATATCGTTTTGATTGCAGGCAAAGGGCATGAAACGTATCAAATTTTAAAAGGTTCAACTATTTATTTTGATGATAAAGAAAAAGCTCGACAAGCAATTATTAATAAATGAATGAATTCAATTAGTAGCTGAATAGTATTTCTAATAAAAATAATATTTTAGATGAAGCTAAAACTAATAACTGAGCAATTTTATGAAGAATTTATAATTGAAAGGTAAGGGTGTTTCTCTGAATGTATGAGGGGAAAACCTTACCTTTTATAGTTTTATTTCTGAAAAACAAATGTTATAGCATTTGTTTTTAATTGAATATGCCTTTCATCGCGAACAATATCATAGACTAATTCTTTTATTTCAACTTTAATTTCTTTCCATTCCTTATAAATGCTTTTTAATAGATATATCATATCTTCAGTAGGAAGGTTAATTTCAATTAAAGCATCTAATTCTTCATCCGTATGTAAGTCAATTTCTTGTATGTTCGAGTTAATAATTAAACAATTAATACCGCCACTTTTTGTACCTTCTTTCATAGAATGGAGCACGTTTTTTAAATCTTCTTCTGATTGAACATGCTCTAAACTTGATACTGCAATGATATAATCATATGTATCAGGTTGGATGTAGTAGTTTTCAATTGCTGCTTGTTCGGTTTTAATATTATTAATTACACATATTTTCTACTATAAGTTTGTAATTTTGTTAAAGCGGAATCAAGTAAGTCCACACATGTAATAGTGCCACTAGTATTTTGTATCTTTTGTGCAATGGGAATACTATTTCTTCCGACGCCAGAGCCGAGATCAAGTACTTGCAAGTTGTTTTGTCCTTCAAAGTGATCCATCAAGTCCATAACTGTTTTAACTGGTTTGTACAGCCAAGAGCCAGTTTCAAATAGTTTATATTGTTCATAACAAAGGTCGTGATATTTCTTTTCTGCTTGTCTTATGTAATTAATACGATTCATAGTGTTTCAGCTCCAATATTATTATTGCAAAATGAATGGGTAGGACAACCTTTTACATTTGTTTGAATTCGAAAAATACCACCAGCATGTGGATATTGCTTTAATTCGTCATCCGTCATTCTTGTTCTGGCTGTTGTAACATATAGGTCGGTTAAATTGGGTCCTCCAAATGTACAAGATGTTACATGCAGCGCTGGAATCGGGATACTTAATATTTGTTCTCCAGTTGAAGGGTTCCATCTAGTAATCTTTGAACCTCCCCAATGAGCAATCCATAAGCAACCTTCCTCGTCAATTGTCATACCATCAGGTAAACCTTCATTCTCAGAGAAAAGGATTACATCGCTTGGATTGCAAATTTCTCCAGTACTTATATTATAATGAAAACGAACTACTTTTTTAGTAGGTGTATCAATAAAGTAAAGGTATGTATGATCAGGTGACCAAGCAATTCCATTTGATGTATTTACATGTGAAACTTTTTTCTCTACCTTTAAATTATTATTTAAACAATACAAGGAGCCAGCAGCATTAATACCGTATGTATCTGTAGTACCTGCCCAAAAACGTCCTGCCGGATCGCATTTTCCATCATTAAAACGATTATTAAATAAATGTGGTTCAGGGTCAAAAATATGTGTCAGTTTTTCTGTTTCAACATTAATAGAATAAAAGCCGTTTTCCATAGCTAGGAGTAGTACGTCATCTAAATACGGAACAACACAACCAATTTGTTGATTGAGAGCAATTACTCGGTTTGTATTAGCGGTAGGACTAAATATGCATAATTGTTTCTCCGCAATATCAACCCAGTATAAAAGTTGCTTTTTTCATCCCAACATGGTCCTTCGGCTAAACTTGCTTTTGCATCTAAAATTAATTCTATATTACTGTCCAAGATGTTCACCTCGCTTTATAAGATATTTATATAATTCGATAAGAATAGAGGTAAACCTTTTAATCAGAAGATATTAAGATTTGTACCATGGAAAAACTGATTTTCTCGAGTGATTAAAAAAATGTATAAATATGGAGAGGAAAATGCATATGATGTTTTATGAAATTGTTTGCTTTTCTTGTAAAAATATATTTCGTGTTTATGAAGGTAGTGAAAAATATAAGCGATTTAAAGAGAAACCAAAAGGGGTATATTGTTGTGATGAGTGTAGCCACAAAATTCAATTAGAAGCGATAAAGAATTTTTTTAGATAATTATATAATTTTATTTCGGAAAAGTTTGACAATGATAGCGTTATAAATTATCATATGAAAAAACTAATATTTAAAATGGCATGGAAGAGAAGAGTAGTTAAGAAAGAATACGTACAGAGAGCTCTGGTAGCTGAGAAAGAGCAGTATACATCTTAATGAAAAAAGACTTGGAGCTGCGCAAGGAACTAATTTATTTAGGGATGGTGCGACGGGATCTCCCGTTATAGAGATAGGGTATAAGCATATTTTGCCGTACCTGAAGAGGTTAATATGGTGACATATTGACAAACTGAGGTGGTACCGCGAAGCTAACAACTCTCGTCCTCAAGATGAATAATCTTGGGGGTGGGAGTTTTTTTATTGTATAAAACTGAAAATCTGAAAACAAAAAACAATTGAGGTGAGTAACATATGCATTGGGCGTATGAAGTAGCACACGAATTAATTAGAAAACATCCAAACAAAGAAACTTTTGTTTGCGCATCTGGAATTAGTCCATCTGGTTCTGTTCATATTGGGAACTTTCGTGAAATCGTAACGACTTATTTTGTTGTAAGGGCGCTTCAAGATTTAGGGAAAAAGACTCGTTTTATATTTTCATGGGATGATTACGACAGATTTAGAAAAGTCCCTAAAAATGTTGATTCATCTTTTGTAAAGTATATCGGAATGCCATACTGTGATATACCAGATCCGTATGGATGTCATAATTCATATGCCGAGCATTTTGAAAAAGAGTTTGAGGAATCGCTTCAAGTATTTGGGATTGAAGTGGAATTCATATATCAACATGCTGAATATAGAAGTGGAAGATATAACAAAAACATATTGGAGGCTTTATATAAAAGAAAAGAAATATATGACATTTTAATGAGTTTTAAAACGGGAGAGTGTAGTGAAGAAGAGCGAGAGGGCTTTTATCCGGTTACATTATATTGTGAGAAATGCGGGAAAGATGCGACAACGATTACACATTTTGATGAAGTATTAAAAACAGTCCGGTATGAATGTGAATGCGGAAATCAAACTGAATTATCGGTATTAAATACAAATGAAATGAAACTGAATTGGAAAATCGATTGGCCGATGAGATGGATGATAGAGGATGTTGTTTTTGAGCCGGGCGGTAGAGATCATTCATCAGAAACGGGTAGTTATAATGTATCAAAAGAAATTGCGAGAAAAATATTCAATCGTGAAGCGCCTCATTACATTGCTTACGATTTTATTGGAATTAAAGGGCATCATGAAAAAATGTCTAGTTCCTCAGGGAATAGTATTACACCTAGCGAGTTGCTAAAAGTGTATTTGCCCGAAGTGATTCTATTTATGTTTGCAAAATATAGGCCAGACGCAGCGTTTCATATCGGTCTTGATGAAGATGTAATTCGCAATTATACAGAATATGAACGATTGAAAGATAGTTATGAGAATAAAATGCTCAAAAATGAAGATTTATTTGATGCAATTAAGCTTTCTAGAGTAGATAGCGGATTTAAAGAATATCCGAAATTTAATCAAGTAGCAGGAATATTGCCGCTATTAAATTTTAATTCATCTATTTTACAAGGTACATTAGAAGAAATAGATAGAAGTTATGCATTAGATGCTATGATTGCGATAAGTAATCGTGCAGAGCATTGGATAAGAAACTTTCAATCCGAAAAATTAATTGCGGTAAATCAGGAGAAAAATACAGAGTTTTATAACACATTAGAGGGAAAGCAGAAAAAATGGTTAGTAGAAGTTTGTAAAATATTGCGTTCAAATAAAGATTATTCAAACATAATGGAGCAATTTTATTCGATTTGTCATCATGAAAATAAAAAAATAATGAAAGAAAATCAAAAACAATTATTCACTATTATATATAAACTCATTATGAATCAATCAAATGGTCCTCGTATACCATTATTAATACATGTGGTAGGTATAGAAAAAACCATTGCATTATTAGATTTCTAAAACAAATTTAAAAGTAACGCAAGTACCCAAAATTCTAAGTACTTGCGTTCCAAATTTTACTACCGTGAATACAATTTCGGACATTCATCACCACTAGGTTCATAAAAACAGTGACTTTTAAACTGTCCTACAAATGGCTGATTATACCATTCGGGCGGACAAGCTCCAACTGGACGGAAATACCAAAGAGCCCATCGTGCAGGCCAGCGCCACTCACCTTGTAAAACTTTTCGTGCGATTTCTTTTTCTGATTCACGAGCGCGTTGATAAAAATATCCGTATTGCACTGCTTCGAATCCACCAGGGCTTTGATATACAGCATCACGTACGGTACGGAGTTGTTTAAAATCTAAGCAATCACAAAATACACGATTTACTACTACGCAGCCAACAAGTTGTTCACCTTGTCGACCTTCGCCTTCAGCTTCAGCACGCATTAAACGAGCTAGTAAATCAACATCGCTTTCGTTATATGGAATAAGGGGCATAGTGATACCAACTTTCTTTACCTGTTATAGTAAAGAGTGTATGTATGAAAATAAGCTAAGTGCTTTTCTATATGTAAATTCATTAATTATTAAAAGGAGCTTTTATGAAAAAAGCTAATTAGTAATTGTAGACTAATATAAAGAGGAGAGATAATATGCATCGAATTCAGAAAGACCATATCATTTACGCAATGTCACCAGAAAATAAACCATGTATGGAAGTAGAAATTGGGAGTCGCCTTATATTTGAAACATATGATTGCTTTGAAAATCAAATTGATTCTGAAGATGTTGCGTTTCAAGAATTAGATTGGAACCGAATTAATCCGGCGACTGGACCTGTATATATCAGTGGTGCAGAGCCTGGTGACATATTAGCCGTAACGATTGAAAAGATTCAAATTGCAGAGCAAGGTGTTTTAACTACAGGTATGAATCTTGGTGTAATGGGTGAAGAGCTACATGAAAATACAGTGAAAATTGTCCCAATACATAATAAACATGTTTTGTTTTCGAATGAACTACAAATCCCAATTAATCCAATGATCGGTGTAATTGGAACTGCTCCAAAAGAAGAGAGTATTTCATGTGGCACACCGCATGATCACGGCGGGAATATGGACTGTAAAGAGATAAAAGAAGGGACAACATTATTATTACCTGTAAATGTTCCTGGTGCTCTATTAGCATTAGGTGATTTACACGCAGCGATGGGTGACGGTGAAATTGGTGTTAGTGGAGTAGAGGTTGCTGGTGAGGTGACGGTAACAGTTCATATTATAAAAGGAAAGAAATGGCCATTACCAATGGCTATTCAAAAAGAAAAAATAATGACGCTTGCTTCAGAGAAATTGCTAGATGATGCAGCGAATCGTGCTGTACGTAATATGGTGACATTTTTACATGAAGAATTACAAATGTCTAAAGCTGATGCCACGCTTTTATTATCAGCTGCCGGTGATTTAAAAGTTTGTCAAGTTGTGGATCCACTTAAAACGGCACGAATGGAACTAAGTATGGATTATGTGGAGAAGCTAGGTTTTAATTGCAGTAACTTTCATATTAAGTAAGAATAATAGAAGAAGGATGCTTTTGTATAAAAGTATCCTTTTTAAATTTACGAATTAAATAAAAAAAGGTATTATTTATTTTATATAATTGTATATACGATTGCGGATCGAAAAAGGAGTAAATAATGGTTAAAATTATGATTGTAGAAGATGATATGAAAATAGCAGAATTATTATCAACACATGTTGCGAAATACGGGTATGAAGGAATTATTGTATCGGATTTTCAAAATGTATTAAATATTTTTTTAGAAGAACAACCAGAGTTAGTTTTATTAGATATTAATTTACCGAGTTTTGATGGGTATTATTGGTGTCGTCAAATTCGCGGAGTTTCTACATGTCCGATATTATTTATTTCAGCTCGTGAAGGTACGATGGATCAAGTTATGGCGTTAGAAAACGGTGGAGATGATTTCATTTCAAAGCCCTTTCATTACGAAGTTGTAATGGCTAAAATTCGAAGTCATTTAAGACGTGCTTACGGAGATTATGCACCGAAAGTAGAAGAACGAATGGTTGAGCAACATGGTCTTAGTTTATATCCTGAAAGGCTTGTATTGAAGCTTAAGAATCAAGAAATTGATATAACGAGAAATGAAGCTATTTTATTAGAAATGTTAATGAAAAATTATCCGCGTGTTGTGAGTAGAGAAGTGTTGTTAAATAAATTATGGGATAGCGAATCCTATGTTGATGATAATACATTAAGTGTAAATACAACACGTGTGCGAAAAAAGTTAAAAACATTACATATTGAGGATGCGATTGAAACGATTCGTAGTGTTGGATATAGACTACATATTACTTGGGATACTGGTATGGAAAAATGATAAGGCTGTTTATACGTGATCATATACCTCTTATTTGTTTTACAGTCATTCAACTATTATCCATATTTCTCGTTTATTGGTTTGATGGACATAAGCATATTGCGACGGCATTGTATGCAATGTTTTTAGGTGCCTTTTTTATGGTAGGCTATTTAGTACTTCGTTACTTTACTCATCGTACTTTCTATGAACGATTAGCAAACCCGATGCAATCTTTAGATGAATCGGTTCAAACATCTGATTTTGCAGCTATATCTGCTGCTCTTCAACACTTGCTTGAGGTACAGTATCGCCATTATCAAAATCAGCTTCAAATACAAGAGAGAAAAAATAATGATCATTTAACCTTTATGAATCAGTGGATTCATCAAATGAAAACACCTTTATCTGTCATAGAATTAATTACACAAGATGAAGTTGATCCACGCTTCGAAAGTATAAATGAGGAAACAGATAGACTGAAAAAGGGGTTAGAGATGGCATTGTATGTTGCACGTTTAGAAGCATTTACACAAGATTTTTATGTAGAAAAAGTACAGCTACATAAAATAGTGAATGATTCTGTGCATGAACATAAACGTTTCTTTATCCGGAATTTTGTGTATCCAGAGCTTAAAGTTGAAAAAGATATTACTGTAGAAAGTGATGCGAAATGGTTACAATTTTTAATTGGACAAATACTATCGAATGCGATTAAATATTCATCTGGTAGTAGAGAGAAGATTAAAGTGAAAGCTTGTAAGGAAGGTAATACAGTCATACTTGAAATTGCTGATAACGGTGTAGGCATACCGAAACAAGATTTACCAAGAGTATTTAAACCTTTCTTTACAGGAGAAAATGGCAGAGATTTTAAAGAATCAACTGGAATGGGGCTATATCTTGTATATGAAATTACGAAACAATTAGGACATAGTGTAGAAATCCATTCAGAAGTTGGTAAAGGTACCGTTGTACGTATTAAGTTTTTTAATGTGTAAAAATGACTCAGGCTAAAGAATTTTTGAAATAAGTTTTTTAGCCTTGTATTGTATATTTCATAAAGTTTTCATATGAATAAACTTCACAAATTAGTGAAAAATTAAAGATAAGAGCACAGGAAATTGTAAAAATGACAAATAAACTTGAAGAAAATCTTTGATTTTGTAGTACAAATATTAATATTTACGCATACAGTACTATCATGGTACAATATGGTTACTAATGATGGAAAGGAATGATGGGTGGACGATGATTAACTAATCTTATTTTTAAATGTTGAAATTCAATACATTTCAATTTCTAAAAAATAGGATTAGTCTGCCCAATTTCCAAACAACGGTATTGCTATTTATGTTGCGCAATAGCTTATTTGGGTATAAATATTTTAACGACTAATCCTGCCAAATTTATTTGGGAGGATTTTTTTATTCTCCCTTAACGAAAGGGATCGGTATTATGAAAGAACTATTAAAATTAAATGATGTTTATGTTGAAATAAAAGAAAATAGGTTGTTGGAGAAAATGAATGTGACAGTAAAACAAGGGGATGTTATCGGATTAATTGGTAAAAACGGTGCTGGTAAATCAACGTTACTTCAATTAATAAATGGGAAGATTGAACCTTCAAAAGGTACTGTTGAATGGATGCAAATGAATATGACAACAGCATATGTTGAACAAGAAAAAGAATCTTTTGTTAGTAAGGATATAATTGCAAAAGAAGCAGAGCTTCTTGCGAAATGGGGCGTGCCAACGAACGACTTTCATACTTTAAGTGGTGGTGAAAAGCTGAAAGTACGATTAGCAAAAGGATTTGCTAAAAATCCTAATGTCTTAATATTAGACGAACCGACAAATCATTTAGATGAGATGAGTACAGAATTTCTTATTAAGCAAATTAAAAATATGAAAGGTACAGTTATCGTCGTATCGCATGATCGATATTTTTTAGATGTTGTCGCGACTAGAATATGGTCAATTGAGGATAAGAAATTAATTGACTATAGCGGTAATTATACGAGTTATATGAAAGCACGTGAGCATAAAAGAATGACGCAGCAGCGTGAATATGAAAAACAACAAAAAAAGATAGAACAAGTAGAAACTCATATAAAAGAACTAAGTTCATGGTCACAAAAGGCACATGCGCAGTCTACAAAACAAGAAGGAGTTAAAGAATTTTATCGTGTAAAAGCGAAGCGCATGGATGCACAAGTGAAGTCGAAACGAAAACGTCTCGAAAAAGAGCTAGAGAAAACGAAGATAGAACGTGTGAAAGAGGAGTATTCAGTTGAATTCTCTATTCAAGCGAGTAAAAAAGTAGGAAAACGTTTCTTAGAAGTAAAACAATTGCGGAAAGAATTTAATAATCGAATATTATTTGAAAACGTTAATTTTACAATTCAACACGGTGAGAAGATTGCGATTGTTGGACCAAACGGTAGCGGGAAAACAACTTTACTGAAGATGATTATGGGAAACGAAACTGCTGAAGGAGAAGTATGGATTTCACCATCAGTAAACATAGGTTATTTAACACAAGAAGTATTTGATTTACCGCTGGAAAAAACACCAGAAGATTTATTTTTCAAAGAGACGTTTGAAGAAAGAGGAAAAGTCCAAAATTTAATGAAACATTTAGGGTTTGAATCTTCTCAATGGAAAGAGCCGATTCGATATATGAGTATGGGTGAACGAGTAAAATGTAAGCTAATGGCTTATATTTTAGATGAAAAAGATGTACTTATTTTAGATGAACCTACGAATCACCTTGATCTTCCTTCACGTGAACAGCTTGAAAATACATTAGCTGAGTATAACGGAACGCTCGTTATCGTTTCTCACGATCGATATTTTCTGGAGAAAACAACTAATACAAAGCTTGTGTTTGTAAACAATACAATACAAAAGCAGCTCGAAGAACCTACGAAAACAAGAGACGAAATCGAAGAGCTACGTTTAACATTAGAAACAGAGAGACAAGAAGTATTAGGGAAATTAAGCTTTTTAACTTCTAAAGACAAAGAATATAAAGAACTGGATGAACGGTTTATGGAACTTACGAAGCAGATTAAGGCGCTTTAACGTAAGTAAGGGGGATTAACATGGGGGAAGAGAGTGTGACTAATTTATTTAGAATAGATTGTGGAGAAATATACCTACAAGAGTTTACAGTCGAAGATGCAGAGAGTATTTATAACATATCCAATCAACCGGAAGTAGAAAAATTTTTGCCAGACTGGAAATCAACGAAAGAACAAAGGATTAATTGGGTTGTAAATTATGAGATACTAGAAAATAAAGCGTTTCTTCATGCAGTGAGAATTACGACTAACATAGATGATCACATATTGAAACTAGGAATATTTAAGAAAACCACAAATGAATTTATTGGATGGTGCTGCACAGGTATGAAAGATGAACTCCCTGCACCGAACAGAGAAATTATGTATGCAGTTTCAAGTGAATATCATAATAATGGTTATGCAACGAAAGCAACAAAAGGACTGATTAACTATTTGTTTGAAAAAACAAATGTAGATGTTCTTAACGCAATTGCTTTAATTAACAATGTAGCATCAAATAAAGTTATTGAAAAATGCGGATTTATTTATAAGTGCCAACAGAGGATAGAAAATCAAATATATAATCATTATATATTGAGAAAATCTGAGTGGATAAAAATATAACGTTGAGTAGTAAAAGACCGATAAAGCAATCGGTCTTTTCTCATTTATCCCACTTTAATGGGCAGTAAGACCCCCACCTGAAAATTCAGCGAAAGCAAAGAAGTTTGGTGGGGGATGAAGAAAACCCCCACTGATTAAAGTTTCACTTTATATAATAAAGGTTTCATATACTTTGTATTTCCTGCTACTATACAATTATTATAAGATAGTTATGTGTTACTTTTAGTTTGAAAATAGTTGTGTTATCAGTTTTTTCAGAAACCTTACAAGCGTGTAAGATAAATGAAAGACGAATCAATATGAGCTGTAAGACAATTCATTTACACTCTGTTATGAGACGTGCAAATGAAGGGAGAATATACATGGAAATTTTACATGCAAAAAGTATTAGTAAAGTATATAAAGGGAAAGTACCTTATAAGGCATTAGTTGATATTGATTTATCAATTCAAGAAGGTGAATTTGTAGGGATTATGGGGCCATCTGGTAGTGGGAAAACAACGTTATTAAATATGGTATCTACTATTGATTCTCCATCATCTGGAGAAATTTTAATAAATGGCACAAATCCTTTCCAATTATCATCAGAAGATTTAGCGTTATTCCGCAGAAAACAATTAGGATTTGTTTTTCAATCATTTAATCTTCTTAGCACACTTACTGTAAAAGAAAACATCGTATTGCCAATGACTTTAGATGGTGTTTCTGTGAAAGAAATGAACAAACGAGTGGAAGAAATTGCAGAGAAATTAAACATTACAGAAATATTAAATAAAAGAACGTTTGAAATATCAGGGGGACAAGCTCAAAGAACGGCAATCGCTCGCGCAATCGTTCATAAGCCGCAATTATTACTCGCAGATGAACCTACAGGGAATTTAGACTCTAAATCTTCAAATGATGTAATGGAGATGCTTGATACTCTAAATAAACAAGAAAAAGCTACGATGATGTTAGTTACTCATGATCCGTATGCAGCGAGTTTTTGCAGCCGAGTAATCTTTATTAAAGATGGTCAACTATATAATGAAATTTATTGTGGTGAAAGTAGGCAAGCATTTTATCAAAAGATTATGGATGTCCTTTCTTTGTTAGGAGGGAAAAGTCATGACTTTTCGTCAGTTCGCATTTAATAATATTTTTCGAAATAAGCGTACATATGCTGCTCATTTTTTAAGTAGTGCATTTTCTATTATGATTTTCTTTACATATGCTCTTTTATTATTTCATCCTGATTTACAAGGGGAATTAAAATCAACAAGTGCAACAATAAGTGCATATGGTACGATGGGATTTACAATTTCGCAAGGTTTGATTTTTGTATTTTCATTTTTCTTTATTCTATATTCAGTTAGTTCATTTTTAAAAACTCGTAAGAAAGAATTTGGTATATTAATGATGCAAGGTATGTCAATGAGACAATTTAAGAAATTATTATTAATTGAAAATATGTTGATTGGATTTGGTTCAATTTGTATAGGGATTTTCATTGGACTCATATTTTCTAAACTAGTCTTATTGATAAGCGCAAGTGTATTAATGATTAATAATGGTTTGCCTTTTTATACACCAGTGAAGGCTGTATTATTAACAATTATCACTTTTCTTTTCTTATTTTTCATTGTTTCACTATTTACATTTAAAATGGTAAAAATAACGGAACTTGTGGAACTTATTCGAGCAGAGGAAAAACCAAAACCTGAGCCGAAATCTTCAATTTTATTATCACTGCTTTCTTTAATTAGTATAGGATATGGATATTTCTCAGTATTTCGCTTCATTTCAAATTCCAGTTTTACTACACTCGGAATGGGTGTCCTACTAGTAATTATAGGAACGTACTTTTTATATACACAGTGTAGCGTGTATATATTACATCTTGCTAAAAGGAGAGAATCTTTCTTTTTAAAGAGAACAAATATATTAACGATTTCTGAATTAATTTACCGTATGAAAGATAATGCAACAATGTTTTTTATAGTTTCTATTGTTTCAGCAGTTGCATTTACAGCGATTGGTACAACAGCTGCAATTGGAAGTAAAGATTTAGTAAGGATGACAAATCCGTATACATTTTTATATGGGGATTTTGAAAACGACAAAGCATTAAATAAAAATCTTTCTATTATAAAAAAACATCTTGCTGATGCTAATATTCCATATCGAATGGCTTCAGCTTCATATATATACACAGAAAGTAATGTAATTGTAATGAAGTTAAGCGAATATAACGATCTTGCTAAAGTACTTGGATATCAACAAGAAACAATTGAAAATGAAGGTGAAATTTTATTAATTCCTGGAGTCGTATCACAAAAACACGAATTTAAAAATGGCGACTATAAAAAAAGTATAGAAGTCATTCAAGGTGAATGGACAAAGACATTTCAAGTGGAAAAAGCTGTAGAAAATTTAGTTTTACCACATGATACTAGAAAAATATATATCGCTGTTCAGGATCAAGTATATGATGAAATACCTATTACTAGTGATCCAAATAATATTCATATTCCATATCGTACTTACGGATTTGTTGTAGACGATTGGATAAAAACGAAGAGAATTTCAAACGAATTAATTAGTACATTCGCGAAAGAAGAAGGTAGTTTTCAATTTCGAGCTTTAACTCTAGATTTGTTAAGTGCGAAGCAAACGAATGGACTATTACTTATGGCAAGTGTTTTAGTCGGAATCGTCTTCTTTACATTCGCTGCTAGTTTTATCTATTTCCGATTATATACGGATTTGGATCGTGATCAACAGCAATATAAAATGATTTCGAAAATGGGATTAGGTAAACGAGAGCTAAAGAAAGTTGTAACGAGACAGTTATTATTAATGTTCTTCTTACCGATTATCATTGCAGTGATACATACCGTAGTCGCTTATATGGCATTACAACAATTACTCGATTTTTCTATTATGAATAGTTCTATCGTAATTTTAATTTCATTTATTTGTATACAAGTTTTATATTTCTTTATAACCCGTTGGCGTTACCTGCAAAAGCTTTATAAGGTTATGGATCAATAGAGTTTATTAGCTTGTAAGACTATATGAAAGTATGTGAAAAATCAATTGTATGATGAAAGGAAACGCGATGAAAAGAACTCTAACTATTTTTATGTTAATGATACTATTATTAATAAGTTTTAGTGCATGTTCTAAAAAGGAGAATCTATTTCCTGCAAACGGTATATTAATCATTGGAGATGAAAATAAAATTTCACCAATTATTAATCGTTATCAGGAAATTACGAAAGAAAATGAAGTGTTTTCTGTAAAAAAAGGTAAATTTGGAAATGGGCAGGTATTAATTTTAAATGAGTCTACAGCACAAGCATTGATTAAAGCTAAAGTTTTTCGTGAAAGAGACAATGGCTCTAATTATATACCTGTAAATACGTTACCAAAATTTCCAAAAGAGGGTTCGCTACTGTTTGCACAAGACGACGAAAAGACTTTGAAAAGTATTAAACTAGAAGGGAAAGAGATTCCTGTCATATACAATAGTGACGCTTGGATAGGTAACAAGCGTATTTATCCAGCACAATGGTATGTAATTGTATCGAAAAACAATGTATATGAGAAAATAAAAGCAAATGAAACAAAAATGCATCTTCTTCAATTTAAAAAATCTATAGGTGACGAAAAACCTAAAATGTCGACAGATAATGCATTGGTTAACGAAAATATCAAAGTAAAAAAGCTAATTAAAGGTTTGGAAGGAGAAGTATCTTTTCAGTTTGTAACGATTGGAGAAAAATCTTAAAAAAGAGTTCGAGCTTGATAGAAACTTTATCAAGCTTGAACTCTTTTTATTTTATAGACTATTCATATAAAAAAGATTACATTACTTCATTTAATCGAGTCTCGTTTGTTTCCTCAATCGCATTAGTATTTTGAGCCGAATTATTTTGAGCTTCTTTTTCTTTACGAACTTTTTGTAGCATTTCAAGGATGATCCATAAAGGAACACCTTTATCTTTTAACATCTTCCATAAATCTAATTCGTTAAATTTATGCTCTGGCTGTTTCATTTCTTTTTCGGATGAACGAATATCGAACTTGATGGGATCAGTTACTTTCTTACTTTCAAGTTTAGTAGAAGAGATAGTATTATGCTCAAGATTAGATGGAGTTATTTTAGTAGGTTGAGACAATGTATGAATATTTGATCCGATTTTCATGATTTTTCCTCCTTTTGAAGCAATGAGATTAGTTTTCTTATGGTTTTTAAATCTTTTTAACATGAGGAAACTATATCTAATTATAAATTCAAATAAACAGATTTACAAGTTGTATTGTAAAAAGTAAATATTTATCAACATTTGTATATGTTTTCTATATATACAACGTATATAAAATACTTTACATTATGTTTAAGTTATTAAAGCATGCTGTATAGCAAAAAAATGTAAACGTTTTATTAGGGGGGAGAAAGTATGGGGAAGTTATTTTTAAAAATATGTTTTTTTGCATTAGTGGCTGTTTGTTCATTGGTAGCGAAAATAACATATGCTGAAGAGAGACAACAAAATAATTATCCGATCATATTAGTGAATGGATTTGCTGGATGGGGTAGAGAGGAAATGCTAGGGGTTAAATATTGGGGTGGTGTTCATGATATACAGGAAGATTTGAAACGCAATGGTTATACAGTTCATACCGCAGCTGTTGGGCCAGTTTCTAGTAACTGGGATCGTGCATGTGAATTATATGCCCAAATTAACGGTGGAATAGTAGACTACGGTGCCGCACATGCTGAGAAACATGGACATAATCGTTTTGGCAGAACTTATAGTGGTTTTGCGCCGAATTGGAGTGAAACAAATAAAGTTCATTTAGTTGGGCATAGCATGGGTGGACAAACGATTAGAACATTAGTACAGCTATTAAAAGAAGGCAGTTTTGAAGAAAAAAATTATGTGAAAAATCACCCAAACAACAAAATATCACCACTATTTGAGGGCGAGAAATCATATGTTCATAGTGTTACAACATTAGCAACTCCTCACAACGGTACAACACTTGCGGATGGTAGTCTTCTACTACCGTTCGTTAAAGATTTACTCATTACAGCTGCAAGTTTTGGAGGAAACGATAATTTATCACTATATGATTTTAAATTGGATCAATGGGGGTTAAAAAAGAATACTGGAGAGTCCTTTTTCCAATACAGTAATCGTATTCTAAATAGTTCAATTTGGAAAAATACAAAAGATATAAGTCAATGGGATTTAAGTACAGATGGTGCAAAGGAGTTAAATAATTGGGTAAAGACGCAACCGAATGTGTATTACTTATCCTATAGTGGACATGCATCACAAGCGGCACCTATAACGGGTTTACATTTTCCTCATATAACGATGAATAAAGTGTTAATGGGGAATGCATTTTTCTTAGGTTCCTATGCAAGGTATGAAGAAAATCGTCCATTAATTGATACTACTTGGTGGCAAAATGATGGTGTAGTAAATACAAGTTCTATGATTGCACCTTCTTCTAATGCTACTGTAAATAATAACGAGTCATTACAGATTGGGAAATGGAATCATATCGAAACGAAAGCAAATTGGGATCATCTCGACATGGTAGGACTTAGTGTTTCAGACACGTTAGGTTTTTCTAGCATTCAAGAGTTTTATAGAGCAATTGCTGAAAAGTTATCACGTTTACCGAAATAGGTAATAATAAAGCGCTCTCGATGGAATTCGAGGGCGCTTTATATTATATTGAAAGAGGGATTTGGTAGAAAAATATGGGGGGATATTATGAAAATTAAAGTTGTACTATCAGGATATGGAACAGTAGGAAGAGAGTTTATAAAATTACTACATGAAAAATGTTCATATATATATGAAACATATGGTATAGAGTTAGTTGTAAGTGGCGTATTAGGCAGAAATGTTGCAATACATAATGAAGATGGATTATCTATTCATCATTTATTAAGATATGGTGGTGGTAGCTGTGCAATTGAAAAATATATTGAACATCATCCAGAGGAACGTGCAACAGATAACATAAGTGGTACAGTGCTGGTAGAATCAACAGTTACAAACCTTAAAGATGGAAATCCAGGGAAGAGATATATAAAACAAGCGATTGAGAAAAAAATGGATATAGTAGCAATTTCAAAAGGTGCGCTAGTTACAAACTGGAGAGAAATAAATGAAGCTGCAAAAATCGCAAATGTACGAATTCGCTACAGTGGGGCAACTGCTGCGGCATTACCAACACTTGATATTGGTCAATTTAGTTTAGCTGGTTGCCATATTGAAAAAATAGAAGGAATATTAAACGGGACAACAAATTATATTCTTTCGAAAATGAATGAGGAAGATATTACATTTGAAGAAGCACTGAAAGAAGCGCAAAGTAAAGGAATTGCTGAAACGAACCCAATATTAGATGTAAGTGGTTCTGATAGTGCGTGTAAATTGTTACTTTTGACAAACAGTTTAATGGGAACAGAAAATACGCTTACCGATTTACATATAAAAGGAATCGAACATGTTACACAACAACAAATTCGAAATGCTAAAGAACATAATAAATATATTAAATTAATAGCTTCAGCATATAAGGATAAGGATGGTAAAGTGGTTCTTCATGTGGAACCACAAGAAATAAATAAAGATCATCCGCTAGCAAATGTAAATGGGACAGAAAAAGGGATTACGTTCTTTACAGATACGATGGGCCAAGTTACTACAATTGGTGGTGCATCAAATCCACGCGGAGCCGCAGCAGCAGCTTTAAAAGATATAATTAATTTATATCGTAAAGATTTGTCACGTATTAACGGGGAGTAAAGTTAATAATTGATTAAAGTTGTATTTTATAAAACCGTACCGCCCTTTATAAAAAATACCTATGCAGTGGACCTTTTGAGAATGAAATAAATATGCAAAAATAATTGCAGGGGGTAAGAATTTGTTTAAAGATTTTAAAGTTGTGAAAGATCGTCCCGTTTATATTCAATTAAAAGATTATTTAAAGAAGATGATTATGAAAGGGCATTTGCTTGGGAATCAAAAAATTCCCTCAACAAGGGAACTAAGTGAATTACTTAGTGTAAGCAGAAACACTGTACTCGCTGCTTATGCAGATTTAGAGCAAGAAGGGCTCATTTATGCAGTTAAAGGAAAAGGAAATTTTGTTGCGAAGGTTGATATATCGAACACTTCGTCTGTTGAAATAGATTGGAAAAATAAACTTAATACAGTTACCTTATTAGCTGATGAATTAGATTTAATGAAACATGGTGTTCGCTGGGAAAAAGGAATGATTGTTTTTAACAGCATCGCTCCGGATGAAAAGCTATTTGATGTGGAAAATTTCAAAAGAGCTTTTCTTACTCGTATGTCCATTGAAGGTGATGTCGTATTAAACTATGGATACGCAAAAGGTTATAGACCGTTAATGAATTATCTACTTCATTATATGGAAATGAAAGGTGTAGATATATCGAACAAAGATATTTTAATTACAAATGGATTTACAGAAGGATTAGACATTGTAATATCCTCGTTGTCAAAGAAATCAGGTCGAGTTATTTGTGAGAATCCAACTCACCATGCTGCGCTGAAGCTATTCCGCTTACACGGCCTTGAAGTTCATGGTATTGATATGAATGAAGATGGTATTGATACGAATCAAGTTGAAAAAAGCTTGCGTGAAAAAGAGTTTGATTTTGCGTATTTAATTCCTTCCTATCATAATCCAACCGGCATTGTGACGAGTTCAGAGAAAAGAACGGAATTGATGAGATTATTTTCAAAATATAAGATTCCTATTATAGAAGATGGATTTAATGAAGAGTTACGTTATTCAGGTTCACATTTAGCACCATTATTAACTTTTGCTGGTGCTGGTAATAATGTGATTTATATTAGTAGCTTTTCAAAGGTACTTTTCCCTGGCTTGCGTGTAGGCTGGATCATTGCAGATAAAGAACTAATTCATTATTTAGAAAGTGTGAAAAGAGCAAGAACGATTCACACATCTACTTTAGATCAAGCTGTTCTTTTTCAATATTTACATGAAGGATATTTTGAAAAATATTTAAAAAAGGCAAGGTCTGTTTATAAGAAAAAATATGAGTTAGCTGTTGGGGCGTGTAACGAGTACATTCCGTTTCAAAGAATGACCGGTGATGGTGGACTTCATTTATTTATAGAGTTAGAAGAAAAAATTCATGCCCGTACACTTTTGCAAAAGTGTTATGAGCAAGGGGTTACTTTTTCTCCTGGAGATGTGTTTTATTCTGATGGAGGAGGAGCGAACACGTTTCGATTAGGATTTTCACGTTTGAAAGAAGAAGAAATAGTTCGGGGAATCAAAATAATCGGTGATACAATAAAGTGAAACTTTAATCAGTGGGGGGGCATCCCCCACTGATTATTAGCCCTCACCAATCGGGCTTTTACGGGCAGTTGATCCCCCACCTAACTGCATTGCTTCCGCTGCATTTTGAGGTGGGGGTCTTACTGCCCGTTAATGCGGGATAAAAAACGAAATTAGGAGTTGAGGAAATGAGAATTGGCGTTATTATGGGAGGAGTATCCTCTGAAAAACAAGTATCCATTATGACTGGAAATGAAATGATTGCAAATTTAGATAAAAATAAATATGAAATTGTACCAATTACATTAAATGAAAAAATGGATTTAATCGAAAAAGCGAAAGACATTGATTTTGCATTGCTCGCATTACACGGAAAATACGGAGAAGATGGGACAGTTCAAGGAACGCTTGAAAGTTTAGGTATTCCTTATAGCGGGAGCAATATGTTATCTAGCGGTATATGTATGGACAAAAACATGTCAAAAAAGATTTTACGTTATGAAGGAATAGAAACACCAGATTGGATTGAACTTACAAAAATGGAGGATCTAAATCTTGATGAATTAGATAAGTTAGGATTTCCATTAGTGGTAAAACCAAACTCTGGTGGTTCGAGTGTTGGGGTAAAGATTGTCTATGATAAAGACGAACTAATTTCAATGCTGGAAACTGTGTTCGAATGGGATTCTGAAGTAGTAATAGAAAAGTATATTAAAGGTGATGAGATTACATGTTCCATTTTTGATGGAAAACAGTTACCTATCATTTCAATTCGACATGCGGCTGAGTTCTTTGATTACAATGCGAAATATGATGATGCAGGTACTATTGAAGAAGTTATCGAACTTCCAGCCGAACTTAAGGAACGTGTAAACAAAGCGTCGCTGGCTTGCTATAAAGCATTAAAATGTAGTGTTTATGCAAGGGTTGATATGATGGTGAAGGACGGTATTCCATATGTAATGGAGGTTAATACATTACCAGGGATGACACAAGCAAGTTTACTACCAAAAAGTGCAGATGCAGCGGGAATTCATTATAGTAAACTATTAGATATGATTATTGAAACTTCATTAAGAGTAAGAAAAGAAGAAGGATTTTAAGTAGCGGCATTATGAATACTTTTGACAGTAACAAGAAGTATGTTATGATAAATAAGATACGAAAATAAAATATTTATCCACTAGGGGGGCCTATTATAGGCTGAGATCAAATTGGAATTTGAGACTCTTAGTACCTGATCTGGTTAATGCCAGCGTAGGGAAGTGGGAAAGACATTGCTATTTCATGTATAAATACTGTCAATTTCACTTTCTTTACGCCTGTAAAGAAAGTTTTTTTATTATAAAGCGTTAATTGCTGTGGATAAATACTTATATGAAATGGATTATTGGAGGGAATCAAATGACTTTTTCACAATCATTACGTAAAGAAGTAGATTCAATTTGGGAAGCTAGTTTTCATCATCCTTTTGTAAAAAAACTCGGTGAAGGAACGTTAGATTTAGCTAATTTTCGCTATTACGTGCTTCAAGATTCATATTATTTGAGTCACTTCGCTAGAGTACAAACATTAGGAGCTGCAAAAGCGCTTGAATTAGAAACGACTGCTCGCATGGCACATCATGCTCAAAATACATATGAGGCGGAATTATCTTTACATGAGAACTTTGCGAAGAAACTAGGGATTACACAAGAAGAAAAAGATAATTTTATCCCTGCTCCAACTGCATATGCATATACTTCACATATGTATCGTGCTGCGTATGAAGGACATTTAGGCGATATTATTGCAGCAATTTTACCTTGCTATTGGCTGTATTATGAAATTGGTGAGCGTTTAAAAGAGTGTCAGCCAGAAGAGCCGATTTATAACGAATGGATTTCTGCTTATGGATCTGATTGGTTCCGAACATTAGTTGAAGAGCAAATTACACGATTAGATGCAATAGCTGAAAAGGTGACAGAGTCTGATCGTAAGCGTATGAAACAGCATTTTATTATAAGTAGTCAATATGAATATTCATTTTGGGAAATGGCTTATACTTTAGAAAAGTGGCCGGTAGATACAGAAGTAAAAGATGTAATAGGATAAAGAAAAGAGGTATTGCTATACGTATGTATGGGCAATACCTCTTTTTTAGGTTTTTGTAAAATTATTGTAAAAATCATAAATAAAACACATAATACATATTTAATATCTCTAATGTATGACATTACAGATATAAAGGAGTGCTTTATATTGTAATTACTTTTAACTTTTATAAAGGTTATTGGCGTTCTTGATGAAAAGGATTCACTTCAACAAGAATTGAGAGAAGTATAGCAGAAACAAAGTTACGCTTGGAGGCGGAAGTGCACTCAAACTCATGCAAGCTCAGTTTCAATATCGTGATGAGGATTACAATACATTATTTAATGAAGTTAAAGCGATTATGGAAAAGAATCCTGAACTAAAGAATGACCTTTATGTATGTCAATGTACGTGTTGTAGAAGAACAACCGCGAAAAAACGTGCACACCGGATAAGGATATTGGTATTATGTATAATCTTAGTCCCTCGTTTGTTACTTGCGGATTACTCTATTTTGGTTTTAGAGCAGAGGAAAGCAAGGAAGCTGATATACAAAGAAAAGAATGCAGGAAATAAAGCTCATTACAATTTGAAATTTATTGAAAAAGAGCAGCTAACAACAGCTAGCTGCTCGGCAGGTTCTTTGAGATAAAACAGAAGGGAATATTGACAAAATATAGAGGCTTATTCTGGTTGTTTGAACGTAGTTAAAGAAAGAATATCACATACTATTGATATTAATAAAAACTATCTGTGAATTTCTTTTCTTTATTTTATTCACAAATAGTTCCAGTAGCTATTCCGGTTGGAGCGATACCTACTGGGACATTAGTGATAACAGTATTCGTAGCAATATCAATAGCGGAAACAGTATTACTAGCTTGATTTGTAACATATGCAAGAGTGCCATCAGGTATGATGGTTACTTGATCAGGGGATAAACCAACAGAAATTGTATCAATCACAGCATTTGTCGCCACATCTATTACCGATACATTATTGCTCACTTTATTTACAACGTAAATAAGATTTCCACCCGGTGTAATATCTATACCAACAGGTTCTGTACCTACGTTAATTGTAGCAATAACTGCATTGGTAGCGGTGTTAATAACAGAAACAGTATTGCTGTTTTGATTGGTGACATACGCACGAGTGCCATCTAGTGTGAACACGATTATTCTAGGACGAATACCAACGGGGATGGTAGCGATAACCGTGTTTGTAGCAGTATTAATAACAGAAATTGTGTTGCTTAATTCGTTTGCAACATATGCAAGGGCTCCATTTGGAGAAACAGTGATTCCTTGCGGAGCGATACCAACAGGGATGGTATCAATAACCGTGTTAGTAGCGGCATTAATAACAGAAACGTCATTACTCGCGTGGTTTCCAACATAAACAGTTGTGTTATTTGGAGAAACAGCTACGCCAATTGGATCAGCTCCAACAGGAATGGTAGCAATAACAGTATTCGTAGCAGTATCAATAACAGAAACGGTATCAGAAAAAATATTAGTAACATAAGCACGAGCCCCATTGGGTGAAACTGTTACTTCAAGAGGTGCATTATCTACAGTAATTGTAGCGGCTACAGTATTTGTTCCGGTGTTAATCACTGATACTGTATCATCTGCAGGGTCATCGATGGCTCCTGCGTTTGTAACATATACAAGGAAATTACATGCAGGTCCAGTTGGACACTCACATTCCCCAGTAGGTCCTGGTGGTCCTTCGGGCCCTTGAATTCCTTGCACACCTTGAGGTCCAGTGGGTCCTTGAATTCCTTGCACACCCTGAGGTCCAGTGGCTCCTCCTGGTCCTTCAAGACCTTGAATTCCTTGTATACCCTGAGGTCCAGTGGGCCCTTCCGGTCCCTCCGGTCCTTGAATCCCTTGTATACCCTGAGGTCCAGTCGGTCCCGGTGGTCCTGGTATTCCCATTCCGGTTCCTGAACCAGTCGGTCCCGGTGGTCCTGGTGGTCCTTGAATTCCTTGTACGCCTTGAGGTCCTTGAGGTCCTGGTGGTCCTTCGGGCCCCTGAATTCCTTGAGAACCCTGAGCTCCTTGAGGCCCTTCTGGTCCTTCCGGTCCCTGGATTCCTTGCACACCTTGAGGTCCTTCCGGTCCTTCGGGCCCCTGAATTCCTTGAGAACCCTGAGCTCCTCTAGGTCCAGGAAATCCTCTAGGTCCACGAAATCCTCTAGGTCCAGTGGCTCCAGTCGGCCCCGGTGTCCCGATGTTACTTAATAGCGAACTATTCAAGATTCCTTGTAAAATTAAGTTGAATGTTTGCTGCAATAGTGGATCCGATATATTTGAACAACTAATAAGTGAAGATAAGTTTTGAAATAAAAATTGAAACAATGCTGAAATTTGAGTAAGAGATGCAGTAGGTAAGGAATTAATTAATTGGTTTATAGTTCGTATAACTAAATTTCTATTTGGAGTATTTGGTTGTACTGTAATTAATAAATCATTTAATGCCTGTAATGCAGATTGGAGTATTTGTATATTTGTCGGATTTGGTGTGGTAAAGAAGGAAAGGATACCTTGGTTTAATTGGTCAATTAAGAGTAATAATTCTTGTTGTTGAGAATTCGAGAAAAAAACAGGTGTACAGCAATTACTTTGATCACAAGGAGATATAGAAATAAAACAAGGTTGCTGAAATTTATCACACGAATTTTTGGGATTAGATTTTCGATTATATCTCATAAATACCTCCTTTTAAAAAATTAAATGTTAAGTAAGTTTTGATAAATTATTAGCAACTGAGTTTGTAGGTATATGTTTAATGTGAAATGTTATTTCCTTCAAAGTATATGCCAATAAAATTGAGGTGTTCATATGGGATATATAATCAATACCTAGTTATTAGTAGGTTAATGTAATCATAGGAAATGAAGGTTACCAAGTGAATAGGAAAGCGATTATATATGTGAAATTTAATAAAATAGTTATTTGAAAATAAATAATCGCAAAAACGTCAGGCAACCAATTAAGTTGCCTGCTACATTCTTGCATGGTAAATGATAGATTTCTCAACAAAAGAGAGAAATAAAGAAAAATGTTTTTAAATGAAATTCATAAAAGTTTGATAGGCACTACCGAGGAAAAATACCGTAGCTACCGCATGGGCATTCCATTTAGGCATATTTAATTTTAATATGGTGTTGTATAAGATTCCATATACGATACAAATGATTAATACAAATGCAATTAATTGAAGTGCTAACAAAAATAGTGGCTGTTCTAAAGCACTAAAGTCAAGTTGTTCCATTAATTTATCACACCAATTATTTAATATATTAATATAATTAAATTGAAAATAAAGGATTTATTTCTATAAAGTTCCGAATTTGTAGGGGGGGTTAGGGGCGGTAGTTGAATTTTTAATCAAAACGCTATTTTAATAGGAAACGAGGGAGTGAAATGGAGTAATTATTGATATTTGAAATAGATGAAACGAAAAATAAGCTGTATGAAGTATTGGGAGCTAACAACTACCATTACGAAATTAAGGATTATTATCTACACAACGATTGCATAGGTGAGTTTAAGTATTTCTATATTAGAACAACAGATGACACGATTATTGATATGCGTTTAAGTGAGTTTCTTGAAATGTTTGCAGTATACGAGGGATTCACTAAAGCGGCAGATCAAAAAGATATACAAAGGAAGATTACAGTAACAATGCTTTAAAAAAAGAGAAGCCCTTAATTAGGTCGCTCCTCTTAATGCCAATATACAATAACTATTCCATTATAATGTATAAATATAAAATATTTAATAATTATTTTCATGGTAAAAATTTCATTTTGTAGAACAGGGGAATGGATATTTGTACTAATTGGAAAAACACAGTTAAAGAGTTCTCTAAGAAGCAAGAACTAGAACGAAATACAAGAGCAGTTAGCAAAAGCTAACTGCTCCGTGAATAAGAAGAACACAATGGTCATTCGTATTCAACCATGGTGTATCTATAGTATTAACGTATTTTAGAGTTTTCAATAAAAAAGGGGGTTAGGGGAGTGTAAGGAAAAAGACTTTATATAAAGGCTCCTTTTGGTGATTTAATCTATTAATTGCACTCGTGGTAATATTCATCAAATGAATCGTTATTATCGTTACAGCATATACAAAATGTTTTTTGAATAAATAAACTAACTACGCTAGTAGAACCTTCCTGCTTTGTAAGAGTAAGACTTTGAAAATCTTCAACTTGAAATATTTTTGTTTGAACGGGCTGTAATGTAGTAGTAATTGGTATGCTAGATCTTCTTGTTAGAATAGTAACTTGAACGGGTGCACTCATACCGACAATGAATAACTGAATTAATGTTTTATTGTGATTGTTGGTGAAATCTTCAAATACTGTTTGTGGAGTGGTATTTAGGAGGTCAACAGATATAGGTATATTTCCATTTAAATTTTCTCCTGAACCACCGATTGTATGAGTCTCAACAAAACAGTTATTTTTTTGATGATCCGAATGTGATTGGTTTTTATAATACTTTTTACCATCTTTATAAAAGTAATCAGCCATATGAATTTAAAGCTCCTTTCTTTTAGATGTCTATATAGTTTATTTAATAAAGCGAAGTAGTGCTTGTACAACATAATAAAATCCGCTCTCGTAATTGCTTAAAAATGTTATTTGAAAATTAAAGAGCACCTTTGGAGGAAGGTGCTTTATGACCAAGAGTTATTTAGAAAAAAGGGTTCAAATCATATTGTATGTATCATTTTTAGGGAGGCGCAGTTTTATACAAAAATCTGTATTTCATAACAAGAGACACAAGCACGCATATAAGCATGCTCTTTGACAAGAAAAGTAGATTTTTATGAGTGGATATCTCCATACAATTGCATATGTTTGTCCAGTTAAAAGGTGAAAAGTTTTAATGAAATAGTTATTTAATAGAAGGTTATTCAGCTATTTGAAATATAGTTTCATTAGGCTTAGAAAATCCATACAATTTCCTTGCGAATTTTAAAATACCTTCTTCACTCTCTGTTAAAGTTTTAATATCTTTGTCAAAATAGCGTCCAAGCATTTCTAATTCAGATAGTTTTTTCTTTTCGTTATTAAGTAAAATTTGTTTTTCCTTAATCATTTGCTCTTGCTTATAGAGAGAAATTTGGACGGAAATAATCATAGGTAGCATAAAAGCTATTGCTAGTAAAAGACGACGTCTCAGTTTTTTATCCTTTTGTGAATAGTTTTTAGGATTCAATTGTTGTTGTGATAATTTTGCGATACTACCCATTTAAATGCCTCCATTACTGATTTTAGAATTCGATTGTTTAACGGTATTATACATGAGAAATGGGGAATTTTGAAACTATCTTGGTAAAGCTAGGTTCTTAGATGGTTAATAAACTCCTTATTATATTGAAAAAACATGCACAAAAATTGTGCATGTATAATAAAAAGCTATGTCTTGTCTATATAAATATATGCTTAGTTTATATAAATCGTGAGTATGTTTGAACAAAAGGGTTATTTATTTCAAATATAAAGAGCGCTTTTTAAGGCGCTCCATGACCAAAACTAATATTGAAAAAGAATACCGCATGATATTTTATGTATGTTCTTAATAAGTGTTCAGTTTGAAAAATCTTTCTTTTGCACAACGAAGCAGATAGTTAATAAAACTAACTGCTCGTTGTACAAAAGAAACGCCACACTTACAGAAATATTTTGTAACTTTAAGTTACAAAAATAGTATGAACAGGGTTAAAAATATTATTCAGGAATAAAAGAAAACAAAATAAAAAAGAGCACCATGCATAAGTGCTCTTTAAGATAGGAGGTAACATTTTGAGCTGGATGTTTAGGTTAAAATTATATGGCGTAAAAAAGAAATAAGACCTAAAACTTATTTTTAATTCAATACAAAAGAGCAGTTAGCAAAAGCTAACTGCTATAAGAACATTACATCCACGAATTTAAGGAGTATCAATTTATCGTGAGTTATATATAGTATGGGCAAAAACTTCAAGTTTATATAACAAGAATTAAAAAGAGCAGCTATTTATAATAACTGCTCTATTCGATACAACCTGGGTAAGAAGCAGATTGTATTGTGATTATTATTGGCGGAATATTGAATTTTATTCAGTTCTTTAACAAAATGCTTATTTAGCAACAAATAAAGAGCACCGTAAAAAGGTGCTTAATGGCTAATTCTGAAATAATCATGAGTATTGTATGTATGTTTCTAGTATATGTGCAGTTTTTATATAAAATCTTTATTTAAATATAAAGAGCGCTTTTCTTAAGCGCTCTGCTCAAAATATAAATTTAAAGAGGAAACATGACATTATATGCAAGTTGTTTTAAAATGGTGTGAACTTATAGCTGAGTCATCATTGAATAACAAATTAAAAGAGCACACATATAAGCGTGCTCTTAGACAAGAAAGGTAGATTTCTATAAGTGGATTGCCTCCATACAATAATATATGCTTGTCCAGTTAAAAGGTGAAGATGGAAAACCAGTCATGGAAACCATTAGTTATGTTGATTTTAATGAATCAGATATTTTTTTTTGTAAAATTTTCGTAAATTGTAAATACAATACAAGGGTTTATATCGTATAATTCGAATGTGAAGTATTAATAGTGTGAGGGATGTGATGCATATGCTTTGTTTAATAAAATATAGAAGATAAGTAAATGTTACTTTCATTAGTGGGCTACTTAAATTGTATTATTAAAATAAATGAATTATATTTTCAAAAAAGAAATTGGTTTAAATTGATTTAATTAAGTAATTATTTTTCTAGTTTTTTGTGATCAAGAAAAATGAAGAAAGGAAGTAATCATTTTATGGAAAAATTAAAGTTGTTAACATTTGAAAATATAGTAGAACCTCTTTTAAACGAAAGCGTATCATTTATATATTTTCCTATTGAATGGCTCGATATTGTAGAGATACATTATAAGACATTTTTATTAACGAGTAAGTTGAAACGATTGAATGAAAGATTATATGATATGTTTTCTGATATATTATTTATTCAGCATAATCCATATGTATTAAATGAAAACACACCATGGATTGTATGTAAAGAACCTATAAGAAAAGAACAACTTGATTATATTTTTCAAAGTTGGTATGAGATTATTCATGATTGGAAACCTAATAAATTAATAGAATCGCCAAAATATGAATGGCATTACGATTTAATTTCTAATTTAACAGTACTACATGATAAGGAAGTATATTCTAAATGGGTGCCCGCTTTAATTTCACATATTTTTTGTGAACGTCCTGTACAATTAGAAAATATAAATGAAGAAGATATATATTTTTCTCCTCTTAGATCACAAAATATTTGTGAGGTGATGTCAGAGCCTATTAAAGATGAAAAAACACAAGACTATTTCGCCTATGTATTTCGGTTCGAATATATAACGCGCGGAGGAGAGAACATTCCATTATTAAATGTTTCAATAGGAATTCGGAGATTTTATCAAGAATATAACCATCCAGACATTCCTTTGCTATTAAGACGAAAACGGGGCATGATATTAATTTCTACTCCAGAATTTGCATCGAATAATAAGAAATTACGATTTGTAAAACTAAAAGTTCAGCAGGCTACAAACGGCATCAAATGGATTAAGATATTTAGAAATTTAAAAGATGATTTTCGTATAGGTGGAGAAGTTGAATTAGATCATATTCTTCAATATCCGAAAGATTATATGCTAGGAGCAAATCTTAGAGTATTGCTTCCATACAATGAGAGAATATATAAAGTTCAAGGTACTAAAATAAAACAAGGTATAAAAGTAAAGGAAAGAGAGTATCTATTTAAAGCGTTTCAGCAAAAATTTGCTTATTTCACATTAATACCAGAATGTAAGAAACTAGAAATAAATAATGAAAACGAAATATTCCCTTTAATTGCTCCAAAAGGATTAGAGACTATAACGTTAGAAATATGGTCTGAAAAAATATCGATGGAAGTAGAGCAAGCGTTATTTGAAAGCGAAATGGTGTTAGCTCAAATCAGTGAGTCATCATATGTATTACATGCAGACTCTCCAGTATTGTTAAAAATAGTAAGATGTAATATTGAAAAAGTATTGCAAAATCCATATAAGATGCAATATTGCCAGAAGTATAAAACGGATTTAGTAGAGGATGTTATAAAAGCGGTTTATGCTACTGCAGGTAAGCGCAATGATGCGACATTGGCGTTAATTGCAATGAAAAATTGTGATGGACGTGAAAAAATTGATCCAAAGCAAATTGTTAGAGAAGGATTTGCACGAACAAACCGTATTTCAGCATTTATTAATTTATTTATAGGCCAAAGTGTATCTCGTAAAACGATTATAAATGGTATTTTTAGTTTATTAGAACAAAGAGGATTTTTAAAACGTAGTTGGAATAAGATAAATTTACCTTGTACATATGTTAATTTATCAATTGAACGAATCTCGAAATTTGATTTCTTACCCATTTTTTCACAAATAAAAGGAAAAGAAATTTCATATAAATTATATGGGAATACAGAGTGGCAAACGATTGATTATTTATTGTTAAATGTAAATAAACATAATGCCTTTTTACCGCAGCCTTCAAAAAGAAATGATATGGGCATTCAATTTAAACAATTTGTTTCTGAAACATTAACGGAAGTTTTACAACATGCAAAAGAACAAAATGAGCAAGTATACTTCATAATAGATGCGAATGTAAGAAAACATTGGATAAAAGAGTTACAAAATGAAAAAATTGATATAGATACTTTCCCTGACATTGTTCCAGATGTGCTAAAGGTTCCAAACTTAAATGCTGTAAGAATAAATGCATCTTTTGATGTGCCAAAATACGGTGTGATAGAATGTGATGATGTACTGGATAGTACAAGTTTATATATAGATCAAAAAGGAATGTATTATAGCACTGGTGAGTATTCGTCTAATGGTAGTGAAACCTTACATCGATATATACTTGAAATATTCCCGCTAGGTGTAAAAGCTGTTGAAAGGAACTATATTGCCAAAATGGTACATTACATGTGCTGTAATTCAAGTATGCTTTTGGAAAAGAATATACACATGCCATATCCCATGCATATGGCGAAAGTAACAAAGAGCTATATGACGGATATAGATGCAAGAGAGTTTAAAGAGTTTGATGATGAATTGGATGTAGATATTATAAAAATAGAAAAGAAAGATTCAATTATTCTACTGTAAATAATAATAATAAACAAATCCTGCTCATTATATCGATCAGGATTTGTCATTTTTTCATGTAAATAAGGATATCTTTTGTCATGTATCTTCTCTTTTATATATTTACTTTATTTCCATACAGGATTAAGATGTTTTTTAGAAATAAAAAACTATATCATACGGAAAAGCTATATGAATTGACTCAAAAGAAATTTGAAAGGAATGAGGAATTGTGAAGAAATTAGATGTGCTATTCATGCTATTGAGCGGCCTCTTTCCAGTTGCAGGAATTTTAAAGCAAATCCCACTAGAACAATCTTTATATATTGGAGGCCTTTTATTTTTTACTAGTTTCGGTAGTTATTTTGCGAAAAAAATATATTCACGTATATGTAGTTGGATAGCGTATGCGCCATTTATTACATTATTGTTAATCATTTGGCATCAAGATATTTCAACAAGTTCAATCATAGCGAATGCGAAAATCGCTGCTTGTATCGCTTTAATCCCATGTTTATTCCGTTTTCGTACATATGGGCTTACTTTCGGTTTATTCGCATTATGGGCCGCTTTACTATGGGATATTAAAGAAGTGCAATCGTTAGTCATACTTGAACGTATGTCGAGTTTAATGACAAGTAATTTCAAATATCTTATGCTTTTAGTTGGTGGACTTATATTAGGTGGATTAATTGCTATGTTATTACACCGTAAAGAAGAGGATTATAAAGAAAATATAACTTTATTTCAACAAAAAAAGAAACGTAAAAAGCAATCATTTCAGATTCCGATCCCAAGATTACCGAAATTTAAGTTAAAATTATTTAAGTTTGGTGGCAAAGTATCGAAACAAAAAACGCCTGAAGAAATACGTGAGCATAATTACGAAGAACCAACTGCAGTTGCAACATATGAAATGGCAGAGCAAATACCTCAATATAAAGAAGAGACTGCTCAAGGACAAACGAGGATGGAACGTCGTAGAAATCGGTATAATGCATAATAAAGTTTAAAAGCCCCTTAATGATTAATCAATTTTAAGAAAAATCATTAAGGGGTTTTATGTTATTAAAAATAGATTGCTAAGGTGAAATTTATAGCATACTCTAAAGTTGAGGGCTTAAATAAAATAATAGGAGGACAAAATGTTTATTATTACATATATTTCTGTCTGTATATTATTTTTAGTTAGCTTTTTACATGTTTATTGGGCTTTTGGAGGTAAGTGGGCGACAAATAGTGTCATTCCAACAAAAGCTGGAGAAAAGGCATTTACACCAGGTACAGGGATGACTTTGTTCATTGCGTTATTACTAAGTATGGCCGCAATAATTTTATTACAACAAACAAATATTATTCATTTCGCATTTCCTAATATTATTGTTCAAATGGGATCCTGGGTTTGTATGGTTGTTTTTTTTATAAGAGTAATAGGTGAATTTCATTATTTTGGTATCTTCAAACGAAAAAAAGATACGCGTTTTGCTAGAATGGATACTGTTTTATTTATACCACTTTGTGCATTTCTATCTTTATCATTTTTACTCGCAATTATAATGTGAATAAAAAATAGTATCAGCTTTTTTCATATTAAATATAAACGTAAATTGGCAAGTGTAAAAGTGTAAAATCTAGTATTAAATAAAAAGGATGTAAGCGCCTTTTTATCGAATTATAGATTATTATGAAAGGCGGGTGCACGATGAAGTATGTAAAAGTCAGTATGAATGGCGGAAGTGAACATAAATTCTCGATGACTTTAGAACGGTTTGAAGAACTTATTACAACAGAGAATGGACTATTAGAAAATAAATTAGTTAGTATTGAAAATGTAATGATTAATCCTACTAATATATCTTCTGTAGTTGAAAAAATTGGTGTACCGGCTAAGTTTATGGAAGCTTAAAAATCGGTACATAAAAAAACATCCACGGGGGATGTTTTTTTATGTATAAATATGTTAATTGTACAAGGAATTTATGAGGAGAATTTATAGTGATACTTCGTACATGCACAAAAAATAAGTACAAGCATATATTAGATAGTGGGACAAGACCTTCGTGTCCTACTTAATACTCAGAAAAACCTCTATCACATGAGAGCATCTGATTGCAGGGTGCTCTTTTTTTATCCCACTTTATCCGGATCTTTAACTTTTAATTTTAAACATATCTTTGATGCTCATAAATATTAAAAATAAAATAATAGCAAAAATTAAGTTAGATAAATAGAAATCTTGATGAAATATTAATTCAAAGATGACATCAAAAGCAAATAAAAAGGCGATAGTAGGTAATATACAAATAAATATAAATCTCCAATTTTTTAGATAATGTTTATAATTAGGAAATACTTTCTCCATAAACATAGCTCCTATATTTTTATTTTCTATATAATTATACATTTGAATAAAAAGATTTACAAAAGGTTATTTAGCAATCTTTCTAATACATGATTTGACTAAAAAACTTTTAAAGATTAACACTTAAATGATACACTATAATCTACGTTATTTTTGAAATGAATAGAGGGGTTTACATGATAGATAAAATTAAAAATGCTGTAGAGGATATGCACGAAGATGAAGCAAAACACTTACTTCAAAGTATTCTAATCCAATTAAATTTATTAAAAGAAAACTATAGTGAAGATACTATTAAAAATTTGATGGATATTCCTAAGCAACTAACGAGTAATACATCTTATAAAAGAAATGTAAAAGAAGTCTCACACGTACATATTGCATTTGATGATTCAACAGCTGGATGTTTAAAGCATATGCTTGGTCAAGAAGAACGATTGGAGGAGATGGTTGTTGCTTTTTCTGAATTCTTTTCAATTGGGCCGATAAATAAGTTACATATGAATGAAGGGCAACTAGCAAGACAGGAATGGTTAGTAAACAACTTAAATGCTTATGAAAATTATTTTGAAGAAGAGTATTTACCAAGGTTTTTAGAAACTATGAAAGAACTATACGCTATTCCTAGTGAAACGCCTATTACAATTTGGAAAGCCGATAACGCACATGAACATGTAGGTCTATGTTTTGTAATGGCGCAATTAAAAGATAAGAAAAATATTCGCGTTATGAATACATCTGAAGCAGGTAAAGAAATATTAAAACTAGAGTATGTTATTCGTGGAACAGGAGAGTTACCACCTGAAAGTTTAGCTCTAATTCAAAAAAGTTTTGTAAAATTGCCGTATTTAACTGTAGAGAAACGTATGCAGCTTGAATGTGAGTGGGATCGTCTATCGAATAGTAAGGGATTTTTAAGAGTTTGGACAGACAATGAAGTGCGTTCTGTACAAGAAGATTATTTTGATCAATTTATTATTGAATGTGCGAAAAGTATAGGTGCTGATCGAGAATTTTTAAAAGCCCCTAGAGTAATTAGTGAAGCACTTGGTCTTGTAGAGCAATCAGTTGGCGATACGTTTTTAGAGTATCGTTTAAAGGAATTAATTAAACAAGAAGTATTTGAATTTGAAGGTTCATTAGATGAAATGCGTTTCTATAGTGTGAAATTAAGAAAATAATACATCTATTCCGTTTATGAAGAAGCTCGTATTTTTAAAATACGAGCTTTATTTTTGGTTGAATTTAGGCTATACATAAGCTTCCCATAGAGGACATATCACATATGAATGATAAAGGTAATGAAAAGAAGGTGATTTGTTAATATGTATAACCAACAAAATTATCCATATGATCAAGCGATGTATTATAATCCACAAAATTACGGATATGAAGCTACAAATGAAGTGAGAGATATGGAACAAGAAGATTATAGACCAGATGATGCGGAAGATGCTCCAACGTCACCACCACCGTCTCAAGCTCCATCGTTACCGTCTACATTTTCTTCTCCAGCACAAGCAGGCAATATGAAATCATAGATGTGTAACTGTTTAGGCAGGTGGGGCTATTTACGTTTACATCGTCCTGGACCTTTCGGAAGAGACTTATGGTTCTTTCCGACTGAAGTGAGAAGAAACGGAGTATCAGGTTACACGTGGCAAGGTGGTCGTCGTCGTAAAGTAAGTTATCGCTATCAACAAATTAGTAATTTTATGTGCTTCGCATAAAGAGAAGTGAGAGAGTAGAAAGATTTTACTCCCTCACTTTTTTATTTTTCAATATACGAAGTAAGGTTTTGATTAAAAAGTTACAATTTTCACGTTTTTATTAGCGTATAATGCATATGTTGGTTGTTTTTTTAAAACAAATGAGAGTGAGGGAATACAATGTCAATGAAAAATAAAGTTGGGCTAAGAATAGAGGATGGCATTAATTTAGCTTCAGCGCAGTTTAAAGAAGATGCATATGAAATTTATAAAGAATCCCGAAAAATGCAACCTATCTTATTTGTGAATAAAACAGAATTAGGTGCAGAGTGGCTTATAACAAGATATGAAGATGCTTTGCCGCTTTTAAAAGACAATCGCTTAAAAAAAGATCCTGCCAATGTATTTTCTCAAGAAACATTAAATGTGTTTCTTACTGTTGACAATAGTGATCATTTAACGACGCACATGTTAAATTCAGATCCACCTAACCACAATCGTCTGCGATCACTTGTGCAAAAAGTTTTCACACCGAAGATGATTGCACAACTGGGAGGAAGAATTCAGGATATTGCAGATGATTTATTGAACGAAGTTGAGCGAAAAGGTTCATTAAACCTTGTGGATGATTATTCATTTCCTTTACCAATCATTGTAATAAGTGAAATGCTCGGCATTCCAAAAGAAGATCAAGCGAAATTTAGAATTTGGTCGCATGCTGTCATTGCTTATCCAGAAACACCAGAAGAAATAAAAGAAACTGAAAAGCAACTATCTGAGTTTATTACATACCTTCAATATTTAGTTGATATGAAACGAAAAGAACCGAAAGAGGACTTGATTAGTGCTTTAATACTTGCAGAAAGTGAAGGACATAAACTTAACGCTCGGGAACTATATTCAATGATAATGTTACTAATTGTTGCAGGGCATGAGACAACGGTAAATTTAATAACAAATACGGTATTAGCACTTCTTGAAAATCCGGATCAATTACAGTTATTAAAAGAAAATCCAAAGTTAATTGATGCAGCAATTGAGGAAGGATTACGATATTATTCTCCGGTTGAGGTTACAACTTCAAGATGGGCAGATGAACCTTTTCAAATTCACGATCAAACAATTGAAAAAGGAGATATGGTTGTCATTGCCTTAGCTTCTGCAAACCGTGATGAAACAGTATTTGAGAATCCAGAAGTATTCGATATTACTCGCGAGAACAATCGTCATATTGCCTTTGGTCATGGTAGCCATTTCTGCCTAGGTGCTCCACTTGCTAGGTTGGAAGCAAAAATTGCTATTACTACTTTGTTTGAGAGAATGCCCGAACTACAAATAAAAGGGAATCGTGAAGATATTAAATGGCAAGGTAATTATTTAATGCGTTCTTTAGAGGAATTGCCATTAACATTCTAGAATATTTATTGTAAGACATGCATACATAGAAAATAATTTACATAGAGTATGTATGTGTTATTTAAATTCGAAACGGAAGGGTGAAAACATCCCAATGATCAACTAATTCTATTTGTAAGAGATCTTCGTTAAAAAACGAAATATTCTTCTGAATAGGATTAGTCTGTACATTTATAGAAAAGGGATGTATTTCGCTCTGCGAAAAATATAGTCTTTTCATATGATTTGTGCTGCCTCCTGTTCAGAACATGAAATAGGGGGCTTTTTTATGTCGACAAATGTAGAAACGAAACAAAATAATGGGGTATCACAAGTATTAAAAAACCGGTTTGTACAGGGGATTCTAGCATCAGCATTATTTTTACAAATTGGAATATGGGTTCGGAACTTTGCGGTATTACTATATGTCATGGAAATGACAAAAGGTGATGCTTTTGCTATTTCGATGATTTCAGTTGCGGAGTTTGCTCCAATTTTCATCTTTTCCTTTATTGGTGGAACGTTTGCTGATAGGTGGAAGCCGAAAAAGACAATGATATGGTGTGAAACGTTAAGTTCTATTTCAGTATTTGCTGTATTAATTACTCTAATGTTTGGAACGTGGAAAATCGTATTTTTTGTAACGCTTATTTCTGCAATCCTTTCGCAGTTTTCTCAACCATCTGGAATGAAATTATTTAAACAACATTTATCGGCAGAACAAATTCAATTAGCAATGTCTATTTATCAAACAATATTTGCGATATTTATGGTTTTAGGACCGATTCTTGGAACATTTATTTTTCATAGTTTTGGAATTTACATTTCAATTATTATAACAGGTATCGCTTTTTTACTTGCAGCAGCGGTGTTGTTATTTCTTCCGAAAGATCTTGAGAATGATAATGAGAAAAAAGAAATCACTTTATTACAGGAAATGCTTGATGGTATTAAATATGTGAAAAAGAAAAAAGCATTAACTTTGCTAGGGCTTTGTTTTATGGCAGCAGGACTAGGAATTGGTTTAATTCAGCCGTTAGGTATTTTTATTGTAACTGAGCAGTTAGGATTATCAAAAGAGAGTTTACAATGGTTACTAACAGTAAATGGCGCAGGAATGATTGTTGGTGGTGCTTTAGCGATGGTGTTTGCAAAAAACGTTGCGCCGCAAAAGATGTTAATTATCGGTATGCTTGGTCAGGCAATCGGTATTGGTATTATAGGTTATTCGACAAATTTATGGGTAACACTTACAGCACAACTTTTTAGTGGGTTAGCTCTTCCATGTATCCAAATAGGTATTAATACGCTCATTATTCAAAATAGTGATACAGATTTTATTGGTCGTGTAAATGGCATTTTAAGTCCACTATTCACCGGTTCAATGGTAGTAACGATGAGTATTGCTGGCTCATTAAAGGAGATGTTTTCATTAAGTATGATGTATGAAGGAACGGCTTTCCTATTTATAATTGGATTATTGTTTATTTTACCTATATACAATTTAAAGCCAACGATAGCAATAGAAAGTGAAATAAGTGGTAAAGGAAGTGCTATACAAAATGAATCCTAATCCCAATGTTAAGTACCCTATTGAAGGAAATGAAAATGTCCAATTTATAAAAAATACAATAACAAAAGCTAATATACTCGTTGGAGACTATTCATATTATGATGCGAAAGATGGAGAAACATTTGAAGATCGAGTATTACATCATTATGAATTTCTTGGAGATCGCCTTATTATTGGAAAGTTTTGTTGTATTGCAAGTGGAGTTACCTTTACTATGAACGGAGCGAATCATCGGATGGATGGGTTTTCGGCATATCCATTTAATATATTTGGAAATGGGTGGGAGAAGTATACACCTAGTTTGTCTGATCTACCTTACAAAGGGGATACAGTCATAGGTAATGACGTTTGGATCGGTATGGATGCAACCATTATGCCTGGAATAAAAATAGGGGATGGTGCAATAATAGCAGCTAAATCTGTTGTGACTAGAGACGTTGCACCATATACAATTGTTGGTGGAAACCCCGCGAATAAAATAAAGGAACGATTTACAAATACAATAATAGAGGAATTACTGCAAATTCAATGGTGGCATTTTGATATTGAAAAAATAACTGAAAATATAGATGCCATTGTACAAGGGCATATAGAGCCATTAAGAAAGCTAAAAATGGAATAAAAAATGCATAACAAAGAGTATCATACCTCCGAATTTTGTTAATGATAATAGAACGAGGAGGTGTGATACTATGGCACAAGACGTTTTATGTGAAGTAAACAATTGTAAATTTTGGGCTAACGGCAATAAATGTAGCGCAGACGCAATTTATGTAGTAAGTCATAAAGGAAAACAAGCATCGACTACAGAAGAAACAGATTGCAAAACTTTCGATCCGGAAGTATAAATTTTTGAAGGGTAGCCAAATCGTGGTTGCCCTTTTATTAATCATAGTATTGATAATAAATCTCATTTTCATTCATTGTTTTTAACTTTTCTTTTATTTTTTCATATTTTCTTCATAAGTGATGTAATCCAGAGCAATTCATGTTCGATACGTGATTTACTAAATTCAATGACTTCTGTAATAAAAGATGAGTTAGCATCTAGAGATTGAATAGCAGTAAGTTGTTTATGTAGTATGTCTTGGCGTATTGTTAAAATTTCTTTTCTAGCTTCATAATCAAGTTTTTCAAATAGCGCGATACGAACAAGAAATTCTATATTGTTTGTCGCAAGTTTTTCGGGAAACTCGCGCAACATTTCAGAAAAGATTTCTTCTCCTGTTTTAGTTATGTCATATATATTTCGGTTTGGTTTACCGACTTGTGTATGTACCTTTTTCGTTATAGCCCCCATATTCTCAAAACGTCGAAGAGAAGGATAAAGCATATTATGATTTAATTCAAAATTCTCTCCTAACCGATTTTGGATATTTTTCTTAATTTCATAGCCATATTTTGGCCCTGACGTCAATTCTGCCAGCAATAAAATATCAACATACATAAAAATCCCCCTTATTTATTTCTCAAGTTCTCCTAGGAAAAATCCCCTTTAGTATATGTTAAAATAACATATGTTAGATTATACAACTTTGAATTACCGACCTATCACTTTTATTGTAAAAGAAAAGGGAGGAAAGGACTATGGCTTCGCCTGAAAATGTGATTTTAGTTCATGAAATTTCAAAGCTGAAAACGAAAGAGGAATTGTGGAATCCGTATGAGTGGTATCAATTTATGAGGGATAATCACCCCGTACATTATGATGAAGAGCAAGATGTTTGGAATGTATTTTTGTATGAGGACGTAAATCGTGTTTTATCAGACTATCGCCTGTTTTCAAGTAGAAGGGAGCGAAGACAATTCTCAATCCCTCCTTTAGAAACTCGAATCAATATTAATTCTACTGATCCACCAGAACATCGCAATGTACGTTCTATCGTTTCTAAAGCATTTACTTCAAGAAGTTTAGAACAATGGAAACCTCGAATACAGGCTATCGCAGATGAACTTGTAAAAGATATTGAAAAATTTAGTGAAGTTGATATCGTTGAACAGTTTGCTGCCTCTTTACCTGTTACCGTCATATCCGATTTATTAGGAGTGCCAACAACTGACCGCAAAAAAATTAAAGCATGGTCTGATATTTTATTTATGCCGTATAGTAAAGAAAAGTTTAATGATCTGGATGTAGAAAAGGGGATAGCACTAAATGAATTTAAAGCATATCTTCTACCGATCGTTCAGGAAAAGAGATACCATTTAACGGATGATATTATCTCAGATTTAATACGAGCTGAATATGAAGGCGAAAGATTAACTGATGAAGAAATTGTTACTTTTTCATTGGGTTTATTAGCGGCTGGCAATGAAACAACTACAAATTTAATTATTAATAGTTTTTACTGTTTCTTAGTGGATTCACCAGGAACATATAAAGAATTAAGAGAAGAACCTACATTAATTTCAAAAGCAATTGAGGAAGTATTACGCTATCGTTTTCCCATTACATTAGCTAGGAGAATTACAGAGGATACAAATATATTTGGCCCTTTAATGAAAAAGGATCAAATGGTGGTTGCGTGGGTAAGTGCAGCAAATTTAGATGAGAAAAAGTTCTCGCAAGCCTCTAAATTTAATATACACCGAATAGGAAATGAAAAGCATTTAACATTTGGTAAAGGTCCTCACTTTTGCTTAGGGGCACCACTTGCACGTTTAGAAGCTGAGATTGCATTAACTACCTTTATAAATGCTTTTGAAAAGATAGCATTATCTCCATCGTTCAATTTAGAACAATGTATATTGGAAAATGAGCAAACTTTGAAATTCTTACCTATCTGCTTAAAAACTCAATAAACTGTTCAGCAAGGTACTACTGTACCTTGTTTTTTATTTCTCAATTGTAAAATTTTAGTTGGTTATTTAGTATGGAAGTGTGTGAATAAGAGTAGAGGAGGATGCTTATGTTAACATGTAATGGAAGTAAGACGTTCCAAACATTTATTAAAGCTGTAACGGATTTAGTAAATAGCAATTTATTAGAAGATCAAATTGTTTGTAGGATTGAAAAATTATTAGAAAAACTTTTAGAAAAGAAAACATGGCTTCCGTTAGAAAAACAGAAGGCGAATTCAGCTCAATATGCACGACACTTGCTATATGAAGATCCTTTAAATCGCTTTGAAGTATTAGCTCTTGTATGGAAAGATGGACAATCGACTCCTTTACATGATCATGATGGCACATGGGGAGTAGAAGGCGTATTTACAGGAAGAATAATGGTGCAGAACTTTATACAAACGAAGCAGCTTGAAAATTCACTTGTTTATTTAACTCATACAGGAAATCTTTATTTGGGAGAAGGAGAAACAGATAAAGTCATTCCACCAGCTGATTGTCATATTCTTGAAATAGCAGAAAATGAAAGCGTTGTCACTATTCATGTTTACGGAAAACGTTTAGAAAAGTTTAAAATATATGTCCCGACTGAAGAAAAGAATGTGTACATGTGTGAGACGAAATATATTAGTTATAGTTCATAGTTTAAAATCAGAAGCTTTTCTTTAAAAAGAAAAGCTTCTGATTTTATTTTTAATTATTTCTTGACCTGAAACGCTTTTCATAAATTATAAATAAGGAGTACTTCACGAAATCAGTATGAAAACGATACCTTTCGTTTAATATAAATTCGTGTATATATAGAAAGTGGTGAAGAAATAATGAAATTAATCGCAATTGATTTAGATGGAACCCTTCTTTCGGGGAATAAAATGATTAGTAAAGAGAATGCAGAAGCGATTCGAAAATGCCAGGAAGCGGGCCATGTTGTAGCAATTTGTACAGGACGTTCTATAGTTGACATTGAACGATTGTTGCTAGAAGTGAATTTAGAGTGTCCAATTATCGCTGAAAATGGTGCGCTTATATATAAAGATAAAAAAATGATGAAACGATATCCAATTCAAAATATGCAAGCACTTGAGATTGTGAACTATCTTGAAGAGAATGGTTTATATTATCAGCTTTATACTGACAAAGGTGTGTACGTACCAGACTATGGAGTAGAGAGTGTACGTAATGAAATTGATTATGTGAAAAATTCAAATGAAAATATCGATTTGAAAGAGTTGGAAACGATCGCAGCATTATACCTTGAACATACAGCGTTTCTTAGTGCAGAAAGTTGTAAACCAATTGTAGAAACTGATATACACGTGCATAAGCTTTTACCATTTTCTTATGACATGGAAAAATTAAAAAAGTTAAAAGAAACGTTTCTGCATAATACGGATTTAGCAATTACATCTTCATATTGGCATAATTTAGAGATTAATCACCGAGATGCTCAAAAAGGAAATGGACTATATACTTTAGCAGAACATCTGAATATTCCAGTTGAAAATACTGTGGCAATAGGTGATGGGCTGAACGATGTATCTATGATGGAAAAAGCAAATATATCAATTGCAATGGGAAATGCAGTTGAAGAAATAAAAGCGATGTGTCAATACAAAACATTGACTAATGAAGAACACGGTGTCGCACATGCTTTATATAAATATGTAATGTAATATAAAAAGAAAAAAAGAATCTAAATAGATTCTTTTTTTCTTTTTATTAGGGGTAAGGTATTCTATGAGATTCATAGAAGCCTTATTACATTTTATTATATAGAATATATTGGAATAAATGTTTATATTTTTCATACTAATTGTTAAAATTTTATGAACTTTATATTTAATGTATTTTTATACTGCTACTAGTGCGTATGAACCCATGTCAAAACTTAACGAATGAAAGGACGTTAAGGAGAGTTTTTGCAACAAAGAAGATCATGATTGAATCGGATAATAGTCAATCGTAGATGAATAAAACTTACTAATTAGAGTTTTAAATTGGACGGATATTCTTTTCTGATTTTAATTGAAAAATAAAATTTATTCGAATAATTATTCTTCAGCTATATACCTATAGGCACATTCTTCGTATAATGGAGAAGTATGAATTTTAAATTTGTATGAATTTTACATATTGAGGTGAAAAAGGAATGAATGCGCGGCTAATGGAACTTATTGATGTGAGTACAATAGAAACCATGGCAGAACAATTTTATCAATTAACCAACATATCACATCAACTTCTTGATGCTGAAAAAGAATGTATATTTTCATTTGGAATAAATGAAAAGAAAATATGTAAACTTCCCAAAATTGAAATCCCCATTTTTTTATACAATCAATATTTAGGATCTTTTGTTGTATGGTCTCAGAAAAGCGAAATTTTCAATTGCCAAAAATACTTTGAAATGCTTTCAAATCTAATTATAGATGGAGTAATGAAATGCTTTCAAAGTAAAAATACAACGTTACTTACTCGAAAAGAGGAGGAACTACATACAATTTTACAAAACATGCCTGTTATGGTTGATGCGCTTGATTATAATGGAGACTTTGTTTTGTGGAATCGCGAATGTGAAATTGTAACAGGATATACTGCGGAAGAGGTAATTGGAAATCCAAATGCACTTCGATTACTGTATCCTGATCATAATTATCGTCATGAGATACAAAAGAAATTTTTGACTCGTGGAAAGAATTTTAGAGATTGGGAAATGCGCTTAACATGTAAAAATGGTGAAATTAAAACGATAATGTGGTCCAATATATCAGAACAGTTTCCTGTAAGTGGATTTAGCTATTGGGCTGTTGGTGTAGATATTACACATTTAAAAGCAATAGAAGAGAAATTAAAACAACAAACGTCTGAATTGGAATTAATTTTTCAAGCTTTACCAGATTTATGTTTCTTAACAGAAGATGATGGAACAATTATTGATTATAAAGCAGGATCCCCCACAAAATTTTACGTACCCGCAGAAGCTTTTATGGGAAAAAAGTTTTACGAAGTATTACCATCTACAGTAGCACAAAAATTTCAAGAAGCAATTTGTCAAGTGAAAGAAAAAGGAACAAATGCAATTATTGAATATCCACTTACAATTAATGGAAGTATCGATTTCTTTGAAGCTAGATGTTTACCTTTATTGCATGATAAAATTATGATTATTGTACGGGATATTACAGAGCGAAAAAAGACAGAAGAATTGCTAAATAAATCAGATACACTTGCAGCAATCGGTCAATTAGCAGCTGGTGTAGCTCACGAAGTTAGGAATCCATTAACAGTCATTAAAGGGTTTATACAGTTATTCCAAATTAATAAAGAAGATCAAGAAAAATATTTTGATCTAATGCTTTCTGAAATTGAAAGAATAGAAGCGATTCTTCAAGAGTTTTTGTCGATTGCTAAAACAGACGAAATAAGTACCGAAAAGAAAAATATTTATCAAATATTTAAAAATGTCGTCTCATTAATGAATACAAAAGCAATTATGACAAATATTCAAGTTGAATTATATACAGATTCCAAAGATATAATCATTGAATGCTCAGAAAATCAACTGAAACAAGTATTTATTAACATTTTGCAAAATTCGATTGAAGCTATGCCAGATGGCGGAAGAATTTCAATTCACATAAAAGAAATAGGTAAAGATGGTATCATTATTAGTATAATTGATAAAGGAATAGGAATACCCGAAGAAAGAATTAAAAGATTAGGTGAACCGTTCTATAGTACGAAAGAAAAAGGTACCGGTATTGGATTGATGTTAAGTTATAAAATTATTGAAAGTCATCAAGGGAATATAAGTATTATGAGTGAGGTTGGTGTCGGGACAACAGTAACGATTTACTTGCCAAAAATTCAGAGTAAAAAGCCTTTATCAAATTATGATGATAGATTAGAATCAATACGTTCAATTATTAACTCTTAAATTATTAAATACCCAATAACGAAAAGTTAAACTTTTTGTTATTGGGTATTTTTGTATTTAATTTAGAAAACTTTACCTTTTCTTTAGATTTGCTTTAATTTCTATTAAGTTTTTATCAATATATTAGTATTTGTGCAAGGTAATGTATAGGAAACGTGCATTACTTTTAATATATAGATTCAATTATTAATAGAAATACAGTAAGGAGGAGATTATGACAAGGTGAAAAAACAAGAGAAAAAAAGTGGTAGAGCAGTAACAATGCGTTTAAACATTCTATTTTTTTGTGTATTTATATTATTTTCTGCCATGATCATACAATTAGGTAAAGTACAAATTATCGATGGTGAGACGTATAAAAATGAAGTAGAGAAAAGAGAAAATGCAACCGTAAGCCTTTCTGTCCCGCGTGGAAAAATATTTGATCGAGAAGGGAATCCAGTAGTTGATAATAAATCTTTACGTACAATTACATATACAAAGATGAAAGGTGTAAAATCAGAAGAAATATTAAAAACAGCAAGACAACTTGCAGACATAATTGAAATACCACAAGAGGATATAGATAAACTAACTGAGACGGATAAGAAAGATTTTTGGATGCAATTAAATCCGACACTAACCGAAAAATTAGTATCTAAAAAAGAAATAAATAAGTTCAGAGATAAAGATATTACCGGGAAAAATTTAGATAAAAAAATTGAAGAGTTAAAAAGAAAACGAGTTACGGATAAAAATCTTCAGGATTTAACTGATAAAGATATAAAAGTGTTAGCTATTAAAAGTAAGATGACTTCTGGTTATCAAATGGCTCCTCAAATTATTAAAAAAGACGTTAGTGAAAAGGAATTTACTATAATTAGTGAAAGTTTGGCGAATCTCCCAGGTGTAGACGTGTCGGTTGATTGGGAGAGAGTGTATGTGAATGATGGATTATTCCGATCCGTTCTTGGAAATGTTTCTAATTCCGATGAAGGATTACCAAGTGAACGATTAGATTATTACTTGGTACGTGATTATAGCCGAAATGATAGGGTTGGAAAAAGTTATATCGAGCAGCAATATGAAGATGTACTTCATGGTACAAAAAAAGAAGTAAGAAGCGTTGCAGACAAACAAGGTACTACAATTAGAACGGAAACAATTTCTGAGGGAAAGAGCGGTAAGAACTTAACTTTAACAATAGATATGGAATTACAGAAAAAGGTAGAAGAAAGTATAGAAAAAATATTAAAAGCATATAAAGGATCAGAATCCATGTTGGACCGTGCTTTCGTTGTAATGATGAATCCGAAAAACGGACAAGTATTATCAATGGCTGGCAAAAGACTTATAGAAAAAGACGGGAAAACAGAAATTGAAGACTATGCATTAGGTACAATGACTAGTTCATATGAGCTGGGATCAACAGTTAAAGGTGCCACAGTTTTAACTGGATTTGAAACGAAAGCTATAACACCAGGTACTTATTTTTATGATGCACCTATGAAGTTTAAAGGTACTAGGGAGAAGAAGTCTTGGAAAGAGTTTGGAAATATTGATGATTTAAGAGCGTTACAAGTCTCTTCAAACGTTTATATGTTCCATACAGCATTAAAAATTGCAGGTGTGGATTATGTGAGAAATAGTTCATTAAATATTAAACAGGAATACTTTGATAAAATGAGGTACTATTTTAGACAATTCGGATTAGGTGTTCCAACGGGTATCGATTTACCGAATGAAACAGCTGGACAAATTGGTAAAAAAGATAATCAACCTGGTTTCTTATTAGATTACTCAATTGGCCAGTACGACACGTATACACCACTTCAGCTCGTACAGTATATTTCAACAATTGCAAACGGCGGATATCGAATGAAGCCACAAATTGTTCAAGAGGTAAGAGAGCAAACTTCGCAAAAAGATGAGATTGGTAAAGTTGTGCATGCAGTAGAACCAATTGTTTTAAATAAAGTTGATATGAAAGAGGAATATATAAAGCAAGTAAAAGAAGGATTTAGAAAGGTATTCCAAGAGGGAGATGGAACAGGAGTAAGGGCGTTCCAAAAAGCATCTTATAAACCAGCAGGTAAAACAGGAACAGCACAGACAGTTTACGGTGGAGAAAGTGATATTGGAAGAAATGAAAAGGGCGAGAGAAGAGAATGTTATAACTTAACGTTAGCAGGGTATGCGCCATATGATAATCCAGAAGTAGCATTCTCTGTAGTTGTGCCGTGGGTTATGAATGATAAATCTGGTATTAACTCTGATATTGGAAAAGAAGTTTTAGATGCTTATTTTGAATTGAAAAATAAGAGATTGAATGGAGAAACTTTACAAATAGATAGCTCTCAAGAAAGTTAAAACATATGAAATAATATAGAAACTAGAGTCGTTTAATTTAGGGATAGATTCAAAATGGGTGATAGAAAGGTAAAATCATTCTATCAATTGTTCACGTTTTATAAAAAAAATCATATATTGATAGCATAGGACAAGCTGAAAAGCTTATTCTAACCTCACAGAACACTCCTTATCACGGTTAGGCATCTACTTATGTAGATGCCTTTTTTAATTAAATAACTGACAATTATTTATCAATCTAAAGTAGCAAGTATATTAGGACTATTAGGGGAAGATTGACCGTAATCATTACAGTATGATTATCAAGAGCGTTGAAATGTAAGGGAGTGAGAAAGAAGTGAGAAATATTTTAATGGTTAATTTTCCAGCAGAGGGACATGTAAACCCGACATTAAGTTTAGTCAAAGCCTTTACTGAACGGGGGGATCACGTACACTATATTACAACAGAACACTTTAAAGGCAGAATTGAAGATTTGGGAGCTACTGTATATACTCATCCAGATTTATTAAAGGATATTTCTATTGATACTGAAACTTCATATGGATTGAACTCTTTCTTTCATGTACATGTTCAAACTTCTTTATATATATTAGAAATTACGAAACAATTATGTGAAAGCATTAATTTTGATTTCGTAATTTATGATATATTTGGTGCTGGAGAGTTAGTAAAGGAGTATTTACAAATTCCAGGCATAGTTTCTTCTCCTATATTTTTAATTCCTACTGAATTTTTGGAGATTTTACCTTTTCATCCTAATGCAGAAATACCATTCCAACCTGATGAAATTTCTGAACAGTTACTATATCGAATGGAACATGAATTTGGAGTAAAGCCTAAAAACAATCTTCAATTTATGCATAACAAGGGAGATATTACTCTTGTGTACACAAGTCGCTATTTTCAACCTAATAGCGATTTGTTTGGAGAAAATAATATTTTTATTGGACCAAGTATTTCAAAGCGTAAAACAAATGTAGAGTTTCCACTTGAATTGCTTAAAGATAAGAAAGTTATTTATATTTCAATGGGAACACTGCTTGAAGGAATCGAACCATTCTTTAATGCATGTATTGATGCTTTCTCAGATTTTAATGGATTAGTTGTAATGGCAATTGGCGATAGAAATGACCGTTCTAAAATTAAGGAAGCGCCAAACAATTTTATAATTGCTCCATACGTACCTCAATCAGAAGTATTAAGTGAAGCAGATGTTTTTATTACACATGGAGGTATGAACAGTGTACACGATGCTATTCATTTTAATGTCCCATTTGTCATCATTCCACACGATAAAGACCAGCCAATGATAGCACAAAGATTAACTGAGCTTGAAGCGGCGCATCGGTTATTGAAAGAGAATGTTAATGTGCAAACGTTAAAAGAAGCGGTAACCGATGTTCTTTCAAATGAAAAGTATAAGCATGGAATACGAAAACTGAAAGATAGTTTTTTAGATTGTGGTGGTTCAAATGAAGCAATCACAGTGATTACATCTCTTTTAAATAAATAGTGTGAGTAATATAAAAGCATAGAGGCGGCACCTTTATGCTTTTATATTATTATCCCGCAAACTGCACAGCAGTATTTGCATGTAAAAAAGCAGTATCAAAAACAGGAACAGTAAGGTCGTTTTGGGAAATGAGCAACGGTATTTCGGTGCAACCTAGTAGTATACCTTCTGCGCCATTTTGAATTAATGATTTTGTAATTTGTAATAGCTTTTCTTTTGATGTTTCTGAAATAATCCCTTTACTTAATTCATTTAAAATTACATGATGAATAAAATTTCTGTCCTCTTCATTTGGGATGATTGTCTCAATGTTATAGTTTGCTAGACGTGATTTATAGAAGTCTTGTTCCATCGTTTGTTTCGTACCCAATAGTCCGATACGCTTAATATTCTGTTCTACCATTTCTTTAGCACTTACATCACCAATATGAAGAAGCGGGATGGATATTGCACTTTCTACTTCTTCAGCAAATAAATGGACAGTATTAGAACACATTAATAAACAGTCAGCTCCAGATTTTTCAACTTTTTTTGCAACTGTGACTAATTCGTTTTTCACTTCTTCATATTGATGATTTTGTAATAAAGTAGTTACTTCACCAAAGTCCATGCTATATAAAACAAGCTTTGCATTTTGGTCATATTGAGAGAGTGTAAGTGTATTAATATGTTTATAATATAATGATGTAGATTCCCAACTTAGTCCGCCAATTAAACCGATTACTTTCATCGTACATTCCTCCCGTAACTATTTTAAATTCATTATTTCATAATTCCGATAAGAATACAATGATTTAAATGTACTGTTGAACAAAAAATAAAAATAATTAGAAAAGTGTTGAAATTTATACTTCTTAATGCCATAATACGAATTACAAATTAATACTTATCCAGAGAGGTGGAGGGAACGGCCCTATGAAACCTCAGCAACCCCTATGTCAATGTATAGGAAGGTGCTAATTCCGCAGAGAACACGTTGTGTTTTTTGGAAGATAAGAGGATTCTTGAACGTGAAAGAAAATGGCCTCTTATGTAAGAGGTCATTTTTTGTTGTATAGAAAGGGAGTGTCGATGCATAATTCATTTTCAAAATAAATATAGAGTAATAAAAGTTGACTATTAAGAGAGGGGAATTGTAATGAACAAATTATCAACAAAATTAGTAGTAGCAATCGGAATTGGATCCGCATTATACGGGATATTAGGACTTTGGGGATTTACTATTGCACCAAATACATTTATTAAACCTGCATTAGCTATTTTAACCGTTTTTGGAGCGTTATTTGGTCCAGTGGCAGGACTGTTAATAGGACTTATCGGTCATACCTTAACAGACACAATCGCTGGTTGGGGTATTTGGTGGGGATGGGTTATTAGTTCAGGCATTATTGGCTTTGCAATGGGGTTCATTCAAAAAAGAGTTGGCTTTAGTGTGAAAAACGGGACATATAATAAGGGGGATATTTCTTATTTAGCCATTACTGGCTTAATTGGAATTGTCATTGCTATTATATTTGCTGGGGCATTCGATATTATTGTGATGGGAGAACCGTTTGACAAAATTGTTATACAAATGTTAGGTGCAACAATTGCTGACGTTATTGTATTTTTAGTTCTTGGATTGCCAATTACAATAGGCCTAGCTAAATCGAATAAGAAACATACACATTTAAAAATTGAAAAGTAGGGATATTAAAATGCAACCAATTATTTCTTTTGAACAATTCAACTTTCAATATAAGCATGCAGCGCAGCCTACTGTTAAAGACATTACATTTCATATATATCCTGGAGAAAAAGTGCTAATTGCTGGACGAAGTGGTTCAGGGAAATCAACGTTAGCTCATTGTATGAATGGGCTAATCCCATTTTCTTATGAAGGGACTAGTACTGGTAATATTTTAATTGCTGGAAAAGATCCGAGGAAAAAGAGTGTTTTTGAACTGAGTAAACATGTAGGCACAATTTTGCAAGATCAAGATGCACAATTTATTGGTCTTACAGTAGAAGAAGATGTAGCCTTTTATTTAGAAAATGAATGTGTAAATCAGGATGAGATGAAAAAGATTGTCTCGGAGTCATTAAAAAAGGTAGGGATGCATACTTTTCATAAACAAAGTCCGCATGAACTATCTGGAGGGCAAAAACAAACTGTTTCTTTAGCGGGTTTGTTAACAACAAATGCTCCTATATTATTGTTCGATGAACCGTTAGCAAATTTAGATCCAGCTAGCAGCTTACATACAATTGAACTTATTAAAAATATACATAAGCAATATAATAAAACAATTGTAATTATTGAACATCGAATAGAAGAAATGTTAAATCTGGATTTAGATAAGATCATTTTAATAGAGGAAGGGGAAATTGTTGCGATAGGGACACCAGATGAGATTTTAGCGTCAAATATATTACCCTCAATCGGATTAAGAGAACCTATGTACATAGAAGGATTAAAAAGATTACATTTTGATAGTAATAATGACGTAATATATCCACTTGAAAATCTTCATAAGGAAAGTATTAGTGGTGTAATAAAAGAGTGGATGGAGAAAAAAGCTTTTTGTAAAGATACTCCTACAAAAAAAGAATTATTGAAAGTAGAGAATTTATTATTTTCATATCCTAATAAACAAAAAGTATTAGAGAATGTAAATTTATCCATATATGAAGGAGAAATTGTAGCACTTTTGGGCCATAACGGAGCTGGAAAATCAACATTAGCTCATAGTCTTATAGGAATAAACAAAACAAAAAATGGCAGGATTTTAATTGATGGAGTAAATATCAATTCTTGGTCTATACGTAAACGCGGTGAGATTATATCTTATGTCATGCAAAATCCAAATCATATGATTACACAACCTACTGTTATAGAAGAGGTTTCATTCACATTAAAATTAAAAAAGGTTTCAAAGGAAGAAATTAAGTTTAGAGCGGAGGAAGCGTTAAAAATTTGTGGTTTGTATCCATTTCGAAATTGGCCAATTCAGGCGTTAAGTTATGGGCAAAAAAAGAGATTAACGATTGCATCTGTACTAACAACAAATCCAAAACTTATTATTTTAGATGAGCCCACAGCCGGACAAGATCATTATCATTATAAACAATTTATGACGTTTATTAGAAAACTAGCTGCAAAGGGAATGTCTTTTATTTTCATCACACACGATATGAATCTCGCATTGGAATATGCGGACAGGGCGATAGTTTTACACGAAGGGAGAATTATTGCGAATAATACCGCGTCTACTGTATTAGGGCATCCAGAAACATTAAAAAGAGCGAACTTAAAGGAGAGTTCTTTATTTAAACTCGTTAAATTTAGTGGTATTGCAGATCCTGAAAGATTTATGAAACTTTATTTTGATGATATTAGGAGGGAGGAAGGTGTATAATACATATTTTCATCGCATGGACGAGGCAGTGAAATTGTTGTTATTTATTTTTTGTATGACACTTATTTTTTTATTTTTTGATTTTCGCGTATTGTTATTTTTATTTTTCATTGGATGTATCGGACTTGTAGTTGCTAAAATTCCATTTCGTAAAATTTTTATTGTTTTTAGTGTTATATTTACATTTAGTTTATTAAATTCTGTCATGATTTTATTTATTACACCAACCCATGGATCGGAATTAACGAGATCGTATACTTCATTTGTGTATATTGGATATGCAACAATTACATACGAAACCTTATTTTATGCAGCTACACTTTCGTTAAAGTATTTTACGTTATTACCATTTACACTTATTTTTATTTATACGACTAATCCAAGCAAATTTGTGAGTAGCTTAAGTAAATTTCGAATTCATTATAAAATTACTTATGCGATAAATATCGCATTACGTTATATACCTGATATACAGTCCGAATATAAAGTTATTAAACATGCTCAAGAGGCGAGAGGAGTAGCTTTTGAAAAAGGAGAAGCAAGTTTATGGATTCGCATGCAAAACCGTGTCTTAATTTTCTGGCCTTTAATTATTCATTCTTTAGAGAGAATCGATACAGTTTCAAACGCAATGGATTTAAGAGGATTTGGAAAGAAGGATACACGTACGTGGTTCTATACAAATAAAGCGAAAAGCGGAGATTTCATTGCTTTATTTGTAGGTGTTTTTATTTTAATTGCTGCAGTATATTTAAAGTTACATGTATTTCAAAATTTTTGGTATCCATTTTAAAGCACTCTAAAATGAGTGCTTTTACTTATTTTTATATAGACATGCTCAAAAAAGGGATATTTACATAATGTATAATACGAACCAGTTAAAATGATCAACTACCTATTAGTTTTCAAACCAAAAGGAGGAGAAAATATGAGTTACGGTGGTTCTTGTGGTTTTGGTGGAGGTTTCGCTTTATTAGTTGTGTTATTTATTTTATTAATTATCGTTGGATGCAGCTGCTGGGGCGGAGGGTACTAATTTTTAATTAGTCTCCACAAATGTAAACTAAAAAAACATAGAAGATACTTCTGTATCGAAACAAATAAAAAAGGAGCGATTATGCTCCTTTTTTATTTGTTGTTAGATGAGTTTTTATTACATTTCGGGAATGTAATTGTCAAAGTAGTTCCTTTATTAATAACGCTTCGGATTTTTAAACTACCTTGCATCGTTTCAATGATTTTCACAGCAACCATTGTACCTAAACCTGTACCTTTCGTTTTTGTACTAAAATACGGTTCGCCAAATCGATTTATTTGCTCTTGTGACATACCAATTCCGCTATCTTCAATTCGTATGATAACCTTATTATTACTAATAGAAGAGGAGATATTTAAAGTACCGCCATTAGGCATTGCTTCAATACCATTTTTTAATAAGTTTAAAAAACATTGCTGAAAGTGCTGTTTATTACCAACTATTGTTGCCGTAGAGAAATCTTTTGTAATATGTATTGTATTCATATTACATAAAGGTAAGATCATATTAATAACTCGATTTAATTCTTGTTCTACTGAAATCTCATCTAATTTTTCTGAAGCAGGTTTGGCAAACGTTAAATAATCATCAATAATTCCTTGGGCGTGATGTAATTCTTCCAGTATATGCTTAATATACTCGTCTCTTGATTCTGGAGTTAAATTTGGTGTTTTTAAAAGTTGTGTAAATCCTTTTACAACAGTTAAGGGATTTCTTACTTCGTGCGATATACTAGCAGCGAGTTGGCTAACAATCTCCATTTTTTCCATTTTAATTAACTTCGATCGCATGCATACTGCATCTTTTAAAACTTCATTAAAATAAACTACAAACAACATTAAAACGGTTGGTAATATTATGAAATAAATGATGTACAAATTATTCACTTCAAAATCTGATAAAGTTAATACAATTACAGTTGTAAATATTGCTAAGAAAAATGTTAAAAACATTGCATAAGCTACTTTAATTTTTCTATTATACGTATTAAATTTTGCGGATGCGAATGCTGTAATGATAAACATTGTTCCATACACTACTATTGTTAACATACTAAATCCATAAAATGAAAATCTTGTAATTAATAAAATAGCAAACAATGTTATACCGACAGGGAAGCCACCATAAAGCGTACCTACTATAACCGGTATTTGTCTTAAATCATGAATACAATTTTCATCCATATAGATAGGATAGCGCATACATAAAATAAGAGGGATACTCGTACAAAGTATAATAAGTAGTTTTTTATATTTCTTCAAATTGCGCCCGCTATCATATATAAAATAAAAAATAAATATGCTACTTAAAATGTATAGAAGGTTATTTAACACGTGTTGATTGATATACACAAAGTTCATAATATTTGCCTCGTTATTTTTAATTTCCTTTCATATATATTATCATGATAATAGTATAAACTATATATTTGTTTGAATAATATAGGTTTATATCTTTTTAGTATTTTACACGTTTACCCACTCTTCATAAAATTCTTTAACTGATGCATATCGTTCGGTTCGGTTTTCATTTACTGCGCGATACGCTATTTCATATAAATCCCTACTTGCTTCCCATTTTGTAAAGGAGCGATCTTTTCCACCACCTAAAATTGCGAAAGCCATTGCCCCCATATTAAATACATTTGTTCTCGAATCAATTATAGCGTTTAGCTCAAATTCTTCAGGAGACATAAAACGTGAGGAACCCCATAATCGTCCCATTTTATTCACAAATGGTTTTTTAGAATATAAATCAATATCACAAACCTTTGTCTTATTTGTATGGAAATCATATAAAATACTACCATCATAAAAATCTATCGCTACATAGTTTTTCTTTTCGACATATGTATGGAAAGAAAAAATGGAATTTAAAGATTGAATCCGTTTTATAACAGGTAAATGCTTAAATTTATAAAATGGAGAGTTTGGATTTTTATATTTGTCAGGAGGCGGGAAACTCCAATGCGAATGAAGACATTCACCATCAAACCAATCAAAAATTAATACATATCCAGATTGAACTGGAAAATGATCGATTAGTTTTATAAGTGAGTCATGCATTAATTCCTCGTATAGGGAAACTGAACTTTTTAACCGTTCAATAGCGTCTTTCATTGTTCCTTCATATGCAATTGTTCGTGCCCCTGCATATTTAATAAATTTCTTATGTCCGTCTCTTTCTACACCGAAAGATAGATTTCCTGAATCTTGTTGGTCAAAAACCGCAAATACGTTTCCTAATTTCAATAGCCAATCAAAATTATGATGTTCTTTTAACTGGAATGTAACTTGATTCAACTGAATTTCAACTGGAATATCTTTCATATTATACCTCGCATTTATTATAATTAAGTTATATCTTTCAGTATTCGACACATTTTGTAAAAATCCTATGTGAATCACATGAAATTTTGTAAATATAGTAATAAATAATTATAAGAAGGTGGATAAAATGGAACAACAAATCGTTATTAAACCATATGAAAAAGAGTGGCACGAAGAGTATTTAATAGAAAAAGAGAAATTTATTTCTTTATTCGGGGAAGATTGTATTGCTATTGAACATATAGGGAGCACATCTGTACAAGGGCTAGGAGCGAAACCTTTAATTGATATGATGATTGGCGTAACAGATTTGCAAATTATCGAAAAGTGGATTGATGATCTATTAAAAATTGGATATGAGTATGTTCCAAAAGAAACATCTAATTGGCGTTTTTTTAGAAAGGGAAAATGGAGAGCGGGTACCCATCATTTGCACGTTTATATTTATAATAGTGACGAATGGAAAAACAATCTTTTATTTCGAGACTTTCTAATAAAGCATGAATGGGCACGTAAAGAATATAGAGAACTAAAAGAGAGACTTGCAATTTGTATTTAAAACGTACGCGTTGGTAACGAAACGTATTCCTTTTTTAGCGAAATATAATCATTTAGCTTAATTATTCATAAATAACTATAAGTAGGGGTGTTTAAAAGTTCTCCTTTGGAAATCCAGAGGAGAACTTTTTATTATGCATAAGATAAGGGCAATATGTATTAAAAGAGTGACAAAATAATACTGAGTTAGCATTAAAAGTCCTTATGGAATTTGTAATTTATAATAAAGCAACCATCCTGTAATGGAATATTCATAAATTTCACGCACCGTAATATAAATAAATAAAAAAATAGAAACAATAACTAATTTCAGACTGTTTTAAAGGAATTAAAAGGAAATGTTCGAAACATATAGTAGTGAAAGTAAAAACTACATATTTTGTAGCACATCTTTGTAGTAATTAATGGTGAAAGAAAGGAGCGAAATATGCATAAACTTCAAACGAATAAAGGCGCGCGCTATTTTATGATTGCTTTTATTGTTTTGTTTCTTATTATGCTTTTGCGTTTTTTCTATATTCAAGCAGTAGGGGTCGTGCATAATGTGAATGTAAAGGATCTTGCAACTGAACAACATAATAAAAATGGTATTTTGGAAGCAAATCGTGGCACAATATATGATCAAGCTGGAAAAGTGTTAGTTCAAGATTCCACAACGTATCGTGTTGTTGTGAATTTGAAAGGTAATGGCAAATTGAAAAATAAAGATGAAACCGCAGCGCAATTAGCTGATGCGCTTGAAATTAATAAAGAAGATGTGTTAAAGAATTTCCATGAAGGGCGTACGCAAGTTGAAATCGGAAAAGTTGGTCGAAATTTAACGAGAGAAAAGAAAGAACAAATTAGAAAATTAAAAATCCCGGGTGTATCTTTTATGCCTGAGAAAGCAAGGGTGTATCCGAATGAAGATTTTGCATCTTATATACTTGGTTTTGCTAGACCAGACGATAAAGGAAATACAGAAGGGAAATTTGGACTTGAAAAAAGTTTGGATAAATATTTGCGCTCGACAAACGGGAATATAGAGTATGTGGGAGGGCGAGGAGGTATCCCGCTTACAAATGATATAGGAAAAATAGAACCTGCTAAACATGGAAATAACGTATATCTTACGCTTGATAAACAAATTAATAGTTTTTTAGAAGAAGCGATGAATAAGGCGCAAGATCACTATGATTCTTCTATGTTATTAGGTATCATAGCGGATCCAAAGACGGGGAAAGTGTTAGCTATGTCTAGTAAACCTAGTTTTAATCCTAATAAAGGGGATATTGAATATTTTTTAAATGATCCAATCGCCAATGCATATGAACCAGGTTCAACGATGAAAGTATTTACGTTAGCCGCAGCAATTAATGAAGGGGTATATAACGGAAAAGAATATTTCCAATCTGGAAAATATGCAGTTGGTTCATCTGATATAAAAGATCATAATGGTGGATTTGGATGGGGATCTATTACATTTGATGAAGGTTTTGAAAGATCATCAAACGTAGCTTTTTCTATTTTAGAAGATCAGTTATTAAAACCAAATAAATTTAAGCAATATATGAACAAATTTGGTTTCAATCAAAAAACTGGAATAGATTTACCTGGTGAAAGTAAAAATACTTTACTATTAAATACACAAATTCAACAAGTAACAACTTCTTTCGGACAAGGTTCTACAGTAACTCCAATTCAATTAATCCAAGCCGCTACTGCTATAGCAAATGACGGGAAAATGATGCAACCCTATATCGTTGACAAAGTTGTAAATCCAACAAACAAGCAAGTTATTATGGAAAATCAACCGAAAGAAGTTGGCAATCCGATAAAAAAAGAGACTGCGGACAAGGTAAGAGACTTAATGGAGCGTGTTATTACGTCTTCAAAAGGTACAGGTACAATGTATAAAGTCGATGGTTACCCAATAGGAGGCAAGACAGGAACAGCCCAAATTCCGAACCCTGAAAATGGACGATATATGGAAGGTAAAGAAAATTATATTTTTTCATTTTTAGGTATGGCTCCAATTGATGACCCAGAGTTAATTGTATACTTAGCTATTAAGCAGCCGAAGTTAAAGGGAGATGAATATGGAGCTCAGCCACTCGCTGAAATATTTAAACCAGTTGTGAAAAATAGCCTTGAATATTTAAAGGTGAGACCATACACAGAAAAACAAATGGCCGATGCAACGAAAAAATCCCAATTAAAAGTACAAAACTATGTGAATCAATCAATGGGTACGGTAGAGAATAATGTAAAAAAAGAGAAACTCCAACCGATAATTTTAGGAGAAGGAAAAATTAAAAAACAATATCCGCAGTCTGGTGAAGTAATGAGTGAAGGTGATCGTATATTTTTATTAGGAAACAACGCAACAATGCCCAATTTACAAGGTTGGTCCATGCGTGATGTGATGTATTTTTCTAAACTATTAAAATTAGATTTAAAAACTTCAGGTACGGGATATGTAACAAATCAAAGTATCGAAAAAGGACAAGCTATACAAGAAGGTGATGTATTAGAACTAGAATTAGAACCACCATTACAACCGTTAGCAGAGGCAAATACAAATTAATTAGGATATGTGAAGGGTCTATATATAATAGACTCTTTTTTTATAGTTCAAGTAATTTCACGCACCGTAATTTTTATAAAAAATAATAAATAAGATTTTTAACAGTTACTAAAACAGAAAAACCTACATATATTGAAATTAGAACGACTGTTCAAATTTTTGTATGAAACGACGGAAGGAGTCTAAATTGAATAAAAGACGATACGATAGCGATTTAGCCAAAGAAATAATAGCAGAGAAGGCGACAGAATTATTTTCCTTAAAAGGATATACAAGAACTTCAATTGATAACATTGCAAAAGCCTCTGGTTATAGTAAAGGACATATATATTACCATTATAAAAATAAAGAAGAATTATTTGTTTATTTAGCTAAAGACAGTATGAGAAATTGGCACGATAAATGGGAAATAGCAGAAAAACAGTATACAAACGCTACTGGGAAATTATATGGGATAGCTAAATTTGTACTTTATAATTACAAAACGCCATTATTAAGAGCAGGACAAGAACTTGCCTCTGATCCGAGCGCGAACCCTTCTACAATTCAACAACTCTATGGTTTAGCTGTTATCCCTTTAAAAACATATCAAAAAATTTTGGATGAAGGTATACAAAGTGGTGAATTTTATATAGAAAATGTTGAGGATTCAAGTCTTTTATTAGGTTCATGGCTAGGTGGATTATGTCAATTCATTCATTCATTTGAAACAGAGAAATTAGAAGTTTTATTTAATGAAGCCATTACGATTTTTTTACTCTCTATTTCAAACAAACATGCGTAGCATTACAAGCGAATTAGAACGATTGTTCAAATCTTTACACTCGTCCGTTTTCATTATATGTATTAACAACAGGAGGTTTTTTATATGGATGAACAAAGAGTCGCAATTATAACTGGCGGAGCTTCTGGTATCGGTAAAGCTTTAGCTATTCAATTAGCAAATAAAGATATATTTGTAATTATCGCAGATATTAATGAAACAAGTGGTCAAGAGCTTGTGAATAATATAAAAAATAATAATCAACTAGCTAGGTTTGAATATTTAGATGTTACTAACGCTGAATCCGTAGAGGAACTTATTATAAAAATAGTTAATGAGTTTGGTAGAATTGATTATATGTTTAATAATGCTGGAATTGCTATGTATGGAGAAGTATTCGATATGTCTTTAGATAATTGGAAACATATTATTGAAATAAATTTATTAGGAGTAATTTACGGGACACAATTGGCTTACCAATTCATGAAAAAACAAGGATTTGGTCATATCATTAATACTGCGTCTGCAACAGGTTTAGGACCTGCTCCACTTTGTACCGCGTACGCAACAACAAAACATGCTATCGTCGGTTTAACCACTTCATTACATTATGAGGCAGAAGAATATGGTGTAAATGTAAGTGTGCTTTGTCCAACTTTTGTAGATACACCCATATTTGAAAAATCAATTGCAATTAATATGAATAAGGGCCAAATTATAAAACAACTAAAAACAAATAAGCCGATTTCAGCAGACAAGTTTGCTGAAATTGCACTGAAAGCTATTCATAAAAATAAATTAGTTATATGTCCAATGCCGTTTAAAAAAACAATGGACGTATTCTTTACCTTATTTCCTTATTTTCATAAAAAGCTAATACGTTTCGTATGCCGAATTGGCCGAAAAGCAAAAATGACGCAACTATAAATATCTGATTATTTTATATTTACAGTTAAAATAAATTGTGATAATATGGAAAAAATCAAATGCAGTGAAGAGAAGAGTAAATAAGATGAATTTTTCACAGAGAGCTCCATTTAGCTGAAAAGGAGTAAAAATTCTTTATTGAACCAAGTCTCTGAGCAGCGCATCGGAATCTATTAATAGAGGGTGGTGTGACGGGAGCTCCCGTTATAGAGCTATGGTATAAGCATGAATGAAAATGCAGTACCAGATAAGGTTAATATGGTGACATATTAACAAACTAGGGTGGCACCGCGATGATAAATCTCGTCCCTAAGACTAAAAGTCTTGGGGGTGGGATTTTTTTATTGGTTTAAAACAATTTGGAAAGCGGGGGCCAAAAATGAAAAACTTACTTAAAGATTGGAAATATCCTTTATTACTACTGTCCGGAGTTGGTATTGCAAATTTAGGGGCATGGATTTACTTAATAGCACTGAATGTACTTGTCTATCATATGGGCGGTTCAGCCTTAGCTGTTGCTACTTTATATGTAATTCAACCATTGGCTGCTCTATTTACAAACGCTTGGTCAGGAAGTATGATTGATCGTTTAAATAAACGAAAATTAATGATCCACCTCGATATATATCGCGCGGTATGTATCGCTATTTTACCTTTACTTCCATCACTTTGGATCGTTTATGTATTTGTATTCTTTATTAGTATGGCAAATGCAATTTATGAGCCAACTGCGATGACGTATATGACGAAATTAATACCAGTGGAACAAAGACAACGTTTCAACTCATTGCGTAGTTTAATAGGGTCTGGTGCCTCTGTAATTGGTCCATCGATAGCGGGAGCATTGTTAATAGCAAGTACACCAGAGTTTGCTATATATATGAATGCTATAGCATTTCTCTTATCAGGAGTAATTACATTGCTGCTACCTAATCTTGATAAAAAATCTGATAGTCATACATCAAATGACACATTATCTTTAGCTGTACTAAAAAAAGATTGGAACATCGTTTTAAATTTTAGTAAAAAATCTTTGTATATCGTTTTCGTGTACTTCTTATTCCAAGGGATGATGGTGTTAGCTGCCGCAAATGATTCACTTGAATTGTCATTTGCGAAAGAAGTTTTATTGTTAACAGATAGTGAATATGGCTTTTTAGTTAGTATTGCTGGAGCTGGATTTATTTTAGGAGCAATAACAAATACAATTTTATCAAAAAAATTAACACCTTCATTGTTAATTGGAATAGGATCAGTATTCATCGCAATCGGTTATATCATTTATGCTTTTTCAAATGGGTTTTTAATAGCTGCTATCGGATTCTTTATTTTATCTTTCTCTATGGCTTATGCAAATACAGGGTTTAACACTTTTTATCAAAATAATGTCCCTGTCCATATAATGGGACGGATTGGGAGCATATATGGATTATTTATTGCAGGTATCACCATTTTAATTACGATTTTGTTCGGAGTTGCCACTCAATTTATTTCTATACAACTTGTGGTTATTGTAGGCTCTTTAGTAATGTTATTTATTACTATCATCTTGTGTGTGTTTACTTTATTGCCATCACATTCTAAAGTGCATTCTTCTGAATCGATACATTCGAAATAATTCTCTTAGTTTTGATTTAAATCTTACGATGTTCAATAGGAGGGTTATCCCTCCTATATATGGAAACATAAGAAAGGAGAACAATATTGATAAACGAGGGTGATTTTGTAATGAAAACTAAAGATCAAATAGATAACATTGTAAAAGAAATATATCGTCATATAGATTTCTCTGGAGTAATTTTAGTGAAAGAAAAAAAGGGCATAGTCTATGAAGAGGCGTTTGGTTATGCAAATCGAAATGAGTGTATAAACAATACGCTACAAACTAGGTTTGGAATTGCCTCTGGGTGTAAAATATTCACAGCTATCGGTATCTGTCAACTTGTTGAAAATGGGGTAATTACTTTTCAAACAAAGTTAAAAGAGTGTTTAAGTGTTAACTTTCCAAACTTTAATGAAGATATTACAATACATCACCTTTTGACGCATAGTTCGGGGATTCCAGATTATTTTGATGAAAGTATTATGGATAACTTCGAAAATCTTTGGAAACAAACACCTATGTATTTATTAAAAAGTTTAACAGACTTTTTACCATTATTTCAAGACAGAGATATGATGTATGCACCAGGAAGTAAGTTTCACTACAACAATGCAGGTTTTATCATACTGGGATTAATAATCGAAGAACAGACAGGACTTAAATTTACGGAGTATATAGAAAAAAACATATTTAATCCAATTGGTATGAATCATTCGGGCTATTTTTCTTTAGATAGATTACCAAGGCAGACAGCTCTCGGATATATAAAAGATGAAATTAGCCAGACATGGAGAACAAATGCTTACTCTATTCCGATAAAAGGTGGTTCTGATGGTGGAGCTTTTATTACTGCGTCAGACATGATGAAGTTTTGGGAAGCGTTATTTAACTATGAAATTATAAGCCAAGAATATACAAAAATACTTTTAACTCCTCACATCCAAGTAAATAGTTATCAATCTTACGGCTATGGAATATGGATTGAAATAAGAGAAAACAAGATATTCAAATATCATGTAATGGGATATGATCCAGGCGTCAGTTTTCGCTCGGCCGTATATCCAGACTTAGGGATTACATTAGTTATTCCGTCAAATAAAGGAGCAGGACCCGAAAAATTAATGATAAAAATAGAAGGGGATTTTTAATTATATGAATATAGAAATTAGAGCGTATAGAAAAGAGGATGAAACTGGTTGGGTACGTTGCCGTGTGTTATCTTTTTTAGATACAGTTTATTACGATAATGTATTTAGAGAAAAGGAAAGATATGAACATCCGGCTATTGAACTAGTAGCTGTATATGAAAATCAAATTGTAGGTTTAATAGATATTGAATACGAATTAGAAGAACGTACAGTTTGTTCAAGAGGGACTGGTCTTGGCGGTATGATTTGGCATATTGCAGTTCATCCGGATTTCCGTAGAATGAAAATTGGTAATCAACTATTAAATGAAGCAGAAAAGTTAGCAAAAGAACTTAACCTAAATCGCCTGGAAGCCTGGACTAGGGACGACCTATGGGTACATGGATGGTACGAAAATAACGGATTTGTAAACGTAAATTCATATTTACATGTATATTCCGATCATACAGATGAGATAAAAGGTGTAATAAAAAGTAATATAGATCAGTTATATCCAGTTCAAACATTTGCTCATTATACAGGTGAAAATAAAGAAGAAATAAGAAAACAATTTAAACGAGTTCATGATTGTTTTTGTTTTGAAAAGAATTTTAACTAACAATTTATAAGGGTTAAAGGATATATCTGTTTTAAATAAATATGACTGTTGCATGATGTGCCATAATAAATAGACAAGATATACTCAAAAAATATATAAAGAATTAACAAAAACTGTAAATACATTCATTACTTGTTTATCGATGTTGTGAACGGTAATACTAAATAACATTGAACTTTTATAACAAGGGATGATTATATGATATTCATTTACACGGATTTCGGTGGAACACATTCAACTGCACTCGCTGCAGCTTATCATTTAAATAAATTACCTACGGATCGTAAACTAACAAAAGAAGAAATATTAAATGTAGATTACTTTAATAAATTGAAAACCGAAGATATGGGGAAAATTATTTTTCATGGAATAGATGAAAATGGTAATCCGGTTTATACGATTGGATGTGGTGCATCAAAAGTCGTTGTACCTGCGATGAAACATTTAGGAGAGATCCTGCAAAAACATTATCAAAGTCATGAAAAGATTATTTTTTCTAATACATCACCAACAGTGCCTTTACCAATGACTTTTGGCGGTCTGTTTTCTAGAAGATTTCATATTGACTTTATCGGTGTACCACTACTTATATGGGGTGCAAAACTTAGTTGCGATAACGTACAAAGACTTGTTAGTTATACGAAAGAAGCTGGGCGATTAACAAATGATTATGTTGTGATTTTAGATAATGAAACTTTTAAATAATGTAAGATAAAAAGAAAATCGAGCAAATTTCTTGATTTTCTTTTTTATTTGTGAAAAAGACAAGAAATATTCACATTTATCATCTATCTACTATAGCCAAAACAATAAAGTCCTGTTACTATTACAGGGATATTCTCTTTTCATAACATAAATATATAGAAAAATTAGAAAAGAGGAATTGAATTAAGGGAGGAACAACATGAAGCGTGTTGCTTGGATTACTGATAGTACAACTGCGAGTTTTACAACAGAAGGAGATAACTTTGTTATCCCAATTGAAGTTATTATTGATGGTGTGTCGTACAAAGATTGTGAAGAAGGTGTGCGTGAGCGCGTTTATAATGCTTTAAACGAAGGTAAAACTGTCACTACATCACAACCTAACATAGGGGAAATGGTAGAGTTATTTTCGAAATGCAAAGAAGAATATGAAGAGGGATTTGCAGTTGCTATTAGCGGAAAAGTAAGTGGAACCTATCAAAACATGAAGTTAGCTGCAGAAATGGCAGGTTTCCCATTAACGGTATTAGATAGTGAAACAACAAGTTATCCAATGGATGAACTAATTAGAAAAGCGAAATCGTTATACAATGATGGTATGACTTTACAAGATATACACAAAACATTAGTAGATGAAAAAAGAAGACCTTTCCATGTATTCCCGAAAAGTTTAAAAGGCCTTTATGCAAGTGGACGTGTAAAGGGAGTTCAATTTTTACTTGGAAGTTTATTAAGTGTCAACTTAATATTAGAAGTAAAAGGTGGAGAGCTTTTACTTGAAAAGAAAGTTCGTAAAATCCAAAAATGTCGAGAATACATTAAAAATGAACTTGAAAAAGAATTACCAAAAGTACTTCACATGTTCCATGCTAACGATAAAGATGGAGCTGAAGAATGGATTGCAGATATTAGACAAGCATTCCCTGAAATGGATTTCAAATTATATCCATTACCAATTTCATTTGCGGTACATGCAGGTGAAGGTACAATAGCAATTAGTTATTAAGAAGAAAACCCGTGAATAATTCGCGGTTTTTTTTATTTGAAAATGTGGACACGCCACGTCATTTTATCGTTTCGAGGACTAACCGATCACTCGACTTGATTAAAAATATAAACCTTTGCCTACTGGCTGAACAGTTTCTAGTACGATTTCAACCATTTCTTCATTAATTAGAGTTCTTATAATCCAAGCTGATAGTTCTTGAGCAGCAAAACAACCCGCAGCAGTCGAGATATTTCCTTCGTTTATGAAACTTTGCTCAATAACGTCTACATCAAATTCTTTTAGCTGTTCTACTGCGGAGGGATATGTAGTAGCTTTTTTACCAGTTAGTAATTTTTTAGCTCCTAAAAGTAGTGAACCAGAACACATAGATCCTATTAATTGTCTTTGAGGATCTACATGAATGCTATTAATATATTGTTGGTTTTTATATAAATCCTTTACACCTTTACCGCTTGCAAATATTACAGCGTCAGCAGAAGGAAGATCAGAGAGACTTCCTGTCATGGGAATGCGCAAGCCAGACATAGATATATGAGTTTCTTCCGTTCCTAAAAGCTGGACAACCCAATCAGAAATACCGCCGACTAAACGTACACGATTTAATAAATCCCATGGTAGAAAAACATCTATATCAGTAAAGTTATCGAAACAGACGATTGCAATTTTCATTTCCTAACCCTCCACTTATGTATATCATTTTATTTATAATATAAACATCTCCTTTTTAAGTTCTATATCAAGTTATAAATCCCTGTATATTACACGCAGAGGAAGGAGAAGAGGTGTAGTGATTTTTTAACTCCTCTAAACATAAACAGGTATAATATCTTCATCCTTTCTTATAAATTCACAGATAGAAACACATTTTTATTTTTAGGGGGCATTGTTTCATTAACTTGCTAATCTTATATATAGATTAGCAGCAATCAATAAATTATATGATTTTTATAATTTCCGTAAAAAAATTTTGACGTATTTATTTTTTCAATATAAAATAATATCCATTCATCCAAATTTAACCAATATTATATAAAAGATATATCTTTTTAGTTTTAGGGGAAAGGTTAATATGGAAGCAAAGAAACTAGTTACGCTCGCAGTACTATTTATGCTATTACGCATGTCAGTTCAATTAACTAGAATTCTTCAAGGCAATTCCAGCAACTGAACGAAATCGGAATGGATATTATTTTTGAAGAAAAAGTTTCTGGAACAACAAAATTTAAACTTCTTAAAAGATATATGGTTGGATTTCTCAGAAGAACATCTCTACAGTCAATTCTTAATTACGGTTATGGCAGGTGTAAACCAATTAGAACGTGATCTTATCCGTATGTAGCAGCGTGAAGGAGTTGAACTGGCTAAGAAAGAAGGAAAGTTTAAAATTCGATTAAAGAAGTAACATAAAAATTATGCAGGAATGAATTATGCAGTAAAGCTCTATAAAGAGGGGAATGGGACTGTAAATCACATTTGTGAAATTACAAATGTGTCTAGGTCCTAATGATATAGAAAGCCATTGGAAAGGAACAGTTGATGAGTTATACCAAAAATCAGAAATATATAATAGAAAATAAGTTTCATATAGAGGTGGAATTATATGCCTAAAATTGACAATATGCTAGCAATTCTATGGATGCTTCGTTCAGGTGAAAAAATTACTGCAAAGCAAATTTCAGAAAAGTTAGAGATAAATATAAGGACTGTGTATCGTTATATTGATACAATTTCAACTAGTGGCGTACCTATAATTTCAGAACCAGGACATAACGGTGGATACACTTTATTGAACAATTTTATAGAGGCTCCTCTTTTTTTTGATTTTGAGGAGCAAACTTCACTATATCACGCTGCTGTTTTTGCAGAAGAAGCCGGATATTATGGAGGTGAAGCATTAAATAGGGCCATTTCAAAACTAAGTAAATACTCAAATCAAGAGCAAGAAACAAAGATAAACCAACATTTAACTAGTCTTGAAGTAATAAGTCGATTAAGTTCACTCTCTATAGAAACTTTTTTGAAGGAGTTGGAGCAGGCCGTAGCTGACGGGTACTCAGTAAAAATTCTTTACTATAAAAGTGGCGAAAAGCAATTAAATTATAGATTGGTCGATCCATACAGAATTATCTATTGGAATAATAAGTGGTATGTGATTGGATTTTGTCACCTTAGGAATGATATCCGTAGTTTTAGAGTAGATCGAATTGAAAGTCTAATGCTAACCGAAAATAAGTTTAACCAGCCAGAAAATTTTTCAGCAAGTGACTTTTTTATAAAAAGTCTTCTTCCAACTATAGAAGATAAGGAAAGTATTATTTCTTTGGTTATTAATGGGGATAAAAGTGTATTGGCTGATATTTGCCAACATTGGTTTTTAGGACATTATTTACAAGAACGGACTTCAAATCAAGCAGTTTTTCTTCTGGACAAAGATATGATACATAAATATGTACCTTATTTACTTTTACCGTACAATAAATCTATTAAAGTTATTGAGCCAATAAGTCTTAAGAAGAGAATTATTGAAGTTCTGTCTGAATTAATAAAATTTCATCAAGTATGATAACTTCCCTGACGTTAACTGTCAGGGAAGTTATATTATAATAGCTATATAAATTGTGATTGGAGTGTTATTAGATGCAAACAAAAAAAGTTTTTTTATATGTATTTAATACAATGTCGGACTGGGAATATGGATATTTAATTGCTGAACTAAACTCAGGAAGATATTTCAAAAAAGATTTAGCACCTTTAAAAGTAATTACAGTAGGAGCTAATAAAGAAATGATTACTACTATGGGAGGGCTGAGCATAAAAACAGATATTTCCCTTGATGAATGTACTCTTGAGAGTAAAGATCTTTTAATTTTACCAGGAGGGACTACTTGGGGTGAAGAAATTCATCAACCTATCTTAGAAAGAATTGGCCAAGCTTTAAAGCTTGGCACTATTGTTGCTGCAATTTGTGGTGCAACTGATGCCCTCGCGAATATGGGATATTTGGATACTAGAAAGCATACAAGTAATAACTTAGAATATACTAAAATGGTATGTCCTAACTATAAAGGAGAAAAGTTCTATGAGTTGGGATCTGCGGTATCTGATACGAATTTAGTTACTGCATCAGGAATAGCTCCTCTGGAATTTGCAATGGAGGTACTGAAAAAAATAGATGTATTTACACCAGATACATTACATTCATGGTATAACCTAAATAAGACTCATAAACCTGAATACTTCTTCCAGTTAATGAATTCAATAAAAAAATGAAATAACTAAAAAGCTCAATTTCTCTATTTTGATTTGCAGAGAAGTTGGGCTTTTTAATTTGGAATTCCCTTATCGTTGTAAATCGGTATTTTCCTGACGCTACTCCATCGCTATCAAGCTACGAAATACAAATACCCCCAAAACTTGAAAATTGATTTCTTTATGTGAAAATGTACATTTTTTGTTTTGGGGTGTTATAAAATTCTTAAGTTGATGGGCATGTGGCGGGACCCCGATAAGAAAATTTATCTATGATTATTAAAGTGGCCCACCTTCAAAACCGATCGGCCATCCATTGTCTTTAAATTTTACTTTATACTGAAACTCATAGGAACCTTCATAAATAAACGCTAAACTAAAACCTGGCAATATATAATCGTCAATATTAGCCATCTTTCCAAAAGATATTGTAGATAGGTAGTAGTCCTTCATTTCTTGATTAGGAAAGAATTTCTGTAAATATTTTAATGCACAGCTTATATGGAGATAGAATTCATTGAATATTTTTTCTGCCATATCGATAATCTCCACATTGGGATTTTCATTATTTCCTTGAATAATAATATCTACATCTTCCCACTCTCCAATATTCATGCTACAAAACCACCGTGCCTGTATGAGATACTTCTCATTTTCGCATACAGTAGGATTAACTAGGTTTAATTTTTTCATCTCATCTTTGGTTAGCGGTTTATCAAGAATAAGCTTTTTATACAGAATATCTTTGATGTTCGAGATAATATATTTAGATTTATTTAATTCTAAAGAGTCCATTTTTCACCTCATAAATTATAAAATAAAGTAAATTCCCACTTAATTATATCATCACCCTAATTGAAGATTCCGCCTTTTTCCTTACTACCGATAATGAGACGTTATGTGAACATTATACAACCTAAAATACAGAACATATCACTTTACCCCTATGTAATCTTCTACAGTAATCCTACTTTAATAGTTCAATAAAGTAATGCTATAATGTCCATTTACAGGTACATTTCATTAAGTAGAAAATAATAAATCTATTGAGGTTTAATATTTTTGATACTCATAATTTGACATACATAAAACCAAAAGTTGCATGTTATATTATTAGGCACAACAATATAAATAATACCATTTGTTCATTCCGTAAATAATGTTGATAAAAAAAGGGGAAAGGATTTTTAAAGATAAAAATAGAAATCTATATAAAAAAATATTTAAATGGTAGGGATATTATGAAAATCGGTAAGTTTGGAGAAGTAAATAACATAAGTATTGATACGATTAGACATTATATGGATCTCAGTCTTATTATTCCTGAAAAAAAGGGAGGCCATTATTTTTTTGATGAGTATTGTCAAACAGATTTAGAACTTATAATACATTACAAAGATCTAGGATTTAGCTTGAATGAAATTAAAGAACTATTTTTTTATAAACATTTAGCGAAATCTATGAATTACGAAAAAGATACTTTTTACCAATCTTTATTTAAACTGAAATATGACAAGATGGAACAGGAAATAGAACTTTTGGAGAAGAAACGGGATAAATTAAAGGGAGTGTTACATGATTTATTATTAACAAATGAAACTTCCAATACAATTATAGGGATAGATTTAAGTGTACTACATTTACTGGCATGTTCTAAGTGCAGTAAAAAATTAATTCTTCAAGATGGAATTATTAATAACAATCAAATTATTGAAGGAAAGTTAATTTGTAATTGTGGAGAAGAATACATTATTACTTCAGGAATTATATCTGCTGGGAAATTATTTAAAGCAAATGAGAAAACGTCACTTGAAAATATTATTTCGGATTATATTCATGAAACTGATAATGCATATTTGGAAAATATGCATAGAGAAGGGGAATGGGCGAAAAAGAAACTAATACATTTAGATTTAAATAACAAATTAATACTAGATATAGGATCAGGACTTGGGTTCTTTTTGAGGAGCATTTATGAAGAACTACCCGAAGATTGCCTATATATCGCAGTGGATCGAGATTTCAATAAACTTTTATTTTTAAAAGATGTATTAGCGAGAAGAAATCCGAGAAGAAATATTCTCTTTATCTGTGCGGATTTTTTGAACATCCCTATTCAAAATCGGTCAGTAGATATTGTAATTGATCACTCTGGTACGAGCAATTATAGTTTTGAACATGAGGATTTTTTACTTCACGAATTAAACCCACTTTTTAAATCCGATTGTTATTTATTAAGTTTATTTATTTTATTTAAAAATTTCAGCTTAAATAGCCAAATTACAAATAACTTTCGAGCAAATTTTACACTTTCAAAAATAAAGAAAGAACTCCAAAATCTACAGTTTCAACCCATTGATGAAAGTACTTCAAATTATTTGAAACGAGGCGGAAAGTACGAGGATTTCTTTGTTCAAGGTGAAGAAATTTATACATATTCATTTTTCGGAAAAAGATGGGGTTAACCCCATCTTTTATTTATTTCCCCTTAAAATTATTCAAATCGTACATATTGCGATTGGGTTGACCCAAGAACTTACAATGTACGTAATACAAAATTAGACAGGGGGAAAAGCTATGGCAAGTTTACGGTTACATATAGAAAATAAAACAAGCAACCAAGAACTAAGAAATATTTGTTTATATTCAATTGCAAAAACCGTATCAATATTCGGTAGCTCTATTTATAGTTTCGCATTAGGATTGTATGTATTACAAATAACCGGATCTGCTTTAAACTTCGCGATTACGCTTATTTTAGGAACGATTCCAATGATTGTTATGAATCCATTTGCCGGTGTAATTGCTGATAAGGTTGATAAAAAGAAACTCGTCGTTTGTATGGATGTACTAAGCGGATGCTTATTAATAACTGTTTATATATTAAGCAACTATTATGGGTTAAACTTATTCATCATTTATACTACTACCTTTCTTATGACAGTATTTACAACATTTTTTGGAATAGGTTTAGAGGCTGCAAAACCAAATATCGTCTCTAAAGAGAGACTAATGAGTCTTAACTCTATAAGTAAAATTATCGACTCTATATCTTTAATTCTAGGGCCTATGTTAGGTGGCATTGTTTTTGCAGTCTTTGATATGAAAACTTTTATAATTATTAACGGTATTTCATTTATCCTTTCAGCTATATCCATATTGTTTATCAACTTTAAATTGTGCGAGCAATACATAAATAAGGAATGTTCAATAAGGGAAATTAATTTTATGAAAGATATAAAGGAGGGATACTCTTACTTAATGGAGCGGGAAAGCTTAAAAAATACGTTTCGTATTTTAATTTCACTTAATTTTTTTCTGGGATTTTCTGTAACTGTTCCATTGCCATACATTATGAATACAGTTCTCAATCTTAGTTCTAAACAATTTGGTTTGATCCAAGGGACTTTTCCAATAGGTATGATAGTTGGTGCAATAATAGTAAAAAAGATAACGAATCGTTTTTCTTATTCCTATCTATTGAAAAAAACAAGTTTTATGGTGGCAATTTTTATGATAGTTTCAGGTGCACCTGTTCTATTCAAAAGTATTGAAGTGAATAAAATTGTATTTGTGACCATGTACTGCGCCATTATGTTCTTTTTAGGGTTAATGATAGCATTAATTGATATCCCTTTAATTTATTTTATGCAAAGAGAGATTCCAGATGAATATAGGGGCAGAGTGCTTAGTATTGGATTAAGTTTAGGTAAACTGATGCAGCCGATAGCACTGGCATTATCAGGTCTATTATTAAATCATATTCCATCCTACACGCTTCCAATTGGAGGAGGGATCGTATTTCTTATTTTAAATCAGGCTTACTCAAATAAATTGAATTTAGAAATTCATTCAAAAGGGTATAGTGTTGAACGTAATTAAATAATATCGAAATAGCGCAGGATCATCATCCTGCGCTTATCTATCGTAATTCAGCTGTTTTTCTAATAACAATCTTATCAATATCGTCTTCCTCATCACCAATAAATAACCCGCGTTCTTTTAAATATGCCTCAAAATATAAATCTGCTTCTGCACGTTCATCATACGGTTTTATAGATAGAACGAAACCTAATTTGTTTTGTTCCTCTAGATGAGAAGTGGAAATGTATGCCGGTACATTGTGGCGTAAAAAGAGTTCTTTAACCGGAATAATCATATCTTTCATTAATTTCGTTAACATACCCATTTCAAACTCGAAATTAAAACGATCTATACTACATAAATCGGCGAATACTACACCAATAAAACCTGTATTATATACTTCTTGATATTCTACTTCCTCGTTACCGTAAAAATTCTTTTCGATTAAATAATTTATAAAGTAAGCAACACCGTCACTTTGTTCAAAAGGCTTCGTTGAAAGAACAAATCCGATTTTCTTTTGTTTATGTAAATATACACAAGACATGTATGCTGAAATGTTATGCTCTTTAAATAGAGAGCTTGTTGCCCCAGATAGACCATCTAATACGTGATGAACAATTTGAAGTTTTTTACGGGCGAAATAATAGGATTTCTTTTGTAACTCCAATGTATCAATAAAGACAGAGCCGATAAAGCCTGTATTTGAAATGATAGGTGTTTGCTTTTTTCTTCCTCTGCGCTTTGCTTGAGCCATTGTAAAAATCATCCCTTCATGTACAAATAAAATAAAAAGAACATTTGTTCGTATATTTATATTTTACTATTAAAACGCTCTAAAGTAAAGGGTTTTTGACGAAAAAACAACAAAAAAGACACCTGTAAGAGGTGTCTTAAACGCTGTAGGGAAGAGGGTTCATCCATACAATTTATATTATGATACAGAAACAATCTCTTCCGTATCTTCTACATCTAAATGACAGTCCATTGTACGAACATCTTGATCTTCATGACTTCCGAAATAAATAGTAATTTTCATATGTATCGCTCCTTTATTCTAGGAATACCTAAAATAATTACTAGTAATGTTAATATTTATTATATACCACTTTTTTCATTCCGACAACGTTATATCATATTTAATTCTTTTAGAAGACAAAGAGTGATTTATAGAGATATTTTTATAGAAATAGGTATATTTCTTATATGTTATATTTAATACTGAAAGATTCGAATTTGAATTTTTATGAAAGGGGCAAAATAAATGAATTTTAAAAAGTTACTAATAGATAATTTTACATATAAAACTTCATATATTGCGCGGCAGGCACAGGGAATGAATGTGAAAGAAACGAAGGATTACATCGCTGTCGACTGTGGTTTACCTGCAGATACATTTAATATCATTACTTTACTAAACAATAATGTAACGGAAGATATCGAGAAATTATATAAGGAGGTAGCGTACTATAATCAAAAGAAATATCCAATGAGTGTTTGGTTTTGGGATGATAGGTACGAGCAGACTATAAAAAGCGAATTAATAAAACTGGACTTAAAAGAAGCAGAACAGAATATTGCAATGGTCGCAGAATTAAATACAATTCATCCGACAATAAACATGCCAGTAGGTTTTACAATACAAAAAGCATCTTCACCAGAACAAATTAAAAAGTTTGGAGAAACGTTAGCTAATTTGTTTGGTTCATCAGAGGAAGGTATACATGTACAAGCATTCTACAATCAAGCTGCGTCTTTCGACTTATGGAATAGTGGGAATATGAACCTGTACTTAGGACTTTATAAAAATGAAGTCATATCGGTTGGTTCATTAGTATGTACAAAAGATAGTATTGGTATTTATGATATAGCAACGAAAGAAAGCATGAGGGGAAAAGGATTTGGCTCTACTATGTTTCATTACTTGCTGCAAGAAGCAAAGGAATTAAACGTTGCTCAATGCGTATTACAAGCTTCACCTGATGGGATTAATATTTATAAAAAAGCTGGTTTTCAATCTGTTGGACAAATGACTGTATTTGAAAATCGACATTTATTTGAATAAATTATCCAAGCCAAATTGCTTTCATGTAGGAGCTAATACATCATTATGAAAAAGATTTATATCGTTACAATCATTTGCGCCTTTCTAGTAATAGGTACTTTTGTTTATCATAAAGTAAATGAACTTAAGTACACGAAAGCTATTAATCAATCAAATCACATAAAAAATATTGCACATAGAGGCGCCTCTGCGTATGCGCCGGAACATACAATACCAGCTTATACATTAGGACAACAATTAAAAGCAGATTATATAGAAATAGATCTTCAAATGACAAAAGATGGACATTTAGTAGCTATGCATGATGAAACAGTAAATCGTACTACAAACGGTACAGGGCTAGTTAAGGAATATACATTAGAAGAATTAAAGCAATTAAAGGCAGGTTCTTCTTTTAATGAAAAACATCCAAATTTAGCAAAGAAAGAATACGAAAATGCTAAAGTTCCAACACTGGAAGAAGTAATTGAAGTGTTTGGGCATGACGCGAACTATTATATTGAAACAAAATCACCTGATGAATATCCAGGAATGGAAGAAAAGTTATTAGAAATTATCAATCATTATGAAATACAGGATAAAGTTATTATTCAATCATTTAGTGAAGAAAGTTTGCAAAAGCTACGTAGTTTACATGTTAATATACCTCTAGTCCAATTACTATCTTACAAAAAGGCAGTTCAATTAACTGAATCAGAGATAAAAAAGTATAAAACATACTGCATCGGTCTTGGGATGAACTACAAATATATTGATGCAGCTTATGTAAAGAGAATAAAGAAACATGGATTAGAAGTTCATCCATTTACTGTAGATAATGAAACAGACATGAAAAAGCTAATTTTATGGGGCGTTGACGGGATGTTTACGAATTATCCGGATCGTTTACATTCATTATTAAAGTCTTAATTAAAGATATTATTTTTAATGTCATAGTTTATAGAGGTTTTCGAGTAATATATAATTAAATTAATTTAGTTAAACTAAAAAGGAGTGTAAGTAGGATGAATATATTAGCTGTTGTTCCACGCCTTTATGTTTCAGACTTACAAACTCATCTAGAATTTTACAAAATACTATTAAAGCAAGAAAAACCACACGAATTTCAAATGAACGGAACTCATGTGATTAGATTTACAAATTTACTTTTAATTGAAGAATTAAAAGAAACAGTTAAGAATCATGTTGCTGCAACGATTGTAATTGATGATCTCAACGAAGTAAAAGAACTAATCTTAAACTATAACGGCGTAATGATTACTGAACCAATACAAGTACCCACAGGTATGAAAATGATAATTCGTCATCCGGATGGTAATATTATTGAATACATAGAGCCTACATTAAAATGAAATTCGAAAAAGAATCCAATACTTTTATTGGATTCTTTTTATTTAGCTCTAAGTGACTAACTTAAAGCAATACGACCTTCAATTTATAAATAAAATATTACATTGAGTATGATTTTTCATAATAATCATCAGAAAGTAACGAAAATGTAATGAATTTTAACTACGCTTTTTATATTTTTTTGATACACTGGCTACGAGAGGAATACCGATTAATGTAGGCAAAAACCAAAACCATATAGGCGGCAATAAATTAATTATGGGAATATGAATACCGACGTTTACTAAAAGTGCGGTTACCGCACCTATATAAGAACCTAACATACCTCTAATATGGTGATGAAGCCAATTTTTCCAACGTTTTTTTCGTGCAAGGTAGCCATAAATCGCAAAAGCATAAGAGAAAATTGCTACATAAAATAAATATGCGATTTTATCCCAGTTTATAATGGATAGTATAATTGCAGTAAGGGTGATCACAACATAGGATGCATGATATATTTCACCCCATTCCGTATGTTTTCCTTTCTTCTTTTGAGCAACCATCGCTAAAATACCGGTAATTAAGCATATTGTTCCAAATAATATGTGGATGGTTAAAAGAATGTTAAAAATGCTCATAATAATTCCTCCTTTTTTATTTTTATAGTATTGCAGTATAGGAGAAAAGTTGAAAAACATCGTTTGTTCGTCTTAATATATTGAAATAAAGGTACTCTTAGAACAAATTTAAACGGACAAATTTTCTTGAATTTAGTGAAACACGTATTACGTGAAATGAAGGAGAGACTTCCATGTTTACATCTATTACATATTTACAATCAGGGAATGACAAGCAACAAAAAGTATATGATGTTTTAAATAAACTAAACATAATGGAGGATTTAGCTTTGTATAGCCCTGTTCTTTGCGGGACAATTCCTATAAGAATTGATACGCTTCAATCTGACTTAGATATAGTAATGGAAGTACATAACTTTGATGTTTTTGAACAAGAAATGAGATCTTTATATGGCTCTTATGAAGGGTTCAGAATAAAAAAGAAAAAAATTAAAAATACCGAATCGATAAAAGTAAATTTTGAATTTGAAGGTTTTGAATTTGAATTATTTGCTCAGCCTAAGCCAGTTCGTAACCAAAATGCATATAGACATATGATAGTAGAGCACATGTTATTAATGCAGCATCCCCATATAAGAGAAGAAATTCTTCGCTTAAAAGAGAATGGTTTAAAAACAGAACCTGCTTTTGCTCAAGTATTAAACATTAACGGGGATCCTTATGAAGCACTTATTTTATTAGGGCAGGAAATGAGATTGTGGTAAATAAGATACATAAAAACTCCTCTATAGAAAAAGAGGAGTTTTTGTTATGCCGTTAGCTTACGAATTAATTCACTCAACAATTTAATCCCGTTAGTCATTTGCTCTGAAGAAGCATATCCATATGATAAACGAATATACCGGTCTGATTCTTCTTCATATATACGTCCTGGGTTTAAAAGAACTTCTTTTGATAGTGCCTCTGAAAATAATTTCTTCATCGGAATGCTAGGTATTACCTTTAGCCATATAAATAATCCACCACTAGGTATATCCCAGGTGGCAATATCTGTACAATACTTATGTAAAGCTCGTATCATTATTTGTCTTCTTTCTTTTAGTTTAATTCTTACGTTCGCTACATGTTCCTCATAAAACCCTTTATTTATCCATTCAGCAGCAACTCTTTGGGATAAGGAGCTTGATCCATAATCTGTTTGCATTTTTATATCTGATAATCTATCAATAACGGGTTCTGGACCGATAACCCATCCAATTCTAAGTCCTGGGGTAAGCGTCTTAGAGAGACTACCAATATATAATATATGTCCATGTTTATCCCTTGATTTTAAAGGATCTGGGGGCGGTGCATCAATCCATAACTCGCGGTAAATATCATCTTCAATAATAGGTAACTGTTCCTTTTCACATATTTTTAATATTTCTTTTCTCCGCTCTTTAGACATTAATATGCCTGTTGGATTTTGAAAACAAGGAATTGAATATAAAATGTTTTTCTTCTGACTGTATTTAATTCGTTTTAATAACTCGTTAGGTAATATACCGTGAGGATCCATAGATATACCAGATAGATTTATATTTGCTGATTGAAATACATGAAGTGAATATAAGTAAGAAGGTTGTTCAAGTAAAACGGTAGACTCTCTATGTAAAAGACCAATTGATATTAATTGCAATGCTTGTAATGCACCCGAGACGATTAATATGGAACCCGGTGATGCATGTATTCCAAATGATTTTACGTATTTACTTATTGCTTCACGTAACGGATAAAACCCTTTTTGTTCCTCATATCCAAAATAATCTAATTCCTCACTTACTTTTTTCATAATGGACTGCATCGTTTCTAACGGAAAAAGATGAGGAGCAAGTTCGCCTTTACTAAGATGGATAAGTTTGTTATTTGCTTCTGCTTCATTTATTTTTCGTACCATTAACTTGCTTGGTTTATGAATACCGGCTTTTACATATTCACTCCAATCAGGCGGGGGATTCGTCGCTAATAATGACCACGTATTATTCGTTACAATTGTTCCTGCTCCAATTTTCCCTTGAATCAATCCATCAGCCATAAGTTCATCTAGTGCAGTTATTACAGTGCTGCGATTTACTTGGAATAATTTCGCTAACTGCCTTTGACTAGGAATCTTACTTCCAATTGGCCATTCTCCATTTTCAATTTTTTCTTTCATATAGTCTACTATTTGCTGATACTTAGGCGTTTTTTTACTAGTTGTCATCAAAAAACTCCTTCGCTCACTTGAAAAATGCCAAGTGGTTGGTTTTTACGATAAAAAACTGGTTGAAGACATTGTATCAACTATTAAATATGATGGGAAGAAATAATTGGTAATTATAAAGTGGTTGGTTTGAAGGGGGAGAGAAAACATGAATTATAAAAAATGGGATTATCGAATTATATGTGCTCATTCTTTTACAATTTTAATTTGGGGAACCGCCTTTCCGGCAATTCGTATGGGTCTTGAATCTTACACACCTGAACATCTTACTTTACTTCGTTTGTTAATCGCTTCATTCATACTTCTTTTGTTTTCGTTTATATACAAACTACGATTACCTGATCTAAAAGATATTCCAGCGATTTTTTTATTTGGTGCTTTAGGATTTACTTTTTATCACATCGCATTAAACTATGGTGAAAAAACAGTAAATGCTGGATCGGCAAGTTTAATCGTTTCAGTTACTCCTATAGTAACGGCAATTCTTGCTTTTGTTTTTTTAAATGAAAAAATGAAAGCAAATGGATGGATCGGTGGTGTAATTAGCTTTATAGGAATTACTTTCATATCATTTAGTCAAGGGGGGTCTATTCAATTTAATAGCGGGGGATTATTTATATTATTAGCAGCCGTTTCAGAAAGTCTATTTTTCGTTTTTCAAACATCGTACTTAAAAAAGTACGGCTTCTTGCCATTTACCATATATACAATTTTATCTAGTACGGTATGTATGCTTATTTTCTTACCGGGAATGTATCAAGAAATACTGGTGGCTCCTCTTGAAGTGAATTTGAGCGTTATATATTTAGGTTTATTTCCAACAGTACTCCCGTATATTGCATTGGCCTATATTATATCTCATACTGGTGCTTCCGAGGCAACAAGCTCTCTATATTTAACGCCAGTAATTGCTTGTTTTATAGCTTGGGTATGGTTAGGTGAAGTACCTACTTTTATTTCGGTAGTTGGTGGAGTAATTACTATACTTGGAGTTTTAATAGCGCATGTATCATTAAAGAAAGATATTCGAAGTGAAAAGTACAGCGATATAACTGGATAAATTCTATTTAGAAGTGATAATTCCCTGTTTTTTATAATTAAGAAACAGGGAATTATTTCACTACGTTGAATATGTAAATATATTCTTAATAAAGGGGTTTAAAATATTGAATATCCAGTTAAAGGTTGTTACGAGAGAGAATTGGGAAGATGCTTTAAAGCTGCAAGTTAAAGATAATCAGACGAAATTTGTTCCATCTGTAGCAGTCTCACTTGCTAAAGTATATATAAAACCAGATGGGGACGCTGTAGAATACCAACCATTTGCGATATACAATGGCGATCTAATGGTTGGTTTTGTTATGCATGCTGTTGTAAAAGAAACAACTGATATGTATTGGATAAACGGATTTATTATCGATCAAAAGCAGCAAGGTAACGGTTATGGAAAAGCAGCATTACAAGAAAGTATATATTTAATAAAAAATACGTTTAAGGCGTGTAAAGAAATTAGATTAACAGTACATAAAGATAATATCTCTGCAAAGAAACTATATGAAAGTTACGGTTTTCAGTCATTGGGACATGATTATGATGGCGAGCAAGTATATCGCTTATTCGTTTAATTATTATGTAGCAAAGGTGTGAAATGAATTATGCAATTTACTGAAGTGAAAATTGAAGTATTTATCCCTGAAGAATACATTGAAATGTTGAGGAATGAGTTAAATAAAATTGGTGCTTGTAAAACGGGAGAATATGATCATTGTCTGTCCTATAGTTCTGTGAAAGGATACTGGAGACCGTTAAAAGGCGCATCACCTTTTAACGGGGAAATTGGTCAGATTTGTGAAGGGCAAGAATGTAAAATTGAAATAAAGTGCAAACGGGATCTTGTAAAGGATGCACTTGAAGTGATTAATAAAATTCATCCGTATGAAACACCTATGATTTATATTATCCCGATATTAAATGACTATTTTAATCAAATATAAAATAAATGAATGGGAGGAATAGCAATTGAAAAATAAATTTCATCATATTGTACGAGCTGTTATGATTAAGGATAAAAAATTGTTAGTAGCTGAATATATTGGCCATCATTATTTTCTACCAGGTGGTCATGTTGAAGTTGGCGAATCAGCTGAGAATGCATTAATAAGAGAACTAAGGGAAGAACTCGGAGTAAATTGTAGTATAAAACAATTTTTAGGAGTCATAGAAAACCAATGGCAAGATCGAGAAGTTCTTCACCATGAAATCAATCATATTTTTGAGATAGATTCACAAGAGTTACTTATTGATTTCATACCAAAATCTAAAGAACCTCATTTAGCGTTTCACTGGATAGATTATAATCGAGACGCTTTACATACTTATAAAATCATGCCAGAACCTTCAGTTAAAGAGTTACTAGAAAGAAAATTAAGTGATGAACTACTAAACTGTTGGATTAGTAATTTTTAAAAACCTCTATTAATAATAAATTCGTCCAGCAAAAAGAGATTAAGAAAATAGGCTGAAAAACAAGGTACATCACCTAGTGTAAGTTCATATTTTGTTGATGTACGTATTCAAGTATATAGCCATTTGTTTCTACTTTGTTTATTGAAATTTATTAACTTCAATATGTGGACGGAATTTATATTTATAAATGGAGGGGTTTCATAATGAATCAGTTTCAACAAGAACTACAATCATTAAACCTTAATGATTATCAAACTGGTAATGTTGTGTATTGGGATCAACAACAAAGTCAATATCCATACTACTACATTCAAGACGATGCACGTCGTTGCGGCGGATGCGGAGGTTGTGGTGGACGCTGTGGCGGATGTGGCGGCAGATGTGGTGGTTGTGCAGGTCGTTGCGGCGGATGCATAGGATGCGCTGGATGTTTCGGTTGCTTTAATTGCTGGAACTGGTGGATCATTTAAGTATAGAACATCAAAGATATTTTGCTTGAAGGAAAGGTGTGAAAACTATTTTGCACTTTTCTTTCAAGCTGTAATTTTTATGTGTATTAAGGGGGATTTATTTGTATACATATGATAAGTTGATTTCTTGGGTAGAAAATATAAAAGAACAAAACCATAGCTCTGCAGCAGCGCTTTGCATAATGAAAGATAACAAAATTGTACTGGAGCATTATAGTGGCTATCACTCAAATACATCTACAAGCAAGAAAGTAACAGCATCTTCACAATTTAACGTTGCTTCTGCTAGAAAAAGTTATTTAGGATTAATGATAGCGTATGCGCTTTACGAGGGGAAAATAAACTCTATTGATGATGAAGCGATAAAATATTTTAAAGACTTTGATCATGCATTGCTTGGTAAAATAACGATAAGGCATTTAGTAACACATTCGCACGGTTTAGGAGAAACGAATGACGGAAAAATTTTTCGTGAATTTGAACCTGGACAATCTTGGGCTTATAGAGATATTAATGTAAGAATGATGACACATCTTATTTATCAGCTATATAGAAAAAGTTTTCCTGAATTGTTAAAAGAGCGTGTGTTTAAACCTGCTAATTTCCAAGAAACAGGATGGAGAATACAGCAAGATGACAATTTAGTTGCAGTTGTTGATGATCCAAATAAAGGCGCAATTCGTGAAATTGGTACAGTAGATGACGGTACTGAAAAAAATCTGTTTGTCTCCGCTAGAGAATTTGCACAGTGGGGCAATCTTCATCTAAATCAAGGTATGATACATGATAAACAAATTGTTCCAAAAGAAGTTATAAAAATCGCTACGAGTTTGCAGAGTCCAACATATGCAAATAAAGAGCTACCACAAAATGGCTTGTTTTGGTTCGTTCAAAATGAACCTGCACAATTAAGTGAACTAGGCGAACGTGTACCAAAAGGCTCGTATCAAATATTAGGAATTACGGGACCAACTATATTAGTAATACCTGAATATAATGTAGTTGTTGCGAAAATGTATAATAAAAGATACAACGACGGCGGTGATAATTATTTATATTATTTACGTGAATTTAGTAATTTAGTCGTTGATACATTTCGTAACAGTAATAGGGCATAATTACTCCTATATCGAAAAGGAGTGAAAGAAAATGAAAGATAAAATAAATAAAAATAAAAAGCAAAACATTAAGGATGTAAATACAGAACAAAATGCAATTTATAGCGATCCAAAAGATGCAGCTAATATGCAAACGGTACCGCAGCCGAAGGATTTTGATGAAATTGAATATTAATTTTTCGTTTATCCGACTATATGATGAATCAAAAATACATCTTAAGTCCCATCACATGATTGAAAACTTTTGGTACTCTATATACATAAGCATTTGAAAATGTCTTATCTTAACAAAGCTTTCTTTAAGTAAATCTAATATAACCTGCAGAAAGACACTTCATAATGGAGTGTCTTTTTGTGTACATGAATTCAATTTCCATTTTTCATGCAGTATCTTGCTTTTTATGATGGTTATACTAACTGTGAAAATTCATGTCACGATAAAAGAAGGGGACAGTTAGTATGAAACAAACTTCTATAAATCCGTTATTAATTGTTCTAGGTACAATCATTGTTCAAATTGGGCTTGGAACAATTTATACATGGAGTTTATTTAATCAGCCCCTTGTAAGTAAGTTTGGATGGAACCTTAATTCAGTTGCTATAACTTTCTCCATTACAAGCTTCTCTTTATCATTTTCAACATTATTTGCAGGAAAGTTACAGCAAAAATTAGGGCTTCGAAAACTCATCGCTACTGCAGGGATTGTGCTGGGACTCGGTTTAATACTAAGTTCACAAGTTTCCTCCTTACCATTACTATATTTATTAGCTGGAGTCGTAGTTGGTTATGCCGATGGAACTGCTTATATTACATCATTATCTAATTTAATTAAATGGTTTCCGAATCGGAAAGGGCTTATTTCAGGTATATCTGTATCAGCATATGGAATGGGCAGCTTAATCTTTAGATATATAAACGGAAATCTGATCGACAGCCTTGGTGTATCACAAGCCTTTTTATATTGGGGGATTATCGTCTTACTTTTAGTATTAATCGGATCGTTCTTCTTACGTGAAGCAATAGTAAGTAACACTGTAGCTGAGACTTTACACAATGATTATACACCTCGTGAAATGATGCGAACGAAACAAGTATATCTTTTGTTTTTTATGCTATTCACATCGTGTATGGGCGGTCTATATTTAATCGGTATGGTCAAAGATATCGGAGTGCAGCTCGTTGGACTTAGCGCAGCAACCGCTGCTAATGCCGTCGCCATGATTGCGATTTTTAACACTGTAGGTAGAATCGTTCTTGGAACGTTATCAGATAAAATAGGTCGAATGAAAATCGTTTCTGCAACGTTTATTATCATTGGATTGTCAGTCTTTACATTAAGTTTCATTCCGCTAAATTACGGCATATATTTCGCATGTGTAGCAAGTGTTGCCTTTTGCTTTGGCGGTAATATCACTATATTCCCAGCTATTGTTGGAGATTTCTTCGGATTAAAAAACCATAGTACAAATTATGGGATTGTATACCAAGGTTTCGGATTCGGTGCACTTGCAGGATCATTCATCGGGGCGCTTCTTGGAGGATTTGAACCAACCTTTATTATAATCGGCGTTCTTTCTGTTATCTCTTTCATTATATCTATTTTAATTCGTCCACCAAAAGCAGAAAAGAAAAAAGAAACACAACATTTATATCGAAAAGTAGCTTAAGTTTAAAAAGAGTCCTCATAAAGGGCTCTTTTTATATTACACAACATTTAATTTTCCCTTTTTAGCCATTGTGTAGGAAGAATACACTTACTTAATTTAAAATGAAATGATTTGAGAAGCAATAAAGTGGTTTATTTATTAACGAAACAAGTAGCAGATAAGTAAAATATTCATATTGTTTTATAAAAGAATCAAAATATTGATAAAAAACTACAGTTAATCCGCTTCGCTAGTAGGCATACATTTCATTATAAAGGTAGTTGGCTTATTTTGGTTACAACTATAATTTCTTCTTTTATTGCATTTACTTCAACAAATATTGATGATATTTTTATACTCCTTGTTTTATTTTCACAAGTAAAGACAGGAGTATGTAAGGAAGAAGATAGAACTTTCCAGGGAAAAACTAAGATAAAAGAACTTTATATTGTTATTGGACAATATTTGGGGTTTAGTGTAATTATTTTTCTAAGTATTATTGGTTCCTTAAGCTCTTTTTTCATTCCTATATCGTGGATCGGATTATTAGGATTCGTGCCAATTTATATGGGGATTAAAGGACTATTCTCACTTCGTTCTAACAAAAGTAATATTATCGTTCCAATCGTTCTAATTGGTTTAGGAATGTTCATTCTTTTTCGCAGTAATACAATAGAATTATTTTACTAATACGTTCAAACTAACGGAAGTTTTAATTAAAAAGAATCAAACGTGGTAAAAAGCCGTACTACAAATAAAATGTAGTACGGCTTTTTACAATTTTAGCGAAATGAAACAGTGCATTACGACTATTGAGTTAGACAGGATATTACGATTATTAAATTGAATAGATACTTTAAAAGGAGCGTGATGATTAAAATGAAAATAGTAAAACAATGGGTCCAAGAAGATAGTGATTACATAAGAGAAAAAGTAATTGAATATAATCAAAAACATATTTCAGATGAAGAGAAAAAGCCTTCAGAAAAAATTAGTTTTATAGTGAAAAATGAAGATGAAGAAATAGTAGGTGGAATAACTGCAATTACATTTTGGCATCACGTACATGTTGATTTCCTGTGGGTTTCTGAAGAATATAGACACGAAGGTTATGGAACCAAGTTAATAAAACTTATTGAAGAATTTGCAATTGAAAAAGAGTGTAGGCTAATCAATTTAGATACTTTTAGCTTTCAGGCACCTGCTTTTTATAAAAAACATGGATATAAAGTAATTGGAGTAAGTGAAGATCACCCTAAAGGGCATAATCGATACTATTTTGAAAAAAGGTTAGAAAATATATAGAATCCCAAAATCAATCAAACCATAAAGAGCGTACGCTGAATAATTACTTTCAAAATACGCTCTTTTTTATTTAGAAATGAAGGGGTATCGATTATTACCTTTACTAAGGGTAGATAAATGAAATACTCTATTAATTTTTTTATATTTTAAAACGATTAAATGGTAGAATGTAACAAAGACAGAAAATTCTCGTTATTGAAGGTGGACTTAGATGAAAAAAGTAAATGTTACATATGCGCTTTTATACGATAAAACAAATGAAAAGATCTTAATGGTAAAAAACAAAGGGAAGAATGGTTCTTATTACACACTACCAGGTGGCGCGGTTAAATTAGGAGAAACGTTAGAGGAGGCAGTCATTCGAGAAGTAAAAGAAGAAACCGGTCTACATATAACTGTAAATGGTATTTGTTACATTAGCGAAGCTTTTTTCGAAGAGAGAGGACACCATGCAATATTCTTTAATTTTTTAGGTGAAATAATCGGCGGGAAAACAAATATAACAAGGCCAAAAGAAATTGAAGAGATTACTTGGATGGAATTACATAGAGCAGAACCGCATTTACGTATACCAGAACACTTATTAAATATATTACAAAGGAAAGAAACAGTACCTTACTTTTTTAACGGAACAATCATTCATCGATCTTCATAAAACTATCATTTCATGTAAGGCGGGGAAAAAATGGAGTTTATCGTTAATCATAAACATTTCACTCAAGCACTTTCAGAAGTAAGTAAAGCAATATCTACCAAAGCTATAATTCCTATACTATCCGGTATAAAAATAACTGCAGATCAATCTGGAATTACTTTAATCGCAAGTAATTCAAATATTTTCATCGAAAAATTCATCCCTAGTTCCATGGATGACGAACAAATTACGACTACCTTACAAGCAGGAACAATTGTTGTACCTGCAAAATACTTCATTGAAATTATAAAGAAAATGCCAAGCGATATAGTAATAAAAAGTAAGAATGAGCAAACAATTACCATACAATCAGAAGAAATCACATTAAACTTAAATGGTTTTCCAGCGAATGAATTTCCTAACGTACCACAAATAGACGATCATGCAGAAATACAAATAGAAACAAAACAATTGATTGATGCGTTTAAACAAACAGTCTTTGCAGTAGCGAAAAATGAATCTAGACCCGTTCTTACCGGCGTACATATCGAGTTAGACCATAACAAATTAATATGCGCTGCAACTGACTCTCATAGACTAGCTATACGTGAAACACTAATTTCTACTAATATGAAAGCGAATTGTATTGTACCAAGTGCAACCATTAATGAGCTTTTAAAATTAATGAACAGCAATTTAGAATTCGTTTCTATTTATCTATCAGAAAGTCACATTATTTTTACATTCGGCACAACTACGTTATATTCACGACTAATTGAAGGGAAATATCCTAATATTTCTACTCTCATTCCAAATGAATTTCAAACCGTCATTAACATAGATAGACAAAGAATGTTACAAGGGGTAGATCGATCAAGCTTATTAGCAAGTGAATGGGCAAATAACAATGTTAACTTAGAAATTGTAAACGAATCTACCATTCAAATTTCTTCTAACGCTTCTCAGATTGGAAAAATATCTGAGACTCAACAGATAGATGTAATTCAAGGTAAAAAACAATTCAATATATCTTTCGATGGACGATTTATGTTGGATGCTTTAAGGGCAATAAAAGAAGAAACGGTTACTTTAAGTTTCAGCGGTTCTATGAGACCGATATTAGTTGAAGCAGGAACACACTCTGCAGCAATCCATCTTATATCTCCAGTAAGAGCTTATTAAAAACGGAGGAAGGAATCAAATTATGTACAAGCACACTTTATGTTTCATAAAAAGAAATGAAGAGATACTTATGCTAAATAGAAAATATGACCCTGTAAAAGGATTGTGGAACGGGGTAGGAGGGAAGATAGAAAAGGGAGAAACACCTCTAGAAAATGCAATTCGTGAAATAAAAGAAGAGACTAATATAAAAGTTACGCATGATCAAATTCAATTTAAAGGCATTATTAAATGGGAGAATTCTTCATATTCTGGCGGAATGTATGTTTATCTAGTAGAGTTACTTCATGAATTTATATATCACACTCCAAAAAAAGTCTCAGAAGGAATTCTAGATTGGAAAGAGATTTCTTGGATTCTTAGTGATTATAATTACGGCGTAGGAGAGATGATACCTAAATTTTTAGTTGAAGTGCTCCACAATGAATTAATATTAGAGCATAATTTTATTTTATCTAATCATAAATTAATAAATTATAGGAATCAGAAATTGGTTAAGCAGGATAGGTTACTTACTTCTTTATATAATACTATTTGCTTATAAATAACAAACTAAGAGAAAATGAAAATTTCAGATAGGAGATTCGATATGTGGACAACAAATATTATCAAAACTCCAAGAGGAAAGTTTGAATATTTTCTAAAGGGAGAAGGACCTCCACTTTGCGTTACTCATTTGTATAGTGAGTATAATGATAATGGAAATACTTTTGCAAACCCATTTACTGACCATTATAGCGTATATTTAGTTAACTTAAAGGGATGTGGCAATTCAGATTCGGCTAAAAATGATTGTGAATATAGTATGACCGAAACGATTAAAGATTTAGAAGCGATTCGAGAAGCTTTATATATTAATAAGTGGGGGTTTGCTGGTCATTCGACAGGAGGGATGTTAGCTCTTGTATATGCGACTGAAGCACAAGAAAGTTTAACGAAAATAATTGTTGGTGGCGCAGCGGCGAGCAAGGAATATGCATCTCATAAAGATAGTATATACTGTAGTAAAAATGTAAAATTTAATAGAATCGTATCAATTATGAATGTATTAAATGATGATAGTACAGTACAAGAAGAAAGAAAAGCTTGAAGAGGCATTAAAATTGCCGAATAGCGGAAAGACAGTTGGCAATCGGTTAAATTATTTTAGAGAAGTTGAATATAAAGATTATGATGTTCGTCAGAAACTTAAATTCATAAAAATTCCAAGCTTTATATACTGTGGTAAGCATGATGCACAATGTCCCTACATATTTTCCCGTGAAATAGCAAATTTGATCCCGAACGCAACATTAACTAAATTTGAAGAAAGTAATCATAATCCATTTGTTGAAGAAATAGACAAGTTTAATCAGTTTGTCAACGATACATTATAATCAATAAGTAAAAAGCGAATCTTTTATATAAGACAGATTCGCTTTTTATTATAATTAGACTTTTTGCCACCAAGCATACCTAGGATAGTCTGTAGATTTTAACGTAATAGATTCGCCAATTTGAGGTGTTGTAATATTTCAGAAAGAAAGTCTAAGTCTAGATCAATTAAAAGATCGAAAGCTAAAAAGAACTCAAGCTGCTGTTAAGCAGAGAAAACAAAATTTCCTTAAGGAATATATGAAAAATAAATGTATCGCTAAAATTAGAAATAAAGGAACCAACTTTTAAAAGTTGGCTAAAAAATGATAATCAATTTAAAAAAGACTATGAAAGAATTCATTCATTATAAAAATGTAAAAAACCTTAGTATATCTATGCTAAGGTTTTTAATTTGGGATTATTAGAGGACACTCATTTTCGTTTATAGAACTTAATAAATACATAGATTTTACAATGAATTTATTAGTAAGGGAGGGAATATGAAATGTTCACTAATAATAGTCCGGAGAATATATTACATACAGCTTATGAAGCAAAAATGATTTCGTCTGGAGATAATTCGCCATCTATAAAAATAAAAGGAACGAAACTTCAATATTTACTTGTATTGATTCATCTTGGTTTTGAGTCAAATGCTATAAAAATGATGTTAAATTGGACGAATGATGAATTTGAAAAGCGCGTTAATTTATTAGAAGCAGAGGGGCTATTGAAACAAATAGGAGGGAGGTACTATCCAACGTGTATGATTATAACAGCTTGTGAAGGAGAAAAGCTTTATAACCTTTGTGACCCTCTAATTAAACCAACACTTAAGATCTTTGAAAACTATTCAAGTCATATTGAAGATATTTCAAAAAGAATCGACACGTTTAATCATTTATCTAGAGAATCTTATAGTCTTTTATTGTATAGTGGTGTGTTATTAGATTTTGGACAAATAAATTACATTGAAGAAAACTATTTAAAAAAGAAACGACCTTTAAGAAATAAGAAACGATATTATTATGCTATTCAAGAACAAGAACTAACAGATATAGAGGCTTTCGGGATGTATGGTAATACGTATTTAGATTTAGGAGAAGTTCAAATTGGTCTTTATGGAAATTCTCGATATTCAACATTAAATTTAATAACAGCAAACAACGAAATATTTGAAGAATATTTTCAAAACACTAATACTGATATTAATTATAAGAAAAAACAATTAGTAAAAGGTTTCGTAGCAGCAGATAGACAAAAAAACTTACATTTAAACGTAGTTTACGAAAAATTAGGCTTATATCAAAATTCACAACCTGTTATCCCTGTATTTAAATCAACAGACTTATTTATACTTAACGAAATTGCAAACACAATCAGTGAAGATTTAGTCTTATTATTCAACGAAAACGATAAACCTTTAAAACAATACTTTGCCAGCAGCAGATACTCAAAAGAAATTACTTATGAAGAGTTTTTTATCTGGTGGTATCACTTTTTCTATACAAAAGTAACTGAAGAATTAATAAAACAAGGTGTAATTATAACAAGCACCCCAAAAAATCAAACGTACATAATCCATCAATAATTTTAAATTAAAGTGCTAATATACTTTTACAAATGTAGCAGCTGAATGGTAAATAAGGGATAATCTGAATTTGAAACCTAATATAAAGAAAATAAGATATTCAAAGAGGAGAAGAGCCATGCAAAAGAAATTTATCAATCCAGAAACGATGCCACCAACTTTTGGATACTCACATGTAGTGGAAGTTAGTAACGCTAAACGAACGATTTACATATCTGGACAAGTAGCAATTAATACAGACGGTCAAATTGTTGGAATTAATGATTTAGCTACACAAACACGACAAGTATTTGAAAATATTAAAATCGCATTAGAAACGTCAGACTTAAATTTCAATGATGTAGTAAAATTAACATTTTTCTTAACAGACATTTCTCAAATGACCATTGTTAGAGATATTCGAGATCAATACATTGACACTAATAATACACCAGCAAGTTCAGCTGTCGAAGTTAGAAAGTTAATTAACGATAACTTATTAATTGAAATCGAAGCAATTGCTGTAGCAAACTAATTTTAAAAACTTATTATGAATCATATCCATGCAATTCGTTTAATGTGTTCATTTAAAACGAATTGCATTTTTTATTGTCTTAAATATAATTTATATCTGGAGACATTATCATCAACAACTCATAAAACAACAACAAATAAGCACACAATTGATTACACAGAATGAATCTGATGAAAAGGGAAGCGTAACAATATAAACTAACATATAATAAGTTTATTACTTTTATCCAGTTAACATAATATATATTATAGGAAGTTATAGAAACAAAGTAATATCAGGTATCAAAATACAAGTAAACTATACTTAATGAGACGAAACAGAGATTTTTAATGAGATTCACATAAAATCTTCTTTAAACGCATTTATACAGTTTTTTATCTTTTTTTAGTTATAAATTCATCACAGCAAATCTTAATTGATTATTGATTAAGATTTAACGAATCAATAACATTTTTGATCAGTAACAATTTTTTATGCGGAAAAATCTTTTTACAAAATATAAATTAATAATTTTATTTTATGTTGTACTTTATAAATTTATTGCTATTTACACACGTTTTACAACTTTACATTATTTCTTGTTATTTCTGTTATTTACGCTTGACTTTTATTATTCGTATTATCTTACACTCTAGTTAACATAACGTTTATTTTTAACATAAAAAAATCTCCCTCACCTTCAGGAAGATTTTTTAGCTTGCTAGTATTTCATTTATATCTTTTTAGTAGCAATCCCAGTTGTAAATAACATTGGAAAAATCTAGATTTAACAAATCTTCTTTTTTAATAAAGAAATTAGCAACACCAGAATCTCCCCACATAATATTTAATGAGTCGTCTGTATCGATTTGTAGTAATAATATATCATGTTGTTGGTATTTTTCTTCCCATTCCCTTGGATCTGTCTGTGTAAAAAATGGATAACCACCAATTTTATGTCCGAAATCTTTACATAAATCATCATACAGTTCGCCTAATTCTGTATTATTTTCTTCATCAACAATTTCTTCCCAATCAATACCCTCACTAAACATCTTTTCAAATCGATAATCTCTAGATGTTATGGGTTGATAATCTAATTCAAATTGTAATTTTGCTGCTTCAGGTATGATAAAGTCTTCTATTTCTAAAATGTTTAAATAACTAAAATCAGTAATTACCTTATTTAAATCTTCAGTAATTGTAGAATGATAAATAATTCGAAAGTCTTTTTGGATTGTTGGGTGATCAAAATCTGCTCCATAAAGCTCATCATCAGTACTTACGAAAAACTGCAATATTCCTTTTTGGGGCATATATTCAACATGCGGAATTTCTTCAAAATTTAACTGCGCAAGTAACATCATAGGTTGTCCATTTGAATCTTTAGGATGCTCTTGATCTATAGGTAAATACGGATAACCACCAAACTTACTCTCAAAAAGAGTTGTCTCTGTTTTCGTTCCAGTCACTTTAATATACGGTTTTACACTTTCTTCTAAAATAGTACGATACTGTTCTAGTTCTTTCGGAATTTGAAGTTGATACGTATTTTTCATCACATTTGCCTCCCTTTCATAATGAATTGAAAATGCCTTACTTAATTATATAGCAAGAGATAGCTTTATTAAAAATTGTTAAAAGTCCGTTTTCACCCTCGTTTTTTGCGCACTTGGTGGACAAAGTAGATTATGTTCTAAAACCTTTTTATTAATAGTTCGAATTAAATCTGCTGCTTCTGCAGTATTTGTATTTTCTTTTAGTTTTTCTTTTAAATCATCAATTTCCTTTGAAAGCTCAATCCACCTAGGTAAAACATGATTATTTTTCAAAGTTCTATACAGTTGCTTTTCAGGATTATACGAAAGGTCTTTATCAAGATTAAGAGGTTTCCCTTTACCAGGTAAATGATCGAAAGCCCCTTTCTTTTCTGCCTCTTTAACGATAGAACTAATATGATCCTCATACGTATAGGACCAAACTTTCTCATCTTTTACTAAAATCTCTTGCTTTTTTAGTTTTTTATCTAGTTCTTCTTGATTCATAGATTCTCTCTCCTTTTTATTTTTTAGTGTCGTTTTTGTAAGTTCTAATGCCCTTAATCCATCGAATAGTTTTTCTCGCCACCACACGCTATCATGTCCGCCTTGGAACTCTTCATAAGTGGTTTGGTATCTATTTTCTTTTAAAGCTTTATATAGGCGTCTATTAGCCGTTAAAAGAGGTTCATTTTCAAGTTCACCTACTGCTATGTAAGAATATAGATGAGTCGCATTAGAATTTATTGATGAAATTTGATTTTCAATCCAAGGAATTGTATTTTCATAATCATCCTTTTTCCAATGTACGGATCCAGACATTGACAACACATTTCCGAAAATATATGGATTTTGAAGTGCTGCATAAAAAGCTGCTAGGCCACCAAGACTGAAACCTGCAATTGTTGTATGTTTTGCTTTTTGATACACATGATATTTAGTTTGAATCCATGGAAGTAATTCCTTCGTTAAAAATGTATTCATTTTATCGTTATAAGTTAGCTCTTCTAATCGATCAACAGGATCTATAGCAACAGCAATACACGATGGGATTTCTTTTTCATAAATTAAATAATTAAGTGTTTTTGTGATTGAAAGGTCATTAATGAATGAATTCCCATCAAATACAATGAGAAGTTCTTGAAGATGTGAAGTGTGAGAATAATCATGAGGCGTATAAATATGAAGTTTACGTGTGTTATTTAAAATTGAACTATAAAAAGAATATGTTTCAATCTTTCCGGATGGATAATGATTTGAAGGGAAACGACTGCTATACTGCACTTCTATATCTATTTTTAACACAGACGCTTTATTGGCACCTTCTCCAAATACATTTTCATTGAATCGGTCTAGTCGGTACTGTTCACTACGCTTTATCCAATCATTTTTGAAAAAATCATTTACTGTAAAATAATAAGTTGAAATGAACCTCTTATTCGTCCTAAACGTAACATACCAAATATCTGTCTGTAACAATCGTTGTAATTGATTTACAGACAGATCCCAACCAGGAAAACTACCGACTACATAAACATTTTCAGTATTTTGATCACCTAACCATATATACGTTATAAGTTTATACTGATTATCTATAGGACATTGTTCTACAAGTGGTGTATGATTTGACTTGATTTCATCCAAAAAAGTATAAAGAGCTTTTTCGTTTCCATTCTTTAATTGATTTTTAAGCTTCTCTAACGTAGGGCTGATTATTGTAGTCACCTCTCCTCCTCCTTTGTAGTATTCTATATGTAAGTTTTTTCATTAGAATCCCTATATAAAAGTAGTCGTAATTTATGTGTTTAGAGCAGTTATTGATTAGAAAAATGATCAATTGCTTGAATAGAAAGTTCCAATGATTTTATTCTTCTTTCTAAAAGAGTTCTTTGAGGACTCCCGAGCTTTGACTTAACATAAATCTTTTCAATTGATGGAAGCAAACCAATTAGAACATTTCGAGCGTCTGCTAAATCCTCTTGCGTGTAATGGTGGGTTTCTTGATTCCAAATACTTTCTAACATAGCTAAGCCGATACTAGCTGCTTTGAGTCTTTTTTTCACTAAAGTAGTGTTTGAGCCTTTTTGAGTCATCTGAGATAGCGCATTTTCAAGTTTACGGATTGTTGACTGTAAAGATTTAATTGATTCTACTTTATCTACATTTGATACGTTTTCCATATTAAACCTGTCCCTTCTTTGTTGCTAAATTAGTTTTCTTGATATTTGATCATACCATTAAGAAATGAATTTTACTCGAAATATTTGAGTTGGACATGAATTTAAAGGGAAACAACTAACAAACTTCTCTCTCCTCCCTCACACCTATTCTATATGTACTTCTTTTTTCTCGTTAAAATACCTACATGGATAAGTTGTAAATATTGTATATTTTATGAACAAAAAACGTACAAGCAGCATCACTTGTACGTTTTAATTTTTATTCAGTAAGATAATAAAGTAATAGCTTACGGGTCTTTTCATAATTCATGAAATCTCTATATAAAATGGGATACTTCATAATCTCTGTTTCTAGAAAACAATATTGTGGAAACCATTCAAAAAACGATTTCCTTAGCCATTTTATTTGATTGAACACAATCTCCTGTTCATTGTTATTAAGTACGTAACTTAAAGTACCTGCTGTATGCATCCAATAATAATTTAAATCAGCGCTTATACAATCATCTTCTGTAAACATATTATTAAAATCTTTTCGTATTTTTCGAATGTCACAATTCGGAAACGGTTTATACAGCAGACTAGGCATTTTCTGCAATTCATTAAAAATAACCCTTTTTCCTAACTTCAACTTTCCACCCCTTTATTTATCTATCCAATTTAGTAAGTTTTTATAATGATATTGAGCATCTGTATAGCCAAGATTATATAAATTAACGAGCTTTTCTTTACTTCTTTCTATTCCGCTTATTGGAAGCTGTACGCTAGGCTGAATAATATAAAAGTTGTCTTTTTGTTTTATTTGATTCATATAAGATATCGTCTCATTATAAAAACGATAATGTTCAACTAAAGATTCTGCGATATTCGGATATTTCCTATATAAAATTTTAGCTAGGCCAGAAAATTTATTTCGCTGTTTCTCATATCCTTCTGGTTTTGTCATAATTACAACGTTCTTTTCATAACCATCAGTTTGAGCTTTTAAAACTGGTATAGGATCTATAATCCCTCCATCTAGTAATTTGCGATTATCATATTCTACAGCAGGCGCTATAAACGGCACTGAGCTAGATGCACGAATGATTTTTAAAATGTCATTTCCGTGTTCTGCTTTATTATAATAAATAGCTTGTCCTGATTCGCAATCAGTCGTCCCTATAACAAACTGTTCATTTGAGTTTAAGAAAGTTTGAAAATCAAATGGGACAATTTTATTAGGTACTTCATCAAATAAAAAGTCCATTCCGAATAATTCACGTTTTCGAATCAAATTTCGATAAGATATATAACGGTGATCTGCAACTAACTCTGTATTTACTTTTTTATTTCTCCCTTTTTGACGTGACAAATACGTTGCTCCCATACAAGCTCCAGCGGATACGCCAACTACATAAGGAAAGAATAAGTTCTTTTCCATAAAATATTCGAGTACGCCTGCCGTATATAAACCTTTCATTCCTCCGCCTTCTAATACTAAACCGATATTTTTCATGCTATATCCCTCTGCTTCTTTTTTCTTACTTTCATATTAGCATAAGATATTAAGATGAGGTTATATAAATGAATTGCAATAATAACCAGAAACTACTAAAGTAATATCATAATTTCTTAGTAAATAGCATGGTACAATATAAGTAACACATTCCACAAATAATGGAGGAGGAATTTCCTATGGGTTTATTTAGCGGTATTTTAGGAAATGCATCAAATACGAGTACAGAAAGTGTAGAACGTGATTTAGAGAAGATTATGTTAGACGATGAGAAAGTTGAACATGCTTATAAATTAATTCGTGATTTAATTGTATTTACAAATCGTCGTCTTATTTTAGTAGATAAACAAGGAATATCAGGTAAAAAAACTGAGTATCATTCAATCCCTTATAAAAGCATTACACAATTTAGCATTGAAACAGCTGGGCATTTTGATTTAGATGCAGAACTTAAAATTTGGGTATCTAGTTTGAGTACACCAATTACGAAAGAATTTAAAGGTGACGATAGTGTTTTAAGCATTCAAAAAGCGTTAGTAACATATACGACGAAATAACGCTTTTCTGTATGTTTATTCATATATAAAATTACTAACCCGAGTATTTTGGAAGAATATTCATCGTTTTTGTATATTTAATCTAAAATAACATAAAAAGGTAAAGCGTATTTTAAACGCTTTACCTTTCTTTTTTGTAATAAATAAGTGTAGTTTTATCATTTAATTTCTTAGTTTCTTCTGTTCTTTTATATCCCATCTTTTCGTATAGAAAACAATTTCTTTCTTCTTCTAAAATCGTAGCAAGTTCAAAACTTCGTGCTTCTGGAAACATCTCTTCAATTAAAATAAGTACCTTCTGAGCAATTCCTTTCCCTTGATAGATTGGATGAATAAACATTGGACTAATCCAAAATTTATAAGGTAGTTCTTTTTGGGATATACATATCGCTCCAACAAGTCTCGAATCTATTATCATCTTATAAAAATTACTGCTGGGATTATTTATTCTAAAAATAGTTTTTTCAATAGATTCATTTGCTGGGTTTGTTTCGTAGTCTTTATATTTATGTAATAAAGAGCTAAATGAGTCTATTTGCATTTGAAATAAAACTGCTGCATCACTTTCTGTTGCCTTCTCTAATGTAATCTCCATCTACCAATTTAGTCGTTTTCTTAATGAAGTTATATGAGCTGTATGATGACGACCATGCCATGCATATAGTCCAATTGCAACAGCAAGTTTTGTTTCACCAGTCTCTGGATGATTAAATGTCTTTTCTAAATCTTCAAGTTCTAAAGAATATAAAAGGTTAACCCATCTTTTATGTAATGACTCTAACATTACTAGTGAAACATCTACTGGTAATTTAGAATCAGGTAATTCTGCCCACTTTTCTTCTTTATATGGTTTAATCGTTGGATTCTTTTCTGTTAGTGCTAATTTAAAGCGTATATAGCTATTCATGTGGCTGTCAACAACGTGATGGACTACTTGACGAACTGTCCATCCACCAACGCGGTACGGTGTGTCTAACTGCTTCTGATCTAAATCTTTAATAGCTTTCGTTAGTTCATTAGGTAAATCTTCAATTTCTTGAATCCATGTATCTATCATTTCTTCCGTTATAGGACGTTTGTATGTAAATTGCCCAATTGGATATCGTAAATCATTCATGAATAAGTCCCCCTTCTTATAAGCGCGAATTATTTCTCCAAATATAATGTACAAAATTCACCTGTTCCCCATTTAATTGTACAGATGTTGTATCTGCTTCGTTTTGATAAGAAGAAAATCCGCTTTTTTCTAGTACAATTTGTGATGCAAGATTATTAGAAGTTGTTTTAGCATGAACCTCATTAATTTTATTATTTTTCGCTACGTCTAAAATTAATTTTACGGCTGCTGTTGCAACTCCTTTTTTAGTAAATTTTTCTCCGACCCGATACCCTAGCGAGCTAATTCGAGTTTCTGTATCTATATCTACTAAATTTATTCGTCCTACAATTTCTTTTTCTTCATTACGAATTAAATAAAAATAAGAATTTCCATCTGCCTGTTCTATTAATAAATCGTCTAGTAGTTTTTGGAAATATTCAAATTCAAAATATTTTGAGCCACGATTTGGTACCATTGTTTCAAAAAAAGATTTATTCGTAAGTTCAAACGTAAATAAATCCTTAGCATCGTGTTTCTTTAATTGTTCTATGTATATTTTCATTTCGATTACCCCTTCTATATCTACTAACTGTTATATATTCTTTTTTAATCAACTATTTTCCTGCTATTTCTTTTGTTTTAGTAACACAGCAAGTAGTACTTTTGGATGAAATAGGTGAAATGGACTACGAATTAAATTCATCACTCGTACTAACCGAATATAAACATCAGAATTACTTGCGGATAGTCGATATATTTGTTTTGTATACCATAGCTGAAATTTTTGTTTTGTAGTTAATGCTCTCTGTAGCTGCGGGTGACGTGATATTTCCGTTGTTGTCATATCCCAAGGGGTTTCTATTATAGTAGCTGCCTTTTTATAAAATTGTTGTGTAAATGTTTTATCAAGTTGTTTTCTACCTTGCAGAAGCAATTGCAACTGGTGAGCTTCCATAGCAGCAACTGATACGCCTTGGCCGAAAACGGGATCAAAACGACAGTGTGCATCTCCAACGACTAATAATCCTTCTGGCATATTTGTAGTGAGATCAAATCTCCGACGTACTTGATAAGGAATTTTATACGTTTTGATATCTGAAATTGCCACAGCTTTGTTAAGAAAATCTGTAACATTAGAAATTGATAAGTTTTCAGCAAAATCATAAAACTCATCATCTGTTTGTGGTGCTTTCTCATTTGCGTATCCACTGAAAGTAACAAAATAACGATTATCTTCTATCGTTTGAATAAGAACGCCATAAGGATTATCAGGGAAACTCGGAGACATTAGCATATTACAGCAGTCTAATTTCTCATTTTCTTTAAGTTTGAACATTTTCGTTGCGTAAAATAAATCAATACGAACTTTCTCTTCTTGTATTTCAATTCCGTATTCTCGTAACCACTCTATACTTTTTGAGCCAAATCCACTCGCATCAACAACAAGATCTGCATGAACTTCTTCTTGTGTATCAGTCTCTAAATATTTAACTTTTACTCCACACACTTTGTTAAGCTTTCCGTCTACCAATAACCCTTTAACTAATGTTTCATAGTTAATAGTAATATTTGAAATTTGATGTATTCGTTTTTGGATATTCCATTCTAGCAAAGGACGACTCTGTTGAATCATATGTACTTCCCCTATGAATGGCTGTTTCCATAAACCAAATTGATGCCATTTTAAATCACGAGTAAAGTTATTTACGATACTACCTACTTCTATTAATTCATCCGTAATATTAGGAAACAATTCTTCAATTGCGTTTTCTCCACCTTTTAATAACACATGAGGATGATTACTTTGTGGAACTCTTTTTCTCGAAGACTTTCCATCCCATCTTTCACCAGCTTCTATAATGATTACCTCTTTAAAAGAAGTTGATAATGCTTTTGCTGCGAACTTTCCTGCCATACTTCCACCAATAACGATAGCCTTATTAAACATGTTTTCCCCCTTAATAAAAAGAGATCCTGCCTTGTATGAATGAAACAGGATCTTAAACGAATTAACTTCTTTATCATTATACTTAAAATACATCAGTAAATTGCAACGTTAAAATTAAAATACCTAATCCCCATACGTAATACGCGAATACTTTTAAGGAGTGACGTTTTAAATATTGAATCATCCATGAAACGGCTATGTATCCAAAAAACGCTGCTGATAACGTTCCGATAATTAAAGATGTACTAGAAATAGATTCTGCTTTCCCTTGAAAAACATCTGCAAATTGCAAAATGATAGCTCCAACAATAGCTGGTGTCGACAGTAAAAAAGAAAAGTAAGCCGCAGTTTCGCGGTCTAACTTCCTCCATAATGCAGCGACGATTGTCATACCAGAACGAGAAATTGCCGGAAAAATAGCTGCCGCTTGAAATGAACCGATGATAAATGCGTCTTTATATGTTATGTCATCCATTTTTTTACGACCATTCTTTTGTTTATCTGCCATGTAGAGAAAGAATCCGGTCACTAAAAACTCCCAACCGATTGTGATTCCTGTTTTTGAAATATCTTCAAAGAAGTCTTTAAACAATAAACCAATTACAACTGCGGGTATCGTCCCAACAATAAGTAAAAACATCAGCTTTGAAAACGGATTTTTGATTAAATATATAAATTCTTTTTTGTAATAAATAAACACCGCAAGTAAAGTCCCGATATGCAGCATCGTATCTAAAAATAAGCCTGCTTCATCTAATTGAAACAAATGCCTTCCTAAATAAAGATGACCTGTACTACTTATCGGTAAAAACTCTGTTAAACCTTGTATGATCCCTAATATAAAAGCTTCTAACCAATTCATGATGGTCCCCTTTCTTGTTTGCTTGTACCAATATATGAAGGTTAAATTTTCGATATGAAAAAAACTGTATTTCTCTATGAATTTACTTTTAATTCATGGATATATATGTAAAAAGGGATAAGGAGGCTTACTATGTGGAAACATACAAAATTCGGCAATGTATTACTGTGGATAGGACCTATCCTTGTATTTGTAGGGTTATGTATGACAAATGTTATTTCTGATATTCCTTTCTTTTTTGGAAAACATAAAACAAGTGGAATCGTACTTATATGTATAGGTGTAGTTTGTTTTATTGCTGCTAATCATTTAAAAAAAGGAGAAAAATATGAGGACTAAATCTAAATAAAAAACAATCCCAGTATATGTACTAGGATTGTTTTTTTATTACTTATTTATAGAATACTTTATCAACGTTATATTTCGCTTTGTATTCGTTAATGATATATGTTTCGTAAATTTCTCTTTCTGTTGGATCTTCTACGATACATGCATCAATACGGTATACTTCATCACGGTGATTTTTAATTGGTGAAACATTGTCTTCGAAATGCTTCTTAATACGTTGTCTAATTTTACGAGCTTTACCTACGAAAAGAAGTTCGTCATTAATATTGTAAAACATAAAAATGCCGCCTTTATCTCTAGGGAACAAGTGGAAGTCGATAAAACCATTGATTGGCGTAATTCTTGGCTCGTCTCCTCTAATAACTTGTTTACGTTCAGTAATTGTAACATCAACTTCAGGGATACTAATTTTAATCAAGTTCATTCACGTCCTCTTTTATTATAAAGATAAATAATAGCATACATATGTAAGAAAAGCTACGTTCAGAGCCATATTTCATTTTATAATTCAAATATTATAGGTGTATCATATAAACTCTTCTTCCAAATCATATGATCACTTGATTCTCCCCAATAATCCTTCAGTACATAACTAGGCTCTCCAAACTTCTTCGTCCATATACTTTGCGCTTTTTTGTATCCACTATCTAAACAGTACTCTGTTATACCTTTGCTAAGTAGCGTAAGAAATATTGCATTTAGTAGTAAACTCCCGATACCCTTTTTTTGATACTCCGGCAGTATAAAAGCAGTTCCTATTTCATACAAATCCTTAAGTACACCGCCTGTACAACTATTAATCAATGTACTTGCTGGACCAACTTCGATTGTACCAATGATTTTATCGTTATTTGTATCTATTGCTAATAAAAAGTAACGTTTTTCTCCATTACTATCAAAATCTGTTTTCAAATATTGCTTTTTCATGTTAATTTCATTTTCTATGTCATCCAATAGTTGTGATAATCCTTCGTCTTTATATGTATTCGTAATAACTATACGGAAAAATAAGTGTAGTTCCTCTAAATCATCCGAATTTGGTCTCCTAATTGCAACGTTATACATGTTTTAAGTCTCCATTCTATACAAGTGTTAAAACCATACTCTATATACTCTATTCAACAATATTCTACAAAGCCCTGCATAGATCCAGCAGTATAGAAAGCTCAGTATAAATATTGATAAAATAATTTTTATATCCATAGTTGTATGAATAGTAGGACCAAGTACTGGAAAACGGAAAATATCGAGAACTATCATAATTCCTATAAGTAGACAAATTGCAGAAAAGGAAACAACCCAAATTCTCCTCTTGAATTGTATAAAGGAAAGCCCTAAGGCTATACCTAATAAACCTGTAGTAAAGGGAAAAACAATTAGTTCACTTGGCTCAATAATAAATAATAGGAGAATAGTAAGGAAATAAGAAAGTACTCCCTCACGAATAGAGTAGCAAACAGCCAAAAAAATTGGTAACGTCGCAAAAGGGCTAATAAATAACCCTATACCAGGAATTAAGTTACCTGCTGCTTGAAACATGGTGGCCAAAGCACTCATCAAAGCTGTAATGACTACTTTATTTGCTAGGGACAATTTTTTTATATGAACAAAGTCACCATTATTCTTTATCATAAGTTGACACCAATAACGTACAAATCGATTCATCAAAATACCCCCTAAAGATATTTAATTCATCACTCTCTATTTTATTCATACACTATTGGTTTATGAGCTGTTTTCTACTTGTTATGAGTACTATACAATAAAGGGCTTTTAGGGGGAGAACTTGTACGTTTTAAAACAAAGGGAATTCCTTGTATGATTAAACTACGAGTGTATATCGTATTAAGGGATAATCTCAAAAATGGTACCTTTGTTAAAATCAGTTACTTTCATAGAACCGTAAACTCCTAAATATAACCTAGTTTGATCCAAATTTGTTCCTAAACTCATATAATAAGCTGCTTGCGTACCAAAATCATAATCAGTTTCAATAACATGAAAATCAGTATGTTTACCATCTGTACCTGCTCTAGTATATGCTAATACACCTTTAACTGGCGGCCGAGACTCTTCTTTCTTAGCAAGGTCGGTAAACACAACGCTACCATGTAAATTCGGGATTGCAGTTCCCATATATGGCTGAACTCCTGTTAGAGAAGTCCCGCCAAACTTATCTGGTCTCGGGTCTTTATGAAAGTAACTAATGAGTGGCTGAATTCGCTTCACTGATGTTTCTATTGTTTCATTATAATAAGTCATTGTTCTTTCGTCTAAAGTAGGATTCTCTGTACAGTGCCTTATAAAAGAAGTAGGTAATTCTCCTTCCCATCCTCTCCAACCAAAATTAATAAATCTATCTTGATTGGAAGTGAGTCTCATTACATGCATTTGAACAAGTTCGGTAACCGGTATTGGTTTATATTGAACAAATGAAAAAATAGACTCTACAATATCTTGCCCGACATTACCGGCGTATTTGATATATTGATTATAAAATCTTTGGAATGAAATACCGGTTATATTACGAACACCTTTCGCAATTAATGTAAGTGTTTCTTGTATAGATAGAGGAAGTTCATTAAAGCGTGTAACGACTGGAGGATTATTTATAAATGTATTTTTACTTACATCGATTTCAATAATTTTACCTGCTATTTCTAAATCATCTTGGCTTAAATTGAACGGATCATAACCCGAGCCACCATCTCCATTTGTAAAAACAAGTTTCCCCGTCTCTGGAGAAAAGTTTAAAGTATTTACTCCATTATGATTAAAAAATGGGCGTTTTATATTAAGTAATGTTCTACGTTTTTGAGGGTGACCGTTTGATTGTAAAATCCATTCTTCAATTGTATCGATATGATCATATTGCGTATCTCTATTTAGCCATTTTAAATTTAAAGTTTTCGGGTCACAAGGATTCGGTTTAAATTGTTCAGAAAGTGCACCTGGCCCTTGGGTTCCAGCGACAGAATAATGAAGATAAAATAAACCGTTTTGATAAAATTGTGGATGAAATGCTAGTCCAAGCAATCCACGTTCATCATAGCCGCTACTAGCAACACCTTCTTCAAATGTACCTAATTTAATAATTCGCGGACGAATATTTAAAAATGTTTTTATGACTCCATCTCCTATGTAGAAAACCTCTCCTAATTGCGTTGCGATAAATAGCCTTTCAGCCGATTCACCTGGAAGAATAGCTGTTTTTATTACTGTGGGTAAATTTATGTTATGAACAATGGGTCGTAAACGAACTTTAACTTTTGTCAATTAACTTTACACCCCTTTTTATTCTTTTTAATAGAAGAGTATGATTAGAGGAATCTTATTAGTATCAAAAAGAGTAATTCCTTTTTATTACAATTTTGTATATAATATAATTATAAATAAACTAGGGGGCTACTTATGACACTATTACTACAAATCATCTTACCACTTATAGTTGCACTATATTTATTTACCCTCTATCGTAATACAACTATTGGAAAAGCCGCTTTTCTTTTAGCGGTCATTATTGGGATTTATGGATTAGAGAACATTTTTCAACATGCTCATCTAACAGATCATGTTATTTATCCATATTGGAGCAGTTTAAAGGCAATTATTATCGTTTTATCAGTCGTATTTCTATTTAAAAAAGGTGGTTTAACAGGAGAAAACTGATTTGTAATACTGTACATATTTTCTAGTTAAATTGCTTTCATTTCACAAAATAAGAAATGTTTATGTAAAAACAAAAAGGGATGTGTTACATATGTCTATAAATATTATTTCTATAGTTTCTATAATAATATGGATTATGTTGATTACAGAACTTATAAAACCTTCAAAAGAACAGAATGGACGAAAGATAGTAATGTTATTAACTACTGGTTCCGCATCAACACTTATTTTGACGGTTTCATTTATTCAAAATATCCCGTTTTGGAATTGATAGTGATCTAACTAATAAAAATATGTATACATAAAAAGATTAGGACCGTACATATTAGACATATCTAAAATGTACGGTCCTTTCGTTTGTTATTGGTTCAGTTATTAGTATGTAATCCTTTTACAATTTGAATTTCTTTTTAAGCTTCTTATATCTTCTATACGAACGTCTAACAATGTTTAACATAAAATACGGTATTTTAACAGGGAAAGGAAAGTTATAAATGAAAGGCAAATAAAATGTAAAATATGCCTTTTCTAAATCTTTCCACTTACTATCTTCTTTTGTTTTTAAGAAATCAGATACATCGACTACATATCCCCTTCCTTTTTCCATCATCACATTTTTCCCGTGAACATCGCAGGGGGTTAATCCTTGTTCTCTTGCATACTCTAAAGCTTTATTGATATCAAGGATCACCTGCTTAGGGATTTTAATCCCTTTATGAACAGCATCGTATAAGGTAATTTCTTTTAACCGTTTCAATACTATGAAATTTTCTCCTTTATAAATAAGCTTTGAATAAGAAGGATGATTTCCGATTCTGCGGTATACTTCTGATTCTTTTTCAATGCCTTCTCCTTCTCGTGCGTAAACTTTCACTACCCAATCTTTGTATTCTTTGTGCATGAATACTGCGGCATAATTACCTTTCCCTAAACACTTCCAAAGTATGGGAATATCTTTAACTACTACAGGCTCGGATTCATCCTCGCTTCTTATGCTTATCTCTTTTAATAATTCATTCTTTATCAATCCCACAAAACAATTTATACTCATCATTTCCACTCCGGTTTTGCTAAAAGTGGGCCTGCCCACATTTTAACGAAAATATACACTAAGCGAATTTTAGCATAAAACTGGTCATCTTTCTTCTTCAAATAAAAAGATGACTCGTTTTATTTGAACTGTTGAATACTTAATATGTATTCCGCTATACAGAGCCAAAAACCATACAATAAAAAAATATTTCTAACTATTTTTATTTTTCCAGGGGTAACTGTATAGAAAACAACTTGCTACATATGAAGAATAGTAAGTTTTTTAATTGTTCAATTCTTGTTCCACTAACGTCTTTGCTAATACTTTTACTATTTTAATAGTCTTTTGTTTAATTCCCACAATGCTGTTTTGTTGCTATCCCACTTCAAATACGTTATGGCTTCCTCAAAGCATAACCATTTATAATGTAAGTGTTCTTTAGATAATGAGATGTTTTTTGTAGGTACTTTAACTCCAAACGAAAATTCTTTTATTACATAAACGTCATCTCCCCAAAGGAATTCTCCAACTACATCCTCTACTGGTAGTGAAGACACAGAATCTAATTGTATATATGAACATTCTCTTGTAATACCAGCCTCTTCAAACGCTTCACGTTTTGCTGATTCAATAGGAATCTCACCGTCTTCTCCACCACCAGCTATTCCTTGCCAATAACCATAATCACTTCGGTTGAAAATCGCATATTGAATAGAGTTGTTAATTTTTATATAAGGAAATATTAATACTTGATATGGCGCTCTCATTGCTTAACCTCCTCTCCAAAAAAAGCTTTAAATAAATAGAAATAAAGAGCAAACATCACAATTCTACATTAATAATGCAAGTTTATGGTGTCGGCTCTTTATTTTTAAAGAATTTCATTTTTCGTAAACAGTCTTACTCTTAACGGAGAAAAAACTACTTATTTCCTATCGAATTTGCTTAGTGTATTTTTTCATACCCGATGTTATTCAATTGCTCCCGCAACGTCATAATCATTTAAATCTAACTCAATTGGTTGTCCCAGCGCTAACTTAGCAAGTTCTGAACCTAAATATGGACCTGCAGTTAAACCTGAAGCACCTAATCCGTTTGCAACGAGAATACCTTCAAAGTTAGGAAGTGGGCCAATTACAGGTAAGAACCCTGGAGTAAATGGTCTGAATCCAACTCTCGTTTCAAGCATAGTAGCATTTTCTAAGCCAGGTGCAACTGTTAATGCTTTATGGAATACTTCATGTAAACCACCAGCCGTAACACGATGATCGAAGTCAGTTTCATTTTCATGGGTAGCACCAATTACGACATGGCCATTGTCAAATGTTAAAATGTATTGATCATTTGGCGGCATAACAACGGGCATATTTTCTGTTGCTGTATTTTCCATTTGCAAATGAACAATTTGTCCTTTTTGGAATGTAACTAAGAAGTTAATTCCTAATGGGTTTAAGATTTCGTTCGCCCATGCACCTGCAGTTACAATAACCTTTTCTGCTAAAATTGTTTCATCGTTTACTTTAACTCCCGTAATTTGACTACCTTCACGGACTAATACTGCATTGCCTTTTATAAAAGTTGCACCATGTTTTTTCGCAGCACTTATTAATGCATTACGTAATAACCTTCCATTTACTCGTGCAGCACCACTAATATGAACAGAACTATATTCTTCTGATAATGCTGGGAATAATTTTTTCGTTTCTTCAGCTGATAAACGCGTAATTTCACCAATCTCTGGTGCATCTTCACGGCGCTTATAAGCTCGCTCTTCCATTTGATCTAGTTTTTTCTCATCAGTATGTAAACTAATTGCACCTACACGGTTATAACCTGTATCTGTTTCACCGTCTTCTTCTAATTGCTGAATTAACGAAGAATAGTAACGTGCACCGCCTTTAACGATTTTATACCATGCTTTATTACGACGTTGTGAAAGCCATGGACAGACAATACCTGCTGCAGCATCTGTTGCTTGACCTACTTGTTGACGATCCACGATAGTAACGTTTGCGCCAGCTTTAGCAAGATGGTAAGCAGTAGACGCTCCTAAAATACCAGCTCCAACTACAATATACGATTTCATTTCAAACACCTTTTCTCTTTTGCTAATTATTTAAATATAAGAACATACTTTAGTATACTGAAAGGAATCCTTTTTACAATGTGCCAAGCTCAATTAATTGTTGCATCATTGTGAATTACCTAGTTTTACTTTTTCTTTTTACGAAATAATTCAATTGTTTTATATCCTTGTGAAAGAACTTCGATCATTTTCTCAAGACGTTTTTCACGTGTTTTTTCTTGTTTTACAGAAAATAAATTACGTGCCCAATCTTTTTGATATCCAGGTGTTAAACTTTGATAAAACTTAAGTTCATTTGGATGATTTGCTAGCAATGCTTCGACATCTTGAATTCGATCTGCATAATCAGCTACACATTGGCTCATTGCAGGCGTTTTCGTCACTTTTTTCTTCTCGCGCTTTAAACCTACAACGGTAAAGATGTCATCCATACTTACCATTCGAGCAAATTTAATTTCGCTTTCGCCCACATATCCATCTTCTCCAACGTTTAATGCTGGAAACATCTCATCACGGTGAATAAAAGTACTGTAGCGAGAATTACCCTTTTTCGGATATGCGAAGAATATGTATCCTTTTTCAATTAGTAATTCTTCATTACTAATAATAAAATTTGTTTGTTTCACCATTTCATCTAGTGTTTCTACAAAAATAAAAATAGCATCGTGTTCTTTTGAAAAAGTAGTTTCTTTCCCGGTAAAAATGTCATAATCACTTGGTTCATTAATTACGACCATATTTGTATACTTATTAAGCTTTAATTTATCGATTATTGACATAAAAATCTTCCTTTACATTTAAAATTCATTGTTTATCCTTTTTTATACTGTTCTAGTGTATTATATCTATTAAGAAAATCAAACTTTAATAATTGTTTTAAATTAAAATAACCGATTCTTCATAAGAACCGGCTAGCTATTTGTTTTATCATAACTCAATAGCAAATAAAGTATATAAAAGCTCTTTATATTGATCTTCTGTAATTTCACGTTTCGCTTTTTTACCATGAATCATTTCAGTTAAACTAGTATTTGTTAAAGAGACATGGCCAGAGTTCGTCAATTTGACTGCAATTGGTCCTTTATTGAAAATAGATTTCTCATCTTCTACTACTCTTTTTTGAACATCATTCACTACTACCTCATCAATGATACGATTATAAAAAGCGTGACATACTTTCCACTCACCGTTCGTATCTTTTCTTTCTAGAACGTAATTCCCTTTACTCGTATCTTTTCGTCTCACTCGATACGTACCATTTTTAGAAGAAACAGACTCACCAGTAAAAGGTACAGGGACTAGAGGTACTAGTGAAGCAATACCTACATCAATTACGTATCGTACTTTATCATAATTTAGAATAATAGTTATATGTCCATTCTCAAGTGCCCATGCGTTTATATCATTTTTATATACGGTACCTAATGCGAGTTGTACATCATAACCACAATCTTTTAAAAAGTAATAAAAAAGCGTATTTAATTCATAACAAAGTCCACCGCGGGATCTGCTTAAAATTTTATTCTGTAAATTTTCCATAGTAATTGTATTCGTGTTACTTGCTATAACATCTAAATTCTCAAATGGTATAGTGTGTGCAAATGCAAAAAGAATTGTATTTAATTCTTCAAACTTCACTTTAGTACGCTTTGCAAGATTCAATCTTGTAAAAAGCTTATGTTGTAGACTTGTCATAGTCAGCACCCCTTAAAATGTATAAGTTAAACTAGTATATGCTGATTGTAATTTTGATGGGGTACTGAAACAATGTACATTTCGTTTAACTGTACCGGTACAAAAAGTCTAACCAACAAGATTACTTAAGATAAGAAGCTACGAATACAAATGTAATAGTTTGTCTATAGGTAAATTATTATGATCGCTTAAATCAACAAAATACTGAAGTTGCCACATTTGGCTCTTTTTAGCTTGATTACTGACAGGATTATCCCATATAGGATAAATCCTCATAGCCATCTTACCTTTTTGATTTTGTGTTCTCAAGATTTTTTCTTTAAGAAGAATATCTTTAGGGAAAATAAATTGTCCTAGTTTGTTATCATCTATACAAGTAATAACTAATAAGTCAGGAGCAGCGTCATAAGAGAATGCTTGATTTTGCATATTGTCATCTTTCTCCCAAAAAGAAACAAATTGTCCAATTTTATTAGGAGTAATTTTTGATTTTCTAAAACGAATGGTTTTGTTATTTAAGTGAAATAAACATCCTGCATATTCTGCGTTTTGCTTTTCTTCTTTTAGATTCGTAATTATTAAATTGTTAGGTTTGTAAATTATGTTGTTTAAGTTTTGTATCGTATCATTATAACTGTTCAAGAAAACTCCCCCTTTATTCATTTCTTAGTTTAACACAAACATCAGTTCTTATATGTTTTAAATAATAAGCCATATGAAAAAGAGGGGAATTTAACTGAGGTATTATTATTGCTTTAATGTACTTAGTTTTTCAATTGCTTGTTGCTCAGTTGATAAATAAAAAATATCATTTCCTTTATTACATTCATAAATGAAGTCTTGTAAACTTTTACTAGTGTACATGGAGAAATCTCCAATGATTGCGATCTTTACTTTGTAATTTATAAACTTTTGAAGAACATCACCCGCAAGGCGTGTTTTTAGATCGAAAAAATCTTCACTTATTAATGATTTATGGATGATAATATGTTTTGCATCTACCTTATATTGAACTGTTGCCATAGTATCTAATGCAGATTGAACATCGGATATTAACACCCTATCATGTCTTATGATCGCAATATTTATTCCGTCAACTACCACTTTCTTTATTTCCATAGTCTCACCCCTTTATAATTTACACAGTATAAGTAAAATTGTTTTACCAAACTTCGTATTAATCATAGATTATATTAGCCGCAGCTATTAAAATCGCCTCTATTTTTTATTACTAATACGGTCAATGAAATTAATTTTACTTGTTAAAAAAATATTGTGGCGTAACATAACTTAACAAGCTATCCAAAGTGTTAATCTCGGCATATGGTTGTATTTTGGTAGTATTCTTGATTTTCTGAGGGTTAAACCATACACCTTTTATATTTGCATTTTGAGGACCAGCAATATCCTTTTCTAAGTCATCTCCAATAAATAATACATCTTCTGGTTGCACATCAAGTTTATTTAATGCTAGTTCAAATATACGTTTATCCGGTTTACTCAATCCTACTTCTTCAGAAATAATGATCGTATCAAAGTAATTGTTTAAATTTGTGTTAATTATTTTAGCCTTTTGCCTTTGAGTTGAGCCATTTGTTATAATTCCAACTTCAAAGTGCTTCTTTATATGATTTAAGAAATGAATAGTATTTTGATCAAGTAAAAAACATTTAGGGAAATTATTATTCCAAAAATCTTGGATATAATTGCGTGGCAATCTATACTTCGGCGGAAATTCATCAAACAACGATTCTAAAACTATCGTTTTATCACTCATGCCATATTCTCTTTTATCATATTCTTTGAATTTCCGTAGCATATTGTTTTTAACTGTATCACTAACATCCTCATAACACTTTTCTAAAACAAATAAAAACAATGTATCTACTGCCATATCCCTATTAAGTAACGTATCATCTAAATCAAACAGCATAGCTTTATAACTCATCAAACAAATTCACAACCTTTCTATTTTTCCTAGTTATTATCAAAAGTAATAAAAAAGTAATTAATATCCAATTACTTGTAATAGAACAATATTCTAAGAGTTAAATCAAAACCCTTTTTCTGTTTGTTAATTGATGTGAAAGTACACGATTTCGACTAAAGTAGTAGATGGTTTTTTTGTTTTAATTTAGAACTTTCAGATTAATTCAAAACTATTTTGTGATAAGCTATACTTAAAGATTCAATATAAAGGATGATTCGTATGCAAATTAGACCAAAGGCAAGTGAATATAACTCCTATTATGCAACGTATGTTAACTTAGTATCAGACGGAAATATCATACAAATTTTAGCACAACAAATAGAGGAAACGAATCTTTTATTAAAAGAGATTTCTGATAGTGAGGGACTTTTTCGATATGCTCCTACTAAATGGAGTATAAAAGAAGTAATCGGCCATATTGCAGATACAGAACGTGTTATGGCGTATCGCTTGTTATCTATCGCTCGAGGCGAGACAGCAGAACTTCCAGGCTATAACGATGATATGTATGTTCTCAAAGCTACTTTTGATAAGCAATCTATGCAAGATCTTCTTGAGAATTTAATAGTTGTTCGCCAATCTACCTTGCATTTACTGAAAAGCTTAGATCAAGACACTTGGTTACAAAAAGGATATGCGAACAAATCTGAAGTTACAGTTCGTGCATTAGCATACATCATAGCTGGACATGAGCTTCATCATCTACAAATTATAAAAGAACGTTATCTAGGTTCTAATGCATATCCAGTAAGTTAATACTTGAAGAAAAAGAGTCCCATTTATATAGGACTCTTTTTCGCTATTTATAAAATTCACCACATAAGATACAAACTAGCCCTTATAAGGGTACCGTCGCATATCCATCAACTTAAGAATTCAGAATTACCCCAAAACAAAAAAATGCACTTTTTGTTACAAGTTAACACAAAATTCCGTTCTGAAGGTACTAAAAAATTTAGCTTGATAGTGATCGGATAGCGCCAGGATTTTGCGCTTTTACAAAGTTAAAGATAAAAAGTCTTTTGTATCAATGTTTTTTAGTTCGTTCCAATAGAGGAAAGCCTATTGAGACAAGGCTAATATAACGTGGAATAAGGCTTTTGAATGTCTCATATGACTCATTTCAAAATTCAATCCGCCTTTTCGGGACGGGACCCCATTCTGAAGAATGTCATTGAAATGTATCAATAGATTCTAGTGCAGCAAAATAAATTGTGCTATGATGTGAACAAATATAAAGCTATCTAACGGAGGGGTTCACATGCCGCATGTTGTGTTTCGTGGAATTACTACTGAACAATTAAAACACATAAGCAAGCCATTAGTAGAAGAGCTCGCAGAGATTTGTGAGTGTGGTACGGATAATTTTACGTTGGAACTACCAAGTTCTACGTTTGTATTTAATGGAGAAGAAATAGAAGCGTTTCCTCTTATTGAAGTGAAATGGTTCGAGCGTGGACAGGAAATTCGTGATCGATTTGCCAAGGCCATTACTACGTATGTAATGGATTTTGGACTTCCAGAAGTAGAGGTTGTTTTTACGGTTTTCACAGAATCAGCGTATTATATTAACGGGAAGCATTGTGCAAGTTAGATCTATTCGAAAGATTTTTGTAACCATTAAAAGGGGTAGAACCACATCACTATCAAGGTAATAAGACAAAATCTCCCCTAAAAAGAAAAAGGCGTTATTCTTTCTGAGAAATCATAGGAAAGGATAACGCCTTTATATCAATATGACGGTATCCTATATGAAAAATTAACATCGTTCCAAATTTATATATTGGGGTCACGCCACATGTCTATCAACTGAAGAAAATAAGTTACCTCAAAAACGATAAAAATACACTTCGGTGCTAACTAAATGTTTTGCGATATGGTCTTCATTGTTATCTAAATAGTAGGTAATAAACTGTTTTATTACCTAGACGTACTACCTATTCCTTTTCGTCTTCTTGGATGTAAATAAGTGTATTGATATCTCGGCCCATTCGGCTTGTGAAGAATAGTAATGAGGATGATAAAGGATTGTACTCACAATCCTTTTGATTTGTTTTTGGATGGTAAAACATGTTTCTCTACTCTTTCATATTGAGTAAGTAATTGCCTAATAAAAGATAATTTCGGTACTAACCAATGCGAAAATACCGCTGAAATACATCCTATTAAAGCCCCTACTGCAACATCAAAAGGATAATGAACCCCTACCCAAATCCGTGAGATCGCTACACAAAATGCAAGTATAAGCCATAACCATCCAGTTTTTTTACGAACAAGCCAAAACGAAAAACAAATCGAAAAAAAGAGAATTGTATGGTCACTAGGAAATGAATTATCTACAGCATGGTCGACAAGTTTATTAACATGAGGCAATACTGCAAACGGTTGATAATTCAGATGGAATTTCCCTGCTATTTTTCCAATCACCTCAGCAATTACAAAAGCAACCATCGCTTGAATAACCATCATTCTACTTTTTCTGGACCTAGTAAACCAATAAGCTAAAATAATTAAAGCAAACATATATACCATATATTCTGCCAAAAATACTATGGCTGGGTTTAGGAATGAATATTGTTTACCTAAATCATTAATGGCTCGAAAAATATCAATATTGAATTGAGAAAAAGACATTTTAAATCTCTCCTTTTAGTAAGGTGTTTTACTGAATGCCATATACTTTCATTACGTGAATAGTTTTGGTTATTGTACTCATCTAGAAATAAAAACTTCTTATGACATCGCTTTCTTCTTTTTCACTTTAATAAAAAAAGAAAAAGGAAAACATCGAACTTTCTTACAAACATTCATGCATTCTTACAGTGTTGTCATTTTTTCGTCACTTTGTAAATAGGTTCATCGTCTTGCCTTTTGCTATATTCATAAACTCGTATGTCTACAATTACGGAAACCCTAATCACACATCAAAAAGAGAAGAACCTTGGTGAGTTCTTCTCTTTTTGATTTATTAAATTGTAATACAATTACAGTATGTGAAATTATACTATTTTAACTTTAAAACAAATGAACTTAACGCAGGAACTTTAATTTTATTGTCATGCACAACATAAAGGGATTTACTTCCCGCCTGCTTCCCGTCTACTAGTACTTTCCAAGGACCTTTCGATGGAAGTGTTATTTCAACAGCTTCTCTATTTGCATTGTGAGCCACCATAAAGTATTCATTTTTATTCCCCTCTATTGTATAAGCTACAGTATTTTTCGGAGCATCAATAAATGATACATGTGTTTTTATTTGCTCTGCAGATGTCATTCGAAAAGCTGAGTACTTTTTGCGTAATTCTATTAAACCTTTCATATAATCTACTTCATTATTAAACGTTGCTCGGCGCAGCCAATCCATCTGGTTAATTGAATCTGGAGATTTGTAACTGTTATGATCACCATATTTCGTGCGCATAAACTCTTGTCCCGCATGTAAGAATGGAATACCTTGTGATGTTAATAAAATCGAAGAAGATAATTTATGCATTTGTTTTCGCACTTCTTCACTGTCACTTGGATTAGTCAACTCAAGTTTATCCCATAATGTATGATTATCATGCGCTTCCACATAAGTTAGCACCTGCTCTGGATCTTGATAAGTCGACGAATTTGTATCGTAGTCAATGCCTGCGGTAATGCCTTTTTTAATACGGTCTTCCATGTTTTCCTTTCCATTTACAAACCCATTTTCTTTCTCTTCAAATACACTACCTTTTAATCCATCACGTATATTATCGTTAAAATGAGCAATCCCTTTCATTTTCTCTGCATTTTTTTGATTTGCTTTCAACTCAGCTGCAAGGGGTGTATTTAAATCCCAACCTTCTCCATGCAGTATAATAGAAGGGTCAATTTGATTAACAGCTTTACGTATTTCATTCATCGTTTCATAATCATGAATACCCATTAAATCAAAACGGAATCCATCTAAATTGTATTCTTTTGCCCAATATGTGACGGAATCTACCATGAATTTCCTCATCATTTTTCTTTCTGAAGCCGTATCATTTCCTACTCCAGTTCCATTTGCAAATGTTCCATCTTCATTGTAACGATAATAATAACCTGGAACCAACTTATGGAAATTAGATTCAGCAGCGTTATACATATGGTTATATACGACATCCATCACAACACGAAGATTATTATCATGTAGTGTTTGAATCATTTGTTTTAATTCAGTTATTCGAACAGTTGGCTCATATGGATTTGTAGAATAGGACCCCTCTGGAACGTTAAAGTTTTTTGGGTCATATCCCCAGTTATATTGTGGTTCGTTTACCTTCTCTTCATTTACTGAAGCATAATCAAATATCGGTAAAAGCTGAACGTGCGTAACACCAAGATCTTTCATATGATCAAGTCCCGTTTTCACACCTTCAGGCCCTTTTGTTCCTTTTTCTGTTACTCCTAAATATTTCCCTTTCTGCTTAATCCCACTTTCAGGTTGGATGGAAAGATCGCGTACATGCAATTCATAAATAACAGCATCTTCCGGATTTTTTAATTTAGGCTTTTTGTTAGTGTTCCATTTTTTCGGATTTGTTTCTTCTAAATCAATAACCGCACCTTTATCTCCATTTACAGAAGCAGCACGTGCATACGGATCAACTGCTTCCGTCCACTTATCACCAATTTTCAACTTATACGTATAATAGAGACCTTTTTGGTTCCCTTTAAGTTCTGCTTTCCAAGTGCCCTTTTCACCTTGTTGCATGTTTATTTCAGTACCTATTTTATCGTTCCATTTTTTATATGTAACTAATTTTGCTTCACTCGCAGTAGGAGCCCATACACGGAACTTTGTATGTTGTGGTGTATATATATTCCCTAAATCGTTACCACTATAATAAAATGAATGATCAAACTCTTCACTACGAATGACTTTACCGATTTCAGTATTTGTATCAGCTAAGTTTTCAATTTTAATTTTGTATGTCTGCTTTAAATCAATTTTCTGCTCCGTAATTACTTTCACCTTATTCGTAACATTCCCACTGTGTATATCATAAGGGCTAATATTCTTAATTTTAATACCTTCCATTTCAATTTTCTGTTCCTTAATATGAAATGGAACATTCGTCGTTACAGTGATTTCATTGAAACTATCAATAGTTGCTTTTTGAATTGATAGATCCGAAGAAGGCTTAGCGTTATATACTTTTTCATCACCAGAAAGAATCCATACTTCAGCACGACCGTCCTTTATATTTTCAATCCAACGATCACCACCATCTTTTTCCCACTCATTTGTACGAATGATGAATCCTACACGATTATAGTCACCATCTATATTAATCTTAGCGTACTTTCCAAATTCATCTTCACCAGTAAATTCATAAGATGTACCATTTGCATTTTCTCCCCATATCCAAAGGTTCCAGTCTTTTGTATTTCCAGACTGCTCTTTGTAATGAATGATAACTTCAGTTGTTTTCGAATTTGAAACTGCCTTTACACTTTGAAAAGAGAAAACAGATAATAACATAACGATTATAGTAAGCAATAAAACTGATTTGTTAATTAATCTTTTTGTCATTTGCACCACATACACCCTTTCTTTAAATAGTATGAACGATTTATTATGCCTGTACTACATTACACAATTTAAATTAATCTAAAAATCTCTTTTGCTTCACCCCCGTATTGGTTATTTTCACATATGTATTTCAATGATCTTTTCGATACGAAAACGTTTGCATTAATTGTTAAAAAAATAGTTTATTTGTGTCTTCATATATTTGTAAATACGAAAAGGTCAGGGAAATTATTTTAAAGCAACCGTTTGTTATCGCTTTCATTTTATAGCACTTTCCATCAAGAGGTCAATATATTATTAATTTTCTGTTTTTATATACTATAAACCTTAAATCTTTGTCGCAACTTCTTAAAGGTAGAGTGCCTAATTATTGCTTAGTAAGTTTATTTTTCAAATACATTAGTATGAAAAAAACAGCTAATATCCTTAAAACGACATTAGCTGTTTTTCATAATGTAATAATATATGAATAAGAACTATATTTCTAACTTACTTAATTTTTGCTGCATCAAATGCCTTTTGTACCGCTTGAACTTCAGCTGAATTCGCACCATATTTATTAGTTGCCACTCGAATACATGCTGATCTCAATTCTTTGAAGTTAGAAGTCATGTTTAACTCATCTGTATTTGCATAATAGAAAATATCAAACATTTTATCTTCACCAATTCCTTTAACAGTTACTCCGTTATGAGTTCCGCCTTTTGCAATGAGATACGCAACTTTATTAATAATGCTTGAATTAAAATGAACGCCACCTTGATCCCATCCATTAAAATCATTGAATTCGCTGTAATCATCTGGATAAGGTACTCCAAGTGAAGATGGAACAGAAGCTGGGTTTTCCATATCACGGAAGACAGATCCAGTTTGTTCTCCCATCGTCCAGTTAAAGCTTCCATTATTTACGTATTTCTCAATAGATGTTCCCATAATATCAGATAGTGCCTCATTAATCGCACCAGATTCACCGTAATATTCAAGATTAGATTCACTAGAAGTAACAGCATGTGTAAATTCATGCCCAGCTACATCATATGCTTTGACGATAGGATCCCCATATACAAGCATACTACCATTATTAGCACTTAACGCATTCTGCCAATTTTTCGGATCATTCGTATCTCCAGAATCCCAAGCATGTACAACTGAAACTACCTTTTGTCCCTTATTATCAAAGCTATTACGGTTGTATTTATCTTTATAAAAATCAAAAACTTTTGTTGCTAAGTAATGAGCACTTACTGCTTTTGGATCGTTAAATGTTGTTGAAGTACTAGTTGCTAATGTACCAGGATAATAGCTTTCTTCTTTCGTAATATCTCTGTAATTCACATCATATGTTTCAATCCCTTGCCCTCTTGTATAATCAGCCAGAGCATATTTGCCATTACTTTGTTTAGAAATACCAAATGAACGAGAGATCCCTAAATCATCTTTTCCAGTGCCCGTTAATGATGTAAGACTGCTTTTTTTACTTTTCTTTAAGGCTCCAACTAGTTTTTCGCTTGCTTTCAAGTTAGACTCTTGCACCATATTTTTTAACATATCACCATTTTGTGCATTTACTAAATATGTTCCAGAAACATAGTTTGGCGTGGCAGCTTCAAATGTAACCTGGTACGCATTGCTAGCTTGGCCATTATTTTCATCAACAAAAATAACTTCCTTAACTTCTGGCTCAGAAATAAAATTGATATCGTTCCCGTACTTCGTATAAATATATTGTTGTGCTTCATCTTTTGATAGATTGATAGGTTTTTTCAATTCTTCTTGTTTTAAATTTTGTGCGCTATCACCTGAAACACTTTTAATAACACCGTTATGATCTACGTGTGCAGTTAATTGATGGCCATATACTTCTTTTCCTTCATATGTTTGTTGTATACGTACAAGTGTAGTCCCATCATATGAATCACGTTTTTGAAGAACTTTATAATCTACTCCAGTTTCTCCATTGACTTGCTTTGAAGAAAGGGCTTGTTCTGTTTTCTCCTTAAGAGCATCTTTTACTACATTCTCTGGTGCCTTTTGTGACGGTTGTGTAAGTTCACCTGAACGGAATGATTCCTCTTGAATTTGAACTTGTAGTTGATCTGTTTCCTCTGCATGACCTACTCCGTATGGTGCTACTGCTGTTAAAGCTAAACCTGTTGTTAATGCTACCTTAGTTAACGTCTTTTTGTTTTTCATTTTTTCACCTCGTATAATTTTGAAATAGAAAGCTTGTACAAAGTATACTGCCTGCTCCTGTCGAAAAAAAGGGAAAATACACAATTTATGTAACATTATGCAAAATTACATAATGTAAGGGCGATAATACAAATAAAGAACAACTTATATATGTGCATGAATTTCAAAAAAAAGAGCACTTTAAGGTGCTCTTCAAATACGATTATAAATTATGCATTGTGTCATTTATTAGTATATGCTCGTCTCATTCAATTGTTTATTTGGTGATTTCGCTGCACAATAACTTATAAAAATTAGTTATCTCATACATTGAAATTCTTCGTTACTATTTGATTAGTAAATAAAAGAGATAGTTAAAATAATGTAAGAAATAAGCATTATAAAAGCAAACCAATAGATAAAGATATCACTCGACATGTATTGTGTTATTCTTTTTTTCATATAAATTTGTTTTACTTATTTACTTTTTCAGGATTAATTTGAAATTGACCTTTCCAAGATCCAGCTATTTTTCCTATTTTATTTATGTTTACATCTAATGTTAAAGGCTGTTTAAAGGAACCTTTTCCTTCAGGACCTTCAACAAATGTAATGACGCCTTCTGGTCTGTCTTTATCACGAATGCCTACATGCTCTAACTGTTTTCCTTCTGACAATAATTCAAATGGTGAATTGTCTTCACCTTGAATAAATGATAATTGTGAAAACATACCATTTCCTGTGTTATATTCAGGATTTTCTTCTTGTTGTCCATTTACTTTTCCATCGCTTTTTATATCTAATCCATTTGTATCAAATTCAAATGGCATTAGAGTTCCATCGGCTTTCTCCACTCTATAATGAACAGATATACGTGCATCTGCCACATATAATTCTTTAAAATGTACAGTTATCCCTTGATCTGTTATCTTTTCATCAATAGGTATAAACTGCCCGTTCAACATACCTTCTTGTTGTACACTGTTTTCATCTTTACTTCCTTCATTCACAACCGTATCATTTAATACTTCATTAGCAAAGTAAGAAGCAATATTAGTTGCTGCAACTTGAACTTGCGGAATCATAGCTATAGTAAAAATGCCTACCGCAGCAACCGACGTATACATGAACCGTTTTGATTTTTTATTCATATTTGAAAATACTCCCTGCTTTCTTTCTATTGTTTGATTTGTACTAAGTACATTATTAGTCTGGTTATAACCATTAAATGTTTGCCATGCTTTTTCGACATCAATATTTATTTCTGGAGTCTCATGAAGCTTCTCCTCGGCTAGTGTTGAATGTTCCCATTGATTTAATTCTGTTAGCTCAATTAATAAATTTTGACACTTCTTACATTTGTCTAAATGCTTTGTAAATTGTTTTCTTTCCTCACGCGAAAGTTCGCCATCAATATATGATTGAATGGATCCCATTTCATAACAAGTCATTTATTTCCCCTCCATTTGTTCAAAAGTTTTTCGGAACTTAAGTTTAGCTCGTGCCAACAATGTTCCAACAGACGAATTGTCAATCTGAAGTACTTGCGCGATTTCTTTATATCGAAACCCTGAAAATTTCATTAATAATATTGTTCGATCTTGTTCTTTCATTTTTTGCAACACCATTTGTACTTTTGTAATTTCTTCTTTTCTAATCCATTCATCATCTAGTGACGAATCAATTTGAACTTCTTGATACTGGGTTTCTTTATCGATTCTTGCCTGATGTCTCTTTTCAGAACGAATGTAGTTATAGGCGACATAAGTAGAAGACTTTATAAGCCAACCACGTAAATTTTCTATTGATTTCCAATCTGAATGATACAGTTGCAAAAACACCTCTTGCGCTAATTCCTCAGCAACTGTCTGTTCTTTAATGATCCATATTATTTGTTTAACAACATACGCATAGTTTTGTTTAAACAACGCTTCAAATGTTATATGTGAAACATTCCTCTCTTCACTTTTTATTGTTTGCATGTAAATAAAACCTCTCTCTCTTTTGATGCCTGCATTATAGAGAAACCAGAATGCTCATTTTTGTGACAAAAAAATAATATTTTTTATTATGTACTACTACGTACATTCATGATATAAACGAATATTCATATTAATTAAAGTAAAAATTTTTCTCAATAACAACATAAAACCCACTCTCAACTATTTTTAAGAGTGGGTTTAATACTATTAAAAAACAATTTTTTAATACCGCTTATAATTTATACTACTTATTATTTGTTCTTTTTTATTGGAACAAATAAATCAACCTTTAATTTTCCTTCTAGGTCTTCTGCAACATTGTTCATACAAAACTCTAAATTATCCCTATCATAATCTGCACTATATTCACTATTTGGTAAACACACTGCGTACATATATCGATACACTTCACTTAATTTATGAGGTTCATCATAGAATTGGTATAGAGCGTATAGACCTCCATCTACACTTTTAAATTGCACACCCTCATGTTGTTCTTTTTCAAAGTTTTCAGGTATGGTCACGCAAGCATCATGTCGGCACATATGGCTTGCAACAAGTTCAGGATTATCTAATGAGATTCCGATAAATGATTGCTCCGGTGGATAAAGCTTATTTTCAATAGACCAGTTCAATAACTTCCCCCAATGATCTTGTGGTTCAAAGTAACTACCAGTTCTTCTTATGAATGCCACTTCTAATGGTCGTAATTCTTTTACAACTACTTTCATCTATATCATCCCCTTATTAAGTATCTATTCAATTTATTTATCTTTCAATTTGATAAATCCCTTTTAAATAAACAAATTTCTTAATTGCATAAATCTTAATTGAAATAAGATTATTTACTACTAAAGTTGTATGTACTTTCATACTTTTACTCGATTCTATATTCTTTTTTAACAGCTATAGTAATGATAAGAAATTGTAAGAATAAAGGAGGATTTAAATTGATTAAAGGAATATACGAAGCACACTTACCGGTTAGCAATTTAAGAAACTCAATTGAATTTTATGAAAAACTAGGATTGAAGTTAGCTTGGAGCGATGAATCAACAGCATTCTTTTGGATTGAGGAAAGGAAAAGTTGGCTAGGATTATGGGCGGGCTCTGAATGTGAAACGAAATATCATCCTTCTTTACGTCATATTGCATTTAGAGTTTCATATGAGAATTTAAAAGAATCATTAAATTGGTTACACTCACTTCAAATTAAAGCTGTTCCGTTTGGGAGTAATGAATCTATTGAACCCTTTGTCCGTCCACATCAAGGTAATGCATCTGTTTATTTTATTGATCCAGATGGTAATAGCTTAGAACTTATTTGTCATATTGTTGTACCTAATGCACTAAAACATATAACTGATAAATTATCCTTTAAAGATTGGGAGACACTATTAGCTGACACATTTGAATGAATATTAACTATAAATCATAATGGATCACCCTTGTTTTATAACATGTATAACAATCCCGACTAATAATGTCCTATCAATTTATCATTAAATAAATGTAAAAAATGCCTCTATTCATTCATTTTTCATGCGTATGTATGTACATTTGTTAATTTATTCGATATATTATGTGTATTGAATGATTACGAAAAGCTTATAGGTCGCTAAAAAACACCTTATATTTTTATATCCATGAAAACTACAAAATGTATAAAATTCCATTTGTCAAATGAATTTAATGCGGAAGGAGGTTTGTGGTTACTTCATCGGGATATAATAATCAGTTTTAAACTGATAAAAATATAGGAGGCGACATTATGTTTCGTACGATTTCAAATTTCATGAGAGTAGCTGAGATAAGAAGGAAAATCCTTTTTACATTAGCGATGTTAATTGTTTTTCGAATTGGCACGTTTATTCCAGTTCCTCATACTAACGCAGAGGTATTAAAAGTACAAGATCAAGCTAACGTTTTAGGTATGCTAAACGTATTTGGCGGAGGAGCACTGCAACACTTCTCAATCTTTGCTGTAGGTATTACACCATATATTACAGCTTCCATCATAGTACAATTACTACAAATGGACGTTATACCTAAATTTTCGGAATGGGCAAAGCAAGGAGAAATGGGCCGTAAGAAATCAGCTCAATTCACTCGATACTTTACAATCATTCTCGCATTCATACAAGCCATTGGGATGTCTTATGGCTTTAATAATATAGCAGGTGGACAATTAATTACAGATCAAAGCTGGACTACATACTTATTTATTGCGACAGTTTTAACTGCAGGTACTGCATTTTTACTTTGGTTAGGCGAACAAATTACCGCTAATGGAGTAGGTAATGGTATTTCAATGATTATCTTCGCAGGACTTGTAGCAGCGATTCCAAATGTTGCGAATCAAATTTATTTACAACAATTTCAAAATGCAGGCGATCAATTATTTATGCACATCATAAAAATGGTTTTAATTGGTCTCGTAATTTTAGCGATCGTTGTTGGCGTTATCTACATACAACAAGCCGTACGTAAAATTCCAATTCAATATGCAAAAGCTGTTTCAGGAAACAATCAATATCAAGGAGCAAAAAACACTCATTTACCTCTTAAAGTAAATAGTGCTGGTGTAATTCCAGTCATCTTTGCTTCCGCATTTTTAATGACGCCGCGTACAATTGCGCAGCTCTTCCCTGATTCAAGCGTATCAAAATGGTTAGTTGCAAATCTTGATTTCGCACATCCAATTGGAATGACACTTTATGTCGGTCTTATCGTTGCTTTCACATACTTCTACGCATTTATTCAAGTAAATCCTGAACAAATGGCAGAGAATTTGAAGAAGCAAAATGGATATGTGCCTGGTATTCGTCCTGGTAAATCAACAGAACAGTATGTAACTAAAATTTTATACCGTTTAACATTTATCGGCGCGATTTTCTTAGGTGCAATTTCAATTTTACCACTCGTATTTACGAAAATTGCTACATTACCACCTTCTGCACAAATTGGTGGTACAAGCTTACTAATCATTGTCGGTGTAGCACTTGAAACAATGAAAACGTTAGAAAGTCAGCTTGTAAAACGTCATTATAAAGGGTTTATAAAAAAAGCGAATTAAGTAAAAAAACACAGTTGGTTATTTTTCCAACTGTGTTTTTAATTCTACTGCATCTAATTTTTCTACTAATGTACCAATGCCCTTTTCCAAGTTCATTATTTTTTCTTCTAACGCTCGAATACGTTTATTGCTCTCATCTACATCATTATATTTCAAACTGTTATTAGAGACTTTGAACTGCTCTCCTAATTCGGAAGTGATATCTTCAATTGTTGATTTTTCATTATTACTGGTTGTATTTGATTTTAATTCAAATTGAATTTCATATGTATTTCCAGTTAACTCTTTAGCTATTTGCGAAATTAAATCTTTATAAGACTTTTTAACCCACTCTTGTTGGAATTCGTTTTCAAAATAAATGATCAATGAATCTTCATTTATTCTAGCTGTCGTTTCTTTGACCCAAGTTTCATATGACGGTCTCGAAATTTTTAATTGCATTTTATCTTTTATTTTATTCCAAATTGTTTTTGATTCCTCTTGTCCGGAAGTACGTTGATTATTTTGCGCGTGATGGATCTGTACTTTAGAAGTAGCGCTTGATCCTATTTCGAACCAAATTTGATATTCTTCATTAGTAATTTTCTGTATGGTACTTGAAATTATATTTTTATACTCCCCTTCAAGCAAATCACGATGAAACGCATCTTCACAAAAGATTATTACTTTATTATCTTTTATCGTAGCGTTTGTATTTCTAATCCATGTCATAAATGTTTTCTCTGCTATTTTAGTTCTTAATGCTTTCTTTACTTCATCCCAGCTACTAAGCTTTTCTTTTTGGACATCTTTCAAGTTAGATGGTTCGCCATTACATAGATCAAACTGAATTTCAAACGTCGTATTAAACATTTCTCTTAATGTATTAAATACTAATTCTTTATAATGAGATTCTAACCAGTCACGTGCAAATTCATTTGGACAATAAATTGTTAATATATCATCCTCTAAATAAACAGTAGTATTAGTAAACCAAGTTTCATATGATGGTTTTGAAATTTGCGGTCGAATTTTTTCCTTTACTTCAGTCCAATTTATTTTCATAATAACTCCCCTCTTCTTACAGATCTCTTTCATATAGCTTAATAGTATTACGCCTTTCCAATAAATAAAGTCAATCCGTATCATGAATAAAATGAAAGCAGCCCTGTTATATGCAGGGCTGCTACTTTATACAACTACATTTCCTTCTCAAATAATCTTCCTTGTTTGAAATAAGACCGGAGTGTGGATCGATTAGCTAAAAATACACCAACCAAAATGAAACAAGCACCTATTCCCATTGTAGGGTTTAAAGGTTCTCCTAATATGATATATCCTACAATAATAGCAATTAATGGAGAGACATATAACCAAGTTGACGGGAATACAGGATTTGTTTTTGATAAGAGCCAATAATATAATCCGTGCCCACCAATTGATCCGATAAAGATAAGATATAAAATAGGCCATTGTACACTCCATGAAGTTAATATAGTTACATTTGGCTGTTCTACAATTATTGATACAATTAGTAGTAAAATCCCTCCATAAAACATTTGAATACCGTTAATAAGAAATGGTGATACACTTTGTAAATCCGAAAGTATTTCTTTTGAGCGAATAGAGCCTATTCCGTAAAAAAATTCTCCTATTATTAATACAAAACAAGCGATACTCCATATGAAACTTACTTCTTGGTGCATTCCTGGTAAAGAAACAAAAACAACGCCTATTAGTGCAATAATTAAAGCTAGCAGTTGCTCCTTTTGTAGTTTTGACTTATTTCGCTTCGCTTGTAATAACAAAATCATCATCGGTCCCGTAGCAGAAAGCACAGCAGCTAACCCTGAAGAAATATATTGTTCCGCCCAGTACAAAGTAGCGAATGTCATAAACGTTAAGCAAAAACCAGCATACATAATACGTTTTGAAAATACATGTGGCATAATTTCTTTTCGCTTTAACTTAAATATAATCATCAGAATTACACCTGCTAAAAAGAAACGAATTCCTGCTGAAAATAATGGGGGCGCTCCTGCTTCAATTCCGATTTTTATTGTTAAAAATGTTGTTCCGAAAATAATACATACTAAAATATAATTAAAAATGACCATTACTCTTCCTCCTTTTTACTCTTAACATGAGTATAGAAGGTATAGTGTATAACAGTGTATCTATGTATATAACAGTTGCCTAAAATTGTAGTTGATTCTCTTTATATTTTTCGCTTAAATTAAATAAAAACGAAAAAGGTGAAACCATGAAGATTGTACTGCGTAAAGAATCCAACATACCGTACTACAAGCAAATATATATGCAAATCGTTGAAAGAGTACAAAGTGGCATGCTTTCGCATGGTGACTCACTTCCATCTTTACGCTCTATGGCCGAAGATTTACAGATTAGCCTATTAACTGTTCGTAAGGCGTATAAACAGCTAGAAAAGAAAGAATATATACGCATTGAACAAGGTAAAGGTGCTTATATACATAAACATGTAAAGAAAGATTCCAAACCAATTCCGTATAAATGGCAACAAACGAAAACCATTAATGTTATGCGATCTCAATATGTAATGAATCAGCACCGGAAATATTACGATTTTTCACAAGCGATTTTATATCCACGTCTATTGCCAAATCCATTCTTGGCAGACGAAATGCATAAAATACTTAATAAAGACCAGATGATCCTAGCAACCTATGGGCCAGTTCAAGGTGATTATGAACTACGGGTTGAAATAACAAAATACTTACATGAACACCAGAAATTAGTGACAGACCCATCTCAATTATTAATTACAAGCGGAGCACAACAAGGAATTGATTTAATTGCTCAAACACTATTAAAACCTGGTGATATTGTGTTAGTGGAAAGTCCGTGTTATAGTGCTGCGCTTGATATTTTCATCAATAAAGGTGCTCAAATTATACCTGTTTCTCTAGATAATCATGGGGTTCGATCCGATTTAATCGATGATATTTGTCAAAGTAAAAATCCCGTTTTATTGTATACGAATCCAACTTTCCAGAACCCGACAGGTACAGTAATGAGTAAAGAACGAAGAATGGAACTTATAGAACTAGCGGAGCTATATGAGTTTTTTATAATTGAAGATGATTCTTTCGGAGAAATATATTTTGAAGATGCTATTGTTCCCCCTCCTATCAAAAATTTTGATACAAACGGTCACGTACTATATATAAAAGGATTTAGTAAAACGTTAGCACCAGGACTGCGTATCGCATCTCTTATTGCCGATGGCCCTATTTTCGAATGGTTATATGCTGTAAAAGGTTCGATGGATATCGGTAGCCCTTTATTAACACAAAAAGCACTTCTACCGTTTTTACGTGCAGAACGTATGAAACATCATTTAGAAAAATTACGTACAGCTTTACAAATTAGACGTGATATAACGATTGATATGTTATCACCACTTAAAGAAATACAATTTGAAATACCTGATGGCGGCTTTAATTTATGGATTACTCTTCCTAATTCGATAGATCCTTTTACTTTATTACAAAAAGCAAATGAAGTAGATGTTTCTTTTTTACCGGGAACAGCTTGTCTATTACATAACGATATAACTCATAACCAATTCAGGATTAGCTATTCTATGTTAAATGAAAAAGATATGTTGATTGGTTTAGAGAAATTACACGATACAATAAGAAACTATACACTTTAAAAGCATATGCACAATCCTTGTAAGCTAACAAGTAAATACCCCAAAATATTTTTATTTTGGGGTATAAAGAAATTTTGAAGTATGCTAAGTCATTACTATTCCACTTTCATTACCACCTTACCTCTAACATGTTTATCTTCACTCAAAATATAAGCTTCTCTAACGCCTTCTTCATTTTAATACCTCGTTATTCTTAACAACCAGTTTTAAAATTTGTCTTTCTTTTCATTCTTCAACACTACTATATTGATTTATAACAATTGCTTTCATGTCCTCTCCCTTGCTGTTTATTTTAATAACATACAATTATTTCTCAAAATTTTTCCCCTTAAATTATCATAAACTTATTTTTGGGGGTAATTATGAAAAAAAACAAAGCAAATCTTATGCAACGTAGAGTCATTCAAAATTGTATTTTAAATTAAATTCAAAAGAAATGGAGAGAACTCTATGACCGAAAAGATATTTAAAATAAACGGGATTGATATATGTACAGAAAGTTTTGGGAATCCTAAAAACCCAGCTATTTTATTAATTATGGGTGCAACATGTTCAATGATTTATTGGGATGAAGAGTTTTGTGAACGGTTGGCTAACAGCGGTAAATTTGTTATTCGTTTTGATAACCGTGATGTGGGACGCTCTGTCGCATATGAACCTGGAACTTCTAATTATTCCGTTACGGATATGGCTGAAGATGCAATTGGGGTACTAGATGCTTATCATATTGACAAAGCGCATCTATTTGGTATGTCTTTAGGCGGTATGATCGCTCAAATTGCTGCTGTAAAACATCCCGAAAGAATATTAACATTAACATTACTAGCTACAAGTGTGATAGGCTCTGACAATAACACACGTGACTTACCCCCGATGGATGAAAGAATTTTAACACATCACGCAAATGGCACGCATTTAGATTGGAAAAATGAAAATATTGTAGCAGAATATTTAGTTTCAGGGTCCCGTCTATTATGCGGGTCCAAACGCACATTTGATGAAAAAAGAGTCTATAATCAAGTAAAACAAGAAATTGAACGAGCTAACAATTTATTAAGCATGTTTAATCACGCTTTACTTCAAGGCGATGATGCATATGAAGGGGTGCTTCACTCCATACAAGCACCTACATTAGTCATTCACGGAACAGACGATACCGCACTCCCTTTTGAACATGGTCTCGCACTTATCGATGAGATTCCTAACTCAGCTCTATTAACTCTTGAAGGCGCTGGACATGAGATTCATCCTGATGACTGGGAAGACATCATTCATACTGTTACTGAACATACAGCTAAAATAATAGAAAAATAATGAATAGGAGGGGCACGCCGCAATTTGTGTCCCCCCTATCTTTACATGTAAAAACGCCCATCACTGTATCCGTATGTATAGTGATGGGCAATACTTATATTTTTCTATGTTTAAAAAAACGGACAATCTAATTGATCAACAGCTTCCCATGATTTTTTTTTTATATTATCGGTGGATTTATTTGCTTCTAGTGGTAAGCTTTTAAAAGGATTAACTTCTACTTTTAATAAAGATGATGGCTCAACGTATAACGAGAAAACATGGCTACTTGGTATAGCTTTTGACACATCAATATCTCCTACTTGTTTAAAAAGTTGCTGCGCTGCAAAGAAAAAGAAGTTGGTTGGATTTGATTGTTTATTCAGCCATGCAAGCATTTCAGGTGATACTGACTTATGAATATTAATTTTTACTCGGTCACCACGTTTATATCGCCTAGATCGCATACTTCCACCAACTAACTTATTGTTAAGTTTGTAAATCCTAACTCTTTTTGCTTATGCTCTCTATATTTTGGCGAACAAGTGTAGACTAATAATCCACGTGCATTTGTAAATAATGGATTATCTACAAAGATTACATTTGTTAAACGCCCTTTTTGTTTTAAAATCATTTTCAGGCTATTTTTTATGATAACTGCGCCCCCGCCATAAATAAAAACATATGGATCGTCTTTCATATCATCAATTTTGTTAATAATATCCGTTGCAACGCGCGCTGCTAAACCTAATAGTGCTGGTTGTGATTCCTCAACTAATAATGCATTTCTAGGGTGTTTATCATTTAAATAAATTTGATTGAATTCTGTAATACTATCAATTGTCTTTGTTGGATACTTCCGGTTCCATCTCGTAATAATTTGTAGTAACGTTTCTTTCACACCGTACGATAACCCCTTACTTAGTTGTGGTCTAAAGTTTACACCTAGTGAAACGACTTCTTCTGTCGTTCCTGCACCAATATCAAAAGATAATAATGTTTTATCAACAAAATCAATTTCTGACACTTTATTTTGTTCACATTCTATTTTATGTTTTACAACATTTCCTTCTTCATCATATACAATGCCCCACGTCCCAGAAGCACCCTCAGGTAGGCATTTGCAATATTCGATGGAAATATTAATTGTAACATCACGTCCGTTTGGATAATGGAACACAACCTTATGATTCCCCATATAACGTTTCGCATTTTCCGCCGCTATTTCTTGTGTAATAAGCTGCATAGGGAGAGCAACAGATAAATCATATCGAATGTTAATATGGCTAGAAGTTGGACTTTGACGCATAGCACTTACCGCTAAACCAGATAGAATCGTAATAACCATTAACTCATCAGTTGACTTATTCGATTTCTTCTCAACCTCAGTACCTTTTAATTGATCTTGAATGACTTTTTCTCCAACGATATACCGCACATTATTTAACATTAACGATGGAGAACTAATGGTCACGTCAATGTGATTTTCTAATTCAGATAATGAAACATCTCCCTCATCTAACAATCCTGTAGGTTCTCCTATATATAAAGCATATATACTCGGAATAAAAATAGGATCTTGCCCTTTCACCATTAACTTCAAACCGTTATTTCCTGCATCAGCACCAGCTTTTAAAAGAATAGACATAACTACCCCCTAAATTAATCTGACATCCCTTCCAAATATATGCGAGCCCATTCTTTTACATTCAAATGTAATGTAATTTTTTATTAATCTTAAAGACAAAATATTGTATTCTTAACCCCTGTATGTAAAAAACATTTGACAGAAAACCTTTCCAATTTTATACTATGAATGTAAAAAGTTTTTTACAAAAATGGAGGTGTCATTTCTAAATTGAACCATAAAAAATTTATTTTCATGATTACCGTTTTATCATTACTTGGAGTGCTTATACATGGGGTTTATAAATACATCACTGAAGGTGAAATTTTAGGTGGCACAATTTTCACTAGCGCTATAATAATTAGCTACCTTATCAATCATATTACATGGGGAGATCCCCACGGTGTATCAAAAGAAAGTCAGGATGAAATGGGACAACAAATTACATATAAAAGCTCTAAAATTGCATATTTTACGCTCGTAGTTGTAATGTTTCTTATATTACTCTTCTCTGAAGGGTTTTCTATGGGAGCTAATTTAGATGGGGTTAAAAACTTCCCTCTTTTTATTGCACTGTGCTCTTCATTCTTTATTTATCCTATCATTGAACTCATTGTAGCGAAACAATATAAATAAAAAGAAGAGGTTTTCTATAGACGGAAAACCTCTTCTTTTTATAGTTATATACTCTCTACAATCGCTTTTAATTTATTCACAGTCCGCCAATTTCTTACTGTAGCTGGTGTATGCAACTTCTGAAACTGGTTCATTAATTTAGAGTTTCGAATGCTAGTTTTGAAAAATAAATACACAACTTTTTCATGTATGTAACAATCTTCAGTCTCATTTTTTTGCATAAGTAACTGATTTTTTTCTGTTTTAGAAAGTTCATGTGCTAAGAAGGCAATATGTATACTTTCGCCTTCTCGCAATGAATTGACTTCATAGGGGCATCTTTTTGTAATGTTTATAAATTCCTCATGTGTTCTTAACATAACCGGAACATCAAAACCAAAAACATTTTTAATTTCAGACTGTATTCGTTCCTTTAGAAATGTTATATCTTCCTCAGATTTAAATACGATATTCCCACTTTGAATATATGTTTTCACTTGTTTCAACCCTATTGATTCAAAAGCTTGTTTTAAATCAGCCATTTTGATTATCTTATGCCCGCCTACATTGATTCCTCTTAGTAATGCAATATAAATTGTCATATCAATCCTCCACATTTTAATGAACTGAGCAATTAAGTTGATTTTCACTCTCATATTTCTCGAATATTTGTTTTAATTCCTCTAACATATCATGTATAGATAATATCTCAAATAAAATGATAGATTCGCTTGAAAAATGATGATGATATTGATTCGGTTTACAATGTGCTAAATCATTTTTATTAGTCCAAAATTGCTTATCTAATTCATCAATCAGTTTAAAATGTTCCTCATCTATTTTTTCACAATGATTTCTTAATATAGAAATTATAGAATGAATTGTTCGTCGCAAAACTTCTTTTTCATTTTGTGACCAATCACATGTTTCAATTGGTGCTCGAGCTAAATTATCTATATGATAAATAATTTGCTGTAATAAATGAAGTTGCTTTTGTACAAGTAAAAAGCTTCTCATTTCTTTTTTTGTATGTCGATGGTATTTCCAATCTTTTTGCTCATATTGAACAAATTGTACTGCTTTATGTAATAATACAGTTAATTTAGAAAGATTATAGGTTGTCTCCTTTTTTATAACTTTCCCATCCATTAACGCAGTAAGCCATTCCTCCATAACATTTGCCGTTTTAACAAATAGCTCCTCTGTACATCCCGAAATTGTTTTAACATAGTGTGGTGGCAAAATAAAAAAATTGACTACAGTAGACACTATAATACCAGTAGATGTAGTAGCTAATCGAATTAAAAATGCAGTAAAATAATGATCTGCCGTAATGGGAATCATTGCAACAGCAGTTAAAGTTGCGACTAACGTTCCAGCGTGTAGCCTTAGTTTTTGACATGTAACGATTGTAAACATTGCCGCTAACGCATAAGAAAGAGCCTGATGACCTAGGAAAAATGTGAAAGTCATTGCATACGCCGATCCAATTGTTGAAGCTGGAAAACGAACTAGTCCCTTTTTTATAGAATCCGTTGCTGTTGGTTCAATCGTTACAATTGCCGTAATAACAGCAAAAATAGTTGGTATATTGAAAAATTCGCAAACTAGAACTGTAAGAAAAACCGCAATTCCTGTTTTTATCACCCTTCCACCAATAATATTCCATTTTCTAACTTGATTCATTTGTATTTCCTTCATTTCTATTTCGTTTATTTATATATTTTACAACATATATTGTTCTAAATAAAAAAACTTACTACTTTGCTATGCAGGAGTAAGTTTTTTTTATTGTTATTCCATAATAGGTAAATGCATTATAATTTGTTGACCAATTGGTCCCATTCTTCTAAGCCCTTTATCTTGGAAACCAACTTTTTCATATAAATTTTGTGCTGGAATATTTTTTTCATTCACAGCAAGTACAATTTCATTTTTTATCGGAAAATAACGTTGTACAAACTCTTGTAATAATGCCAGTGATTTTTTAGCATAGCCTTTCCTTTGCCTATTGTGATTTATAGAAAACGAAGTTAAAAGTAAAGCGTTTTCATTTTCTGTGAATTCCTGTACTCTATCTCCTGTTTGCAATGCAAAAAGACCAACAGGTACCCCATTGTAATCTAAAATAACAATGACATTTTTTGTACGATCATTTTTTGCTTTTTTCAATAATTCAGCTGGGTCCGACGTAAATTGAACTTGTTCACTTGGTAAAGTAAATGTTTCTATAACTTCTTTATATTCCTCTTTATACGGAACTAATTGAATCTCCCCTGTATGTATGTTCATGCTAAACTCTCCCATTTTCAACTTATTAACTTAAGCCTTGCTGCACTTTAGAATGTACTTTTCCATCTAAAAAGGTAATTTCAACTAATGCAGTTGGATTGCTTCCCTTCCAAGCAAAAATTTGCTTAATTTGTGTAGAATGTTCTACACCTTCTTCTATGAGTAAATCCCCTTCAAAACCAATTAAATCTTTCACTTCTTTATAAGTCATTCCTTCATTTATATTTGAAAAATGATTTATATTGATAGGTTCTTTCTTCTGATTTTCCATCACAGTAGAAGAAGTCGCTGTTTGCTTTTTTACTTCTTTCTTCTGTTCACACGCTGTCATACTGAAACCTAAGCATAAACTACATAATATTAATGTGCTTTTTTTCATCATAACAGTTGTCCCTCCCATCATAATTAAACCATATATTCCCTTAAAAATAAACTGAATATTTAATATTATATTGAAAAACCCTGTACAATTTAGTACAGGGTTACTGTTAAATTTATTTATTTAAATGATTATTTGATTGGTCATTCTGTTCTTTTCTCAGTTCTTGCTCTTCATCTTTTGGTAATTGTTTATCATTATCTTTTATTGGATTCGTTTCTCGATTTTCAATCATGTCATTTGGAACTTGTGGCATTACTCGGCCAACAATTGCTGCTAACTCATCCAGTATACCTTCACCTGTTTTTCCTTTTTTAATTTGCTTTCCAATTTGTTTCAGTCTTTCATACGTATCAACATCTGCTACAACAACTGCATTAGCACCATCAGGATCATTTTTCAAACTTTCTGCAACAGAGTATTTAATGGATTCAACACGAGTTCGATCAAGTTTCGCTTTTACATCAATTCCTACGATAGCATATTTCCCAACTACTACCGCTGTCGCATCATTCACACCTGGCACACTTGCTGCTAAAGATGCTAGATGGTCCGCCGCTTTTTCATTTGGCTTATTTGACTTGTTCGTATAATTAACATTTTTCATCGAAACATTTTTTTGCTCTGACTTTTCGTTTGGACTATCCTTTTTTCCAATACTACATCCAGTTATTAAAAAACAAACCATCAATATATATATTAAGATTTTCATTATTCTCACCACTTCACCATTAAAGTTTAATCATAAATTTTTTCAACAGCTTGCATTTTCTTCACTTTTTCTTCTGCTCCGCTATTTGCATTAATGAAGATTTGGTACGTATCTTTCCCTAACGTACCTACAAATTCATAGCAAAGTACTTCATTATGCAGATCATTTACTACGACAGCTTTACGTTCTTCCATAACTTTCACATCAGGGTTTATTTTCTTTCTTGCTTCTGCTGCGGTTAGCTTTGCCGAAGGGATTGTTCGTTTTTGATGTGATGCTAAATATTCTTTCGCCGAAAATCCGACGATAGAACCGTCATCTAAAGCAATTTTCATTTGAATTGCCTCTGGATAAATTCGTACGCCATTCTCATTTACTACATACGTAAATACTCCAACATTATCATATTGTGAGCTATCATAAAGCTCCATATTATGAAACTTATGTTCCTTTAAGAATTTCAAACCTTTACTTCCTGCATCGTTTAAACTAATTTTCTGTTCTTTAATTTCTCGATTATTCATAACCCAAATTGGATATCCGCCTTTTCCGGTAATATCCATATAAAACTCATTATTAGTTGCCTCGTCTTTAATTTTCACACTATAGAAAGATTCTTTCGCACCTTTTCCGCTTTTCTCGACTTCTACTTTTTCATTTCCTTTTAAATTTAAAAACGATTTTGCAATTTTCGCCGCTTCATCTTTTGAAATTGCTTTTCCTTCTGCTGCAAATCCACCTTTTTTATTTTTTTGTGCACTTGTAAAGGTCGGTCCGAAGTTTGTAGATGAATACGATGTTACATTTTTTTCTACTGTCTTTAATCCGTCAATAATTGTATTGTCTGCAGGATCACGATTTGATGCGAGTGCCATCTCAACATCCATCCAGCGTAAATTGTTTTTCAAAACAAGATGTTGCACTTTTCTTAGTTCATCTTGTATATTCCCTGCATTGGAATATAAAGTTTGCAACGTTTTGTATTCTTGATCATTTAATGGTTCTTTTTCTAAATCACGAATGGCTGCACGGTAACTAAAATCACCGATATTCGCTAAAAATTCTTCCGTTTTATTAAAAGGCATTAATGTTAAAGGAAGTTGTCCTACATCCGAACGAGCTTCCGATGTTAATCTCCATACATCTGCTAATGCAGGCGATAAAGATGCGCGCGAATTCATCGCAAGCGTTGTTCCAATTTTATCGTGCAATAAATCAACCTCATACGCTAAATCATGAAACGCACGTTGATAGCTATTTTCTGCTCGAATTAATACTGCATTCTTTTCTTGGTGCTCTTTATAGCCCCAGTATCCGGTTCCAACTACACCAACTGTTAATAATACGATTATAATACCTCGTAACATAGTTCCACCTCCGCTCTATTTACAGAAAATATGTTTCCCGATCTTTTTAATTTGTGGACGAGTCCAAATCCATTTACTTGTTGCAGTATCTGGATTGAAATAATACAATGCGTTTCCTGTTGGATCCCATCCATTAATTGCATCTAATACAGCCTTTTTCGCGGTTTCATTTGGCGTTAAATATATTTGTCCGTCTGCTACCGCTGTAAATGCTCTTGGCTCAAAGATTACACCCGAAACGGTATTTGGAAATGATGCACTTGTAACACGATTTAAAATAACCGCAGCGACTGCAACTTGTCCTAAGTACGGCTCCCCACGAGACTCTCCATATACTGCGTTTGCCATGAGCTGTATATCATTTTGAGAATAACCATTTGGAACATTTGTCCCTTTATTTTGAGGTGGTTTATTTTCTTGTGCAGTACCTCCACTATTTCCTTTATTCGTTGTCGTTCCTTTATTAGCAGTTGACTTATCATACTTCGTTGCCTTCACAAGCATTTGCTTCGTTTTAGCTCCAGCTAAACCATCAACAGGTAATCCAAATTTCTCTTGAAAATTCCGAAGCGCCCAGTATGTACCCCATCCGAAAACACCATCTACTTTTCCCGTATAAAATCCGTTATATTTCAAACGAGATTGCAGTTCAATGACATCTTCACCAGATGCTCCCCTTTGAATGACTTGATTAGAAAAGGCTTCTACATTCTTTAGTTGTATACTACTGACCATTAAAGATAGTCCTATGAACGCAAGTAAAACCGCTATTTTAAAAATAGCTTTTTGGCGCATAATTTTCCCTCCTTAATTATGTAAATGATTTCTTGGTTATGTTTTGTAAAAGCCTCGCTTTTATGTAAAGAAGACAAAAAAATCCAAACTAATATCGTTGAAAAAGTATGTAAACAATATAAAAAAAGTAAAAGGAGTTCATTATGAAAAAATTGTTAAAGCGTGTCGCACTCGTCCTTCTATTCCTAACAACATGTTCAAATGTATATACAGGCTCATCAATTGTTCATGCACAGCCGCCATATGCAAAATGGGGTAAGCTTGCTGTAGAAAAGACGAAAGAACAATACCCGAAAGCTGATATAATTGATTATCTTCATATAGGTAGAAAACCGAAAACCGTTCAAATAACAGTTGAAAAATTTAAATTATGGCTACGTGAGGACGGAAAAGAATATGGTGTTTTTGTTGATGTAGAGTTTGAAACGAAGACAGAGAAATTTATTAAGGTATCGTTTCAGAAGACGAGTAGATAAAATAAAAACCTCACTGTTTACATTATAAACAGTGAGGTTTTTATTTCTAAATTACTTTCAATTGTGAAGAAATGAAACAATTGAAATGGATTGAATAGATCTACTTGTACCCTTATTGAAAATTGCAATTCTCTTGTATATGCTCAATAAATAACTTTAATGGAACGAGCCCACGTTTAGGCATATGACTACTTATTACAGCAATGACCTCTAACTGCGGAATGATAACGATGTATTGCCCTCCGTATCCCATAGCAAAGTACATACAATACGGTATGTGAAATCTTTCGTTATTCAATACCCACCAGTGATATCCATATGCCCCGACATGTTCATACGTTTCAAATAGAGGTGTACTTGATTCTTCTAACCATTTCGATGATACAATTTCATTCCCCTGCCAAATTCCATTCTGCAAACATAATATTCCGAGTTTTAATAAATCTTTAGATTTCATTTTCATACCGAAACCACCGACATATATTCCCTGGGAATCTTGTTGCCACTCATATTCTGTAATCTCTAACGGATTAAATAAGTACCTTTTCGCAAACTGCTCTGTCGACATTCCAGTAGCTTTTTGGATAATGTAGCTAAGCAAATGCGAAGAACCTGAGTTATAATTCATTTTTGTAGCGGGTTCTTCAATTATTGGTTTTTCTAATATATATTGCACCCAGTTCGCTGATTCTACAAAGTCATTCGGGAATACTACTCCATTTCCAAACTCTTTCCACTCCTCACCAGTAGTCATTGTTAATAAGTGATAAAGCGTCAAATCATGTTTTCCCTCAGGTACATTTTCAATCCACTCTGTAATCGGTGTATGTATATCATTTATATAGCCTTTATCAATTGCAATACCAATTAATAAAGATACGATACTTTTTGTAATCGAATTTATTTTATATAAGTTATTTGCACACTCGGGTGTTTTATAATACTCAGTTGTTAATTCCCCTTTTTGATAAACAAGAAATGTATTTACTTTTTTCTTTTCAAATTTATTTTCTAGCTGCTTGAAATCCAATACTTTACCTCCAATTAAATCATTACCTAATTTATTATATCTTGTAGCTTTAATTAAAACATACTTGTGTCCAAATAAAAAAACAAACCTGCCAGTAATGAACTGACAGGTTTGTTTTTATAATTTCGTGCGAACATTCCAAAGCTCTGGGAAGAAACGTTGATCAAGTACTCGTTTTAAATAAGATACACCAGAAGAGCCGCCTGTTCCCATTTTATGTCCGATAATGCGTTCTACTGTTTTCATATGACGGAAACGCCATTGTTGTAGCCAATCTTCAATATCGATAAGTTTTTCAGCAAGCTGATATAAATTCCAATATTTTTTCACATCCGCATACACTTCTAACCATGCTGCTTCTACTGTTGCATCTTCTTCGTATGGCTGCGTAATATCACGATTTAACACGTCTTTATGAATTGGGAATCCTTCTTTTACAAGAGCTTGAATTGCGACATCATACAAACTTGGTGCATGTAGCGCTGTATGAAGTCGAGCGTGTAATTCTGGATCTTTTTCATAAATTTTCAATGCATGCGGCGTTTTATAACCAAGTGCATACTCAATCATACGATATTGATACGATTGAAAACCTGAAGCTTGACCGAGCGAGTCACGAAATTCAATGTACTCGGATGGTGTTAATGTCGCAAGAATATCCCAAGATTGAATAATTTGAGACTGAATTTTTGATACACGTGCTAACATTTTAAAAGCTGGTTGTAATTTATCTTGTTTAATAGATTCAATTGCTGCATGTAACTCATGTAAAATAAGCTTCATCCAAAGCTCACTTGCTTGGTGAATAACGATGAACAACATTTCATCATGGTGGTCTGACAATCTCTTTTGAGAAGATAGTAAACTATCTAATTGTAAATATTCCCCGTACGTCATATTCTCTTTAAAGTCCGTATGAATCCCTTTTTCCATAATTACCTTTTCATTTTCTTTCATATTAGCCAAACGCCCCTTTTATATATTTCTACTTATATTGGTCTAATAACTGCTCGAACTGGACTTCCATCTGCATCTGATAAGGCAAGTGGTAATGCGATTAGTTCGTAATCGCCATCTGCTACATGATCTAGTACGACATTTTCTAAAATGTGTATACCATGTTTAAACAATTGATGATGCGCTGCTAATTCTTTATCATCTAATGGATCAACTGATGGTACATCCACCCCAATTAAACGTATACCTTTTTCTGAAAGAAACGGTGCTATATCCGCACGTAAATGCGGGATTATATCTGGGAATTCATTCGCTTTACAATGTGAAGATGTGCGTAACAACAAGCGTTCTACGCCTTCTAAATGAAATTTCTCTAATTCCTTTTTCCCAATGCTTTCAAGATTAGAAACGTCAATGATTCGCGTAGGTCCGACATAAACTTGAATATCTAAATCTAACACTTTCTTTCCATCATTATCAAAATGAAACGGTGCATCAATATGAGTGCCTGTATGAATACTCATCGTTAACTTTCCGACATTTACTGAGCCACTCTCTTCTTTTGACCATGATACTTCATACGAGAACGGTGTATCCCCTGGCCAAGTAGCAATATCATTATTTAGCGGTTGTGAAATATCAATCCACTCTGATGTTTTCATACTTATGCCACAACCTCTCGCTTATTTTCAAATTGCTTATACTCTTCATCTTTCATAATTTTCTTTAAAATCATAACAGACTGCCATACTTCTTCGTACGTATTATATAAAGCAACTGGCGCAAGTCTCACTCCATTTGGCGCTCTAAAATCTGGAATTACTCCATTTGCTTTTAACGCTTTACATATACGTGCTGCTTCTGCATGCTCTAAATAAATATGCCCGCCTCGTTTTTCATCCTCAAATGGATTTCCAATTGTAAATCCGAAATTTTTTAATTCATGATCAATCAAATTAAGCATGTATCTTGTAATATGTAATGATTTTTCGCGTAAACGTTCTATACCAGCATCTTTAAATATTTCAAGAGAACCGATTAAAGGTGCAGTACTTAATACGTGTGGTGTACCAATTTGATAAGCACCTGCATGATCAGCAGCTGTTAATGTATGTTCCATATCAAACTGCTTATCTTTTCTAGAACTAAACCAACCTGATAATCCAGGAAGTCTATTAAAATGCTTTTTATTTACATAAAGCCCTGCAACGCCACCAGGTCCCGCATTTAAGTATTTATAATTACACCAAATCGCGAAATCAACATCCCACTCTTTGAAATGATGCGGAATAGAACCGATTGAGTGACATAAATCGAACCCGATATGAATACCACGCTTATGTGCTTCCGCTGTTAAACGTTTCATATCAAGAATTTGGCCGCTTCTATACAGTACAGAAGGCAATAAAATTAAAGCGACATCATCTGTCATCGCATGAATAATATCATCTTCAGAAAGTGTTCTACCGTCTCGGCTCTTCACTCGTACTAAATGCTCATCTGGATCTAGGCCCTTTAATCGAATTTGACTTTGAAGTGCATATATATCGGACGGGAATGTTAATTCATCAGCAAGAATTTTTGTCCGAATTCCTTTCGGCTCATAGAAAGTTGCGATTACTTGATGAATATTCGTTGTCGTGGAACCGGTTACAATAGTTTCTTCTGGTAAAGCTCCAATAAGAGGTGCAGTCAATTCACCTAATTTCTCCGAAAGGAAAAACCACGGATGCTCACCCTCGGTCCAGCCGTCAATACCGTACTCTTTCCATGAATCTAGCAAAGTAAGTAACGATTTCTCTGCTCTTTTTGAAAGTAGCCCTAATGAGTTTCCATCTAAATATATTGTTCCTTCTTTTTTATAAAATTCAGTTTGAAAATCTTTCAGTTCATCATGTTTATCACATTCAAGCGCATACTCATAAGTTGGTTGAAATGGTTCTTTATACATGGTGTCACCTTCTCTTAATTTTCTTTTTATTCTAACTAATTGAAATATATCACCTTAGTTGATATAACGTCAATGATATTATGTCAGTTGACTTTATATATGAATTTCTTTTACAATACAGTTATATTTTCAGATATTTCAGTATAAAGAGGTGATTCTTTGAAAAACACTACTCTTTCATCAAGAAAACACCGCTCCTTAGAAACAAAGAAGAAACTATTACACTCTGGTTACACTATTTTTATTCGTAACGGATTTCAAAAAACGACAATTACACAAATTATTAAACACGCTGAAACCGGTTATGGCACGGCATATGTATACTTTAAAAACAAAGATGATCTCCTCATCGTTTTAATGGAAGATGTTATGAATCAATTTTATAATATCGCTGAGCGCTCTTTTTCGCCTCAAACGACAGAAGAAGCACGTACAATGATTCAAAATCAAGTTAAAGCATTTCTACAATTAGCAGAGAAAGAACGAGCAATTTTACAAGTTGTAGAAGAAGCGATCGGGTTATCAAAAGAGATACGTCAAAAATGGGATGAGATTCGAGAAAGATTTATAAACAGTATTGCGCAGGATATTACGCACTCTCAAAAAAGTGGATTAGCACATACTGAATTAAATAAAGAAATTGTAGCGCGTGCTTGGTTCGCTATGAATGAGATGTTTCTTTGGACTATTGTGCAAAATGATAAAAAGATCGACTTAGAGGAGATTGTGCATACGTTAACTGAGATGTATACGACCGGGTTATATAAATAGCACACCTTCAATAAATAAGGTGTGCTATTTTACATCTATAAAAATATTTTATCAGGGTATGGTAGTGCTAAAGGAGGCTTTTCAGATAATGAGAAATATTGTAGTTTTAAAGATTCACCATCTATTGATTTCAGTTTCCCACTAGTAATTTCACATTCAAACACAACAACAATATATTCTACTTGATCGCCATTCGGATATGTATGGCGATACTCTTCTCCTCCAAACACCCCTTTTTGTTTTTTTACTTGCACTTTCAATCCTGTTTCTTCCCACACTTCACGAACTACCGCTTCTTCTGGAGTTTCTCCAGGCTCAATTGCTCCAGCTGGCAAGCTCCAGTATTCTCCGCCAGGATATTGAAATAAGATTTCCCCTTGCTCATTTTTAATAACAGCAGCTACACTCGGTATTAGAATTAGTTCATGGCCTAATTGTTCGCGAATCTTTCTATAATATAATGAGATTGACATATATTTCACCCCTTTTAAATCCAATTCGAAACAATACTGATTCATAGACTCCTGGCTAGGTGTTTTTAACTTTGCCAAAACGGTAGAAGTAATGATAAGAAAGAAGATGTTGCATAAAACACATAATTTTTTTCAACAAAACCAAATACAGTACTATAATTTATTTGAGTTTGCATTCGTGCAAACTTTATTTATAAGACTTCTACTATGCATAGAAAAGAGGATATTTGTTTCTAAATGAAATAAATAATCCTCTCTTTCTAATACTTAAATTCACGTATAATATCTATATTTTGTAATTAAGCGTCTATTTTAGTAATAGCATTCTTCATTCGCTTTTTACCCCTAAGCCAGGTAATGGTGATAGAGGCAATAAGAATGAATCCAAGATAGCCCGTTATAGGATATATAGTTCCTACTAATTTAGTGAATCCGATAAAACTAGCACTAAATGCCACAATTCCAAATAGAACAACAAACATTTTAAATGTTGGTAATTCTGGTTTTATAACCCTTGCTGTGAAAGCATATAACATTCCTACTGCAGTATTGTAAATCATACCTAATAATACAATAGACATCAGCATGCCAAATATTGGAGAAATCTCATTAGCCAAAAATAGTATAGGCATATCTACGTCTGTAATTTTATTTAGTTTAGTGAGCATACCAAGATTAATAAGTAAAATAAGGATGCCTAATCCTATACCACCGAATATCCCTCCAAGTCCCGCTTTTTTTTCATCTTTTATCGTTCCTCCCATCACGATAAGCATAGCAGCACCTGCGGCAATGTTATATGAAACGTATAATAACGCTCCTAATCCCCAATTAGATGCAGCTGCGTTTTGTTTATCTGCAATTTGTTGCAATTCATTAAAACCCATATCCATTGTAATAAAAGAATAAACAGCAATGATGATAACAAGCACAAGTAAAAACGGTGTAACAAGCCCAATTATCGAAATAACCCTTTGAATATTAAAACAAACTGTTACAATAGTTAATACAGTCATAATGATATTACCGATAATACTTGGAATACCAAACTGCTGTTCAAAAATCGAACCTGCCCCAGCCATCATGACAGCTGTTACACCAAATAAGAAAAATGTTATGATTATATCAACAACTATACCGAGGTATGAGCCGCAAATGTAGTAAATCACATTTTTATGAGAATTTGTCTGTAAACGACTGCCCAGTTGAGTTAAATTCATTCCTAAAAATGCAAAAAGAATAGTTGCAACACATGCTCCCAGAATACTTACCCATCCGAAATTTGTGAAAAATTGTAAAACCTCCTGTCCTGAAGCAAATCCTGCTCCGACAATTAAACCAATAAATGCCCCTGCAATTCGAGTACTTTCCTTCATACTTACCTCCTTTTTAATCTGAATTTTCTGATAAATTAATGTGAATAAAGACCAGGAGGAACACGTCCTCCCTTTAGCTATATTAAATATATTTTTTTTCAAAAACTGTAAATCGCTTAATCATTTCTCGATCTGGTTCATAGCCAATCCCTGGTCGCTCTGGAATGATAATCATTCCATTTTCAACAACTACCTCAGGTTCTATAATGTCTTGCTCCCAATAGCGAGAAGATCCTGCAGTATCGCCAGGCATAATAAAGTTTGATAATGTTGTTAAAGCAATATTATGTGCTCTCCCTATACCCGATTCCAGCATACCACCGCACCAAACTGGAATACCTTGTTCCTGGCACAAATCATGTATTTGTTTAGACTCAGTTAGCCCTCCAACTCTTCCAATTTTTATATTGATAATCTTACAACTTCCTAGTTCAATTGCTTTTCTAGCATCCTCATAAGAATGAATACTCTCATCCAGACAAATTGGAGTTAAAAGTTCCCTTTGCAACTGCGCATGATCAACGATGTCATCTGAGGCTAAAGGTTGCTCAATCATCATTAAATCAAATTCATCAAGCTCTTTTAATCGTTCTATATCTTTTAGTCGATAGGCAGAATTGGCATCAGCCATCAATGGAACATTAGGAAACTGTTTCCGGACTTCCCTGATCACCTCGACATCCCAACCCGGTTTTATTTTTATTTTCATTCTTTTATATCCTTCATTAACATACTCATCAACCAATTGAAGTAAATCGTCAACCTTTTCCTGGATGCCAATACTAATCCCAACTTCTATTGCTTTCTTCTCTCCACCAAGGGCGAATGCGAGCGGAATTCCTTTTTGCTTTGCATATAAGTCCCAAATAGCACCCTCAATAGCAGCCTTTGCCATATTGTTCTTACGAATATATGATAGGCATTCAAATACTTCCTGTGGATGTTCAATTTCTTTATTGAGTATACTAGGAATAATAAAATCTTCTAACATATGCCAATTTGTCTTTAGAGTTTCTTCGTTATACCAGGGCGAATGAAATGCAACCGATTCTCCCCATCCGCTAATACCGTTTTCATCCTTCGCTTCAAGCAAGAGAAACTCTTTGTCTTGGAATGTTCCAAAACTTGTCGTGAACGGCGCTTTCAATTGCATTTTTATACGTCGTAAAATAATCTCTTTTACTATCATTTTTCATTTCCCCCTCTATATTTAGATAAGTATAAGTGTATTTTTATCCTCCGCTATTGAATCCTTCTCATAATTCCGTTCTTCTCTAAGTCTTGTTGCTTGACAAAAACATAATAGTGCACAAGTTCATTAGTATCTTTTATTAATGAAACAGCAACATACTGATATGAAAATAAAGTTTGAAAGATTTCCCTCGTTTTAAAACGCCAATCAATTGCAAGTTCATAATCTTTATTTTTCACTTGTTGAAAGCTAGATGGTACCGGTACTAATATAGGTTGATCCATAGTAGCAATACAATGTAGACCTTGCTCAATATTTATAAGTTTTGGCAAATGATTCTTCGATTGTATCCACTGAAAAATATGTTGCGCTTGTTTCATATAATCCTCTTGCCGTTTAGAAATATGAGAACTATTAATCCACCATTCAACTTTAAAACGATCCGAAGGAAGTCCCCGATTCAAGTTATCTTCCATTTCTCCATAGCAATTTTCCATATATGTAGAACAAAAAGCACGTAACTTCGATAAATTTAAATAAGCATTTCGTGTTTCAAGTGGATCATACGTCCATGTGATTAAGTTATATCCCTTTTCATAAGCAAGTTCTTTTTGAACTTGTTTTAGTCTAACTCCAACTCCTTTTCCTTGATGACTTGGATGAATACCAAGCATGTGGGAACATAGATAGTTTTGTCCTTCAAGAAAACCAGGAAAACTGTAGCAAAATCCAATCATTTCCTCATTTATAAAAGCTCCTAGTAAAAGACCTCCATTTTGGGAAGCTGTAATTGTTTGGTGAAGAGGAATTGGTTCCATATTCCATACATCTTTTTCAAGATTTTGCACAAACTTCATCTCGTGATAACTGTTTAATTCACGTATTTCAATTGGTGAATTCACGCTAACTCCCCCGTTTTATATGCTTTTATTGTATTTAATACTGTCCTTGCTAGAATTTCTATACCAGTATATATAGCATTTTGATTAAAGGTCATCTGCGGATGATGAAGTCCTGGCTGCAAATCGCACCCTAATCCCAACATAGTTGCTTTAACGGTTGGATTTTTTAACGTATAAAAATGAAAATCTTCCCCACCTGAAGTAATTATAGGCTCTCGAAGCAGTTGTTCACCTAAGGATTCCACAATCGCTTTTTTCATGAAATGCTGAGCTTCTTTATTTACCTCAGCGGCAGCTACACTCGCTTTTGTTTCTAGCTCAATTTCAACCCCATAAATCTTTTCCATACTCTTAACAATATTCTCGATTTTTTCGGTAAGTTCATTCATGACTCCATTTGTTTGCGCACGCAAATCTATACTAAATGATGCTTTACCTGGAATAATATTTCCTGCCTCACTCCCGGCATAGAACTTTGTCATTTTCGCGGTGTAAGGCACCATCGGGTCTAAATGAATGCTTTTCATTTCATTAATTATAGAAGCCCCAATTTCAATCGAATTTTGCCCCAGATGTGGTCGTGCTCCATGTGCATCTTCACCATGGATTTCACCTACTATAAATTTTGCTGCCCCATGATAAATTGCAGGTATAGCTTGACCATCTTGTAATTCTTGAATTGGTCTAAGGTGAACACCATATAAAAAATGCACATCATCCAACACGTTTTTTTCAATCATTTTTAATGCGCCTGTTCCCTTTTCTTCCGCAGGTTGAAAAATGAATTTAAGTTTAACAGTGGAAACATCTAACTTTTGAAATAAAAGCATTGTACCAAGAACTATGGCCATATGTGCATCGTGACCGCAAGAATGTTTCGCTTGAAATTGACCATCAACCTCTTGCCAGAGCGCATCCATATCTGTACGTAAAGCAATGCAAAAGTCTCCGGTTCCTACCTCACTGACAAGACCTGGACAATCATCAAAGGTTTGCACAATAAAGCCCCGTTCTTGTAAAAAACGTTGGATATATGCCGTTGTTTTATATTCCTTCCAACTAATTTCTGGATGATTATGTAAGTATTCGTAGACTGAATCAATCGTCGACTTAAGTTCTTGTATATATTCCTTCAATTTTTCTTCTCCTCACTTTATACAAAAAAGTAATCTCCATTCAGCTTTTCATATCGGTCCTTACGCTTTTCAAATCGCTCTTTATCTTTGATAGAAACACCGGCAACAATAGCATTCAAAAACGAAAACAGTACCGGAGTAGCATCAATCGTTGACCTCTCAGATGAATACATGGAAAAAATAGCATCTGCATATTCCCTAATTGGAGCAAGTGGTGAATCAGTAATTCCAATCACAAAAGCTCCTTGCTCCTTAGCCATCTCAGCCACTTTAATTGTTTCTTTCAAATAACGATGAAACGAAATAGTAATTAAAGTTGATCGATGATCCATCTCGCTTAAAGTACAAAGCAAATCGTTTGTTTCCGGATGAAGAATTTGAACATTTCCCCTCACTAAACCAAGAGTCATTGTAAGCCAATTAGCTGCAGAAAAAGAAGATTTTAACCCTAAAACATAGATTTTCTCCGTTTTTATTAATTGATCAACAACCTGTTCAATCTCATTTTCATCAATATTATTGATTGTTTGTTGTATATATTGACAATCTCGTTCCATGACTTTTGCATAAAAATGAGGTTGTTCAGCTAACTCGAGTTTGCTAGAAAAGTATTGTCCAAGACTGCTTTGCATTAAAAGCAGTTGCTCCCGAACCATTTTTTGAAGTTCAGAAAATCCCGATAGTTTTATAGAGTAACAAAAACGAATCACCGTTGTTTCACTGACTCCAACTTGCTCACCAATCTCACTTGCTAATTTAACAGCAAATTCGCCTGGTTGTTCTAATAAATATTTAGCAACTTTTTGTTGACCTTTAGAAAGTTGATTATATTCCTGTTGAATAATTTTTTTCAGATCCAAACATGTCATCCTTCCTAAATGAATTTAAAACTTCTATCAATCGAAAACACGAAGTCTAAACTTCACATTTGCGATTGATAGAAGATTAACACATATTACTAAAAAATTCAATAATAATTCTGAAAATTTAATCTTTTATAATAATCTCTCCTATTTTTTTATCATTACCTTAAGGGGTACCGCCACATTTCTATCAAGATAAGAAAGATAAATCCCCAATTACTGAAATATTTAACGAGAAATCTTCATAAAAATAAACCATTACCCCAAATGTTAAGTAATGGTTTATTCAATCGTTCCTTCATATGCGATTATAAAACGTTCTAGTGCTTCAATTGCATACACATCTAAAAAGTTAGTCGGTTTAAAATATGGTATTCTCCTAAAAACAATAAGCACAACTGAAGACGAATAGCTTCCTCTCCATTCAAACATTTCACACTCTTTAAGAGGTTTTCATGACGAAATTACATCGAGTGTAATACTGTAATCTATTTTAAGAAATCGCGGTATTGGTTCATCAGTTGTATATTGATAGCTCCTTAAATTACAGGTGCCAACTAGCGTACTTTTTCTTCATTCGGTCTACTTACAATTCCAAAAATAAATTTATATTCAATCCTCCTCTTTTTAACCTTTTTAAATCCTTCTTTCGTATCTAAAATTAAACACGTTTTCCGAAACCATATTCGTACATATAACGACTCAAAATAAATAGGTTTTATAATTCCTCGTTCTTCAAATTCAGTTCCATCTTTATTTTCAGTTTCTGTTCGAACGAACCACTTATTTCCGATGCCAATTTCAATATACTTCACATAAGTACCCCTTTCGGAAATTAATTTCTAACTATTCTATTATTTCCCCGGTAAGCGCACATTCCGACAGAACATGAGCCCATAAAGAAAAAGTAGATTACAAAAATCTACTTTATAACTTATATTTTTGCATTCGTTTATAAAATGTACTTCGAGGTACATCTAGAAGTTTTGCAGCTAACGAAACATTTCCATTCGTCTTTTCTAGCGCTTCAATCATACTATCACGCTGTATTTTTTCACGGAAATTCAATGTATTTTCTGTTTTATTTTCTGTTTGCAATTCAAGCTGATGTTGATTTCCCATCATTGTTTGTAATAAAAAAGAGATTTGTTTTTCGCATATTTCCCGTCCTTGCGACAAAATGTATATGCGTTCTAATACATTTAATAATTCCCGAATATTTCCGGGCCATGTATGCAGCGCAAATTGATTACAAATACTTTTTGGAAATACAATATTCCAATTCTTTCGTTCACAAAATTGTTGTATGAAGTACGGAATATCCTCTTTTCTTTCTATTAACGATGGAACATATAGTGGATAAACATGTAAACGATAATATAAATCTTGACGAAATTTCCCTTCTTCTACTAATCGCAATAAATCTTTATGTGTCGCAGTAATAATACGAATATTTACCGGTACCTCTTTTGAACTGCCAATTGGGGTTACTGTTCGTTCTTGTAAAACACGCAATAATGCGATTTGCATCTCTGGTGGCACTTCACCAATTTCATCTAAAAATATTGTTCCTCTGTCTGCTTGTTCGAATTTCCCTTTATATCCTTGGCGCCGTGCACCTGTAAACGCTCCTTCAGCATAACCGAACAATTCACTTTCCATTAATTCTTTCGGTAATGAACCGCAGTTAACAGCTATAAAAGGACCATTTTTTCTTGGACTATTTTCATGAATCGCTCTCGCTACATATTCTTTTCCTACACCTGTTTCACCACAAACATATACACTTGCGTCAGTTGGTGATACAAGCTTAATTTCTTCTAATGTATGTTGAAATGCACTACTTGTCCCAATTACTCCAGGAAAAGTGATGCCATTTATAAATGGGGACGTCGAAAATGATTTTACTTGTTTATTTTCCTTTACATAAATACATTTCCCAATCATTCTATTATTACTGTATACTGGAACTTCTAATTTAGTTTTCAATCCATAGTGCATTAAATCTGCAAGTTTCATTCGTGACCAATTACATACTCGTTCCCGAACCCTCTTGCTCGCAGAAACGATAACATCACGATGATTACAAATTACAACTTGTTCATCACTATCAATTACATCTAAAAAACGATGGATTAAATGCAGTTCATTTTGATGTACTCGAATACTACATTCACGTTCAATCGCATGTGCAATCGAAGTTACCATTCCGAGCATATATGGATGCGAAAATTCAATTGGACAGGAGAAATCTAGAACACCAATTAATTTCCCATCATCGTTATGAATGGGGGCAGCCGCACAGCTCCAGCTATGAGATGCGACAGAATAATGCTCTGTACCACTTATCATAATAGCCTCTTCAATCTCAAGCGCTGTTCCTATCGCATTTGTACCAACAGCCGCTTCCGTCCATTTCACACCTTCAATGAAATTAATCTGTTTCGCTCGTTGCAACGTTTGTTTATTTCCACTTAACGATAGAACGTAACCGTCTGGATCGATTAATAATGCCATCATTTGCAGTTCATCAATGGTTTTTCTCATATTTTGTATTTGAGGTATTGCTATATCTAAGAAGATTTCACTCTTTTTCTTTTGGTCTTGAAAAATATTAGAAGACAAAATTTTCTGACCTTTATTCATATGAGGATTCACATTTGCTTGTTTACATCGATACCATGACTCTGAAATTCTTTCGTTTATACGGTTCGAATCAAGGACACCTTCATCAACAAACTTTTTCCATGTATGTAAGTAAAACGGTGAAGCTAGCATTGTATCATCTCCCTATTCATTATTTTGGAGATTTGTAAAAACATACTTTTATTATAAAACTGAATAAAAGCGTTTTCAACAAAACTAGAAAGACGACACAAATATGTTAATAATTTGAATATCTTAATGCGCTTCTTTATTCTTTTTTAGTAGCACTATGTTTTGTACAATGGACGCAAAGAAAATACATAACCAAAACCACATTTGTGGATTACCATTTATAAAGAAAATAATTACGGCTATTGCAAATAAAATAGTAGCTGCTACACTAAAATATAATTTTGTTTTCATTCCCACCATCTCTCACCTCTCTATCACTTTATAGTACATACTAACTCTTCATTTTTCATCTCTACTATGTACTCCTGTAAAACATATTCTCTTCCGCCATGCTTTTCATACCATTCATGTATTCTTCTAGCATGCTTCTCGTCATTTCTAATCTTTGATTCTATTTCTTTATACTGTTCATAACTATCATATTCCCATATGGCAAACACTTCGCTCGTACTATTCTTATTATCTTTCATCCAGCGTCCTATTAGCCTGGAACCATACTTTAACTGATTAGGTAAATTCGTGTTATTAAAATGCTCATTAAATATTTCTACAAATTCATTCTTTACTATATAGTACTTTCTTCTGTAAAACATATATTTTCACCTCTTTTATGAACAGACTCAAATACACCTTCCCATTACTACCGTATTATAATACTTCCCATCCGACAGCCTTTTATCATTTTTTAAAATACCTTCTACTTCAAAACCTAATTTTTTATATAGCTGAATGGCTTTTTCATTTGTCTCTAATACTTGTAATGATATCTTTTTAATCTCATTTTCATCAGCCCAATGAATAGATTGTTGCAATAGACTCTTACCTATTCCATATCCCCAAACCTCTTTTAAAATACAAACGCCAAATTCTACTTTATGAGATAATCTCTTCAAATTTGAGCCTTCGCATCTTGAAAATCCAACGATTCGATTATGCACTTCTGCAACTAAAAACAGATTCTTACTCTCTTCACTATCTGTTTTTATTATGTTTTGGAATCCTATCTTATCTATAAATCCCTCTCCAGCTTCTCTATCCATATTTTCAGTTTCTCCATCGATCTGAACTCTAATTTCCGATAACTGTTCCGCATCTGTTTCAGCTGCAGAACGAATTGTATAAACTAATCCATTTATGTGAAACTCTTGCCTTTTTATAATCATGTTAAACTCCTTTTAAATGCAGTCTATTGATGCTATTATAATTTCTTTACCTTGTTTCTCAAATTCTTGAATCGTTTCTTTACTAGCCTCCGAATCTGTTATTATAAGGTCGATTTCAATCAGTGACTCTCCTTTTATAAAGTAGTCTATTCCAAGTTTATTATGAGGAGCTAAACAAATATTTCTTCTAGCAATCTTACTTACTGTTTTACTAAAAAAAGCAACTTCCGGTGTTGCAGTACTTATACCGTTTAATGAAATGCCACCACCTGTAGAGAAATTAAGATCAATAGAAAATCTACTTATCAACTCTGAGGCAAGTGTATCTGTCATATTTCCTGATGGTTTCACCATTCCACCAATTAAGTACGTATCAATGTTCTTATATTCCCGTAACGTACTAGCAATTTCTAAAGCATTCGTAATAACTGTAAATGATGTTTCAGGTAAATATTTTAACATGGCATAATGAATAGAAGCTCCACCAATAAAAACGGAATCTCCTTTTTGTATATAAGAAGCTGCGATTTTTGCAATTGCATCTTCATATACAGAACCATTACTATAACGTTTCAATGGCTTGGCAGCTAAATTCCTTACTCTAGCAAGTTCAATTGCACCTCCGTGTGTTCTTTTTAACAAGCCATCCTTCTCCATAATAGACAAATCTCTTCTTATAGAATCGATAGACATATCGAAACTTTCCGCAAGATCCTTTGCAATTACCCTTCCATTTTTCTTAAGTAACTCTAAAATTTTCTCTCTACGCTCTTCAGTAAACATGTGTTCACCGCCATTATTGAAGATTCTGAAATCTTATCCTTATTTTAATTATATGCATGTCTCTTCCGCTTTACAATATTTTCAATTCTTATTCACTCCGTTTTATTCAGCTTTTTCCCTCTTTCTATTCTCTTAACTGGATAACGAAATAAATGTATATTTACATATTCCACAAACACACTTCCATTTATCTTCCTATTGATGTAAAATTATTCCTATGTTTTACTTTTTAACACAGAAAGGAATTACTATGAAATCTATAATTAAAGTAACTTGTACAGCACTATTATTTACAGGACTAATGGCAGGATGTAATGGGAATACTGCACCAAAACAAGAAAAGGGCGCTCTTGAAAAGAATGCAATGCGCTATGGTGAAATAGTTAAAAACGAATACTATAGAGCAACTGTTGAAAATGCAAAGTTTGAAAAAATAGACAAAGAACGGCGCATTACTACTCGTGTTATGATTAATAATGTTCGAGACGATGGACAAACTACTGATCTTTCGGAAATAAAATATTTCATACAAGATGAAAAAACTGGTCAGAAATATGAAGGTGAAGCACATCCGATATATGACGAGCACTATAAAAATGTTCCACACGAATTCTCTTTAACTACTGACGTTGTATTTGAACTGAAAACTTCACCAAAAGATTTAAATAATATGTATCTATACATAGATAGCAAAGCTGCACCGTTAACAGATACATATTGGAAGCTGGATCATTTAGTATCTAAATAAAAAGACCAGTCTTAAATGACTGGTCTTTTTACACTCATGTATCTATTTTTCATTAACATTTACATTGATTTACTAATAACAACTTGAATTACATCAGCTAAACCAGTGTGCCCTTTCCCTTCAACTCGCTCTTGTTCCCCATTAAAGAAATGAATTACCTCATGTTCTTCACACCAAGTAAGAATATCAATTGGATCATACAGCATATCAATATCTTTTGGCCCACCAGTACCATAATTGATTTGTTTTTTGGAGTAAACTTCAAACATTATTAATCCACCAGGCCTTATCGTTTGTATCATTTTATCTAATATCATTTTTTGATGATCATTATGAAAATGTCCAAATACCATAATTGCCGCATCATATTCATTTACTGGCAAACTATCAGCTAATAAATCTACTTTTTTTGTGTGTACGTCTACGTTATGCTTCATAGCCAATTTTTTTGTCTTTTCTAATCCATCTTCCGAGTAATCAATAGCTGTCACTTTATGTCCTTGTCTTGCTAGAAATATAGCATTTCTACCTTCTCCCTCTGCGAAAGCTATTACTTTATTATGATTTGCTAAACGAAATGCTTGTTCTCTAATAAATGTATTAGGTTCTTCCCCGTAAAAATATTCATCTGATTTATATCGATCATTCCAAAAGTTATTCATCATCATCTCTCCTTCTTCATATCATTTTCTAGTTAGAACCGCTCATCTGTAATATCACTATTAATAGCTATTGCTGCTTTATTCCCATGTGATGCAGCAATAATTAATGAGGATGGTCCTTGAATCATTGTTTCTCCTGCTAAGTAAATATTTTTTTCTGAAGTACGTCCAAAATCATCAATTACAAAAGTTCCATTACTTTGCAACTCACAACCAAGTTGTTCTATAAATTGATTTGGTCTAAAGAAAGTAGGTACTATAAATCCTCCAGCCCTTTCAATCCGTAAACCTGAATAAAACTCTACTTCTTTTAAATAACCTTCTTCGCCTTGTAGTGCACGTATAGGTTCTGTAATAACAGGTATATTTTTATTAGACAGTTCATCCATAATAGCTTGACTTAGCTCATTACCATTTGTTGCGATTACCAAATCGGTAGACCAATTATAAACTAATTTTGTCATATGCAACGTATAATCTTCGTTTTCAGAAATAATAATGAGCGGTTGATCTTTTAATTCCCATCCATCACAATACGGACAGCTAAATAAACTTTTCCCATAGTATTCTCGAACATTAGGAATAGATGGGAATTCTTCCTGTATACCCGTCGCTAATAAAACTCTTTCTGCCAAATATTTCGTGTGATCTTTGGTCACAATTTCAAATAAACCAGTGGATTGTTTTGTTATCATTACAACTGCTTTTTCATAATAATGAACTGATGGATACTTCATCAATTCATTTAATCCTATTTCCTTAAACTCTTCAGGTTTAATCCCGTCACGCGTAATAAATCCGTGAGAATTTTGTGTTACACGATTCCTATTCGTTTTATTATCAAATAACGCTATTTGTTTACGAGCTCTTCCTAAAACTAAACTCGCATTAAGTCCGGCTGGTCCTGCACCTATTACTGCACAGTCTATATATTTCATAAGCAAATATCCTCCATGAATGAATAAATTTAACTATAATTAAAGATATTAAAGAGTTCTTTTATCTTTAATATCTTTAAAAATAAAAGCGGATTAAAAATCCACTTTTATTTTTTTCGCAAGATCTACAATTTTTTGATTTCGTAACTCTTCTTCCATTTTCTCTTCTGCTGCGAGCATTGCTTCATTAATTAAACATCCAGGTTTTTCATGTAAACAACATTCAAACAATGATGTTTTACCTTCAATCGCATGTATAATATCTAAAAATGAAATATCTTCCCAATTATGACTAAGCGAATAACCACCTTTTGGACCAGATGATGAATGTATCATCCCTTCCTTTGTTAACTTAGTTAGTATTTTAGACAAGTACGTTGATGAAACATTTTGCATTTCTGCTAATTGGTGAACGCTAACTAACTTATTGGGTGTTGCCTTTGCCAGAAAAAGCATTGTATGAAGAGCATAATTTGTAGCTTTAGAATATTTCATAGTACAGCTCCTATTGTAGACTTCATATATCTACAATAACTTTATTTCTGTATCCTGTCAAACATTTGTAATACTCCATGCAAAATTATCTCTCTTCAAGTAATACATCGGCTGCGCAAATCGTTACTTCTCTAAATGGATAGTCAAATAAAACCCCTAGTTCAAAACCCTCTCCAGCAAGATCTATTTCATGACTTAACCACCAAGAACCTTCAAAATTTTCCGGAATAGAACATTTCGTTACTCCTGTAAAAGTTACTTGTAGTTTATCAAATTCACTGAAAGTACCACTGCAATCTAAAGTTATAATTAGCGTAGATTCTGATTTTCTCTCCACTGATTTGACTACACTGTCATGTAGTGAGTATTCATGTAGTTGAACGACATTCTGCGCGAGCTTTTCTTTTATAGACTTATAATTATCTATATAGGCTTGCTCTAAATCATTCATTCTTTTCTCATAATCTTTTGTCCACTCAAGCATAAGTCTCTTTAATTTTTCCGTTGGGTATTCTGAATTAATTGTATTGTCATGAATGTATGGATGCAGTGATTTAGGGAGGAACTTTAATAAATCTTCTTTCTTTTCTTCCACGTCTTCTCTCAAACTTTGCTTATAATCTATTCCTACCTTTTCGCTCTCTCGCAACATCTCTTCCCATTCTTCTACTGTTTCTGAAAAAATTAAAAATCCAGACACTTGCATTTCTTTATACCAATCTTTATTGAAATATTTCAATAGCTTCCCTCCTAAAACATTTTAACATCCAACAAAAGCGATACATCTATTTATTATATCATTCCAATAACTATTTTTTCTAAAGAAAAAATGCAAAACTGTAAATATTCCGCCTTTTATTTCTAAAACTTCAGAATATTTACAATAGTAGATAATTAGAATACATTTTACTAGTACAAAGATTCACATGTACAAAATCTAAACAAAAAGGGATGGTTATATGTTGAAGAAATTAGTAGCAGGTACATTAGTAGCGGGATTTGCATTAACTGGAGGACTAGGGGTAGCAAGTGCTGAAGAAAAAGGTAACACAATTAAGTCTTTTGATTATTTAAAAGTGGATGAACAGAATGTTAATTCACTTACAAAATTAAGTGATCAGGATAAGAAAGATATCCAAATTACTATGGTATTACCAGAGCAAAATGAAAATGGAGATTGGCTAGCTTATGGTTTTACTAGCCGCGAAACATTAGATGCTTATATTGAAAAGGATAAAAAAGTACTTAAAAATAAAATTAATCCTTTAGGTAGCGGTGCTGGTAGTACTGATTTTTATGAACATAAAGATAAAGGTGGCCAATATATTTACTGGAGCAGCGGCTTTAAAAACTTACCATCTAGCTGGAACGACAGAATTTCCTCTGTAAGTACAGCATCACCTTCAGCAAGTTATTCAACGACACTTTGGGAGCATACTTCAACACAAGGCTATGGAAAAGGTGTTGTATTCAAACATGCGGATTGGTACGGTAAAACTGCTAATTTAGCTGCTGATTGGAACGATATTACTTCAGCGATTGACGTAAAAAAATAATAGGATATTCAATTTTTTCTGTAAAAATTCAAACCACTATTCTCTTATTCATTTAGAGAATAGTGGTTTATTATATTTCCATCTAAGCATGTACAGCATGTCCTACCGCTTGCAATAGCGCTTCATGAATCGCTTCAGATAAAGTAGGATGCGCTGCAATATAATCTCTCATAATATCGGCAGTAACTTCTGTATGAATCATTACAGTTCCTTGTCCAATCAGTTCGGTTGCACGTGGACCAATAATAGAAATCCCTACAATTTCTTGATATTTAGGTTCCACAATGACTTTTACTTTACCCGTTTGTTCTCCAATAATAAGCGCTTTTCCATTTGCTGTAAAAGGAAATTCTCCAATTTGTATGTCACCGTACTGCTCTCTTGCATCTTTTTCTGTTAAACCGACACTAGCAATTTCTGGAGCTGTATATATACAGCGAGGTACAGCATGGTAGTTTACTTTTACATCTTCTCCACTCGCGTGTAATGCTGCCGTAGTTCCTTCATGGAAGGCAACGTGAGCAAGCTGGATTCCACCAATCACATCGCCTGCTGCGTAAATATGTGATACATTGGTTTGCATATGTTCATTCACAGAAATTCCTTTATTTGAATATTGAATGCCTGCTTTTTCTAAATCTAATTGTTGTACACGTGGTTTTCGGCCGACAGAAACGAGAACAAATTCTGGATTAACTTCTTGGATACTTCCTTCATATTCAAATGAAGCCTGCTTCTTATAATTATTTAATCCTTTTAAAGCTGCTCCTGTAAATATTTCTACACCATCATTTTCTAGTTTCCCTCTTAAAATGTGTGCGATATCTTCATCTTCACCTGGTAATAATTGCGGCGCCATTTCAACAATCGTAACTTTTGTTCCAAGACGACTATAAATACTTGCAAACTCGCATCCTATTACACCACCGCCAACGATTAATAATGATTTTGGTATATAATCTATGGACATTGCATGGCTGCTATTTAAAATCCACTTTCCGTCAAATGGAGCAAAGGGTAATGCAGTCGGTTCTGAACCTGCCGCTATAATGAACTGTTCTCCATCTACTACATCTTCTTTATCACCGTATATAACTCGCACACGATGATCCGTTTCAAATTTCGCTTTACCTTGTATAACTTTTATTTTATTTTTCTTCATTAAATATTGAATTCCTTGAACGAGCTGCGTTACGATTTGTGATTTCCTCGCCTGCATTTGCTTCCAATCAATTGATATACTTCCATTATTGAGTGTAACTCCATAATGATTCGCTTTTCTCACAATGTCATGCACTTCTGCACTTTCTAACAATGATTTTGTAGGCATGCACCCAACATTCAAACAAGTCCCGCCAAGATCAGCTTCATCAATAAGAGTGACATCTTTTCCATTTTGAGCTGCGGTAATTGCCGCTACATAGCCAGCAGGTCCGCCACCAATAACGACTAGTTTACTCATTCTCTCACCTTCTCTTTATAAAAGAATTGTTACAGGTTCTTCTAAATAACGTTTAATTGTGCGTAAAAATGCAGCTGCTGGTACACCATCTAATACACGATGATCGAATGTTAAACTTAAAGGTAACATACTGCCTTTTTTTATTTTCTTCCCTTTATATACTGGAACATGTTCAATTGCACCTACACCTAAAATACCAGTTTCAGGTGTATTTAATACTGGCGTAAAATATTCAATACCGAAGCTACCTAAATTACTAATTGTAAAGGTTGTCCCTTGCATATCATCACTACTTAAACTACCTTCTCTTGCTTTTTGTGCAACGTTTTTAATTTGTTTAGATAACTCTACTAAAGATAGATTATTAGCAAAGCGAATAGCTGGAACGACTAATCCTTTTTCTAATGCGACTGCCATGCCTAAATGAACATGTTCAAATTGATAAATTGTATCATCCATATAAGCACTGTTCATTTCTTTATGCTCTCCAAGCGCTAATACAACAGCACGAGAAACGAAATCCGTAATAGTTAGTTTGTTATCGTATCGTTTTTGTACAACTGCCGCTATTTCTTTATGTAAAGCAACTAAATCTGTAACATCTACTTTCATCGTTAATGTTAATTGCGCACTATTTTGTAAACTTGCATGCATACGGTTTGCGATTGCTTTCCGCATACCAGTAACAGGAATTACTTTACTTTCTTCTTGTTCAAGTACTTCTGGAATTGTTACTCTTTCTTCAATCGCTTTTAATACGTCTACTTTTGTAATCCTTCCGCCAGGGCCTGTACCAACTAATGCTTTGATATCTAGATTTTCAGACTTTGCAATTTTCTTCGCTACAGGTGAAATTTTGATTCTTTGCTTCGCCACTTCTTTCGCATATGGTTCTGGATGTTGGACCTTTTTAGGCTCTAGATTAGGTGCTTTTTCTTCTACAACATTTATACTTTCATTGATTTCTACTTTTTCGTTCAGCTTACCGATATAGCAAATGACAGTGCCAGGTGGAACTCCCTCATCTTCACTTACAGCTATATCAAGTACAGTTCCATCAGCTGGTGCTTCTATCTCTGTTTCAATTTTTTCTGAATTAATACTAGCAATTAATTCTCCTTTTGCCACATTATCACCCGCTTTAATATTCCAGCTCGTAATAATACCCTCTTTCATCGCCATCCCTAACTTCGGCATTACAACTTCTACAGCCATATTTCTCTCTCCCTTCTCATCGTTTCATTACACATGTAATAAAGATTGGTCTCCGATCATTTCTGATACAGTTTCAATTACTTTCTCTGGCGTTGGTAAATATAACTTTTCAAGTGGTGGCGAGAACGGAACTGGTGTATGTGGTGCTGTAATTCGTTTAATAGGTGCATCTAACAAATCAAATCCTTTATCCGCTACAATTGCCGCAATATCTGTTGCGATACTACATCTAGGGTTTGCTTCATCAATAACAATCAGTCGATTTGTTTTTTCAACAGATGCTAAAATCGTATCTTCATCAAGTGGTGATAAAGAACGCGGATCAATCACTTCTACTTCAAGTCCTTTTTTCGCTAATTGCTCAGCAGCCGCAAGTGCTGTATGAACTTGTTTTCCAATGGCGACGATTGTTACGTCAGAACCTTCTCGTTTAATATCTGCTTTACCTAATGGAATTGTGTAATAACCTTCTGGCACTTCACCTTTCATATTGTAAAGTGTTTTATCTTCAAAGAAGATTACTGGGTCATCATCTTCAATTGCCGCTAATAATAAGCCTTTTGCGTCATATGGAGTAGAAGGAACGACAACTTTTATACCTGGAATGCTCGTAAATAACGCATACAAACTTTGTGAATGTTGTGCAGCTGCGCTAAAACCTGCACCATGCATCGTACGTACTGTAACTGGCACTTTCGCTTTACCACCGAACATATAGCGGAACTTTGCACCTTGGTTTAATACTTGATCAAGACAACTACCGATAAAATCATTAAACATTAATTCAGCAATCGGACGTAGTCCTGTTGCCGCAGCTGCCATTGCTGCTCCCATGTAACCCGCTTCTGAAATTGGTGTATCTAAAATACGATTTCGGCCAAATTCTTGTACAAGGCCTTTCGTAACACCAAGAACACCGCCCCATGCTTCATCATCTTGCAAGTGATCAACTTGTGCACCACCTGCAACGTCTTCTCCTATTAAAATTACGTTTTCATCACGACGCATTGAGATTTTCATCGCTTCATTAATTGCAGTTGACATACTTACTGTTCTAGTCATTATTTTTCACCCTCCTCTTATTTGTAAGAAACGTATACATCTTTTAATAACTCTTCATCCTCTGGATATGGACTATTTTCACTAAATTCAATTGATTTTTGAACCGCTTCATCTACTGCCTTTTCCATATCTACAAGCTCAGATTCAGTTAATAAAGCTTCATGAATTAAATGCTTACGGAAATTCACAATCGCATCTTTTTCATTTAAATGTTCTTCTTTTTCTTCTGAAGTTTTATACGTTTGTGCTTCACCTTCGAAATGACCGTAATTACGATATGTCATACATTCAATTATTGTTGGACCACCGCCATTACGCGCACGTTCTACTGCTTCTTCAGCAGCTTTATATACAGTTAGAAGATCCTTTCCATCTACTTGAACACCTGGAATGTTATAAGCTTTCGCACGATCCGCAATAGAATCACAACTTGAAGCATATTCAAATGTCGTTGCTTCACCGTAACCGTTATTTTCAGCGATAAAAATAACTGGTAACTTCCAAATCGCCGCTAAGTTAACCCCTTCATGAAACGTACCTTCATTATTTGCTCCATCACCGAAGAAACAAACACTTACATCTTTTGTTCCTTTATATTTAGCTGTTAATGCCGAGCCGCAAGCAAGCGGGAAACCACCGCCTACAATACCATTTGCACCAAGCATTCCTTTATCTAAATCAGCAATATGCATGGATCCGCCTTTACCTTTACATAATCCTGTCGCTTTCCCGAAAAGTTCAGCCATCATACCGTTTAAATCACAACCTTTTGCGATACAGTGTCCATGTCCTCTATGCGTACTTGTAATACTGTCACTATCCGTTAAGTGGGCACATACACCAACTGCTACAGCTTCTTCCCCAGCGTATAAATGGACGAAACCTGGCAGAACGCCTTGCGCGAATAATTCATGCACCTTATCTTCAAACTTACGAATCTCTAACATTTTTTCGTACATCCAGCGAGCTTGTTCTTTCGTAATTCCATTCCCTTTACTTTCAGTTGTTTTTAACATGTTCAGCCCTCCTATTTTCTTGTTCATCTTTTATATTGCAAGTACCGTGCCAATTTCCAATCCTTGATTTAATAGGTTTTCTCTCTATGTTGAAAATAAAAAAGTGGACAAAATGAGACATTAGTCTCGTTTTGTCCACTTTTGTTCACCTAATTTGAAAATTATTATCTTATTCACCATCAAAACTCTTCTGTAATTTTCGGATGTAAATAATTTGACCGATATGATATGCATTATGAGTAGTTACATTGGCTAGCACTTCCCACCACTTTGCAGAAACAGGAAATCCCACTACATCGCTTTCAACCTTTTCTTCATTTATGAGATTTTGCCATAGTAACAGTTTCTCTAGTAGTTTTTCTCGTAATTCATCGAAAGTTTGATTATTTGAAAGCATAAAACTTTTGTTATTATCTCCAATAGCGGGCACAGCATTCACATTCGATTCTTTATATCTAGTTTGCCACGTAGAATTCCAATACAGTAAATGTTGTACAATTTCAGCTATACTATTACTCTCTTCATTCGGTTTCCAGAAAGCTTCCCTCTCAGATAAACCCTTAACTGCATCTGAAAACGGAATATACCAACTAGGATCGTTCGCATTCGCTAATAACTGATCTGCTAATACATCTTTCACATGGGCCATCTCTCTTCCCTCATTTCATTATCATATTAATATACACTACTCTATATACGCTAATTTCCTATAATCCCCTTTTTTACATACAAATTGGTTTCATAATGCATGTAAGAAAAATAGATTTTCTTTTTATAACTCGTTATGATAAAAGAAAAAGAAAGCGAGCGACCAATGAATAAAAAAATCGCGGTTATTACAGGAGCTTCAAGTGGGTTCGGTCTTTTAACAACAATTGAACTTGCAAAAAAAGACTATTTAGTTATCGCTACAATGAGAAACCTTGAAAAACAAGTGAACTTACTATCTCAGGCCACTCAATTCAACTTACTGCAAAACATTAAAATTCAACAATTAGATGTAACCGATCAAAACTCTATACATAACTTTCAATTATTTTTAAAAAACATAAACAGAGTAGACCTCCTTATTAATAATGCAGGATATGCAAATGGTGGCTTTGTAGAAGAAATTCCAGTAGAAGAATACCGTAAACAATTTGAAACGAATCTTTTTGGTGCTATTTCAATCACTCAGCTTGTTTTACCATATATGAGAGAACAAAAAAGCGGAAAAATCATTAATATAAGCAGCATTAGTGGTCAAGTCGGATTCCCTGGTCTATCTCCTTACGTTTCTTCCAAATATGCATTAGAAGGATGGAGTGAATCCCTTCGTTTAGAAGTGAAATCTTGTGGAATAGATGTTGCTTTAGTGGAACCAGGTTCTTATAACACGAACATTTGGGAAGTTGGTAAACAATTAGCAGAAAATCAATCTGAAACTACTTCTCCATACAAAGAATATATGGGTAAAATACAAAAACATATTAATAGCGGCAGTGATACATTTGGTAATCCGATAGATGTTGCTAATAAAATTGTAGAAATTGCTGAGTCTAAGCGTACGAATTTACGTTATCCAATCGGTAAAGGTGTAAAATTTATGATCTTTGCAAAGAAAATTCTTCCTTGGAGATTGTGGGAATATCTTGTTTTGAGAAGCTTTAAGAAAATGTAATAGACTTAAAAAACATTTTGAATGAGGTGCGAATTAAATGTTAGGTTTACCATATGGAAAAGTGTTTTTAACTCCGTGGACTGAAGAATGGGAATTTGAGTTTATGAAAGAGAAACAATTCATTGAGAAACAAATTGGCGAACATATTTTAGCCATACACCATATTGGTAGTACTGCTATTCCACAATTAAGTGCAAAGCCAATTATTGATATTGCAATCGAATTAGAAGATTATAACGATGGTTTAAACTGTATTAACAAGTTAGAACTGCTAAACTATAAATATAGAAAAGATGTACTGCCTGAACGATATTATTTTAATAAAGGTGAACCAAGAACTCATCAAATTCATATGTATGAACAAGGGAATACATATTTAATAGAACAATTACAATTTCGAGATTACTTAATAGACAATAAAACTGCTCGTATACAGTATGAACAATTGAAGATTCAACTTTCACAAGCTAATCCTAATGATAAACATCAATATGCAGAGGATAAAACAAATTTTATTACATCGATATTAGCTAAAATACATGCTTAAATACATGCTTAAATTAAATAAGAAACCATTTAGTAGTAAATGGTTTCTTATTTATTAGTTATCTCATTATTTGTACCATCAATAATAAAATCTGCAAATTCATGTGGCTTATGACTTTCTACATACATATCTTCAGCAACCATCCAATTGTTTTCCCACATATCACGCGTAGCTTCCCCGTCTCTAGCAATTCCTCTTTTTATACGTGTTTCACGAGGACAATTCACCCATATTTTTAAATCATACATTCCCGCTAGCTCCTGACGTGTTGCATATACACCTTCAATAATTACAATACCACCGGCAGGAACAATATGGGATCCAACTAAAGAATCCTTTTCCCAATCATAATGCTTATAACGCCCTTCTAGTCCATTACTAATCGGATTTAAAACTTCTTTTAAAAGGCGTTTCCAGTCAAAATCTGCACCAATTGATTTATTCGTAGGATTTTCATTTACAATCTTTGCAGATGGTAAATAAAAATCATCCATATGAACAATCGTTACAGTTGAAAAATTACTTTTTATTTTATTTGCTAACGTACTTTTACCTGCACCGCCACAGCCATTAATACCTATTATTAGTAGTGACTGTTCTGTACATTTTTCTTCAGCCCATTTTAAAATTAAGTCTAAATCCAAACTAACCCATCCCCTTATATCTCTTACATTCCGTTATTAAAGTTTTACGTTGCTGGTGGAACGAAATAAAATAGTATCGAGAGCATCAATATAAAAGAAACCATTCCCGTTATCGAAAGTATATATTCTTTTGATTTTCTATCATATTTCCATTCCATCCATGCTCTTAAAGTCCATGATATCCCTAAATAAGTGAACATGACATAAGCCATTTTAGCGTTTTCAAATTTAAACATATAATAACAACTACTTATTACATAAATAATAATAAGTCCTATTTCTAATTTTACATGTAAACTATTCACATGCTTATATCCAAAGAAGCCTCTTTTCTCAATATTTAATTTTCTTCTTAAAAACTGTTCTATAAAGTAACCACCTATGCCAAGTCCAATAATAATAAGCAAAATTGTAGAAATACCCATCGCTCCCCCTCCTATTACCTTATTTATCTTTAGTAATAAAGTGGACTATATTACGTTTATTCTCTTCTAAATAACTTACAATTCCTTCAGGGTATGTTGGTTTCTCCTTTAATTCCTCTATGCTCCTCCATATTAATATAATATCCTCATATTCTTTATGTCTTATTTCATTTGTAACTCTCTCTTTAACAGTTCCCCAATGTATCAATGTACAATGATGTCCTTTTTCGTTGTTTCACTCGAAAATATGCTCATTTACAACAGCTAGCTCTTGAACATCAATCTTCAAATCGTATTCTTCCATTAATTCTCTTATTATCGCTTCTTTTGCTGTTTCACCAAATTCAATAGAGCCTCCTGGAAAACGATAAAATGATTCATTTTCATCGCATTGAACGAGCACTTTTGAGTTATCTCCATTATCAATAATGACTTCTACACGCAATACAGATCTATTCATTATTTTCCTCCTTTAAATCTTTAATTGAAAATTTATTAAAGAAAGAAATATATAATTAATCCAGTTATTATTAGCCCTGTAACTGCAAATAATGAAATCAAGAACTCGCGTGATTCCTTATCATATTTCCACTCCATATATGATTGAAATCCATATAACGTGATAAAAAACAAAAGAGGTACATACCCCATAAATATACGGTTTGGAAAAAAAGCACTTATCGCAATAACAACTATATAAGAGAAAATAATAATTCTATTCCCCCATTTATGTGTTTTATTCACATATTGATTATCCCATCCCTTTTGTTTCGGGATGTTTAATCTTTTTCTTGCTATTTTTTCAAAAACGAATATACATAGTACCCATAAAATTAATAGAGTTATTTTGGTAATTGACAGAAAAACCTCTCCTTTTATTTTCTTACTTTTATTTTCTCCGGCTGATCACTCGGATACGTAGCACTCATTTTGTTCTCTATGTCCCAACTAATAATCGTCGCACTATCTCTTCCTAATTGCTGGTGAACGTGTTCTAAAATATTATGGATATTTACTTTAAGTACGTTATTATTTCTATTCATATCACTATACAGATTTACAGGAGTTTCATACCGACGTTCCCCGCATTCTAATACCCCATCTGTCACCATTACAATTCGATTGTTCCCAGTACGTAATTCACGAATTCCTGATGAATAGCAAGGAACAGGTAAATCAAAAGTATTTACGTTACCAATCCATTCGTAAAAATGACGTTGATTTAGTGCGTATTGTCCTAATTTGTGTAATTCATCATGAAATACATACACTAAACAGTCTCCGATAGATAACCACCATATGTAGTTTTCTTTTCTTACACATAGTAAGCAAGCTGTTTCACCTTTAATTCTTTTGCACTTTTCCTTAAATGAAGAAGATTGTAAGATTGTAAGAATATGATTTTCAATAGATCGAAATACTGTATCAATCGATTCATTCATCATTTCTTTTATATTTTCATATTCTTTTTGAATTGTATTTACTACTAAATCAACACTTTCTGCACTATTATGTCCATCTAATATAGCTGCAAATTCCCAATCACCATTTGACCAAACTAACGCACCATCTTCATTCTTTTTTGCTCCGGCACTAATATTCCCACCATATGTACCGAGCACGATATCACCATATTGTTTTACTGAAACTTCATCTAAACACATTTCACTACTTCCAACCCATAAATATTGTTTATTATTTGTTGTATGCATATTCACTCACCATATACTTTCGCAATCTTTCACATAGTTTTTTAATTTTTTCTGCGTCACCATAAGGCGCACCCATCCATTTCGCTACTTCAGTCGGTGACCAAAACTCTTTTGGTGTATTTGCATAACGCGGTATGATGTGCATATGCATATGTGGTACACCATTTCCTGAAACAAAAGTGTAAATATGTTCTGCACCTTCACTTTCTTTTAGTGCTTTACTTACTCTACTTGATATAAGTCCGAACCTTTTCGCTTCTTCATCTGTTAGTTCAGCAAGACCAGGTACATGTCTTTTTATATCTATCATTACATAACCAAGATACGTTTCTTCGCTATCCCAGTGGACATGTCCAACGTAAACGAGTTCATCTTCGTAAATAGCTCCACCTGGAACTGTAATATTTCCTTTATGTTTTTCACAAATGAAGCAATTTTGTTCTTCTTGATTATTTGTTGACATATCCATCACCATCCTTTTTATATATAATATCATAAAAAAAGGAAAAATAGGATTTATATTCCGAAAATTCATTCTTTTAATGCAACAATTTTGAATTGAATTTACAGCTCATTTTTTCTTCAAAACCACAACTCCAATTACAATCCCAATCACAATTCCGATTACTAAATTATTTGTAAAATAACCTTGGACTACACCGATTACAACCCCTATACCGACGCCTATTGCCAAGGTATCATTACTTTTTTTCTTTTTAGACAAAATAGCATCTCCTCTCATCATTTCTTCCAAAATAATATCTATTTACATGACGTCACTGTCTCCTAATATATTCGCTATTCCAATTAATAATTTCCAAAAAATGTACTTTATTACTTATACTTTCCCACCACATAATCCTCTTCTTAAGAAGAGATTTTCAAGTCGCTATTATATTAAATAAACATATCGTTATTCATCGAAGAATTAAATCAATGAAATAACAACAAAACCAAGTTTTTGTATCAGCTGAAGGTAATCTATTCAAACAAAAAAACACACTTTGTATAATAAAGTGTGTTTTCCTTTTATCTTCTTTTTTGATGAAATCCTTGTGTAATGCGGTCTAATATAATCGCAATGACAACAATAGCTAGTCCGGCTTCAAATCCCATTCCGATATTAACTTGTGTTACAGAGCGGTATACATCAACCCCAAGACCTGGTGCTCCTACAAGAGATGCTGTTACTACCATAGATAAAGAAAGCATAATGCTTTGATTCACACCAGCCATGATCGTTCCAGTTGCGAGTGGTAATTGTACTTTAAATAATTTTTGTGATGCGGTTGAACCAAATGCATTCGCTGCTTCTATTAAATCTTCTGGAACTTGTCTAATTCCTAAATCAGTAAAACGAATTGTCGGTGGCATTGCAAAGATTACTGATGCAATAATCCCAGGTACTACTCCTACTCCGAAAAATGTAATCGCAGGAATCAGATATACGAAAGCCGGCATTGTCTGCATAAAATCTAATGTCGGTTTTAAAAATTTTGAGAAACGCTCATTTTGAGATGCTAATATCCCAATTGGAATTCCAACAATAATTGAAATAATAACGGAAGTAAGTACGAGTGCTAATGTTTGCATCGTCTGTGCCCAGTAGTTAATATTTAAAATAAATAATAATCCGATCAGTGTAAAAATAACTAAAGATACTTTTCTCGTTGTGTACCAAATGAGGAAACACAGTAAAATAATCATCAATATGGCCGGTATTATTATTAAAAAATTAGTGAGTAAATCAACGAATCCTCCAATAATATAAGAGAATCCTCGGAATAAGCCTTCAAAGTGCTCATATAAACTTGCAACAAATGAATCAACCCATTCCCCTAATGGAATACGCGGAATACTATTCATCGTCTTTCACCTCTTCCTCAATGTTTCCTGCAAGAGCTTGAATGACACTTTCACGTTTAATGATTCCTCTAAGTCTTTTCTTCTCATCAATTACGGGTAACGGATATTTCATCTCTGCCATTTTTGCATACGTTTCCTCTAGTAAAGTATCTAAATACACGTGCGGAATATCGTTAAGTAATAAATCGGCAATCGGCCACTGTTTTTGAACGGCTTTACTTGCATCATCCGCAGTTAATATACCTAAAAATTCATACTTTTTATTAACAACATACACAGTAGAAACCCCGGCGTTCCTCATAATTTGAAGTGCTACACGTGGTCCACGATCAATTAATAAAGTCTCTGGTCGTTTTAGTATAGATTCCGCTGTAATTACTTTTCCTAAATTCACATCCGCCACGAATTTCTCGACAAACTCATTGGCAGGACTCATCATAATTTCTTCTGGCGTTCCAATTTGGACAACTTCTCCGTCTTTCATCAATGCAATTCGATCACCAATTCGAAGGGCTTCATCTAAATCATGCGTAATAAAAATAATTGTTTTTTCCATTTTATCTTGTAATTCTAACAGTTCATCTTGCATTTCTTTTCGAATCAGTGGATCTAATGCACTAAATGACTCATCCATAAGTAAAACATCCGGATCATTCGTAAGCGCTCTCGCAATGCCGACACGCTGTTGCATACCACCACTCAGTTGGCTTGGATAATTATCTTTATGATGGTCTAATCCAACTAACTTCAAGGACTCTAACGCTTTTCTCTCTCGTTCCTCTACTGGAACTCCTTGTATTTCCAACCCATATGCAACATTTTGCAAAACGGTACGATGAGGGAATAGAGCGAATTTCTGAAATACCATGCTCATTTTCGTTCTTCTTACTCTCCGTAATTCTTCCTTGCCCATCGTCGCGATATCTTCACCATCTATGTATATATGGCCCGCTGTCGGTTTAATTAATTGATTTAACATACGAACTAACGTAGATTTCCCGCTACCTGACAAACCCATAATAACGAAAATTTCTCCAGAGTATACTTCAAACGTTGCTTTTTTCACACCAACGTTCATTCCTGTCTCTTTCAAAATTTCCGATTTGCTTTTTCCTTCTTTTAATAAGGTAAGCGCTCTTTGCGGATGTTTCCCGAATACTTTTGTTACGTTTTCAACACGTACCTTTGTATTATCCATGTCACTACTCCTTTTCTACCCATCTATTCACATAGTGTTGCGATTTTGCAAAGAAATATTACATAAAAATAACATTTATAAGATTTCTTTAAAATTCTTTTTTCCGTTCATAATAAGAATGCTTACTTATACATTTATTTAAAGAGGCAAACGTTTCTTAGGAGGTTTTCGATGCGAAAGAAAATTTGGTTTATATGCCTTGCATTATTTATTACTATGATTTTCACTTCATGTAATGCAACAAATGCAAATTCGAAAGGAAAAATTAAACTTGGTGTAACAAGTTGGAAAGAAAATATTGCAACTGCAAACATGTGGAAGGTACTACTAGAACAAAAAGGCTACAAAGTTGAACTCATGTATTTAGAAAAAGCGGCAATTTGGACTGGTGTTGCTCGCGGTGATGTTGATGCTAATTTAGAAGTATGGCTACCCGTTACGGATAAACCACTAAATGATCGTTATAAAGATGATATTGTCTTAAAATCAAAATGGTATGAAGGAACCGGACTAGGTTTAGTTGTCCCTTCTTATGTGAAAAACATAAACAGCATTGAAGATCTAAATGCACATAAAGATGAACTAGATAATAAAATTGTCGGAATTGAACCTGGCAGCAGTCTTATGAACTTAACGAATAAAGCGATGAAGGAATATGATATAAAGCTAAAACTTGTCCAATCTTCTGAAGCTGCTTTGATGAGTGAACTAAAAAAAGCATATACGAAAAAGAAACCAATCGCTGTTACGCTTTGGAATCCACATTGGGGTTTTTCAGAATTTGACTTAAAATATTTAAAAGACCCTAAGAAAGTATATGGTGAAAAAGATGACATTTATTACTCCGTTCGTAAAGGTTTCGAAAAAGATCATCCGGATATCATAAAATACTTCGACAAATGGAAAATGAACGATGAACAACTTGGTACATTAATGGTCGAGTTAAATAAAACGAAAGATCCCGAAGAAGCGGCACGAAAATGGATTAAAAAGAATCAAGCGTTAGTCGATGAATGGATAAAAGATTAATAAAACAGGCTAGAGAATATACTTTACTCTCTAGCCTGCTTTCTGCTATTTTTTCGTAACAACATCATCTACAATCCCATATGCCTTCGCTTCTTCTGCAGTCATAAAATAATCTCTTTCTGTATCATGTGCTACTCTTTCAATCGGTTGCCCTGTTTTTTCTGCAATCATTTTATTAATATCATGTTTTAACTTTAAAATTCTTTTTGCTGTGATTTCAATTTCCGTTGCTTGCCCTTGTGCGCCACCAAGCGGCTGATGAATCATAATTTCACTGTTAGGTAGCGCAAATCGTTTTCCTTTTGCACCTGATAATAATAACAATGCACCAAATGATGCTGCAAATCCCATGCATAGCGTTTGTACATCTGGTTTAATGAGATTCATCGTATCTAATATGGCAAAACCTGCTGTCGTTGATCCGCCTGGACTATTAATGTATAAAAATATATCTTTCTCTGCATCTTCTGCTTCTAAAAATAATAATTGAGCTACGACACTACTCGCTACTTGATCATTTATTTCTGAACCGATAATAACAATACGGTCTTTTAATAACCTTGAGTATATATCATAGGAACGTTCTCCTAATTTCGTTTGTTCTACAACATATGGAATTGCATTCATTTTAAATCCCTCCAATAATTGTTATGCAACGCAAAGCATACAACTGTAGGAAGAAGGTTGTTTCACATTAAATAATAAGACTGGCTGTTTAGATGGTAACTTAGTAAAATCTATTGTTGGAAGCAGTTTCGTTAATAATTCCGGTCTCTCTTCTCGAATAGACGTTACTACAACTTCCATATCATCTGTGAATTCAACTATCTCTATCCCTTCTTCACTTACAGTTTTCAACCTATTTCTACTCCGAAACAAAGAAGCTTTTACTGCCCCTTCCGATACGGAACATACTTTAGCAATATCAGCGATACTATATTGAAAAACATCTTTTAATAATAAAATTGCGGATTGCTGTACATTTAATGAAGATAATACTTTCCCTACCATTTCATGCAAATCTGCAATTTTTTCATGTGGTTCTTCAAAAGTAATTTGGTCTCTTATTTTTTCATGAACTGATTTTGACTTTATTTGATCTAACCAACGATTTCTAGCTATTTTATACACGAGCGTCATACAAATATCTTTATTACTATATTTTTGAAGCACTTTACAAACTGTTTCTTGGGCAAGATCTTCGCCATCCCATTTATTTTTCGTTAAAAATGTACAGTATCTTTTCAACTCTCCGTATTGCTCAATTAAAAAAGTTATATTTGAATGATTCATATCGATATGATTTTTCAAAATATGAGTTACTTTTGTGCACAAAATAACCACTCCTTTTCAGCGCTTACTTAATTAACGATTCAACAAATAAAAAAGTTACGGGGCATATAAAAAAATTATGTTTATGTTCAATAATTCGCGGTCATAAATATGTTATGTACAATTTTACGTGAGGAGGAACAAATTTGCCAAAATTAACAATTGAAGGTGCGGGAACTTTTGATGTAAAAGAAGGAACAAAGTTAGTATTAGCGATTGAAGATAACGGTGTAAACATACTCCATCGTTGCGGCGGAAAAGCACGTTGCACAACTTGTAGAGTAGAAATTATAGCCGGTGATTTTTGTGAAGCGAGTGCGAATGAAAAAAATGCGATGACAGAAAAAGGAATTGAAGATCATTTACGATTATCTTGTCAAATGCGTGTACATAAGGATATAGTAGTTCGTCCGGTACTTACAGTTGAAAATTCAGGCCTTGATGCTGGACCACGTCCGGCGGAGTAAAGCGATGGATTTAAAACAGATAGCTGGTGAATATGCTGCAACCTTCGTAAAAGATGGTATGAAGATTGGTCTTGGCACAGGATCAACTGCATACTGGACGATACAAAAATTAGGTCAACGTGTAAAAGAGGGATTATCAATTCAAGCTGTCCCGACATCAAAGGAAACGGAAGCATTGGCACAGCAGCTAAATATTCCGTTGATTTCGTTAAACGACGTACAAAGTCTTGATCTTACAATTGATGGAGCTGATGAAATTGATTCTAATTTACAGCTTATTAAAGGAGGCGGTGGTGCATTACTTCGCGAGAAAATTGTAGCCTCCTCCTCGAAAGAACTTATCATTATCGTTGATGAATCAAAAGTTGTGACAAGTTTAGGGACTTTTCCATTACCTATTGAAATCATACCTTTTGCATGGAAACAAACCGAACGTAAAATTCAATCTTTAGGATGTCAAACAACGTTACGCTTAAAAAATAATGAAACGTTTATCACCGATAATAATAACATGATTATCGATTGTATATTCCCTAATCATATACCTACTCCTTCCGATTTACACAAACGATTAAAAATGATTACTGGTGTAGTTGAAACCGGATTGTTTGTTAATATGACTAGTAAGGCGCTTATTGGAACAAAAAACGGGATACAGGAATTATAATGAATGCTGACTCTTACAGTCAGCTTTTTTATATTTTCTCGTTATTACGTAACATTATGATATACTATGAAAACAAAAGTACATCACACTAGAAAGGATTGAACAATTTGCACTCCAAACTCATAACAGAACTTACAGATTTAGAAACTGCCTTTCATATTCGAAAAGAAGTATTTGTAAAAGAACAAAATGTCCCACTTGAAGATGAATTCGATATGTTTGATGAAATCGGGGAGGAATGTAAACATATTTTAGTTTATTATAACAATCTTCCTGTTGGTACAGGTCGTATCCGATTTGTTGATGGAATTGGAAAATTAGAACGTATTTGTATTTTAAAAGACTATCGTAAATACGGTTTAGGCAAAGTAATTATTCAAGCGTTAGAAGAAATTGCTCGTGAAAAAGAATCTACAAAAGTAAAACTACACGGTCAAACACAGGCTGAAGGATTTTATAAAAAACTAGGTTATCAAACCTCTTCTGATGTATTTATGGAAGATGGCATTCCGCATATACTTATGACGAAAATGTTATCATAATAAAAAAGGCAGTATATGAAACTACTTTATGTATTCATATACTGCCCTTTTTTATTTGTAGAAAAATGAATTCTCAAGATGTCCTTTTGCATCAAAGCCCATTATCTCTTAGTTCATACCAAGGTAAAGCTTACACTGTTTTCCATAATGATAAGGCATAAATCCAGTTTGGATCCCCATTTCCTTTATAACTTTGGACTGCTTCATATACTTTTCCCTCGTATAGAACTCTATCTCCCTTTTCATATGCTTTCTTTGCATCCCATTCTTCATATGAAACGCTTTCAGTTTTTGTAGTAATTATGAATATATCACTCTGTATAGATTCATTTCCAACTACATCAACAGCTTTCACTACATATTTATAAGTAGTATTAGAGAGTAAATTTTTATCCATATAAGAAGTTGTATTAGATGTTGCAATCTTTTTCATTGCCCCTTCTGTTTCTCTATAAATATCATAATGGTCTACACCAATATTATCGTCAGATGGACTCCACATTAAATCCACACTTGACGCTGTCGTTCCCATACTATGTAATCCTTTTGGTTGTGTTGGTGCTTCTGTATCAGGAGCCTCAACTGCCGTTTTTACTGTAAGCTTTTCACTTTCTTTCGAAGCATTTCCAGCCGCGTCAATCGCTTTTACAGTATAAGAATATTCCGTGCTTGGTTGTAATTTTTTATCAATATAATGAGTGCCCGGTACTGTGTCGATCATCTCTCCGTTACGGAAGATTTGATATCCTTTTACCCCTACATTATCCGTAGAAGTGGTCCATGCTAGTTCAATACTATGCGCTGTTACTTTTTGTGCCTGTATTCCATTTGGAATACTTGGAGCCTCTATATCTGGTTTTACGTCATTGATGAGATTAACATCAATAACATTATAGAACGCATTTGCTGTATCGGCTACATCCCATACTGCTAAAATCACATGATATCCACTACGATCAGTAGGTACATTGATTTTGTGAGTTAAATGATTTGAGGCTGCAGACCCATCATGTTGTACAGTTCCAATTGGTTCAAAATCTGCTCTTGTGAGCGCTTTATTTGGATTCCATCCTTTTTTTGTAATATAGTAATGCCATTTGCTCGTTAAGTGAGGCGCTGTATACTTCCAAGTAAATGTATTTTCCCCACCAGTGATTGTATTTTTAAACCAACGATCGGCTGTTTGTTGATCTAAAATACCACCAAATTTACCACCTGCAGAAGCGATTTTCCCATCAACTGGGCCACCTTGCGGGAAGCCTTTTGGAGCTTCTAAACTTTGTGGTTCATACATAACACTTCCACAATTTACATTTAGTGCACCATAGGCTGGACTACATAAAGCAGATCGGCTGCCAGGTTTTTCAACAAAACCATGCGCGTATGCATTTTGAGGAATAAGTGTCGTGCCAATAATTCCAGCTGTTAATGCAACAGCTCCTAGACTTTTTTTGTTCATTTTCATGTTTTGTAGTTGTTTTAATAATCGATTCTTCATATTCCTGTCCCCTTCTTGTTATAATTTGTAGTGTAATGTGGGCTTCGATGTAAAAGAATAACAAGAGACAATCTTGTATCGATGTATGTGTTAGTTATACATACACCGCAGTGAAAATATATTTCTTTTTATGTGAAATATTTCACTTAACGAATATATCATGACATAGAAATCACAAAAACATGTGCAGAAGTTGTGCAGAGACTGTGAAAGCATTACTAACTTGTAAAACTATGGCCTGAATTTTTAAAACTGAATATTCAACCTTTCAATAAAATTGATTCTTTGCAACATATAACAGAAGAGTGTCTATATCATTTCATATAGACACTCTTCTCATGTATAATCTTTCATTTATCACTGACCTATAAATGTAAAAATCTCATCAACAGCTTCCTTATAGCCACCAGATTTTTGGAAAGACTTCTTCAAATGCAATGCAGCTTCTTTATATGATGGATTATTTAATACAAGTTCTACACTTTCACGTAGTTGTTCCCCAGTTAATTCTTTCATAGATAACTTAATCCCAGCTCCTAGATTCTCTACTTGCTTTGCGATTACTGGCTGATCTGCACTTTGCGGAATTACAATGAGTGGAATCCCGTTATTTAATCCTTCATGTGTACTGTTCATTCCGCCATGTGTAATAAACAACTTTGTATATGCAAGGAGTTTAGTTTGTGGTACATAGTTTTTCACAATGAAGTTTTTAGGAATAGTACCTAAATCACTTATTTTCGTTTTATTACCAATAGACATCATAATAGTATGCTCACTATTTTCAAACGTCTTCATACAAAGTTTATAAAAATCAAGCGCTTCATTAAAAACAGTACCTAGTGAAATGTAAATCAAGCTTTTTTCTTCAATTGCAGTAAAATCAAAGGCTTCATTTTTCACTTGCGTAGAGATAGATGGACCTACAAATTTAAATGTTTCATCAAACATATCTCCAAAAGGTTGGAATTCCCTTATTGTATACACAATAGTAAGTGGCGCTGGATTACAGAAAACTTCATACGGTGATTTTATTTCAACACTATATTTTTCCGCAACCTCCTTAGTTAATCGTTCATAATCATTATGTATTTTATCTTGAACTTCCACTGGTATATTTTTAGACAAATGGTCTAACATTTGTTCAAATGATTTTTCATCCTGTGCAAAAGATGTACAAGAATTTATTGCTGGAAGCTTTAAAATTTGAGCAATTAAACGACCGCAGCCAAACATCGAATCATGAATCATATAATCAAAATGTTCCCCTTCAATTTGTTCAAGAACACTTGGTATAATAACATCTGCTGTATGTAGAAGGCCATTTATTCTTTCCTGTAAATAATTTCGGCCACCGGAAAGAAAAGCTTTTATAAACCTTTGGTCGTCAATTGTTCTTACAATAGCCCCTGTTTTTTCAATACGTTCTCTGAAAGCTTCTATTGAAAAATAAACTACCTCTTCCCCACGCAAAACTAATTCTTCTACAACTTGCAATGTTGGATTTATATGCCCTTCTGATCCAGTATTAATGAATAAAACACGTGCCACTTTAAACACTCCTTAATTTAAATCTTTTCTATGTTGTCATTAGGATTACAGGTATTTCCTATACTCCCAGGTCTTATTATTCTTCTAAATGGACCTAGCGAGCCTAAACCCAAGGTCATCTATATAAAATGTAGGATGACTACGGCGACGACAAGTCGCACCGCAACCTCTAGCTTCTTCAGCCCAACTGCCACCTCGAAAAATCCGGTATGATCCATACACCTTTTCATCATACAAATCATAGCACCATTCCCAAACGTTCCCTAACATATCATACAATCCCCATGCATTCGGCTCTTTTTTACCTACGTCACGAATTTGTCCATTTGAATTTTCATTATACCATGCTATTTTCTGAAGTTCTCCATATGTATATCCTGGCGTACCTGCTTTACATGCGTATTGCCACTCTGCCTCAGATGGCAATCGGTAGCCATTTGAATCTAAATTACAACTAACGATTTGACCACCATTACTAATAGAATAATATTCTTTTAATCCCGCTTTTTTTGAAAGTAAATTACAAAACATAATGGCATCATTCCATGAGATATTTACAACAGGTTTATTATTATTTTCATTACCATTTAGTGCACGATTTGTAATTGAGTAAAATAATTCCATTGTTACAACATACTTTGCAAGAAGAAATGGTTTTATTTGAACTTGCCATTCTTTTTTTATGCGATCATCTCTTAATTCTACTTTTCCCGCTGGAATTTTCACCATATTAAAATAAACCTGGTCAATGAATCTATTCAATCCTATCCCCCTATGTTCATTCTTTTTATAATCTAACTATTTATGGTATCGTACTTCTTTAAAAATTGTCGTACTTCATTTGGAGATTTTAAAATAATAACATCTTTTTCCTTACTCAATTGATTTAACCTTTTTAAAATTGAAGGTCGTTTCGTTTTAGGATATTCCCATATCCATTTGAAAAATTGCAAGTCAAACCTTTCCTCACATCCAGCACCCATATCCGGTCTTGTTTTATTCCGATATTGTATAACTCTTTTAATAGCACGATAAGCACATATTGTCCTATGAATATCAAGAAAGATAATTGTATCAGCTGCGTTCATTCTTATGTCCATTGTCCCGCTATAATTCCCATCAATAATCCATTCATCTTCTTTAACTAATTCATTTTGAACCTTTCTTTGCTTCACTTTCGGTACACCTTCCCAATTCGGTTTCCAAAATAACGCATCAAGATGATGCACTTTTATACTTAATTTATTACTTAACTGCCTGGCTAATGTAGATTTTCCTGAACCACCAGAACCTATTAATATTATTTTTTTCATATTCATACACCCCTTTCTATTGATTCTTCAATAGCTTTTTTATTTAAAAAAATCCAGAAGAACATCTCTTCATTTAACTTTAATAATTCTTTTAACTGAACAAAATAAGTAATAAAGATAATTTGAATAGCAAGCATAACATACCAAACGGCTTGTAGTTCTTCTCGCGTTAAAACGCCCTGCTTATTATACCCTTCAAAAATTTTACTAATGATATGTTGCCATTTCTCTCTTAATTCTTTATCACTATATAATTCACTCAAAATACTCGTACAACAATAACATAAATCAAATACTCTAATATTCTTTTCTAACAGTTCAAAATCTATAAACCCTTGAAATTCATTCTCTTTAAAGATTACATTTGATAAGTGCATGTCGCGATGAATGATTTGTTTTCGTAATGGGCGGATCGTTTCCTTGAAATCTGTATGTATTTGATTCATTTTTCGAATTACATCCTGATGAACATGCTCATTCTTTTCTAAAATAGGTAAAGCCCAACCGTATACTACCTTGTATAAATCTCTTTTTGCGAACCCATTTTCACTATCTATTGAATTAAGAACTTGATGTAGATACGCTATTTCTTCCCCGATTGTGCTTCCTAGCTCTTTCAGATTTTCTATATCTTTTATTTCAAGTACATCTCCAGCAACATATTCATACACACAATAATACTTCTTTTTGTAAAATACATACCTTTCATTATTACTCGTTTTAACTATTCTTTGTACTTTAACCCCTTTTTTATCAAGTTGTTCTATTAGATTTATTTCAACTAATAGCTGTTTTATCGATCCCTTTTCCTTCAAAATATAAGATTTATTATTACAATGAATCTTTGTTACGTTTGCTTTTATTTCAGTAGCTGTGACATCTTTATCTCCAAACCAAAAATTTGCAATTTCTAATATGTCCTCCATAAACAAATACCCCTTTTACAAATCTCTTATTTCCTCTGTAAAATAAACTCAAAAATAAACCCTACTCCAACACCAATTGTATAAGCAACTAAATCACTCCACAAAAATCCGTACCCTAACACAAGTCCACCTAAAGTCGTTGCACGAATATTATCTATCCATTCCGCGTGGTACAATTGGCTCATTTCAATCCCGTAGCAAAACATTAAACTAATAAAAGCCAATTTCTTCATTTCTATTTTAGGAAATAAAAATCCAAATCCAATGAAAATCATTAACGCCCATAAAGCATCACCTAAATAATCATTTAATAGAGCCGGCAGCGCAAAAGCAAATTTTCTTGAACTAAGCCCTAAAATAATAACAAGGATTGTAAACATTGCGTATAGTAATCTATTTCGTTTCGTATTCATTTCAAAACTCCTAATTCCTCATTTATAACTGCAAAATAGCTAGTAAAATATAATCATTTTACTAGCTATTTATTAACTGCTTTAACAATAAGAAAATGTGGATTTGTATTTAAATAGTAATAAGATTTTTCATTTACTTCTTTCATCTTTTCAACTGGCCTTGGTTCGACCATTTTTTCTAACATAAAATAATTTGTTGTTTCATTAATAATAGCTTGAAGTGACCTTCTAAAAAATTCAACTTCAATTGTAATGTTTGGTTTAACCCAAGTATCTACTAATAATTGTTTTTCGAAATAATTTTTACAAGTAAACTTTGTAAAGTCCATAAAAGGATGATGAATGGAGTATATAAATTCTCCACCTGGCTTCAGTACTCGACGAAACTCCTGAAATACTTGATTCCAATTTTCTAAATAATGAAGGGTTAACGAACTCACAATAACATCAAAAGTATTGTCTTCAAATGGTAATATTTCTTGTAAGTCATGACAAAGAAACGTTGCTTTATCACCTGTACATTCCTTTGCAGCTTTTACCATTTCAGAACTTACGTCAATTGCAGTTACATTTGCTCCTCTTTCTATAAATTGAGATGTATACCATCCAGCTGCACATCCAGCATCTAGTATACTCTTCCCGTCTAAATTCTTTGGAATCATCTCCATCATCGCTGGTCTTTCATAATAGCTGTTATATGGATTTGCCACATCTAGATTTTCTTTATATGTACTCGCTAATTTATCATATGTACCTTTTATCGTGTCTTTCAACACACCCACCCCTTATACATATTAATCTAATAACTCTTGCTGCTTTTTCTTTGAAAATGACTGCAGAACTAAATCATACGACCAATCAATCATCTTATTAATTTGCACTTGTTCTACATCTTTATGTATATACACTGTATTCCAATGTTTTTTATTCATCTGTACTTAATTAGGTTTTTTCCTTTGATTAATACCAATCCGTGGATGCATAATATATTTATTTTAGCACAAAAAAAGGGAGCCTCGCCCCCTTTTTTTGAAATTTATGGTAAACGAATTTCCATTTTTGAGAAATTCCCTTTAGAAATCAATTTTCCTTGTTTGATTAACTGCTGCACGCGGAAGTTTAAATAAGTATCGCCCATACGTTGTTCGCTTTTCACCATTACTTCTCCAACGATGACAACAGCTTGTTGGTACTCTTGGGTAACCTGTTCTAATATAGCTGTGTCATAATAATCTTCTGATTCCGTAACTATTTTTCCGTTTTCCAACACTCTCAGTAATCCGTTAGATTGCGAGTAGTTTTCCCAATCCTGCACTAATTCTTGAACCTGTTCTTGAGACAACTCTTTTTCCATTTGAATTGCACCTAGGATAAACTCGGACGGCACTTCTGCCAAACTTTTAAGCGTATGAGACAGTTCCTTGCCTTGTTCATCTTGAACTTTGTAATCAATGCGGCGGCTGAAATCTGTAACATTCACTTCTGAAAATTCTATGCCTTTGTCTTGAAGTAGTGCTACTACATAACTCACTCCAACAACGTCTGAAGCATTTTCTCCGTACCATAAAACTACCTTGCTATTACTTGGAACCTCTTCTATTTTTGGGTTTTGCTTTAGTTTTGCTTCCACCCATTCCACATAATCTAAGTTTGATTCTTGCCCTGTTGATGTCAACACCTCTTTAAGCCATTTCTTCCTAGCTCGCATTCCGTCTGTAAAATTTAACGACCCTATTGAAAAATCATCATTCACGCAAATAATTTTTTCATTTCTTTGTTGGAAAGCGTGCTTTAAATTCCCAAATGCTGAATCTCCAAATACAATGTGTGTAACAGTCATAATGTCTAGTCTCCTTGCTCATTCAATGTGATTTTGTTTCCTTAATAACAGTATAAGCACGGCATTACAAAATAACTATCGTACTTTTATTACATTTTTGTAAGATAAAAATACACCGCCGTTCAATAGCGATGCATTTTTCGTTCTAATATTTTTACAAGTCTTCTGTTTTGAACTCCGTATAACCTTATTCATATGATACCCCGGAATGATTGTTTCTGGATACTCTTCTCTTACTCTTAGCGCAAGTTCTGGATCACATTTCAATGTAATTGCAGCTTTTTCTCCTTCTTCATGGTTTACTATTGCAAATATTTTATTATTAAGCCTCATACATGTTGCATTCCAACCATCAGGAGAATCTTCTGTCGCTTTTCTTTTCGATAAACAATACGCTCTTGTCGCAATCATTCTAATTGTCACCTCTTATTCTTTCACTATTTGATTACGGTGCATCACAATTTGTTTCGTCACTTGAAATTGCTGTTGACCATAAAACTTTATAAGTTTCTCTCCACAAAATAGGCTCACAATATTGATATGAGATATCTCTTCAAGCAACATTGTAAGCATCTTCTCACCAATACCTTTATTTCTTACACTTTCATGCACAACAACATCTTCTAGGTACGCTCGAAAAACACCATCTGAAACAACTCTAGCAAAACCGATTAACTCATTTTCTTTCCATACCCCAATTGCTATACTGTTTTTTAACATTTTTTGAATATCGATTTCTTTTCTTTCTGGCCACCAACCGACAGAATCATAAAGCCTCTTTAATTTTTCTGAACAGATTGGTTTCTCATCTTGTAATTTATATGTGTACATTTTCTTTCTCCCATTTAACATAATATAAATTATTATAAACGATTTTATAAATTTATATTATGGATTTTACAATACAAACAATTCTCTAATACCTTTCCTATCCCCTCTATTAAGTTAGATTATTTCAAATTAACAAATTTATGGAAATGCAAAACAACTAATAAAATATTTACCTATTAAACTTTGAATTACTTGTAATAAATGGTAAAGTTAATGTGGTAAAAAATACATTAAGTGAGGCGATTTTTTGAAAAAGTTTAGTTTATTACTAACAGCATTTGTCATGATTTTAACATTGTTCATTCCAAATCTTACAAGTGCTAAAGCTTTCCCAGATGTCCAATCTAATCATTGGGCATTTAAGGAAATTAACTATTTATCAGATAAAGGTATCATTAAAGGCACACCAGAAGGAACTTTTAAACCGGGTGATGATGTAACTCGTGGGCAAATGGCCTTAATGCTAGATTTATCATTAAAATTAGAAAAACCATCTAGCTATAATCATATTTTTTCCGATGTAGCCAAAGGTATCTATTACTATGATTCTGTACATAAGTTAGCACATAATAACATTGTACAACGTGAAACAAACTATTTCCCTGACCGTTCATTAACTCGTGCAGAAATGGCAGTAGTACTAGTTAAAACTTTTAATTTGAAACCTACAGGTGCAGACGTCAATTTCCCTGATGTTCCATCTAATCATTGGGGTTACAATTATGTCAAAATTTTAGCTCAAAATAATATTACAGCTGGATTTCCTGATGGTACATTTGGTCCAGGCGTAAAAGTAACTCGTGAACAGTTCGCTGCATTTTTAGCTCGTGTATTAGAACCTAGTTTCCGTCCGGCTCTTCCTAATCCTAAAGGTGAGTTAGAAGTTCATTATATTGATGTAGGACAAGGTGATGCTACTTTTATTAAATCTCCAAGTGGCGAAACGATCCTTATTGACGGTGGTAACAACGGAAAAGGTAAAGTAGTAGCAAATTATTTAAAAGGATTAGGATTCCAAACTATCGATTATATGATTGCTACTCATCCTGATGCCGATCATGTAGGCGGATTGGATGAAGTACTTTATGCTATGAATGTAAAAAACGTTTACGCACCTAAAGTAAGTCATACGACACAAACGTTTAAAGACTTTTTAACTGCAGTAGCTAACAAAGGGTTAACTATTAAAGAAGCGAAGTCTGGAGTAACTTTACCAATCAATGGTTTAAACTCACAATTTTTAGCTCCTGTTAAAGAATACGGTAACGATCTAAATGAGTGGAGTGCTGTATTAAAAGTAACACATGGCAGCAAATCTTTCTTATTTACTGGTGATGCTGAATCTAAAAGTGAAAAAGATATGGTTGCAACATATGGTTCTAACCTAAAATCTGATGTATTAAAACCTGGTCACCATGGAAGTAAGACTTCTTCTTCTCAGCCATTTTTAGATGCAGTGAAACCAAGTATCGCTGTGATCAGTGCAGGTGCAGGTAACCGATATGGCCATCCCACACAGGAAACTTTAGCAAAGTTAAATGCAATGTCTGTTAAAGTATATAGAACTGATTTAAATGGAACTGTAATTATTAATAGTGATGGTTCTAACATTTCTGTAAGAACGGAGAGATAATTATGAAGAGAGGTATTATTGACCGTTTTGAAGGCGAACTAGCAGTTATTGAAGTGAATAACGTAACAATTGATGTACCTAAATCCAAACTCCCTTCCACTGCAAAAGAGGGTGATGTTCTTATAATAGAGGATAATACGTATACGATCGATAAGGACGAAACAGATAAAAGAAGACGTGAAATACAAGATTTAATGAATAAGCTATTTGAATAGTAAAAAAAGAAAATCCTTGTAATACGAATCGAACTATTTCTTCGCATAATTGCATCAGATTGATTAGTTTCTATAAACTAAAAAAAGCATCGCCTTATTGGCGATGCTTTTAAAATCCACTTTTTTGTAAAACACGAATACTATAACCTCTTCTCTAAAAAATGTTGGCTATGTCCTTTCGGATGATCTTCAACAACACCATATTCTCGGTAGCCATGCTTTTTATAAAACTCTGGCGCTTGAAAACTAAATGAATCTAATAATATTAATCTACAACCTTTTTCCTTCGCAATATCTTCAATTTTATGTAATAGTTGACTACCATAACCATCATGACGAACTGAATCATCAACCCATAAAAAATCTATATGAAGATGATAAAAATACATCGTTCCTGTTACACCGCCAAAGATTTTCCCAGCCTCATCTTTCAGAACAAAACTTACTTGTTCCATCGGCTGTTTTGCTTCATCTGTTAAAATAGACATGTTATATTGAATGACTTTATTCTTTATATATTCTCCTTCTATGCGAGTACCATTCTCTATGCGTTTCATGTATCTCTTCCTTTCAACTTAGTAAGCTACCTCTCATTTTTACTTTTCCTTTTTAAAATACTAATAAATACGAAACCACCATAAATAACAAAGCATGAAAAGCCAATTATACCTGGTACAGAAACATAGCCTATTCTTATGTAACTTATAACTGCAAAACAAGCGATAGACAGTAAAATAGATGGCCAAAATAAAAGAGCTGTTTTTCTTCGTCTCTCTTTCTTCTCAGAAACACGTGTACCAAAAAGTAATACAATACAAATGAGGATCGCTGCAAAATAAATAGTATCTAATGACAAATTGTGATCGTATAGTGCGATACCCACTTCAAGAGCAATAATCGTTACAATTAACATAATGATTGTTGATGTCTTTAAGTTTCTTTTCAATTACTCACTCCTAGCATGCTTTCACTATATTCTTTGTATATGTACTTCAAAGCTACTGCAAAAGCTTCATCTACCTCTTTATTTTCACGTCGATTAGGTAAATCTTTTCCCCCAATAACATAAAGAAACGGGAATTTGTTAAATATTCCTAACGATTACTTTTTGCAGAATAAATAGCTATCCCAACATAATCAGATTGTATCTCTTTCATTTTTTGAATGACAGTTTCCAGTTTCCATTTTCATTCCTCATTTCATATCGTTTTATCACCTTTAATCATTCAATATAGAATGTAAAAACCCCTTTTTTGCAGATTAAATAGGCTTTTACAATAAAAAAAAGGTAGCATGAATTACTCCTTGCTACCTAAAAGATACATGTTTACGAAAAACCTCTATTCTTCTAAAGGATTTTTAGGACCATTAAGCTCCAATTGATAAAAAGCTAAATCTAGCCATTTATTAAACTTATAACCAGCCTTTTTAATCGTCCCTGCATGAACAAATCCATAGTTTTCATGTAAAGCAATACTTTTCTCATTTTCCGCATCAATTCCAGCAATTAAAGTCATATATTCTCTTTCCCGTGCAATCGCTATCAGTTCTTTCATTAAAGATGTCCCAATTCCTCTATTTCTATATTCCTTATTAACGTATACAGAATGTTCAATTGAATATTTATAGGCAGGCCAAGCTCTAAATGGGCCAAATGTCGCAAATCCTACTATTTTATTATCTAGTTCGTGTACTAAGATTGGATAAGCTTCAGCCTTTTTTTGTCCATACCAATCGATTCTATTTTCAAGGGTTACGGGTTTATACGTATATACAGCAGTTGTATTCAGTATTGCATCATTATAAATATCTAAAATGTATAGTACATCTTTTTCCGTTGCTTCCCTTATCATCGTTTTCTTCCTTTCATATACGTTCTCTTTTTAACTACCTATTTGTTACACGAACACTAGCTTTTCGAAAGCCATCATAAATGTTTAATGCAGCAGATAAAACGTAAATAAGAATACCCCCACCAATTAGCCACTTTTTTAGTTCTTCAGGAGAAATAGTGAACACATTTGCCACAAACGTAATAAATCCATCGGTAAATATGTGCGGATTTACTACAATTATAATGAATACTATCGTTCCAACTATTTGAAGAAGAGCATTCCCGATTGCCAATCTTTTTGTCCATTGTCCCTGTACTAATTTATAAAGAGATATCGCTATTTCAAAAACAATTATCATCACAACGATTGGCCAATACTGAAGTAACACATCTTGATTAAACGTTGGCGCGACAAACTTCAATCCACTTCCCGTACCACTGTATACGCCAACGAGATGATTCGCATAAAAATAAAGTGTACCCCATATTGCCGTCCACATTAACCCTCCAAAAACTTCAAACTTGGAGATTGCTTTTTTCTTCGGAATGTACGAAATGTTTTTCAAATCATCTGGCGTCCACTTTTTTAGACTTGTCGTCAACGGCTCGGTATCTTTGTTTTTATCCGTTCTTTCTAAAATAGCAAATACAAGTGTTAACCAGAAAAATACATGGAGGGCTACTTCAAAAATTTCTCCAATGCCTTTACCTATTAATTGTAAAATAACATTTAATACTGCTTGATCACCAGTATAACTTAAAAAATTTTCTGCAACCATTGTAATGAGTGCGATAACAACTGCAATTGGAATGATCATTTTTAATAATGTCGTATATACATCAAAATAACGCGGTCCAATTAAATGCATCGGTCTATCCAAATATCCATTAGCTAATGAAACCGGACTCCCCAATTTTTCAAGAACTCTTTTTTCATCATCTTCATTATAATCATCAGGCAACATATCCTCAATTGTTGACCGTAGCTCAAGAATAATATCTTCACGATTTTTTTCAGGTAATCTCTTCGCTACTTCCTCGACATAAATATCAATTAAATTCATTCTTGTCCTCCTCCTTTAATAAGTTATAAAGTTCTTTCGAATCCTTTATCCATTCCTTTTTCAACTGTTGGAATATCTCTAATCCGTATTCACTCAAAACATAGTACTTACGAGGCCTACTCTCTGTTTTATCCCAACTACTCGTCACTAGCTCTTGCTTTTCTAACCGGCGAAGTAGTGGATATAAAGTACTTTGATCAATTGCGATTCCTGATTTCTCTAATAATTGGACAAGTGAATACCCATACTGCGGCGTTCTTAATTGACTTAAAACCGCTAATGTTAATGTACCTCTTCTTAGTTCAGTAATTAATGAATTTAATAAAGCATCCATGTGTTCACCTCATTTCCATTACTATATGTCATACAGTATGTGTTTTATACTATGTATCGTACAGTATTAGTGTGAAAAAAACAACAATATTTTACCAAAAAACGGATAATAAAAAGCACAAACTATATGATTTGTGCTTTTCTAACTAAATTATTTACTTGTAACACGCTTACCTTTGTAACTCTGGTAATATAAATTCCCCTTTTCCCTTAGGGAATGGAACAACATCTATAATTGCATCTATATTAATTGCTCCGTAAACATGCGGATATTCTTGGCCGTTAGAAGCAAGTTCATATTTTATTTCTGCTTTTACAACGGCTGGATTAATTGTAAGTAATAAAACATCTTCTTCATGAACGAAATGTTTTTGAGCAACGTTTAAAGCTTGTTCTAAAAATGAACAGTGGATAAATCTCTCTTCTATTAGTGATTTTTCATTAATTTCTCCAGTTGTTTTTGCGATTTCCCAATTTCTTTTTGTTATTACTTTTGTAATCATTATCATGTCCCCTATATTTTTATAAAATAAGATGCTTCTCTATTAAAAAACCATTTGAATTTTTACTTCTTAATTAATGGAGATGCTTCCCCGCTATGGAAAATCCATAAATCATGAAGCGACCTTGTACATCCGACATATAATAACTTCGCATCGTGTTTCGTATTTTTATAATGTTCTTCATCGACATCAATGAGTAGAACAGCATCAAATTCTAACCCTTTCGCTAAGTATACAGGTACTACCGAAATGCCCCCTTCATATTTACTTTGATCTGCTTCAATGACGTTTACAGTCAATCCTGCATTCGTTAATTTCTCATACATATCGCGGCATTCATCGTCTGTTCTTCCGATTACCGCAATTGTTTTCACATCTGCATTTTGTAGCTGTTTTAATGTCTTCAAAATTTCAGTAAACTGATCTTCTGTATGAATTACTTTTACTTCTTCTCCACTACGGAAAACTGGCATTGCAAGCCCTACAGGAATTTCTGCATTTTTTATTATCTCATTTGCGAATTCAATAATTTCTTTTGTAGAACGATAACTTCTCGTCAGTTCATAATAACCTGTTTCTTGGAACACTTCCTTAAACGCACTCCAATCTTCAATCCCTTGATAATCATAAATCGCTTGAGATAAATCACCTAATATAGTGAAAGAGTTACCTAGTGTAATTTCTTTTAATACATAAACTTGGAATGGCGAGAAATCTTGCGCTTCATCGATAACGACGTGATGAAACTTTTGTCCAATTTCAATACCTGTGATGCGGTGATGTATGTATATTAAAGCAGGTAAATCTTCTACATACACTTCTTTTTTACGACAATTCTTTTCTGTTTCTTTAACAAGTTCTTCAGGTAATACTTCGAGTATTTCCTTACTTTTTAATATTGAACTATACAGTGAAAGAGCACTCATTTTCGGCCAAAACTTCATGTAAGTGTTCAATCTTTTAGTTGCTTCTTTTTTGAGTAATTTTTTCTCGTTTGTTTCTCCATACTTTTTCAGTTCAATTTCAATCCAGCGTTTCATTCGGCCGACTAGACGTTCTCTTCTTTTCTTTAATGGATAGTGTTTATATTCGACTTGCATCCACTTTTTAATATCTTCCACTGGAATAACAGCTTTATCCCATGCCTCAAATTTACTTGTTGATACTAGTTCTTTTTCAATTTGAACCATTTGCTCTTCAATAAAGGACTTAAATTCTAGCGTACCTTTCAATTTACCAAGCATAACCTTTCTTTCATCACGATTAATAGAAAATGCTTCTTTCAACTTTTCTTCTGTCTGCTTCAGTTTCACCGAATCATCTAATGTACGTAATGCCCAGTCCAGAAATGTTGTTTGACTAATATTCCCTACACCTAATTCAGGAAGTACACTCGAAATATAGTCTAAAAACAGACTATTCGGAGCGAAAACAATCATTCGCTCCGCTTCTAATTGCTCACGATATTCATAAATTAAAAAAGCAAGGCGATGTAAAGCGATTGTTGTTTTACCGCTTCCTGCAACCCCTTGAATAAGTAATGGTAAGTTTCTTTCCGCACGAATAATATCATTTTGCTCCGATTGTATCGTCGAAACAATATCCTTTAGTTTATTATCTTTATTCTCACCTAATCGATATAGAAGAAAATCATCGGCATGCGAGACATCTTCATTTCCTTTTACATATGTATCAACAACACGTTCTAATTCTCTTTTTCGAATAGAGATGTTTCGCTTTAAATAAACATCACCTTCTACTAATCCGTCTGGTGATTGATAAAACGCTAATTCATCACCGCCGGTAAATGAATAAAACATACTTGCGACAGGTGCCCGCCAATCAATTACAATTGGTTTCATCGTATCTTTATCTGAAACACCTACCTTACCGATGTAGATCGGCATAACTTCTTCCTTGCCATCCTCTTGAAAATCTAACCTTCCAAAGTACGGTTCTTGTACACCAATACGTAAGTTTTGTCTATTAGACTCCCTCATACTTTCAAGAATTTGCTCTTTAAAATCATCGCCATAATAAACTGGAATTTTTTCAAGCTGTTCTAATTGATCATCCATCGTACGTAATGTATCTTTCATTTTTTGTAACTCTTCTTCAAAAATGTTGTTCATTAGATGATTCCCTCCTGTCCGTTCTAATTTTTCAGTCGAAATATAATTGTATTAAAAATCCAATTATAAAGTCAAGGACTTAATTTGTTTTTTCTGAAAAAACTTACTTTTCACCTTTCTAATATTGAAATTCAAATGATATTTTTACATGATAAGAATATATAACATCTAAAACATACAACTACACATATAATAAAGTGATTTATACAAAAGCTGCTATTTTCTATTGATAAAAGGACTTTATACTATCTAACTAAGTTCCCCTTACATACTCTCCAGCTTCTTTTCTAGATATCTATTATTTCATTTATAAAATAACTAAAATCACAAAAACAAAAATAAAAGTAAAGGAGTCTATTCAAAATGACTGCTACCAAAAGAAAACCCATTAAGTTACATTTACTTATTTTTGTGTTCATTGTATTGGCAAGTGGCTGGATTGGCGTAATTCTAGATTCTTTTCTAACAGATCAGCCTGAAGGAAACTCTTTAGGCATGGGACTGTGGCTAATATTACCTTTCCTCTCATGTATTTTCCTTAGAGTTATTAGCCGAGATTGGAATGATTTTGGTATAAAACTAAATTTGAAGGCAAACTTTAAATGGTACTTCGTTGCGATACTAATTTATCCGTTCGTTACAGTAATAACGATAAGTTTAGCACTTATTTTTGGAGTAGCTAACATAACTAGTTTTGAAATATATTCGTTATTGTCACTTATATTCATGTCTACTATTGGTAACTTTATTAAAAATATTTTTGAAGAGTTTTCATGGCGCGGTTATTTAACTCCTAAGCTCATTGAACTAAAGTTAAACGATTGGTTTATTTATATTATTTCTGGTTTAGTTTGGGCTCTTTGGCATGCCGCTTATTATTTAGTCTTTTTACCAAATGAATATTTTGAATCTATTTCAAGGTTACATATGCTTTTATCAGGCTGTATACTTATGGTTTCTTGGTCTATTATGTATGTTGAAATATATAGACTTACAAAGTCAGTATGGCCATGCGTTATCATGCATGCAATTGAAGATGCCGTTCCTACTGTTTTAGTTACAATAACAGGGATCATTACACTTACTAACAGCAGTGATTTTTGGTTAAACCCTATTAGCGGAGTCGTTGCTACTATTATATTTCTTGGAATTGGGATCGTACTAAGATCTATGAGAATAAAAAAAGAACGACAATTAAATACGAAAGATAATCAATTATTCACACTATAGAAGCAAAAAGAGTAAGGAATTAATCCTTACTCTTTTTTACTTTTATTCGATATGATAAACATTCATTTAAAGACGCTTGCTCTTTATATTTCCTCTCTTCAAAGTCATACGCTCCTCCTGGGAAAATCCCAACTATACTGAAACGAGCCTCTGCACATAAATTACTAATCTCATCTATCGTATAGCAACGTAAAGATTGTGTCACGATATCATTTGAAGAATCCTTTTCCCACCAGTGGTCCAGCATCCTAGCATTTTCACTATCATATTCATATTTTCGCATTGCAGAATAAATCGGCATTTCTTGTCCATTTGCTTTTTCCCAATATAATGGTTGATAAATATCAATAAGTGCACACCCATCATCTTTCAACCAATTATGGATTCGCTTTAATAAAACCAATTGTTCTTCATCTGTTCCCACACCAAATCCGTCTAAATAACTAACAACATCAAACTTTTCTTCAAAGTTAATTTTATAAAAGTCAGCACAATGAATCACAATGTCGTTAGTAGAATGTTCTTTAGCAAACATAACTAACTCTGGTACAAGCTCAACAGTAGTCATTTTTACATTCAAATTAGACATCGCTCTTGCAAAACCACCATTTCCAGCTCCTAGTTCTAACATCGTTTGAAATGGATATCCAATTTGTTCTTGTACTTCTTTCGCAACTTCCTTTAACCAATTTTCATTTTTTATATCATAGCTTAGTAATTCAAATTGTTTTTTATAAAATTCTTTTACATTTAATTCGTTCATTATTATTCTCCTCCTGTACGTTATTTTTCTACTACAGGTGAGAAACTAAATTTCTGATACCCATGAAAAATCCTCCTTTTGATTTCCCTATATTTACATTTTATCTAAATAATAAGAATTTTTAAAGCACCAAAAATAAAGGAGCAGATAATGGAAAATTCCACTATCTGCTCTATGGCTGCTATTATTTCCCTTGTTGATACTTCAACCAATCACCAGAAATGATAACTTTCTTTAGCATATTTTTATCTTGAGCGATATACACATATGCCTCTATTTCCCTATCACCATCAAATACTATTTGTGTGATTCGTTCATATAAATCCGTCTCTGCATTACCTGTATATTCTTCTAGTTCGTCTAACTTACGCAATATGTCATCATTTACTTCATAAACTTCTCCATACACCTTTTCTTCATTCGAATAAGTCATCGCCGGATACCCTTCGTTTGTATCAAATAATTCCCCATACGTCCATGCTTTGTCTGCAATGCATATTGCACTTTGCATATAATGAGCATTCGTTTGCTTTTTTCTTAACGTGCCATATACAAAAACGTGATGCATTAATCCCTATCTCCTTTACATGTCACTACTTTCTAATTTGTAAATAAGCACGAATCATAAAGTAACTCACTTCATTCGGAAGTTGTTCCTTTATAGATTTCAAACCACCCTCAGCATTTTGCACAGCAGTTTCAATCAGTTGTTCGTATTCTGCAGGAACAAAACTGTTCCAGTCTACTTCCATTCCATCTTCAAAACAACGAATTAAATGATTTTCAATCGTTTGTCTTGATAAGCCACGTTCTTTCGCAATTTCATCTAGATCAATACCTTGTTTATACATTTCATACGTTTCCAAATGAGAATTTGCTGAAGCTTTCCCTGATTTCTTCCGCTCTGTCACCACTTCTGTTTTAATAGTTTCAGCATAGTTTGGGTTTTCCTCAATAAAGTGCTGAACTGCTTGTAAGAAGTGCGAACCATACTTCACAAGTTTGTGTTCACCAATCCCTTTCACAGTTAAAAGTTCAGAATCGCTTTGCGGCATTTTTGCACACATATCTTTCAACGTTTGGTCAGAGAAAATAACGAATGGAGGTACCCCTTCTCCTTGCGCAATTTCTTTACGTACTTCGCGAAGTACTTCAAATAAAGGATGATCTTGAACGATTTGTCTTGTCTCTACTCGTTCTTTACGTAAAACATTCTCTTTACCAAGTAACACTTCTTTCCCTTTTTCTGTTACTTTTAATGTCGGGTAAGTACCATGTTCAACTGCAATTAGCTCGTCTGAAATTAAAAACTCAATAAATTCACTCACTTCTTTTACACTACGATTTGATAAAAGTCCGTAAGTTGGCAAAGTATGAAAATTAAATTCAATGACTTTCTTATTTTTAGATCCAGTTAGTACTTGTGCAATCATTTGTTTACCAAATCGTTGGTTCGTCCTAATCATACAAGATAAAACCATTTGCGATTCTCTCGTCACATCGATACTTTCTCGGTCGTCTGTACAATTACCGCAGCGGCCACAATCTTCTTTTGGTTCTTCTCCAAAGTATTGCAAAATAAATGATTGTAAACATTGTTCTGTATGACAGTAGTCAGTCATATTTTGCAGTTTTTCAAGTTCATTTGAAAAACGAGACTCTCCTGTCGATTGATCAATTAAAAAGCGTTGTACTTGTACATCTTGAGAAGAATAAAGCAATATACATGCACTATCTAATCCGTCACGGCCAGCACGTCCTGCTTCTTGGTAATAACTTTCCATATTTTTTGGAAGTTGATAATGGATAACGTAACGAATATTCGATTTATCAATACCCATCCCAAACGCAGATGTGGCTACCATTACACTCACTTCATCACGTAAAAAGAGTTCTTGTTGCTCATTTCGATCGTTATCACTCATACCGGCATGATATTTTGATACAGAAACTCCCGCTTTCATTAAATCCTCATACAACTGATCAACTACTTTTCTAGTAGCTGCATATATAATCCCAGATTCCTTTTGATTTTGACGAATATAATCCGCTAAATATGCATGACGATCTTGTCCTTTAATAACAGAAAATGATAAGTTCTCGCGCTCAAACGTTGTCATAATCGTGTTTTCTTGATTAATTCCAAGCGTGTTGCAAATATCATCACGAACTTGTGGTGTTGCCGTAGCAGTTAATGCTAATACGAGCGGCTTTTCTGGAAGATAATCTAATATACGGTGTATATGTAAATAACTCGGACGGAAATCATGTCCCCACTGCGAAATACAGTGCGCCTCATCAATGGCAATCATCGGGATTTTCATATCGATCAGTTGGTCAACAAACTCCATTGAATCAAGTCGCTCTGGCGCTACATAAAGTAACTTATAATGGCCCTGTTTCGCTAATTGAATTCGTTGATTCGCTTCTGTACTCGAAATAGAACTATTAATATATGTAGCTGAAATACCATTTTGTACTAATGTATCTACTTGGTCTTTCATAAGTGATATTAAAGGCGATATAACTAACGTTGTTCCTTCAAATACTAATGCGGGAATTTGATAACAAATTGACTTACCACCGCCCGTAGGCATAATACAGACAGTATCTTTCCCATCTAATACATTTTTAATTGTTTCATCTTGTCCTCTTCGGAATGACGAATAACCGAAATAAGACGCTAAAAGTTCTTGTGCTTTTGTAAACAAAAAAGAGTCACCTGCTTTTCTTTATCTTTCATCTACTCCTATTATATCATCTCTTATGCATCATGAAAGTGATGAATACATGACTATCAGCCTGCTTTTTCATTACTTTATGCTTCTTTACGTTTTAGAGAATGATTAGTACTATAATAAATTTTAAAATAAATACACATTTTATTAATTCTCCTTGAATACTACTAATCTTATACATATGAATTCAGGAGGTTACTATATGAAGCACCGTAATATGAGTGCCATCAAACAAAAAACCGTACCGAACCAACTCCAATTCTCAAATAATGACGCGTGGAAATATGAATCATATTATAAGTACCAGCCATTTTTTTCTTATAGAAAGCTTTTTCATTGTCTTTCTCAACTTTTTAAACGTTAATACACGTACGAAATAGATCATTCATAATCATTTTCTCAATATAAACCTTATGGACTTACTACAATACAATTGTTATCATATGAAATATTCTGTTGGATAAACCCCTTAAGTTGACCCGCTTATATAAGCGGGTCTTTTTTTATTATTATATATTTCATAACACTATTAGATGTAATTATAAATCTTATCGCCATTTTATAATCTTAATCCACTCACTACAAATGGTGATAATCACAAAAGGTAAAATATAAATGCTTAACATTTAATTATCTAATTCTTTTTTCTCAATACACAAAACAAATTTCACTTGTTACTATAAAGGTACTCCAGATGAGTTTTTGCTCATCGACATTATCTAGTGAAAGGGATCTGCCGCGGGAAGCAGGTCCCTTTCACTTTATTAAAGACTCACTTTCAATTGGACACATTTACCAGGTTTTTTTAATAGAATTTTATGATAATATTACGTAGTCGAGTCCGACATCTCGGCAATACCCTTTTGAGGCTCTGCAACTTCCCTTGCAGAGCCTCTTTTACTTTATATTCATTTTATTTATATATAACGCAATAAAATTACTCATCTTTTTCCATATCATTTTTTGAAATTAATCTAGGACACGTAACTAAAAATAAATTTTCATCATACTTTGAGTTATACATGTTCAAAGGAGTGTTACTATTTATGTATTCATATTGGCAATCGTATTACTCCCCCTATCATAATCCTTATGTAAACTTTGATGTATCTGTACGTAATTACCGAATTAGTAAAAACGAGAATTTTTTAAAAGGTTACATGCGTTCTTTATGGGAACAACATGTCGCTTGGACGAGATTAGCTATTATAAGTATTGTTTTCAATTTACCTGACGTAAACGTTACTGTTGGACGGCTTCTTCAAAATGCAACACATATGGGACTATCTCTTGAACCATTCTATGGTGAAGATGCAGTAAAAAAATATAGTGCATTAATTAAAGACCACTTAGTAATTGCAGCAGATCTTGTTAAAGCCGCAAAAGCTGGTGACCAAAACGCAGCTGTCGCTATAGAGAAAAAATGGTACGCTAACGGTGATGAAATTGTAGCGTTTCTTACTAGCATCAACCCATATATACAAAAAGAAGAATTTACACAAATGTTTTATGAACATCTAGCATTAACAAAAGCAGAAGCACTGGCATTTCTAAATAAAGATTATGAAGCAGGAGTAAAATTGTACGATAAAATTGAAAAAGAAGCTTTAGAAGTGTCCGACATGATAACAAACGCAATCGTACAGCAATTCCCGCAAGTATTTCAATAACAACAAGCCGGTTTGAAAAAACAAATCGGCTTGTTAAGTTTTCTATTAAGGATATTTCACCATGCTCTTTACATTTAGCTTATATCGATATATTTTATTAATATCCGTTTTTTATAGGAGGAAATAGTTTGATTAACGCCATTGGTCTCGTATTTATACTTACAAATAAACATGAGAAAAAGAAGAAAGTATATCTGAATGAAAAATTTGCATTAATAGACATTATTGATTCTAAGGAAGTAATTGATGATGAAGGGAACCCGCTAGTAGAACTAACATGTAAATACAGTATATATTTAGATGAAAAATACTACTGTAAATCTCTTGATGATTATACTGGACAAGTCTTTCCATTCTTAAGTGCTAAAATAGGAAAAGGACTTCTAAGAAACTTAAACTACTACTTTTCTTATGTTGATGCCTATGATAAGAAACCACCAGTTAAAGAAATAAGACCACTTATGAAACAAGTAACTAACAGATAGCAAAAAAAAACAAAAAAAGAAAGCATCTAACTCTGGATGTTTTCTTTTTTATTGAAAACTCATTAAATTTCATCCTCTTCTAAAAGTATGTATCCAAGCATATTTTAAATTAAAAACATTGGAGGATTAGACTGAATGAAATACTCAGAAACTATTGTAAGTAAACGACTACGAATGCTTAAAATGACGGGTATGTTTTTCATGCTAGTGTTAATAGCATGGATTGGATATACAAAATTACTTTATGAAAAAGGCTTTCTTCAAGAAAAAAAGAATTCAGTAGAAGTAATGAACACTAGCATTACAGGAGAAATAGAGCAGCTTTTTCATATCAACTTACAAGGCTATCGAAAAACGAACCTTGATGCTGTTATAGAAGCAAGTAAAACAGATCCAAGCGAACTATCCCTAATTGAACTAGTCAACAAATCCTGCTCGCGAGATTGCATAGGCGAACCAGTCACATATGTAAACTCAAACAATGGATATATCTTTTATAAGGAATCTAATGGAACTAATGTAGCTATAACAGTTAAAAAGAAAGACACATGGATAATTGTAAAGAAATCTGTTCAAGATGGAATATAATCTCCCCAAAAAGAGTACGTATCGTACTCTTTTTTATTATTAATACCCTTCCTCTTCATGCCTACAATGGCATTTCGCTTTTGTTTTACAATGACATTTTTCACACTCACACTTTGGTTTCTCTTTGCAACAACACTCGTGAAAATCATTGCGTTTACATCTACATCTCCCAAACATCAAATCATCCCAAAATTTATTACAATCTTGAAAATGTCCACAATGACAAGTATTTCTCATAAATATGCTTCCTCCTTGATAGAATTCATCATATTCTATGTTTGAAAGTATACAAAGGCTTGTTTATTAGTCTATTTTCTCCATATTATAAGTAGAGTTAAAAGATTACATAAAAATAAAAAACCGTCACATGACGGCTTTTTATTTAGCAAACTATTCTTTTGTATAAAAATATTTAAGTCCTTTAGCATCTAACCACGCTGTCGCTCGATCTAATTCATTCCCTTGGCGATATGCTGTTTCAAATCTAACTAATCCTTGTTTATCTCCATATGAGATAATACGAGATTCATACCCAAGAGCATCCATCATTCCTAACATTTCTACTACTAACGCTGTACCAAATTCATACGTAACAACTTTACTAAATTTATTCACTATAATTCCAACTCCTTCTTGTTTTGTCGATTGTTCAACAGTTTGATTAGTAAACCAAACTAACGGCTTCTTTCCCACTAACTTATTTAAATCACATTTTCCTATGCCAGCTACATTCCCTGTTTCTGTGTATTGCCAAATATCACATGGGTAGGCTGGTTTGTTACCACCATAACGAGGAATCCATACAAAATCACAATTGACATTTGCCATTCCAAATGGATCATACATATGATGAGCAATATATAAACCAACCTTCTTAGCTCCTAATCTGCGTAATTCATCAATAAAAGCTTGTGCACCCGCTCTCATATCGTTCATTGTTTTTACTTCTACGTCAGCTACCCAAACTGTTGCATTTTTATCACCACGGTTCCAAAAGTCTCTCGCCTCTATCCGTGCATCCTCTACTGAAACGAAACGACAGAACGCATAATTACCAAACGGAATATTTTTTGCTTTCATTGCTTGTACATAATTTTTATATAAAGGATCTATATAATTTGAACCATCTTGCACACGTGCAATTACAAAATCTAATTGTGGTGCTGCAATATCCCAGTTAATGTCGCCATTCCATTTCGAAATATCTACAATATAACCCATTATTTCACATCCTCTTTTTCATTATTATATTCAAAGCTTGTTTTTTTGCTATTATCATCTAATAAATAGTATGAGAAGTATTGTATTATTTAGTAATAATTTAAAATTCGGCTTATGTATTGAGAAAATAAAATATTATTACGGGTTTAATAAGTAAAGACTTACAAAGCTCTAAACTATAATCAGTAGGAGGCCACAAGCAGTGCAATTCCCAGCTAATTTCTTAGCTTCATCCGAATTTTGAGGTATGAATTTTACTGCCCATTAAAGCGGGATACACAAAACCACCTTTCTGATAGGTGGTTTTGTGTACTACTTTACATATACATTATCCATATTTATAGTTACATAATTATTAATTACTTAATATACTTGTTAGCTAAAAATAAGACAATTTTTAGTTTTTAATCAAACTAATTTTCGTTTTATCTCAAATACTCATAGTACCATTTACGTGCATCTAACCAAGCTGTAAATTTATCGATATTTCCGGACGGATAGCCATTCGTTATAGCATAACCAATGCCATCTTTCTGAACGACAATTTGTCCATCAATACCCGCATCAACCATCGCCTGAGCCAAAGCTTGTAAATTGCTAAATGCTACACCACCAGTTTTTACTTTGAGCAAGTCCGTTGCACCTCCTCCAGTTTGTCCTGTAAGAGCAAATACAATAGAATTAGCGATTTTATCAACATTCCATTTTGCCATGTCGGATTCATTATCAATAAATCCTAATTCAATAAGAATAGCCGGTGCCTTCGTTCCATTTAATACCGCTAAATCTGTACGTTGTTTCGCACCTCGATCACGCCATCCAATATCTTTTGCTAGTTGAGCTGATATTTTAGCCGCCAAATCTTTCTGATCATAATACAAAACCTCAACACCCTGTCCATTTCCATCACTTGCATTAAGATGAAAAGAAATAACTAAATCCACAGCATGGGAATTGCTATTCCGAATGATATTATTTAAATTTTGTGATTGAGTTGTCCCTACCTCGTCCGTATCGTCATAAACCGTGTGTCCTAGGGATCTTAACTTAGCCGCCACAGCATCTTTAACTTGCCTATCTAGAACATGTTCTTTCCGATTCCCAAAATTAGCACCTTGAACAATACTATTGTGTCCTCCGTGCAAACTATATCTGGCCATTATTTATCAACATCTCCTTTCTTAATATCATATTCAAAACTTGTCTTATTGCTATTCCCACTTACAATCTTAACTGTACCCATACATCCTACATTTTCTAAAAGTGAAGGCAATTCGTTTTCGTTATAAAAAGTGGTGACACGAACAAAAAGCATCACCTTTTTGGCGATGCTTAAAAACTCTATTTTACGTTTTAGCTCCCTAAATACAGTTTAAGATCATGGTGACCGAAACTATACTTATATTTCCTCCTCTTCCTTCACTGCCCCTTTTAACCTCTGCAACATATACCCAATCCCTTTACATCCTTCTAACGGATATGTAATCATTTCTTCTGGATATAGCTTTGTTACTACTTTTTTATGCTTTTTCCCTGCAAGTAAGACGATTTCGTCAAACTGTAGTAAACTTTTATCTACCATCTGTTTTTGTAATTGCTCTATACTTATTACCTTATCGCTCTTTGAATCAAACGCAAGATCATAGTTTTCTAGTACAATATCATTTGGCCTTAAAAATCCATGCTTCGCCGATAATATAACCCAACTCTCAAAAAACATTGTTGCATATGCCTGACATGCTTTTCCGAACGGGCTAATATATACATCTTTTGCCTCCATCGGTCCGTAATCAGGATACTTATCCCAAATTTTCTTCTTTCCGCATGGAATTATGCATAACCTTCTCATCGTTTTTACTTACCTCACTTCTAACTTTTTAAATATAAAAATAGAGAATTCTCTACTTCTTCATACTCAGCTTCTATCTCTCCAATCCCCACTACGTTCCAACCATTTTTTGTTTCTATCGGTTTTTCATTCATTATAATATGAACTTGTGTCATATTTTTAAAATCTTCTTCAAATGATGCTAAAACAGGCTGATTTATCATATATGTTTTATTATGTATACTTACACTTAAAAATGTTTTATGTAATACTTTATTTCCGTTTAACTTTACATTCATTGGATTAAACGAATTTAATTTTATATCCCCTACAATATACAGATCATACCCTTCTTCACCATAGAATTGCTTAATCTCCTTATCTCTTTCGTTTTGAACAAAATGAAGGATTTGCTTCGTTTCTTTACTTATTGTAATTTCATTATTTAAACTCAAATCCACATTTATATTTTGTTTTAAAAAAGCATATAACGATTTATCACTATTAAAGAAACTTATTTTCCATTCAGGGAGGATTTCATCTAATAATAAACATAAAAGCATTCCTGAACTATAGCAGCTCTTTCTCATGTTACAATTAGCATCATATACATCTAAAATGAGGCCGCTATATTTTCGTAATGTGTCGCTTTCATCACTTTTACATACTGCATTGTAGGCATTCATTTCAACATACCAAGCAGGCCCCTCTATACTTTCAACCATATACTCATATGTTATAAAAGCTTCTCCCATAACACTAACTCTTTGCTCTCTTAATTCAATAAATTGCTTAATATAATTATTTTTCTCAGCTTGTGACTTGCAATGAACCGCATCATATAAACAAATTCGTTCTTTATTTCGCAATTGTATATTTTCTTCTATTATAGGATATTGAAATCCTAGAGATTCATTTGGAAATCTACTTTCTTTATTCAAATATTGATAGCAATGAAAAAGTTCATGCACCACAATCGCAAGTAAACTTGCATAATCTTTATATCTATTCATATTTACGATGGCAGTTGGATAATCTTTGAATAGAATGCAAGTATCACCTTTAAATTGTTCCTCCCACTTTAAAACTCTATACTCATCATTATCTTTCAAAAATAGAGGATGATGAAATACATACACATGTTCATCATCATATAATGCAAATGCAGCCCTCTTAAAACCAGGCCATAGCCCATTTAATAAATCCATATTTACTTCTTTTTTTATTTGGTTTAGTATATTGTTCATTATATGTAACACCCCTATATCATTCTACATACACCTATTCTATTCCACTTAAAAACAACCCTTTTATTTACATAATTATTAGAAAAACATATATTTTATCTCAAACTATAATGTATTATACAAATATACATGTGATGATTTTATGAAAAGGAGGTGAACAAATGAAAAATATAACCCCTGCACTAGTACTTTATATTATTGTTTGCATAATCGCTATGATTGCTCCATCATCCCAAGGCTATAATCATATTGGCTGGAAATTGTTTGTTGGGCAAGCGTATGCCCTACCTATTTTCCTAATTACAGCTATTATTACATTTTATATAAACAAGAAAAAATCTACGAATAAACAGTTATAAGGATAGCGAATGCTATCCTTATTTTAATTCATTGATTAAATCCAAAATAACACTTGCAGTACTTTCTATCCTTTCTTCCGAAAAATCAAACGTGACACCTGTTTTTTCATATATTTCTTGTATAGATAAATTCCAATCTGCACTCGCACCTTCTTTAAAGAAAGCAATCGCTTTTTCTGGGTCTTCCCGGTAAATTTGAAACAATTGCATTGCTCCTATTTGTGCAATTGCATATTCAATTTTATAAAAAGGAAACTGAACATAGTGAAATGACTCTATCCAACTTGCACCAATTTCATCCTCTAATCCTGCAATGTCGACTGTTGAATATTGATATCTTTTGCATATTTCGGCGTATTTCTTATCACGTTCTTCTGGTGTATGGTTTGGATTCTCATAGATCCAGTGCTGGAATACATCTCCCGCAATTGACGACATTAATAAAGACAAAACACGATATATTTGTACGCGTTGCACTTCTTTATATTCATCCTCTTGCTTATAAAAAACATTCAGCTTATCCATTACTAATAACTCAAGACTGAGGGAATAAAGTTCAGCCACCTCTTCGCGCAGATATCTTTCCTGCATACTACTATCGTTTTTAAATTGTTTATAAAAATGAAATGCATGCCCCACTTCATGTATAAGTGCATTAATTGCATAAAATGAAGGACTAAAATTAGAATACACAAAAACCTCTTTACTATGAGGCAAGGTAAAACAAATAGCTCCTGGTGCTTTATTTTCACGTTCTTCTACGTCAATGCATCCAGCTTTCCTTATATGAATAAATTTCTCATAAAAATATAAATCTGTCGTCCGAAACATTTCTTCCACCCCATCCAATAAATTAATAGCATTTTGGAATGGGGCTTTTGGTAAATTACATGGAGAAAGATCCCAAGGGCGATACGTTTTTACATCGAGATTCTTTTTAGAAATACTTCCTAACTGTTTCCAAATTGGTACAACATACTTTTCTATAGATTCATGGAGCTTATAGCAATCATCAATACTGTAATCTCTGTTTTTTTGTTTAAAAGCATATTCACTATAATTATTAAACCCTGCATTTAAAGCTATCTCATTCCGCAATTGTATAAGTTCATTCATAATACGATCCACTTCTGGTTTCACTACACTCCTTGCTTCACATAAAGCGTACCAAGCTTTTTCGCGAATAGCTCTATTTGGGTTATCTAGCTTTGCTTTAACGTGTGCATACGTCTTTTGCTCGCCTTCCCAATTAATTGTTATGTTAGACATTATTTCTCTATACTTCGTAATGCACTCTTGCTCTTTAATAGAAAGAGCAATGTTTTTTTCATTAAACATTTTACTCTTTACAAATCTTGCTTTTTTCATAAATCCATATTTTCGCTCGTCTAATAAGTCAGAAAACGGACACTCTATAAATTTTTGGTCAAACTTTGCATTGTATCTTTTTAAAAGTGGTTGAATTGTATTTTGATTATACATATGTAAATCACGCATATTTTTGTTATCTGTATCTCTATACGTGGCGATTAAACTACTTGTTATCTTCTCTTCTATTTCAGCGTTTACACGCAATTCATCGAAAAGCCAATTTTCTAATTCTAAAACAGAAGTAATATTTCGCTCTAAAAGTGACTGTAATTTACTCTCCAAATCATTAAACATACACAACTCTCCTTTTAAAATTCTAATTTTCTGTTTTTTAGAGAAAGAAAAAGACAAGTAGCCAATCTGACTACTTGTCTTTTTGTTAAATCATACTCAATAATATTAAGCTTGGAATGCTTCTGTTAATACTGGTACGATTTGTTTTTTACGAGATACTACACCTTTTAATGTAGCAGTATTGTTTTCTAGGGATACATTGTATGCTTTCTCAACAACGTTTGCTGCTTTACCGATTGCAAGACCGACAGAATCGTTAGTTAAGATATCAGTTACAACAAATAAGAATAGGTCTAAACCTTTTTCTTCTACTACTGCAGAGATAACTTTTTCAAGTTCTGCTTGGTGTACAAGAACGTCGTTCGTATCAACAGCGTTTACTTGTGCAATTTCAACTTTCGCATTACCCATTTGGAATTCTTTAGCGTCAAGAGAGATTAATTGCTCCATTGTTTTTCCGCTTAAGTCAGCACCAGCTTTTAACATTTCTAAGCCGTATTTATCAGCATCTACACCAGCGATTTCCGCTAATTCACGAGCTGCTGCTACGTCTTGCTCTGTGCAAGTTGGAGATTTGAATAGTAAAGAATCTGAAATGATTGCAGATAACATTAAACCTGCAACTTCTTTACGAATTGTAATGCCGTTTTCTTTGTACATCTTGTTTAAAATTGTAGCTGTACAACCAACTGGCTCACAACGGTAGTAAATAGGATCGCTTGTTTCAAAGTTAGCAATACGGTGATGGTCAATAACTTCTAACACACGAACAGATTCGATATCGTTAGCACTTTGTTGACGCTCGTTATGGTCAACTAAAATAACGTTGTCCACTTCGTTTGCTACTGTCTCAACAAAACGCGGTCCTTCTACTTTAAAATAGTCTAACGCAAATTGAGTTTCACCGCTGATTTCGCCTAAACGTACAGGCTCAGCATTCATTCCTAATTCTTTTTTCAATTCTGCATAAGCAATTGCAGAACAAATTGCATCTGTATCTGGGTTTTTATGCCCGAAAACTAGTACTTTTTCCATGTTTTCCACCTCTTCATGAAAAGGATATCTTAAAGAAGCAAATATGACAATATTTAAAGCATAATTTTTTATAAATAATTGCACTTTCTTCTATATTTTTCATCGTTTTTTATAAAAAAGATCATCTAAAATGAATTAGATGATCGAAATGTATACTTTATTTAAAATAATGTAGGAACTTGCACTACATGATTTAGCACGTTATTTGATGCTAAACCGTTATTTACAAGGTTAACATCTATCACTTGATAAAATGCATTTCCAGTATCCGCTATTTCCCACACAGCTAAAATAAGGTGATATCCATTTCTATCAGTTGGTACATTTGCTTCATGTGTTACTGAAGTTCCAGGTCTAGCTCCTCCATCATTTTTCACATAGAAAGGTACTAAATCTAAATCAGATCGTGATAGTGGCTTATTTGGATTCCAATCTTTTTTCGTAATATAATATTTCCATTCTTTCGTACTATGAGGTGCAGTTAGTTTCCACTTAAATGTATTCGTCCCGCCGTTTAACGTAACTTTTTTCCACCTATCAACTGTTTGAACGTCTAAAGCAGGGAAATGGCCAGCTCCTGCGATTTGTCCATCAGAAGGTCCTAATTGCGGGAATCCACCTATTCCTTCTACACTTTGCGGCTCATATTGAATCGGACCACAATTTACATTTACCCCTTGCTTACATAAATAAGAACGGCTCGCTGGTGATTCTACGTATCCATGAGCTGAAGCCTTTTCTGAAAAGCCGAATGTTAACAATCCTGTAAGTAATATCCCACCACTTAATATAACTTTCTTCACCTTCTGTAAACCTTTCGTTTTCATCTCGTCATCCCCTTTCCCATAATAAAGCGAAAATAACTATAGTTGCCTAGTCATCTTCTCTACATCCATTATAAGTCGAGGAACATTACTAAAAGAACCCTCTAAAAACTTTCTCAAATTCAATTAGCACATTAATTAAATTCAAATAACACCGCTAGAGAAATATAGACGGTGTTAAAAATCGAACTTTATTATTTTAAGCATGATAGCATTGTAACCATCACTTATAAAAATTTATAATAAATAACCGTGGCATCTAAATTACCATTTGGAGATATTGCGTATTCTGGTATTTTTCCAACTTCTTGATAGTCTAATGATTTATACAATCTGTTGGAAGGGTCTCCTTCTCTCGTATCTAGCACTAAAAGAGACCTATTTTCTTGCTTCGCTCGTTCCTCTGCTTTTTGCATAAGTAAACGTCCAATACCATTACGTCTAAAGTTTGGATGAGTCATTAACTTACAAATCTCGGCTCTATGAATTCCGTTAGGCTTTGTAACTAAATGTAATTGAATACTCCCTGCCAATTGATTGTTTATTTTAGCGACATATAAGATCACTTCTGGCGCTATAACAGTTTGCCAATACTTTATTGATTCTTTTTGTTCCAGTGGAGGTAAAAAACCAATTGACGCTCCATCATCTACAACCGTTTTCAAAAGGTTAGAAAGCTCTTCCACATCATCTTTTATTTGCTTAACCTCTTCAATTACTAAATTTTGCATTACTAATCCCCCCTTTTGTTTCATTGTACCAATTTTTAAAGCAGGAATAATGATATACTAAGATGAAATTCTTTAAAACATGATTTTTTAGGGAAAGGATAACGATATGAAATATATAGTAGATAGAACATATGCAAAAGAAGTACTCGAATGGGCATATGAACAAAACCCCGGTCCTTGGTTTGAACATTCAATAAATGTTGCTCAGGCAACTGAAAACATAATTATAGAACTTATTAAAAATGGGTATAACCTAGATGCTGATATAGCATATAATGCTGCCCTTTTGCATGATATCGGAAGATACAAAGGTTTTACCAAATCGGTCATTCATTCCTATGATGGTTATATGTATATGAATGATTTAGGGTATACAGGAAACGCTGTTATTTGTGTTACACACTCATTCCCATGCAAAAATGAACATATAGATATCGCAGCGGAGTGGAGTCTCGTTCCTGACCATATGAGAATCCAGTTAGTTGAAATATTGAATGAACATTGTAACTACGATTTATACAATAAAGTAATTACTCTTTGTGATGCTCTTGCTGACGCGGATGGTTTTACTACACTGGAAAGAAGATTGATTTCCGTTGGTTTACGTCACGGTACAACGTCTCATACATCATTACATTGGAAAGGGTTTTATGCAATTAAGAAAGAATTAGAAGCTTTAATCGGTAAAAGCATATACACAGTTCTTCCTGATGTAGAGAATTCGATTTATGAAGATATAAAATATTAAAGTGAATACAAATTTAACTTCACATAAAAAACGTTTTAAACATAAAGTTTAAAACGTTTTTTTCTATTCAATGCTTATGATTTTTCAGTTCTGTTAAACACTCTTGCACTAAAGTTACCGTTTGACTCATTGCAGCTCCACCAGCAAATGCTGCTGATACACCACACGCTTCCAGAATTTCTTTATCTGAACACCCTTGATCAAGACAACCTTTTGTATGATAAATGGTACAATATTCATCTTGCGTTGCTAGACTAATTCCTAATGCGATAAGTTGTTTTTCCCTTTTTGTTAAAGTGCCCTCTTGAAAACAAGCTTGCGTGAATGCATTATATGTTTCAGCAATTTCAGGAATTTGGTTTGTAAAACTACCGATTCCTTCTTTATAATGATGTAGAACGTCATTTACTGAACTATGATGTTGTTCGTGTTCCATCTTATTATTACCCCCATTCAAATTATCTGTACCTACTGTAGTATGTGATGAAAAGAAGGCAATATACCTCGTTAAATAGAATTAATATTCAGTTTATTTAAACTGCAGTTTCAGACTATCATCCACTACCGCTTGTTCTTTAACGTTTTTTCTTTGAACCTCTTTACTTCTGTCTTCCCAAAATGTTAAACCTTCAATCCCTACATTTTTAGGATCAAATACTGGATCTTTCCCTTCTTTTTTCTGCGCTTCATAATCTTTTAACACTTTTAATGCGATTTTACTTAATAGTAGAATCGCAATTAAGTTTAACCATGCCATACTACCAATTCCTAAATCCCCAAGATTCCATAAAAGCGACGCTGATTCTATGCTACCAATGTAAACCATAATTAAAAATCCAATTTTCAAAACTGGTTTTAACCAGCTATATTTAAGCTCACGATCTAAATAAGTAAGTGTCGTTTCAGCGATATAGTAGTATGCGAGTAAAGTTGTAAATGCGAAGAAGAAGATTGCGATTGAAATGAATAATGGACCAAACCCAGTCATAACAGTTTCAACTGCTTGTTGTGTATAGATTGGACCAGCATCAACATTCCCTATATTTTTTACAATAGCGCTTTTCCCTTCCGGTATAACATTATACATACCTGTTATTAAAATCATAAGAGCTGTCGCTGTACATACGATAATTGTATCAATGTATACAGAAAAAGCTTGAACTAACCCTTGTTTTGCTGGGTGAGATACTTCAGCCGCAGCAGAGCTATACGTCGCTTCTCCAACGCCAGCTACATTTGAAAATACAGCGCGCTTTACGCCCCATGCAATTGCTGCACCAACGATTCCACCAAACATTTCATTTACACCGAAAGCACTTGAGAAAATTAAAGCGAACATACTTGGAATTTCTGTTACATTCGCAATTAATACGATACATGTAACAATTACATAACCAATTGCCATAAATGGAACGAGCATTTGAGAAACGCCTGCAATTCTCTTTACGCCACCAAAAATGATTGCTGCTAATAATATGACTAACAATATACCAGTTATATATTTGCTAATCCCATTAGAGTTTTCGAATCCAACTGCGATACTACTAGATTGAATACCTGGTAATAAAACACCATATGAAAGTGTTACAACGACCGCTACAATGACAGCAAACCATTTCATGTTTAAGCCTTTTTCAATGAAATACGGTGTACCACCGCGATATTCATTTCCAACTTTACTTTTATATATTTGAGATAATGTTGATTCGACAAAGGCACTAGCTGCTCCTAAAAGAGCCATTACCCACATCCAAAATACAGCTCCAGGCCCGCCGAAAGCGATAGCTGTTGCGACCCCTGCAATATTACCTATTCCGACCCTACCTGATAAGGCTAAACAAAATGCTTGAAAGGATGAAATTCCCGTCTCCGAGCTCTTCCCTTCAAATAATAGTTTAATCATCTCTTTAAAATAACGAATTTGTAGAAAACGAGTTACAATAGTAAAATACACCCCTGCCCCTAATGCGAAAATAACTAGCCCTATACTCCATACTTGCCCTACTAACCACTCTACTAATTGCTCCATCCAAATCCCCCTTATCATTCTTTTGAAAACTATTTTATATATAAGAAAACGGACAACTATTATTAAATCTTCCAGTTGTCCGTATCTCTTATTATTTCATCCCTCTATTTATTAACAGTTAGATTCTCTATTACTTTATATTTACCCAAACACTCTTCACTTCTGTGTAATTATCAAGCGCATATGAACCTAACTCACGACCGATTCCAGATTGTTTAAACCCACCAAATGGTGCCGCTGCATTTTCTAAGTTATAATCATTAATCCATACTGTTCCTGCTTTTAACTTATTGGCAACTTGATGTCCTGTTTTAATATTTTGTGTCCATACGCCCGCAGCAAGCCCATATGACGAACGATTTGCTCTTTCGATTACTTCTTCCGTTGAATCAAATGGAAGTACAACGACAACAGGACCGAAGATTTCTTCCTTAACTATCGTCATATCGTCAGTAACATCTGTGAATACGGTTGGCTGTACAAAATAACCTTTTTCAAATGCACGTTCACCACCAGCAGCAACAGTCGCGCCTTCAGCTTTTCCTTGTTCAATGTAATGTAGTACACGCTCTTGTTGCTTTTTAGATACGAGTGGACCCATTTCTGTTTCCTTCTCCATACCTGCTCCAAGTTTCACGTTATTCGCCATTTTTACTAGTTCATTTACGACGGTTTCGTAATGTTTTCGGTGAACGAACACGCGAGATCCAGCACTACAATTTTGGCCGTGATTATACATAATACCTTGGAATGCACCGTTAATCGCTTCTTCTAAATCAGCATCTTCTAAAATGATATTTGGTGATTTACCACCAAGTTCTAACGTTACATGTTTAATTGTTTCTGCAGATTGACGCATAATATATTTTCCTGTAACTGTTGAACCTGTGAAGGCTACCTTATCAATATCATGATGGTTTACAATTGCAGCTCCCGCTTCAGGGCCGAAACCTGGCACAAAGTTTACAACACCATCTGGAAAACCTGCTTCTTTAAAAAGTTTCGCTGTATATAATAACGATAAAGGAGTTTGCTCTGCTGGTTTTAATACGATCGTACAACCTGTTGCTAGTGCAGCTCCCATTTTCCAAGAAGACATAACGAGCGGAAAATTCCAAGGAATAATTTGACCTACAACGCCAACAGGTTCATGGCGTGTGTAATTTAAGTAATCTTTTGAAATCGGAATGGTTTGCCCGATAATTTTCGTAGCCCATCCCGCATAATAGCGATAATTTTCTACAGTCGCTGCAATATCATCATCCAGTGCTACTTGATATGGTTTCCCGTTATCTAAAGCTTCTAACTGCGCCAATTCTTCTCCATGCTCTTCAATTAAGTCTGCTAATTTATAAATAAGATGTGCTCTTTCAGCAGTAGTCATTTCTGCCCAAGGTCCTGATTCAAATGCAGATCTTGCCGCTTTTACTGCGACATCAATATCCTCTTCTTGTGCTTCGCATACGATAGCTAAAACATCTTCAGTTGCTGGATTGTATGTCTCAAATGTCTTTCCACTAATGGAAGGAACAAATTCACCATTAATAAACATTTTAATTTCTTCATTTAAAAACGCTTTCACTTTTGGTTTTAGTTCAATGTTTTTCGTTAACATTTATGCTCTCCTCCTTATTTAAACAGCTGCATGAGCTGCAATTTTTGAAATAATCGTTTGAAGTTTTTGATCTTCTTCTTCAGTTAATCCGAGTCTCGGATAACGTGAAGGTCCTCCAGCTTGCCCGTGTAATTCCATTGATCGTTTCACAATTTGCACATACTTTCCTGATCCTTCAAGAAACTCGCAAAGAGGTAAAATAGCGTCGTTTATTTCCCAAGCTTTTTCTAATTCACCATTATGAAAATGCTCATACATTTTCGTAACAAGTCCCGGTACGATATTACCTGCTACTGAAACCCAGCCCGTCGCACCAACTAAATAAGATTCCATAACTAAATCTTCAGATCCACAGAATACTTGAAACGCACCTTCGCCTTGTCTTACTAAATCTCTTGCTTTTCGAATATCTCCGCTAGATTCTTTAATATGTGTAACATTTTCACACTCTTTTCCAATACGTAGCATGAGTTCTGTACTCATATCAACACCAGATGTAAACGGATTATTGTATAACATAATTGGTATATTTACAGCGTTTGAGATTTCTTTAAAGTGAAAATAAATTTCCTCTTCTTTTGGCTTACAATAGTATGAGTTAATAATTAATGCGCAGTCCGCTCCGTGCGTTTCTGCATGTTTTGTAAATTCAATCGTTTCTTTCGTCGTTTCTGCTGCAGTTCCAACAATAACCGGAATACGGCCATTAACTTCTTTTAATACTGTTTCTACCATTTTAAATCGTTCTTCTTTTGACAAACTAACAAACTCTCCTGTGCTTCCGTTTATAATAATGCCAGCCACTTTTTGCTCAATAAAGTAGTTTACGTTTTGTTTTACACCGTTCCAATTAATTTCTTGAAACTCATCCATCGGTGTGATTAATACTGGAAATGCCCCTTTAATTGTTTTCATATTTATCTCTCCCCTTACCATTTTATTTTAATAAAAATCCTGCTGGAAATGGATCTGTAGGGTCTAGTAGAAATGTCTGCACCCCTGTAATAAAACCTCTACTTTCAAAACGGAAAATGTAACCCGTTTCTTCCCTTTTCACTTTTTCAACTGTTATAAAGCTATTAAATATACTTTCATTTATAAAAGGTTTATCCGCTATACTATCGTTTTTAAATAACGTATGAACAAATGACACAATAGTAGAGACAAACCCCGGCGAACGTACGATAAAGCTATCTTCATGAAAGGTAATCGACTTTATATGGTTCTTCTCTTTCTGCGAAGGCTCTACTAAAATAAGCCTTTTTATTAGCGACTGTTTTTGTATAGTTTGGAGTGTAGCTTCTCCCCATTTTTTCAACTCAGAAATGTTTTCAATACAAATTTCTGGAGAATACGCACCTTTTTCTACAACTGCGTATACTTTATCTGCCTGTATAAGAGAGTAACTTATATTACCAACCTGTAAATTTTTCTCAATCAAATAACATAGTTTACTTTCAAACGAAACAGATACAACTTCATCATTCTCTACATACGCATGGACTGAAAATATGCCAGATAACGTTTCGATTTTGTATTGATTCGTCTCTCTCTTTTTTAAATAGCCGCTTTCTAGTAACATCGTTATGACTGCGACAATACCTCCGTAATGGAGAGGAATTGACCCTTCATGATTAAAAAATAATACAGCTGCATCGACTTCCGGATGAATAGAAGGAACGACGATACATCCATTTAAACCGATAAAACCACGCGGTTCATTTAATAAAAGCTGCATTTCTTCTGCTAATTCACCTGAAAATTGTTCGTTTAATTGTTCTAAATTGTAGTAGTACTTGCATGGTACATCTTTGATTACACGGAATGCCTCTCCATTTACGTGTACGTCTACTGCTGTATACATTTTTTGAATGTTCATTTTACATCCTCCGTTTCATGTTCCATCGGCGGAATTAGCAAAAAGCCTTCTTTCAGTGGATCCTTTTCATTGTAAAAAAATCTATGCATCCCCATAAGCCAAGCTGAACCTGTAATTTTCGTTACGACAGCTTCAATATTTTCAACATTTGTCGTATTTATGACACAACCTTTAAATAAAGAGCCAACGATACTCTCGTGAACAAACTCTTCATCAATCTCAATTTTTTGGTTAGCATATAATACCGCTAACTTTGCTGATGTTCCTGTACCACATGGAGAACGATCAATTCCTCCAGGCGGAACGACAACTGTATTTTTCACATGCGCACTTTCATGTGTAGGATCTGTATAAAACTCCACATGGGTTAATCCTCTAATAAACGAATGCTCTGGATGAATGATTTCAAATTTCTCATTAATGATATTTCTTATATAAATTGCCTTATCTATGATTGTAGATGCGTTTTCTGGTACTAACTCTAACCCTACTGATTTCGCATCGATAATGGCATAAAAATTCCCTCCATACGCAATATCCGCCTCTACAGTTCCAATGTCTTCGACGTCTACAGTAATGTGTTTCAGTAAAAAAGCTGGTATGTTACAAAAGGAGACTTCTTTCGCTTTTCCATCTTGAACAAAGATATCCACTTCAACTAAGCCGGCTGGCGTGTCTAACTTTAACGAGGTAATCGGTTCAACTACCGGAATTAAACCTGATTCAATTAAAGCTGTACATACACCAATTGTATCGTGACCACACATCGGTAAATATCCACCTGTCTCTATGTAAATAACACCAATATCTGCTTCAGGATGACACGGATCTGTTAATAGTGCTCCTGACATTACATCATGACCACGCGGTTCATTCATTAACAATTTGCGAATCCAGTCATACTCCTTTTTCATATGTAACATCTTCTCTGCCATCGTCTCGCCTATTAACTTAGGCAGGCCGCTAATCAATGTTCTCGTTGGATTCCCACCCGTATGTGTATCAATCGTCGTAAAGACTCTTTGTGACCTCATCCGTTTAACACCCTTTCTGTAAAACGACTCAAACGAAGTGGTTCAATAGGAATGATTGTTTCTTTTTCGTTTAATAACTCTTCAATCACTTTTCCTGTAACTGCGGCAAGACTAATGCCATCCCCCTCATGCCCTGCTGCTATAAAGTAATTTGGGATATGTTCCACACGTGAAATAATCGGCAAATGATCTTCTGTCCACGGGCGTAATCCAGCATATGAACGAATCACCATCATATCCGCCATTTTCGGATAAAAACGTATTGCTCTGTTCGCAATACATTTAATAACCTCGTTATTTATCCTCGTATGAAACCCTACAAACTCTCTACTACTACCAATTAAAAAATTTTGGCTTTCTGTCGGCTCAAACACAAGAGCTACTCCATATTTTTCAGTTAAAGCATCCACTTTTCGTTTTCCACCAAATTTAGAAATTAAATAACCAAATTCCATTACTTTACGGCAACCAACGTGTTGTTGCCTTGAAGCTACAATAATATGCCCTTTTCTCGGTTCAATTGGGATATTTATATCCAACATTTGTCCGATTTTCGGAGCCCACACACCCGCTGCGTTCACCACTTGCTTCGCAGTAAACGTCCCATTTGTCGTTTCTACAATAAAGGAACCGTCTTTATCTCTTTTCATTTCTTTTACTTCCGTATGATTAAAAGCCTTCGTACCATATTTCTTCGATTCTGCAAGAAGTGAAAAAGCAAGAAGATATGGATTTACAGTCGAATCTGTTGCGCATTCTAACCCGCCTAATAAATCATCTGCAAAAAATGGCGATTCCGCTCTTATATCTTGCCTATCAAGCATTCGAAACGGTAAACCCGCTTCTTTTTGACGATTCACCCATTGCTGCGCTGCTTCCATCTCTTCATCCGACTCACATACGAGAATACTTCCTGGTGCCCTATATTCAAATGAGTGCTCTAACTCTTCACTTAAATCCGTTACTAATTTTTGACTTACTAACGACATTTGACTATCAAATCCTGGGTCTTTATCAATAGCCAAAATATTTCCATCGCAGCGTGAAGACGTCCCGCTGACAAATTCTCCTTTTTCAATGATTGTTACGTCTCTTCCGTATTTTGAAGTGTAATAAGCGATCGAGCAGCCAATAATACCGCCGCCAATTATTAAAACGTCGCAGTGCCTCACAAAATACTCCTCCTTCCCCTAAAGCTCTCACTTTCTTTTATGCAATTGACGTGCCAACTGTACATATATACAATTTTTACAAATAATATTTTTACTTGTAAAAATATTTTAAATTTATCGCAAATAAGTGTATTATTTTTTTATCACTGTCAAAATTTTTATACATAATAGGAGGACAATATGGCATTCTCATTTCCCTCAATAAAAGAATTTCTAAAAATTTTATCCATTGATCATACATACTGCTTGCAACATATTGAGCAAATTAACGGAAAGTATTATTACCGCCCTTCTACTACAGAAAAATATAACTGCGCAGTAATATATGAAGATGAATCATTCACCGCTTTAATTGACGCGTTTTCCAATGAAATAGTCGTTATCATAATGAACGAAAATAAAGAGCCTATATGCTGTATAACAGCTCAGCAAATCATCCCGTTTCTTGTTAAGTCATACAATGAACTCCATTCTTTTTATAACACCGTAATACAAACAACGGATTCTTCCGTTACAGTCATCGATGATAAAGAACGCGTTTGCACCTGGACAGATGGCGCCGAGAAGATCTTTTCAGTCAAGCATAATGAAATTATTGGGCAACCTATCACTCGTTTTTTTGACTATAAAGATTTGGAAATTTTGCAATCATTACATGACGGAAAAAGTATAATCGCTCAGTTCCATCAACCTCGTCCAGATTTATTCGTATTAATTAACTCAAATCCAGTTTATTGTAACGGTGAAATTATAGGAGCAGTCGTTTCAGAAACTGACGTTACAAATCAAGTCGCATTAAATGAAAAACTATTCAATATGTCACATGAAATGCACCGTTTAGAACAAGAAGTAGCAAAGTATAAAGATGAATCAGATCCTTTTCTTGCGATGAATGGAAAGAGTCCTGTTATACAAAGAACAATACAATTAGCTAGAAAAGTTTGTTCGGTGAAATCAACTGTTTTAATACTCGGTGAAAGTGGTGTTGGAAAAGAAGTATTTGCGAAAGCAATTCATGAAGCTAGTGAGGCAGCGAAGGCACCTTTTATTTCGATTAACTGTGGTGCCATTCCAGAGGCGTTATTTGAAAGCGAATTATTCGGGTATGAGCGCGGGGCGTTTTCTGGTGCAAATAGTAAAGGTAAGAAAGGTAAAATAGAGCTCGCCCAAGGCGGCACATTATTTCTTGATGAAATAGGAGAAATGCCGCTCGATATGCAAGTGAAACTTTTGCGCGTACTACAAGAACGAAAATATTACCGAGTTGGTGGAGAAAAAGAGATTCATATTGACTTCCGTATTATCGCTGCTACCAATCGTGATTTACAAGAAGAAATGAGAAAAGGCACGTTCCGAGAAGATTTATACTATCGCCTAAATGTAGTTAGTTTGCATATTCCACCGCTGCGCGAAAGACGCGAAGATATTATTGAATTAACCTATTCTTTCCTAAACGATTTTTCAATAAACTATAACAGACCCATTCGCGACTTACCTTCAAGCATTATGCATGAACTGCTTCATTACAATTGGCCAGGTAATATTCGCGAGCTCCGTAACGTTATTGAAAGACTTGTCGTATTTGCGACTGACGGTATTATAAAACAAGAATATTTACCATTCCATACAACTGAAACGTTAGACGAACATTCGACTCATTCCCTATTACTCAGCAACAATAATACAATCCTCTCTTTACAAGAAGAGATGGAGGAACATGAGAAAAAAGTCATTGAGAGGGCTTTACGCATTTTGAATGGGAATAAATTAGAATGTGCGAAACAGCTTGGTGTTACGAGGGCTACTTTATATAACCGTTTAAAAAAACTTGGATTACAATAAACCTTCCCTCCTCTATATTGGCATAGTTTTTGCATTATATAATTTGTGCAAACCGAACTAGAGGAGGAATACATATGACGAATAAAGACCACTTAATTGTTTGTCGATGTGAAGAAGTTACATACGGTCAACTTCAATCGACAATTGCTGATTATAAATGCTCGGCAAGAGAATTAAAACTAAGAACACGTGCTGGCATGGGATTTTGCGGTGGCCGCACATGTAGAATGATGATAGATCGAATGATTGAACATGCAAATCCAGGCGTAACTACAAATGATATTCCATTGAAATATCAACCACCGGTACGAGCAGTTACTTTTGGATCGGTAGGTGAAAGTAAATGAGTAGAATTACACATCACCCTATTTTAGGAAGTTTACATAATAGTAATCGCATTACTTTTCAATTTAACGGTCAACAATATGAAGCATATGAACATGAAACGATTGCGGCCGCTTTACTTGCAAACGGAATAAGAACATTAAGAGTGCACGAAGATAACGGGACACCGCGAGGTATTTACTGTAATATCGGACATTGTTCTGAATGCCGTGTCACTGTAAACAATCAAGCAAACGTACGATCATGCTTAACTGTTGTAGAAAACGGTATGGTTGTTGATAGTGGTAAACAGCATCCAAATATCGTTAGAGAGATGGTGAAAAAGCGATGAATGATGTCATAATTATCGGAGCTGGACCAGCGGGTTTATCAGCCTCTATCTCTTGCGCTCGATTTGGACTGAATGTACTTGTTATTGATGAATTTATGAAGCCTGGCGGGAGATTGTTAGGACAATTACATCAAGAGCCTTCTGGAGAATGGTGGAACGGAATAGAAGAATCGAAGCGACTTCACGATGAAGCAAAATCACTTTCAGTTCATATTCGATGCGGTATTTCCGTCTATAATTTAGATAAAGATGAAAGTTGTTGGTTCGTACATACGAATATCGGTACGTTAGAAGCACCGTTCGTTTTACTTGCTACTGGCGCTGCTGAGTACTCCATTCCCCTTCCCGGTTGGACACTTCCAGGAGTCATGTCAATCGGGGCAGCCCAAGTAATGACAAATGTTCATCGCGTTCAAGTTGGGGAAAAAGGAATCATTATTGGTGCTAACATTTTGTCATTCGCTATTTTGAATGAATTACAATTAGCAGGCATCAAAGTTGAACATATCGTCCTTCCTGAAAAAAGTGAATTAAGTCAACAGGCTGGAGAACCGGAAGAAGTTTTAAATTCTCTATTACATGCTGCACACCTTGCCCCGTCACCTTTATTACGTATAGGTAGTAAATTGATGAAATATAATTGGGCTAAACAAGCTGGATTAACCTTCTATCCAAACAGCGGAATGAAAATAAACGGTACACCTCTTCACCTTCGAAAAGCAGCGCTTGAAATTATCGGAACAGATCAAGTTGAAGGTGTACGCATTGCTAATATTGATACGAAAGGAAATATCGTAACTGGATCGGAACAAATATATGAGGTAGACTTCGTTTGTATTGCCGGCGGCTTATATCCTCTTGCTGAACTAGCTGCTGTAGCTGGCTGCCCTTTCCGTTACATTCCGGAATTAGGCGGTCATGTTCCTCTCCATTCTGAAACAATGGAAACCCCTCTTTCTGGTTTATTTGTAGCCGGCAATATAACTGGCATTGAAAGCGGGAAAATTGCAATGGCACAAGGAACTGTTGCCGGATATTCAATTGTAAAACAAGCAAATAAAAAATCTCATTCGGTTGAACAACACTTACAACAAGCGATCCAACATGTACATGCGGTACGTCAACAAGCTGCTATTCAATTTAACCAAGGTGTTGATGTCGGTAGACGGAAGATGAATGAAATTTGGCAGGATTATTCCCTTGCATATGCCCATACTAAAAAGAGCTGCTGAGATTACTCTCAGCAGCTCTTTTTCCTACTCATCTGAGTTATTAAATTTCGCTAATGCGTAAATGCCTTCTTCATCATCTAATTCAAGTTGTAATCTTGCCGCAAATGAATTGACATTATATTCTCTGTCAAGCAATAAGCGTAGTGCTTCGATTAAGTTCGCTTGAATTAAAATTTGTTGGCGACCATTTACCTCTACTTCAGCAGAGAAACCGTAGTCATCGTCGTACATGAGTTCAACTAAAACTTCTTCTGGACCAACTTGTCTTTTTTCAGCGATATATACGCAAAGTGCATTAATCAGTTCTTGTTCAGAAATTTTTATCGTTTCCATGCTACTTCATCTTCCTTTTTCTTACGTTGATCTTTGAAGTATTTAAATGCACGAACTGCTAACATTACGATACCAGCCATTACTAACATATTTACCATAAATGCTAATACAGAACCAAGAGCTCCCATATTTGCAAATAAGCTACCCATTAGTAAACCACCAAGACCACCTAGTAATAAACCTTTCATAAAGCTTCCTTTATTACTTTTTGGTGCTGTGTTTGTTGCTTTCGTTTTTGAATCTGGAGTCGTTTTTTGAGAATTTACATTTGAATCTTTTTTGTTTAAATCAACTTTTGATTTTTGGCCTGAACTTGGTGAAAATGATTTTTTACCAGATTTGTAACTTTTCGCTGCCGCATGATCTACGAACATAAAGCTACTAGCACCAAAGATTACCATGAATGCTGTCATGACTGCTACAAGTTTTTTCAACATATTATATCCATTCTCCTTTTATATAGATATATGTGAAATCTATCTCTCTAGTAAATTCAGAATGATAGATTTATTTTTAAGAACATTTTAAGGTTCTTATGAACTTATTATATGAACTTTTGTCGAAATATGCAAGTATTATTTACTTCCGACAGTTTTATGACATAAGGAAAAATTAAGCAAAACAGAATTGACTTTAAATGAAACAAAACATATTATAGGTTCATAAGAACTTTTTATTATTTATGGAGGTGAAAAGATGGAAACATTTCATCTCACACGAAACGAAATGGCTACCCTTCTTCTATCACTAAGAGGTTGGAATACGAAAAAGCCTCTCGGTATTTTACAAGAAGCTTGGGCAAAGTCACATAAAAAAGATATTGAAAGCGGACAAAGCGTTACTGCTTTTATTACTACCGCACTTTCACCTATTTTCGAAAAACTAATTAAGATTGAAGATACGGACGTTGGTTTTTCATTAAATGAAATAGTTGCGCTTGGCAATCAAATTGAAAATACAAGTTTCTCAGTAACAGCCATGCAGAACTGGGTGAAACGAGATATAAAAGAAATGATTGGCTCTCCTCAAAAAGGAAAAAAATATTCAATTGAACAAGCAGCCTTACTATTCATTGTTGAAGATTTAAAAACAGCACTTGATTTCGAATCCATTCGTAAGCTATTACGCCTTATCGTAAATGACCCAGCCGATCGAAGTGATGACTTAATCAATCCTGTTCATTTATATGGAGCATACTCTTCTCTATTTGAAGAACTCAATCAAGGGAATTGCTTACAATTAAATGCAACAGATACAATCCATACAATTGAAAACATCGTAAAAGAAAGAGCTGATAAAATTGCAAGCAAGTTCGATCAAATTAATAATGAACAACGCGAAGCAATTCGTAACGCCATTATTATCGCCACACTCTCTGTACATACCGCTTATGTACAAATGTTAGCGAAACGTTACGTAACAGCAACTTTATTTCTACAAAATTTAGATGTGAAACCGTAAAAAAACAAGCATCCCCCTATCTTATATGTAGAACTGGGAGATGCTTGTTTTTTATATCAATATAAGATGCAAAAATCGTTTACATATAAGTTTCATTTTACAATTACTCTTGATTATGTAATTATTATTACTAATCTATAATTCATTCAACAATTTTCATTTCGTGCTATTAAATGCCTATTAGATTTTCTCGATAAACTTAATTACATCATCGTTGTAATTGTATTTATCATTAATTTCTCGCAATAATTCAATATCGTGAGTATGAGTTTTTCCAGTCTCGAGCAATTCGCGATATAAATCAATATAAGGAAGATTTTTACTAATAGCGTTTTTTAATTCCTTTTCTACATCATAAGAAACTTTTTTAAATCTCACCTCCGCAATCCCTGCCTCATCAATCTCAAGAATTGCATACTGAGCACGTAAGTCAGAGTTTAGCTTATTCCACTTGTAAAAAGGTTGTCCAACTGTTCCTGGGTTAATAATTAATTGATCATTGCTACTATAGCGCAACAATTGATGGTGGGTATGAGCGTAAATCGCGATATCATATTCACGATCAAATAACCGGTCAAACTGTTCCTGATTATTAGTTGGCCACAAATCTCCCCCGTAATTTTTATTTTGTAGATTATGACTAATACTGATCGATAAATCATTAACCTGTTTTATTATCTGTAATGGTAAATTTTTAATTTTCTTAATATAGTTTTCATCCAAGTTTTCACATTGATACTGAACTAATCTAGAAACATAAATATCAGTTGCGTTATCAATATCAATGTTTTTATTAAGAACATCAAGAAAGCTATCTTCCCAGTTTCCTTGTACATAAGTATCAACGTTAATACTTTCTAACATTTCAAATAAATCATTCGATCCAGGACCAGGCATAATTAAATCTCCTAAAAACCAATACTCAGTCACACTTTCTTTCATAGAATCTTCGATAACTGCTTTTAAAGCAGTTGCATTTCCATGTACATCTGCCAGTAATGCAATTTTATATTTCATGTATTTTATTCACTCTCCCTAATTCATGCTATATTCAGAATTAAATACACACGCTTTTTTCTTTCTATACTGTTTCATCTTTCTTAACTCTACGCATTTCGTACACTTTCACTTCATTCTCCACATACGATTTTACTTTTTCAAATCCAGCTTTCTCATAACAACGAATCGCCCTCTTGTTATCTTCCCTAACTTGCAATAGAACTGCTTCTATATCAGGGTCTAAAAATGATTTACTAATAAAATACTTTGTAATCTCCGTTCCAAGCCCTTTTGAATATAAATTCGAAACGCCAATGAGAATAGAGTATTCCATCACATATATATCATCATATTTCGTCTTTTTTAATCCAACTCTACCTATTACTTCATCCTTCACTACTATTACATGATAACTTGCATGAGACCGCGACAATTTTTCGGCCCAGTACTGACGAAGCTCTTCGATTGTATATCGCTTAAATGGTTTTATATCCGCTATGTTATGTAATTTTTCATCGTTATACCATTCTAATATAACTGGTAAATCATCCATTTCTAAAAGGCGTTCTTTCCAATCCACATTTCCACCTCGTCCATTTTATGTTTTCAAACCAATTAAATTGAATATGCATATTCTTTTTTAGGTAACCTTACTATCTCTCGAATAAAAGGGGATTTTTCTACAATATCCTCTAGCTGCCCCTCACTATAGACGTAAATACCACCTACATATGAACTGTACGCCTTTTTCTCAGTTATTATTGCTAAATTATTATTCTCCCTCTTAAAATCACCCTCCAGCCCTTTTTGAAATGATAAACTTTTAGCACCTGAAAAATAAAGCTGAATTAACGCCACTAATTGTTTGTCCTCTGATTTTGCCAAGCACTGAATTTCATGTGAAATCATTTCATCTTGTAACGGAAGAAAGTCCTCTACTAATAAATCTTCTTTATGAAAGAAATTTTGTAATTCAGGAGTATAGAACTTAAGATTTTTCTCCATTACCTTTCGAAAAATGGATTGCAACAATAAATCTTTTCCTATTACAAACGGATGACCAAAGCCATTATTATAAAGTCCTTCTTTCATTTTCATTAGTTGTTCGATCAAAGGGATTCCCGATTCTTCAATGACAAGTTTACCGTTTATAAAACGCATACTAGCTATCAGTTCTTCTATCTGTAATCCACCTATCTCAAGCGATGAATAATATAAATCCCTATTCCAAAAATCTAATTGATCCATTCCTAATGAATTAAACAAGAGCTCATCTATAATTGGAAAAACACCATCTTCTGTTAAAGCTTTCGTTACATCATCTAATAATCCGGCGGTCTGATTTAAAATCGTTCGTATTTCTTCATCCTCTTGAATGATTCGTATAGTCCACTCACCATGATCTTCACCTGATATTTGTTGAAAACAATGCGAATACGGGCCATGTCCAATATCGTGTAGGAGGGCTACAACAGATAATAATTCCCTCTTATATTCTGATAAATGAATATCACCAATATTCGTAAGATGTTCTATCACTTTATTTACAAGTACATATACACCTATTGAATGTTCTTTCCTCGTATGTATTGCGTTCTCATGTAAAAAATAAGTATGTCCTTGTTGTTTAATATTCACCAACCTTTGAAATGCTTTTGTATCTATCAATCGAAGGATATGTCTATCACAAATAGTAATTGTTCCATAAATCGGATCATTAAATTGCATGTATTCTCCTCCTGTTTTTATAAATTAAAAACCTATATAATTATACTTAATTTTCAGTTTATTTTCATTAATATATGAGAAATTTTTAATAAACTTTTCATTATCTCTTCATAAAAACTGACCTTATATGCTTCACTATAATACTTATAAGAGACATAAATGAATTGAAATAGCAATCCCCTATATAAATAAGGTATAATCTACATATAGTGAACCTTTTACGTAGTTAAATAAAGGGGCATATATTCAAAAATACATAAACTAGAAGGTGCAACAATGGTAAGTAGTTTTATTCATTCAGTATTAACGTTTTTTGAAGGATTAGGTTATTGGGGCATTATGCTTGGACTTATGATTGAGATTATCCCAAGTGAGATTGTCCTTGCTTATGCGGGATACTTAGTATTCAATGGTAGTATCTCATTTTTAGGCGCAATTGTATTTGGTACAATTGGCGGTGTTATTGCTCAAATTTTTATTTATTGGCTTGGACGATACGGTGGACGACCTATATTAGAACGATACGGAAAATATATTTTCATTCATAAAAAACATATAGATGCTGCAGAAGATTGGTTTAATCGTTACGGAACTGGCGTCATTTTTACAGCACGCTTCATTCCAGTAGTGCGTCATGCGATTTCAATTCCTGCTGGTATTACAAAAATGTCATTTCTACGTTTCACTACGTTAACAGCACTTGCAATCATCCCTTGGTCTATCATTTTCATTTATTTAGGTGAAAAACTAGGTGAGAATTGGGAAAATATTAACGATGTTGCAGGACCATATGTGAAATCATTCGCAATTAGTGGCGTCACACTTATTCTTTTATACTTCGTTATAAAAAAATGGACAAAAAAGCGTAAAAATCTTGCGTAAAAATATAAATAAAAACCGCTATACATTTTATTACAAATGTTAGCGGTTTTTATTATAGGCTTGATTATATATTAGAAATTACTTTATTTCTTCTTTATGCTTTAAGTCATGCTGAATGAGTGAGGAAAAATAATGATTTAGCCTCACTTTTTTAGTACCAAATTGATAGTCATTATAAAAATATTGGGTTGGAATTCGCTCAATTTGATCTATTAATTTTTTACGAGTAACACTAAATTGATCTAATATTTCTTCTTTTGAAATACCAGATCTCGCATATTTTATTGCTTCCTTATTCATTTCCTCAACATCTATTGGAACATTTGGTACAGGTTGTCCACTTATAAAGTATGGAATTCTATGATTTATTAAAAACGTATCCCAAACGATAAAATGTGAAATCACATCTGCAATTCCCCACGAACCCTCTTTAAATGATCGAAGCCACATATCATCACTTAATCCCTTCAATGTTTGACACCATTCTATTATATTTAACTTTTCTTCTAAAATATTTTCTTTCTTCATTATGCATTCCTTTCTCGCACTTGTAATTCATTCATATGAATATCTTCTAGGAATTATATAAAAAGCCTCCATAATTATGTGGATAAGCAACAATTCACTCATTCATTTCGTATATTATCTCAAAAAGGAGTGATTCCCCTATGCATTGGCAACAAAAAATACAATACTTAATCGGACGCCCTATCGGTATTTCCTTCATTAATGGGCAAGGAACCTCTGGTGTATTATGTTCAGCACATGATGGTCAATTATATGTGTATGAATACCTTTATCAAGCGCAGTTCGCAATGAAGCATTATGATTTTAGACAAATTAAAGATATACATGCCTTTCCGAATTGCCCACATCAAAATCCTCTATACTAAAAAAAGGAACAGCTTATAGCCGTTCCTTTTTCTCCACACTTATTTCTCAGTATAAAAGTTTTGCACTGCTTCATCAAAGTAAATCCAGCCTTTCCAACCTAAATGAATTGTATCTTTTAAGAAATACTTATCATATTCATGGCCAGAGAAATCGACTACTGGATACCCAGCTTTCTCAACTTGTTCCCTAACTTTTTTATAATACACTTCACGGCGCTCTTTAGGGAAACCAGCGTAATCATACCATGGTCCGTTTACAGGTACAGAAATAAAGAGCGGCTTGACATTTTTCTCTTTAAAAATATTTAAAACAATTTGTAAGTCATCATATTCTGGTGATTCTTCATACGATTCATTTGCTCTAAAGTTTTTTAAACCTTTTAACTTTTTCTTCAAATTATGTTTATAGTAATATGGATTTTCAATTCCGAATGTGTTTGTAGTAGATTCCGCTTTCCCTTCTTCTTCCGCATGTTTACGTGCATCTACCCAAGAAATTGAACGTAGTCCCACATTTGTTTTTTCTTTCATCGGCTCAATCTTAAATATGGAGTTAAATAAATCTCTATGATCTAAAATATTTCGATGCATATAAGCAAGTGGTTTAACTAAGCCCGCTTTTACGTTATGTTTCGTATCATTAAATACAATACCTTCTAAGGAATTTTTTAATATATCATCTTCTTGAACAACTTTATAATCTAAAAGTCGTTTCGCAATTTGCTTCTTCATTTCTACATTTATTTTATCATTAAAAATAAAATGATATGCTTGTTGTTTAGAGAAATTGTTCGTAAAATCCCCCTGCGATACACCAGTCTTTGTAAACCATTGTGGTGATAAAACAAAGACTACTTTTTTACCTTCTAACTCATCCATTGTAGATGTCATATTTAATATATGAGCTAAACTTTGTGTACCGCCAATTCCGATTAAATATGGCGTAAAACCTGCAGGATTCACTTTAAAGTAATTAGATGGATGATATGCATCCATTCGTAAAAATTCAGATGAACCGTACATCGGTAAATACTGCGAATTCTCTAACATTTTCTGTTGCAAGAATACACTTTGTAATTTTTCTTTTTGTAAAGAAGTTGCCGCATCTTCTACCTTCTTATCACTAATCAGTGATACTAAACTTTTCGATGGGATGAGTATGATAATGAAAAAAAGCACACACGCTAAAATTATCGGACCAAAGGCATGCTTCATTTTCATTTTTTATTCCTCTTCCTATCGCAATTAAATTGTAACCCTTGTCTTTGACACGTCATCATTTCTCTCCTTTTTCTCTATACATGTTCCATTCTATTTATCTATTATATACATGTATGTATTTCTTTCCTTGTTCTATTAAGACCTATATATAGCGCAAGAAAATGTTTCCATAGAAACACGTTAATTATACAAGATTCTACATACATTTCACACTGAAATTTTAGTAATAATTTTATTTTTTAACAATGAAAAAACATATGAAATGTCTAGAATTCTTCGGATGATGTATTGAGTTCAAAATATGATAATAAGCGCCCGCTATAATCAACTTCATGAGTATATATAAACCCTAGATTTCGTAAAAGTTTTTTCGAGTTCTCATTTGCTACTTTTACTCTAGCAATTATTCTTTTTACATTCATCATCTCTTTTGCATATTGAATGGAAGCCTTTGCTGCTTCTGATGCATAGCCATTTCCCCAATATTCCGGATCAAGTAAATACATAATTTCTATTTCACCTGTTTCATCTATTTTTCTTAAACCACAATGTCCTAAAAGCTCTCCTGTATTTCTATTAACTAATAACCATACCCCGAAACCATACTGTTCCCAATGTGATATTAGTTGCATAATATAGTCCTTTGCTTCTTCCTTTGACATTCCCTTTGATTTAGCAAGCCATTTGCCAACAGCCTCTTCTTTTACTATGCTATAAAATTGATCAACATCTTCTATAATGGGCTTTCTCATGAATAACCTTTTTGTATGTATTACTTTCTTTTCTTCAAACATAAAACTTCATTCCCCTCCAAAATTTTATACAGACTAGTAAATTATACCATGTACTATTTACCCGACTTTAACTAAAAAACAGACTACCACAAACGTGGAGTCTGTTTTCTCATCCTTTATTTTTGTACATCTGCCCACTTTAAGCTTGTTGCTGGTCCAAATTGATGTACGTATAAATCTTTCACATATGGCTTTTGTAAGTACGATAATCCGCGCTGGAATACCGGAGCAATTACCGCATCATCCAGCAACATTTTTTCAGCATCTTGCAATGCTTTCCAACGAGCTTTTTCATCATTACCTAATTCTGTTTTAATCTTCTTAATTAACGCATCATATTCTGGATTCGCATATTCAGTATTGTTCACACTGCTTCCAGAAAGGAATACTTCTAAGTAAGTCATTGGATCTGGATAATCTGGTAACCAGCGTGATAACGACATTTCATATTCTTTCTTCTTCTCTAGCGCTAATTTTTGCGTATGTGGTTGTAATTTCACATTTACCTTTAAGCCAGGTAAGTTTTTCTCAAGCTGCTCTTTAATATATTCTCCTACTTTTTTGAAGTTTTCTAAATCATAGTTTAATAACTCAAGCGTTACTTCATTTGTACCTGTTTCTTGCTTCGCCTTTTCCCAATATTCTTTCGCCTGTTTTACATCCGTCTTATTAAACTCACCTGCTGTACTTCTAAAATCTTTTTTATCTGGACCTTTTAAAAATCCTTTTGGCACGTAATAGTTTGCAGCAACCGAACCATCATTTAAAAATGAAGTCGCAAGTCCTTTCTTATCAAACACTGTACTTAGTGCAAGACGTGCATTTTTATTTTTAAGAATCGGCACATTTTCATTAAATCGGAAGAAGTACATAACTGGATCTGTATATTGTTTTAGCTCTTTATTATTTTTATATTTATCTACGAATTCTGTAGAAATGACAGCTCTATCAACTTTATCTGTTTCATATAAATTTACCGCAGTTGAAATTTCTTTAACAATTTGATAGTTTACTTCATCTAGCTTCACTTCTTTTTTATCCCAATACTTATCGTTTTTCTTCATCGTAAAGCTCGCTTCATGCTTCCAATCAGATAGTGTAAAAGGCCCATTATATACCGCTTTATTTGCTTCTAATCCGTATTTATCACCTTGTTCTTTCGCATATTTTTCGTTAATCGGATAGAATGATGGTAAAATAAGTAATTTTGTAAAATACGGTACAGGATGTTCTAACTCTACAACGAACGTTTTATCATCCTTCGCTTTTACCCCTAATTCCTCTAATCCTAGCTGTTTCTTATTTATTTTCTCCGCATTTTTCACATCGTACGCAATGTATGCATATTGAGAAGCAGTATCCGGATTAATAAGCTGCTTCCAAGCATATACGTAATCTTGTGCTGTTACTGGATCTCCGTTAGACCATTTCGCATCACGCAAGTGGAATGTATACGTTTTTCCATCTTTGCTCACTTCATATTTTTGTGCGCCAGCTTCAATTACTTCATCATTTTTCGATAAGCGGAATAATCCTTCCATTACGTTATTTAAAACGTTAAATGATACTGCATCAGTTACTTTCCCTGAATTTAATGACGGAATTTCACCCGTTTCTAATAACTGTAATACTTTCTTCTCATCTTTTGGCTTTGTCGTTGTTTTTTCTTTTGCGCAGCCAACTAAAATTGAAGAAACGAATAGAGTACTAACTAATGAGTAACGAACAACTTTTTTCATTTGAAAACCCCCTCTATTTTTTAAGGTAAGTAACGACGGGCACCAGCATATTCTTCTATATATCCTGTTGTATTTAGCGGTATAATCTCTACTGATCTTTCAGCTCTTGGTGAGTGAATCATATTTCCGTCACCAATATACATAGCAACGTGATGAACACTACCTTTCCCTTGATCATGTGCAAAGAAGATTAGATCTCCTTTTTGTAAATTTGCTTTATCCACTGCAACTCCATTTCTCGATTGCGGACCAGAATCTCGCGGAATGGTAATACCGTGCGATTTATAAATCGTATGTGTAAATCCAGAGCAATCAAATCCGAAGCCACTTGTACCAGCCCAAATGTACGGTAATCCTAAAAACATTTTCCCTGTGTTTATTAAATCATCGGCCGTCGGGGTTGGAATATCATTTTGAGAACGGTAAACCGTTCCATCATTTTTTCGTAGCCAAGCTTTCTGCCCATTTGGTAGCAACACGCGGTATGAAATCGTATCTTCACTAAGTAGCGGCAGTCGCGTATTATAGCTCACTTCAAGCGATTTATGTTTTTCAGAAGGATTTATATATAAAATGGCTGTCGGTTTTGTTACTAATACGAAAGGTTCATTTGTTTTATCTGCAAATTCTTGATTATATGTTAACTGTTTTTCAGGCATCCATCCTGGGTAGCCTTCTTCATTTCGAGGTGTTGGCTGACCATGGACTAACACTTTCACCCAGTCCCCTTTTTTATCAACAACTGTTACTTCTTGACCTAATAACGCTTGCGTTTCTAATTTATTTGCACTTGTTAACCAAAGTTTCTCATCAAGCGTCATCGATTTCGTCCACTTCCACAAATCAACTGGATTTGTAGCACTTGGTGCATCAATTGGCCGTAATGAATCCGGCGTGGTCCAAAGTGTTGCAGCAGATACATCGATAAACGCCTTACTATCTTTCTTTTCTTCAGCATTTGCTGATGTAAACGATGAAAATATAAATAAAGTTGTTAAAAATGCAGTTCCTACTTTTTTCATAAATATCCCCCTTAAAAGATAATTTACTAGTCTCTTCTCCTAAGATTTACTATTCACTGTCGATTGAAGGTTTACCTTTGATCCAGAATAAGTCATTCCTTCCGGTTCTTCCATTAACCAAAGTGGCGCATCAAGATCGAAGTAATGAATATTAGGATGTGCAGCAGCTAAATGTGCAACAGCGCTAACAGAAAGAGAAGATTCCATCATGCTTCCTACCATACATTTCACACCAGCTGCTTCTGCGATATCGGCAATACGCCACGCTTCGCGAATGCCACCACATTTCATTAATTTAATATTGATTAAGTCTGCATATCTTCCTTGCACAATTTTTAATGCATCACTCGCTGAAAATATGCTTTCATCTGCCATAATAGGTGTTTGTACATGATCTTTGACGTACTTTAATCCATCCCAATCTTTCGCATGAACAGGTTGTTCAATAAATTCAATATTTAAATTGCGATTTTCCATCTCTTTAATGATAGAAACTGCCTCTTTTGGATTCCACCCTTGATTTGCATCTAATCGTAACGTCGTATTTTTTGGTATGCTATTTCGAATCGCTTCAATACGTTCTAAGTCTAAGTGTGCAGATTTCCCCACTTTAATTTTTAAAGTTTGAAATCCTTTTTCTACATGTTGCTTTGCCTCTTTCGCCATAATGAAAGGCTCATCTACACTCACCGTAATATCTGTATGAATTTCTTTCTTCCCGCCTAATAATGCGTAAAGTGGAACGTTATGATATTGACAATACACATCATATAATGCGATATCTACCGCTGCTTTCGCACTTGGATTTCCAATGCAACTCACTTGAATGTGCTGTAGTAACTGCTGAAATTGAATGATATCTTGACCGATTAAACATGAACGCATCGGCCCTAAAATTGCTTCTTCAATCCCGTTAGCGAAATCTCCCGTAATAATCGGTGTTGCAGCTGCAGCTCCCTTACCGATAATTCCTTCATCTGTATGAATATATACATCTATACTTTCTATTTCGGTTACGGTACGAAGAGCTGTTTTAAACGGTGTATGAAGATTAACACGTCTACGATTTACTTTTACATCGGTAATTTTCATTTTGTTCATCCTTTCTTTGTCTAGCAAAATGGATCCTTAATTCTTAACTTTTTTGGATCAAAAGATCTCCGCTTGTGCTTACTTTTCATGTAGAAGGTACATGTGAAATAAAAAAATCCAGCCATAAGAAGATTCTTACGGCTGGATTTTGTCTATGAATGGGTAGACAAAGCAGCGATTTGATTATATTTTTTTTGTGCATCTTTTAATGCTACAAGTAGTGCTTTTTGAGACGAACCGAAATAACGATCTTTTATTTCCATTACTAACGCTGGGTCATTAATATTTTTATGTAGAAATAAATATTTAACGAATTGAGACGTTAATGCAATTGTCGCTGAGCAATCTGCATCTACAATTTCCCCAGTCTCCTTAACAAGTACAAACGCTACAAAATAGCTTTTAAACTTTTCGGTAATGGGATTATTTTGAGGTGCTTTCGCATCCCCTACGACATAAATTGTATTTGAAGCGTACACAGCTCTCTTCCTTTCTAATACGGGATAACGGTTTTCTTAATAGGCGTATGAGTTATAAACTCAACATTGATTAAAAAATGTATCCGCTTACCTTGTATTATAATACAATTGACAGAATTTTAACAACATTTATTTTCGTATATATTCCATAAGTATAAAAACAGCTCAAGCTCTTCATTTTTACAATATGTAATTGTTTCTTGTACCATGACATTCCTACATGAAAAAACAGCTAGCTATCGCTAACTGTTCTATTACACTACTTCGGCAACACAAATATAGTTTCATTTGACTTAGAAAATTGATATTCTTTTCTCGCAAATTTCAAAATTTCTTCCTCATCATCTGTTAAATTTTCTATGTTAGTCTTTAAAGAAGCCTCATCTTTCTTTAAAGAAACCAATTGCTTTTTTTGATTCGTAATTGTATCTTTTGTTTCTACAATTATTTCTTGTTGTTTCGTTAAAATAAATTGAACGTACAAAGTAGCCGCCGCAATAAATATAAACATGAATATAAATCGCCTTAGTTTTTTCTTATTAATTGCTTGATTCTCATTAGACTGTGATAGTTGTTCTTGTATATTAGGAACATTTATTCGCTTGAGTTTCCTCATTATGAAATCCCCCTAACACATATATTTTCACTACCATCGGCATGATTTCTTATTAACTTTAATTCTATTCTTATAAAATAAGCTCCTTCACAAAAATATCTCACTAATTAACCAATTAAAGATAGCATTCGACGACATTTCCATATTTACATTGCATTTTTTTATGTATGCTGGCATAAAATAGTAGTTTCTGTTATTCTTTTTCTACTATTGTAGAAGAGTTTTTTTACATACAAAGTTCTCCTTGTTTTAACATGGTTACAAGGAGAAAAGAGATGCATTGTCGTATATTTGATAAAACCAGAATGACTATTTAAGAGCTTAAGTTTAGAGCATAGATCATACCTATATACACTTAAAATAAGAAAAAAGCCCAATTTGGGCTTTTTTAATTTTGTAAATCAATATCATATTCCATACTTTTTGCCGTATCCTCAGCAACCTCCACACCTAACAAATTTTTCACAATATGAAATGACATGTTAATACCAGCTGAAATACCTGCCGATGTAATGATGTGCCCTTCATCTACAAATTTCACATTCTCCATTACTTCTACATTTGGAAAATCTTTTTTGAAAGTTTGAATACTAGCCCAATGTGTTGTTGCTTTTAACCCTTCCAGTAAACCAGCTTTCGCGAGTAATAACGCTCCGGTACAAACTGAAGTCATTAGCTTTACTTCTTTCATTTGCTGACGAACCCAATTTATTATAATATCATTTTTCACTTCATTTTCCCGTGCGCCTTTACCACCTGGAATGATTAATATATCAACTGGTGGTAAATCTTCAATACTATAATCAGGCTGTACCTTTAATCCGTTCCTTGCTGTAATCATTTCTCCATGTTGGCTAACTGTATAAACAGTAAATGGTTTCTCTTCATGTACTTTAGTGATAGAAAAAACTTCAAATGGCCCTGCAAAATCTAACACTTCCACCTCATTAAATAAAAATATCCCTACACTCCATTTATTCATCACACGTTCACTCCCTGTTGCAAATTATGTAAAAGGTGAGTATAACCTTTTTCTAAGGCTATATCATAGTCTGTTTTCTCATCATCACACTCTTCTATATGTTCTGTTGATTATTATATATTCCTTTTTTAATTTTAGTTTACATAATAATATTATCTATTTAATTAATATCTTTTATTTTAAATATTAAAATTTCCTACTAAAATAATACTAATCATGTTTAGTATGGAGGCGAAATTATGTTACAAGTAATACCTTTAAATAGTGAAGACTATGATTTAATTAAAGCGGCTGAAAAGTATACAAGTGAAGTAAAATAATTATTCCAGTTTTCCATTCATCTTATAATATTATTCCAATAAAAAAACAATCCGTTTTAAAAACGGGTTGTTTTTTTATTTCTGTTTTATGCAGTTTATTTTATTTTTCTATTTTTAAAAATGATTAAAATATCATTAACAAAAATGAAATTGAAAATATTTAAGTTTATTTCATTTTTTCATTTGAAAATAAAAATGCACTTTCTCCTTACATTCGATAAATATGAATATAAAATCTCTAAAATCAGCAGTCTTATCGTACCAATCTATAACAATTCTGTCTTCTTCCCTTACCTGTTTCCTTTAACACATATGATTTTAATACAAGCGAAGTTAATGAATCTGTTAATGTTTTATATGATAAATTAGATAATGCCAATAGATCGTTCGTATATAACATTCTATGCTTCTCTAATAATAATAGTACTAATCGTTCAGACGGTTTTAATGCCTCATCACTTTCGAGTATAAAGTCTATATTTTTCATTTCTCTAATTATTACTCCTTATATAAAAAATACTTACACGACTAATTTAATATAAAAATAATACATAACAAAATTTGAAATATATTAAAATAGCATTGTTTTAAAACACTATTATACTATAACATAGAAAAAGCATTTCCCGAAATAGGAAATGCTTTTTTATTGCTTATAGAATTCCTCAAACGATACATTATATTTCAAATATTGATCCGTACAATTCCCTACAAACTTCTCTGATCATTCAAAAGTATTTGTAGTACATCAAGTTCTACTAAAATAAGTTAAGCATTTTCCGGCATTTTGTTCTACCTTAAATATTTCTTGCGATGTGCGGCTTACTGTAATGACTTGTTCCACCACCGCCTGCTACTACTTTTCCGCCTTGTTCGAAAATTAATAATTTACTTGAATCATCTGCAAGAAGTACTATTACTTCAGCATTATTACTTGTTGCTACATAAATTACATAACCACTTTTTGATATACAAGTTTCCCAATTCGCATCAAATTCTGATCTTAATACACGATTTGAATACACTTGATTTTCAATTCTATCTTGTTCTTCGTTTGCCAAATTTATCCCCTACCTCTCTAAAATATCATTTATAGAAACATTACAGTTCTATTTAAAATAGTGACTGTCTTTAATATAAATAGTATATGTAGTTAGTAGAAGGATGCTTGGACAATGAAAACGTAATAATATGTACGTAATATACAATTAAAACAAGACAATCGATATTGTATCGATTGCCTTGTTTTCTTACATACTTCTTTATTTTTCTTTTCGCACTGCTTCAAAAGTAAACATTTGATTTGCCTTTGACGGTTTTTTTTCAAAAACATAGTCAGCAGAGCAAGTAATATTAGAGAAACCAATACTTTCTAAAAGAAGTTTAAACTCTTCTATTCCATACCAACGCACCGCAAAGCGTTGCAATTCCGTTTGTACTAACTGCCCTTTACTCCATTTTTCATATTTTAAATATGATAGAGTAGTTTGATTCAGCCAATCTATTTCAATTGATTTATTTTCTAATGTGATTCCGTCTCCATTTGGCAAAGAAAAAGTCGATGTATGAATCTCCCCCGTCTTCCAGTCATACGGAAGCATAATATCTACGATTAATCGTCCGCCTGAATTAAGGTGTTCATAAAAACATTTCAATGCATTTATAGAATCCTCTCGATTTTCAATTAAGCAAAAAGAACCAGTAGGAATGATAATTGCCTCATATTTATGCGGAAGTGAAAATTGTTGTAAGCTTCCTTCATATAAATTAGGGTGTAAGCCTCTCTCTTTGCATCTTATACGGCACGATTCTAGCATCTCAGGTGAATAGTCAATCCCATCTACTGTAAAACCAGCCTCAAGAAGCGGGATGATGACACGCCCTGACCCTACTGCTGCTTCGAGAATTCTACCTCTACAATTTTTCAAACGTTCTTCGTAATACTCAATATCACCATTTAAAGAATAACCGACAGGCTTTGTGTAATCATAAAGTTCCGTGCAAAGTGAACTATAAAAACTAAACATTTATTTTCTCCTCCGTTTTTACGTACGGAAGATTTTCATTCAATTAATCTTCCTGTACCTTTACTTTTAATGAAAATTCGAAAGAGCTGACTGTCATACTATATCACTCGCTTTCCATAGAATATAATCATATTGTATAATATTTCCTTTGAAATGCCAATGTAAATAATGAAAATTCAAACTCTTCACCAAAAGGAGGATATGATGAATTCATTCATTATATTTCTTTTACTTCTTATTGCTTGTAATGCTCTAATTTTCTTTATAGCGAAGAAATATAGGCAAATACGGAAAATATCTAGTGGTATTTTCATTCTTGCTGCCCCCATTGTTTTCTTCGCCACTTTACACATAATTGGCGAAAAAGTAGGCGATGGCTTCGCTGGAGGTTTTGCGGCCCTTATATTTAGTGGCCTATTGATCATGAATGCAATTTTCTTATTTGTTGTAAGTATTTTTGTATCTACCAATAAAAATTCATAATAAACTCCCCCCTTTCAAAATATAAAGAGCTTACTATACGGTAAGCTCTTCATACTATTTATTTCACAATTGGCAATGTCACTTCACTTAATTTTACTGTAAGCTTCGTGCCCGCTTTCGGTCTAATTGTATAATCATAGTCACTAGCTATTAAAACGACCCCTATTTGATGCCCAGCTTTAAATACATAATCATCTGGCTGCATATCCCATGTAAATGTATAATCTTTGCCCGGTTGAATCGCCGTTGAATTTTCTATACTCTTTACGTTTTGTGGATCCATCCAGCCTCTCGTTACGATTTCCGGCTTCGCTCCTCCATAATCAACAAGTAAAGCGGTTAAATTTGATACAGATCGATCAATATTTCCCGTAATTGAAATCTTTGGTGTACCACTTATACGCGTATCTTTTTGCAGTACAGGCATTGTATACACTAATCGATTGGCTACTTCTAATTCTGGGTTTGCAACTAATTGGTTTGATTTTATTTTTGCATCATCTGCGAATGAAAAAACTTTATTTACAGAACCCATACTTAATGGTAAATTAACGGCTTTATTACTTAAATACATTCGCACTTTTGATGGCACAGCTGATGGATCCGGCCAATTTTTTATTTTATCCCAAGTTTTATTTTCACGTTGTACATCGACCATTGGTTCATTCATAATTCCATTTTCAATTCCGTATAACCAATAATCGAACCATTTATTTTGTGTTCTTTGCCAGTCATTCGTTGATGTTCCACCGTGTCCACCTTGATGTAACCACATTTTACGAGGAACATCATTCTCTCCAAGCGCTTCCCACCATTGCGCGAACTGCTTCGTCTTTACATTCCAATCATTTAAACCATGAACAACAAACACACTCGCTTTTACGTTTTTGGCATCTTTTACATAATTTCGTTTATCCCAAAAATCATTATAATTACCAGTTTTCCGGTCCTGTCCGGCTGTTAGCTCTTTTATTACTTGTCCGCAAACTTCAGGGTTTTCCCTTGTTAATACTGCTTCGGCCATATTATCTGTATCTTCTCCTTGGTATCCACCTGGCGCAATCACTGCACCGTTTGCACGATAATAATCATACCAACTACTAATCGCTGCGATTGGTATAATTGTTTTTAGCCCTTCAACGCCTGTCGTTGCAACAGCATTTGGTAACGTACCATTATACGAAACTCCTGTCATACCTACATTTCCCGTTGACCAATCGGCTTTAACTTCCTCACCATTTTCTGTATATGCTTTCGCACGTCCATTTACCCAATCAATAACAGATTTCGTCCCTAATATTTCTTGCTCATCCCCAGTCGTCGGACATCCATCTGATTTCCCAGTTCCAATACTTTCACCTAAAATGACTGCATAGCCTCTTGGTACATAATAATTTCCATACGAACCAAGATTAACAGCTCCATACGGTTTCCCTTCATACGCATACAATTCTTCATCTACGTTATATACAGGAACATCTTTTAAACCAGCTCGATATGGACTCATTTCATATATAACAGGAACTTTCACATTCGAATCAGTTTTTGGACGCATAACTTTTACCGATACACGATCCTTTTTTCCATCTCGATCACTATCTACTTCCGTTTCTACAAATAAATTTTCAATAATCGCTTCATCAAGCGAATAAATCGGTTTTGTCATCCCATTTTCTAATTCAATTTTCGTGTTTGATTGTAACGCCTCTGAAACACTTTTATTTAACTTCACGTCATTCTCATTTATGTAGTTTGTTTCTTTATTGTCTGCATACGCAGTCATACTAGAAACTCCTGATGTAATTGATAAAGATAATATTGCTGATAATGTTGCTATTTTCTTTTTCCCCATACCCTTCCCTCCCCATATATTTCTCTTTTTACTATACAATAAAATTACAGAAAATTCAGTTTATATTTTATACAACAACTTGAGAAATTTGTAGAACACTCTTCCAACGGGCTTTCAAGGTTATATATTTTGAATTACTACTTACATATATCAATAAAAAACATCGCCTATTAATAGACGATGCTCTACTAGTATTGAATTAGTCATTCTTCATATGAATATAAAATCGTATTTCTCCCCCTATAGTAAATACTCCATAGTCAAAACCATGTCTTTCTAAAATACTTTTCACGATCGCTAAGCCTAGTCCTGTACCTGAACGATCTTTACTACGAGAAGATTCTAAGACGTAAAAAGGTTCCCAAATTTTATCGATATCTTTCATATGTTCAGCATTCATACCATTTTGAATTTGAAAATATACACTCTCATTTCGATCTTCTAATGTAATTTTTATATTTTGATTTGATGTATATTTTATCGCATTAGAAATTAAATTTTGGAACACCATTCTCATTTTATTTACATCTGCATAAACAATTGCATCGCCAACATTATAGTTCACTTGCAAATTAATTTCTTTCGACTCCAGTTCAATCTTATGCTTATCTAATATACTTTGGACTAGTGATTTAATAGAGAATTCTTCTTTTTGTAACAGATCTCTTTCTAGTTTAGAAAATCGTAATAACTCTTCAATTAAGTTTGATATGTGATCCGATTGTTTAATGATTGTATCTATGTATGTACCATCATCTAGACCATCTTTTATTCCCATAGAATATGCTTTCACTAACGCGATTGGAGTTTTCAATTCATGGGTCACATCACCCATAAATCGTTTTAAATGTTCATTACGATCTGTTAAATCTTGATGCGCTCCCTGTAGTTTTTCACTCATGATATTAATACTAGTAGCTAAGTCTCCTATTTCATCATTCGTTTTCACTTTTGTCTTTTTAAACTGTAAACGTGAAATATCTTCTGCGACATTACTTAATTCTTTCAGCGGTGTCGTAATTGTTTTTGACAATATCCATACAAGTACGATAATGAGAAAAATCGTAATAACTAAAATGAATAAATAAAATGAGTTTAACGTTTTTATTATTTCATTTGAATGTGCGATAGAAACTCCTACTAAAATCAACATATCATCCTTCGCCATGTATTTCACAAAAAAACTAGATTTGATTTTCTCTTGATCATATATTTTATTCGAATGTCCGAATTTCTTTACTTTCATTATTTCTTCTTTTGTAATCCAAATTTTATTAAGGGCAACTCTCTTTTTTGTAAGTTGCATACGTAACTCATCATTAATATGATCTTCTGAGTCTTTTATGGATGTATACGCAATCGTAACATTCCCCTCATTTTCAATGCTCGTAATTGCTTCATCCAATTGTTCTCTCGGTATGGACTGAATTTGCGCTGTAATACCTTCTAAGCTTTCTCGTGTTTTGTAAATATTATATTTCGGTAAAAGATAGTTAATTAATAATAAAGAGATCGTAAATATAAGAATAACGGTTAAAGATATACTAAGAAATAGCTTTTTTCCAAGTTTATTCACTCTGTTCCTCCAAACTATATCCTAGCCCGCGGTGCGTCTTTATAATATTTTCTCCAACTTTTTTTCGTAATCTCCTTACATGTGTATCAACAGTTCGCTCTTCTCCAAAATAGTCAAATCCCCATACGATATCTAACAATTTTTTACGATTTAAAATCATCCCTTTATGATTTAAAAAACATTTTATTAATTCTAGCTCTGTTTTTGTAATATCTAATTCTTTGTCATTTTTATAAACTTTATTTTTCGTAAAATCAATTTTCAAATCTTGAACTTGAATGACATCATCGTGCTGTATTAGCTTTTTCGCTCGAGTAATGAGTACACCTGGATGAAATGGTTTTTTTACGTACTCATCTGCCCCGCTTTGAAGAGCTGCTAATTCATCTTCGCTTTCACTTTTCGCCGTAAGCATTAATACTTTTACGCTTGAGTTTTTCTTTATTTCCTTACAAACAGTAATACCGCTATGTTTCGGCATCATCCAATCTAAAATAGCTAAATCAATTTTTTCATCATAAAATATTTGAAGTGCTTCTTCTCCATCTTTCGCTAAGAAAACTTCGAAGCCTTCTTTCTCAAAATAAGCTTTTAAAATCCTTAGCATATCTTGTTCATCATCTGCGATTAATACTTTCATACATTATCCTCCATTGCTTTTAAACAAAAATCAATTGTATCATACAACTTCTTTGTTACATGTATGTGACAGAAAAATATTTGAACCAGTTAAGGGTATAGTAAAAACGAGGTGTTGTACTATGATGAAAAAAATCGGGGTCATTACTCTTCTTTTCTTCTTATTATCAACAAATGCGTTCGCAAATACAAATCAACAAATTGAAGTATTTGATTGTCAAAAAGAAATGGTCGTTCAAAAACAATCTTTAGATCCAGCTATTCAAAAAAAAGCTGTTCAATATGCTAAATCCATTACTGGCCCGTTCAAAAACTTAAATGTCGTTCCAAAAGATGGTCACATGATAAAAATCCCTTTATCTAAACCAGTTTCTATTACAAATCAATGGTTACATACAACAATTGATGAAGTACTTATTCTTCTCCCGCTTAACGAAAAACCTTATATTATGCTTTACGATGATGAAAATAATCCACATTTCTATTATGTAAAAGGTGATCCGAAGAGATTATTGAAGCAAATGAATGTAAGCACATAATTGACTAGAAAAAAAGAGATCTCGTAAGCTTATTTTTAGAAGCTGAGGTCTCTTTTTTATACTATTATTTCGGTAAATGAAATTAAATTTTCTTTTTATAAATATAGGAACTCGAGACTAATAAAATATTGTTTTGATAGCCTTTTCTATAATACTTTATAGTGACTAGATCCTTTATATACTTCTCTCTTCACAAATCCATTTGCAGTATAAAATACATCACCTTGTTTCGTATCTGTATGTAAAACCACCACTTTAAAATACTTTTCTGCATGAGATAATAGTTTGTTTAATAACAACTTCCCTAGTCCTATACGACGATAGTCCTTCGCAATATAAAATCTCCTTAATCGGCCAATCTTATTATTTTCTGTATACGGATCCGCATTTAGCCCACCTATTCCAATTAACTTTTCCCCTTGAAAAATACCATATAAACATTCTCCAGTTTTATTAAATGTGTTTATTTTATTTTCATATTCACTTATTAGTTTTATTAGGAAATAAAACCCTTCATCTTTGCTTTCCTGAACAAGATAATCGGATTCGTATATCATTAAATCTTCAATTTGTTGAATATGTATATCTTTCAAGTAAATCCCCCCCTTAATATGGAAACACATAAAAATGCTCTAGAATCATTTATTCTGAGCATTTTTATGATTGTTATCTTATTCAATTCGTAGTATGTGTATTCTTCACTTCAGTTTTAAATCGATAATATAGTTGTTTAAGTCTTATTGAACTAAAGTAGCTGTTTGCTTAAATGAATAGATTTACATTTATAATGTCTCTCAAATATAATATCAGTTTATAAATTTATCATTCTACTCTAACATGTTCAAGTTAAGTTATAATTTGTTAATCTATAAGCTTGTGTAACCACAGTTCAAATATCTTTAACTGTTCTTCAGTATGAAAATAATGTTCACCTGTCTCCATGACTTCTAATGCACAACGATGTTTTTTTGTAAAATCGTTAATAATTTCAAATTCACACAGTTCATCCTTACCTCCGTACATAATATATGTATCTATGTTCCATGTATTAATAGGATGTTCTTTTACATAGCATAAATAATCCCAATATAACTTTTGACCAATCGGTGTCTCTATAATCATTTCTTTTTGCAAAAGTTCTGGTGTTACATTAAACCATTTCATCATATTTTCGATAATTCGTTCCATATTAACTACTGGTGATAAAAATAATGCCTTTTCAATCACATCATTTTGATAGGCTAAAAGGCTAAAATAAGCTCCTATACTACATGCAAACACACTTACCTCTTTCCAATGTTCTTTTGCGTAATTCATAATTATAGATAATTCACTAACACAAACTTGTACTTTGCAAAGTGTATTATCATTTGTTCTTTCTCCATGCTCAGGTAAATCAAAGCTTAATACTTGATAACCTTTTTGATTAGCTTCTTCAGCTAGTATTTGAATAACTGCATCTTCCTTATTTGACATATTTCCATGTACTGCAATAAAAACTTTTTCACTTTTATCTCCCCACAAAACCGTGGGAATATTATTAATGTTAAAATTATCTTTAAGCATATTTCCTCCGTGGAATAAGATATATAGGGATTGGCAAAAACTGCACACACTTTATAATCTTTGCACAGTAGGCAATATTCCCTTCAACTCCATTAAATCATCTATTACTATATCTGCCTGAGTAAGCTCATCTTCTTGTGCAAAATCAAAATTGCATCCAATCGCAATTAAGCCATTTTCTTTTGCTGCATTTATATCAGATAAACGATCCCCAACTACAGCTGCTTCTTTTATATCATATTTGTTCAAAATACTTTTTACTAAGTCGCTTTTATTAAGTGAGTTTATTTGTTCAATACTAAACGTTTCAGTAACCCATTGCTCTAACTCATAATAAGATACGATTGCTTGTAAATATTCAGTTAAACCATTACTAGCAATATAAATTGAACAATTATTTTCTGTTATATATGTAAAAATTTCTTTTACGTTCGAATATAAAGCACCTTTTCCGCTCTTAATATTTTCAATTAGTCTTTCTAAAAAATATGCATCTGTTTGTTCTCTTACTTCAAGAGAATGATTCGGTAATAAAGTTTCCCAAACTTTCGGTAATGGCACACCCATGATTTCACGGTATTTATCAATAGGTGTTACCGTATCCCATAATTGTAGTGATCTTAAATGATCAAAAGTATCATCTAACGATAATTCTAATATTTTATCTGTTTGAAATAACGTTCCGTCCATATCAAAAATTAATGCTTTTAACATTCCATTCTCTCCTTTTGAACTATAATACAGTTTTACTTGATATATTTTTAAGCATCTCAACGATAATTTCTGAACAATAGTTTGCGGCCGTTTTCGCGAAGTCATCATAAGAAATTTGAGCTTCATCGTCTGCGCTGTCAGAAATACATCTTATAACGAGAAACGGTACTTCATTTATGTAGGCAACATGTCCAATTGCTGCACCTTCCATTTCTGTACAATGCGGTGCGTATTCGTCTATTAATTTCGCTTTTAGTTTGGAATCTTCAACAAAACATTCACCACTTACGATTCTTCCTTCATGAATTTCCATATGTAAAGAACTACTATTACATGCTTTACGCGCTAGCTCTACTAATTCCTTACTTGCGATAAATTCTTCTTGAAACGGGAATAAGTTTTTCATTTGAGTTTTACTTACATCATGGTGGGTAACATTCGTTGAAATAACGATATCACCAACTTTTACATCTAGGTGTAACCCGCCAGCAACACCCGTATTGATGATAGCATCTACATCAAATTTATGAATTAATGTTTGCGTACATGCGGCTGCATTTACTTTTCCTACGCCACACCTTGTAACAATTATTTCTGTTCCCATGAATTCGCCAATGTAAAAAGGCATTCCCGCAATTGTTTGTTCTTCTTGTACAACTAATTTTTCTAAAAGTAAGTCTATTTCAATTTGCATTGCTCCGATAATGCCGATTTTATTCATGTATGTTGTCCCCTTTATTAATTAATCCCTTTAATTCTTTCAGACATAACCGAAAATATAAATCTTGGAAGTACAAGTTGTCTCTTTAATCTGTTCGGCTGTGAGAGTAACCTATACAGCCATTCAGTTCCAGTATCCCTCATAATTTTTGGTGCTCTTTTTACAGTACCAGATAATATATCGATCATACCTCCAATACCAATAGATAGTGGAATGTTTAATGTTTGTATGTTTTCATAGATGAATTCTTCTTGTTTTGGTGAACCTAATCCTACTAGCAGTAAGTGCGGCTTGAATTGCTTTATTTTCATTTTTACTCCTTCTATTTCTTCATCATTTACAAATCCATGCTGTCCCTTAAACTGTGCTCCCGGGAACTGCCCATTTAATTTTTCTAATGCCTTTTTATTACTATCTGGAGCAGCACCAAAAAGAAAGACGCGGTATCTATTATCGTTACAATATTTTATTAAATCGTGAGTGATATCTGCGCCTGTGACGCGTTCTTTCAACGTTCCTTTTAATATTTTCGAGCCAATTATGACACCAATTCCATCCGCTGTTATTAAATCCGCAGATAGTAACATCTTTTTAAACTGTTTAGATTTAGCTGTGCTTTCCTTTGCAGACATAACAATCTCAGGATTTGCAGTTACTACAAATCTTGGTTTCTCTTGTTTTTCATGTAGCCAACTTTTTAATAAACTTATAGCTTTTGTATATTCTAAAGTTGAAAAAGGTATTCCCTTTATAAGTTGGTGATCCACTATACTCTCTCCTTACATAAGTCGCAAATATTCATCAATATCTTTAGAAATTTGTTTAAAGGCTTTATCCCAAAATTCATAGCTCGTTATATCTATTTCAAAATGTTTTTTCATAAGTTCTTCCACTGGGGCTTTTCCTGTTTCTCGTAAAAACTCTTTATATTTCAAGTGAAAAGTACTTTTTCTTTCTTTAGCTATTTCTAATAAACTAAAACTAACTAAATAGCCAAATGTGTATGGATAATTATAAAAAGGAACATCTGCTAAATAAAACTGAACATATTTCATCCAAACAAACGGCTGATATTCTGATAATGCATTCCCGTATGCTTTTTCTTGCGCTACTATAGATAATTTCTCGATTTGATCAGCACTTAAAGGACTTTCTTTACATTTTTCATAAAAGTTCTTCTCAAATTCGAACGATGCTCGAATTGCCATTACATAATTAAAACAGTTTCTTATTTTCCAGCTAAGCAATGACTTTTTTATATCTATACTATCTGTTGTTTGAATTAGATAATTTATAAGCACTGTTTCAAAGAAAATAGATGCTGATTCAGCTGTACTCATTGGCAAATAATCATCTAAAAAAGAAGAGGATGGTTCAAAACTCATATTATAAAAATGCCAAGCATGTCCTAGTTCGTGGGCAAGTATTCTTACACTATCGATACTTCCGTCATAACGCATAGAGATTCGAGATTCTTTTTCACTGAAAAAAGGAGCACAAAATCCACCTGGTGGTTTATTCTCTCTCGGTTCTGCATCTAGCCAACCACTTTCTATTGCATTACGTGCAAATTCTACTAATTCTTCATCTATATTTTTTAATACATCGTATATGTTTTGTACTGCTACTGAAAAAGGAATAATAACCTCATTATTCTCCTTTACTGTCATAAGTTCATGCCATGTAATCGAAGCTCTGCCTTTCTTATACACATTTAAAGCACTAACTAATTTGTCTAGATTTTCTTCTGTCGTATTCCATATTTGTAATAATACAGTTTCTGAAATACCATTCGCATGAAGTGACCTTGCTAAAATCTCTCTATCTTCTAATTCATTACCCTTTGTATTACGCAATCTTCCTATTTGATTTAATACAGTAGCAAAAATTTCTTTCTCCTTATGTAAAGCAAATGTTAATGACTCGAATACTTCTAGTCTTTCCTTTTCATTATCACTATTCATTGCAATATGATTTGCTTGTCCAAATGATAATTGCTTATTATTGTGCTCTATTTCTATCCTATTCCTTAATTGTATGTACATATTTTCCCACGCATTTAGTTCATCTTTTATTAGCCTAGTACTATCGGTAATTTCCACTTCACTTTGCTGTATGACTTGCTGCACTTCACTTTTTAATTCCTTTACTTTCACAGTCAATCTAGTATTATCCGATGCAACACTTTCTTCAGCCGATCGACAGTACAAATAGTATTCTGCTTTTTCAATAGCTTGTATAAGTTTTGAAAGGCCCCCTATATCCTTTGTCTCATAATATTGTTCTTTCAATTCCAATATTGGATTTAGAATATCCTCAACCGGATACAATCGATCTAAATTCCATCTAGCAATTTCATGCATTTTTATAGCCGCCTCCTATTTTTACAAATAGTTACAGAAATTTCCCCCCTCACAATTATAAACGAAATGAAAAATTTTTAATATCTTTAAATATTTAGATTTCTATACAAATATTCTTATTTATGCTCTTTGCTTACGCTACTAAAACGCACATAACATAAACAGATAAATGCTACGGCTACTGGAATCAGTATTACTCCTCCAATAAAAGGGTAAACAACTACACAACATGTAAAAGCTACTATAGAAAAAATTTTACCTAACTTATTCTTTATTAATTTCATCCCAGCCCCAGTACCGACTATATATGTAACAATTCCTAACGAATTCGGTATTAAAACAATTTTATCTATACTAATATGACAAACGAAACTTATTAATAAACCAATTATTGCAATGTAACCAACAACCTTTACTGCATTTGTTGGGGTTTCTCTTTTTTTATTTATATGCGCTAAATAACGCGGTGCAACTTCTTCTTTTCCTAGTGAATAACCTAAGCGCCCCATACTTGCGATAAATGCATTTGTCGTCCCTAAACAAATGATAAAAGCTACAAATCCAATTATCCATGCAAATTGGTCGCCTAATGCTTGCTTCATTACAAGCATCAGAGCTGTAGTATTATCAGCATTGATATGATAGGATTTCGTTCCAATTACTGATAATGCAATACCTATATATAAAACTCCAATAATAATAATCGCAAATCCCGTAGATAAAATAATATTTCTTTTTCTAGGTGATTTAAATTCAGGAGCTAAACTTGCAATAGCTTCCCAGCCGAAAAAAGACCAAAAAATTAATAATGATGCCTCTAAAATTGGATTTATTTCATGCATAGAAATATGTACATTTATATTTTTCATTTCAATATAAGGTAGTGAGCTAATAATTGTTATTAGCAAAATAAAGAAAGTTAATACACCTATACATACTTGAAACAATCCACTCATTTTTAGCCCATATAAATTGAAACCAATTGAAATACTTAAAATAATAAGCGCTATAACGTAAGAAAAATATGATGATAAATCAAACACTCTCACTATATACATTCCACCAGTCATTGAGACAATAATTTGTCCAACACTACCTGCAATAAAAAAACACCATCCTATAATGGCACCAATATTTTTACCGAAAGCTTTTTCTGCAAAAGTAGCTATTCCACCAGCACTTGGATGCTCAATCGATAAAAATGCGAATGTGAATGCAAGTGGAATACTAAGTGATATCATAATAAGCCAAGAAACCATTGCATTCCCCTCTGCTACACTCGCTGTCATACCAGGTAATATAAGAATTCCTGATCCTAGAACCGCTCCGACGTATAAGGCTGTTCCCTTTTTAATAGAAATTGTTTCATCAAAATGATTAGACATTACATGCACCTCCATTTATATTTTAATTATAGAAATTTATCATTCTATTCAATATACAAAAGTGTATGTAATTTAACATTAGATTTTATATTATGTATTCATTTCAGAAATTTACTTTCAATTTTGCAAAGGAGCATAATTCATGGATGAAATTGACAAGAAAATTACGTTATTACTACAAGAAGATGCCAGAATGACAATTACAGAAATGACTGAGCACTTACACCTCAGCCGCCCTAGTGTTACAGAAAGACTAAAGAGATTACAAGATACTGGAATAATCGAGAAATATACAGCTCGGATATCATTAGATGCAGTTGGAAAATCAATTCAAGCATTTTTAAGAATTGAAAATCTAAAGATTCCTTGTAAAAAATTTGAGGAGAAAATCTACGAAGAATATAGAATACTCGAATGTCATCGCGTAACAGGTGAAAGTAGCTATTACTTAAAAGTAGCAGTTCACTCTATGAAGGAATTAGAGGAATTAATTGATATCGTGATACCCTTTGGAACAGTCAAAACTTCGATGATTTTATCTTCACCGATACCATATCGACCAATACTTATAGAATAGCAATGAAAAAGGTTATCCAAAAAGTATAAAATATACTACTCTTTTGGATAACCCCTTACAATTTATTTGAGTTTTTCACTAAACTTCCCTATAAATCCATTTTATTTTCAGCTGATATTTTAAAATACTTCGCAGATAATTTATAAGAGCGATTTTCATTATAAAAGTTACCTAATTCATAGGATAATTCAGCAACTAAACGATGTTGTTTTTTTCCTACTCCCACTTCAATTGCCTTTTGCATATTTTTCTCATATTCATAATAATCCCCACGTATTTTGAATACTTTAGCTTTCAAACCATATAGTTGAACATGTGCAATTGGTACATCATAAATTGATAAAAAATGAAATGCTTCATTCATAACCTTATTAACATTTTCCCAATCTTTAAGTTCTATGTAAACCTCCAACATGTTTCGTAACGCATATACTTTTTGATCTTTCTGTGATAAAAATTCACTTAATTCCAAAGTTTTTTCGTAGTATTTAATGGCATTCGTATAGTCTTTCAAACCTTGATAAATTTTCCCGTAATCATAAGAAATTACAGGTAAATACTTTGACTCACCATTAATAGCCAAACTATTTTCTACTTGCTGTAAAATTTCAAGTGCCTTTTCATATAACTCATCCATAATATACAATATTGTAAGCATTAAAAGTGTATTTATTACGTTTTTCTGCATACCATTTTTTCTGTATATGTTGTAAGCTTTTAAGGCATACAAACGACTAATACTTTTATCTTTATAAAGCTCCTTATATACATGACATAAATTATAGTATATATGACCATGTTGTTCAGTTTCTTCTACGCCAAGTAAACTCTCAGCCTGTACATATATATCATGCGCAGCACTGTAGTCTTGTTGATTATAAAAATATAAACCTCGAGCTTTTAAATAATAAATATAATCTTCAGGATCTTGCATTTCGACCTGACTTGGTATCATTTGCGAAGCTTGATCTATAAGCGATTTCGCATATAACACGTTTTTTTGTCGGGCATGATAGTATATAAGTACACCATATACCTTTAGTAATAAAGGGATTGAATCCACTTCACGAACGTATAATTCTAACAAAGATAAGTCACCTTCTGTAATACTTTTATCTTTTTTATATTTATTACATATTTTTAAAATAGTAAGCTTTATCTCCTCGAAATTTCCATTTATAAGATAATCACTCTTAACTTCTAACTTCTTAGAAACCTTTTTTATAAAAGAAGATGACGGTTTTATTTTTCCACTTTCTATTCTACTTAAATATGTTATTGAACATATTCCTGATACGAGTTCCCCCTGTGTTAATCCTTTATGCATTCGAACATGGCGAATACGTTCCCCTATTTCCATCTTTCTACTCTCCCTGCTTAACCATTTCTTACTTTTCACTAAATAAGCCATTATGTATTGCTTAATCTTTCATATTAAGGAAATGTATAACTTCAAAAATGTAAAAAAATGTATCACACATTTTAATTTTACATTCATACAATGATTATTTCTAGATGCCTTGTTAAATTTAATCGTTAAAATTTAGGTTTTTCACCCATTTTTTTATGTGATTTTACTACTTGTTATTAACAAAAACAGAATCATATACTTGAATTACGATAAAACTAATGAAAAGGATTTAACTACATGTAAACTATCATTCTTCATTTAGATAGTTATAGTTCATTACATTTACCTAGTACATAGAAGATATTTATTGTAAACCGAAAAAATTAAATAAATTTAATAGACGAATTATTAATATCAAATTCTAGAAATTAGTTTATCAAATTATTCAATAAAAATGAAAGGATGATACAAATGTTTGTAAGAATTAAAGATGAATCTTCACGAAAAATAGTTAGATATGCTGGAGGCGCTGCTTTACTTTTAATATTGGCTTCTTTCATTTATCAGTGGAAAAATGACTTAGTAATTGATCAAACTGAAAGATTCGGCTTTGGACTAGCGATTATCATTTTCCTATCTACCTTCTTACCTTTTAAAGAGAAAGTGAATAAATAATTACATATAAATGAGATTAAAAAAGGATTGATCAAAAGATCAATCCTTTACTCTACTTCATTTAAGAAAAATAACGTTATAACGCCAGGTCCTGTATGTGCTCCGATTGCTGCACCAATTGTATTTACGATAAATACTTCACAGCCAAATCTTTCTGTAATTAATGCTTTTAATGCTTCAGCTGTTTCTAAGTCATCGCCATGAGTCATACCAATTGTTTGACCTTTAAGCTCTTTTCCACGTTCTTCCATAATATCAACAATACGACTCAATACTTTCTTTTTCCCTCGTACTTTTTCAAGTGGTACAAGTTTTCCTTCTTCCACGTTTAAAATCGGCTTAATGTTTAGTAAACCACCGATAAAACCTGCTACTTTACTTAAGCGTCCACCTCTCACAAGGTACTGTAAGTCAGCTACAGTGAAGATATGTTCCATATGATTCATTAGAAAATCAACACGTTTTAAAATATCTTCTTTTGATGCACCGTCTTTCGCCATTTTAGCAGCTTCTAATACGACAAGCCCTTGACCAAGCGAAGCACATTTCGTATCGATGATTTCTAAATCTAAATCAGCATATGTTTCTTTTACTTCCTCTTTAATGAGAACTGATGATTGATATGTACCAGACAGTTCAGATGAAAAAGCTAAATATATACAAGGATTACCTTCTTTTGCATAAGAAACAAATTTTTCTTGGAAAGTTTCAAGTGAAGGCAATGACGTTCTATAAACAGCGCCTTCTCTCATATTTTGCAATAATGTAACTGACTCTAATGTAACTCCATCTAAATACTCTGTTTCTGCTTCATCATAAACACGGAGTGGAATTAAATCAATATCATATGCTTGCAGCAATTCTACCGGTAAATCCGCCGCACTATCCGTAATGATTTTAACACCCATTTTTAAACCTCTATTCTGTTATAAATATAAAATAATAAAATAAAAATAGTACTTTTAAATTATATACGTAAAACTTAAATGAAGAAAGGAAAACACTTTATATTGTATGCACTATTCTTCAAAACTTGAACTGATAATAAAAATCATGCCAGTATAATCACTTTTTTCCTGATATTATATTCTATATAATAGGAAAATTACATTTTTTATAAAGGGGAGATATAAATGAGTATTCAAATGGCTACATCTAATGATTTAGAATGGATTAATAATCAATATGACTCAATAGGATTTGTACGAAGTGATTTAAAAAGAGATAAAGTTGCAATTATTACATACAACAATGAGTATGCGGGTGTTGGACGATTAGTCCAAATAGATGAAGATACTTTAGAAATGGGTGGAATTTATATTCTTCCTCAATTTAGAGGGCTACAATTAGCTGGGGATCTTGTTTCATTTTTAGTAGAAACTGCGAAGAAATTACAAGTTCCAAATGTATATTGTCTTCCTTTTGAGGAATTAGAAAACTTTTATAAGAAATATGGCTATACTAAGGTCGATACTACGAAAGAAGTTGTTCATCCAATTATTCTAGAAAAATATAATTGGTGTTTGGATCATTATGAAAAGCATGTTTTATTATTTAAGTTGTAAAGGTACCTAAAGTGAGTATATATAAATATTAATTATACTTTTCCGCATAGATAATAACCCTAATTTATTTGGTCAACATCAGCTTCTACAAGATATACTATTACTTCTTACGCTGTCTTTTTTCTTAACCTTACTTTTGTATAAAAGATTAGTTTGTTTAAAATTACCTTAAATCGTATTCAAATAAACTAATCGAAAGGCCAATTCCTATATAATACAATTAAGTAATTAAAAGGAGCGTTATTTATGATAGATGTAATAAGACTCGTTATCTTTACTGTAGTTGCAATTGGTGCCATTATTAACATATACATAGAATTTAAAAAACCTAAAAAAAGTATATTCTCAATCGTTTTTTTATCAGTACTCTTAATTGGATCCTCAGGGTTAATTAAAAATATTTTATCTCAACTTTTATAGAAGATTGATTAAAAATCAACCTCCCGTCAATAATGTAAATAACATGATTGTATCTCTCCATTCCCCCTTTGGAGAGGAGCAGTTAGCTTTGGCTAACTGCTCTTTTATTTGAACTATTATCCACAAAATAAGTATCATACGCCTTATCAAAAACATATCCTAGTTTTTCAGCTAGTTTTGCAGATGTAGTATTCGCTGCATCCCAGTTTGGATATATCCCTTTTTCTAAACAGTCCAAGATGAGTGCTGCACTAACTATAGTCGCCAATCCTTTTCTTCTATAATTGTGATCAGTCGCAACTTCAATTTCAATGCCATTATCATAAATGCTATATGATGATGCACCGCATACAACTTCTCCTTTATACAAAATACAATACCCTATACCTCGGTTTATATAATCTTCTACTGATTGAAATTGACTTGTAAAATCTTTAGAGACTTTATGTAATGTAGGGTTATTTACGATATTTTCATCTATTCTTCTTAACTCGTATCCTTTTGGAAGCGCTGATATAAGAGATTGTAATTTTGAACGATCAAAAACTTCTGCATTACGTTTAAATTTATATCGTAAAAACTTATCTATTTTTCTTTCGTAAAATGTTTCTAAACGCTTTTTCCATTCTACACTATTTACGATGACTAACATTCTATCAGGAATGTTTCGAAGCAATTCTTCTGTTTCTTTCATCTTTGAATCCCCAGCGTAAAATGTAAAGATCCCTACCGTAATTTGCGCTACTGTCGGATTTTCAAGATCATTTACCCAAGCGGTACCCATATGTCCTTGTAAATAAGAAAGTAAAACAACGTTATTGAAATCTTCGAACATAGTAACTAATTTTTCTCTTGTATGTATATTCGCTTCATATATCATTTACATTCCTGCTTTCTTTAGAATTAATGTACTTCTACTCTTTTCTACATATAAGCAAACGTCTACTACATTCCATATAATTATAAATTATTCATAAATATAAAATTATTATAACATTTAATCAAAAAGTAAATGACTTTCTAGTGTATAGGTTTACAGATAATATACTTAATAAAAATTCACAATCTATAATCTTTTATTATGTAAAAACCCTCAACATTAGTTTAAGGGTTCATTTAAATATATATGTTATAACTCATTCTTATAAACAAATGATTCTGTTCCTCCGTTTTTATATACTTTAGTCACTTTAACAACTGATGTGTACGTATTATCGTCATTCGATATTATCTTTTTCATCTCTTCTATTTCAGCATTACCAGTTCCACTCTCTATCCTCAAACAATTCGAAATGTTGAGGTATCCACTCGATGTGAAAAGAATAATAAACGTAAGATCAGGGAAATGAATGAACAGTATTCCAAACTTTAAAGGATTCGTAGCCGTATCAGATAATACTAGTCGGAAACTTAATAATTCAGGCACTTGAACAAAATCTTTAGAAACAATTGCTTCACCTATTATAGTAATTTGTTTTACTACATTTCCCATCTCATCTATAAACTCAGTACAACTAGGCGCATCAATTGTTTTTGCTTGAAGTGATAAATTCAATTCTGAATTGTGAAAGTCAAAAAAGAGTGTGCTTCCCTCTGTTAAACATTGCGGACAAACGTTTCCAAGTAGACTGAAATCCTCTTCAATAAATTTGACTTTCGTTTTACAACTACAAACTTTTCCTATTCGAATTGCATCAATCTTAGAGCAATCTACAAAAATAACCTCATCGTCCTCTTGTACGAAGGATACGACACCATTCTTCTTATTAAATGAAAGAAAATAAGATACAACAATTTCATTTCCGGCAATTACAATACTCTCAACTTTTGTAAAAGGCTCTAGACTTCGTAAAAATTCACAAATACTATTTTGGCAACATCGATCATTTCGTTTCGGCTCACAACCCACTTACACTCCATCCCTTCTCTATATGTTTTATCTCATACACATAATATGAGCGGGATATGAGAAAAGCTTGGACAATATAACTTTAACGTAGGAATATATTTGCCTACTTATCGCATTAAAAATGAGTACTAACACATAAATTTCCCTATAAATACATATAACAATTTCATCTTTCATGAAAAAAACGTTATAATGAAGTGTAGCCTCTACGATTACGTTATAAAGGAGATTAAAACAATGGCTAAAATTAAAGTATACCAAGCAAAAGAAGAAAATATGGAAGCAGTAAAAAACATCATTGATGTTGAAGAACAAAATCCAACTGCTGAAAACTTACAAAATCTATACGCATGTGTATTAGATACTGAAGATATGGCATTGCCTGAATCATACATTGAAGAAGATATCTTAATTGATTCTATTGAAGTTATGGTTAACGCTTCTCAAAGCAAAATAAGAGACTTAGGTGCTTACGATGTAATCGAAGTTCAAAACAAAGGTAAGAAAACACAAATTTTATTATTAGCAGACGAAGAATACGAAATCATCGAAGGCTAATCTAAATCCGTACATACGAAAAAGCTCCTTTCCAATTGGAAGGGAGCTTTTTCATTACGCTTTTGATGTTTCGCTCTTTTTATTCTTTTGTTGTTTTTTAATTACCATGCGCTCATTTCCCATAAAGAAAATAAATATGAATGCTAAACCAGCTGGTACCAATGCCCACATAAATGTTTGGACAATTGAGCTAGAAAGAGCATCAATAATTTTATCTAATATTTGCGGTGGAATTTGAGATCTTGCCGATTCTGATAAAATAGCTCTTGAATCTCCTAAAGCGTTTGTATTCATTCCCCCGTTCATACCTTTAAATGCTTCTTCTAATTGATCTTGGAAACCTGTTCTTTGGATCATTCCGAAGATTGTAATACCAAGCGTCATGCCTAATGAACGAATAAAGTTACTCGTTGAAGTCGCAGACCCTCGCTGTTCCATACCAAAGTTGTGGATAGCCGCCATACTTAGTACAGAGAATGAGAAACCAACTCCAAATCCAATAATAATCATATACACTGTTAATAATACACGACTTGTTTCTGGCGTTAATGTGCTTAATAAGAATAGTCCAATTAGCATAATAACAGCAGAAATAATCATAATGTTTCGGTAGCTAAGCTTCGTCGTTAAAAACCCACCTAATTGCGCTGTTACAACTGATCCTAACATCATCGGTAATAGTAATAACCCTGAGTTTGTTGCGGTACCTCCGTATACACCTTGAATGAATAACGGAATGTATACAGTTGCTGACATAAACGCAGCACCATAACATAAAGCAATAATGGTACTCATTCCGAATAAGCGCTGCTTAAACATCTCAAATGATATGATTGGCTCTTCTACTTTTCGTTCAATAAATATAAATGCAATAATTAAAATAGCGAATCCACCAAATAAACTTAAAATAAAGCTAGAATCCCAGTCATACTTTTGTCCGCCAAGTTCTAAAGCAAACATTAACGAAACTACTGCACCAACTAAAGTAATTGCACCAAACCAATCAATTTTTTGCTTTCTATGAACTCGTGACTCTTTATAAAAGAATGTAATAAAAATAAGTGCTAAAATGCCAAGCGGTAAGTTAATGTAAAATACCCAGTGCCAGCTTATATAATCTGTAATATACGCGCCAAGCAACGGTCCAAAAATACTTGATAAACCAAATACTGCTCCGAATAAACCACCCATTTTCCCGCGCTTTTCAGGAGGGAAAATATCAAAAACAATAGTAAATGCAATCGGTACTAATGCCCCGCCGCCAATACCTTGAATGGCACGATAAATGCCTAACTGTGTAATGTTTTCAGCAGTACCACAAAGTGCCGAGCCAATCATAAAGACGATTAAACCAAAAATAAAGAATCTCTTTCTTCCATACATATCTGATAGTTTACCGAAAATCGGCATACCTGCCATTTCTGCGACCATATAGGCAGAAACGACCCATACAAAGTTTTCAAGACCTCCTAAGTCACCAACGATCGTTCCCATCGCTGTTACGACAATGGTATTATCCATTGATGCCATTAAAATACCTAGCAATAAGCCCGCCACAATAAAGCCGAGCTTATTATTCTTCTCAACCATAACCTTGCTCTCCCTCATACTACTTATATTTGTTTATGTTCTTTTACGACTGTATTACCCTTTTGATAAAAACTAGTATGATATTCTACAACACTAATTTCACACCCAGGGCCAATTGTAACGTTGTTTCCTCTCACTACGTCAGCAATCGTATGTTCTAAATAAATATCATCTCCTTCAACAATTGAAGTTTGGAGGTTTCCAACATGACTAATAAAAGGAAGAAATCTCGCTTTTTTACGAATCGTAATTTTTTTACCACCAATTTCTCTTACCTTACTTCCTTCATAACGAAGTGAGATTTGAATATTTTCAGCATTAAGTAATCCATCACTTTCAAGACCACCAGTTAATGATAAATCTTCTACTTCAATATTTCCCCTCACATTTAAAGCACCTTTTACATCGACAAAATCACCTGAAAACTTCCCAGCAATATCTATCATACCTCTAACTTTTGTTTTTTCAATATGTGCATCACCATGCATTTGTGTATTACCATATACTTTTACATATTCTGCATCTACATTTCCTTGTACTTCACTATCTCCATACACAACATAATTTTTTACTTTCATATTACCCCGTACATCACTCGTGCCGTACGTTTTAAATTCATTACAGCTCATATCATTAGAAATCGTTCCTTCGCCGCGTATCTTCACTTTATTATAATCTCCGCCTGCTGAATTACCGGAACCATTTACTGTGAGACTATGTGGATGTTCCATAGTGCTTTCTCCCTCCCATTAAACCTGCTTAATTTCTTTTACATTTGCGCTTTTATCAACAGTTAGAACACCTGTATATTCAATGAGTTCAATCTCACAGTTCGGTCCTACTGTAATATTGTTTCCTCTTACCGTTCTTATGTGAGCATAATCAATATCGATATTGTCACCTTCTAATAGTTCAGCTTCTAACTGCAAGCCAAATACTGTTTTAAATAGCCTACTTAATGTACCTGATCTATGTCTTACTTTAATCGTTTGACCACCAATTTCTTTCGCGCGACATGTACCGTGAATATTAATATTTATTTCATCAGCGCTTAATAATCCGCCAATTGTAAATTGTCCTTCTGAAGAAAAAGTATCCACTTCGCAATTACCGTCAATGGTTGCTTGACCATTGACTTTAAATTCTTCACCTGTGACATTTCCGCCTATCGTACCTTTTCCTGCAATTTTCAAACTGTTTGCCTTTACATTTTGCGTAATTGTAGCTTTCCCATCAATTCGCATCGTTTCAGCATGAACTGTGCCATCGACTTTACCAGATCCGCTAATTCGTGCACTGTTACTTTTCAAATCGCCAGTAACTGCTCCGTAACCGTTACATTCAAATTGCTCACATTCGACATTTCCATTCACAGTTCCTTTTCCGTTTAATTGCACTTTATGAAACTCACCGCCATTCGATGAACCGTAACCATTTATAATCAAATTATCTGTACGCATACTTACTCCTCCATTACAACAATTTAGTTTTTAATGCTTCGGTATATTTCATAATCGCTTCGCGTAAAACGATTTTGGTGCCTTTTTCAAAAATTAAGTCGTCCACGTTTGAAACTAATAAACATGTAGAAATCCCTAACTTTCGGATAATAATTAAGTCACACGTTTTATGTTTAATCGCTTCATAATTTTCACGTAAAACTTGCAAGACCATTTTTCCTTCTTCTAAACTAATCTCTCCCGATTGTAGTAATTCTTCTAACATGTACACATAAAGAATATCTACAAATTGAAACTCCGCTGTTTTATTCGTTTGTTCTATGAAAAATTGTAAAACTGGTTCTGATGCAATCCCCTTACGTAAAATGTCTTCCTTCGTTAAAAGAATTTCCCTCACACTCGGCGAAAACATATTCGCTAGTTCATCAAGTGATAGATCCTCTTTCATCGTTTGAATTTTATCAATACGCTCTAATATCTTTTCTTTCGGAAAAAATGTTTCCTGACCCGTGAATGTAGACTTTCGTACAAACCAATCTTCCGGTATTAAATTTTTTCTTTTCCACCTATATAACTGTCCATATGAAATACCAGTAAGTTCTAATAAATCTTTTTTTGAAATTAAATCTGTACTCAACTGTATAACACTCCTTCCTGATAACAATGTAACATAACACTGTTACGCTGTAAATAGACTTTTATAACAAGTAGCGTAACAATGTGTAAAACAACCCTGTTTCACACAAAAAAAACAGGGTTCTCACGCATCTTATAAAATGCGTAAAAACCCTTATATATCAACATGTAAACCATATTTCATAAAAATCAATCCACCCTTGTGAATTAATCATTATATTTTGTACTTTTTCATGAGAAGTTACTTGTTGTTTGTTACGGTATAAAGGAATAACTTGAATTTGACGTAACAATGTCTCCTCAATATCGCGTAACAGTGTAACTCTTTTCTCTACTTGTTCTTGTTTAAAATAAGGGGACAATGATTTATGAAAATCCACGCTGCTTTGCCCATGAATAAAACTGTTTTTTGTAAGAAACATATATAACAAACTATCTTCTATTCGTTCGCTAATTGTTGCGCTATCATGCATCATATCAGCCTTTTGTATCGTACTAATTTCTAAAAGATCTTCTATTTCAAGAAAATTAGTTTCTACACGAATCCCGTACTTCGCACACTCTTTTTGTATCCATTGTGCATCTTCAACGTGATCTCGTCCTGTAAATGTGTATAGTTGTAGCACTTCACTATGATACGTACTCCTTTTAATTAAACTTTCGATATCTTCCTCAATTTCTACTATACTTTCATTTGCTAATATTAGTTTCTTTGCCACTTCTCCACGTTCTCCGCCAAGTTCTTGAACGATTTTATCACCATGAATAATTTTATATAGCGCTTTTCGAAACAGCTCATCTTGCATTGGCCCTTCTTTTACAAGATTACACGTTACATATGTCACATTCGATTCAAGCCGTGAAAGTTCTTTATTAAGATTTTCTTTATCTTTATACTGCGCCTTTACTAATACGTCATATGTATTTACATTTTGCTCTACATTCAATAGTTCAATTCGGTCAAGAAAAGGTCTTTCACGATAATATAAATCATGTACTTCTAATGCAAATAAATGTGTATTCTTCTCTTGTAATATAAAAGGCCCTGTACCTATGAAGTTTCCTGCTTCATCTTCAATTACGATAGAACACTGTTCTGCGCTTAGCATATGTAAAAACATCCTATTTACCGTATGTAATTGAATTTCAACAACAAATTCATCCACTGCACGGAAACTTTCAACATGTTGTAACATCCATGCGTGTGGGTTGTTTTCAGCTTTCATAAATCGATTTAATGAATGTATAACATGATATGCAGTAAGGCGTTTTCCATTATGAAGACGAACGCCTTTTCGTAAATAAAAAGTCCATACTTTTTCAGCATCATTATATTCCCATTGAAAAGCAAGTCTTGGTTCTATAGAATTTGTTTCCTCATTTACATATACGAGTGTATCAAAAATATGTTTAACCATATGACATTCCGATCGCATCGTAGCGTAAACCGGATCTAATGCAATATCTAAATTCATTTGAACCTGCAAACGAAGTACATCTCTTCTCCCTTCGGATGTCCTTTCTATTTGATGCCCAAATATGGAATCTATCCAAACTTCATACTCTTTCTTTACTGACGGAAATTGCGAGCTGTAGCGCTCCACAAATGAGATTCCACTTTTCACATCTCCTTTTTTCGTTAATTCTTTTCCTCTTTCTAAAATTAGTGGAATTGGTTGCTTTTGAAATATTAATTTAGAACGATTCCCTCTCCCCCGACCTGGAAACCAAGCAATCCAATTTAGTTCATCTAACTTTTTGATAATTAATTTACTATTCCGTTCTGTACAAAATAATGTTTCTGCAATCATTTGTACTGTTACTTCAAATTGTTCGCCTTCTTGTCTCCCTTTACCATAGGCACACCATAGTTCAATATATTGATCTAAAATGAACATTATAATCCCCCTAAAAGGTGAAAAATACCCCCTTTTGTTTCTACCCTTTTTCCATTCCTCCTTTTATCTTATCATTTCAATATAGAAAGGAGGAAACAATATTGAATCATCTCTTATTACGTTACAATAAACCAATCATTATTAGACTGGGCGGTGAATTATTAACTCGAACAACAGAATCCATGTTAGCACTCATTATGATTATTTATGTTAATAAAATGTTAAACGGTAATATAATGATTACTATGCTTATTTTCGGGCTACAACCACTTTCAGACATCGTATTTACACTAATTGCTGGTGGAATTACTGATAAATATGGACGAAAGAAAATCATGTTACTAGGATTGTTACTACAAGGTGTTGCAATCGGTAGTTTCGTTTTCGCTCAATCCGTTTTTATATTTGCATTGTTATACGTCATAAATGGTATTGGCCGTTCCTTATATATTCCCGCTCAACGGGCACAAATTGCTGATTTAACAAAACAAGGGCAGCAAGCGGAAATTTTTGCCCTCCTGCAAACGATGGGAGCAATTGGTACCGTAATTGGCCCTTTAATTGGTGCAGTCTTTTATAACACTCATCCTGAATATTTATTTATGATGCAAAGTATTACACTTATGGTTTATGCAGTAGTTGTTTGGACTCAGCTCCCAGAAACCGCTCCGGCAATTACAATGCCCGAGCAAAAACTTGAAGTATCATCTCCAAAACAGTTTGTACGCAATCATTCCGCCGTAATTGGACTTATGGTTTCTACACTGCCTATTAGCTTTTTTTATGCACAAACTGAGACAAATTATCGTATTTTCGCAGAAGATGTATTTCAGAATTTCATTTTCATACTCGCTTTTATTTCAACATGCCGGGCTATTATGGAAATCATTCTACAAATTTTCCTCGTAAAGTGGTCTGAAAGATTTTCCATGGCCAAAATCATCATTATTTCTTATGCCTGTTATATAGTAGCTGCAATTGGCTACGGCCTTTCAGCAACAATCGTGTCACTATTTTTCACGTTACTCTTTTTAGTCATTGGCGAAAGTATTGCTTTAAACCATTTACTTCGATTTGTTTCAGAAATCGCTCCTTCAGATAAACGTGGATTGTATTTTTCAATTTACGGTTTACACTGGGATGTATCTCGAACTTGCGGTCCTGTTATCGGTGCGGTTTTATTAAGTAAACTAAACGGTAGTATGCTATTTTATATTTGTGCTTGTTTCTTAACAATTGGAGGCATTATCCAAGCTCTTTTTGTTCGAAATTTAGAGCGTAAGAACAGAAGAGAAGTTATTCAAAAAGATGTTTTAGAGCATCCCCATCATATTTTATAAAAGGAAGTTTCTTATTTACACCCAAAAAAGGATGTCACATAGTCTAGTCATCGATTTCGACTTTTGTGACATCCTTTTTTTATTATCCTACCCTGCCATTTTATTTATACTATCCTCTGGCGAAAATACCGAAATATGATTTACCTTACCAGTCGATTTTGGAATAATAAATTTTAACTCAAACTGATTGTTTACTCTATATACATATATTTTATCTTCGCCATTTACTTTAACTGAGTTTGGTTTTCCTAATGCCTTTTCAATTTCTTGTAATGTAATTGATTTTAGTTCTGCATGATAGGAGCGTACATCAAAAACTTGTGATCCTTTATTAAAACCGAAGGAGACATTTTTATTTGTAAAAGTTGCGTACATTCCGTTTCCTGCTTGTTCTGTTTTATCTGCTTTTCCCCACGCTTTTTCTATTTCTTCAATATCTCCTGTATGAGCTGCGAACGGAACATTAGGTACTTTTCCTTCTTTCGCTAGTTCAAACAAGTTTTTAACGTGGTTAATTGATTTTTGGTTTATAACTGTATCCTTCGAATTTGAATCGGTATTTGATTTAACCTCAGGCTCTTTCTTTCCTTCAGAAGAAGTATTCTGTTCGTTTTTACTATTTTCCGAAGTTTGGTTTGTTTCCTTTTTTTCATCTGTTCCTTTACATGCCGCTAAGGCAAATATGCATGTAAAAGTAAGACATAATAAAGCTATCTTTACATACACTTTCATACATTTCAGCTCCCTATTAAATGCTATTCATTTCGATAACCAATCCAACACACTACTTTTTAAATTGTATTTATTCCAAAAAGTAAATACCTCACTCTCTCCCAATGCTTGTACAACATATTCTACAAAAGCAGTTCCTAAAAAATAACCGAGTCGGTTGTATCCAAAATACTGTCCACCAGATAACCGAAACCACTCTTTCTCTTTTTCAAACGTCCATCCTTCTATATAATCTTTCAAAAAACGTTTCTTTATATGTTCTTCATTTTCTATATAGCATTGTAACCAACGTTCACCATCATTGTCATATGAGTAATATACTGATTCATTTAATCCTTTTATAATTTGCTTTGATAAGTATGTTGCAACGCCTTCACGATACAAATTAACTGTCGCATCGGCCCACTCGGCTTTCCCCCAGTCCATTCCATCATTTTGTAACATAACATTATGATATATATGTCCTATTTCGTGAGCGACAATAACACGAAGGTGATTTAAATCTGGAGATAATTTTTCTACCGCAAAAAATATATCTCCAATGATCTCCCTCTCTACGAATGCATTAGATCCAAAAGCTCCAATAAATATGTGGAATTTCATATTTACATCAAAGCTATATTTATTACGATATTCATTCGTTATCTCTTGAATAATAGTCGGTAATGTTTCTGCAATGATACGAATATCTTCTATTTTTGCGGGATATAGGTTAATGGCATTAGAAAGACGTTCTTTCGTTTTAGGACAATGATACTTAAAGTATTCTTCAAATATCTCTGGATGCAAAGTGAAGTATTGATTGAGGACCGCTAATTCTACGTCGGTGCTTTCCCATAATTTTAAAAAACTTGGAATTGTATTGTTTATCATTTTTCCATCTCCTTATATATCCCTTCTCGCCATTTACACTGCACTCCTTCCTTAAATAGAAAAAAGCTGTCCAAAAAGGACAGCTTTACATATGTATTTTACACTTCGATTGACTTACCATCTTCAACAATATGATAAAGTAAGTGAGCTAAATGATGAATTGGACCATACTCTTCCTCTTCTTCATCAGTTTCACCTTGGAATTCAAGATCATTTAAGTATAGTGCTAAAAATTGATAGTATAGTTTTAAATCAAATCCGTAGCACGCAGTTGGCTCTTCATGATCTCCTTCATATTGTAACATTAAGTATTGATCATTTCCTTCTGCATCTTCTGCATCAAAGAATACGAAGAATCCAACATTTGTATCTAAATCAAATAGATGACGAGTGCCTTTTTCTGTCGCTTTATTGAAGTCCTCTTCACTTAATTTATGTACTGTTGTCGCTTTAGCATTATCTTCTTGATGAAAATTTACTGTAAATGTTTTCAATGCTGACACCTCCTGATTGTATAATACTAGCATAACATATAAAAAGGACTGCTTACAAATGTAAACAGTCCTTACATTCATTTTCGCATTGCTCGCAATAAGAAACTTACGATGAAGATTAAAATAATCGCACCAATTAAAGCTGGAATAATTGCATATCCGCCGATTACTGGGCCGAAACTACCAAGTAATTTCCCACCAATCCAAGAACCAATAATACCAGCAATAATATTACCAATTACACCGCCTGGTACATCCCTACCAGTAATTAAGCTAGCAAGCCACCCTAATATACCACCAACGATTAAAGACCAAATCATATGATAACCTCCTTTATATTTCACCAATCAAAATATAATTAGAAACAATTGCTTACCATTAGTTATGTTACATTTTTCATAAGTTATTCATGGAGCATAACTGTATTTTCTTGTAAAAATAATGCATGTTAATTAACTTTTTAGACTAACGATTTATGCAGCTTGAGATATTACACTTATTATGGACAATCGGGCTTCAATATTGTCCGCATAAACTCTTCTTTAAATGCAGGATAATTAAAACCAACCGCAATTCTTTGTATCGGCCGATCATCAAACCTCGTCGGCTCAGCTATTTTTCTAAAGTCAGCCACACTTTGTCCTCTTGTTACGTCATTTGTCGTACTAATCCAAACTGCAGATTTTTTATATTCAAAAATATCATCATTTATAAATGAAATGAACGGAAGCAAATCGTGAATCGGACTTCCAGCAATACCCGGGTATTCTTTTTTATAAAAGTTCTCATAATAAAAATCAATCATTGGTTTAATAAGCTTTGCCTGCCCTGTTCCTTCTTTATTAATAATATCCACCATTTCAGGCGTAATTAGGGCCTGTTGCGTTACATTTAATGGATAAATAGTCGTATTCTTTGCGTACTTCATTACAATATTTGCAGCAATTGGATCTCCATAAAAATTTGCCTCCGATACAGGAGTAACGTTACCAGGAAATAAAAACGCACCACCCATAATATAATACGAACATATTTTATCCATTACATTTGGATATAATAAAAATAATGTTGCCAATGTTGTTAATCGTCCTGTCGCTACGATAATAATATCTTCTGGACAAGGCTCAATTAATTTAATTAATTCACAAAAATTTTCCCGTTTACAAATCCTCATTTCAGGTGGAATAATGGGACCTAGGCCGTGCTCTCCATGAATTTCAGGAAAAAACAAAGGTTCTTCAGCTGTCATCGGTCTTGCTGCACCCTCAATGATTTTTACTTCTGTAGCATAGTATCTTTCTAAAAAATACACATTTTCTGTTACGATTTCTCGCGATACATTCCCATATTCAGCAACAATACCTAAAATATCTAATTTACATGTTTTATTTGCATAAATTAACGCCACAGCATCATCAATACCAAAGTCTCCAAAAAAGATGATTTTCTTATTAACTATACTCACCCCTCTTCAGCATTATCTACTATTATTAGTATGTAAAAAAGACAAGGCTGTGAAACGGTGCAAACTAAAAAAGCCGCCTATTTATTGGCGACTTCAATCTTTTTATAAGATAAATATGCTAGTACATTTTTACTTGAATCATATTTTGGATTATTTCCTTTTCTTGGTTCTCTCGTATGTGTTTTTTCAAATCCAGGAATATCCGGCATTTTCTCCATAAATTCAAGCATTTCTTCTTCAGTTCCTTCAATACGTACGCGAATCATTATTACATTTCCTCAATTCTCATTTTCTCTGTTACTAAGTATAACGTACTTTGGAAAGACTGCAAGAAATTTATCTTTTTAATGTTAAACTTTTTTTACATACAAACAATGCCATTTCAGTATAAAACGATATGGTTTTATTATTTTCATATTGAATGTTAAAGAATTCTTGCATTTCAACTGATGTTTTCATCATACATTCTGTTAACTTCACCCGCTTCTGCAAAGGTACATTCATCATATCGCACCACCAGTCAAAATCAAATTTCTTGTCAAAAGTAAGACATGACTGCATTTGCAAACCATTTTTCTCTAATAAGGTAATCCATTCTGTTTTTTTCAAAGCCCGTTCATGACTCGGATCCCGCTTTTTTTCTATAAAATTATAAAATGTATCGTATTCATTATTTTCCGGTGAAACATTATCTATTAAAATAAACAATCCATTATCTTCTAACGTACGATTTACTTCATAAATAAACTGAGCTGGATTCGTAAAGTGATGTGCTGCAATTCGGCACGTAATTGTATCAAAAGAACTATCAGAAAACGGTAAACTCTCAGCGTTTCCAGCAACAAAAGACACATTTTCATGGCCGTTACTTATAATAAATTTTTTTGCATTCTCTAACATTTTTTCTGTTAAGTCTAAAGCAACTACTTCTTTAAACAATGGCGCTAATACATTTGCAACATGTCCTCCGCCAGTAGCAATATCAAGAAGACGATTATTATGACGAGACTCAACTTGTTGAACTACATATTGTAAATCCGGTCCTTTAGCATGAATTTTACTTTTTACATACTTCTCCGCATTATTACCAAACTGTTGTTTCACAAGCTCTTCTTTACTCATTTTATCATCTTCTTTCTATTGTTATTTACATATAGAATTCATATAATAATTAAAGTTCTCTTTATGTATTTTCAAATCCTCTTTTCAGCTCACTTCTTATCATGCTGTCCTATCATCAACATAAAATCGATTTTCCGTTTACATATAAAACAAAAAAGGCTACGGGAACTTGTCCCCTAACCTGACTAAATATCAATTACATTTTTACTTTTTCATATACATCTATATAATATAAATCCTCTTTCAACTTCATAATAACGTCTACTTCGTTATAAGTAGCCTCACGAGCATGTAAACCAAATTGATCCATACCAATCCATATCCATCCAGGTGTATGATAGAGAACATCTACGTTAAAATACTCTAATTTAGTAAGCTCCGATTTAATAAATTTATTTTTATTCGCGGTTTGTTTATCTATTAAACCATATTCTTTTCCATTTTCCAATAGCGATATAATTTTTCCTACAATCGGGTGTTCACGAACAATAAAGTGATATTCCTTTTCCTCCACATTCGCCACAATTAAACGAGAATCAGATAAATCAGCCTCTAAATTCGACATCTTTATTTATTCACCTCCTTTATGAGTTTCACCAATATAATAACATTTAAATATTTAAATACAGTTAATTTAATGTAAAAAATAAAAAATCTGACTCCCTTTTAGAAGTCAGCCTTAATACTTTGAATATCTGTATACTTTTATAATTGATTATATTTTTTCTTTTTCCTCATCGTTCCCGGAAACTAAATTCCCAATAGCATCAGCTGTTACTTCAACTACAAATTCACAAATACCTGCTACAACTTCTCCAATCACTTCATCCATCTTTTTTACCCCCTTATTTTTTATAGCTTATTTGTAGTATAGAAGAGATTGGTTATTTTTAACTATCGGAAAACATGACAACAACATTACATTTTTGTAAGCTTATTCAAATTACGTAGCTTCTATCCTTTGAAACTCTAAGTATGATTCACAAGCATATAGACCATCATAATATTAGGTAAGTTCTAATTATGCTAAAGGAGGTGTGTAAAATTTACTACGTAAAATTAATTAAAGGTCAATCATTCTATGCTTTTGACCACCGTTTCTTAATGTATGAAGAAGAAGAGGTATCCGAGAAAGTTTATAATTACTTACGTCGAAATGAATTTTTTGAAGTACGCAAAGAAGAATATTCTGCATAACTACAAAAAGCATCAAGAAAAATATCACCTAATTGTGTTATTTTCTTGATGCCTTCATTTAATCTTCCTCTTTTCAATAATTGTGCTCAATTCTCTTAAAACTTTCTATTATTTGTCCAATCTATTTTATCGTAAATTTCATATTTTAGCATATGAGGAGGTGAAGAATATGACTCATATCATTGACTATCAAGCTACTCAGCCTATAAGTAAAACGGGTGAAACAACTTTTGCAATCCCAGCTGCTCCAAATAAAGCAATTCTAGCAAATTTGAAATTGAGAATTTCAAGTAGAGATTCACGTAATAATAGAGTAGAATTAATTGCTACAGTTGGTGTAGAAGGTATATCTGGGACTTCACAAATTTTATTCCGAATTTTCCGTGATAACTTTGAAATTTTCAATGCACAAGCAGGTATTGAATCTACAGATTCTGAGCAATTCTACACTCAAACATTTCAAGCTATAGATCAAAATGTTAGCAGTGGAACACACCAATATTCATTAACTGTAGAAAACCTTACTAGTGGTGCAAGCGCAGAAGTTGTTGGTCCTCTATCTTTTAGCGCTTTAGCTATTGGACAAGAGCGTAAATGCTGCTAAGTGAATCTAATGTTTAATTTTGCAATTGAGAAAAGCGAGACATAGTTATATGTTCTTGCTTTTTTATTTTTTTAATATTTATCCCTACTATTCATTATGTTTTAATCATTTAGTATTTACATTTTGATTTGCTTATTTTATCAATTAACGAATCGATTTTTTGACAAATCAAAAAGATTGAAATCCGCTGATGAAACACGTAATATAGACTCTGACTCTAAAAAAGTTCGTTAATAAAAATACATAAAAAAAGGAGGTTTTATATACGAGTTTTTCATTTTAAAAGACGGAGAGGTTTTATATTATGTGGCGTAATAAAAATGTTTGGATTGTTTTAATTGGGGAGTTTATTGCTGGTTTAGGGTTATGGCTTGGAATTCTTGGCAACCTTGAATTTATGCAAAAATATGTCCCTTCTGATTTCATGAAATCAGTTATATTGTTTATCGGACTATTAGCAGGTGTTCTAGTGGGACCTATGGCTGGTCGTATCATCGATCAATATGAAAAGAAAAAAGTTCTTCTTTATGCTGGTTTTGGTCGTGTTATTAGTGTTATTTTTATGTTTTTCGCTATCCAATTTGAAAGTATCGCCTTTATGATTGCATTTATGGTTGCGCTTCAAATTTCAGCAGCATTTTATTTTCCTGCATTACAATCTGTAATTCCACTCATCGTACGTGAGCATGAGTTATTACAAATGAACGGTGTACATATGAATGTAGGTACAATCGCTCGTATTGCAGGTACTTCACTAGGCGGAATTCTTTTAGTTGTAATGAGTTTACAGTATATGTATGCTTTCTCAATGGCAGCGTACGCTTTATTATTCCTCTCAACTTTCTTCCTTCAATTCGAAGATAAGAAATCAATAACACCAAGTAAACAAGCGGCAAAAGATAATAGCTTTATGGAAGTATTTCGTATTTTAAAAGGGATTCCTATTGCTTTTACAGCACTTATATTAAGTATTATCCCTCTATTATTTATAGCTGGATTTAATTTAATGGTAATTAATATTAGCGAAATGCAACATGATCCAACGATTAAAGGATTTATATATACGATTGAAGGTATCGCATTTATGTTAGGTGCCTTCGTTATTAAACGTTTATCGGACCATTTCAAACCTGAAAAGTTACTATATTTCTTCGCAGTTTGTACCGCTTTTGCACATCTATCATTGTTCTTTAGCGATATAAAATGGATGTCTCTTACATCATTTGGTTTATTTGGTTTTAGTGTCGGTTGCTTCTTCCCTATTATGTCGACAATTTTCCAAACGAAAGTGGAAAAAAGCTATCACGGCCGTCTATTCTCATTCCGTAATATGTTTGAGAGAGTTATGTTCCAAATTGTCTTACTTGGCACAGGCTTCTTCTTAGATACGATTGGATTGCAATATATGGTTTTAATCTTCGGAGTTATTTCATTATTAATTATTTTCATATCGCTATCTAAACAGAAACAGTATGAAAAACAACCTTCGCAATCTGCGAATTTATAACATAAACAAAGACGCATGGGTCCTATTAGATTAATCCATGCGTCTTTGTTATATAAAAACTTATTTATTACGCTTATTGTAATTATTTAAAGGAGTACCCCTTTTCTCTTTCGAATACAGTATACTAACATGATATATAGGGGGTGCGCAATTGTCTGATGGCATGCAGTTATTTAGTATATTTATTTTTGTATTAGCTCTGCTTAGCATCATAAACTTTTTAGCTATTTCCTTATCTGGACATAACTTTAAAAAAAGAATTATCGCCGGTTTCATATTTTTACTGATAACTCCTATTGTTTTTTTGGCTACCGTAGCGTTCGCTTCTATATTCGATAAAGCTGGATTTGGCGCAGGGGGCCTAGCCTTTATTGTTGCAATTGTATATATTTTAAATGGAATTGTGATCCTACTTTCCTCTTTATTTTTCCTCAAAAGAAACATCACATAGACTATTGTACTCGGCATGAATCTGACTTTACACTAGACTCATGCTTTTTTAATCCCCCCTAAATTTTTATATGAAATTAAATAATTCTTTATAAAAATTTAAACTTTATTTATTACAATGTTCGTATCGTATTCGCACGTTTATTGAAAATGAAAAGAAAGGAGTACAAAATGAAAAAGATTCTATTAATTATTCCAATATTCATCGTTTTACTTAGCGGATGTAGCAATAATGATATTTACGGTTCTTGGGAAGTCGTTGACAACAAAAACGGTCTTTGTCCTATATCGTATAAATTTGAAACAGTTGTAAAAGAAGAAAAGAAAGAAAAAATCATTCAATATTTAGTAGAGATGCAAACAACGAAGAAAAAAGAAGATTTATACAAAGGCTCATTTGTTAAGGATTCTAATGTATATCACATAGATTATGGTAACTCATTTACATCGGATCAAACTTTACAAATTGTCGATGGCAAATTAAATGTATACTTTTATGCAGTTGAAAAATTATGTACATATAAAAAGAAATGATGACACTTCATATCAAACGCAGAAATTATTTTCTGCGTTATTTTGTATTCCATCCCATTATCCTCCCTCTAAATTTGTCAATCATTTTAATTTTCATAAAAAAGTGATAAAATGTAACCATGTGTTTTCAGAATAATTAAAAACGTAGAAAGAAAACACTGTTTTTTAGGAGGGGTTTTGATGACTTACACGTTAGCAACTAGAATGAAAGCATTCCAATCTTCTATATTTAGTGAATTAGGGGCCTATAAAAAAGAAAAAATTGCAGCAGGTCACAAAATGATTGATTTAAGTATCGGGAATCCTGATATGCCACCTGCTGATTTCGTAAGAGAAGAAATGGTACATACAGCAAATCAAAAAGAAAGCTATGGATACACATTAAGTGGTATTCAAGAATTTCACGAAGCTGTAACTGAATATTACAACAACACTCATAATGTTATATTAAATGCCGATAAAGAAGTTTTATTATTAATGGGGTCACAAGATGGACTCGTTCATTTACCTATGGTTTATGCGAATCCGGGAGATATTATATTAGTTCCTGACCCAGGATATACAGCTTATGAAACAGGAATTCAAATGGCTGGTGCAACATCTTACTACATGCCTCTAAAGAAAGATAATGATTTCTTACCTAACTTAGCGCTAATTCCTGAAGAAATTGCAGATAAAGCGAAGATGATGATTTTAAACTTCCCAGGGAACCCCGTTCCAGCAATGGCTCATGAAGATTTCTTTAAAGAGGTAATCGCATTTGCGAAAAAGCATAACATTATTGTTGTCCATGATTTTGCTTATGCTGAATTTTATTTTGATGGTAATAAACCAATTAGCTTCCTCTCTGTGCCTGGTGCTAAAGAAGTTGGCGTAGAAATCAACTCTTTGTCAAAAAGTTATAGTTTAGCAGGTAGTCGTATTGGATATATGATTGGAAATGAAGAAATTGTCGGGGCACTTACACAATTTAAATCTAATACAGATTACGGAGTGTTTTTACCAATTCAAAAAGCGGCATGTGTTGCACTAAGAAATGGCGCTGCTTTTTGTGAGAAAAACCGCGGTATTTATCAAGAACGTAGAGATACTTTAGTTGATGGATTCCGAACATGTGGCTGGAATGTTGATAAACCAGCCGGCAGTATGTTCGTCTGGGCCGAAATTCCGAACGGCTGGACTTCTATAGATTTCGCATATGCATTAATGGATCGTGCGAATGTCGTTGTTACGCCAGGTCATGCATTTGGACCTCACGGAGAAGGCTTTGTACGCATTGCACTCGTTCAAGATAAAGCAGTGTTACAACAAGTTGTTGAAAACATTAGAAATAGTGGTATTTTTTCTCTTGAAAAAGCAGAAGAATTAGTTAAAAATTAATGATAACTCCCCTGCTTAACTATAAGCAGGGGTATTATTCATTGGAGGTACTTAAATGCATATTAAAGAGACTCTTCCTCATCGTTATCCATTTTTAATGATTGATAAAGTAACAAATGTAAAACAAGGTGAATCCGTTACAGGATATAAACTCATTACAAATAACGAATGGTTTATAAATGATAATCAAAATCATATGCCTCATATGTTAATTGTAGAGGCACTTGCTCAGCTTAGTGCATTTGTACATACAAGTGACTCTGACGGACTAGGCTTCCTTTCCTCGTTAGATGGGGCTGAATTCCATGAAAAAGCATATCCCGGTGATAAACTTACTTTACATTATGAGTTAACTCGCAATCGCCGAGGTTTTGTTCTCGGTAAAGGTACCGCAACCGTTAATAATCAACCGATTGTAACGATAGAAAAGCTATTAATATATCAAGCAGAATAGAGACCTTTTTATTCACCAGGGTATCTATCTCCTACCAATTCGTTTCATCAACATGAACAGAGTAAATAAATTACTTAGTTAGGAGCAGGCAAATGGAAAGTACGATCGGTATCGATGCTGGAGGAACATTAACAAAAATTGCTTATTTAAACGAAAAAAAGAAATTAACTTTTGAAAAATTTTATTCAAATGAACAAGATAAAATAATAGATTGGCTTAAGAAGCAAACTAGTATAAAACAAATATGTATTACTGGTGGTAAAGCGAAACAATTACAGCAACTACTTTCAAACTCATATAAAATAGTAGAACTAAACGAATTTGAAGCTACTCTTGTAGGTGTCCGATACATATTAGAAGAAGAAAAATATGATATAAACAACTTTGTTTTAACAAATATCGGTACAGGTACCTCCATTCATTACATTTATAATGACCGATATATTCGCGCTGGTGGAACCGGTGTTGGCGGAGGTACTATTATGGGACTTTCAAAATTATTAACAAATATAGATCATTTTGAAGATGTGATTCCTTTAACAAAAGTGGGTTCTAGAAAAGATTTAGATATTACAGTTGGAGATATTTATGGTGGGATTCTCTCCCCTATTGATAATAGTTTAACTGCAAGCAATTTTGGTAAAGCCGCTACTATAGAATCAAATTATAATAACTCAGATATACTTGCTACTGTACAAGGACTTGTCGGTGAAGTCGTTACTGCATTAAGCCTTCAATTCGCTGAAACAAAAAACATTGACCATATTATTTATATTGGTTCAACTCTATGTAATAACATACACCTTCAAAATATTATTAGTAGCTACACAAAATATCAAAATAAAACACCTGTTTTTTTACAAGATGGTGGTAATAGCGGTGCGATTGGTGCTTTACTTCATGTTACGAATAAAAAAAGCTGACTTTTGTCAGCTTTTTTGCAACGGTACTTCAAATTCAATAATTGATTCCCCGTTCTCTCCAATTCGCTCTACACTAATTCTATCAATTACACATTGTAACTTTTCAGGTAAACTATGTATATCCTTGGCTACTTCAGCAGCTAACTCCGCGCTTTCTTTTCTCCCAACTGTTACATGCGGTAAGTAAGGAATATCTTCTTTCAAAAATTGTATTAAAGGTCCTGTATACAGCATATCATGTAGTTCTTCTATTGGTTTTCTTCCTCCCTCCACTTCAAAAAACAAATAGTTTCCTACATTAGTGATATGATTTGCAAACTCAACTTCAATTTCCCCTACCCCTTTTGATAAATTTAAAATATGAGATTTTAATGCATCACTTGAAATATTACTCTTAAATGGAAATACGATTGTTATATGCGGTGGAATTAATCCAAATAAAGGATCATGTTTTTGCCTAATGTTCTCTATTTTATCGATGGACATGTTATTTAGAAAGAATAAAATGGTACGCATTTTTATCCCCCTCTACTTTCCTTCATTTTAATAATTATCATATTCTACAACAACATTGTACTTCAACAAATTGTTTTGCTTACATGTAAAAACAAGAAAACTTCTCGAGTGAGAAGTTTTCATATAGCATGGTTACTATTTTCCCGCCAAACTTTCCTAAACTTTATATAACAGGCAATTCTCCAAGGAATAATATACGATACTGCAACGATGTAAAATAATAAACCAATCGTTTGCTGATCTAAGTCAACAATATATTGTCTTGAACCGTATCTCAAAACAACAAGTGCAATAAAAGTAATTAAAAAGGCAGCACTTTTTTTCGTATAAATATTCCCATCATCTCTTCGTTCATAATTCGTTAAAACTATAAGCGGCACAGCAAAAAGTACACCAATGAATACCGCTATAATTACTTGTAATATAGCTGGATGTACTGGACCAAAAAACCATAAAACACCTGGTGTTAAAAATAATAATGGCCACAAAATACGTTTTCCCGATCCCTTTATTGGCTTATACATAGAACGATAACGACGCCAAAATATTAGTAGTGCAATGCATAAAAAGACTTTAATTAGTGAGGATGTGTCTCCCATTTAATCTTCCTTCTCCCTTAAATTAAATGTATTTAAATTGTATCTTCAAATGAAACCTTACGAATAAATAGTGCGCTTATTACAATATATATGAAAATAAGTACTATCGAAACTGATATAAAATGAGGTATTTCTAGTAACATTTTACTATTAATAAACACCAATTCTTTTATTCCTATCCCTGCATACATTGTACTAGCCAATCCAAATAAAAATATTATACTAAAGGCTAATCCGAACCAATTAAATCTTTTCTGAAAAATGATTGTTGATTGGAATAAACAAGCTAATGTACTATAAAATATGAACTGCACAAAGAATTGTTCAATTGCATATGATCCTAAATTTATCTGTTCTGTTTTATAAAATGTACCTTGTAAAAATAAAATTTGAAGACCTGAAAACAATGCTGATTGCAATAAAATAAAACATATTGAACCCATCAAGAATTGCAACCTAGTGACACCGAACGAGACGACCGTAGGGAAAATATCAAGTTGAATAAGAAACATACTTATCACAATAAACATTACGATTGCAATTGATGAATTATTAAAGATATCGTGTAAAAATGCTACCTTTATTCCCTTTAAATCCGTTGCTGTCATTGTCCCTTTTATAAGTAATGCTACAGTCCAAAAGGTAAGAATGGCTTTATACTGATATTTTATATGTAACTTCAACTGTTTCATTAACATCGTCATTTCACTTCACCACCCGTTATATGAATAAATAGTTTTTGTAATGTAATTCTATCAATTGCTAAACCTTCTTTTTCAAGAGAGTAATAATCTTCATTAGAAAGTTCTTTCCATATAACAGCAATCCCCTTATTTCCATAAACTTCTCGGTTTATTACTTTTTTATTGCTTGAAAACTCATCCACTTTATCTTTTTTTCCTGAAATAATATGACCTTGTTGTAGCAATTCTTCCACTGATGATTGAACAACCAATCTTCCTTCTTTTATGATGATTACATCTTCAATAATATGAGTTACTTCTTCTACTAAGTGGGTTGATAATATAATTGTTCGTGGATATTCACCGTAATCTTCTAGTAGTAAACTATAAAACAACTCACGATGCGCTGCGTCTAAACCTGTAGTTGGTTCATCAAAAATAGTAATTGGTGATCTACTTGCTAATCCTTGAATAATACCGACAACTGTTTGCATTCCGTGTGATAATTTATGGTATTTTTCTTTCAAATTAAGCTGAAATTTCCTAGCAAGTTCTTCAGCAAACTTTTGATCCCAGTTTTTATAAAACATGTTACATAAATTAAAAATTTCTTTAACTTTATTATTTAAATAAGCAGCTTCTTTCACTTTAACAAAACAAATATTTTGCATCGCTTTACTATTCTCAAAAACATGTTCGCCAAATATTGATACGCTTCCACTACTTGAAGTAATTTGGCCTGCAAGTAAATTTAATAGTGTCGTTTTTCCTGCTCCGTTTCTACCGAGCAAACCATATATTTTATGCTCTTCCAATGAAATCGTTACTTCATTTACTGCTACTTTCTTTTTGTATTTTTTCGTTATATCTTTCGTTTCAAGTGCAATCATCCCTCGTTCCCCTCCTTCGTAATTTTTTGAATCATATCCATCAATTCATCTTTTGATATTTCTAGCACTTTTGCTTCTTCCCACACTTTCGGTAAATATTCGGTCATAAAAGTGTTTTGTCTTTTTTTTAGTACGACTTCTTTCGCTCCCTTTGCAACAAACATCCCGATCCCTCTCTTTTTATATAAAATCCCTTCATCCACTAATACGTTTACCCCTTTAGCTGCAGTAGCTGGATTTATTTGTAACATCTTCGCAAATTGATTTGTTGATGGAACTTGTTCTTCTTCAAGTAATATGTCTTTTAAAATATCTGATTCAATCGTTTCTGCAATTTGCAAGTATATTAATTTATTTTGCTCCAGAGTAGATTTCATAATTTCACCACCTTAGGTTCATAGGTTCATTACTTATGTAATTAACCATATCACATAAAAATGTATATTTCCATAAATTTCTTTTATAAAAAAAGAGAGTCATTCGTTTAAGAATAACTCTCTTTCTAAAATTTTGAAGTTTCAACTCTAACTCTTAAATTCTTTTCATTTATACCATTTTGACAAAAATTAAATTTTTGTCCCTTTATAGACTTTGTACGATCTACAACTTGCCCTAAATGATAACTTGTGTGCTCCACTAAATGTAATAAACTATGAAGGTCAATATGTCTTTTTTCTCCACATGCTTGTATATATGTTTTTCCCCATTCATCAAATACTTCTTCAACGTACTGTAGCAAAAGTTCAGTACGTTGTCGCTTTACTGGAAAATACTCCTCAATTCCCTTTTCAAAGACTATATTTGAATTTTTATAACGACTAGTATTTCTCTGTATATGTTCACAAATATGTAGTATAATTCCACCAATTGAATTCACAAAATCCCCTTGTTTCCATAAATCTTCTTCACTAACGAACTGAATTGCCTGTACTAACTTAGGTAAATAATGAGCCTGCATTCTATGATAAGAAATTTTGTATACTAACTCCATCTTTGTCCCTCCAATTATTTCGACTACTTTACTGGATGTTTAACAAATAAAGATTTTCGGAAATCTTTATCATTCACAAGCCTATTAATTTTTTCGTTATTATCATTAAGGAACTTTACTACTTTCTTTTTATCCCATATATTATCTTCTTTTGGAAAATCATTAAAATTTTCATACAATGTTGGTAGTATTTCTTCTCTTTTTATCGTAAACTTTTTATTTTCCACTTGAAACTCGTAGCTTTTCGCATTTGGTACTAAAATCGCTAAATAAATAATGTTAAAGAGAAAATTCTTCTCCATCGTATCCTTACCATCAAACCAATACGTCTCAACCATGTCTTCTGTAAGGGGGCCATTCCCTTTTGTACCATAGTTCACCTTTATACTTTCATTCTCTAAACTTACACTTTGAAATGTTTCACCACCGGGTAAATGATTAACAATTGCAACTATATCTGAGTTATTCCCAACGTATGTCCCCGCATATTTCTTAAAATCACCAGGTTCAACATCGGATATTTCTTTTATCCTTTCTCCTTTAGAACAAGCAGTAATACATAAAAAAATTGTTAGCATAACAACTACATTACGATGCATATATTTCATTTAGCATCCCCCATTTTTATCGATATTTCGTTAATTACAATACACCTTATCAAAACCCTTTAAAATATACGCATTTTAATCAAAATTAAAAATTTTCATTTTTTATGTTTACAATTATCCATTAATTGTATATACTTACTAACGTAAGAAAAATATTCTAAAAGGAGGTCGAAGGAAATGATGAAATTACAATTACATGCTTTAACTTTAGCGTTAACTGCACCTGTGTTTTCTGGACAATTAAATATGAATTCGACCACCCTAATGGAGAATTGAAAATCGTACTTTATTTCTATTAATTCATAAATTCGCCACAGGAGGTCGTATACTTTCCTGTGGCTTTTTCACGCCTGGCCATAGGAGAACTATATCTTCCTGTGGCTTTTTTGTGCGATTTTTTAGTCTCTTACATTATTTTTTAAAGAAAGGAGCAACATTCGATGACTATTAGCGTATTGTTTTTAAGTATTACGATTCAAAGAAATAAAATTTCTAAAGATGAAATGTTTCATAATGAGCGAATAGAAAAAGCTATGAATGATGTTAAGGAGCGCCAAGCACTTTATTGTGATCACATGTAATTCCTTTTCGAAAGGAGGAATTCATTTATGACTTTTCATATTTTCTTTTTTACGACTGTACTTCAGAAAAATACTTTAACTGAAGCTGAAATCATTCGTAAACAACAATTAAAACAACTGACTGATAAAATGACTGACATTAAAAGTTCATACTATACGCACATGTATTAAAAATATATTTTTAAGGAGAAATACCTTTATGAAATTTAAAGCATTCTTTTTAACGATTACGATTCAAAAACGTAAACTTTCACAGAATGAGATTTTACGTGAACAACACATTCAAACTATTATGGACGAAGTAAAAGAGCGTCAAGCCTCTTATTACACACGCCTTTTCTAAATTAATTATAAAGGAGCAATGCCTTCATGAAATTTAAAGCATTCTTTTTAACCATTACGATTCAAAAACGTAAACTTTCACAGAATGAGATTTTGCGTGAGCAACACATTCAAACTATTATGGACGAAGTAAAAGAGCGTCAAGCTTCTTATTACAGCCGTCTTTTCTAATAAACTTATAAAGGGGTAATATGTAATGAAATTTAAAGTATTCTTTTTAACCATTACGATTCAAAAAACTAAGTTCTCCGACAGTGAAATATTGCATGATCATCAAATTAATAAAGCTATGGAAGATGTAAAAGAACGTCAAAGTCACTACTGTAGCCATCTATAATTCCTTTCGAAAGGAGAAATGTATCATGAAGTTTCACCTTTTCTTTTTAACAATTACAATCCAGAAAGAAATCTTTTCTGAAGATGAATTAAAGCAAGAGCAACAATACAAAAAGATTATGGACGAAATTCGAGATCGTAGAAGCCAATACTACTCTCACCTATAATCCTTTAAAAATATAAAACTTGAAAGGAGTCGATTATGATGTTGATAGCACGCTCTAGGGAAATGATTTGGATAGTTCAGAGGGATTCCACATAGTTTTATCGGGTCTATATCATACAACTTTACCGTTATATTTGATATGTAATAAATATATAATAAGATTGCATTCGTACACTTTTCAACATTGATTAATAAACAAAGATACACCACTTAAAAAGCGGTGTATCTTTCTAAACATATACTATTTTCGATTACTTCGTTTCGTCTTAAACAGTCTCACTAAGTTCGATACAACTGTTTTCGTTACTGCATAAACTGGTACCGCCAAGATCATTCCGATAATTCCCGCAAAGTTACCTACCCCTAAAATTAAAATAATAATTGTTAACGGATGGATATTTAATTTTGAACTCATAATACGCGGTGAAATGATGTTACTTTCAAATTGTTGTACAATTGTTACGATAATAATTACGTACAACGCTTGCATCGGAGATACGAACAAACCTACAATAACAGCTGGTGCTGCACCGATAAATGGACCTAAGTTAGGAATTATATTTGTAAATGCAGCTATAATTCCTAAAACAAAAGCGTACGGTAAATCGATAATTAAATAACCGATAAAAGTAAAAGCACCTACAAATATACAAACGAGCGCTTGCCCTTGAATATATGCAGATAATGTTTCGTTCGTTTCCTTAATGATACGAAGCCCTTCTTCACGGTATGACTCTGGTAATAAACTTACTGCTTTTCCTGGAAACGCATGTCCATCTTTAAACATATAAAATAAAATGAACGGTACTGTAAAAATAACTAATGCGACGTTCGTTATGATACCAAATAAAGCCGTTGCACTCGACGTAATTGTGTTTGGTATATCCTTTAAGTATTCAATTGCATTTTTTTCAATTGTTTCAATGGAAACATAGTTTTGTGTAGATAACCATTCAAACAATCTATGATGGGATAAATCTTGTATGTATAGTTTTCCCTCTTTTATATAGCCTGGCATATTTTTCACTAAATCCATTAGCTGTTGTGAGATCGTTGGAACAACTACCCCAACGCCAACTGCAGTTAATGTTATGATAAAAAGATATAACAGTAAAATCGCTAAATTTCTAGGTACTTTTTTATCCTCCAAAAAGACTAATACCGGATTAAATATGAAGTATAAAAATAACGCGATTAAGATTGGGAAAAACAGCGTTGATATGAAGATACCAATCGGTTGAAATAGAAACGATATTTTTGTGCAAATAAATATGATCGCTACAACCATTAGCACTTCTAATGTCCAAAAGTGCACTTTCGATTTCAAAAAAACGTCCTCCTTTAAACTAGCACTTCTCTTCATTGTACCAAAATAAGTAACAATTTCACATAATATTTTCCTTTACAATATTCCAAAATACCAATAAATACACTACAATGAGATTACATACAAATTTGCAGGTAAAGGTGATAAAAATGACACAATGCATCATTTGCAGAAAAGATACGAAAGAACTTAGTGAACAATATGTCATCCCAGAAATATTATGTGGATATTATTTCACAAACTCAATTTGTGATACTTGTTATGAACAAATGACAACAAATATTGATCGCCCCTTAATCCGGCATAAATTAAGTCAGTTTAAGATTGAACACATGAAAAAACAAATTGACTCCCCGCTCTATACGAATGAGCATGGTGAGGAACTTGCGGCCGCTGAGACAGATGTTGTTGAAGTAAGCGATGAAATACTTTATTCCAATGCATTAATTATGAAACTATGTAAAAAGCACGATATTTCACTACATAACGAAATCTGGAAAGAAGAACGTGTAACAAAAGTAGCTAGCTCTATTCAACGTGAATTACTTTTAGATAACCGTAAGTATAAAATGAGTGTATTAAAAATGGCTTATACTTTCGCTGTACAAGCAGTCAATGGCTATTTTGAAGATCCAGATGCGATTGATATTTCTAGCATCCTATCGAATGCCGACTTCATGGAATTAAAAGAAAAGAGCATTGTTCGTGATTTAAGCAAAAGTTCTTTATGGAATACATTAAATACAAATAGCGAAAACCACTACTTTATTTTATTGAGTGATAAAGATGGACTGTTCTGTTTCATTCGTCTATTTGATATTTTTGATGTTGTCGTTCATTTATCAGAAAAAAGATATGAACTTCCTTCACCAATTGTCGGCGTAAATGATGTAAATAAGCAAGAATTTTACGTTCAAACTTTAAAACAGTATATGGACGGACTCTTTAAAGAAAAATCACCTTCTATTTAATCACAAAACAGAACATACGGTCTCCTTTCTTGATGAAAAGACACTGTGTTATAATAAGTATGAAAAGAACAATACAATCACATAAACCAATTATAAATTGTATATAAATAAAAAAAGACTAGTGTGCGGCTACACACTAGTCCACGTAACTTAGCAGATTGGATTGTTCATTTATCCTATTTGTTTCTTACAAACAAAACAACCCACATTCTATCGGCATAGGTGGGTTGTTATTTTTTGAGCTTGTCTATTAAAACGACGACGAACGTTAACAATGCAACGAGAAACAGTCCACCTTGCAGTAACAACGCTATTTCACTCACTTATTATCACCCCCCTTCTACTTGGAGAAGTGATAATTGAACAACCAACCATACCTTAAGTTACTATTTAATTTTACCATATTTTCTGATAGTTTACGATGAAAACCCGCAAGTGATTTACTTGCGAGTTTTTTTATCCCGTATTAACAGGCAGTAAATAAAATGGAGTAAAGCATAGGTGAAACTGCCTGTAAATACCCGATTGGTTCAACTAATAATCCTTTGGGACAATTCATCCAAAGGATTAAAGTTTCACTTTATTTCTCACTATTTTTTTAATGCATATGCATCAGCTATCATTTCACCAACAATTTTATTTTCTTGTTTCTTATCTTCTTTCAATAAAGGAAATAACAGTTCGGCCACTTCATATGCCTCTTCTAAATGAGGATATCCTGATAAAACAAATGTATCAATTCCTAACGCTTCATATTCTTTTATTCTATTTGCTACTGTATGCGGATCTCCAACAAGCGCAGTGCCCGCACCACCTCTTACAAGCCCGATGCCAGCCCATAAGTTAGGACTTATCTCTAGCGACTCCCTTGTTCCTTTATTTAAATGTGTCATTCGTTTTTGTCCCACTGAATCATATCTTGCAAATGTCTTTTGAGCAAGCTCAATTGTCTCATTATCTACATATTGAATTAAACGTTCTGCCTCTTCCCATGCTTCTTCTTCTGTTTCTCTTACAATTACGTGTAACCTGATGCCAAATCGTACTGAACGCCCCTTCTCTTCTGCCAGTTTTCTTACTTCCTCTATTTTCTCCTTCACTTGCTCTGGCGGCTCGCCCCACGTTAAATATACATCACTATGTTCTGCTGCAACTTCCTTTCCAGCAGCGGATGATCCTCCAAAATATATAGGAGGGTATGGCGTTTGCACTGGCGGGAACACAACTTTACTTTCCGTAACTTTAATATGTTTTCCTTCTAAAGAAAATGTTTCACCTTGCAATGTCGATTTCCAAACTTTTAAAAACTCATCAGCTGATTCATATCTTTCATCATGCTCAAGATACAATCCATCTCCTTGTAATTCAACTGGATCTCCTCCAGCGACTACATTAATAAGTAACCTTCCGTCTGAAATTCTATCAAATGTAGATGCCATCCTTGCTGCAACTGTCGGTGACATTAGTCCCGGTCTAACTGCTACTAAAAATTTTAGCTTTTCTGTCTCAGCTGCAAGAGCTGACGCTAACACCCATGGATCTTCACAACCTTGACCAGTTGGAAGTAATACACCTGTATATCCTAAATAATCAGCTGCCTGTGCAACTTGTTTATAATAACCATACTCAGCTGCTCTTCCTCTCTTTGTTGTACCTAAATATCTACCATCTCCATAAGCCGGAATAAACCATAATAATTCCATTTTTTTTGCACACCCCTTTATTATTTTGAAACGTATATTAAAGCACTCTATATAAATTACCCCTAATAATTTATATGTTAATTTCCTATCTCGCCTTTAAAATTATCTCGCCATCTTAAAAACTTCACTTCTAGTAAACGTACGAGTGAATCCGAAAACTTCCCAACGAATGCAAAGATAATAATACCGACAAATACAATATCTGTATTTGAAAATTGCCTTGCATCCATAATCATATAGCCAATACCTTCTGTAGATCCCATAAGTTCTGCGACTACTAAACTCACCCATGCAACTCCTAATGATAATCTTGCCCCAAGTAATAGGTTTGGCAATGCTGCCGGTAAAATTAGTTTTGTAATTAATTTTCTTTTACTAAACTCTAACACTCTCGCAACATCAAATAACTTTGAATCTACACCTCGTATTCCTAGAAACGCGTTTACGTATAAAGGAAAAAATGCACCATCTGCAATTAATAACACTTTTGATGTTTCCCCAAAACCGAACCATAATACGAAAAGCGGTGCAACAGCTAAGTGAGGCACAGTTCTTAACATTTGTACTGACGGATCTAAATATTGCTCACTTCTCGTTGAAAATCCAACAATTGTTCCTAAAATAATTCCTAAACTCCCGCCAATAAAGAAACCAGCCGCAGCCCTGAATACACTAATACTTACATGACCGAATAACTCTCCTGTTTTTATAAGTTCTTGAAAAGCTAAAAATATATCTAGCGGCGTTGGTAAAACTGTTTTAGAAACTAGACCGAATACGCCGGCCAATTGCCAAATTATTAATATAATAATTGGTATAGTAATTGCCCTTATCAAAAATTTGATATTCGTCTTCTGTACTTTCTTTACATTGTTTTTCTCAATCGTTATACTCGCCCTTTTAATAACCGCTTTCGTATTCTCCAATTTATACAACCTCTTTTCACTTTGCCTTTAACGCTTTTTCTACGAAAGAATTATCTACAACTTTATCTGTCTTAATTTCTTTCTTTATAGAACCAAGCTTATATTGAAAATCTGCTGTCTGTTGCTGTTCTGCAACTATTTCTTTCGTTACCGGAACTAAGATGGGTTTGTCGTGATGAAACACTTCTTTTACAATATCTGCATCTATTTTCTTTGCAGAAGTGTATATTTTTATTGCTTCATCCAAGTTTTCATCTTGCCATACACGTGCTTTTTCATATACTTTAAGGAATTTCTCCACTAATTCTGGATGCTCTTTCGCAAATTTTGTTCTCGCAATTAAAAACTCTGGAGAAGATACATTTAATTGTTCACCATCTGTAATCACCTTCGCTCCTTTATTTACCGTATGTAACGATATGAAAGGATCCCAAATTGCCCATGCATCTACTGATCCTGATTCAAATGCTGGCTGCGCTTCATCTGGTTGTAACTGAATGACATTTACATCTTTCGCATTGATACCTTCTTTATCAAGCGCTCGATACAATAAATTAAATGCGCTACTTCCTTTTGCTACTGCGATTTTTTTACCTTTTAAATCTTTTACACTCATAATCTTGCTATCTTTTTGTACAAGAATCCCTGTTCCTTTTCTCGCATAACTTGTATTAGCAATTTCGGTAAATTCAATACCTGCTGCTTGCGCGGAAATAACTGGAGAATTGCCAACTTCACCAAAGTCTAATCGATTTGATGCAATCGCTTCAAAATAAGGAGGACCGCTTTGGAATTCTGTCCATTTCACCTTAACTCCTTCTTTTTTAAACTCCTCTTCAAACCATCCCTTTTTCTGCGCGAGTAATAGTGGACTTAATCCTTGCTGAATACCAATTTGTACTGTTACATCTTCCTTCTTACTACTTGCTGTACTTTTCTCACATCCGAATAAAAATAAAGAAATAGCTAATGCAAAAGAAAGAACTTTAAATTTTTTATACATAAATACTCACCTTCTCCCTATAAACTTGTTTGAATCAATCCTCCATACTCAAACTGCTGTAATACTTTCTTTCGAATTTCTTGGAATGACTCCGAAGTTTTACTACGCGGATAAGGTAAATTATTTTCAATTACTTTATGTATTTTTCCAGGCTTTGCACTCATGATGACAATTCTGTTTGAAAGATATATTGCTTCGTCTATATCATGTGTAACGAATATCATTGTCGTCTTTTTTTGTTCCCAAATATTGAGCAGTACTTCTTGCAAATGACTTCGGGTAAATGCATCCAGTGCTCCAAATGGTTCATCAAGTAATAATACATTAGGATCTCTTAGCAACGCTCTTGCAATCGCAACACGTTGTGACATCCCGCCTGATATTTCTTTCGGATATGATTTTTCAAAACCATCTAACCGAACAATTTCAACCCATTCCTTTACCTTATCCTTCACATACTTATCTTTTAATGACAAATCAGCTGCAATGTTTTCTTCAACTGTTAACCACGGAAACAGACGATGCTCTTGAAATATAAATCCTTGCTTCTTACTCGGTTTTGTTATGCGCTCCCCATCAATAATGATTTCACCTTCAAAATCGTTGTCTAAACCAGCAACAATTTTTAATAATGTACTTTTCCCGCAACCACTCGGACCAATTACTGTAACAAAATCCCCTTTTTCTAATTGAAAATTAATATTCTCTAATACTTGAACAGTATCAGTTTGCTTCGAAAAATATTTTGATACCTCATTAATTGAAACAGTCACTTCTTCCCCTCCTTGAAATGATTCATCTAAATGAATAGATTCAGTATTTATGTAATAAAAAAAACCAAAGGCATTTTATCAATAGATAAAATGCCTTTGGTTTCTCCAATCAGCAATACGTTATGGAATTAACTACATATTATACAAATATTTCCGATAAGTCAACTAGGTTTTATTAAAAAATACATATGATTCGTTTAAATATCCTTATTGTTATTTATATAAAAATTATTTTTTATGGTTCTTAATCCACTGTAACCAATAAGAAAACTCACATGCCAAATGCATTTGATGCGATTTAATAAGACTATTAGGACAAAGTGCCGGAAACTCTACAACTAGACTTACTTCTATACCAGTATCTGTATCTTTGAATTGATGTCGAACTCCACCAATAGTAGTACCGTCTTTCATACGTGCAACACCTGTTGATTGGTATTGATAAGACTTATCTCTAGGTGTCTTTAATCCTGTTTCGTCACCAAAAACAATAAAAAATTGAACTGGAAATGGAGAATTACCAGTAGTTTCGATAACCTCCAATTCATTTTCCCCAAAGGGTCTTAGTACGTAGTGATCTGGACAGGCTGATAAATTCACTTGATTATTTTCATCTGATTGTTCAAGCATAAAACTATCAATTCCATTTATCGCCTCTTCTGCTGTAATCCCATCTAAATAAATATTTGTTTTTGAAAATTTTCGTCTATCACCAGATAAAGCAGTACAAATAAGCATACCCATTTCACTTAATTTAAGTTTAGATTTTAACTTATCATACATTTCATTGTATGAATAATTTAATTTTAGTTCTGTTAGTTTTTTTATCATAACGTCTGTATCATTTAATTCTGGCTCTTTATGTCCTAATGTATTGAAAACTTTTTTCATACGTTCTTTTTTCCACTTTGTAAGTTGTTCATTCGAAATATTGTTTCCATCAATCATGATCTTCATATACATTCTCCTTCTCTTTGATCATATCGTAGTGTATTTAATACTAAATTAACCATTTCTTGCTTCGTGTCTAGATTCAAATTCACCTCTGAATGAGCAATACTGCTAAGACCGTATAAAATAAATCCTGATGCTAATAATGAGTTATCAGTATTAAAAATCCCAGTTTTCACCCCTTCTTCGATTACTTGTCGAATTAATGGCTGCATTCGCATAAATAATTTCTGTTCCAGTTGAAAATGTTGTTCCGTCTGAAACGAACTCACATTTTTATAGGGTGCTAATTTTTCGATAAATGTCCAAAATATATTTAGAGAATCTTTCAGCTTTTGCATGACAGACCGTTCATTAGAAATAAGTATTTCTTCAATTAACTCCATATTTTTCACAATAAAATCATTTAATACTTCATCAACAAAATTCTCTTTAGACTTGAAGTAATAATAAAATAAGCCCGTTGCTACACCAGCATGATTCACAACATCTTTTATGCCAAATCCTTTCATACCATTTTTCATATATAGTTCAAAACCAATATCCATCAACTCTTGCCTTCTAACATCTGGTTCTTTCGATATTCTTTTCATATGTTATCTCCTATTATGTTTTTTCTGCGACTGAATCTGATTCAATCATAAACGACTGAACTGTATTCAGTCAATATTAATTTCCACAAAAAAGAGTAATCCCAAGAAATATACATCTAACCTTAAACTTATCAAAAAAGTTAGATTATATAACTTGAGACTACTCAATTTCATTAAACACGTATTCTATTTTCAAATCGATTACAATTTAGTTTAACCTCACTCTTTCTGTTTCTACAATCATTTGAGGAAGGGTCTTTTGAATGATTTCCTCTAATACATTAAGAGCTTCATTCACATAACCATCCTCAAACTCCTCTAAAGACTCAGGCAACTCATCCTCATCTAAAATAAAATATTCTCCGCTTGGAAGTACCAAAATATCAATAATTAAGTCTTCAAATGACACTAGTTCATCTGTTATTTGCGTATTTTTTACAACATTAAAATAAGAGCCTACATACGTTCCATTCTTATCTCTCCATATGTATAAATTGTACGGACGATTTTCCCAATAGTATGCAATGGTGTAACTTCCTTTTGAGATTGTTAAACTCGCACGATGTGCAGTCATTGTAAATGAATACTGAACCTCATGAAATAGCACGATACTTTGCAACTGCTTTTCAAGTAATAAACAAGTGTGTTCTACTGTTGTCGAGTCATATCTTATTTTTCTTTCTATAATTTCACTTTTTGGTGTTAGTAATTTATTCATTCTTTGTTTCCCCTTATGCTATTTCTAGCTTTATTATATCGGTTTATATAGTCATAAAGAAGTGTTTGGTCTCCAAGTATACAATAAAACTCCCTCTTATTTTAGAAGGAGTTTTTCACTGTCCATGTTTCATATTTTTTTACTTCTAATGGAAGCTCATTTGTTTTCAGCCACTCTACTGCACTACATACAAGCGGAGATGAATTGTCTTCTGTAATGCTTTCTATAGAAACCCATCTCGCTCCTAAAGAATCTTGACCTTCAAATTGTTTTGGTACTATGATTTTCCCTGCACTCTTTTCAACTTCATACAAAACTGCAATATGGTGTACATGTGTATAATCTTTAAACTTTGAAGGGTATTGAAAATCAACCGTACCTACTTGCTTTATAACCTTTACTTCTAATCCAGTTTCTTCTTTACATTCCCTATGGAGTGCCGATAACAGCGACTCCTCTTCATATAAGCTCCCACCAGGTAGATCATATCTATTCTTATATGGACCTTTTGATTTATCGATTACTAATATATTATTATTTTCGATACAAATACCGTACACACCAAACACGCGATGAAAATTAATAGCATTACCCATGTTTTAATTTCTCGGTAACTGCATCATAAAACTTCCGTTCCTCATCAACATTTAAGTGAACGTGACTTACTGTTTTAGAAAATCCATATAACAATTGTGCTTTTATTGGCTCTTTGAGTATGATTTCAAATGTTGGAGGTTCCTTTATAAATTCCATCACCGTTGCGTCAAGAAGCTCTTTCTCTTTCTTTAAAAGTTCTCCTTTATAAAACGTAATCTTATCAATTTGTGCAAATGGTATAATGATTTTCTTTCCTAATCCAATTTGAATAATTATTTTTTCTTCCGTAACAATAATTGGATTTTTACGCATTGCTTGTATTTCAGCTAAAAAATAAAACATTGCATATACGTTTAAAATAAGTAACACCCATGCTACAACTGGATTCCATTGATGAAACAAATAATGAAAACCAATACTTTCTATTAAAGTCGCATGGATGATCATAATATATACACCTATTGCACCAGTCTTTTTGTGATATGAGTATACGCATTCACCTTCTGGCACTTTTTCACGCCACGATAAAAATGCATAATAGATTAACTTACACTCTGTTACAATGATATCTACTAATTTATTTCTTTTCATAGTGGTGTCAAACGCTGCATCAATTGCATAAGAAAATGAAGAATACTCACTTTTATATTCTTTATATTTTTTTATTATGTTAGGGAGCTTTCTAACAATTTTATATAGAAGGAATAACTCAAAACATACAAAAGCAATTTCTCCTGCCACTATAATATAAGAAATGTAAGAAAAAGCTTGTAAATAGTCGCTTGGAATAATAAACCTTGCAAATATATAACCAGCTATTACAACAGGAAATATATACGTTAACGAGTATCTTTTTCGAATGATAAAGAAATACGTAATGACCGGAATTACAATCATACAATCTAGCAAGGAACCAAGTACTACTTCTTTCGGAGCAGCTGGTACAATCGGAAGAGCATATAATAAATAGTTTGATAACAAGATTAAAGATACGAGTCCAATCCAGATACCTTTTCGCCTTCGCGAAAGTGTGACACTCATATGTTCACTCCTCTATTTAAAAAACCTCATTTAAATGATCTTTATAAAATGAAATAGCACGTTCAAATTCTTTAACTTCTTCTACTTTTACGACTGTTTCAAGTAATAATTTCATTGCGGATTCATGATCGTTTACGTTATATTTCGCTAATGACAAAAATACTTTCATCACATCATTATCTGGAAACTGCTGTAATCCTGTTTCTAAAACAGTAATTGCTTTGTCATACTCACCTATACAACGATATGTACTACCAAGGCCAATATAAGCTCCGCAAAGTGACTCACCTTCAAGACCGTTTGCAATTGCCTGTTCATAATACGGCATAGCTTCTGTTTCAAGCCCCATTACATCATGTATCCATGCACATTGATAAAGTACTTCTGCATCCCTCGTAAAATTCGTTAATCCAATGAGTATCTCTTTAGACTGCGCATATTTCTTTTCTTTCCGGAGTTTAATAGCTTGCTTTAATAAATGTTCCATAGAATTCACTCCTCACCAATTATTCTATGTATCCATATTGAATGGTTAACGTTTGTATCAAAGCAAAAAGTTTCGCTTACCAATATATACTATGCGGATTCACTCTTATCCAAATACTTGAAATTATAAAGCAGTAACGTGATTACATAGTACTTCTAACCTTTTGACAATTTCTTTCGCTGTTTCATCTTTTCCATTACATAACTGCCCTTTACCATCTTGTCCAATTACGTAGTGCATTGCTCCGCGCGAATATAAAGAATGTGGTGAATTTGCAATCATTACACTTGCCTTTGCTTCTTCCATTCTATTTTTCGCTCTTTCAAACAGTTCTTCTTCATTTATATCGCTTTCAAGTTTAAAGCCAACGAGTACAGTTTCTGAATCCCACTGTTTTATTTGCTTTAATACTTTCGGTGCCTTTTGAAAATGTATAATTGGCGCTATATCACTTGATATTTTTCCATTCATATCAAGAACGTTGCCCTCTTGATCACAAATTTTGTCCACAACCCAATCAGATCCAGCCGCTGCCATAATAACCGCATCGACTTTTTCATGCGTAATGATACTTTTCATTTTATCTTGTAAATCAACAATTCCTTCAAATGGGTGTAATTCTAATTGATTGTTTATATCATTCGGTTTCTCCGCAAAATAACCGTGTAAATATATAACATGAGCCCCTTTACTTATAAGCTCTTCCGCGATTATTCTTCCAATTGTTCCTTTTGCCATATTTGTATGTCCGCGTACTTGATCCCATTTTTCTAAACAACCACCGCTTGTAATTAATACCTTTTTCCCCTTCATCGTAACCATCCCTTACTAATTTTTCTTACGAAACCATTCTGTTCCAAAGTCAACTATATCACGTTGTTTCATAAGACGGCACTTTGCGTTTCCTATTTTCCCCATTGTTACGGTTCCCTTTTGCTCAAACTCTACACCGATTTCTACAAATTTGTCAGAATCGTAATCCATATCAACAAATTCTTTCCATACTCTTTCACCATTTTCTATAATCGGTGCCCCTACTTTTATTAACTCACATGCCCCAGAACGTACTTCTGATAAATGTACAGAAGTATTGGAATCATATCCAACACCAATTAATAATATGTATCCGTCTAGATCGTATATTTTTCTTAATGGAGATTCTTCTCCTAAACTCATCGATAGTGACTGATTTACCGTTATTTCTTCTGCATGTCTTCCCCATGCAGCAAAGCTTCCTAATGGATGGTTACTACGTACTACATTCGGATATGTACGAAAACATTCAACTATTTCCCCCATGCCTCTTGTTGGTGTTATTCGTGGATCATAAGCTGGGACATTATCACGGATAATCTGCCACCAATCTTCAGGAACAGGCGGTCTTGACCAATGTTTCGGATCGGATAAATCTGAAGATTGCGTTGGCATAATGAGTGTTCCTTCTTCTGTAATAACATTCATTAACGCCTCTACTACTGCAACTGCTCCGCCTGATATCCAGCCAATGGAACTTAACGAAGAATGTACAATAACCGTCATTCCTTTTTCTAACCCTAATTTTCTTAAATCATTTGTAATTGTTTTGATTGTATTTGGCAATGCTGTACTTGCCACTATGTCATTCATTTTCACGATTGTTCCCCCATTTGTTTTAAACTACTACATACATATATTATCATATTTTTCTTAATTTTTAACTTAATCGTTTTTATCTATGCAAAAAATGAAGGCGTTACATCAAAAACATAAAAACACTATATACAAACAAAGAGCTCACCAAAAATGATAAGCTCTTTGTTTCATTTATCCTTCAATTGTAACTCCAGTAAACATCGATAAATTTCCTGTTATTTTCTCACCTACACGTAAAAATAAACCAGCAGCTCTCCCGCTAATACAGTGTGAACCAATTAATAGTTTACCAGTATACGGACCGTCCCACGTGTCAATTGTATAGTCTGGCATTTCTATGTATTGCTGATATATTTTCCGCTGTTCAAAGTAATACTCTGTTTTATCTTCAGCTAATAGTTCATTATTTTCGTATATAGATACTCCTCCACCTTCACGGCCGTATAAAGGTTTAGAAACATAGGATTCATTTCTTTCTATAAACGGTTTATTTGTAAAATATGTTGGTAGGAAGTATTTCTGAATGATTCCCCGCTCCTCTTCCTTAAAGAAAACTTCTTCTTCGTAAAGTTGCCAAATTAATGCGAGTACACTTTTATTTTGCATAAGAAAAGCAGCTGGTGGATTAATGATTTTCACTCTGCCTTGCGCTATATGATCTAAAAACTGGAGTCCAATTCTTTTCCCGCTTTTATCAGCATCTGAAACTAAATATTCAATTGGATATAGTCTATATAAATAATGAATTCTCTCACCATTTGGCGTATATATACCATCATCTGCCACGACGATATCTTGTATACCTATATAATCCGTTGACTGATCTAAACAATAGCTTCTTAAAAATTGAACCGTTTGATGGTCTTCATCATGCCAATCATAACTCGTAAAATAAATCGTTTCTCTAGGATCTATACTATAGTCATGTTTAATTTGTTCCCACGCCTGCACAATATGCTCTTCTATATGATTTGGATGATTTACATCGTGATAACGGCATAATACTTCATTTGCGACAGATGGCTCTAAATAACCTGTGGGTGTATCACAATTTACTTCTATTAACTTTATATCTTCACCATTTACGATAAAGTCAAACCTTGTAAAATATGAAAACAAACCTGTATGTTTCATTCTCGCAATTTCCCACGTTTCAGCTGGAAATCCTAATTTTTGAAAATCTTTTGTCGTATTGAGAATGTATTGATATGTTCTATATAGCACATACATAATTTCTTCTGTCGCTTTTGAAATAGCAGTATAAGTTTTTATTGGCATACGATACATACCTGTGGCCATATATTGATTCCATTCTTCATTTTCTAATAGACTCGGCCAAGTAAACCCATTCCGGCCAGCCTCTTCTGCAAGTGAAAACCATACTTTCATATAATCTTTCTGTGCTTGTTCTGTATACATTACTCCATTATCCTTTCATTTTAGGATCCTGCTGGCGCTTTTGCATTCCCAATCCCACTAGAACCAGAATTCACTTTCGGCGTTTGTGTCGTAGATGATTTCGGCGCATTTGTATCTGGTGTTACTTTATTTGATGGATTTGGCTGCTGTTTATTTAAATCTACTTTATTGGAAGAATTACTATTGTTACTGTTAGTTCCGCCGTAATACCCTCCACCACCACTGCCACCAGTTCTACGCTCATCTTTTTCACGATAAGGAATAATATTGTTCGTATATGGTTTCTTCAGTACATTTGGTTTTGCTGAATAATTCATATTTGAGGTTCTGCTTGCTAATAAATATCCTGCAACGAACGGCAGTATCGGTAAATGCGAACTTTCATGATAAGAAGAAAATGACGGATTATTTTCCTTACATAACTCATCTTTTTCTACATTTTCATTAGTCGGGGCTTTATCATCACAATTTAATGTTTCTTGTTCATTTTCTTGTTTTGCACCATCTGTTTTAACAGCATTATTTTCTTGCTGGGCAGTATCTTCTTCATAATCCCCACAGCCCGTTAATAAAAAAGATGATACGCCTATTGAAGTAGCAATTTTTATAAATTTACTTTTATCCATTCTCATGTGTTATACACCCATCTTCTTTTATCTATATTTTTCCAGATAACTATATTATATAATGTTATTATTACTTTTTTCAAACCATACTCAATATGTATATTTTCATTGCTCCTTTTCCAAGTAACAATGAAATCTTTCAACTCCTGGATATTTTTCTCCTAAACTTCTAACCTGAAAACCAATTCTTTTATAAAATTCTACCGCCTCATCGTCTGTCTCTGCTTCTAGATACATCAATTGATGCATTCTTAATACTTCCTTTATCATTTGCCACGCAATTCCATTATGACGATATTGTGGAACGACTGCTATATGACAAATTCTCGCTTTCTTTGCTCCGATTATTTCAATACCTATGCAAGCCTTTTCTTCATATCTATGCAAAGTCGCTTTATTCCTTTCATAAAATAAAACTGCTTTCTTTAAGCTAGTTTCACTTGGTCCGACTGCATATTATAGTACATTTAAAATAGAATCTTTCTCAATTTGTTCAACATGTTGCAAATTCATTTCTTCATCCCTTTCTACGAAAAAAGATTAGCTCTTTATAAAAAGAGCTAATCTCATTACGCAGTTATTTTTTCTTCTTTTTTCACAACGACTGCTACATAACTATGTAGTATCATTCCGATAATAACTAGACTCATACCAATCCAAGATAAAGATGACGGAATTGGCGCAGATAGTAAGATGAGTTCTCCTAATAGCGCAAATAAAACCTCACCGGACTGAGTTGCTTCCACTGTTGCTAGTTTTTGCGGATCATCTTTTACAAGATCTGTCGCAAAGAAGAATAATACCGTTGCGATTAAACCTGAACTAACTGCTACTATAAAACATTGGAAAACTTGGCTACTTGACGGTAGACCATCTGTTGATACTTCATAACCAGATAGTAAAAACCAAAATGGTAGGCTTGCTAATGTCATACCGAGAACTCGCTGGAATACATCTAATTCCCCTTTACAAACTTGCATCATTTTTCGATTTCCAAGAGGATACGCAAACGCTGCAATAAGTACAGGAACGACACATAGAACGGTTTCACGAATTCCTAATGAAGAAGCATGCTCTACTTGCATAAGTACAACACCGCATAAAATAATACCCGACATAACTAATTCCTTCATTGGGAGTTTTTTATGTAACGGATCTACCGCAAAAAATGGTGTTAACAAAATCCCTGCGACGATTGTAATTTGCCATGTTGATGCAACGAGCCAACCAGGTCCAAAAGCTCCAGCAAAACTAAGTGGTGCATAGAAGAGACCGAATCCAACGATACTCCACACTAACCATTCTTTCGGATTATTTTTCATATATTGAAAGAGTTGCTTTAAGTTTCCTCTATACATGACAATAAGTAAAAGCATTGGAACCATAAAGTAGTACCGTAATGATGCACTCCAAATCCAGCTTCCACCTTCTAAATCCATTGCCCGGTTTAAAACGAAGGTAAAGGCAAAGAAAAATGATGCCAATATCCCTACTGCAATAGCTTTCATTATAAAACCCCTTGTTTAGTTTCTTCTTATACTATACAACAAATTAAATATAATTAAAATTCGAAATCTTTATCTCGTATGCATTCTAGCTCTATATAGTTTTCTTAACTGACTAATATGAGCTTGATGGTACCGATTATGATCAGCTATATGCCATATTCCCCACCTTATAGTCGCATTTTCTCCCTTTTCATAAAAAACCTCTCGTGTTAAATCATTTTCTGTTAGTTTCATACATTCCTCATAAAACATATGTTGCACTGCTTCATAATCTTGCATTAATTGTTGCAATGTATGTTTTCTTAAACTGGGCAGCTCTCCTGCTTCATTTAACATAGGTCCATATATATTATCAAGTGCCAGTGGAACGGGTTCTCCTTTTAAGCGGTATACCCAATGCAAATCGACAACTGCTAAATGTTGAAGTAGTTGTCCAATACTATTTTCATTATTTTTTAACCCTTTAAAAGACAGTTCTTTCTCATCGGTACCCTCTACTAACTTTTGCAACCGTTTAAATGTATCGGCAACTGTCGCATATAGAATTGCTACTTGCGGGTTCATATTTTTTTCTAAATAGAGATCTTTCATAGTAAACTCCCTCTTTTAAAGGAACAAAACCATATGTTCATCATCACTATACACACCATTCATCTTTATAGCTCTCTTTTCAATCCCATACGTTTTAAAGCCCATTGATTCATACAACCTTTTTGCTGGCTCGTTAGTGGATACAACACCTAATGTCAATTGTTCCAAGTTCATTTCTCTTGCTTTTTCGATTGCCTTACGTATTAACTCACGTGCAAGACCACTTCTTCGATTGCTTGCATCTACATACATCGCAACGATATGACCTTTATGTTTATACGCCTCTTTCTCTTCTGTTAGTAAAGTAACAACTCCAACTAATTGATGATCTTCATTAAAAGCACCAAATGTACAACTAGTAGCAGCTGTTAAATTACTTTCCACTCGCTTAATCGGATTTTCTTGGTGAATCGCCTCTTCATAAGTTGTTACAAATGCCTCTGGATTTACTTGTAATGCTTGTAAACGTAAGTCCCAATATTTTTTTGCATCTTCTTTCGTAAGTAATCGAATCATATTACTCCATCCCCTTTAAATTAACATAATATTTTTACAAACTACTAATTAAAGATTGATATTCTTCTCTTAACATACTATAACGATAGCGATGAATGAACTGACCTTTACGTAATCGATCATTTCTCATTAACCCTTCGCATACAAAACCAGCCTTTTCATAGCTCTTTCTAGCTTGTAAATTATCTTCATCTACACGTAGCCATACTTTTTCTAATTCGAACTCAAAGAATGCTACATGTAACATACTATATAGAGCTGCTATCCCATATCCTTTGCCCCAATACTCTTTATTACCAATCGCGATTCCCAATTCTGCATTTTTATTTATTTTATCAAAGTTTTTAAGATCTACCCATCCAATATGTATGCCGTTCTCTGCCGTGATAGCTCTTTGTTCATAACCATTTTTTCGATTTATACATGCCTCAATCCATTGTTTTGTATCTTCACGAGTGAACGGTGGATATTGATCTGGTACAACTAAATGTTTCGTTACTTCTGTATCTAATGACCATTGATATCGGTCTTCTACATCATCTAGTGTCAGTTCTCTTAATTGAACGAATGGAACATTCATTGTGCTATCCCCTTTTTATTTTCCTATAGAAAACCCTTCGAACATTCTTCCTCCATACTGTTCTAACGTTTTTTCTATAAAAGTAATTAATTCACTTTTTTCTCGCGTTGTATAAAAATGATCGAACGCTGCCACAAATTGATTTGCGTATTGTTCATCATATTTTCTAAGTACCCTTATAAACCATTTTGAACTTCCAAGCCATTTCCCATTTACTCTTAAAACATATTCATGTAATAAATCAGCTAATAAATTCGCGATAAATAATTCTTCTTCTCTTTTTGATGCACCAATAAAATCATCCAAAGTATCTGTAATAAAATACCGCTTCTGCTTCATCATTTCTTCGGTCCATTTTGCTGGTCCTTTATTTAGTAAATCATTTGCTTCTCTTTTTAGTTTTTCAACAATTTCATTTTCACCTTTTAATACAATCCCCTCTGAAACTAATTGTGGTAACGAAGGTCTCCCGCGATCGCAATCCATTTTAAAAAAGGTTTTATACGTTTCAAAATTATGTACAAACACTTCAACAGGCCATCCATTACTATAGAAAGATTCTCGATAACAAGACGTTAAACTTTGATCAACTATTACAATGTCCAGATCAGATGTTTTTGTCGCTTCTCCTCTTGCAACGCTTCCCCCAAGTAAAGCTACATCACAATCCGGAAAGTGTGATGTAATTATGCTTTGTGCCGCTTCCATTGCTTTCATAACCGTTCCCCTTTTCTTATTTCACTTTCTTTTTTGCAGCTCTTTCTCTCGCTTTTTTTATATACGACTCTGCGTCGGATGTTTTGCATGACGTTGCTCCGTGATCAACCTGTACCTTTCCAATTTTACGTGCAATTTCAATCGCTGTTTGCTCTAAGTCTTCATTACGAATTCCTATCGCGATTAATGCACGATTCATCGCTTCTTTTTTTCTATTTTTTTCATTATGTATATTTACTTTGATTTCTTCTAGATAAGGAGAGAAGAAATCATCTTGTAACGTTTTATTTTTAATCGCTATATTTGCTAATAAAGACCAGCCTGCTCTTCCAATCCATTCATCATCGGAGTTTGTCCATTCTTCCATCCTTTCTATCGCGATTGGTGACGTACAAATAGCTGTCATCAAAACGTCCATTAAACAATAATAATCAACTTCCTGTACCCATTTATTTAACAGTTCTGTCGTAACTTTCTTTGGATCTAAAATCATTGTTGCTAAAGTCATTGCATCCATATTTTTTGTTGCCCATAATGAAATTGCTAAATCATGATCTTTTTTTATCTTCTTTTTTAACAATTTTAAATTAGCAAAACTAACTCCGAATAGTGGCTCTTTCGCTCCGTGGTTTTTATACGTTTTACGATTTTGTTCTGTTCCATATTCCTCTAGTTGCTGTATTACTTCTTCAAGTAACATATACCCACCTCTTTATTTTTTATGTTGACTTCATATATGTATGTACGATATATTCTACATTACTTTTCGATTTTCCTATATTTACTTTTTAAATTCGGTATGTGAAATTTTAAAGACACGTTTTCATACAACAGGCACCCTCTTCGCTAGCATATTATGTATACCCCCTACTAACTCACTCATTGAATTTACTATATATGAACAAATCACATGCATTTTCATTCAATTTTTGTTTCATTTTAGTAAACCTGCAAAATATTGAAATCTTGCATACTTTTGGACAAACTTTTTTGCACTTGTAAAAAAGTTTTTTTGCAATTACCTCCCTATAATTGCTAATATAGTAGAGTAGAACTTTTATAGAGAGAAGGAAAATTATGCACAATGGAATTCGAATGACAACTTTAGTGAAAAGGGCTATTTTGATTTGCGCGGGGGTATTATTTACATACGAAGCGGCTTTAGGATCAACACATACTGCTCTAGCAAGTACAGAGGATGAAGCAAAATCTGTTCAACTTGTAAGTGAAATTCAATCGTCTCTTGCACCGAAAGAAGCTCCAAAACAATACAATGGGCAAGTTAGAAAAGTAGCTTATTTAACATTTGATGATGGTCCTGGAAAATACACAGCTGAGCTTTTAGATATGTTAAAGAAAGAAAATGCAAAAGCAACATTCTTCCTTATTGGTTCAAATGTAAAAGCTTTTCCTGATCTTGTAAAGCGTGAAGATGCTGAAGGCCACTACGTTGGGATGCACAGTATGACTCATAACTACAAGAAACTTTACACAGAAGGTCATTACGTAGATGAGATGAAAGAAGATCAAGGATTAATCGCTGGCGTTCTAGGTAAATCACCAGTATTAACTCGTCCTTCTTACGGCTCAATGCCAGGATTAAACGAAGCGCTTCGCAACAAAGTTGTTGAGAATGGGCTAAAAGTTTGGGATTGGACAATTGATTCATTAGACTGGAGATATAACAAAATGCCGGTTGACGCTGCATCAGCTAAAATTGTAGAAAACGTTATTAATGGTGCAAACAAGCCAACAGAAGTTATCCTTATGCACGACATTCATCCACAGTCCGTAAAAGCAGTACCTGGTATTATTAAAGGGCTGAAAGAAAAAGGATATGAATTAGAAGCCTATAGTGAGAACGAACACTTCCCATTAAACTTCTGGCACGATAATCGTATGTAATAAAAAGACTTGATTTCCTTTAACTAGGAATCAAGTCTTTTTATCGTTTTTGGAATTACTCCTCGTATATTCGACTCAATCCCCCTCTCTCCTTCGTAAAAAAAATACGACGTTTTCGTGCTAAGGAAGATAGATCTATTCATGAAATCAGAAGTAAAAACTTGGATAGTAGAAGAGAAAACCGTATTAAAAAGATGAATCGAAAAGCAAAAGAGATTGCAAAAGCGATTGATACGAAATTAAAACAGATTTATCAAAATACAGTAAGAAATTATAGATTGAATATACAAAGTCAATCCTATTTTTTATATTATCAACACTTTAGCACATATTACTCTTAAGGAGTGATATGTATATGGATTTCCTTTCAGCTGAATATTTGTCAGCCTTACTTGCCATTATTGTAATTGATTTAGTGTTAGCAGGTGATAATGCCATTGTAATTGGGTTAGCAGCAAGACGATTACCGAAAGATCAACAAAAGAAAGTTATTATATGGGGAACTATCGGGGCAATCGCGATTAGAGCCCTCGCTACTTTAGTTGTCGTTTGGTTGTTAAAAATACCAGGGCTACTTCTAATTGGTGGTGTACTCCTTATATGGATCGCTTACAAATTAATTGCTGAAGGCAAAGATCACGATATTAAGGCAGAAGAAGGTTTCTGGTCTGCTATTAAAACCATTATCATTGCTGATGCATTGATGGGAATTGATAACGTTCTCGCTGTTGCTGGAGCTGCGCATGGCAACTTTTCTTTAGTAATCATCGGGCTATTAGTTTCAATTCCAGTAGTAGTTTGGGGCAGTACATTAATTTTAAAATGGGTTGACCGTTATCCCATCATCATTACGATTGGAGCAGCTGTTTTAGCTTATACCGCTGCGAAAATGATTGTAGACGAGAAATGGTTCGCTGCATTTTTCGAAAGTAATCCTTTCATAAAATGGGCATTTATCATTATCATCATTGCCGGTGTAGTTTTCTTCGGAAAGGCAAAACAGAAAGCAACAGATGGTTCTATCTCATGATGATGTTTTATTTACAAACAAAAGGCACTATTCATAGGAATAGTGCCTTTTGTTATTTATTTAGCTTCCCCTTCCGGAGTCGTCTTTACTTTCGTTTTGTTTTTATCACGATTGTTATAGTTATACTTCGAACGATCTATCGGTGTAAATCCTTCCGGTGTGTAGAATCGTAACAAGTCACCATTTACGACTTGGTCAGAGTATTTTAACGAGTTTTGAACCATTTGTTCATTTTGTTTTATTTCATCTGTAAATTCTACTGGTTTTCCAGTCGTTGTATCATAGTATTTGCCGTTTAATGCAGTAACTGTTGGGCTTACGAAGTTGCCGTTACGGAACGCAACAACTTGTTTATGATCTGGTGATAGTAAATCTGAACCAAATTGAACATAATTTTTTGTATCTGTTCCTAGTAAGTGTAAAAGAGTTGGAAGAACATCAATTTCACCACCATATTGATGTTGTACGCCACCTTTCACACCTGGTACACGAACGATAAATGGTACACGTTGTAACTGTGCATTTTCAAATGAGTTAATTTCTTTACCCATTACTTTTGACATTGCTGCATTATGATTATCTGAAATACCATAATGATCACCGTACATAACGATAATAGAATTATCGTATAAACCAGATTGTTTCAAGTAATCGATGAAACCTTTTACAGATTCGTCTAAATAACGTGCTGTTTGGAAATACGTATCTACAGACGAGTCACCTGTGTTTGCTGGTTCAATTGTCGCTTCCTCTTTATCAATCGGATACGGGAAGTGATTCGATAACGTAATAAACTTCGTATAGAACGGTTGTTTCAATGTTTCTAATAACGGAATGGATTCATTAAAGAATGGTTTATCTTTTAATCCATAGTTTACTACATCTTTTTCGTTCATATCATAGTATGAAGCATCAAAGAATTTATTAAAACCAAATGATTTATAAATATCGTCACGGTTCCAAAATGTTTTATAGTTACCATGGAATACAGCTGATGTGTATCCTTGTTGTCCTAAAATTGCTGGTGCTGATTGATACGTATTATGAGATTTCGTTGTAAATACAGACCCTTGTGGTAAACCAAACATAGAATTCTCTAACATAAACTCCGCATCAGACGTTTTCCCTTGTCCTGTTTGATGGAAGAAGTTATCAAAATAAAGCGTATTCGCATCTTTTGTAAATGAGTTTAAGAACGGCGTTACTTCTTGACCGTTTAATTTATAATCAATTAAGAAGTTTTGGAATGACTCTAAATGAATATAAATTACGTTCATTCCCTTACCTTTACCGAAATACTCAGGATTCGGACTAGCATAAGTTGATGTTAAATAATTTCTTACTTCTGTCATATTATCTCCATCAGCTAACGCTCTTTCCGTTGATGCTTTCGCACTTTGAATTCCATCATAAATTGTGTAGTTATACGCCCCTAAATATTTCACAATATAATTTCGGTCAAACGTTCTTGTTAATAATTCAGGACGGTCAGATTCTGCAAGTCCTAAGTTAACACTGAATAATAAAATACCTGCTACAAATACTAGTGATACTTTATGCTTCGCAACACGAATTGGTTTTGGATTTGCAAATTTCGTTGCAACTAACACAATTAAAATAATTGTATCTAAGAAGTATAGCGGATCATAAAGATGTAGCAACGCAACAATACTACCACCTAAATCTCCAAAGTTATTCGTTTGTGTCAACGTCGGGAACGTAATAAAGTCACTGAAAAAGCGATAGTATACGACGTTTGCATATAAAAGAATCGACAATAACAAGTTGATAACAATTAACCAAATATAAGATCGTTTCCCTTTTGCAAATAATGCAAGTCCTAAAAATAGAACTGCTGAACTAAGCGGGTTGAAAAACAGCAAGAATTTTTGGATTGTATTTGAAATACCTAAATTAAATTCTGTTACATAAGCCGCATATGTTTTGAGCCAAAATAAAATAACGGCAAACAGAAAGAATCCAAAATGATTGCTTAGCACGCTTTTGCTCTTTAATAAGAATTGTTTCATTTCTCCACCTCTTTTGATCATCCAAGGCTTATTTTTTTATAAGTCTGTCTCTCTATTCAATTTTTTATCTTCAAATAGATTCTATTTATTTAACTATATGAAGAATAATAGTAATTATAATTTGAAGCTAGTATTTATTCAACTATTTCTTTCTATACATTTTGACCTTGGTTTCTATTTAACAAAATAAATTTGTAACATTTTCTGTTTTCTCCCAAGATTCATCCACTAATTATGACATCACATACTATATACCTTTATTCCCTACTTCGCAAATAAATATGTCTCCAGTTTTGGAACATTAATGTAATATAATTAAATTCACAATAGATAACATTTATTTTTTAATGTATATTATATTTCTTCAGTTATTTATGCTTCAGCCATTCTTCTATGTACAACATTCAAATCTCTTTCCTTCAATAAAATTATTTTTGAATAATTATTCACAATCCATAAAATACAATTTATAAAAAACCCTCGCTCCCAAAACGAGAGCGAGGGTTTTCATCATTTATTATTGACCTTTGTACATTGCATCTACTTGTTTTTGAAGTTCTTCATTTTCTAAGAACTCATCGTAAGTAGCCTCTTTATCGATTACACCGTTTGGCGTTACTTCGATAATGCGGTTTGCAATTGTTTGTACGAACTGATGGTCATGTGATGTGAATAAAATTGTACCTTTAAATGCAATTAAACCATTGTTTAATGCAGTGATAGACTCAAGGTCTAAGTGGTTCGTTGGGTCGTCAAGTGTAATAACGTTTGCACCACTTAACATCATTTTAGATAACATACAACGAACTTTTTCGCCTCCAGATAGTACTGAAACGTTCTTCTTAACTTCTTCGCCTGAGAATAACATACGGCCTAAGAAACCACGTAAGAAGCTTTCTGACTCATCTTGTGGAGAGAATTGACGTAACCATTCAACTAAGTTGTAGTCACTGTTCTCAAAGTATTTAGAGTTATCTCTTGGGAAGTACGATTGAGATGTTGTAACGCCCCATTTAAATGAACCACTATCTGGCTCCATTTCACCCATAAGGATTTTAAATAATGTCGTCATCGCAATATCGTTACGACCGATAAATGCAACTTTATCACCTTTATTTAAAGTGAAGTACACATTATCTAACACTTTTTCACCATCAATTGTTTTAGAAAGACCTTCAACAGTTAATAAGTCATTTCCTACTTCACGTTCTGGTGTGAAGCCAACGAATGGGTAACGACGAGATGATGGCTTAATATCATCTAATGTAATTTTATCTAATAATTTTTTACGAGAAGTTGCTTGTTTCGCTTTAGATGCGTTTGAGCTAAAGCGCGCAATGAAGTTCTGTAACTCTTTTACTTTCTCTTCTTTTTTCTTATTAGCATCTTGTGTTAATTTTAAAGCTAATTGGCTTGACTCATACCAGAAGTCATAGTTACCAACATAAAGTTGAATTTTACCGAAATCAAGATCAGCCATGTGCGTACATACTTTATTTAAGAAGTGACGGTCATGGGATACAACGATAACTGTATTTTCAAAGTTCATTAAGAAGTTTTCTAACCATTGAATCGCTTTTAAGTCCAAGTGGTTGGTAGGCTCATCTAGTAATAGAATATCAGGTTGACCGAATAAAGCTTGAGCAAGTAATACTTTTACTTTCTCTGCCCCAGTTAATTCTGACATTTTCTTATCATGAAGGTCTTCACCAATACCTAAACCTTTAAGAAGAATTGCAGCTTCTGACTCAGCTTCCCAACCGTTAAGCTCAGCGAACTCACCTTCAAGTTCAGCAGCACGCATACCATCTTCATCACTAAAATCTTCTTTCATATAAATGGCATTTTTCTCTTGCATTACTTTGTAAAGACGAGTATGACCCATAATTACAGTTTCTAATACTGGGAACTCTTCGTATTCGAAGTGGTTCTGTTTTAATACTGCTAGACGCTCACCTGGCGTAATATGTATGTCACCTGTTGATGGTTCAATTTCTCCAGATAAAATCTTTAGAAATGTTGATTTACCAGCACCGTTTGCTCCGATTAAACCGTAGCAGTTACCTGGCGTGAATTTTATGTTAACATCTTCAAACAATTTGCGATCCGCGAAACGCAAACTAACGTTACTTACTGTAATCATTTGTGTCCTCCTACTAATACCGCTTATTTCAGCGTTTTCTCACCGATTGTCTTAAAAAATCGCATATTACGACTCAATTATTGTAGACTATAGCTATTATATAGTAGAAGCTGGATGAATAGCAACGGTTGATTGCTATTCCTTTCTTTCCAAACTCGAATAAAACCTTTGTTTTTAATTATATTAAAGTTACATACACGTTTTAAAGAGGATTCATTTTGAAAAAACATTTATAATTGGAGCATTATGTTTATCAATTTAAATAATACAATAATTTGTATGCATTTCGTATTATAAATAGCAAACTAAAACGCTCAGAAAATCTTCTGAGCGTTTTCATTTCCTTCTCCAACTAAAGCACCAGGTAGTGTAAAAAGCTATTTCACCATTTGTATTGTTAATTTATCTTTTAACATTGATCTATATGAGTCAATTTCATATTTTGTATTATTGATTTTTTCTTTTTTCATTTTTAACATATCGAATATTTCTAACTCTAAATCCCTTCTAGCCTCAAGAACTTTTATCGCTCCTTCTACACCTAAATGGTTATGTTCTTTCCCATAGCCTTGGTTCGTGTAATAGTCGACAATTCCTTTGGACCATTCTGGATTTCTTTCTTTTAATGCCTTCCTAAATGAAAATTCAAGATCATCTTGTTCTACATAGAATAACATTGGATTTAAATTCTCTATGATTTTTGCAACTTTCATTACATAATTTATTATTTTTTCTTTTTGTTCACCGTATTTAATCATCCCAATTGTTAATGGATTTTGTATGAAACAACATTCAAAAATATAAACCTTATTATCTTCTAGAGCAATTTCAGCAAAGTCCTGCCATTTGTCAGTAATTAATTCAACATTTTTTTCAAATGGTAATTCATATATATCGTTTCTTGAAATATCGTTACATAATTCGTCCGAAAACTGGTCACCAAACTCATTTTTTATCTTTCTGTATGGTAATAAATAATTGCTTCCTTTTTTTAAAACTCTTTTAAGAAGAACTTCTTTAAAATCTCCACTGTTAGATACTAATCTATCGAATTCAAATTTATTAAAACAAGATACACCATCATAGTCAGCGGGGTGGTTCAAATTCCCCTCTAAAAATAGTTCAACTTCAATTTTATTTTGGTTTAGAATTTCATTTATTAGCTTTGCAGTGGTCGATTTTCCGAATCCAGGTAAACCTTCTACTATTATTAGTTTTGTATTCATAGCTATAAATCCCTTCCCTCAAAGTATTTAACCAAGATTAAAAAAATTACTTACTCCACTGCAATCACTCCTTCAAAATACGATATTCAACATTTCCTTTAAAAAATCCTTCTTAAATTAGCCTGATCGTTAACTTAAGAACATTTTTTCACAATCTCTATCATTATTTTAACATAAATTTTCCATTTACCTTTTAAAAAAGATAGTCCACCATTATTTGAGTGAACTATCTAAAGTAAATTATATCTTTTAAATCAAATACTTTGTCAGGAATCCCCAATCGTTGCGCTGGTGTTTTTACTGGTTTCTTTTTCTCTTCCCTTGCAATTTAACTATATATAAGTGCTTAAACACTATAATAACAGTAAAAAAAAGATGCAAAATCATATGTGACTTTGCATCCCTAATTTGTGTGTTATTTTATATTTTCTATCCTATAACGGAACCAGTTACTTTTAAAAGTGGATTCTTTTATTTCCTTTCACTTAATTTCTTTGCATAATTCTTCATTTTACTCGTTAATCCTATTAAAGCAGGTAACAATATTGGCATCACAATAATAGCTAATAGTAACAGTGCAACACCAACAACCGATGCTACTTGTATAAGCGTTAATACACCTGAAGGGATCAATGCAGCAAATGTACCACCTAAAATTAGTGCTGCTGATAATACGACTCCTCCAATATGACGAGAAGCAGTTACAATTTTCGTCGCTGGGTCCCCTTCTAACTCATTGTATCTCATCATTACAAAAATACTATAATCCACTCCTAAAGCGACTATCATTATGAAACTAAAGAACGGAACATTCCAGCTTAATGAATCTACATGTAAAACATGCGTACTAATTTGTTCACTTATCCCTAATGATGCAAAGTACGCTAATAGTAACGATCCAATAATAAAGATGGTGTTTAATAATGAACGTGTAATGACGATTAGTACGATCGCAATTCCAATTAACATAATTGTAGCTGTACGTAAGAAATCTTGACCTGTTACTTCTTTTAGATCAACGTTTCTAGCTGTTGTACCTCCGATTGCTTTTTTCGCTGATTTTAATTCTGTACCATTTAACGTACCGTCTATCGTTTTATTAATTTCTTCAATAACTGGCATCGCTTCTTTTGAATACGGATTTACGTCTAAAATGATTGTCATTTTAGCAGTCTTTCTATCATGTGACATGTACGTATTCAAAGCTTTTTGGAAATCTTCCCCCTCCAAAACTTCTTTTGGAATATAAAATTTCTCAGAGCTTTTTGATTCATTTAGTTCTCCTAAATATTTCTGAGCATCCCCTAGGCCGTTACTTACCTTTTCAAGGCCTTCTGTACTTTTAGATAGTCCTGATTGTAATTGTCCCATCTGTTCTTGCAAGTCTTTCAGTCCGGTTAATAGCTGACCTTGCCCATCGTTTATTTTCGTTAATCCGGTTTGTAACTCAGATGACTTGTTTGCAATTTGTTTTGAACCTGTTGCTCCTTCATTTAATCCATTTTTAAGATCAGCTGCTCCTTTTTGTAACTTAGTAACTCCATTGCTCATTTCTTTTAAGCCGTTATCCACTTTCAATAACGATTGATTCGCTTCTTTAAATGATCCCATCGCCGCATTGTGCTGCGCTTTCAATTTATTTAATTCATTTGACAGCCCACCTAATTGCTTTTGAGCCTCTTTAGCAATTCCTATCGTCTGCAGAATGTTAGGATCATTTGCTAATTCTGGTTTCGTTTGAATGAAATTGGTCATTAACATTTCAATTTGTTCATAACCTTTCTTCGCACCGTCAATCGCTTGAGAAATACTTCCGAAGTATTGATCGTAAGAACTTAAACCTTTTTCTAACTGCGTATAGCCAGCATGAAGTTGTGAAGTTGCATGAGATAATACACTTATATTTTCATTTACTGAAGTTAACCCACTCTCAATTTGCTGCGCACCTTTTGCTCCGTCATTTATGCCATTTGATAGTTGATTTAAAGCTGTTCCTAATGCCGATACACCATTTTTCGCTTCATTTGTTCCATCAATTAACTTTTGAACGTTTGCAAGACTATTTGAGTCCTTATTACCCATCTTATCTTTCGCAGTAGTTAATCCATCATTAATTTCCTTTATACCACCATTGGCATCTCCTAAACCTGTATTTAGTTCACCCGCTTGTTTATTTATATATAGTTCTTTAATCCTATCACCAGTTGGACGTGTCGGTGAATATACTTCTGAAACACCTTTCACTTTCAAAATCTTATCAGTTAGTTCATCTAAAGTTTGAAGCGAACTCGCCTCATCTAACTTGTTATTCGATTGAATGACTAACGTACTTGGTGAAGAAAAACCAGGTGGAAAATGTTCTTCTATTACGTTAATCCCCATTTTCGACTCATATTTATTGTCCACTTCAAATAAATCGTTGTAATTAAGTGTATTAGAATACTTTAATATGAAAGGAATCGATATCACGAATACAATAATTAAAGCTACAAATGGTCTCACTACTGAGTTTTTCGCAAAGAATCCCCATAGACGACTGTCTTCATGACCTTTAAATGTTTTAACGGGATAAAACATCCCTTTTCCTAAAAGCACCATGAAAAACGGATTTAACGTAGTTAATACTAGTAATAAAACTGCGACACCAATTGCTACCGCTGAAGTAGATTGATATAATTTAAAACTCGCTAAAGCAAGAGATGCAAAACCAATTAGTACTGCTATCCCGCTATATAAAACGGTTTTCCCTGCCGATTTAAATGTTTCTTTCGTAGCCAAAAATGCGTTTTCTTGTTTACTTAATTCTTCTTTAAATCTCGTAAATAATAAAATGTTATAGTCCGTTCCTACCCCAAACAGGACAACAACGACAAACACTTGTGTAAAGTTAGAAAACGGAAAATTAAATTGATCTACAAGATGAGCAATAATCCCCATTGAAACTAAATATGATACCCCAACAGTAAGAAGAGAAACAATGGGAACAATAGGTGAACGGAATACAATGATTAATATTACAAGAATGAAAATAATTGAAATAACTTCAGTCTTTTTCACTCCCTCTTGAGAAGATGTAAGAAAATCAGCCGCGATTAAGTCACTTCCTGTTAAGTACGTTTTTACCCCTTTCGTTTTCACTTTATTATGAAGAGTATTTGAAACTTTCGATATTTCACCATGTTTTTTATCTATCGATATTTGCGTTAAAATAGTCGTATTATCTTTAGAAACTAATTGTTTCTCTAATTCTTTATTATCTAAATGTGAAACAACTTCTTTAATTCCTAATTGTTCTTTTTCATTTTGCAAAGCATTGATTGTTTTTGTTATTTCCTCTTTTTGTTCAGTCGTTAAAGCTGTTTTACTACCACTATTAAAAACTGCTATAATCTCATACTTTTCTGTCCCGTCTTTATTCATTTCTTTTATCATTTTGTCAGCAATACTACTTTGTTCTGTATCAGGAATCGTAATGTGCCCTTTTTCTTTCACTAATTTATCCATATTAGGCATCGTAACGATCATTGTAATGGTAATAACTATCCACAATAGAAAAGATAAACTTCTCCAATTTCTCAGCTTGCTCATTTGCATCATCTCCCGCGATTAAAATTTTATGTTAGTTACGGAATGAATATTCATTCCTATCATTTTATTACATTATTTTGTAAACTCTATTAAACTAGTCTTTCCGGAATGAATATTCATTCCTTTAGTTGCACAAATACCCTCTCCTACTCTCATTTTTTAATTCTATTTAGGAATGAATATTCATTCCTTCCCTTATAAAGCTATAGAATCAAATGATTCTAATAGCGTTCCAAGAGCTTTCTTCCAATTCTTTTACTAACTCTTTCGAGTATTCTAATTGCCCTGTTGCAATTACTTTCGTTAATTTTTCTAACGGTTGATATACAATAATAATTAAAGCAACTGGAGGCAATGGACGAAGAAAACCTTTTGCGATTCCATCTTCAATAATATTCATAAAGAAGCCTATAAAATCGTCAAATATTTTCTTACTTTGTTCATCAAGAAAATAACTATCACAGTGAGAATTTGTAAATAAAAAAGCATCCACATTGTTTCTCGCAAATTCAAATAAACGGTTATACGTATGACTAAACTGTTCACGAATATTTGCTTCAACAGGAAAATCCGTTTTTATCATTTCAGAAAGCTGTAACATACTTTTTGAAAATAATGAGTTAACAAGCGCCTCTTTATTTTCAAAATAGCGATAAATAGTACCCGCACCGACATTTGCTTTTTCAGCGATCATTGGAATTGTCGTACCATCGTAACCACGTTCTGCAAAAAGTTGCATCGCAGCATCAAAAATGTCTTCTTGTTTATTTTTAGCCATTTTTTCACCTCTATTTTCAGGAATGAAAATTCATTCCGTTTTTAATTATAAATTACAGGGAATAAAAGTCAAGTGTGTGACTACGTATAGTTGTAATTTTATTCCCTTATTTGTGAATAAAATTATATCAGCGATTTTCAGGATATATCAACTTACCGACAAAAACCGACGCCCAAAGAAAAAGCTGTCCCAAAATTTGATTTTGGACAGCCCTATTTTTTAAAAGAAATCATAAATAAATGCATCTCGTACCGGAACTATTTTCTCAAACGCTCGTATTTCCTCTTCGCTTCCGCTAATTACTTCTAATTCATTTAGTTCTAATGGGCGTTTGTATCCAAGCAATATTGTAGATAGTGCATTTATATCTAGCTTAATCCCTTTACCCATCGGTTCTTCTATAATTGTTATTTCATAATTTGCAAGTCTCACTGATACATTATTCCACGGTGCAAATGAATCTGTAATATGTAAGATTACTTCTTGCTGTACGTTGTTCCAGTTCAACTCATATTGTTTTAAGAACTGCTCTACATCTACAATTCTTCCCATAAAATATGGTTTTATTTCTGTTTTCACACGTGGTTCTTGCAATGTATATAGCAACTGTTCGTTTTCACTTACTGTCATTTCAAGTTCTTTAATCATAGAATCATGTTGGCAAATAAAGTTCCATAGACCATTTCGTGCTTCATTATGCAGTGGTACGAATTCTTCTACAGTCATTTTAGATTTTTCTATTTTATATAACATGTAACCTGCTGCAGTTTTATTTTCATCGTAGTAAATTGCTAATGTTAAATCATCATAAACTGCTTGTAACCACCATTTTTCATTTCGAACTAGCATACCAGAAAAACGTTCTGCAAATGTTTCATAAAGCTTCTCGACTTCTTCTGAGTGATTTTCTTTATTGAAACGTTTCACAGTACCAATCACTTGTTTTTTCATAACTAAATCACTCTTTGTCATATGACATACGAGAAGATTCGCACAAAGTTCCCAGCCATATTTACGGTAAAATGCAACAGCAAATGGATGTAACATCGATACTGTATATCCGTCTTTTTTCATCGTTTGAAGTGAATGTTGAAGTAATTCTTTCACATATCCGCTTCTTCTGTATTCTGGATACGTTGCTACCCCTGCAACGCCACCCATTTTAAATTTTTCTTTTCCTATGTATATATGAAACGGAATAAGGTGTAGTTTTGCAGCTAAGTCATTACCTTCCATAATTCCGTATACTTCATGACTTTCCTTCATTCTTGTAAGTTGCTGCTGCATTCGTTCTTCTTCAACTTTATATTGAAAAGCGTATTCTGATAAACGCAATGCTTCTCTGAATTTATCTTCTTTTAATCGTATAACGTTCATAAATTTTCCCCCTTCTTTATTTGAATTGTACCATAATTTAAAATATTACAGTGCGGTGAATGAAATTATATAGACTTAACGACACAAATTCAATATAAAAAAAGCAGATACATCCTGTATCTGCTTCTCATCCATTTATTTAGTTAACCTTTGAAGTTCTTCGAAGAATGTAGGGTATGATACGCCTACTGCTTCTGCGTCTTCAATTGTTGTTTTTCCTTCTGCTAGACAGCCGGCAATCGCAAGCATCATTCCGATGCGGTGATCACCGTAACTATTAACTGTATTACCTTTTAGAGCTGATTTTCCGTAAATGATCATTCCGTCATCGGTTGCTTCTATACGAGCTCCTAGTTTCGTTAACTCTGCAACAACTGTATCAATACGGTTTGTCTCTTTTACTTTTAATTCGTGTGCATCTTTAATAACTGTAATTCCTTCTGCTTGCGTTGCCGCTAATGCAATTACAGGAATTTCATCGATTAATCTTGGGATAATATCTCCGCCGATTTCGATTCCTTTTAATGAAGATGTTTCAATTGTAATGTTTGCAGCTGGTTCTGATGCACCTTCGTTAATTGGCTCTACAGTAAATGTAGCACCCATCTTCTCTAAAACATCAATAATACCTGTACGAGTTGGATTCATCCCTACATTTTCTAATACTAGTTTACTATTTGGAATAATCGCGCCCGCTACTAAGAAAAATGCAGCTGATGATACGTCACCGGGCACTTGAACATCTGTCGCTATTAACTTTTGTCCACCTGCTAGTTTCACTGTTTTCCCTTCGCGAGTTACTTTGACGCCAAATGCTTCAAGCATTCTTTCCGTATGATCGCGAGAAATATGTGGTTCTGTAACAGCTGTTACACCTTCTGCACGAAGTCCTGCAAGTAAAATAGCTGATTTCACTTGTGCGCTTGCTACCGGGGAAGTGTATTCAATTGCTTTTAAATCTCCACCACGTATTGTTAGCGGTGTAAACGTTCCTTCTTCGCGGCCATCAATGTTTGCACCCATTTGTTTTAATGGATTTGTTACACGTTTCATCGGTCTTTTTGCAATAGACGCATCACCTTGTACGCAAGAGAAAAATGGTGTATTTGCCAAAATTCCTGACATTAAACGTATAGTTGTACCAGAATTACCAACATCTAATACAGCTTTCGGTTCTTGTAAACCTTCTAATCCTTTACCAACTACAGTGACTTCATCACCGTTTTGCACAATGTCTACTCCCATTTCTTTAAAACAAGAAATCGTACTTAAACAGTCTGCACCAGGCAGGAAACCTTTAATTGTTGTTTTTCCTTCTGCAATCGCACCGAACATGACAGCGCGGTGAGAAATCGATTTATCTCCTGGAATTGTAATGTTGCCATTTAATCCGTTATTAACAGGTTGTATTGTTCTTTCCTTCACGTTTTCACCTTCTCATTTAAATTGTTTCATAAGTTTGGTATTTTTCTTCTCCAAGCGCTAGCTTTGCTTTCATACGATCTTCTTCTCGTTGGAAGCTAATACGTAATACCCCAAGCAATCCTTCACGCGCTTCTAATATTTGCAAGTTCGTAATACTAATTTCTTCGCGCGCTAAAATACTTGTAATGTGAGCCAATGCCCCTACTTTATCTAAAACATCGACGTATAAGTCGTGATAGGCAGGAATCGCCCCTCTCTTTCTTACCGGTAAAGAGTCACGGTATTCTTTCGCATCCGCAAAATAGTTTTGAATCTCACCTGCATCTCCGCTAGAAACTGTATCATATAAATCTTCCATTTCAGAGATCCACTCTTTTAATAATACCATTAAATGCTCACGATTTTGCTTAACAATATCACTCCACATTTTCGGACTACTAGATGCGATGCGTGTAATGTCTTTAAACCCTCCGGCAGCTAGTTGATGAATGAGTGGATTATCTCCTGCATGTTTCTCCACTTGCTTTACTAATCCAGCGGCAATAAGATGCGGAAAATGACTTACAATCCCTGTTACATAATCATGTTCTACTGTATTTAAAACAAGGAAATGTGACCCTGTTCCTTTTAACCAATCTTTTAACTCTTCCACAGGTTCATTTGGCACATGATTCATTGGCGTTAAAATATAAAATGCATTTTCAAATAAATGCGCTTTTGCACTTTCAACTCCCGTTTTATGAGAACCTGCCATCGGATGTCCACCAATGAAAGAAATTTCCTTTGAAAATAAAGCTTCCGCTTCGTTCATAATAGACCCTTTTGTACTACCAACATCAGTCACTATAACATCTTCTCGTAAATGGAATGACGCAAGTTTGTGTAATAGCTTTTTCGTTTCTTCAACTGGAGAAGCAAAAACAATTAAATGTGCCTCTTCACATGCATGCTGTAAATCAACTGCTATTTCATCTACTACGTGTAATTCTTTTGCGCGCTCTACTTGTTCTTGAAATATATCATAACCTGTTATCGTTACATCGTGCTCTTTCTTAATTGCTAATGCGAGAGAGCCTCCGATTAAACCAGTTCCAATTAATACTACCTTCTTACGCATTTGCCTCATCTCGAGACTTTCTTTTTTTATTTTCAAAGTGTTGTTGTAACACTGAAATCACTCCTTCATTTTGCTCCCTTGTTCCGACTGTAATACGGACGCCATTTGGGAACGGACGAATAATAAATCCTGCGTGTGCACAAGCTTCATAAATCTCTCCAGCATTCTCAACTGGCAAGAAGATGAAATTTGTTTGCGATGGATAAAATGGAATATCATGTTCCTTACAAAAGCTCTCGTATTGTTGTAATCCCTCTGTATTTACACGAACTATTTCCTCAATAAACTCCTCATCACCAAAAGCAATCGTCGCTGCTTTTTGCGCTAATGAAGATACGTTAAATGGCAAACGTACGACATTTAATTTCTCGATTAACTCTTCCTGTCCAATTGCATATCCTACGCGGAAAGAAGCTAATCCGTACGCTTTAGAAAACGTTCTAAGTACAAGAATGTTTTTATGTTTTTGTAAAAGCGGTAATGTCTCTGGGAAATCTTTTGCTGTTACGTATTCATAGTACGCTTCATCAATGACAATTAACGTATTTTCACTAATCCCTTCAATGAATTGAGTCAATTTTCGGTCATTCACACATGTGCCTGTCGGATTATTCGGATTACAAATCCATACGATTTTCGTATTATTATTTACCGCTGACGAAATTTCGTCTAAATCGTATACACCGTTATTTAGTGGAACTTCTTTCACTTCACAGCCTTCAATAATTGCATGATGACGGTACTGCGGGAATGTTGCACCTGCCGTTACGATATTATCTCCTGCTTTAAGTACTGCACGGCTTATAATTTGAATAACTTCATCTAAACCACTACCGCAAAGTACTTGTTCCATTTGCACATGTAACTTATTTGCAATTGTTTGACGGAGCGTTGTAGCACCTCCGTCAGGATATAAAGCATGATCCAACCACGATTTTTGCAACTCATCTAAAACTCGTGGCGAACAGCCGAATGGATTTTCATTCGATGCTAATTTAACAAACGAATGATCTCCGTACACTTCTTTCATTTGTTCCGGTGATTTACCTGGTTTATATGGTTGTAATGATGATAGTTGATCTTTTACTTGCATGTTAAAACCACCTTTTTATTAAAATTCTTTTGCGTATTTATTATGTTGCGTAATGTTTTGCTGAATTAACTCCATACGATCTTTTCCGAATTGTTCGACTAGTGCATGTGCAAGTTCCCATGCTACAACAGATTCAGCTACTACCCCTGCAGCTGGTACTGCACAGCTATCAGATCTTTCAATACTCGCTTGGAATGCTTCTTTCGTATCAATATCAACACTTGCTAACGGTTTGTATAATGTAGGTATTGGTTTCATTACACCTCTTACGACAATTGGCATTCCCGTTGTCATACCGCCTTCTAAACCACCGGCATTATTCGTTTTTCTCGTGTATCCTTGTTCTTCATCCCATAAAATTTCATCGTGCACTTTACTTCCTGGCTGTCTTGCTGCTTCAAAACCAATGCCAATTTCAGCACCTTTAAATGCATTAATACTCATAATCGCACCAGCAAGTTTTGCATCTAATTTACGATCGTAATGAACGTAACTACCGACGCCAATTGGCATACCTTCTGCAATGACTTCAACTATACCACCGATTGAATCTCCGCTACTTTTTGCGTTATCAATCGCATCCATCATCTCTTGTTCTACTGTTTTATCTAAACATCGAACTGGTGAGTTTTCAGTAATTATTTGAATTTCTTCAATTGACAAGTTTGAAATATGTTTTGCTTTTACTCCACCAATTTCAAGTACATGCCCTGCAATTTCTACGCCTAATTCTTTTAAAATTTGTTTCGCAACCGCACCAGCAGCTACACGAACTGTCGTTTCTCTTGCAGAAGAGCGCTCTAGTACGTTTCTTATATCACGGTGACCGTATTTAATTGCTCCATTTAAATCCGCATGTCCTGGACGTGGTTTCGTAATTGTACGTTTCATTTCTTTACTTTCTTTTTCCGAAATTGGCTCTGCACCCATTACTTTCGTCCAATGTTTGAAATCATCATTTTTTACGATTAACGTAATGGGTGAGCCAAGTGTCATCCCATGACGAACACCACTTACAATTTCAACTGTATCTGTTTCAATTTGCATACGTCTTCCGCGTCCGTGCCCTTTTTGTCTTCTTAATAATTCTTTATTAATATGTTCCGCCGTCAGCGTTAAACCTGCTGGTACACCTTCTAAAATAACTGTTAACTGCGGTCCATGTGATTCTCCAGCTGTAATGTATCTCATTTCTCTTGCCCCTTTACTATTTTTTTGTACAAAAAAGTCCCTACTGAGCGCTCAGTAGGGACGATATTTATCGCGGTACCACCCTAGTTGTAGACTTCTTTCGTCTACCTCTCTTCTTCTTTAACGATCATTAGACCGTCTTTCCCATCAAAACTTGACGAAAAAGATGCTCCAAGGCTGTAATTCATGCTTACCTTTGTACTGATTCACACCGACCATCAGCTCTCTTTAACAGTGAGATAAGCACTACTGTTTCCTCTTCAACGCATATATAATATGGAATTAAGATAATTTATTTTTGAAACCTTTTAACTCTTCCATGAATCTATGGAATTCCGGAATATCCATTTGTTGTGCAGAATCTGATAATGCAACTGCTGGGTCTGGATGTACTTCAGCCATTACTGCATCTGCGCCAATTGCAAGAGCCGCTTTCGCTGTTGGTAATAATAAATCTCTACGTCCAGTTGAATGCGTTACGTCAACAACAACTGGTAAATGTGTTTCTTTCTTTAAGATCGGTACTGCTGAAATGTCTAATGTGTTACGTGTTGCTCTTTCGTATGTGCGGATACCGCGCTCACAAAGAATAATTTGGTCGTTACCTTGTGCAATGATGTATTCCGCTGCGTTAATGAACTCATCAATTGTTGCTGCTAATCCACGTTTTAATAATACCGGCTTGTTAACTTTACCTACAGCTCGTAGTAAATCGAAGTTTTGCATGTTACGTGCACCAACTTGAATTACATCAACGTAGTCTAATGCCATTTCAACATCGTTTGGATTTAAAATTTCACTAATGATCGCTAAGTCGAACTCATCTGCTACTTGGCGTAAAATTTGTAATCCTTCTACTCCTAAACCTTGGAAATCGTATGGAGATGTTCTCGGTTTGAAAGCACCACCGCGCATTAATTTTAAGCCTTGGTCCTTCATCGCTTGCCCTACTTGGCGAACTTGCTCTAAGCTTTCGACCGCACAAGGTCCCATAATGAACGTTTGTGTGCCGTTACCAATCAATTCACCTTTTACATCAACGATTGTGTTTTCTTGTTTCTTTTTACGTGATACTAGTAATGCTTTACGGTTATCATCTTCTTGTAATTCTAAGCTAGCTTTGAAGATTGTTTTGAAAATATGTTGAACCGTTGACGTTTCGAATGGTCCTTCGTTATTCTCTGCGATCATATCAAGTACTTCACGCTCACGTACTGGATCAAAACGTTTCGTACCTTGTACTTGCTTTTGCTCCCCAATTTTTTGAACGATTTCACCACGTTTGTTTAAAAGGTGTAATAGTTGTAAGTTAATTTCATCTACCTGTTTACGTAATTGATCTAATTCATGATTTGCCATTTGGAAATCCTCCTCTAATGTTTTAAAAGTATAGTAAGAGAATGAAAAATTCTCTATTTTCTGAACTGGTCAATTATACAAATTCAAAGTGGAATCGATACCTCTTCTTATTTTAAACTAATAATTCGTACAAAGACACTCTCTACTAGTTAAAAACCCACTTTTTTTGTACAAAAAATCCCTACTGATGCAATCAGTAGGGACGATATTTATCGCGGTACCACCCTAGTTGTAGACTTCTTTCGTCTACCTCTCTTCATTGTTAACGATCATCTGACCGTCTTTCCCTTCATAAAGATAAATACTATCTTTACTACGAAAAAGATGCTCTAGGACTGTAATTCGCTCTTGTTTTTGTACTGGTTCACACCGACCACCAGCTCTCTGTTACAGGGAAACAACAACTACTGCTTTTCCTTTCAACGCATGCATATTTAATTTTCAAGTTGGGCCACTAAAATACAAAAAGTCCCTACTGAATAAATCAGTAGGGACGATATTTATCGCGGTACCACCCTAGTTGTAGACTAAATTTCTGTCTACCTCTCTTCACTGTTAACGATCAATTGACCGCTTTTTCTTCATAAAGACAATACTATCTTTACTACGAAAAAGATGCTCCAAGACTGTAATTCATGATTATCCCTGTACTGGTTCACACCAACCACCAGCTCTCTGTTACAGTAAGACTAACCACTACTGTGATCTCTTCATTGCACTTTGTTTATTCAAATGTTTTTTGAAATTGAATAAGTATGATTCGTATTATAGAACGCTTTTCAAAACACTGTCAACAACTTTTTATATATTTTTTTAAATTACATTTTTGCCCTACATTTCTTCTTGTAAATTCTCCAGAACAATTCCGATGCGAATTATCTCATTATCTATTGCATTTATTACACATTTTTCTACTCTATACCCGATTAATAATTCTTTTATTTGAATGATTTCCGTTTCAAGTAAATTAGCTTCCTGAAGCGTTTGCAGTAAAGTGAAAAATACGTTTGCATACAACTCTTTATACATCTTTATACTCTCAGTCTTTTCAAGTATTTCATGAAATAACTGTTTTAACTCCGTTTGATTCCCTTTTCCACCCACGTCCGAAAATGTTTTACAAATGATAGATAATCCTCTTTCTACTATTTCATCCATAAATAAAATAATACGTAAAAGCATTACATATTCTCTAGCTGTGATTCCCCCCATTTTCGGTCGCTCTCGCAAAAATATACTGAGCCAAGCTGCCCAAAATTTTTGTTGTTCTTTTGCACTTAACGTTTTGACATAATAGCATAAGAACTGCATAAATTTAATTTTATTTTCTTCATTTTCTCGTATAAGTAAAGGGTATAACCAATCTGTTTTTTGCTCCCAATACAGTACACATTTAATAAATACAAAACTGAGCCATTTTAAGAAAGCTTCCCTCGTATGCGGATGTAATACTTTCAAATGTTCTACCGCATACTTAATAAATCGCTTCATTTCTGTAAATAAAGGTAAATTGATTTGTGTGTAACATAGGCCAGCCCATGCATATTTCGTAATCTCATTTTCCTTCTTTAACTCTAAGTACGGTAACAAATATTTTCGGCACCATTGCTTCTCAATATGATAAAGAAATGTAATATCTGCTACTAAACGAGCTATCATAAAATTTGTCCGTTCTGTACTAATTCTTACTTGTTCTTCAAACAAAAATAAATATTCATACACATTACGATCGTATAAATGATCATATGATAACAGTTTTAATAATACTGCTGTCATTTTCCCAACAGGATGCTGAATCGATTCATTGTAAAAATCTTGTTTTGCCAGCTTAAAATCCGTGTCACTTTTCATGACTTGAGGGAATACCGAAAAAGCAAACCGCTTTACATTGCGTATACTATTTTCCTCTAACTCTTCTAATCGATTACTAATTTCATATAGAAAGCTACTAATTAACCAATGAAAAGCTGTATTTCTAACGAATTTCTGTAATAGAGGAATAACTTTTTGTATTTGTTCATTTGTCAGTCCTCGGTTATTTCGCCACTCCCTAATACAAACAAACCATACTTCATTACTTATTTCGTGCATTCCAACTAATTGATATGCAAATGAAATACTCCATTCTGTATTCAATTTACATGCTTTCGATAACATCTCTAAAAAATGACGTTGTTCAAAAACACCATCTTGAGAAAATTGCTGAACTTGCTTCATAATTTCATCGTCTTTTAGTTGCAATAATCCATCAGCTGTCACATTACAAGTAATACTTTGTTCTGCCGCCTCTTTCTTTTGTACACTGTATCGCTCAGAATGAAAATGAGGATGTTTTTGCTTCATTAACTCGTAACCTTTTGCTGTAGATGGACTATTCGAATCACAAGTGAATAATAAATCCAACACGAAACAAACATCAAATGCTCTTTCCTCCGCAAGGTCCTTTAATACAATTTGAATGACTTCTTCCTTTGTTTTTTCTAAAGAGAGTGCGAAATGATTTTTTATAAGTTGAAAAACTTCTTGTTTATACGTGACGTCTAAAAGAATTCCTTCCTGTAACAACCATTTCATTTTCTCATCGGCGCTAACAAATATATTTTTATTCATCGCATCAATTGCAATTCGGTTTTGAAGTATGCTGTTTGCTTCTATCATTTCTGTAATATAATAATTTGCTTTTTTCTCATCGTTTTCACATAGATAGGCTAAACATTCTTTTACAATTTGAATTAAAAATGCAAGATCATTTTGCTGAAACTCTTTTTCCACATTTTCCTTATCCCTTTTTTTCAGTGCTGTTTGCCTTAGTGATAACATCCGCAACTTCTCTATTCCCATCATCATAATTGGAACGGCGTAATAAGAAATATGCGGTCTCATCTTTTCATTCCAAATTTGCTCCACATAAGAAAATATAGACACGGGTAAACGACTCGATTCCTCAAGTTCTATTGATTCCCCGGTATCATTTCCCCACTTTCTTTCACGCTTCAACTTAAGTTTTCCGTCCAAAATAAACGTTAATAACAATAAAGCGATTTCTTTATGCTCAGGAAAAGAACATTTTTGCAATAAGTAAGAAATTGTTTCAATCGATTTACTATCTTTTTCAGCTGTTTCTAATAAAAGCAGTGTCCATCTTGCAAACAACAACGGGTCCATTTTCATTTTCGTTTCGTTTAAGTAGCTACAAATTGTTCTCCATAATAACGGAGATAGTTTAGAGTGATTTTTAAAAATTAATTGAAATAATTCTTTTTGATGACTAAAAAGAAATTGTTCCACTAACCATTTTGCAAGTAATTCATCTACCTCGTTATAGTTTGATGTAATTAAAAATAAATTTTGTAATTTCCCTTCCGCTTCAAGCCATTCCACCCATTCATAATCGTGAGCAAATTCAACGAAGTAGCGGACTGTTTCAATTTTTTTTATGGATTGTTTTATGTATGATAATTGTTCCTGCTCTACTGACGGCGGAACTGTTACTATGTCACGAATTCGCATTCGTTTTGTAATATAATTATCCCCCATTAACTCCGCCCATCGTTTTACTGCTTTAACGAGAGATTGATGATTATTACCTTTATTCGGATATACAATCGGCCGTATTCCTAAATGCTCCCAGTGGTACGTATTTTCCCCTTGTGCGACAAATGCATAACGTCTTGTACTTGGTGGTAAACCAGTTGCTAAATATTTCATTACTGGATCATTATGGCTATATCCAACGAACAAAACGGTATAATTCGAGAATAAATCAACTAAAAATCTTCTCGCCCATCCTTCCGTCAAGTAAGCCCTTCCAAAATCACCATCTGTTAAAATTAATGCTTCTTTCTCTTGTTCTATATTGCCATGTATGTAAGCGAGTCCTTTAAACGCTCTACCTGTAGGTAACGCAGGTGCGTAATATACGTTTAATTCTCTATTCATTTCTTTCATCGCAGTTGTAAAATGTCGATCAAAATTTGTTGTTACAATGCGGACTTCTGTATCTAAAGGAAACAACCTCGGAATCGCATAATGAAGCGGATTCGGCTTTGACTTTTCAATATGAACTAAATCTCTTGCAACTTGATGTACATCTTTTGTTTTCGCAATTTTACCAAGATAATAATCATGCGGTTCTGTAATTTCACGTTTTTCGACATATAACGTTTTTGCAATTTCATCAACTAAATCATCAAAATTCGGTAAGTTTGATTTCCCTTTCATAGAAACTCCCGCTCCAACAAATAGCACTAACTTTCCTTTTTCAAGATGATCAATTAACTCGTCTGGAATTTCTACTTCTGAAGTAATCCACACCGAGGATTCCCCCTTACCTAAAAATGTCATATACTCTCATTTTACTATAACATTTTTCCTTTGTTTTTTTAATATTTAGACAAATAATTGACATGAAAAAGTTTTATGTAAATATATCCGTTACAATGTATGAACTCCTATATTTATTGCAAAACTATGGATAAAACGGAGGTGTAAATTTTGAATGATTTCACAGTAGTGCTTATCAAGTTTATATCGTGCATTATCGCATTTAGTATCGGACTCGCTTTATTTTTCCCAGCAACGTTCGTCCAAATTATTTCGTTCAGTCTCTTCGTTACAATCGTATCTTATATGTTCGTTGATAAAATTATTTTAAATCGAATTGGCAATACTGGTGCCATTATGTCGGATTTCTTACTAACATATTTAAGCGTATGGATTTTCGGTAATATTTTATTGGACAACTATATGCAAATTGCATGGGGAAGCATCCTTTCCGCGATTGTCTTTACATTATCAGAAGTAATCGTTCATCGCTTCTCTAGCTCCCGCACAAGGCACCACAACGATAATATTCATATTAATCGACGTTTCGCATATGGTACGGAGTTTGCGGAAGAACAGAATATATTGGATAAAGATAAGAAGAAATAATATTTTGATACAGGAGCGCCCTTTTTAATTATGTGGAGCTCCTTTTTTTGTGTTTTTATTATGGTACGTGAAATTATATCAACGATTTTTCAAATATATCAACGATTATTGCAATATATCGACGTTTCGACAAAGGATATCGACTTACCGACATTATTTGACACGATTTCCTCTAATAAAAAACTGCCTCTTATTTAGAGACAGTTTCTTTCAAATCTTTTAACGTAACAACATTAGCAAACGCTCCAAACACTACGTTATGATGCTTCACAATGTCTTCAGCACGTAACACCTCTGTATCAAACGTACTATGTGCATCGCTCACTAACGTTACTTTATACCCTTCACTAAACGCTCTGCGCGTTGTCGTATCCACACAGTACTCTGTTTGCATTCCTGAAAGAATAACGTGTTCAATCCCTTTTTCTTGTAACACTTCGTTTAAGTTTGTCTTATAAAATGAATCTGGCGCCGTTTTTTCAACGATACTGTCTCCCTCTAGTGGAGCAATTGCTGCATGGATTTTCCACCCATCTGTACCTTTTTCTAACGGATGGTCTTTCGGTCCATTGTGTTGCACATAAATTACCGGAATATCATTTGAACGGCATTTCTCAATAAGCTCTTGTAATGTCTCTAAAAACTTTTCCCCATTATGTACTGGCATTCCTGCTGTATACATACCTGCTTGCACATCGATTACTATTAATGCTTTTTTCATTTCGTGCAGCCCCCTTTTATTTATATTCCATCATCCAACAATCTTCTAATACCCCTTCATGCAGTTCATGTTCCTTTAAAAACTTCACCTTTTTAAATCCGCATTTTTCATAACACTTTATTGCACGTTCATTATTTACTTTCGGGTCCATTGCGATTGCTTCTGCTCCCGTGTTCTCCATAATATATGTAATTGCTGCCTGAACAAGTTTAGTTCCAATTCCCTTTTCCCAATAGGCGGGTTCTCCAATAAATTGATCCATCCCCCATACATTTTGCAATTCTTCATAGCCATATAATGTTTTCCACTCCGAATCAACTGGATACATTTGAATATAACCAATCGGCACATCATCAAACTCTATTAAGCACCTTTTTTCAGGACTATTTGGATTATGTATAAAATGATTCAGTACCATTTCTACTGATTGCGGATCATCTCGTCCTTCGTAATACTGCAGTACTTCTGGGTCTGTTAACCATTTTGAAATGATTGGTGCATCCTCTTCTACTACATACCTAACCGATACATTATCTTTTTGAAATAGCATATAGTACCTCTTTTTAATTCTTTATATTTTTTCTTGTAGTGAAATCTTTCATTGCACCTATTAGTGCGTATGGTAACAATGTAATGGCAAAAAATGCTGTAAACACATTAAAATGAGGAATTTTATATGGCGTGAACCATTCTGTAAAAAATTGAGAATTTAATACTCTATTAAAGAATTCTCCGCCAGGTCTAAAGTTTGGTGCCCATGCAGTTACTTCACAAATAATAAACAACAATTGTACAATTATAAATACCCCAAGATAGCGAAACCATGTTCGTTTCCAAATTGGCTGCGCCTTATTTAATTTCGCTTCCATTTCGCCCCCACCTTTTTTATTTACATCATATTAATTATACACTTTCTACGTTTCATTTGTTAAAATTTTCTATATAATCATTCACGTTGGGGGAATACATTATGTCTAATCCTATAAAATCAACATTAATCATCCTTAGAGGAAACTCCGCAAGTGGTAAAACAACAATCGCAAAGCAACTACAAGAACATTTCGGACAAGGCACACTTTTAGTATCGCAGGATGTTGTACGTAGAGATATGCTTAGAGTACACGACACGATCGGTAATTTATCACACGATTTACTATTTGAAATTACAAAGTACGGAAAAGGGAAATGTGAGTTTGTTATTTTAGAAGGTATTTTAAACAGTCGTAGATACGGTGATATGCTGAAAGAATTAATACATTTTTTTGAAGGAAACGCGTATACATATTACTTTGATTTATCGTTAAAAGAAACGATTCGACGACATAACACAAGGGAAAAGCGGCATGAATTTGGTGAGGATTCCCTACAAAAATGGTATAATCCGCACGATACAATCGAAGTTACTAGAGAAACTATTTTTACAGATAACTTCACACAAAAAGATATATTTGATGCAATTCTTAATGATGTGATGGTACGAAAATAAGACCGACAGAATATGTCAGTCTTATTTTCATTATGTTATATTCTAGATTTATTATAAAATCTTCACTTTAACTGTTTGTCTTCCCCAATTCATCGCTTTACTTTTTGAACCCATTAATACATCAATGCGATTACCTTTAATTGCACTTCCGGTATCTCCAGCGATTGCTTCTCCATAACCTTCTACCCATACTTTAGATCCTAATGGGATTACTTTCGGATCTACTGCAATAATTCTCATATTCGGATTAGCCGTTAAATCATGCCCCATCGCAGTTAAAACGCGTCCACCATATGTACCATTCTCACTCGGATCAGCAGTATATGCTGTCGCCACCACCGTTAATTCACGTTTAGCAGACTGCACGTTATTTTTAGACTCTTCTTTTGCCTTTAGTGCTTCTCGTGCTTTTTCCTCTTCCTTGGCTTTGGCTATTTCTCGTGCTTTCGCTTCTTCCTTAGCCTTTGCTATTTCTCGTGCTTTCGCTTCTTCCTTAGCTTTGGCTATTTCTTGCGCTTTTGCTTCTTCTTTAGCTTTGGCTATTTCTCGTGCTTTTGCTTCTTCCTTAGCTTTGGCTATTTCTTGCGCTTTTGCTTCTTCTTTAGCTTTGGCTATTTCTCGTGCTTTTGCTTCTTCTTTAGCCTTTTCTATTTCTCGTGCTTTCGCCTCTTCCTTAGCTTTGGCTATCTCTTGTGCTTTTACTTCTTCCTTAGCCTTTGCTATTTCCTGTACTTTCGCTTCTTCCTTAGCTTTTGCTACTTCTTGCACTTTCACTTCTTCCTTAGCTTTTGCTACTTCTTGCACTTTCACTTCTTCTTTAGGTTTCGCTACTTCTTGCACTTTCACTTCTTCCTTAGGTTTCGCTACTTCTTGCACTTTCACTTCTTCCTTAGCCTTTGCTACTTCTTGCACTTTCACTTCTTCTTTAGGTTTCGCTACTTCTTGCACTTTCACTTCTTCCTTAGGTTTCGCTACTTCTTGCACTTTCACTTCTTCCTTAGGTTTCGCTACTTCTTGCACTTTCACTTCTTCCTTAGGTTTCGCTACTTCTTGCACTTTCACTTCTTCCTTAGGTTTTATTGTTTCTTTTGCCTTTGTTATCTTCTGTGTTTTAGCTTCTTCCTTAGCTTTAACCGATTTTTGTACTTTCGCTACTTGCTTCGTTTTCTCGTCAGCCTTTTTTTCAATTGGTGCTTTACTTGATAAGAAAGAAACATTTACATAAGCTGTTTTTCCCTTATACTCAAATTGTAGCCATCCGTCTTTTACTTGATTCGTTGATTCAATTACATCATCTTTTTTCAGTCTGCCAAGAATTTTTGATTCTGTGTTTGATTCAGAACGTACATTTAACAAATCTGCTGTTACATGGTAAATATCTTTAGTAAACTCTGAGCTTACAAATACTTCTTTACCATTTAACTCAATTTTTGACCAGCCATCTTCGGTATTGATGACTTTTAACTCTTCCCCGTTTTTTACTTTTTCGACCACTTTTGATTCCGTAGTCGGTTTTTCACGTACGTTGAGTACATCTGCTGTTACGATTGTTTCTGCAGTAGCAGTTGTAGTAAATGCTCCCAATCCGAAAACAGTTGCTGTTGCTGCGCCAATTACTTTTTTCATATTAACCTCCATTATATTTTTTGAATTCTATCAAATACTCCCATCAAATCAAGAGATTTAATGAAAGCATTCGCAACAGGTATATTAATACGGCTTAATATACTGTTATTAAAACTCCTTACTCCAATACTATCAAATTCTCATTTCTAATTCTATATATTATAAGTTTCCTTATTTTTTATAAACGTTTTATGCCCTTCTTCACACTATATAGTTGTCGCAATTCCCGCCAAAAACAAACTGACGATTGCTAAAAATTGAGTAGCGACTATAGCTCTCCTCATGATCTTTCACACTATATTCGCTCGTTTTTCACAAAAGGTTCATTTTACATGAAAATTTATTTATTACAATAAAAATATAAGGTATATTTTTATACAAAGGAGGATTTCAAGAATGAATAAAGAAGATAAAATTCATGCTGAAAAAGTATTGAAAAATCTCTTCATCGGATCACAAGTTGATGGATTACAATTTGGTATTTCTTCAGGCACTATAAAGATTCATTTCACAAACTTTCACGACTCCGTTGATTATGACGGACAATTATATATCAATATCGAATCAAAATGGTTTTTATTTAATAAATCTACAAAAAGACACCCATTAAATGAAGATGACTTTGAAGATTATTCTGAGGAAGAGGAATATGAGAGAATATTTGAGATAAGAAGACAAAAAGTTACCGATATACAACTCGGCTTAGAAAGCCCTCATTTAATTATTACATTAGAGAGTGGAAAAATTATTTTTGTAAATGGTTTTCATGATTATTATGAATGTTGGCAAGCTGGTGTCCAATATGAGCAATGGCTTGTAGTTGCTGCACCTAGGAATGAAATCGCCACTTGGACTCCCGATGAGTTTATCGATAAATAAACTGGTTTCACGAAGAAGAACCGAAGATATTTTATGAAGTACTATACTAATGAACTACATAACTATTTCTATTACACGTAAACAAAATGACTATTTTACTTTAATAGAACTCACTTTATTAAAGCTGAAAGGATGATATGGATGGCATGTGTCCATGATTTTGGAATAATTGATGATTTTACTTCTCGAAAAAATTACGAGGATTATACACCAGAGAAATATCATTGTATTTCTGTTGATGATGATATTATCAGTAGTTTAAATCAAAATTTATCAATTATGAAAACCTACTTCCATACAGTCAAAAATCAGGAATACGGTTTAGTCTATTATGGTATTACAATTATCCCACCTGAATCATTAGCAATATTCTATGAAACAGTTACATCTTCAAAGTTCTTCAAAAGTTCTGATGAGCTGAATGCGTTAGCTTCAAAAATTGTACAAGCTAAAGCAGAACAAAAGTACATGATCCATTATGGGGTTTAAATGTAATACAAAAAACGCTTAGGATTTCTCCCAAGAGTTTTTTGTATAGTACTAATAAATTTATTCCTTAGTCATTTAGTAAATGCTTGAACCTATCCCCTCACCTTTTACAAGTAAGGGCGCCCCTATTAATCTAAATAAGCGTCTCCTTCCCAAGCTTCCAACTAAACCATCTCCCATGCCCTTCCGTTTCTCCAACCGTTTCACGATATTCGTTTCCGTTAATATAATAATCAATATGAAGGTCCCGGTCCCACATGTTGTTATATAGGTGGAATACATCGCGTTTTGCACCAATTTCTTGGATTTGTTTTTCCAGTTTACGTTTTACTTGTTCTGGTATTTGATTGGCGACGTGTGTATGGAAAATGCAGATAACAGCATCTTCACTTATTTGTTCAATAATAGATGGTAATAGCTCTACACCGTCTCCTTCTATTAATTGAACAGATTTATTTTTTACTAAAGATGCAGCTTGGTCAAACAGTTCAAGCCTTTCTTTATGTTCTGGCCAAATGAGTGCACGTAGCCATAAATAATCTTCATTACTATGTAGATCGTTTACATGTAAATCTAGTCCGATTCTTTCTACGACAGGTGGACTTTCTTTTAAAAGTTGAGGCACATTTTCCCCTCTTATTTCAGAAGTTACATGTACATTCGAATTTATATTTCCGTAACTTTCACCTGTACCGTACGAATAGCTATATTGGTCCCAAAATAGTTGTAATCCAGAACTTGTCCCAATTTCTATTAAAGCTAACGGTTTATTCACTTTGTTAAATATGTAATTGAAACTTGGATATAAGTACGCACATCGTCTTACTTCATTCGTTTGAACAAGTTTCGTTTGTAATAAAGTAATGATTTCCTCTCTGTACATTTTACAGAAATCTTTAAAATGATGAAAAGCTTGATCTAAATCCGTATTAGCACTTTCAACTAAGCTACTATAATACGTTTTCAGATGATGTTCTTTCCCTGCTAGTAATAAATAATGTACGGCACCTAATAATAAGTTTGGGACTGGTTGACCTGCTTGAGCGTAGGAAGATAGTGTAAGTACTTCCTCATCTTCAGCAATTTGTATTGCTAAGTATTCATATAAGTCACTTGACCCTTTACATTCCTTTATTGAAAAATTTCGAAATAAGTTTGCGATTTGTTCTTGTGTACGCATGTGTATCCCTCCTTTTAACTTTCAGAATAATCATACAATAAACAGGGCAAAAAATCCCATAAAAAGGTATCCTTTCTACTCACTTTTGGATACGTAAGCTTTTTCGAGATAATTTCAAACTGTAATTTTTTTCTATTCATTAACTGAAAAGTGCTTGTTAAATAAGAATTTTGGCAAATAAAGCGTTAAATATTTTAAAATTATCAGATAACACTAGATATTTTAGTCTATTAATTATTATAATAGAGTATGAGATGGTTATATAATTGAGACAAAAAAGGTAAATACCTAGGTGGGGCCTAGGCGGTGTTTCTCTTTTACGGCTTAGACATAGAAAACACCTACTCTTTTTTGCCAATATAGGGGATGGAGAGATTATCATGAGCAACATGCAGCAAAAAACAGACGTTATCTTAATTGGTGCAGGAATTATGAGTGCAACGTTAGGCTCATTACTAAAAGAATTAGCACCTGAATGGGAAATTAAAGTTTTTGAAAAACTTGCAAGTGCCGGGGAAGAAAGCTCTAACGAATGGAATAATGCAGGTACAGGGCATTCTGCACTATGCGAACTGAACTATACTTCCGAAAAATCTGACGGATCTATAGATATTAGTAAGGCTGTAAAAGTGAATGAGCAATTCCAGCTTTCAAGACAATTTTGGGCATATCTTGTAAAAAGCAAATTAATTCGTAATCCACAAGATTTCATTATGCCTCTACCTCATATGAGTTTAGTACAAGGTGAAAAAAATGTTCAGTTTCTAAAAAACCGTTTTGAAGCGCTTTCAAAAAATCCACTGTTTCAAGGAATGGAATTTTCCGATGCTCCTGAAACATTAAAAAAATGGCTTCCACTCATTATGGAAGGTCGTACATCTAATGAACCGATGGCTGCAACGAAGATTGACTCTGGAACTGATGTTAACTTCGGTGCATTAACACGTATGCTGTTTGATTACTTAAAAACGAAAGATGTCGAGCTAAACTACAAACATAGTGTCGAAAATATTAAACGCACGAAGAATGGTTTGTGGGAAGTAAAAGTACACGATATGAATAGTGGTAAAATCGAGCATCATACTGCAAAATTCGTCTTTATCGGCGGCGGCGGCGGTAGTCTACCTCTACTACAAAAGACTGGTATTCCTGAATCAAAACATATCGGTGGATTCCCAGTAAGTGGACTATTTATGGTATGTAAAAACCAAAAAGTTGTAGAGCAACATCATGCGAAAGTATACGGTAAAGCTAAAGTTGGCGCTCCGCCAATGTCTGTACCTCATCTTGATACGAGATATATAGACAATAAAAAAGCTTTACTATTTGGACCGTTCGCAGGGTTCTCTCCTAAGTTCTTAAAAACTGGTTCAAACCTTGACTTAATTGGTTCTGTAAAACCGAATAACGTCTTAACGATGTTAGCTGCTGGTGTAAAAGAAATGGGACTAACAAAATACTTAATTCAGCAAGTTATGTTATCACACGAAAAACGTATGGAAGAATTACGCGAATTCATTCCGAACGCAAAAAGTGAAGATTGGGATATTGTAGTTGCTGGTCAACGTGTACAAGTAATTAAAGATACTGATGCTGGCGGTAAAGGAACACTTCAATTCGGTACAGAAGTTGTTAGTGCGGCTGATGGATCAATCGCAGCATTACTAGGTGCTTCACCGGGTGCTTCTACTGCCGTTCATGTTATGCTTGAAGTATTAGAAAAATGTTTCCCAAGCCGAATGGTAGAATGGGAAGGAAAAATAAAAGAAATGATTCCTTCTTACGGCATTTCATTAACAGAAAATCCAAGATTATTCCAAGACCTCCACACTTCTACAGGTCGTACCCTTGGATTAAATGAAAAAGAAACAGTTCATAATTAATGAAGAAATAAAAACGTCCGATACATTCGGACGTTTTTTCGTTACTAGAAATTATATTTATCAATATTATCCTTCGTAAATACAACTCGTTCTGGTAACACGATAATTCCGTTTCCTTCTGCCTCATAATCATATCCTTGAATGGAGTTTGGCTCTACTTTCACTTTTCCAATTCCTTTTACTTCGAAGCTATCCCCTACTTTTAACTTCTTCCCTTTTACAACAATTTCATTTGCAACATACGTTGCGAGTGCACCTTGTTGTTTTACATCCCATAAACCAAATTGTGCTACTGTTCCTCGTTTTACGTAATCACGCATAACGTTTGGTGTAGAGAAGCCAGTTACGACAACCTTTTTATCCATTTTTAAATTTTCAGCTGCTTGTGCCATTGCCGGAAGTGCCGTTGCATCTGGACAAATGACTGCATTAATATCAGGATACGTTTTTAAAATATTCTCTCCTACTGACAAAGACTTTTGCGCATTATTTTCACCGTACTGCGTCGTTACAATTTCCCAGTTCGGATATTTCTTTTTAATAATTTCTTTCGCTTTCGTTACCCATTGGTTTTGATCTGTTACTGTTGGGCTAGAATAAAAAAATGCTACTTTCCCTTTATCTCCAATTTGCTTGGAAGTCATGTCAATTAATAAGTTAGCAAGTTGGTCTGGTGTTCCTTGGCTGATATAAAAGGAACGGTCTTTCGGATTCACATCAGAATCCCACGTTAAGACAGTCATTCCTTTTTTCTTAGCACGTTGTAGTGATTGCGATAAACCATCAACTGATGTAGAGGAAACCATAAGTGCATCATAGTTTTGGTTAATAAAATTATTTATATACTTTACTTGCCCTGATACGCTCGCTTCAGACGGTCCATCATACTTCACTTGCACGCCTAACTTATCTCCCATCTCTTTTGCTCCTTCACCACCTGATGTAAAGAATCCAACTCCTGTTAATTTCGGGATAAATGCAAATTTCACATCATCCGCTTTTTTCTTATCTGCGGTTTGACTAGAACAGGCGATTAAACCGATTAAACAAATACATACAATGAATACAATCCCTAGTTTTCTCTTCATGACATTTCCCCCTTATGCAAATTCTTTCTTTTCCCCAGTGTGAATTGATGTAATTTGAAATGTCTCATAATAACTGAAAGAATAAGGATAATACCAATTACTACGTTGGATTGTTCATTTGTTAAACCCGTCATTTGCAAGCCATACTGCATGAGTCCAATGAAAATACTCGCCAGTACAGTACCGATAATGCTTCCTTTTCCCCCTGTAATAAGTGTCCCGCCTAATACGACTGCCGTAATGATTGGTAAAATTGTTTCACTTCCCATATCAGCACGTGCGGAACCGAAATAGGCAGTTAAGAAAGTCCCCCCTAATCCACCTCCTAACCCGGAAAGCATGTAAGCGATGATGACTACTTTCTTCGTCTTAATCCCGGTGTATTTTGCTGCATTTTCGTTCGCACCTGTTAATTTTACATGGCGTCCGTATATAGTTCGGTGAAATAATACAGCACATAAAACTGTTAATACGATCAGTAGCCATAATAAATTTGGTATTCCTATAAAACTACCGCTTGCCAGTTGTACAAATGCGTCAGGTAAACCACTGATCCCTTCATACCCAGAAGCACCTGCCCCTCCTGAAATGACGAGTGCAATTCCTCCGTATAAAAACATCGTGCCGAGTGTAACGACGAGTGGTTCTACATCTGTCATTTTTATAATAAGTCCGTTTAAAGCGCCTGCTAAACAACTAATTATTAGAGATATTATGACAGCAAACAAAATAGATATTCCGCTCATCCAAAGTACACCGATTAAGATTGAAGTGAGACCCATTATTGAGCCGACCGATACATCAATTCCTCCTGTTACTATAACGAAAGTCATTGGTATCGCCGCAATTGCAATAAATAGGAAATCATTTGTACTAAAAAGGAGATTACTAATATTTAAGAAATCACTATTGATTAAACTAAAGAGAATGAATTCTATAAGAAGCAATACAATTAGAACACCTTCCCATCTGTATACATACTTCATAGATTCATCCTCCTTTCTGCCTTCCACTTTTTCATAACACTATCCAGTATGATGATAAGTAATAATAAAAAACCTGAAATAGCATTATTCCAAAATGCTGGTATTTTTAGAAAGACGAGTGAACTGCTTATTGTTTCTAAAAAGAATGCTCCTAATGCAGCTCCAAATAAAGATCCTGTTCCTCCTTTCAAATGAATGCCCCCTAGTACAGCGGCTGCGATTACTTGTAATTCTAATCCTGTACCAGTTTGATTTGGAATGAACCCGATATTCATAACAAATATGCAACCAGCGAGCGCAGCACTTATGCCTGAAATCATAAACGCACATATCTTCACTTTATTAACAGGTATACCAATAAGTCTCGCGCCATCTTCATTATCACCTACCGCATAAAAGTATCTTCCAAATGGCACTTTCCTTAAAAAGAAGTATAGTAGTAGTAAAATAATAAGAACGAACCATACAGTTATAGGTAAACCAAGAATGACGATAGATGACAGCTGCTTAAAATCGTTTGGAATATCTTCAATCCACTTCCCGCCTGTGAAAATTAACATGGCACCTCTAATAATTCCTAACATGCCTAATGTCATAATAATGGCTGGTACTCGAAACTTCGCAACGCCCATTCCGTTTACGAAACCGATAATAGCGCCAAGTGTAATAGTAGCAAATATCGACAAGGATGCACTATATTCATTCGTTAGCAACATTCCGCAAACTGCTGCACTTAACCCCATGCTTGAACCAACTGATACATCTATATTTTTAGTAAATAAGACGAACGATTGGCCAATTGCTAACACGACTAAAATAACGCTTGATTTCACCATTAAAGATAACGAGTTAAATTGAATAAAACTAGGATTTATCATTCCTACAATAGCTATATAAATTAGTAGTAACGTTATGATAGACGTTTCGTGCATTTTTAGCATGCGCTTCATTCCGCTACACCTCCGTATGCAAGGCGTGTAACTTCATTCACACTCAGTTGTTCTTTTTCCATATGAGAAACAAATCGTCCATTTCTCATTACATATACACGGTTTACTAATTGAACAATTTCTTCAACATCTGAAGAGATTAATAAAATTGCGAGTCCTTCCCTTTTCATTTTTTCGATCGTCTCATACACTTCAAGCCTTGCTTTCGCATCAATTCCACGAGTCGGCTCATCAAGAATAATAACTTTAGGATTACATGCGAGATACTTTGCAAGCACGACCTTCTGCTGATTACCTCCTGATAAAGATGCCAGTTCTTCATTCATATTCTGTACAACAATTCGGAACTGTTCTATAAACGAATTAACTAAAGCGCTTTCTTTTTCTTGATTTATAAAAAAGCGATTTTTTTGCCGTAAACTTGCTGCTGCAATATTTTCTTTAACAGAAGCAAGTGAGAAAATTCCATTCCTCGCCCTATCCTCTGGCACATAAACTAGTCCTTCGTCTAGCCTTTTATGCAAAGAACATGTATCAATTGATTTTCCATCTAATAAAATAGACCCTGATTTTACAGTTTTCAATCCAAATATCGCTTCTGCTAATTCCGTTCTGCCCGATCCAACAATGCCTGCAATACCTACAATCTCACCCGCATGTACAGTGAATGATATATTTTCGAATGCGTGACCATTTATATCATTCACTTCTAATATTTTTTTCATCCTTGTGGTCTCTTGAACTACTTCTATTTTCTCTTTCTGTTTATACCCTTTTGGCAATAGTCCCTCCATCAGCATGTCATATGTATAGTCACATACATCTCCTTGACTTACAATCATTCCATCTCGTAATATTGCTACTTTGTTAGCAATTTCAAAGATTTCTGGAAAACGATGCGTAATATAAATCATCCCTATTCCTTTTTCTTGTAAACTTTTCATCAACACAAAAAGACTCTTAATTTCGTGAGTTGTTAATGTCGATGTTGGCTCATCTAGAATAAGAATCTCGGCTTCTCGTATTAATCCTCTAACAATTTCTACTAACTGTTGTTGCGCAATCGATAATGATCCTCCTAGTTCATTAAGGTCAATACTCCATCCTAAGCTGCTAATCAATTGCTCAATCTGTACTCTTAATTTCTTTTTCTTTTCTTTTAACCCGATACATATATTTTCTTCAATAGTCATATGCGGAAAAATGAGTGGTTCTTGCGGTATTAAATACATACCTTTTCGATGTGCTTCTGACGGATTTGAAAACTGATGCTTCGTTCCTTTTACATACATTTCTCCATCATCATACGAATATAACCCCGTTAATATTTTCATTAATGTTGATTTCCCGGCACCATTCCCTCCAACTAAAGCGTATATATCTCCGCGCTCTACTTGAATGTTCACTTCTTTTAATACAAGTTGATTTAAAAACGCCTTACTCATTTTTTTTACTTGTAATAAAGGTGCGTTCTCCACATGATGTCACCTGCCTTTATACAGAACATTTTTTGAGAAAATGATTATTTGTTCTACTTGTTTTGTAGCATTGTATATTCCTTTTTTTATATCTAGAACACTTTTTTCTACGTACTATTAATCGCTTCAACTGGAATAAACAAAATATATGGTACATATGTTTAAGCTGTGGTCAATTGTTGAAAGGGATGAAAAGTATGACTCAGCTGAACTTTGAAGAGAATTTATTAACGAAAGTAGCTTGGTACTATTATAAAGACCAATTAACACAACAGGAGATCGCTTCACTTCTTCATATTTCAAGAAATAAAGTCGTCCGGTTATTAGATAAGGCGCGGAGTGAAGGTATCGTTACATTTCACGTAAAAGGGACTGGTTTGCACTGTTTAAGTATTGAGCGTGACCTAATGAAAAAATTCCACTTAAAAGATGCTTTTATTATCCCGACCCCAGTAAACAATTATCACGATTCTCTCGGAAAAGCTGCTGCACAATATTTAGAAACTCAGCTTCAGCAAGGAGATTTACTCGGTATTGGCTGGGGAGAAACAATTAGCAAAATGCTAGAAAACATTCATTTCGAAAGTTCTATTAATCTCTCAATCGTAACGTTAACAGGCGGAGTAAATCACTATCTCCCGAGAAAACAAAACTATTTACATTACATGCAAGGTAATCTTCACATTATCCCTACGCCGTTTCTAGCGTCTACAACCGAAATGGCACAAAGTATTTTATCAGAACCGAGTGTAAAAGATATGCTTCATGTCGCTTCACTTGCTCATACGGCTGTTGTCGGTATTGGAGGACTATCTCAAGACGCTACGATTGTAAAAGAAGAAAAATTAACTTTACGTGAGATGACATATATTCGTAGTCAAAACGGTGCTGGCGATATTTTAGGACAGTTTTATGATACAAATGGCGATTTATTAGAGCTCTCGCATCACAATCGTCTAATTGGCACATCCCTCTCTGTTTTGCGCAATATGAAGCATGTCGTCGGTGTTGCTGGAGGTACTGAAAAGATAGATGCAATTTATGGTGCCTTAAAAGGAAAGTTTATTCATACATTAATTACCGATGAGGAAACTGCCCTCTCCTTATTACGAAAGGATGGTGATTGTTAATGTCCAATTTATTAGCTTTCGATGCTGGTACAGGAAGCATACGAGCAGTTCTTTTTGATTTACATGGTAATCAAATTGCAGTAAGTCAAAAAGAATGGATTCACAAATCTGACCCTCGTTATCCAGGCTCTATGAACTTTGATGTAATAGAAAATTGGAAGCTAGTACAAGAATGCACGAAAGAGGTTCTTCAAAAAAGCAATACTCTTGCCTCTTCCATTCTTGCTATTAGTGCGACAAGTATGCGGGAAGGATTTGTTTTATATGATCAAGATGGGCAAGAAATATGGGCCTGTGCAAATGTTGATGGGCGCGCATCTGCTGAGGTTAGTGAACTAAAAGAAATTCGGTCACATCTTGAAAAAGATTTATATACAAAGTCTGGTCAAACTTTTTCATTAGGTGCTTTACCCCGCCTACTTTGGATTAAAAAACATGAACCCGACGTCTATAATACTATTCACTCTTTTACAATGTTAAACGATTGGATCTTATATAAATTAAGCGGCGTGCTGCAAATCGATCCTTCAAATGGATGTACGTCAGGTATTTTTGACTTACAAAATAGAGTGTGGGATAACGATGTCGCTAAGGAGTGCGGTCTATCTTTACCATTTTCACCAACAGTAAATGAAGCTGGTACAGTAATTGGCAACGTTACAAAAGAGTGTGCAGCATTAACTGGATTACGTGAAGGAATTCCTGTCGTAGCCGGGGGCGGAGATGCTCAAATGGCATCACTCGGAACTGGAGTCGTGAAACCGAATCAAACATTAATATGCGGAGGTAGTTTTTGGCAACAAGAAGTGAATGTTACTGAGCCAATACCAGATCCACAAGCTGCGATTCGTATAAATTGTCACGTCGTACGTAACCTATGGCAATACGAAACAATTGCCTTTTTCCCAGGCCTCGTTATGCGCTGGTTTCGAGACGCTTTTTGCCAAGAGGAAAAGAAACTTGCTGACAAACTCGGTGTAGATGCTTATGAATTACTAGAAGAACAAGCGAAAGACGTACCTGTCGGTTCACATGGCATTATCCCTACTTTTTCAAACGTTATGAACTACATTTCTTGGCGTCATGCCGCACCTTCTTTTTTAAATTTAAGTTTAGACGCTGACAAATGCGGAAAAAAAGAACTGTTTCGTGCTATTGAAGAAAATGCCGCCTTCGTTACACTTGGAAACTTAAAATTAATAGAAAATCTAACTGGTATATTCCCTTCTGAAGTTATTTTTGCTGGTGGTGCCGCTAAAGGAAAACTATGGCCACAAATTCTATCAGACGTCCTTGGTATTCCTGTAAAAGTACCTGTTGTGAAAGAAGCAGCTGCTTTAGGAACTGCGATTGCTGCAGGAGTTGGTGCTGGCATATATGCATCTATGGAAGAGACTGCCGAACAGTTTGTACAGTGGGAGCAAACATTCGAACCAGTTACTGAAAATCACGAACTATATAAAGAGTTCTATGAAACATGGAAAACTGTGTATGACAGTCAGCTCGCTTTAGCTGATAAAGGGCTCACCTCACATATGTGGATTGCGCCTGGTGCACTGTAACACATTACATAAAGGAGTGAACTGTATGCTAAAAGCGAATGAAAATGACTTCTCCTATCGCTTCGGTGATAACGGGCCGAAATATTTAATACAAGGTCCGAATATCGATCTTGGTCTTGTTGTCATTCAGCCTGGGCAGGAGTTTCAAAACCATTATCATACGACGTGCGAAGAGGTCTTTTATGCATTAGAAGGTGAAATAGATTTCTATGTAAATAACGAAAGAGTTCCAATGAAACAGGGTGATGTCCTGCAAGTTCGCCCTCATGAATCTCACTATCTTATTAACCATTCTGACAAACCTTTTAAAGCGGTTTTTATAAAGTCACCACATTTACCAAATAAAGATACTGTTCAAACGGAAAATCCAACATTAACGAAGGAGTGATTTTGAATGACTTGGGGATTTAAAAATCGATTAAATACAATTTTACCTGATGGCAGAGCGGTTATGTTAGCGATAGATCACGGCTACTTTTTAGGACCAATTCACGGGCTTGAACAGCCACTGGAAACTGTTAAAAACCTACTTCCTTACACGGATTCTCTCTTTTTAACGCGAGGTGTACTTAGCTCATGCATTCCTGAAAATTGCAGTACACCGATGGTTATGCGTGTATCAGGCGGAGCTACTGTCGTCGGTAAAGACTTAGCGAATGAAACAATTGTTACCCCTGTAAAAGAAGCAGTAAAACAAAATGCAATTGGCGTCGGTGTATCTGTTTTCGTCGGATCAGACTATGAAACACAAACAGTTACAAATCTCGCAAATGTAGTTTCAGAAGCTCACGATTATGGCCTGCCAGTACTCGGCATTACCGCAGTTGCAAAAGAACTGCAAAAACGTGAAGCTCGCTTTTTAGCACTTGCTTCACGTGTATGCGTTGAAATGGGTGCTGACATTATTAAAACGTATTACTGCGAAGGATTCGAAAAAATCACAAGCACTTGCCCTGCCCCAGTCGTCATTGCTGGTGGACCAAAACTAGATTCAATTGAAGACGCATTAAACATTACGTATAACGCACTGCAAGAAGGTGCAATCGGCGTAGATATGGGCCGCAACATATGGCAATCCGAACATCCAGCTGCGATGATTCAAGCGATACATGGTATTGTGAAAAATGGATTGAATGTGAAAGAGGCGTTGGAATTATATAATGATGTGAAAAATTAAGGTGAGAGATAGACTATTACACTTAAATAAATAAAAAATCAATATTTACTATAAGGAAAAGCCCATACATAACATATGGGCTTTCTTTGACATTTCTTATTATTTCAAATTTGGCCAGGTCTCTATAGATCGCGCACATTCCAAACAATCTCACCGCGTTCGCCAAACGTACTATGATGCCGCTTAAATCCTAACTTCTCTAACACCCGAAAAGACGCAGTATTCCAAGCGCCTACAGTAGACCATAGTCTTTTGCGCCCCGTAGCAATCGCAGCCTCCAATACCGCTGATGCTGCCTCTGTCGCATAACCCATGCGATGAGCACTACGGAACAACTCGTATGCAATCTCCGGCTCTTCAAGCGTGGAACGACCGATAATTAAGCCACAGTAACCGATGAAATCGCCTTCGTCTCGTCTACGAATCGTGAGAAGAGAAATACCATTTTCAGCTGCTATCTTGCGCTTCTCAATAAGATCGTTACGAACAGATTCAACGGTTGGCATTTCCACTCCACGTTCACCAACTAGTTCTCTAAGCCAGACTGCATCGGATTCCTCCCACATATTCAGGTCGAGTCGTTCCGTTCTTAGCTGGAACGCCATATCTTTAAATACAGATGTCATAGCGATAACCTCCTATTTATATCACTGTACTACTTATAATCGTTTCGTACTGTACCATATGGGAAACCTGCTTGATTCTCTAGATTTTCTTACATTAAGATACATTATTGTTATTTTATACATAATTAATTTCTCTGCAAAATAGACCTTGTTATGAAACTTCATTTTAAAAATTTGACTAGAAATCAAAAAAAGAGGATATTTGTTTCTTAATAAACAAATATCCTCTACCTTTATATATTACGACTGTTGATAAGCCGCTTTCGATGATTTCACATAATAAACTGCGTGATCCACATTAATAATATGATCTGGTTTTGGTTTACCACGGCTCGCTCTATGTCCAGCTAAATGTTCTTCACTTGTTTCCCAGTTTTTCCATGCTTCTTCAGATTCCCAGCGAATCATAACGACTACTTCTTCGTCGCCTCGTCTTACTTTTTTCACAAGAACACTCAAGTCGATAAAGCCTTCAAATTTTTCAATAATACCTTCTCCAGTAAAACGTTCTACAACTATATTTGATGTACCTTCTTTTACTGTAAATGTTTTCGTTTCGATAAACATATATCCCACTCCCTCTTTGTAATACGAATACTACTATTCTTCTATTATAGTTGATTATGATAATTATTTTCAATTATAAAGTTTAAATTTTTTGAATCAAGCTGTTTTCTCTTCTATCGCCTCATCTAAAAACTTGAAATACGGAAGTAACATTCCTATTAAAGAGGTGACACATATAATTGCACCGATGATTAAATATAGCGCTCTTACTCCCCACATTTCACTCAATATTCCCCCTACTAATACACCTAACGGCATAGCGGATCGTATGAAAAATAATCGCACTGAAAATACTTGTCCTATCATATTGTTCGGAACTGACTGTTGGCATATCGTTGTGTTATGAACATTGAAAAATGCAATACAAATCCCTGCTATTACTTCAACTATTATTGCAATGATAATACTATGATTGAACCCTAGCGAAATGTATGTGAGCCCCCCTATAAACAATCCTCCAAGCATAAGTATACGCCGACTTTTATATGTTACTTTTCCGACTAGTATAGATCCAACTACATAGCCAAGTGGGAATCCGGCCATAAAATAACCAAATTCCGCATATCTCGCTGACAGCTCGCCCTTTATATAAGGAAGGTTTGTGACCATTGTTACTCCTACTCCAAATTGAACAAAAGTTAGAAATATACCGAGCCAAACGATGATTGGTTTTGTGAAAAAATATGTAAAACCGTGAAGAAACTGTTCTAGCCACGTTTTCCGAATAGGTTGCGACGTTCTATTTTCTTTTATATAAAGTAAGAAAGTGCCACTAACAAATAAACAAATGCATACGAAAGATAACGCAAGTTCTGTTCCAATGAAATGAATGACTACTCCGCCTAATACTGGCGCAAGAAACATCATAAGACGAGTCATTCCATCAATGTACGCATTTGCATCTTGAAGTCGTTCTTTCCTTACAATGCTCGGTGTAATTGCTTGACTTGCAGGTGTATAAAGTGGTGTAATAAGTCCCACTACAATTTGAACAACATAAATGTGCCAAACTTCTAAACTACCGGAAACTAACATTATCAAAGGTAATAAGAATACGGACGCTCGTATCCATTGTGAAAAAATCATAATCCACTTCCGACTCCATTTATCAATAAATGGGCCACTGATTAATTGCAGTATGAGAGACGGGATAAAATATAATAGCCACATACTACTTAAAGCCATTTCCGATCCTGTTAACTCATATACTAGAATTGAATTACATAACGTTCCGAAACCCCCTCCTAATTCTGAGATTGCACTACCAATCCACATAAAAAAGAACGAACGATTTTTCAATACATTTTTCAATTTCATACACCAACTTTTCTTTTATATTCCTCCCTTTATGTACATTCTTGTTGTATATTATCTATTTAAAAACACATCTAATTCTTTCGCTAACGATTGTACTGCTTTCTTTCTTAATACATATTTCCCATCATGTATATCCACTAACTTCGCTGCACGTAACAATTTCAAATGGTGGTGTACAGTCGATTTACCAAGTTGCAATCTTTCTGTAATTTCCTGCAATGTTCGTTCTTTTTCGAACAACATTTTTACAATGCGTAACCTCGCTTCATCTCCAAGAGCTTTATGTTTTTGAACTAAAAAATAGTTCGGTTCATATGGATCTTCAGGATGGATACTTTCGTTTGCAACTGGATAATGAAATACTTTCGTATCTTCAACATCCGCCTCAATATTCCACGGTCTGTACGTTATTTGTGGGATAAGAAGTACGTAATGAACACTTGGTTCTGGCATATAATGAACGCCACCTGTAGCCCACTCGACAAACTCTTCTGGTTTCATCTTTTTATTCATTTCACTCTTTGCTTCATAATCTCGTTTGAATATAGAAAGTATTTCTTCTTCCTCTTTCTGAATAACGCTCTCATACCAACCTGTCATAACAGCAATTAAATGGGATTTTAGCACTTGTACATCAACATCGCATATAAAACGAATATAAGTAGAGAAAAACTGATGATCTTTTGTCAGTTCCATTAGTTCATGTATTGCAGTTACGTTTCCACTTGCCGCTAAAGTTCTTTTTTCTTGGTACTTCTCTCCTAAAAACGGTAAACATATATACTTCAAATCTTCTTCTGAAAGTGAATCGATTTTAGCGTGAAACTGCGATACATCGTGAAAATCTTCTTCATACAACAACTGAAGCAATGCTTTCCACGTATTATGTTCTTCTACAAACTGTAATTGCTCTCTCATCTCTTTTGTTAATGATTGTCTAATCTCTTCCCATTCACTTTGAGACTTTTCAAGTGTATCAATTAACCTCTTATGAGTAATTGCTGCAATGCCAAGCGCACATTCGAAAAGTATCGAATATTTCACTTGAACGTTATAAGTTTCCCTCTTTCTACTCGTTATGTGATAGACCTCCATTTTTATCCCTCCTTGTTTGCTATATATTAAATTCTATGTTTATCGAATTTTACCTTCTATATTTTTAGAATTAACAAAATTTTAGTTGAAATACATTCATTCTAAATTAAGAAGAATAGGAGCTTTTTTATATACAAATAATAAGCCTCAAGGAGTTGTTGACATGTATTTCATATTGAATATGTTAGGGATTTTCGTTGTCATATTAATTGTTTACTTATGTTCGCCTAATAAAAAACATATAAAATGGAGACCAATTGTAATTCTCATCATATTGGAGCTTTTTATTACGTGGTTTATGTTAGGCACAAAGCTAGGCAGTATTATCATTAATAAAATTGCTTCATTTTTCAGTTGGCTACTGGCATGTGCGAATGAAGGAATTCGATTTGCATTTCCTTCTGCTATGGAAAATCAAACAATTGATTTCTTCTTTAGCGCATTACTTCCTATCATTTTTGTTATCACGTTCTTTGATATTCTTTCTTACTTTGGAATCTTAACTTGGATTATTGATAAAGTAGGTGCAATTATTTCAAAGATTTCTCGTTTACCAAAGTTAGAAAGCTTCTTTTCGATTCAAATGATGTTTTTAGGGAACACCGAAGCGCTTGCTGTTGTTCGGGATCAATTATCTGTTTTAAAAGAAAATCGTCTGCTGACTTTTGGAATTATGAGTATGAGTAGCGTCAGCGGATCCATTCTTGGTGCTTATTTATCAATGGTTCCAGCAACATATATTTTCAGCGCAATCCCATTAAATTGTATTAACGCATTAATTTTAGCCAATGTATTAAATCCTGTGGAAGTTTCGAAAGAAGAAGATGTTGTTTACACACCTTCCAAACATGAAAAAAAAGATTTCTTTTCTACTATTTCAAACAGCATGTTAGTCGGGATGAATATGGTTATCGTTATTTTAGCTATGGTAATTGGTTATGTAGCTTTAACTGCATGTTTAAATGGGATTTTAGGATTTTTTGTAACGGGGTTAACAATTCAAAAAATTTTCTCCATTATCTTTAGTCCTTTCGCTTTTTTACTCGGTTTATCGGGCAGTGATGCTATGTATGTAGCTGAATTAATGGGGATCAAAATAACGACGAATGAATTTGTTGCAATGATGGATTTAAAATCAAACTTAAAGTCTTTACAACCGCATACGGTTGCGGTTGCCACAACATTTCTAGCTTCTTTTGCTAACTTTAGTACAGTAGGTATGATTTATGGAACTTACAATTCATTATTTGGCGGCGAAAAATCATCAGTCATCGGGAAAAATGTTTGGAAGCTTCTTGTGAGCGGAATGGCTGTTTCCTTATTAAGCGCTATGCTTGTTGGGCTTTTTGTATGGTAAATAATTTTTAAAATAAAAGACACCCAAACGAATTGAGTGTCTTTTATTTTTATTTTCGAATTTGTCCATTTCCACGAATGACGTATTTTGTAGAAGTTAATGCAGGAAGCCCCATTGGTCCCCTTACGTGTAGCTTTTGTGTACTGATGCCAATCTCAGCTCCGAATCCGAATTCAGATCCATCAGTAAAACGAGTTGATGCATTATGATACAGCGCAGCAGCATCAACAGATACGAAAAATTTGCTGACGTTTTCCTCGTTTTCTGAAATAATCGCTTCAGAATGCATAGATCCATACGTATTTATGTGATGAATCGCTTCTTCTATAGAAGAAACTAATTTAACTGCTAGCGTGAGAGATAAAAATTCTGTCCCCCAGTCTTCTTCTGAAGCAAGTACAATTGATGGATCCATTGCCAATGCTTTTTGATCACCACGTAGCTCCACGCCTCTTTTCTTCAAAGAAGAAAACAACTCGCTACCATATTGCTCTGCCCACTTCTCATGAAGTACAATCGTTTCAATTGCATTACATACAGATGGACGCTGCGTTTTTGCATTTATAATAATATCAAATGCCATTTGTTTATCCGCTGTTTCATCAATGAAAACATGACAATTTCCCGCACCTGTTTCAAGTACTGGGACAGACGCTTCCCTCACAACAGTATCGATTAATTGCTTGCCACCTCTTGGAATAAGAACGTCTAGATAATCATTCATTGTAAACAACTGCTTTGCGCTATCTCGCGTTGTATCTTCTATAAGCTGTACACTTTCTTCTGGTAAGCTTGTTTGTTTGAGCGCTCTGTGAATAACGGCAACGATGGCTTTATTAGAATGAATAGCAGAAGAACTACCACGTAATATGACTGCGTTTCCTGTCTTCAAACAAATTGTAGCAGCATCCACTGTTACATTCGGTCTTGCCTCGTAAATCATCCCAACAACACCAAGTGGTACGCGCATTTCCTGAATAGATAATCCATTTGGCCTTTCCCATGCACTTACACATTCTCCTACAGGATCACGTAATTCAATTAGCTGCTTAATCCCTTCTGTCATATCAACAATACGATTTTCAGTTAGCATAAGACGATCAAGGAGTGAATCCGAAAATCCTTTTGCCTTACCTTCTTCTATATCTCGTTTGTTTTCCTCTAAAATATAAACTGTTTCACTTATTAATTGATTTGCAATTGCATCAAGTGCTTCGTTTTTTTGATGTGTAGATTTTAGTACCAGTTCCCTAGCAACCTCTTTTGCTCTTTTCCCCTTTGTCAACACTTCATTCATTTTTATTTCCTCCTTTTTAAGGTTAAAAAACTATATTCTTAAAGTGAAACCCAATGATCTCTATGGATGACTTCATAATTATGCCTTTCGCCTCTTGCTTGAATATGTTGACTTTGCATACCTTTTATCTCTCTTAATTCCTCTGCACTATATGTGCATTGTCCTTTTCCAATTACGCGCCCTTGTTGCGTCATTACTTCTACAACATCGCCAACTTTGAAAAATCCTGACACATTTGTAACACCAGCAGGAAGAAGACTTTTACCATGCTGAATGATAGCTGTAGTTGCTCCGGCGTCTATTTCAATTTGACCGCTAACAACCGAATGCAAAGCGATCCATTGCTTATTCATCTTCATTTCTTTTTGAGGGGCATTTCCGACATACGTTCCGTCACCTTTCCCCTTCAAAACATCAACAAATTTCTCTTGTCCACGTCCTGTACCGATAAATACACTTACCCCAAGAGATAGCGCCGTCTTTGCAGCATCGACTTTTGATTTCATTCCGCCAGTCCCAAGTTTTGAGCCAGCATCTCCTGCAAGAGAAGCGATTTCTTCTGTAACTTCAGGAAGGAAATAATATTTTTTCGCATCCTCATTTTTCTGAGGATTTTTATCATATAAACCATTCACATCTGTAAAAATCATCAGCATATCCGCCGAAACAAGTCCGCTTACTAAAGCTGACAGCATATCATTATCACCGAACGTTAGCTCTTCTAAAGAAATGGAATCATTTTCATTAATAATTGGAAGAGCAGAACGGTTTAGTAACTCTCCTAACGTAGCGTAAGCGTTACTATATTGTTCTTTTCTAGAAAAATCACTTCTCGTCAGCAATAGTTGTGCAGTAACGATACCGTATTTATGAAACTCCTCCGCGTACGCCTGCATTAATAAACTTTGTCCGACTGCCGCTGCAGCCTGTTTCCCTTTAATTGTTACAGGTCTGCTAGGGTATCCTAGAGCAGAAAAACCTGCAGCAACGGCCCCAGATGTAATTAACAACACTTCATGCCCTTCCTCTTTCAATCGAGCTAATGCCGCAACATGATCTGAAAGTTGTTCTTTAGAAATGCCTCCATGACTATCCGCCAAAGAACTGCTCCCAATCTTTACAACTATTCGCTGTTTCTTCACTTTTTTATCCCCCAAGTCTAAAATCAAAGTTTTTTATACATTACATTTCTATTCATACAGCTTGCAGCGATTTCTATTCTTATGAGTGCTGCACGTAGCCTATTTAAGAGCAAAATAAAAATGACCGCTTCGCCCTTCATAAAATAAAAAGGACGAAACGGTCATTGTTCCGCGGTACCACCTTAATTGATATACATAGATATCCACTTGGTGCCTATAACGCAGGCGAACGCCTAAACTTTCATTTAAGACTCAGGGATAGGTTCGATATATTCTATACGAGGAATCTTTCAGCCGGTGAATTCCACTCTCTTTCGCAAGAAGACATATGTACTATTTCCCTTCAACGATTTTCGGTTTAATTTTTTTATATTATGCGATATAGTTCGATTTAGTGTCAAGAGGTATTTTTAAAAATACATAGAGCTGCGAGTTACTTGTATGAAGTTATTGCCCTACTGAATGAAAATACAAATCAATATAAGTTCAACTCATATTTATAAACATAAACCTTACATTATAGTGTATACATTTACAAAATGTCGAATATAATTAATTTTTATCTTTTCATGTTGCAAAAAGGAATATATTCTCTTAGAATATTTCTTTATATTGCATGGAGATGTTATTGTTATATTAAGATAATACTTTCGAAATGATATAATTTATTAAAAAGGAGCAAGATTGAATTATTATGGATAAACAAATTGGATTCATCGGATGCGGAAATATGGGGATGGCTATAATTGGCGGGATGCTAAACAAAAAGATAGTGTCTTCAAATAAAATCATGTGTTCAGATTTAAACACGACGAATTTAGAAAATGCTAGTACAAAGTACGGAATAACTATAACTACTGACAACAATGAAGTCGCTAAAAATGCTGATATTTTAATTTTATCAATTAAACCAGACTTATACCCATCAGTAATTAACGAAATTAAAGAAGTGATAAAAAACGATGCTATCATCGTTACGATCGCTGCTGGTAAAAGTATTAAAAGTACTGAAAATGCCTTTAATAAAAAATTAAAAGTTGTAAGAGTAATGCCTAATACTCCTGCTCTTGTTGGAGAAGGAATGTCTGCATTATGCCCGAATGAAATGGTGACAGAAAAAGATTTAGAAGAAGTGCTAAACATTTTCAATAGTTTTGGTCAATCAGAGATTGTAAGTGAAAAGTTAATGGATGTTGTAACATCTGTAAGTGGTTCTTCACCAGCATACGTATATATGATTATAGAAGCGATGGCAGATGCTGCTGTACTAGATGGTATGCCAAGAAATCAAGCATATAAATTCGCTGCTCAAGCAGTATTAGGCTCTGCAAAAATGGTACTAGAAACAGGAATACATCCAGGTGAATTGAAAGATATGGTTTGTTCTCCTGGGGGAACAACGATAGAAGCTGTAGCAACTTTAGAGGAAAAAGGCTTACGAACAGCCATCATTTCAGCTATGCAACGTTGTACACAAAAGTCTGTCGAACTATCTGGTCAAACGAAAAAGTAAAACTATAAATTCACATGAATGTAATTAGAAATGCACTACATGATAAACGGCCAAACTCGAATTTACTTGAGTTTGGCCGTTTTAGTTTTTAATTATATTAAAATAATTTCATTTTCCCCTTCCCTACTATACTTGTGTAATTTTATTAGAAACAAGTAATTTTTCAATGCAAATCGGTAACATATCTAATAGCGTTTCAAATGCGTAATTTACATCTAGACGTTCTGTCCATTGATGTGCATCTTTTCCTACCGGCCCCATATTTAATACTGGAACGTCAAATTCTTCTAGTTCCTGAAGTGGAATTGAGTAACCTTTATCCCATAATGGCATATTGTCTACAAGTGAGCTCATTGAATGTAATGGATTTTGTAAGCCCACATAGCTTAAATCTGAAATTCCTCCAAAATAGTTTTGGTTTTCAAATGAAATATTATGATTGAAGTTTGCATACTTTTCCATCTCTCCAACTACCTCTTTAATTAATTGGTTGTTGCGTGAACTTACAGCTGGATAATATGGCGGAGCAAAGAAAAGTACAATCATCGGTGCTTTTTCTTTACATAAGATGGCTAATTTATCTACTAAATCAATCGTTACCGCACGATCATCTTTATCTTCTCTATTTTTTATAATGCTAAATTGAATTTCATTTATTTTCTCTTGCCCATGTTGTTCAATTGCATATGCGATAAGCTCTTCATACGTTAATACATTTACTTTGAGGTTAGGTGGTATAAATGGATTATATTTAGAAAAACGATAAGCTTGCTTCTCATATGATTCTTCTATTTTTCCTGCTACTTTCGTTACTTTTTGACGCAGCAATGAAACGACATCTGTCATTGATTTTTCTAGTAAAAACAAATTAAATAATGTGACTGCACGATGCGGAATTTGTACAGAGTAATCCTCCTTTAAGTCCCTTTGAAGTAAATTAGTTGGCGGAGGACTCGCTTCCCCTTCTACAATATCACAAAGGTCTGTATTCAACTCTAATTCTGCTGTTATTAATGAAGCCATATAACTCCCATTTAGGCCCGCAAAAGGTTCACCTACATGTGTCTCTTTTCCGTAGCAAAGAAAACCAGGTAACACTTTACCAATAGAACCAGTGTAAATATATTTCTTTTGGTCACCAGGATGCCTTGAAAACATAGGCTCTGAATTTAGTACCGTTTTATACTCTAAATCATGTTCTCTTGCTAACTCTAGTAATCTTGGAACAGCAGCTCTCATCCCTACAGAGTTTACTTCTTCATCTGGTACAGCCAATAAAAGAACATTCCCATCAAATCTTCCTTCACAAGCTTGCTCAATCATCGCCATTTGTAACGCAAGGCCGCATTTCATATCCATTGTTCCTCTACCAAACAGCCAATCTCCTTGTTCTATATCTTCACGTACATGGTCTGGTAATTCATCTTTATGAGAATAAAACATAGATGTTAACTTTTTAGGATTAAATGCATCTTCTTTCCACACTCCGTAATCTTGCACATCTACAACATCAAAGTGACTAACTAAAATTACGGTATTTTTTGTACGGTCACTTTTCTTTACTAGTGCTGTAACAAAATATCTTTCGTCCCCTGTCGGATTTTTCTGCAAATGGTACGGATTTTCTTTGAAGTACTGTAAATCAGATAATTGTTCTACAACGAAGTCTGGCAATATCACTTCAGCTTCTGTACCTGTAATACTAGGAATTTCAACAAGACCGCTTAATAATTGAATCAATTGTTCTTTTGATTGCCACTTTGACATATAAATCCCCCTATTTTTCCGTATTATGAAAACGAATTCCAGTATATGAATAAAAAATGACGACAGCTATCAAAACTATAGTTCTGATGTACTGCCGATTTTTATTGATATTTCATGTGCTGCTTGTTTTACCTTACTAATAAGAAAAGATAGTCGATCATCATTAATGCGATGACTAATTAACCCAACACTTAATGCTCCTACTACTTTATGATTAAATCCGATAATAGGTGCAGCTACTGAAGCTGTCCCTTCTGTTTTTTCTCCATAACTGACAGCATATCCTTCGTTTCTTATTTGCTTTATTTGATCAAGAAGAATTTGCTTTTGTTCTGGTAAGGCAGAAAGTAGTTGCTCAACAATATATTCCATTTCATTCTGTTTCATATTGGCAAGCATTGTTTTATTTGCAGCACCAATTGAAAGAGGAATCTGTTCCCCTAAGTTATCAATAACTCGAATTTTTAAAGGGCTATCCATTCTTTCAATAATAATAGAATGTGTTCCATTTGGAATGTTCAAATAAACACTTTCTTCCACTTCATAGGCCAATCGTTTCATTACTTCTCTTGCGACTGATCTGTAGTCTACCTTCTCCAATTGTCGTAATCCTATTTCCATCCACATTGGTCCAATTTTGTACTGTTTCGTCTCTGAAATTTGTGTAACTAGCCCATGCTCGATTAGAGAGTTAAGTAATCTATGTACTGTACTAACTGGGAGATGTGTTCTGTCCGCTATATCAGAAATGGCCCAATACTCTTTTTCATTAGTAGAATTTAATAACTTTATAATACTTATCGCTCGATCAATGGACTGTACCATAACTCACCTCTACTTCACTTGTAATATGTTAGCACGCTCAATTACCTATCAATTTAACAAACATTCGAAATGAAATCAATCTATTTATTTAATTTTCTAAAAATAAAAATATGTTGCGAACAATAATTTGAAAGCGTAAACAAAAAAATATTGACTTTTCTTTTTAATTATCTGAAAATTATAACAAGATTTCACATCACGGAATATATTCCACAATACGGAAAAACATCAAACTTTATTCTATCAACTACGAAAGTGAGGAAAACAATGGCGCAAGTAAATAATACAAACAATGAATTAAAACGTACGATGAAAAGTAGACACTTATTCATGATTGCACTCGGTGGTGTGATTGGAACGGGATTATTTAACGGATCTGGTTTTATTATAAGTCAGGCTGGACCTGGTGGATCCGTACTTGCCTTTATGGCCGGTGGATTATTAATGTATTTCGTTATGCTATGTCTTGGTGAACTCGCTGTAGCCATGCCTGTTTCGGGGTCTTTCCAGGAATATGCCACTAAGTTTATCAATCCTGCAACTGGCTTTACAATCGGATGGTTATATTGGTTAAGCTGGGCGAATACGACCGGCCTTGAATTTACAACTGCCGGCATTACAATGCAGCGCTGGTTTCCTGATATTCCTGTTTGGGTTTGGTGTTTAATATTTGGCGTTACAATCTTCACGATTAACGCACTATCTGCTCGTAGTTATGCAGAAACAGAATTTTGGTTTTCAAGTATAAAAGTATCTGCCATTATCGCTTTTATTATTCTTGGCGGCGCCGCTATGTTCGGTTTAATTGATTTAAAAGGCGACGAACCAGCTCCGCTATTATCAAATTTCGTAAATCATGGTGGTTTATTCCCAAATGGACTTGCAGCTATTCTATTAACAATGGTTACAGTCAATTATTCCTTCCAGGGTACAGAACTTGTCGGAATCGCAGCAGGTGAAAGTGAAGATCCAGCAAAAACTTTACCTCGTTCTATTAGAAATATTATATGGCGCACGATGTTTTTCTTCGTCTTAGCAATCTTTGTTCTTGTTGCTTTAATTCCTTGGGAAGAAGCAGGATTAACAAAAAGCCCGTTCGTTGCTGTTTTTGATAATATCGGTATTCCATATGCAGCTGATATTATGAACTTTGTTATTCTTACAGCTGTTCTTTCTGTCGCAAACTCAGGACTTTACGCGGCAACTCGTATGCTTTGGTCATTATCAAAAAATGAAATGGCTCCAGCCTTTTTAAAGAAATTATCATCACGAGGAATACCTCTAAACGCTTTAATTATGACAATTGCTATTTCTGCTTTTTCTCTTTTAACAAGCGTTGTAGCAGCTGAAACTGTTTACTTATGGTTAATTTCTATTTCGGGCGTCATAACAATCATTGTTTGGATGTCAATTTGTGTTTCTCAATTCTTTTTCCGTAAACATTATGTAGCAGACGGTGGAAAATTAGAAGACTTAAAATTTAAAACGCCACTTTACCCACTTGTACCAATACTTGGTTTTGGACTGTATGGCATTATATTAATTAGTCTTATCTTTATCCCTGAACAACGACTTGGAATCTATTGCACTGTACCGTTTATCATTTTTTGCTACACGTACTATCACTTTAAAGTGAAGAAAAGAATTGCTACTAACACTCGTAGTGAAAGTAAAATTAGCGAAACTATGTAATACTATACTTATATATAAAAGACCGCACATAGCTTTTACCTTATGTGCGGTCTTTTATCCTTCTAATTCGCTTTAAAATTATACAATGGCTTAATAATGTGTTTTATATCTATCGTTTCTTTTGTATTTTCTATAATTTCATCCATTGGCTTATATACCATTGGTGCCTCGTCAATTGTACTTTCTACTACTGATGTAGTCCAAACCTCTGTCATCGTATTTTGAAATTCCTCTAGACTCAATGATTCTTTAGCCTTCTTACGACTCATGATACGTCCTGCCCCATGCGGACCAGAAAAATTCCAGTCTGGATTACCTTTACCAAATGCAATAATTGAACCATCTCTCATGTTAATTGGAATAATGACTCGTTCATCTTTCTGAGCTGAAATAGCACCTTTTCGTAGAATCATATTTTCTATGTCAATATAGTTATGTATTGTAGTAAATTGATCTGTAATTTTCCAGTCCATTTTCGTAACAATTTCATCAATCATTGCTTTACGATTTAACGCCGCATATTTTTGGGCAATATTCATGTCATTCATATAATCTTTGAATCCTTGCCCTTCTAAATAAGCTAGTTCTTTACGAATCTTTGGCTTCTGAATTTCACGTAAAGTTTCTTGTATTTCTTTTGCTCTCCCCTCTTTCATTAATCTCTTAATAATTTCATCTTTCATTGATGTAACATCAATGAGTTGTTCATATGCGAGGTTTTGGTAATACTCTGCTATTTGTTTACCTAAATTACGAGAACCACTATGAATGACAATATATACATTACCTTTATCGTCCTCATTCAATTCGACAAAATGATTTCCTCCCCCAAGTGTACCTATACTTTTTTGAGCGCGTTGTAATGTAAATGGAGCTCTCACACCATCAAAATCAATCATTTTTGAGAATCGATGTTCTTTATCTCGTATACGAAAACCACTTGGAACGAATTTACGAATTGTTTCGTCTAAGTAATCGAAATTAATTTCTTCTTTTTTCTTATCAATTACAACAACTTCCATCCCACACCCAATATCTACCCCTACAAGATTAGGAACAATTTTATCTTGTATTGTCATTGTTGTCCCAATCGTACAACCTGCTCCTGCATGTGTATCTGGCATAATACGAATTTGACTATCCTTTACAAATTCTTGGTTACAAAGATCAACAATCTGCCCTATCGCAGTCTCATCAACGTTATGTGTAAAAATTTTCGCTTCATTGTATTTTCCTTGTAATTTCAACATCTTTCATTTTCCCTTCCTTTTGAAAGAATTATTTTATTACGTTGTTTCTGTTCTTATCATTACTCTCATCCACCTTCTGCTTTCCATTATATATGCACGATATCCATCACAGTAATAAAAAAATATGATGATTATTCTTGTTTACATAATATATTTACCGTCTCTTTATGTTTATACCTACACATGTATTTTTCCACGTCCCCGATATCAGTTATACATAACAAAAACTCCCCTTACATCGATAATGATTAAGGGGAGTTTTATAGCCGATGAATTTATAGTTCCGATTTCACCCGGACAGAAACATTATTTTTAATTATATTTTTGACTTCTTTAAAGCTAACAAAATTGTTACTTTTCTCATCCCAAAGACGGAAACGAAGTGAACGCAAGCTTGTAGCAAGTGTAATCGTTGGTACATTTTTTAACGGAAGCGTATTATTGTGTGCCTCTTCTAGTTTATAGTTAGGTACTCTTGGACTTAAATGGTGAACATGATGGAATCCAATATTACCAGTTAAGAATTGCAAGATTTTTGGAAGTTTATAAAATGAACTTCCTTCCACAGCCGCTTTCACATATTCCCAATCTTTATCTTCTTCAAAATAAGAATCCTCGAATGTGTGCTGTACGTAAAACAGCCAAATCCCTACTGAACCTGCAATTAAGAATATCGTACCATGTACTAATAGGAACGATTGCCATCCTATTGCCCAGCAAAGTATAGCTACTACGGCAACAATTATAATATTCGTCAAATACGTATTCATACGTTCTTTCTGTCTTGCACCTTTTCGGTTAAATCTATTTTTAAGCAAGAATACATAAATCGGACCTAAACCAAACATAACGAATGGATTGCGATATAAACGATATGCTAAACGAAGTCTAAATGGCGCAGCTACATATTCATCCACTGTAAGTGTCCAAATATCTCCTGTACCTCTCTTATCTAAATTACCACTTGTAGCGTGATGAATTGCATGATCATGCCCCCATTGATCAAATGGGAATAACGTTAACACACCCATACATGTCCCTACTATTCTATTTGCACGTCGACTTTTAAAGAATGAATAATGGGTACAATCATGAAAAATAATGAAAATTCGTGTCATAAAACCAGCAGCTAACAGAGATGGAACTACTGCTAACAGATAAGAAACGGACAAACTTTTATAAGCGAGGTACCATAAAATAATAAACGGCACGACTGTGTTAATAAGTTGCCACACACTTTTTTTAATTGTTGATTTTTCATAAGGGGCAACTTGTTTTTTTAAATTTTTAGTTTTTTCTAATGTCATTTTTTTAATTCCCTTCCTTTATGTTGCTAATTCATATTATAGCATACTATTAGTATCAGGTGTTAAAAGTAGATGTAATAAATATTATTATATACTATAAAATTCTCTTTTTTCTTACTCAATACTTACAAATTACTTACTCCCCAAATAGCGCTATAATTGGACAAATGGAGCGTTTTATTTATAAAATGAACTTCTACAAACTTTTTCACAAGCAGAAAAGAGCTGCCATAAGTCAGTTTCACCGGCTTATGGCAGCTCCTCTTCATTTCATTTTATTTTATCGATGGATCCAAACTGCACCTGCAGACTTGTCTTCAGCTTGACCTACTACTTCAAACTTCAATCCTAGTTTAGGTAACTTACGTCCCGCATCTGGAATAACGCTGTTGATGTATTGCTTAGAATCATCAAATTTTGCAACTCCTGGTAATCCTTTATAGTCAAAGATACCGCGAGTTGGTGAATTTACTTTCCATGCTGGCGTTTGATCAAATGAGAATGCCGCATCGGCAATTTGATAACGTGTACTGCTCTTCACAGTAGGTTGTCCGTTTAATGTTCCTACGATTGCCTCTGGATGAGAATCTACTACTCCAAGGAACCCTTCACCTGGATGAACGCCTACCCAGTTATCTGTAAAGCTTTGATCCGCATACCATACAACCATTCCTGTATTAAATACTGGACCACGTGCATATTGTAATGCAGTATCAGACCCGGCGTAATTACGCCACTCGATATAGTAGTTATGTTTCTTCTGTTCAAATCCGTTAGACACAGTAAATCCTTTTAATGTCATTGCTGGCTGGCCTTCTGCGTCATCAGAGAAAACAACTTTTCCATCTACAGTTAATGCTGCATTGTCTAACGCAAATCCTTTATATGCTACTGCAATATCTGTTACATACTCAAATTGCAGTTTTACTTTCTTTCCTTTGAATTGATTTAAATCATATGATTTATCAATCCACTTACCATCCGTTGTATCTATACCGCCTTTTACATCTTTTTCGCCCATTCGATCAATGCGTGTCTTCGTTCCATCTTCTGCAATCGCATATACGTCAAGGAAATCATACTTCGCTTCCAGTTCGTAAAATGCCTTATAATCGAACTTAGCATCCGTTGCAGTCGTTAAGTCAAATACTGGTGTCTCAAGTGTTGTATGAATATCATTTCCTTTCGTGCTGTAATAAAACTTCTTACCAAATGCTGACTCAATATTTTTTATATCTTTGTCTGGCAAGTTAACACGAATGATTCCTGGTCGTTTTGATTTTGTCACACTTTGATCTAAATATGTTGCAGTACCGATTCCCGTACGAAGTTTATCATAATCTACCTCAACAATATTCGCCCAGTTCCCCTTCATATTTTTTTGGAAAAACTCTTTATTTTGCGGTGAGAAACTTGTTGGCTCTGTACCTGCAATTTTTCCAGCCCAGCTACCGCCGCTCATTAGAGACCATGATTCAACTGGTTCACCTTGTCCTGAATACTTTGTATCATATTCATCTGGCAAGCCTAAATCATGACCATACTCATGTGCAAACACACCAACCGCTCCGTCTTCTGGCTCGATTGTATAATCGTATGCAGCCATCTTTCCGCCCCAGTTCGAAACAGAAGATTTTGTCCCATCAATCGCATATGGCTTCGACCCTAGTTTTGAACGATGAGACCAAATTGCATCATCTTTCAATTTACCACCGCCAGCTTCTTGACCCACGCCTGCATGTACTACCATTAAATGATCGATGATTCCATCTGGCTCATTTTTATTTCCATCACCATCTTGATCGTATTGATCAAATTGGTCATAATCTGCTAAATTGATACCTTTTGCTACTGCTGCTTTTAATGCTTCTTTCACAAAATCTTTTGGGCCTAAAGGACCTTTGTTGTCATGACCAGTTCCCGCATCAGCACCATAATCTGACGCTTTTCCTGGAACAGTAAGCCATTCTGTTACAGTTCCATCAACTGTGTAGCTTCCGCCAGATTGTTCTTCATAATATTGTTTAAATGTATTAATCTTCGATCCATCAAATAACGTAAATGGCTCATCACCAAATAACATTTTTTGATAATGTTCACGATTAAAGTCCTTAGAATACATATACCCCGGTTCTTGATCGATATTATTATGCTTAAAATCGCTAAATTCTACGAGTAATACAAGTACTTTATCTTTTCGAACAGCCCCATTGTACTCAGCTTGCTTCGCTGGTGTAGTCGGTACTTTTCCATTTAATTTTCCTGGGTTCAATCCTGGACCTTGCCCAGCTACTGGTCCTACTTCGGATTGCTGCGCCTGTTCATTTTCCTTCATTTTTGCATCTTTTACTTTTTTCATAAAATCTGAAGCTTCTTGCGTAAGATTATCTCCTGTCAAGATTTCTTTTCCAGGGTTTTCCCCTTTCTTTTTCTCAACATATTTTTCGACAGCCTTTGATGTCTCAGCTTGTGATGCAGATTGATCGATTACTCCCCGTTGCTTCAGCGCTTCTGCCAAGCGTTCCTCTGGTATTAAATGCTCATCAATTGGTAGAGATGGTGGCGTATCAGCATACGCTGCATGACTTCCAAAAGCAAACGTACTACTTAGCACTGCTGCTGTTGTTAATACCGCTAAAGGTTTTAATTTCTTTTTCTTTTTCAATGTATTTCCTCCCCAGTGTCTGCAAATTATCGATTTTTGCCGATAGCAATATAATATTCGTTATAATACGAATATTCAATCTTTTTAAAACGCTGAAATGTTGAGAAATATTTTTTCTAGGATGAAAAACATAAAATAGGTAAATTTACAGGAAGTTCACTCTAGAATTTGCGGTTCTCTTTCCTCGTTTTTTCGAATGAAATCTCACCTATACAAAAATGCCAATTCCTAAGTAGTAGCTAAGGAATTGGCATTTTTTTAACGAGAATGCTTTATGAATAAACGACTTGCTTCTTCTGGTACATAGAACTTACCATTGCTTTCTACAACAACACTTCCTAGTTCATAATCTTTATTCTTAATACGAATTATATTTTTGTTAACAAATAATTGAGCTGTTACATTATTATGTTTTACTATGAGTACAGGATTCGCTACATCAGTTTTATCTATTGTTACAGTTGCACCATTCTGCTTAAAAGCTAATTCACTCTCTACAAACAATTTTTTTGTTACTTCTTCTAAGTTAAAGCCCATCGCTTTCGCTATTGTCTTTGCAACGTCTGTGTTTTGAATCAAACCAACTGGCTTTTGAGGACCGTATGAATATAAAAACACATCCTCACCAGTATGTCCTCCTGTTGTGAAGCCTATGTTCGCACGGTTAGCCAATAATGTAGTGAAAATTGGACCTACATCTATTTTCTTTTTAACCACTTTTAACCTTTCTTTTTCATCATAAGTTAAATTGTCCAACCCGTATAATTTAGCTACCTCTTCTACATTGGATATATCAGACTTCAAATTATTGATAGTCCCTTCAAGTGTCATTTTCGCTTTTTTCAACGGATCAATATATGCAGAGACCGGCGTAGTATTATAACCTTTTGTCGTATTCATATTGCCAATAGAAATACCGCTGTTACCATGGTCCGCTACGGCTATTAGCATCGTATTACCATCTTTTTTTGCAAATCTTAATGCTTCTGCAACTGCATGATCAAATGCTAACACATCACTAATCATCCCAATTGGATCATTCACATGTGCCGCCCAATCTGGCTTACTTCCTTCCACAAATAAAAAGAACCCATCTTTATCTTTTGATAACGTTTGAATGGCTTTTTCCGTCATTTGCGAAAGTGTTGGTTGCTCCGGATTTGTTGCTTCACGATCCATATCAAATGCTAAGGCATTATGTGAGAAAGAGCCCCAAATTTTATTAGATTTAGATTTCAATAATGCCTCTTTCGTTTCAATAAAGTCGTAGCCTTTATTTTGAATCACTTTTACTAAATCTTCACCATCTTTTCGAATCCCACTATCTCTCTCAGGTAGAAGTGCCGCTTTTCCCCCGCCTAATACGACATCTATATTTTGATACACTTGTTGCTCCGCAATTACGTCAAAATGCTTGCGGTTTACATGGTGAGCAGAGAACCCAGCAGGAGTAGCATGCTGAATTTCAGCTGTAGCAACAATTCCAGTTGCGCGACCAGTACGTTTCGCACCTTCTAAAACATTGGCAACTGGACGTAACTTGTCCTCTTCTTTTATTGATTTTAAGCCAGGTGAACTCACAATAGTAGGTAATACCCCTACATATCCAGAATTCGATTTATTCCCCGTCGCTAAAGCTGTAGCTGCTGGAGCTGAGTCTGTTATAGCTGATTCCGCCGAATATGTACGAACTCCTCCTGTTACAATTTCATCTAATGCAAGTAGTTTCCCTTTATACAAGCGAGCTAATGTAGTTGCTGAAGAACTCGTTCCGTCCATAACCATTATGATTACATTTTTCGGTTGTCGTTCTACTTTTTTCACTTTCGCTTCCACCGTATGATCATCCATCATACTTTCAGTACATAACATACTTAGTGTGATCGTTCCTACTAACAGTAACTTCTTCATCTTTAAACCCAATACAAACATGATTGCGCCTCCATTAGTTTCACATTCATTTACATACAAAATTCTGACTGCCTACATATGTTTTATTAGTTCCCAATTTTTATAAAGCTAACAATAGTAACTTTCTTATTCATTACATCTCGGTATAGTTCATCTATCTTATAAAGAAGATTTTTCATTATTAACTTGTTAAACAATAAATCCCCAATTGAATTAAATAAAAATTTATTGTTTAACAATAAATTTCGTGGTAAATTAATAAGATATTAAATAAATGAGGTGCTTTTTATGAAACAAGGATCAACACTTTTCTTAAAGACAGCTGTGATTCTAATGGGTATCCCTGTTCTTGCTATGTGCATTTTTTTAGTCCCTAACATAGGGAATTTCGCTGCTAAATTATATCCGGAAATGGCATATATTAAATATCTTGTATTTATCAATTTATACGCGACAGCAATACCTTATTACTTCGCACTGTACCAAACATTTAAGCTTTTAAACTATATTGATAAAAACAACGCATTCTCAGAGCTGTCTGTTAAAGCTTTAAAAAATATTAAGTACAGTGCACTAGCAATTAGTGTATTATATGTATTAGGTATGCCACTTTTCTATCTTGTGGCAGAGAGAGATGACGCCCCTGGTATTATTATTATTGGAATGATTATAATTTTTGCTTCAATGGTAATCGCGGTCTTTGCTGCCGTTCTCCAAAGACTATTAAAAGATGCGATAGATATAAAATCAGAAAATGATTTAACGGTCTGAGGTGAATAATATGGCAATTATTATTAATATTGATGTAATGTTAGCGAAAAGAAAAATGAGTGTAACAGAGCTTTCGGAGAAGGTTGGAATTACAATGGCTAACCTTTCGATCTTGAAAAATGGTAAAGCAAAAGCAGTCCGTTTTTCAACTTTAGAAGCCATTTGTAAAGCATTAGAATGCCAACCTGGGGATATTTTAGAATATCAACCGGAAGAAAGCGAATAAAAAGAGTCCTTCATACGAGAAGGACTCTTTTTATTGCACATTACGGCGCAAAACTAATTTGACCAGTAAACAATAAAATAATTGCGATGATCCAAAATATAAAAAATGATGAGGATAGTATTAACGAAAGAATAGCAATCCCCTTCTTCTCTGTTTTTTTCATCATCGTTATGATAGAAAGTATGATACCTGCAACTGTTAGGGCAACGGTAATATAATCTCCCGCTATATTACCTGCATTCGCTATCCTTGTTGGCGTTATAAAAACGAATAGAAAACATAAAATGCCGATGAGTAAAGATATATAGCTTATTTTACTGTACTTCTTTTTAGGACCTATTTCAGTTTTCATACTAATCCCCCCTTCTATATAGCTATAAGTTCATATTAGCACAAATAACCATAATTTGGTTAAATCAAAAAAAGAGATACAGCAGAACTTCCACTGTATCTCTTTTTTATTTAATAAATAAACCTGCTATTTCTTCTTTGTCATTATAAGTTATAATATATGTCCGTTGTTCTTTACTATATTTCGCTACAAGAATCACAGTATATAAACCATCTTTTTCTTCAATCGATTGTTTTTCAATTTTTTCGAACTTACCAGCTTTCTCAATTACAGGTGTAAGATCTTTCATTTTTTCTTCTGGTAATCCAGCTTTCATTTTACTATCAAATTTTTCATGCACTTCTTTATACTTTGCTTCATTTAATAATGATACAGTTTCTTCCGCTTTCGGAATAAATTTTTTAGACGTATTTTCATCTACTTTATTACCGGTACATGCTGCAAGTGCAAACGCCGCGATAGCACTTATAATAATAAGTAACATTCTTCTCATTTTAATACACCCTTTCTTTTTAGAATGAAACTATAACTAAAAGTGAGTAACGCAAAAATTGCTATTGAAACTTCTGACATAATAATCCCAATTTCCCCTGGCACATATAGCGATATAATGCCAGCTAATGCATTTACAGTCCCATGGATGAGAATTGCATATACAACATAACGAAATTTCTTTTGGACGACAGCTTGCAATACAATGAAAGAAAGCCCAACATGTAATACCATCGCAAAGATGCGCTCAATACCACCGAGATAATAACTGTCACCATTTTGAATGACTGTTTGTGATAATAATAGGGATATTACCGGCATACCAACTATCAACACTGCCTCAATACCACCATGCCCTGCCCCAAATAAAAAACCAGATTGCCAATCTCGTTGTTTCATAAAATAACGCATTGCGATAAAGCGGGCTACCTCTTCAAAAATTCCAGCTGATATACTAAGCAAAACTGCAAATAGTATAGGCTGCATAACAGAAAACATTTGAAAATCTGTGCTAGTTCCATTTAAATAATTTAGCATTGGTATGCGAATCAATATTTGTGATACAACAAAAGCCAATACCCCTAACATATATGGAATATAGCATTTCTTCCAAAAAGCATATAAAAGTGCTATAAGCGGTAAACCAAAGCTAATCATTGTTGTAAAAATAAGACCATTCATCTCGCTTCACCTCTTACTTGAAGTGTATAAAATTGAGTGAAGAAAGTATGTAGTTATTTCTTATTCGGTTTCCTTTTCATCATAGATGGTCATTTCATCTCATTTAATATAAATGTTTGTGTGAAATAAGGACTTACATAAGTTGTTTCTAACGTCGCATTATTTGCTTTATTTATGATTCGTTTTAATGAGAATAGCCCGTACCCTCTAGCACCTTCTTTACTTGAATGGTTTTTCTCATAAATTTTTTGTAAATCAATCGCTTCACCCTTTGAACTATTACGCACGATAAAATATTGTCGTGAATCCATTTCAAAGAATGCGATTTGTAATATCTTTTCCTCACTACGTACTGCTTCCTCAATTGCATTATCTACTAAAACTGAAATGATACGAATAAATGAAATAATCGTCATCGAAACACTTTCAATGTTCTCTGGTATATCAAGCAGTACTTTTATTTGTTGCTGCTGAGCAGTGCTAACTTTTGCTCTTAATACGCTTCTTACTTCAGGAATTTGTATGCGAGATAATTTTGCGATATCAAGTTCATGATCATTTATTGTTTTTAATGTGGGAGCAATAACATCGTAGTACACTTGCTCAATTTCTTTTACATTTTTTGTACGTATTCCCTCTTCTAACGATAGTAATACATTCATATAATCATGACGGAAACTAGCAAGCTCATCATGCATATCCTCTAATTTCTCCACATAATCTAATAACTCTTTATCTAAACGTTTTTCATGCTCTTCTCGTAACTTTTCTTTCGATAAATGTGAGCTTATTAGTACGATGATTAGTAATAATAAAAAAATAATAATCGCTGAATTATAACTTACTTCACTGTATTGTTGATTTATTTTTGCTAAAAACTCAGTTGACGGCTGAGTTAAAATTAGTTCAATAATAAACCCGATAATTAATAATATATAAGTTACATAGTATAACGGACTACTTACTATATATTGAGCGATTTTTTGAATTCTTTTACGCGCTACTAAAATACCGATAAAAGTAAGGATTGATACGATAAGATGAATAATACTACCTGTCCATAAATATAAATTGAATGGCGTTAACATAAAGATTTTCATCCCTAAATCTAATAGCAACATTTTCACTAACGTTATAATCACCATACTCACCAGTGCAAAATATAAATTATGCTTAAATTTTAATTCATTTTGCATTAATCCTAAACTTATTAAAAATAACACAATCGTACTATTCAACTCTGGATATCTCGTTACTGTTACGACTATAGCAAGTAAAATAATGAATACCGTACTTAAAGCTATCAACATTCTAACTGACAATCTGTTGTATCGGATTAATTGTATATATAAAAACGCGTGACACATACTAGTAAGCAGTATTGCAAATAAATCATAAATATACATTACATCTCACCCTTTAATATGTTACGTACTTTACTCACTAAACGACGTGATACCGGAATACGTTTCCCGCTTTTTAAAACTATCATTTTTTGCTTCGCATCGTAAGAAGACATCTGCTTCGTATTCACGATATATGATTGATGACACCGAAATAAACGTTCATCGATTATTTCAATTTCCTTTAAAGTTCCATAAAAATAAACGATTCGATCTAATGTGACTAATGCTAAACGGTGCGGTTCATCAGTCATAACATATTCAACTTCATAAAAAGGAATCCGCACAGTGGCATTACTATTTTCAACGATAAAGTCATCGGACGGAGTAATATGCTTATTTCTTGCTTCATATTGAAGTAAACATTGTTCAAAAACTTTATATCTCTCCTCATATGACGACCCTTTATCAATAAAAGTTAATGCTGATACCATGTATTGATATGAAATAGGTGCAAATTCAGAATGTGTCGTTACAAACACAATAATTCCTTGCGTATCATACTTTCGTATTTCTTGTGCCACTTGTAACCCTTTTCGCTCTTCTCTTTTTATCTCTATATCTAAAAAATAGATTGGGACATACTTCGCCTTTGGAATATTAGTAATAATGTTTTCACTCTTACTAGTTACCTCAATAAAATCAAAAGGCAACATATATTTCTCACAAATCTCTTCAACTAACCGCTTCATTTGCTGTGCTTGTATGACATCGTCTTCTAAAATGAAAATACTCATGTAATCACTCGCTTTATTGAAATCTTTTCATCTATAGATTTATCTATAAATATATAATTCAAATTATAATAATATTCTCCTTCTCATTAATTGAAATAATTAATCTGCTATTACATAGAGAAACCTCAACTTTTCAAACAAAAAGTTGAGGTTTTCTTCAAATCAATTTATAACTAAATCCGCCCTATCCTTCGGCGATTCCATTTCTAAGTAATAATCCTCTGCCTTCCAATACCTATTTTGAAACTTCGAAAGTTTCTTTTGGGTCTCTTCGCTTTCCCGCAGAAAACGTGTCTCTCTTGGACAATCCAAGTACACCATATAATGAAAGAAATCTCTCCATTCTTTTCGCTGTAGAAAAACGCCTTCAATTACAATTACACCTACTATGGGGATCTGTACTTTTTTCATTTCACATGTATCTGTGTCATCATAATAGAACGGTAATTTCAATTTTGTTTCATATTGTAACTTTTGAAAAAACTTCTGCCGAAGCCACTTAATATCCCATTGTAAATAATAATACTCATACCATTCTTCATAGCCAGTATCATAGCGTTTATTATGCTCCACTATATAATCATCAATATGGAAAATATGAAACGGAATACTTTCTTGTTTCATATTTTCTTTTAAGTTTGTTACAAATGTTGTTTTTCCTGATCTACTTAAGCCATCTATCCCTAAAATGAACCTATTTTCTTTATGTTTCTTCATTATATTTATAAGTTCGTTTGTACTCATTACTTCTTCCACTCTTCTTTTAATAAAGAATATAAAATGGTATCATGCGCAACTCCATTTTGAATCATATGTTTTCGAAGTAATCCTTCTTCTTGAAATCCTGCTTTACTTAATAATTTTTGAGAAGATTTATTTTCTACATATACGACAGCAGCAATTCTTATTAGTTGCAGCATTTCAAATCCGTAAGTTAAAATCGCCTGTAACGCTTCCGATGCGTATCCTTGTCCCCAATATGTATCGTCTAATTCATAACCAATTTCAGCTCGCTTATGATGATGGTTAATTAAATGAAAACCGCACGTTCCGATTAATTGGCCCGTCCCCTTTTTCTCTATTCCCCAGCGAAATACACTTCCCTCTTCATAACGATTTTTAAACGTTTGAATCGTTGTTTTCGCTTGCTCAATATTTTCGAAAGAATCCATTCCGAAATAACGTATAACAGATTCTTTTGAAAAATAACGGAACATCGTTTCTGCATCTAACAGCGTTAATTCTCTTAATTGTAAACGTTCTGTTTCTAGTTTCGGAAATCCCATCACTTTTTCTCCTTCTATTCTAATGAACTGCAAATTTCAATATAATTCCCATCTGGATCAGCAATATATGCAATGGTTTGTCCCCACGGCTTTACAATTGGTTCAACTAAAATCGTAATACCTTGTTTTCTAAATTGCTCAATGTTTTTTTCTACATTTTCAACAACAAATCCTAATTCAAAATGAGAAGATTGTAACTCACCTTCTGTAAGTGGTAATCCTGTTAATTCTTTCACGTCTTGCCGCGTATTCATCGCTAATATGGTAGTACCCGTATTAAATTCAATATATGTACCATGCTCTGCTTTTATAGGTAACTGTAAAATATCTTTATAGAATTTTAAACATTCCTCAAACTTTTCTACGTATAAAATGATGTACTTCATCTTCAAATTCATTTTACATCCCCCTTTATATCCATCCCTAAAATTTCGACAAAAGCTTTATAAAAACCTTGTTTCCTATAGTAACGAGCACAAAAAAATGAGGCCGATTTCTCGGCCTCCCAGCTTATTGGCATAAAACAGGAGATTTGGTTTGGACATAACCAGTTCGTACTCTTATTATATTTTATTTTTTCTGAATTTTAAATACATTAAACACCTATTTATATTGAGAAAGTTTTTTTACTTGCATAAAATTAATGAGTTTAAGAAATGCTACAAATGGAGGTGTATACATATGGAACCAATGCTATGTCCAAGTTGTAAAACGAACCGTACCCGCTTTAATATTCTTGAGCAACAAGTAAAACCAGTCAAATTAAATCCACAAACTGGTCAAGTAGAAGAAGAATACACAAATGAAACGATGAATGCTTTTCATATGGCTTATCAAGGACCTACTTATCGCGTCCAATGTGCTGTATGCGGACTCGTTGAAAATCCTGAACAATTTATTAAACCTGCGCAAAATCAGTCTTTCTAATAATGTCATTACTATCCCTTGTAGAAAATTTTTTTCTATAGGGGATTTTTTCTTTAAATACGGTAATAAAAAACGTATCTCTTCCTTATTATATGTTAAAATCCACACCTTTTTGGTAACATTTACATAAGGAAGGTAAAACAAATGATTTTAAATAAAAAGATAATGCTTCCATCAACATTTCTACTATTAATTTGTCACATAGTCATCTTTTACTTTTGGATCTTCGATTGGAAGAAAATAATGACGCCTTACGGTCTAACAATATGGATTGTTTCTACTATTTGTGGTCTTTTACTTTATTACCATTTTAAAAATCAAAAATCTAATAAATTGATATTAATTTCTAGTTCGTTATTATTAATTATTTCTTCTTCATTTATGTTTTTTTAGGTATTGTTACTGGTATCATCTTTGTAACTGTTAGTTCTATGAATTAAAAAGTTGGTCTTTTATTATGTAAAAAAGAGTGAACAAAATAAACATATATATAAATTAGAGAAGGTGATTCCCATACACTTCACTTATACACTCCTCTAAAAATAGCACTCTTTGTTAAAATATTTCCTTTTTCAACTGTTTAAGCTTCCTAAATAAATTAATAAATGCATATGAATATATAAAAACTAAAAGCCCTACCATACCTTTATATAATCCTGATTCTGATACTCCAAGAAAACATAAGTAAAGTACTGGAATTAACGTTACAAACATAATTGCAACGAACTGTATCAATTCAACAAGTTTTTGTATCTTCGTTTCTTTGTCTGAATAAATATCAGGTAACTCATTTTCCTCGTCTACTTCTTTACAAAAATAATTCCATTTCGCAAAACTCGTTACATGTTTCCAGCCACACATTTTATATATATCAATATATTCTTGTTGTTTTTCTTTCGAATCTTTATAATCCAGTCTAAAATCCGCTTTATATATTACATCTTTCGGTTCAGTTTTCTTAAACGTATACATTACATTATACTTTTGTAAAGCCCATCCTTTTTGATGCATTTTTCTTAAAAAAGCTTCTTCTTTTTCCAAGCTCCATATCGCGAAAGGTTTGAATACCTTCTTTGTCTCCATCTCTCATTCACTCCCCTAATATACTATTTCCATTCCTTACAGACCTCTGCAATCTGTTATACTCGAGCTCTAACACTTCTCTCCCAAACGGCGTTAACTCATAGCACTTCTTTCTATCTGTTGAGGCAACTTCAACAATTAATTTCTCTTTTAATAACTTCGTCGTATTCCCGTATAAAGTTCCAGGACCGAGCTTTACTTCTCCATTTGTCATCTCTTCTACCAATTGCATAATTCCATATCCGTGCATTGGTTTCACTAGTGATAACAATATGTAATATGTCGCCTCAGTTAACGGAATATATTTTCTCGCTTTCGTATTCATTATAACCACCTCCGATACATCGTCTCATGATATATCGACTCGCGATACATCGTATACCGATATTATATATTCATATTCCAAAATATGCAAGAGTATAATTTAATAACTGAATATTTATTTATTTGAATTGAAAAACCATATAAATTTTCTGAATAATTTGTTAAAATATAGAAATATCCGTTTATATTTTGAAAGGAATGATACATATGATAAATAAATTGAAAGAAAATATAGGTTCAGTTTTTGTAGGTAAAGAAAATGTTATAGATCTATTAATCGTTTCCTTGCTTGCTGACGGTCATGTACTTCTTGAGGATGTACCTGGTACTGGGAAAACGTTACTTGCGAAAACACTTTCAAAAAGTATTGGTGGTAATTTTTCTCGCGTTCAATTTACACCGGATGTACTTCCGAGTGATGTGACAGGTATTGAATATTTCAATCCGAAAACGAGCGAATTCGAGTTAAGACTCGGACCAGTCGTGGCAAACATTCTACTGGCAGATGAAATTAACCGTGCAATGCCGAGAACACAGTCTAGTTTGTTAGAAGCGATGGAAGAACGACAAGTGACGCTTGAAAAGCAGTCAACTCCTCTTCCAAAACCATTCTTTGTTATTGCGACGCAAAATCCAATTGAATCACAAGGAACGTTCCCTCTTCCAGATGCACAGCTTGATCGCTTTTTAATGACAATTTCTATAGGTTATCCGAATCCTGAAGATGAACTACAAATGATGCGACGTTTTCGTAACGATGCACCACTAGAAAGTGTCACATCTGTTATTACTTTAGATGATATTTTAGAGGCACAGAAACAAGTAAAAGAGATTTTCGTATCAGAACCGTTAGAACATTACATTATTAAACTTGCTCATGCTACAAGAAATCATGATTATATCGCTAACGGTGTAAGTCCACGTGCCACATTAGCTTTAGTACGTGCTGTTCAAGCTTTAGCCTTTTTACGCGGGAGAGAATATTGCACACCAGAAGATATACAATTGTTAGTTCCTTCTGTTTGGAATCACCGTATCATCTTATCAATGGAAGGCGTATTACGTACGACAAAAAATGAAATGATGCAAAAGATTTTAAAAGAAGTGGACGTACCAGTGGAGATTGAGCAAACATGAATGGACAGCGCGTTGTAACTGTACCTTTATTTTTTCAGCTTCATATTATTCAACTATCTGTTCCAGGCGCGATACTATTTACATTTTTTATGCCACAACGAATCATTATGTTTTTCTTTTTCTTTTATTATTTATTTGCGATTTTCATTTATAAATATGTCGCTTACATAGAGAAAAAATTTCAATTGATAAATGAGAAACAAACAACACGTTTATTCCCTGATGAATCTGGACAGTTTTTTATTCATTTAAAAAATGGAGCAAACATACCACTCGTTAACGGTGTTTGTTATTTTCATTTAGATCCGTCCCTACTACCGAATAAAGATCAAGGAATTGAACAAATATCGAAAACGTTATTCTCTTTTCCTTTTTCACAACCTGCTCATTCAGCGCAAAAATGGGATTTATCATTAACTGCAACGAAGCGTGGCGTGTTCCAAATTGAACAATTCGAATGTGTTTTGAAAGATCCTTTTCATTTATTATCTGTACATTTACCTGTATTTGATAAATTAAGAAATGAAATTATTGTGTATCCATCACCTAAAGAAGTAGCAGGTTTGCAAGAACTTCAGCAACTTTTAAACGGATCATATCGAACGAATTTTTCTTTTTACAATGATGAAACATCTATTATCGGTGTGAAACGGTACGAACGTGAATCTTTCCGCTCCATTCATTGGAAAGCATCTGCGAAAATGCAGGAATTACAGGCGAAGCAATATGAACCTGTTAAAAATTATAGTTGGACAATTTGTCTTTCATTATCTGCTGATCGCGGGTTTGGTTGGAAAGATAATATAGAAGATCTTATTTCATTTGCAACATACATTTGTCAATACGCTACGAAGCATCAAATACCGTTTGAATTATTTATTAGTATATTAGCTGAAGGTGGTCCTCTGCACTTACCATTAAATGAAGGGCAAACACATTACGCAAAAGCTTTAGAGGAATTGGCACGTATTTCAGACGATAGCACACTAATTCCGAAACAGGGATTTCTCCATTATACAAATAGAAAAGGAGAACGATCCTCTACAATGATTTACATTGGCTTGCAGGAGAATGACCTCTCTCTTCTATCGCAACCTACGTTTCTCATAAATAACGAAGGGATGGTGGAAAAGCTTGAAAACTTGGCTCTATCACGTTAATGACTTTATTCTGCTGCTCCTCCTTTCGTTATTAACAGAAAGGGGCGAACTTGTTGCTGTTGTTATATTTTTAGCAACGAGCTATATTGCCGTATTTCTTATTCATAAATTAATGAAGAAAAAAACAACAGGATTTGTCATACTGTTAATGACTCAAATAATCGGTTGTTCTATTTTTCTCCCTTTCTCTCTATTTGGCACAATTATGTTACCACTTTTCTTCTTTATCGTACATGTAGTCGGACCTGGCTACCAAGTTCAAAAATCGTTAGGCGGTATTGTTTGGTTTGGTGTTTCGGCTATATTTTATGCTCCCTTTCCAACGCTCGGGAAACTGTTACTATTAGTTATACACATTATGATTACATTTTGGTTAACCGGGGCAAATCGGAATCAACAGTTATTACGTTTCGCTTCTATTATTACGATTGGTGTAATGAGTATAGTACTTATTCAAGTGTTTCCTTTCATTCGGCTTGTTTTTTCATTTATCATAGAAGCAGTTGCATTAGGGTTCGGATACGCTATCAATCCATTATTTTCAGCAGCCGCGTTAAAAGAAACAGATGATTTTTGGTCGAATAAAGGAAATCTAAAAGATCCTACAATTAAGGATGGATTGGAGCCACGTCCTTTTGATCCAACTCTTATAAATAGCATGACCATAATTGCTTGTACAGCTATCGCTATTTATGTCGTTTGGAAAATATTAAAAAAACGAAAACAATTCAGTTTACCAAATATACCTGTCTTTGAATCTACTATCATCACTGATAAAGAAGGAATGAGCCAAAAACGTTTGAAACGAAACAAACCGCCACATAACGAAATTCGAAAAGAAATTTTTAAGCTTGAGAGTAAGTTAATTCCTCCTTTAAATAGAAATCGAGGAGAAACTATTGAGGCATGGTTAGATAGAATAAATAGTGAAGAAGATGTAAATATTCAGAGTCATATTATTAGTAATGCTTATAATACAGTGCGTTATTCAAATGAGGAAAACACCGTACTTTTGTATGAATTTAAGGAAGAAATCCATAAACTCTATGCATATCAGAAGAGTTTAAAGAAAAGAAAGAAATAACACAACAAAAAGACTCCTATTTTCATAGGAGTCTTTTTATACTTCTACGTTACTTTTTAAATTGAGGCGTTTTTCCCTGCTTCAATCTCTAATGACTCTTCATGCCACCAAAGTGTTTCTTCAGGATCTTCTTTAGCAATTTGGTGTGCTTCTTTTTTCGATTCTACTGTAGGATATGAACCTTTTAGCGCACGTCCTGATGTTGTAACGAATAGTACACTAAATACAACTAATCCAATAATACTTACACCTGTTAAATAAAATGCCGGTGCAAGCGGGTTACCGGTTGCATGAACTAAGTATGAACATACAAGTGGTGTTGTACCACCAAATATCGATACAGAAATATTAAATGAGATCGAAAGTGCTCGATAACGTACATCAGTGAAAAAGAGTGATGGTAATAATGAAGGTAATGTTCCTTCATATACACTTAGGAAGAAACCTAATACGAAAATACCTGCAAATATAGCTGCAATATGCCCGTTACCTATTAGTAAAAAGGCTGGAATTGCAAATACAGTTAAACCAAGTAAACCGATTTGCACGACGCGTTTATTACCAATTTTATCACTTAATTTACCGAAATATAGTGCTAGTGGAATCATAAGTGCCATCGTAATAGAAATAATTAGTAAGCCTGTTGTTTCTTCGACTTTAAGTACTTGAGTTAGATAAGAAGGAATATACGAAAGAATCATATAATTTGTAATATTAAAGAAGGCGACAATTACTGTGCTTAATAAGAAGTCTTTTTTGTGATATTTCATAATATCCATAAATGAAAATTGTTCATTGTCTTCAGATTCCTCTTGTGCTTTTTCCATCTCTTCAAAGATGGGAGATTCATCTAAATGACGGCGTAAGTATAAACCGACCAAACCAATTGGTGCAGCTATTAAGAAAGGAATACGCCAGCCCCAGCTGAGCATTTGTTCATCTGTTAACAATAACGTCAAAATGGTAACAATTACCGATGCAGCAATGTAACCTGAGAGTGTTCCAATTTCAAGACCACTACCGAGTATACCACGCTTTTTATCTGGAGAAGATTCTGCGATATAAACCATTGCTCCTGAATATTCGCCGCCTGTAGAGAAGCCTTGAATCATTCGGGCAACTAAAAGTAGTATTGGTGCCCATACACCAATTTGTTCATAGGTTGGTAGTAATGCGATGAATAATGTAGAAAGTGCCATTAAAATAATAGTAGTACTTAACACAATTTTTCGGCCGTACTTATCTCCTATTCTACCAAAGAATACACCTCCGATTGGTCGAACGAGGAAGGCCGCTGCAAATGTACCGAATGTAAGTACAAGTTGCAATCCACTATTATCAACACCTGAGAAGAATAATTGACTTAAAATTACCGCTAAATACGCGTATAATCCGAAGTCAAACCACTCCATTGCGTTCCCTATACCAGTAGCAACTACTGCTTTCCTGGCTTGTTTAGGATTAACAATATTAACGTCTTGAGGTTCAAAATTTAAATCATTATTTTGTTGCATATAATAAAACAGCTCCTTATTTAATTTAACTTCTTTAAGCACACCTTCTCTTATTGAATAAAATTAATTCGAAGCACTTAAGGAAAATTAACGTCTCCTTATCTGTTATTATTGTTTCACATAATTAATTATTTGTCCAATGAGATGCTCTCTAGGTTAAGTAATTTACTATTTTAAAAAGCTGAAGAAGCCGCTAAAATAGCGACTTCTTCAGCTTTTTATATTTTTTTATATTTTTTTAAATACTTGCTGTAGCAGCTATGTTATGAATACAGGAAATAAACTCATAAATGAATGCGTCAATTTCCTCTTTCGTAATAATATACGGCGGAAGTAATCGAATAATATTCCCTTGTGTTACATCGACTAACATTCCTTTACTCATTAACTCAATCTGTAATTTCTTCACATTTTCATTCGTGTCATTCACACTTATCCCAAACATCATCCCCGCATGACGCACTTCCTGAATATAATAAGAATTTTCTTTCTGAGTGTCTTGCAGTTTGTCATTCAAATATAGTGACGTTTCATATGCTTCTTGCATTAAACCATCGTCAAGTAATGTATTTAATACAGTTAAACCTAAAGCCGTTCCCATTGATGAATGAGCAAATGTTGTGCCGTGATCTCCTGGTGCAAATACATCACATAACTTTTCACCTACAATAATTCCGCCAAATGGTATCCCGCCTCCTGCCCCTTTACCAATTTGAATAATATGTGGTGTAATATTGAAATTTTGATAAGCAAATAGTTTTCCTGTTCTCCCCATACCACTTTGAACTTCATCAACGATAAGTAATACATTATATTTCTCACATAAATTTTGAACACCATGTAAAAATTCACCCGATAATGGATAAATTCCCCCGCTTCCTAATACAGGTTCTAACAGAATCGCAATTGGATTTTCATGAATTATTGTCTCTTCTAATTGCTCTATATTCTCGCGCTCAACTTCATATACTGGGATCGATGTTTTCGGGAAATTTTGATATACACTTTCTTGTCTTGTAAAATGAAGTGCCCCCAACGTACGCCCGTGGAAACTATTCTTCAACACTACAATTCCTTCACGTTCTTCATGCATAATAGCTCTATATTTATCAATTAATTTCAACGTCGTTTCTGTCGCTTCCGTACCTGAGTTTGTAAAAAAGACCTTTCCGTTTTTTAAAGAGCAATCAACTAATTTCTTTGCATACTCAATCGCAACTGGATTTAAAAAATGAAACGGTAAATGCAACGACTTCGTAACTTGATCCATTGTTGTTTGTACGATTTTCGGGTGATTGTATCCTAATACATTTACTCCGACACCAGAAAATAAATCTATATACTCTTTACCATCCACATCATACAGCTTACACCCTGCTCCTCTTTCTATCGCAAGCTTTGTACGACAGTACGTTGACATCATATACTCTTTATCTAATTGAAACCAATCCGACATGTTACATTCCTCCTAGTTATTTTCCCTGTTTTATTTATGTTCATTTTCTATAAAGTCATGTATAAATTCATTTTTAAGATTGAAATTTTAATAGTAATGTTCTTCCCGATATTCATTTTTCCATAATTTCTTCTATTTCAACAGGTCCACTACATACGCGTTTTTCTCATCTAGCGGTCTGTAACTAGTTTGAACTTAGCGTGTTATACATAATCAAGGCTATAAAATCATATTTAGTAACAATGGACGAAAAAGATTTGGAGGCTATATTGATGAATGAACACTATGATAAACAGAGACAATCTTTACTAAGGAAAGACTTTAATGATAATGGAGAACGTAATGAACAAGCTATACTTCACTCCCAAACAGTTGGTTCACGTGGACCTGTTCTAGAGCAAGATAGTGTGCTTCACGAGGCGTTACAACAATTTATTCACGAAAAAATTTTAGAAAGACCTGTTCATGTAAAAGGATTTGGTGCGTTCGGTTATTTTCAAACAATCTATCCAATGCCCGAACATACTAAACTAAATTTCCTACAAAATGCTAATGAGAAAGTTCCCGTTATGGTGCGATTTTCATTAGCTGTTAGCACGAAAGGAACACCTGATACTTCTAGAAATGTACGCGGTTTTTCTACAAAATTTTATACTGAAGAAGGTATTTTCGATCTATTATGTAATCACATTCCTGTCTTTTCTGTACGCGATCCGATGCGTTTCCCTGAAACCATTCAAGCGTTGTCACCTTCACCTAAAAATAATTTAATAGACCCTAATAGATTTTGGAGCTTTGTCGCTAGAGCACCTGAATCCATACATTTCGTTGTCCGTTTGTACTCTGATAATGGTACGGCCAAAAGCCTTCGCCACATCCCAGGACATAGTGTAAATACATATGTTTGGAGAAATGCAGAAGGCAATCGAAAGTATGTAAAGTATCATTGGTACCCATTTGAAGGTGTACAATTCATTACTAGCGAGGAAGCAAATAAACTGGCTGCCGAAAACCCAGATTATAGCGGCAAAGATTTATATGATGCAATTGCAAACGGTAAACCAGTGGAATATGGTTTATATGTCCAGCTCATGGACCCGAAAGATGAAGCGCATCTTTCTTATGACCCTCTAGATGATACAAAAGTATGGGATGAAAAGGTGTATCCTCTTATACCAGTAGGCAAAATGGTATTAAATAAAAACCCTGAAAATTATATGGAACAAGTAGAAAAAGTCACCTTCTCCCCTTCTAATTTACTAGACGGTGCTGAATTATCAGATGATAAAATGTTGCAAGGGCGAGCTAACATTTATAGTGATTCTCAAAGAAGAAGAATTGGTCCCGAATTTCGGAAATTAACGATTAACAAGCAACAAAATTGGACACCTGCTAATCAAATAACGAGCGGTGACGGAAGATACGTTGAAGGTAAAATTGAAAGAACTTCAATAACGAAACAAGATGACTTTACGCAGGCTGGTGAATTTTATACGAAGTTAAAACCGATAGAAAAAGAACATCTTGCCGAAAACTTAGCTGGTGATTTGAAAGTTATATCCGATGATATTAGAAAGATAGTGTTAGAGTATTTTCATAACGTGTCAGCTGATTTGGTGAAGAGGATTGAAACTGTGATGCAAAAGCTTTAAGAATAAATAAAAACGTCATTTTAAACATTAAAAATGACGTTTTTTATGGCGAAATTACTAGAGATTTCTATGACTTAATTTACAATGATTAACATTTCCTCCCTTCAAAACTCTCTTTATTTCATTTTAGATTATGGTACTCATTTCTCTTTTTCAAATAATCTTTTTCACATTGTAACGGTTTGAATTTCACTTTTTTCCCTTTCTTCTTTTTCGTTTTTATAACGACCCATTCCCCTTTTTCAACATCTAGGTTTAAGTGTTTCATTACATTTATATTATCTTTTTCTTTATAAAGTAAAAATGCTTCTTGCGCCGTCACAAATAAGCTAGGCTGCTCGCGAAATCCACCACTATCATAAATTTTAGTTAGCGAATTATAATAAGAATCATTTTCCTTTCCACCATACATCAAATGGGCAGCCTCCAGATCTCTTTTACTTACTTCCCAAAAACTATGTTCATCAATATTTAAATTAAATGTGGATTTAATGTCCTGTATTATATTCTTCACATACTTTTCATCTCGAATTTTCCTTTCTTCGAGACAATCCGAAGATAACCTTGGTGCATCTGATTGGGAATGTACAACGTGTTGTATCGATACACACAACATAAATACGCTTAAAATGTAAAATGTTTTTTTCATATTTACATATCACCTCAAATGATTTATATACTGTATCATTTGAGGCTTACAATATTCTTATGCTGGAAATGAGAAAGATCCTATAAAATAAATCTTTTATAGGATCTTTCCGTCTAATATTGCTTTATCAAATTCACCGGCGAAGCAACTACCTTTCCACTTTTCACATCATATAGCCCTATAGGCGTTACCCGTATAAAAGGCAAGTGCGTCGCAGAAAAGAATAAAATTGTAAATGCTGGATCATCATACGCGTAGCCACGCTCTTGTAGTAATTTCACCATCTGTTTCTCTTCCTGTATTAATTCACTCATTTTTAAATTAGACATAATTCCGAGCAATGGTAATGCGATTTCATGTAATACTTCATTCTTCTCAGCTATTACCATTCCCCCGCCAAGCTCTTTTACTCTATGAAAAGCTATAAGCATATCTTCTTTTCTTTTTCCGATAAGAATGATGTCACCTGTACCAGAATAAGAGCTAGCAAGCCCACCTAGTTCTTTCGCAAAACCTTTCACAACTGTATTCACTCGCCAACTGCCATCACGAGCAATCATCATAAGGAAACATTCATCATGATCTGTGGACAATTCATTACATTCTATGTTGATTTTACTAGTATATGGTTTTGTAATAACGTTATTTAATAAGTGTATACCCGTTTTATTAGAGAAAATCATATCCTCTTTTTCTATGGACCAATCTAATGATAATGGAGTTACTTTACATTTACCCCAGTCTATATGTAATGCTTCATGCGTATTTACACCGTCACGCTTCACCCATTTCCCCTTTGCAATAACGCTCGCTGGTACTGGGTTTTCTTTACTTTCTAAAATATTGATATTAGCAATTCTCCCTGTCCCAATCGAACCATGTATATGCTCCATATTATAATAACGAGCAATATTATAACTTGCCATATGATATGCATCTATTACTGGAACACCTTGCTTTATAGCAGTAGTAATCATTACATTCGTCATTCCGTTTTCATAAAAGGACGGATGAGAACCATCTGTTGTGAAAAAGAATCTATCAAATTGCTTCACACCTAATTCCAGTAATTCTTTTAATAAAACTTCTAAATCTGGTCGGATGGAAGAGTTTCGAAGAGAAACAGTGTAACCTTGCATAAGACGAGTTAACGATTCTTGACCCGTCATTGCTTCATGATCACAGTCTGTACCTAACAGTTTTAATTTTACTAACGTTGCTTCAGATGCTCCTGGGAAATGTCCTTCTACTTTTTTCTGTAATCGCTTTGTTTCCTGCACCCAATTTAACATTTCATCATCGCCATGTAATAATTTTGGCCATGCTGTTAGCTCTCCTCCTTGAAGAACTGCTTCATGCTGTAGCCATTCTATTATTTCTTCACTATTAAATAAAGATTCCCCATTTTGCAATTCAGTTTGTCCATCAAAACGGCACCACCAATACATACTAGCTGGAAGCTTTTTAAATTCATCTAATAAATGAAATGATTCCTCACGCTTTAACGTGAAAAATAGAGTTAAATTATCATTAATAAAAGTTGTTGTTCCAAATTGCATCGCATGATTCGCTAACGTCTCTGGATTATATAATTGATATGGATGTGCATGCGGTTCTATGTAACTAGGAACGACATACTTTCCATCACAATCAATGACTTCACATTCATGTAACTGCTCTGGCAACTTTTCTCCTACATATATAATACGGTCATCATAGATCCAAATATTTGCTTGCATCCATTCACGTATATAGGAATTTAAGTATGTTGCATTCTTTAATAATTTGTGTGGGCTTCTTGTACCGTCTATTATTTCAACATGTTCTCGTAATTGCTTGTTACTCCATCTGAAATACTTTTGTTCCACTGTATTCAACTCCAATGCTATATTAATTAAGATGAAAAATAATTAATCAACTAAACTATTTTCCATTCAACCTCACTCGATATGTACCCCTATTATATTTAACAATCACAAAAATTACAATTTTCAGAATACAAATTATTTTATTGTTCACTTCTTCCCCCCTTTGAACATGAACATTTCTGTGAAGTTGTTTTACTGGAACCTTTGAAAGACTAATGAATATTTTGTAAGGGCAAAAACGTATTTTTTAACACTGGATGTTCTTTTCAAGATAGGGGTGGGATTCAAATAGGAGACAATTGTATGATTGGTATGAATGTTACAATTGCCACACTTAATCACGGGTTAACTTTAGAAACAAGAAACACGACATACGCCTCCCCTGTTACAATTGGTGAAAATGTATGGATCGGGTCTAGTGCAACCATACTTCCTGGTGTAACAATTGGAAACAATTCAGTTATTGCTGCAGGTGCAGTTGTTACAAAAGATGTACCTGCAAACATTGTCGTTGCAGGAGTGCCCACAAAAATTGTGAAAGTAATTCATAGCAATTAAAAACATTCTAGATTTTTCAAATGCAAACAAGCTACTTTGATTAAAATTTGCTTTACTACTTATATATTTATTTTATCGCTCTTGTTAAGAATTTTATTTCTCTTTGTGAGAAGAGAATATATCTATATATTTTTCTATACCGCAATAAAAAGACTTATAGAATGATTCTATAAGTCTTTTACTATAAGGAATTAGCCTATACTCATCGATTAACAAATTCAAAAACCAAAAGGTTCGCTATGAATAAAGTTCTAAAAATAACTACCCACTCTAATTACCAATAATTTCACAATAGTCTATCAATCCCTTTTACTGCCTCATAGCCAAAATATATTCCAAACATAATTAAAACAATTCCTGCTACTATAGAAATCCATTTCATTACTGTATGATTAATAAATCTTCTACCAAAATGAATAGATGTAGCCATAAATATATCCCAAAGCATAATCCCAGCAAAAATGGCTGCACTATACCATAAAGCTTGTTCTTTTCCAATAGTATTCATAGCACTAGTTAGAACTGATCCATATATCCCTATCCAAAAAATAATATTTAATGGATTTGAAATTGCGATAGCAAACCCCGATAGAAAAGATTTTAAAGGATGTTCTTTTTCACCTGATGAAATATATTGAACTTGTTTAGTAGCTTCTTTCATACTTTCATAGCCCAAATAAATCATCGTTACAAAACCAAAAATCCAAATGCAAAGCTGGGCAACTGGAGTTGTTAAATAAGTCGAAATACCAAAGTAAATTAAAAACATCATTACAACATCTGCTGACATCGCCCCGACTCCTACTAACCATGCACTCAAAAAACCATTTTTTATTCCTTTATTTATTTGAGCAACATTAATCGGACCGACTGGTGCAGACAATGAAATCCCTAATAATATATAACTGAATATCATGCTAATCATTTTTCTTCAACCCCGTAATAGGACATTTAAACCTTTCTCTAATTTTTCTATCTGTTTCATAATCTAATATTGGCTCATGTGTATATTGTTTATACGATATAGCCGCTTCTTCTAACAGTTCTACTACTTGTTTATACATATTTATCCTCCCTTTGATTTCATTACACAATTTGAAAAGATAGCCTTTTCTATTGCTGTTCCAGCTCCTTATTCTTTTTCACAATATATTCAATTATAGTTTAAGACACAATTTAAACTTGAAATAAAATACATATTTATAATATAAATGGAATTAAAATATAAAACCTATATTAATCACTAATTTCATAATAGTCAATCATTTAGACGCAAATCAGAATTATCTATTTTTGTATGCTTAATTCTATTTGTTATTAATTCATACGATAAAAGTACCTTATTATGTAAATTACAGAAATACATTTAAATATTTTTCAACAAAAATCAGAATTTACTTATTATTAACTCCGAAATTTAGAACTACTTACCTTTGTATGTTGCAATATTTTAAAAATGTAAAAGTCACTATAAATAAGAAATATCAAATAAATATAATAGATTTATAGTAAAATAAAAAAAATTAAAATACATCATTACTTTTCTTGTAACAGCACATAAAAAACCCGAATCATGGGAAGTAAATTGCTCATGATTCGGGTTTTTTAAGACTATATTTTAATAACAATTAAATTACATACAAGTCCTTATATACCTCTATAGTAGAACTCTTTTCATCTATTATTTATTAAATTCAACTTGCATCATTTTATCAAACTGTGTAAGAATATCAACTGGACCTAAAGAGTTAACATTGACAGCAAATGTATGCTTGCCTCCAATTACTCCACCAGCAAAACTCATAAACCCAGGAATTGATCCTCCGTGACCCCATACTGAGACACCATTTGGAAGTTTTGTCTCATAGATTCCAAGACCATATCCATCACCAATCCCTTTTCCTTCTATAGGAACTGTAGTAAGCATTTCTTTTAGCTCGCGTTCCTTCAGTAACTTACCACCGAGTAAAGATGAAAAGAACTTGTTTAAATCATCCGCATTAGAAATCATATCTCCAGCTGCATTAGCTAAACTCGGATTATAATACGTAATGTCTTTCAACTCGCCTGTTTCTTCCATTTTCACATATCCACGAGCATGATTCTTTCCTGGGATGACAGGTGAATTACCTGGTAAAAACGTATTTGACAAGTCCAAAGGTTCAATAATTCGCTTTTCGATTTCTTCCGCATAACTATTACCAGTTATTTTTTCAATTAGCATTCCCAATATTACATATCCTGTGTTTGAATACAACCAGTCTTTACCCGGCGAGAAATCTGGAGGTAGAGAAAGACCTATTTTCACTATTTCTTCTGCTGTATACGTTTTTTTCGAATTCATTATGTCAGCATCTTTTGACTTTAAGTATTCAGCGATACCACTCGTATGATTCAAAAGTTGACGTATCGTAATTTGATTACCATCATACCCATTTCCTTGAACGAGACCCGGTAGCCACTTCTCAATTGAATCATCAAGTTGTACGCGATTTTCTCCTACTAATTGAAGAACAGTCGTGGCGGTAAAACTTTTCGTCACACTACCAATTCGAAAGCGATAATCTGATTTCATCGGTTTCTTTGTACTTAAATCTGCTACGCCAGCAGTATAACTACTAATTTTTCCTTTATTAGATGTCTTAGCTAATACCCCTGGTGCTCCAATTTTGATTGTTTCCTGCAATACTTGTTTCCAGCCATTCTGATTCTTTTGATCATGTACTTTTGACGAATTAGAAATACTTTGAGTAGACTCTGCTTTCACAGTAAAACCAGTTGTAAATAGAGTAGTACCCGCTAATAAAACTGTCAAACTTGCTAACTTCATTGAATTACGTTTTTTCATAAGGATTTCTCTCCCCTATTCATATCGTATTGATTCAAGCTATACTTTCATCCTATATGATAAAACTCTCTTTTTTCTTATCCATTCCTTACGAAATACTTACGTTTAAATTTAAATAAAGTAAACTGAGGAAGAGTTATGCATGCAAATAAAAAGAGAACATGTTTTCATTTTTTATGTAAACATGTTCTCATAAACATTTAAAATTCTATATCAACTTTTCATCCTATTCTTTACACAACTAATCTAAGTTCATTTTTACCAGCCTGCACTAGCATTCATTCCATTTCCAATAATAGAAAGTAATAGTGGCCATAATACTGGACCTAATGTAAGAAATATATTTAGAAGTATGAGCATTCTATATCCACTGGTGAAATTGTGATTTTTACGATTCACAAATACGAGACTGACTAATGAGATTATGGTCGTTAAAAATAACACTAACATTACCAACCAATACCACACCATTAAACTGAGACTCCATGGTGTTAATAGCTCGTGTATGATACAAAACGAGATTCCTAATACCGCAAAACTAAAGCTAGTCACCGCTGTTTTTATAAGCCATTTATTTATTTTTTTATCGTATGTATTTTTACAATATAAATCTATTAAAGTATACAAAGATAAATATGCCATGAATACGCCTACCCAAGACAATAACCAGTCTCCGTCCCCTTTAAATAATAAGAACAGCAACCAACACATACTTACAGCAGAAAAAACAAAGGAAATAAGTATGCTTTTTAATACCGATTTCATTACATTTTCACACCCTTAAAAAACTTAAAAATTAATTATAATTTATAAAAATTAAGTATAGGTTAACATGTAATGAAGTATAAGTAAATAAAGTTAATTTACAGTTAATTTCATTTTCTTATTTGGAGGCAGTTTTATATATGAAAATGATTCATGATAATCAAATTTCTCTACAAAAAAGTAAAGGTGGATATTTACGTATCCACCTTCCCATCTCCCTCTACCCACTTCATTATTTCTTCCACATCTAACTCCGTATATGTCTTTTCTCCATATCGGACAGACTCATATATCGGAATAATATCCCTCGTTCTACAAATTCTGCTTAACCATTGTTGCATCGTTTCATAGGACCTTCTCTGTTCGTGAAATGGTAAAGTTCTTTCCCATTCAACTAATGTTTTCCTTATCGTATCTTTAGGTAACGGCTGTTCAAACTGATGCATCACTTTCTTGTTCTTTTCGGTTCTATCCGTATTTTCTTTTTTTATCGATTGTTTATCCTGTTCTATTTCTGATTTCGTTACCTTTTTCCTCATTAATTTATAAACAGCATATAAAATGACCACTGCAATAATTACATAAAAAATGACACTAATCCATGAATTTGAAAGAACAGAAAACACATCAGTCCATGAATTTTTTCGTACAAAAAGTGGAATTTCCCTATCTATTTTCGTTCTTGTATCTACAACTCCTGTTTCTTCATCTATAATTCTTTCAGGTTCATCAAACTGTGCGTCTACACTAGTAAAATCATAATTTCTTTCTGATATTATCTCCGTCTTATTAGAAAAAAGCCCTTTTACTATGTCTTGTACATACACAACACCTTGTGATAACGTTATCGCACTAATCGCAAAGAAAAGTATGATTAAAGTTCTTACACCCCATAACTTCACTTTCATATGTCGCTTTTTATTCGCCATGACATAAGCCCCTTCTTATTCTTTCATTACAATCCATTTATTCGTTCTACTGTATTTCTTTGGTGAAGTACCAAGGATTAAAGGAACCGCATCCAGTTCCTTTCGACGAAAGCCTGCTGTGTAAAAATAAGAAGAAGATACAGGCGTATCTTGGTCTGATATCGAGGCAAGTACCCTTAATACATTTTGCAAGTGTTTCCGATTATCCCCATTTTTTATATGTAGCAAACCGTTATCTTTTACACTATTGATCCATACTTCAAATGAACAGTTTTGCATGAGCAATTGTTTACATATACCCGCCGTTAATTCGATTAGTTCCTCTGTATCATTTCGCAAAGAAACACCACTTTTATTTTGCAAGTTGAGATAAATCGCGTATTTATCTGATTGCGTTCGCTCATACTTTTTCGCAGTTATCGTCCCCGTTTTCGCCGTTGCACTCCAGTGGATGGAACGAAAATCCTCATTTTCATAAGACTTTACTCCCATTACTTTCGTTTCATCATATAAGGGTGAAGACATCGCTTTTCGAAATCCTCGTGACCATTCTTGTAATTCCGGAACTTGTATTTTCGGAACAGCTGGTAAGACTAAATAAGAGGGCGTATCAACTTGTTTATATGTGATATGGTTCGTTATAAATCCAAAGAGATCGGTAATCACAATTTCAACTTCTTCCCATTTCGCGATGCCTCTTTTTAACGCTACAACTTGCAAATCAAATGAAACTGACTCCCTTCCTTTTAAATTAAAATTCATATAATAATTTGAACCTGTACTATGATTTTTGTTTATATCATCATGATTCCAAGTTAGCTTATTTTCACATTTAAATCGAAATACAACATTAAAAATAGGAAAAATTGATTTGTTTGAAATTTTTATTTTGCATCTGTTCGTTTCACCTATAAAAACGTTCGAATTCCCTTGACTGTATTCCCATTGAACACGAGATACTTTACGTATATATACATACATAGCACCTATTAAAATTACATACAAAAATACGAGAGATAATATGAGTAGATTACTTGAAAATACACTTAAAATAACGGCTACAACTGACATAACTCCTATTACGAAAGGCTCCGCTAAAGGTGTATACACAAGCTGTTGATTCATCGTACATTCTCCACCGGCACATTAATCGTATGAAGAATTTCTTTCATAATTTGTTCTTTCGTCGTTTTCATCTCTCCCTCAATTGTTAACGTTAAACGATGAGCACATATGGAAGCAGCAAGTTGTTTTACATCATCTGGCGTACAGTAATCTCTTTCATTTAATATAGCCCGTGCTTGAATCGCTCTCATAAATGCCAACGTCCCCCGCGGACTTACACCAATTTCAATTAGCTCATGCTTACGCGTTGCCTCAATAATTTCAAGAAGATAATCTTGCACATCATTTCCTACTAACACTTCTCTTGCACGCTTTTGCATCATAATAATTTCTTCACTTGAAATAATAGGGTGTAACGTTTCTAACGGATCATTCGTTTGAAACCGATTCATCATTTCCTTTTCAGCTTCTCTCGTAGGATAACCTTGGCGAATCGTAAGTAAAAATCGGTCTAATTGAGCATCAGGTAAAGGAAATGTACCCGCAGATTCAAGAGGATTTTGCGTTGCAATTACTAAAAAAGGTTCTGGTAATGAATGCGTCTGTTTTGCAATTGTAACAGTACGCTCTTCCATAACTTCGAGTAACGAAGATTGTGTTCTCGGTACAGCCCGATTAATTTCATCCACTAATACTATATTTGCAAAAATAGGACCTAACCTCGTTTTAAAATCCGATTCCTTCACATTAAAATATTCAAGACCAATAACATCTCCGGGCAAAGTATCTGCTGTAAATTGTATTCTTTGAAATTTTGCGTCCACGCTTTTAGCCAAACTTTTCGCTAGTGTTGTTTTTCCTGTCCCCGGTACATCTTCTAATAAAATATGTCCTTTTGCTATTAGAGCAATGGCTGCAAGTTCTATGGATTCATCTTTTCCTATAATAACTTTCGAAATATTATTAGTGATTTTCTTTAATGTGTTCATCTATTTATCCCCCCATTTTCTTTTGTTCTGAAAATTAAGAATTATTATTTTCCAAATTATAACACATTACGATAAAAGTAAATATATTCCTGTCAAAATAAAAAAGATGACCTTAGCACTATAAGCTAAAGTCATCTTTCTCATTATTTCACTAACTCTCCATTATAAGCTTTTATATCAAGAGGAGCAGTTAAATACTGTTTTGCTTTGCTAACGAAAGATGTGAAGTGTTCACTCGTATTATGACTCGCAACCGCTACTTCATCTTTCCATACTTCTACCATCGTATACACATTTTCTTTTTCTGTATCTTTATATAAATCATAAGACACATTTCCACTTTCTTCTCTTGAACTATGAATTAGCGGATGAATTTCTTCTAAAAATGATTGTTGTTTCGCTGGATCTACTTGAAATATTGCGTGAATAATAATCATGGTGTTTCCCCTCTCATATTTCACTTATTTCTTTAAAATTACTTCCACTCTGCAACTTTTTCAATTGGAAGACGTACTGATTGGTAACCACTGTCAGCCGCTTTTCCGACTGAAATTAACATAACTGGTACGTAACGTTCTTTATCTAATCCGAACGCTTCAGCGATTTGGTCTTTTTCAAAACCACCAATTGGACAAGTATCATAACCGTGAGCACGAGCTGCTAGCATAAATTGCATTGCTACAAGACCACCATCAATAAGTACAGTATCTTTCATTACTTCTGGTGTAACCATTGAGAAGTAAGCTGAAAGTTTTTTCATCTGGTCTTCTTTTACTTCTGCTGGCATGAAACCGCGCTCTACTGCTGTACCGTAAATTTCTTCTGCGTTATCAAAGTTGTTTAAATCACCAAATAAAGCGATCATTGCTGAAGAAGTTTCTACTTGAGATTGATTAAATTTCGCAAGTGGCGCAAGTGTTGCTTTCGCTTCGTCACTTTCAATCACTACGAATCTCCATGGCTGCATGTTTACTGAAGATGGTGCAAGTGTTGCTTCTGTAAGAATTTCTGTCATTTCTTCTTTGCTAATTTTCACTGATGGGTCGTATTTACGAATCGAACGACGTCCTGTTAAAATTTCGTTAAAATCATTTGTTTTTACTGAGTTAGTCATAGTTGTATTCTCCCTTTTTTAAAGTTCTTTTATGTTTTCTTGAATATGAATTAACATATTTAAAAGATTGTCGCGTTCTTCTTCACTTAATCCTTTAAATGCCGATGCTGCAAAACGTTCTTTTTCCTCTTGAAACGCCTGAATTTTATTTCGTCCCTCTTCAGTAAGAGAAACTAACGTAATTCTGTTATCGTCTGGATTTTTACGTCTTACAATCATTCCGTTTGCTTCTAGCTGTTTTAAATGCCTCGTTATCGCGGCATTATCAATGTTCACTTCTTGCTGAAGTGCTTTTTGACTAATTTCACCTACTTCAAATAACTGAAGTATAAGCTCTAATCGAGACTGGCTCATACCCGTACACCCTTCAAATTTCGAACTTACTTCTTTATTTAGAAAGTGTAATTTATATAAAATAATCGCTTCTTTTGAGCATGAACTTGTCACATTACCCCTCCTTTACAATCAAAACAAAAACATTTGATGTATCAATAGTTGATATGTCAATTAATATAATCTATATCGATTTAGAATGCAAGCATTTTGTTTTTATTTTATTTTTTCCAAATTAAGGCGCTTTGTAGCGTTACAAAAAATGTAAATTACATTATAATAGTAATAATTTAAATGACTGGAGAGTGATTATAATGCGGCAATACACAAATAGAAATGAGGATATGAAAATGGAAAATGAAATGAGGATATTGATATATGACAACAATAAATATAGGGATTGTCGCGCACGTAGACGCTGGCAAGACGAGTTTGACTGAGCGTATTCTTTATGAAACGAATGTGATTAAAGAAGTTGGCCGAGTTGATAGCGGAAGTACGCAAACTGACTCAATGGAATTAGAAAGACAACGCGGAATTACGATTAAAGCATCTGTCGTTTCTTTCTTTATTGATGATGTAAAAGTAAATGTCATTGATACACCTGGACACGCTGATTTTATCGCTGAAGTGGAGCGATCATTCCGCGTTTTGGACGGTGCGATTTTAGTTATTTCTGCCGTTGAGGGTGTGCAAGCACAAACGAAGATTTTAATGCAGACATTACAGAAACTCAACATACCGACGATTTTATTTGTTAATAAAATTGATCGTAGTGGTGCAAATACTGAAAAAGTTGTAAAGCAAATAAAAACGATTCTTTCAAATGAAACATTCCCCTTCTATTCTGTCCAAAATGAAGGAACAAAGGAAGCTCGTATTATTGAATATAAATCATATGACGATTGTATAGAACGATTAGCACCTTATAATGAATCATTACTTGAGTCATTTATAAATAACGAAATCGTAACGGACACACTATTAAGAGAAGAACTTGAAAAACAAATACAACAAGCAAATCTGTATCCGATCTTCTTCGGTTCAGCACTGACGGGTATAGGAGTAACTGAACTACTTGAAAATATTCCATCCTTACTTCCAGCTAATAATCCGTCTCAAGATGAAGAATTGTCCGGTATTGTTTTTAAAATTGAACGTGAACCTTCTGGGGAAAAGATTGCATATGTAAGAGTTTTTTCTGGTAACTTACACGTTAGAAAATATGTTCATATACAGCGCGATCAGTCTCTACCACATAAGAAAAAGATTAAAAAAATGTGCATGTTTCATAACGGAAATGCTGTTCAATCTACTATCGTTCCTTGTGGAGAATTTTGTAAAGTGTGGGGACTAAGCGATATAAAAATTGGTGATATTATCGGTAAACGGACCGATTATATAAAAGATATTCACTTTGCCGAACCACAAATGGAAGCAGCCATTGATGCAGTACCTAAAGAACGAATTCATGATTTATACGCTGCACTTATGGAACTATGTGAAGAAGATCCACTCATTCAAGTGTGGAAAGACGATGTTCATAACGAACTATACATTCGCCTGTTCGGTGAAGTACAAAAAGAAGTAATTGAAACGACACTTTTTGAGAAATATAATTTGCAGGTTACTTTTTCAGGTACGCGAGTTGTATGTATGGAGAAACCAATTGGCATTGGGAATTCCGTTGAAGTGATGGGTGAAAAAGCGAATCCTTTTTACGCAACAATTGGCTTTAAAGTCGAGCGTGGTGAACTTAATTCTGGCATAACATATAAATTAGGCGTTGAACTTGGCTCACTACCTTTAGCATTTCATAAAGCGATTGAAGATACTGTATTTCAAACGTTAAAACAAGGTTTATATGGATGGGAAGTTACGGACATTTCTGTCACGTTAACGCATACAGGTTATGCTAGTCCTGTTACAACAGCGAGTGACTTTAGAAACTTAACGCCGCTCGTTTTAATGGATGCTTTAAAGCAAGCTGAAACATATGTATATGAACCAGTAAATGAGTTTGAATTAACTGTACCAGAGCATGCAATTAGTACCGCAATGTATAAGCTCGCTGCCATTCCAGCGACTTTTGCAGAGCCTATATTCAATAATGATTCTTATCAATTAACAGGTTCATTACCTGTTGCAAAAACAGAGAATTTTAAACGCATGCTCCATTCCTTTACAGAAGGAGAAGGCATATTTACAACGAAGCCAGCTGGTTTCACAAAACTGAAACCTCCCTTCCCTACTCGAAAACGTGTTGATTATAATCCGCTGAACCGGAAAGATTATTTGCTCCATGTGTTGAAGGCTTATTAAAGTAAAAGAGGTGCAAATTGCACCTCTTTTTGCATGTATTGATAAGTTATTTTTTCCCAACAACTTCTTGAAGCTTTTCTATTATTTTTGCTAGTGCTTCAATTGAATTCTCTGTTTCATATTCCCCAACATTTACAGAATGATTTGCATTTTTGACAACGTCAATCGTTAAATTCGTTTTATATAACTGATCAATTTGATTTGCATTATAATGGTGATCTTTATCCCCAATAACTAAAAGCCCTTCGTGACGACTATGTAAAATAGAATCAAAAATAGATTCAAAAGTTAGTAAAGGTGTAAGTACTATCATTTTCGACTTTAAAAAATTGTCTCTTCTCATTAAATCATTTGCAATCGGAATTGTTCCGAGTGACTTCCCTAAAAACATCGTCTCGTTGTATTGCTCATCTTTTAATACTTCATTCATTATAGGATTAATATCATTCATCATTACTTTCGTTAGTTCTTCTATTGGTTTATTCATTACCTGTTCGTCGTAAGAGTAATGAATATGTACAACATCAATTTGATGTTCAAGCATAAGCATCGTCGCGTAATAAAATAACGGCTTATCGTAATTATATCCTGAACCTGAGAACATAAAGCAAACCGTACTAGAACCTTTTTCGATATGTGTGTAACGAATTACTTTGTCATTTATATGTACCTCTTTTTTAGTCCCCTTCACCCTTTTTCCCTCCGAATACGTTTATTTTTGTAAAACGATATGTTCTGTATGTACTGCTATATCCTTTACTTTCTCTTTTATAAATGCAGGCTGTAAGTTATATGTATGCAGTTCTTCTACTGGCACCCATCTAAACAAATACGTTCTACCCTCTTCTTCCAAAATATATTGATCCGCTCCATTTGCAGGTAATTCATGTAGCTCTACTTTATAATAAAAACTAATCTCATGAAACTTTCGCTCAGAAAGTGTAAAGAAATTTTCTACTGACCATAATAATCTCTTTATCTCAATAGAAACCGCTAACTCTTCAGCAAGCTCTCGTTTTAACGCATCTTCACTATTTTCTAGCATTTTCACTCTTCCGCCGGGTACATACCAAAAACCTTCACCGTCACCTTGCAGAATGAGTATTTTATTATCATGTTTACAAATTGCTCCGACTCGGTAATTAAAACATGTTTCCTCTAATTTAAACGTAAGATCCATCCGTAACACCCCTTTATATAAATATCAAATTATCACAAAACAATTATGTAATTACTGTACAAATAAGGTTACTAAATTTATTCACTTCATTCAATCATTTTCGAATTTTCTAAACTCTTATTTTTCATCATTACAAGTGCATATACATATGTTACAATCACATTGCACACTAGAAAAACATGATGATACTTACTTTACACTTTACCATGTCTTATCTAATGAAGAATTCGACGATGTTGATTTTGAATTTGACTGGGATGAAGACGATGAAGAAGGTTTAAAAAAGATGTTTCCTAAGCTATGGGAGATGTATGGGGAAGAACCGATTGAGTGGTAGATTCATATTAGGACTCTGTTTAACCAATAAACAGAGTCCTTTTTTCACAAAATTCTTATTTAAACTCTCTTTTTTTCATACCGCTTATCCAATAACATCTTTTCTCTTTCCCTTGAAATACCTGCTTTTAATTCCCATTCGTCTGTGCTCTTCATCCACTCATACACATCTGTAACTGTCTCTTCTATTCTTCTAAAAGTAAGCCCTTCTTTCACAGCATTCTCGACACTAATTGAAAATCCACCTTTCCACGGCTTCGTTTCCCCTTCTAATGGAAAAGTTTCCGGAATCCATAAAGGCATCTCTGTCCAAGGCTGCACATTATGTTCACTCATAAACGATTCGTCTACCCAAACAAATCCAGCATCACTATGCGTAACCTTTTTACACGTATTTAATAGTTCTTCCATCGTCAAATCATCATTCGGACCTGTAACATTGAATATACCTGCTTTATTTTTTTCTGCCATGTTGAGTCCAAAGTATGCAACATCTTTTATATCAACTATCTGCACTGGACGTTTTTTTCTTCCTGGAACTAACACTTCTCCTCCTTTTGCTACACGCTGAATCCAGTATGGAAGTCGATCTGTATAATCGAACATTCCTGAAAGAAGTCCTGCTCTTACGTGTAAAACACGCCCCAGCCAATACTTCTCTGCTTCTTTTTCGCATAATACTTTCAGCGCACCATAATGCTCATAAGGAGATATTTCACCATTCTCTACAGCCTTTATTTGCTCTTCCGTCGGTTCAGGTTGTAATATATAGTCTTCTTTTATATGATGTGGAATCCAATCTTTATATACGGAAAGGCTTGAGATGAATATATAGTGTTCAATATTATCTTTAAGTACTTCTCCAACATTTCTAATGTGATGTGGAGAAAATCCACATGTATCTATGACAACGTCCCATTTTCGATTTTCTAAACTTGATACATCACCATTTCTGTCACCGATAAGCTGTTCCACTTCAGGAAAAACTTCTTTGTTTGTTCCGCGGTTAAATAATGTAACTTCATGCCCTCTTTTCAACGCCTCTTCTACGAAAGCTCTGCCTAAAAATCGTGTACCGCCTAGTATTAGAATTCTCATGGTTCTCCCCCATTCGTAATAAAAAATCTATTCTTTTGTTTAACGATTTTTTGTTGTGAAAAGTTACGGAGGATAATTAAATTTTTTCTACAAGTTCAATATATATAATTTCGACACTTTTTCTATGTTAAAAACAATAATATGGAAATATTCATTCTGTCGATTTCCATTTCATATATAATTAAAATATCGGATATTCGATTAACTACTTATACATACTTAGGCAGGTGAAGAATATGAATAAACACATAGTTTATCATTCAACATTATGTATTTATTTTCTCACATCACTTGTATATATCATCTTGCTGAACATAGAAAATGGTCGTAATTATTTGGGGTTTACAATGGTTGTTCCACTTTTAGCTGTTATTTTATTTCAAACATTATATAAGAAACAAAAAATAGTTCATACATTTGGAATTTCACGTCCAAAAATAAAAACACTAATTTTCTCCATTTTATTTCCACTACTTCTAGGACTATGCCTTCATTTTTATTTTTATATTTATGATATAAAGTTCTTATATAATCATTGGAATGAGTTAGGATTTCTCTTGCTCGTTGGTCTTACAGTCGGATCTTTATCTGCATTATTAGAAGAGATTATATGGCGTGGGAATTTTCATTACTGTTTACGAAAAAAATATTCATTCATGCAAACAGCTATTATTATAGCTTTACTTTGGTCTTCATGGCATTTACCAATAGCAATCTTTTATAAAAATTATGAGTTTCAGCTTCTAGGAATATTAAGTTATCTCTCTTTATTATTTATATTATCTATAATTTTAACGTACACGAGAGAATATGGCGGTTCTGTAATATCACCCGCAATTTTACATGGTATGTTTAATGTATTTTATTTAACAGATGTCGTACAAAACAAGTGGGATGCCAGCCTAATAGAATTAATTAAATTTACCTTACTAGTAATTGTGCTGGGCACGATGTATCTTATACTTCACAAGGTTAAAAAATAGTTAAACAGCTAAGAAAAAAGATGTTTCTTCTTTTAGTTGAAAGCAGCTTTAATAGATTATAAAGTACTTCAACACCTTGCAATTATTTAATAATCGTATAGGTGTTGAAGTTTTATAATCTTAGTTGAACAATTTTGTTCTTACAACACTTATATTAATCTTTTAAATGAGGAAATATGCACTCTTTAATCAATTCCCATCTATCCCCTGCATTCGGTATAATTTCAGACGCAATCACCACTACCAATTCCTTCTCTGGAATACAACAAATCATATTCCCACCATCACCCATTGCACAGTATGAAAAGATTCCATCTTCTTCTCGTAACCACCATAAGTAACCATATTGATTTTGGTTCATTGTTGTCGATTCTTTTATCCATGATTTTGATAGAATTTGTTTTCCATTATGAATACCTTCATTCAAATACATCTGTCCAAACTTAGCCATATCTTTAACTGTTAACGTTAGTCCCCAGCCACCTGTCGAAATACCATTTGGATCATGAACCCATCCTTTTACATCTTTTCCGAATAAGTCATCAAATCCAAACGCTTTCATATTGTAGTTTGGAATTTCTCTCATACCGAGTGGCCGAAATAGCTGTTCATTCGCAAATTCACGCGCACTTTTTCCTGTTGTACTCGTGATAATTGCTGATAGTACATGCGCTCCTGCAGATGAATATTTAAAAGATCCAATCTCTCCGCCGTTCCCAATTCTATGAAGTGTATACTGTACCCAGTCTGGTTGTGTACATAATTCTTCTAACGGTTCCTGCCAGTCTACAAAAGGATATGGAGCTGTCATTGTAAGTAGGTGTCGCACTGTTATTTCAGATGCCTTACGTTTATATTCAGGAAAAAACTCTATTACTTTTTGATCAACGCTTTTTATATAGCCCTTATCTATACATATCCCAATTAGCGCAGAGATTATCGTTTTTGTAACTGACGCTACATGAAATGCATCATCTGGACCATGCCCGTTATAATAGTTTTCAAAAATAATATTACCTTTCTGCGCTACTAACATACCATTCATATTTTCATATTCTTCTTTTATAATCTGATCTAACTTTTCAGCAGTTTTCATTATTCCTTCCCCTTTAACCTATAATTAAAAAGGTTCGATGGGTACATATATATCAACTATATGTTTATTTTCTGGGTGCTGCCTTGGGTCATTTTTATACATTTCAAAAGGATACGCATCTCTCGGTTTATATCCGCTATTTGGTAGCCATTCACCGTATATAAAATCCCATGCTCCTTTATATTCATCTTGGAATATTTCAAAATGCCCTACTGCATACTTTCCAGAAGGTATTAGCATTATTCCAATATCACTCGCTTCTACTGCGGACGCATCCGGAATTGTTATACATAAACTTGTTCTTAAATGATAGTCCTCAGTAAATTCATGATGATCGTGGTAAATGGTTAATACTTTCGTATCCTCAAATACATGATAGTTTTGCTTAGCTGCGTAATGAAATAATTTCTCTATCATTTTTGGAAAAGCTATAGTTAACTCCCTATATGTACCGATATGTCTTATGTATGCGACGTTTATATCGTCCGCTGTTACAATTTCAACATTTCCTCGAACCTTCTTACATTCATTGTATTGAGAAGTTCTTCTTACGTCTTTGCAATTCTTGCTATTATGGTTTCGATATTGAGACGGACTTACACCGTAATAATTTTTAAATGTACGGGAGAAAACTGCTGAATCTGTGAAACCAAAATGGTAAGCGATATCAGTAACCGTCATATCCGAACGGTATGTAAGAAGGTTCGTTGCCCTTTCTAACTTCAAGCGATTCACATACCGGGATAACGGCTCGTCTACTATTCCTTTAAAAATCCGATGAAAATGATATTTAGAAAATCCTGCTACATCGGCTAGCTCTTCAATAGATAGTGAACTATCGATGTTGGATTCTATATAATCTTGAACCTTATGTATGCGTCTTACATACTCATTTCTACTTTGTTTATTCTCCATACTTGTTATCTCCTCACAACAAAAAGGCTAACTTTTCGCTAGCCTACTTTTACACATGTTTCAAAAATAAAACTCTACTACCGCCGTTCCCATCATAATTTGTATGTACCGATACACCCTCTACTTCATCATCCCCAGCCTCAATTTGAAAGCCAATCTCCCTATGAAACTGTATCGATTTTTTATTAACTGGTGATGTGATTGCTTTTACAACTTTACGGTTATTTGCACGAGCGACATCAAAGAAATAAGAATACAATGTCGATGCGATTCCTCTTCTTCTATACTTCGGATTTACCCCGATAAAATGAACGTACGCTTCCTCTTTATGCGTTTGCGAAAAGAATCCGCATAAGAAACCTAACGTTTCGCCATCTTCTTCAATGATAAAACTTGATTCTTGAAAATGAACGAAAAATAATTTTGGCAACATAGCAGCCATGTCTCTCCCGCCCCACCAATCATTTAAAACAGAATGAATCTTTACATAATCTTCCCCTTGGATGTTTCTTACTCGCATACGTTTCTCCCTCTCACTCACTTCATTTTTTCATAAATTTTAATGACTGTTTCTACTAAAAGGATAAATACCCATATCCCGCAAAATACAAGAACTGACTGAAATATAGAACCTAACATAACAATACTTATTAAACCTAATTCCGATCCCGAAATAGATATTTCATCAAACCCAAGATTATGTATAAATGGACCAGTTGAAAAAGCCATTAAAATTGATCCTATTAAATAAATCACACTCATTATTTTTAATATTTTTATAGAAAGATATGAAGTTTGTTTTTCTTCCACTTGTGATAATTCGATTTCCCCACTCGCAATTCCTTTTTGCAAACAGTCTTCACATAAAAATTCTTCCTTAATTTTTTTACCACCGTGCAATGTACCTGTTATTTCTTTACAGCGCGAACACTTTCGATTTATCATTTTGTTATCACTCCAATCTCGTAAGATTATACTTATACAATTCCATTTTTACCTTATTATCTATTTTATGTATTTTATAGAGAGGTGACGTGTTTTATGATATCTAAACTTACTTTTGGCTATAAAAAGCCTACTGAGCAATATGTATTACGGCCTAGTTGTTATGCAATTATTTTTAACTCAACTTCTTCAAACATTGCTATTATCCAAAAAGGAGACCGTTATTTTTTACCTGGTGGCGGTATGGAAGGTACCGAAACAAAAGATGAATGCTTACATCGTGAACTACTAGAGGAATTAGGATGGGCAATTGAAATTAATCAATATATCGGTAATGCAATGCGATATTTTTATGCGGAAAAAGAAGATACTTATTATTTAAACGATGGGTTCTTTTATATTGCGAACATGGTGCAGACACAAACTGAAAACTGTGAGGAAGATCATGTTTTGCGGTGGATGTCTCCTTTACTTGCTGTAGAGCTTCTCATTCATGATCATCAAAAATGGGCTGTTGAACAAGCGCTTTTATTACAAAAACCAAAAGGATCTCCTTCTATATGAAAGAGATCCTTTTTACTGTTAGCTTACCTTTTTCAAATTGAGAGCTGGCTTTTTGATTCCACCTTTTTTTACAACATATAGACCCACAAAGATAATAAGTCCGCCAACCAGTTGCATCATATTGATTTGCTCCCCTATTGTTACTGCCGCAAAAATAACTGCGAACAACGGTACAAGATACATATATACCATTACTTTCGTTGAGCCTATTTGACTAATACCGACATACCACATCGCAAGTCCGAAGATTGTCGCGAAGACGATTGAATATGCTAGAGACCCCCAGCTTAGCATGTCTACTGGCCACGTTAATGTGTTTACGTTGAATAAACAATATATAACGAGAGGTACAATTCCAATTAAAGTAGACCAAGATGTGACTCTCATTGCGGAGTATTTTGTAATAAGAGGTTGTGCTAATATTGGATACCATCCCCACGCAATTGCTGCGACTAATCCAATTATATTTCCGAGCCATGCATACTCGTAAGTAGCTCCTCCTGTATGGCCTGTTAATAAAACGAATGCGGCACCAATAAAGGCTACTATTGAACCTATTTGTACTTTCATCGAAAAGCGTTCTTGTTTGTGCAATACTGCTAATATCCCTGTAAATATAGGTGACATCGCAATTAATAATGAGGCGTTCGTTGCTGAAGTATATTTCACAGATAGCATAAACATCGTTTGATACATTGTCGTACCAACGATACCGACTGCTACTAATCGCAGCCAATCTTTTCTTTCAATGCGTAATGAGCGTTCCATTAAAAATGTAATAAGTAATAATACCGGTGATGCTACTAAAAATCGTAAACTATTAAATTGAATGGATGACATAAATGCCACGCCATACTTTCCAATTGTATAATTTGCTCCCCATACTAACGCTACTGATACTAGGAGCCATTCCATTTGCCATCGTTTCATCCGAATCTCCCCTTCCATATTTAGCATAGTAAAATTGGCTGGATATAACACCGTCCAATTGGCTGTTTTTTTACCCAGCCAATTTGCTATACTGGATGTATATAAGAGATACGGAGGCGTTTTTTTATGGAATGGAAACTAGATAGTGACAGTAAAATCCCTATTTATCAGCAAGTTGTTGACTTTATTGAGAAACGTATTACATACGGAGAACTACCTCCAGGAAGCTTCCTACCTTCCGAACGAAAATTAGCTACGCAGTTAAATGTAAATCGAAGTACAGTTACTACTGCTTATAATGAATTACGTGCTATGGGAATTGTAGAAAGTACGACTGGTAAAGGAACACGCGTGAGTACACATATGTGGGGCGTTTCTCCGACATTAACGCCGAACTGGAGAAATTTCGTAGAAGGTGGTACATTTTTACCAAACTTACCGTTACTTCGCCATATTCGGGCAGAAGTACAACAAAATGAAAATATTATAGATTTTGCAAACGGAGAACTCGGTTGTAACCTCTATCCTCACGATCAACTACAAACAATTTTACGAGAACAACCGTTAACGCACTCATTAAGTTACGATCATCCGCAAGGGTACCTCCCGCTAAGACAAGCGGTAGTAAAATATATGAAAGAATATTTAAAAGTTGAAGCGACTGAACAATCGATTATGATTACATCTGGCGCACAGCAAGCACTTCACCTTATCGTACAATGTTTATTAAACCCAGGTGATGCTGTCGCTTTCGAAAGTCCATCACACTGTTATTCCTTACCGTTATTCCAATCAGCAGGTATTCGTATTTTCCCATTACCTGTCGATGAACACGGTATTAATCCGGATGATGTGCAAGAGCTATATAGAAAGCATCGTATTAAAATGATCTTTTTAAATCCAAATTTCCAAAATCCTACGGGCACAATGCTGCATCCAAATCGTAGAAAAAAACTATTATCACTTTGTGCAGACTTACGAATTGCGATTGTGGAAGATGATCCATCTAGTTTACTTACGCTAGAAAAGAAACAACCTTGCCCTACCTTAAAATCAATTGATGAAAACGGAACTGTCATTTATGTACATTCTTTATCTAAAATGATTGCACCAGGTTTACGAGTCGGCTGGCTTGTTGCCCCGCAATCGGTAGTAGAAAGGTTATCCGACGCAAGGCACCAAATGGAATTAGGTATGAGCATTTTCCCGCAGTGGCTTATGCAGCAATTTTTCGAAACCGTACCATTTCAGTCTCATATCGTACCGTTACGAAAACAACTAGCAGAAAAAAGAAACGTTATCGTCCGTGCTCTAAACGAGCAACTTCACGATAAAATCTCTTTTTCAAATCCGACCGGTGGTATATACATATGGGGGAAATTAAAAGAACCGATAAACGAAAAACAACTCATTATGCAAAGCTTAAAACAAGAAATAGCCTTTATGCCGGGGAGTATTTTCGGCGCGAAAGATGGTTATATACGTTTATCTTATGGAAAAGTGGATATTGATCAAATTGAGGAAGGGATTTCTCGCTTGCGTGAGGCTATTTTGGTTTGTGAAAAGTAACTTTAGATACAAATCCTCGTTTGACAAAACCTAAATCTACCATTATCATCAACACGAACCTAGTTATAGGAGTGATACCAATGAAAATCTATGTTGATGCAGATGCTTGCCCTGTAAAAGATGTAATTATTTTTGAAGCAACGAAGGCAGAAATTCCTGTTACCCTCGTTACAAGCTTTTCTCATTATTCTAATGCAGAGCAGCCAAAAGGTGTGGAAACAATTTATGTTGATTCTGGAGCAGATGCTGCGGATTACCGGATTATGCAGTTAGCCCAAAAAGAAGATTTAATCGTAACACAAGATTACGGTCTTGCTTCGCTTGCTTTAGCAAAAGGCTGTATTGTGCTACACCATAAAGGATATAAGTACACAAATGAAAACATTGAACAACTATTACAAACACGATATTTAAGTGCAATGGTTCGAAAAAGCGGTAAGCGTACAAAAGGACCGAAACCATTTACAGCAGAAGATAAAGAGAAATTTAGAGCGCTCTTTAAAAGTATGATCGCACTGTAGAAATGAACCGTCTATTTGTAGAGAAAGAAAAGAAGAGAATATCCAAATGAACATTCTCTTCTTCAGGTTTACCCGTTTAAAATGAAGGTAAATTATCTAAGTTATTTTCTTTTATTCCATCCGGTTCGCTACGTATAATATCTCTGCCATACTTATGAAATACATCCACATGAGCTAATTTCCCTGATTTGGCTTCATTAAGAGCAGTCATATAATCTAACTCTCTTCCGCTACTTGTTTTAAACGCTATTAAATCCCCATCATCATTTTTACGAACGGCAACAATTTGTTCTGCTCCTGTATTAACTTCATGGTCTACTTCAAATTGAGCTTGCTCTTCTCCTTGATGTAAATAATCATTATACACTTTTTCAAAATCTTTTTTGTCCATTAAACTCACCTCCAACACATTTTATTAGTATGGTTGGGAGGTAGTGGTTTTATGTGCTTTTTATTAACTTAACAAGACGATACTACTCCACATAAATAATTCAAATTTATTTTAGAATCCTTCCTTGTCTATTTAAGCTAAATTTAAGTGTTTATATTTTCCTGAAAATATTATAATTTATTATATAGAATAGAAATATGAAACGGAGAATGATTAAGGTGAATATAGATATTAATCGTTTAACTGATATTTGTTTAGAGTATCAGCAATCTAGGTTTTATGTTACTAGAATCCCTAAAGATTTCTTATCAATTGCCCGAAAACGCTTTTCTATACCGACGGATGACCAAATTATTGCTTTTTTAAGTTGTAATTTATTTGGATCTGGAAAATATGGTGTTTACTTTACAAGTTCAGGTTTATACTGGAAAAATTGGTTATTAGGTAAAGGAAATATGCAATGGGATCAATTAAATGAAGTGCGACAAATCGAAATTGATAAAGATGGTTTTTTATCTTTTGATGCACAAAAAAGCTTCAATATTAACGGAAGTGATTATCCACCACTATTATTTAAAGAATTACTTATGGCTCTTACGAATTCATTCCAAAATTCAAAGCAAAATGATATACATCCAGCTATAAAAATTAATGAGATAAAATCAATCTGCTCTTTGTTTGAGACGCATAATGAATTATTAGAACCTGATAATGGATTATTTGTAGAAACTCATATTTCAGACAAAAAGTTAAAAGCAATTGAGGCACGATTCATCATTCCAATAGAAGAACAAATCATTGCTTTTTTAGATACATCTGTCCTTGGGAACATGGGGAAAGGATCTGATGGAGTATTAATTTGTCAATCAGGTATATATTTTAGAGAAACCTTTGTACACTTATATTACCCCTGGCATATCTTTAGAAATATCCCTATTACTTTAGCTTCAGATGATTTTAAAATTGGAAAAAGAAATATTTTTCATCTTCAACATGCTAGAATGCCTAGTGAAGAGATTCTATTATTCATCAAGAATATAAAACAGTATGTGAATAGTTTATATGAAGAACATCCGGAATTACATATTTAATACATTTATTATTATATATAAGCTTGTGTATGGTTAAGTCTAAAATTTCAATTCAACTAAAAAACCGATTATTTTTGTAGAGGACCTACAAGTATAATCGGTTTTTACTCTTATTCTTTTTTTATAATTCTCTTTTTTAATACCTACACAAACCCCTCAAAGTCTCCAATATATCATCTGTAAAGGCTGTGCTACCCTCTGTCTCTAAAACTCTAAAATATAAACTTCTTAAGAAAGCTCTAATATTTTGCACCAAAATATCATGCTGAGGATGCGGGATGTCTTCAACGATTGCTATACTATGTAACCAGTTGCTCCACTCTTCTTCTGTTAAAAGATTTTGATTACGTAACGACATAATTGGCGTTACTAATCTCTCATCCTCAAAGTGTATGTAAACATAGTCATTTAGGCGAACTTTCTGACGAACAGCTGCAAGAATCGCATATGAAAACTCACGATTTTGTATGGTACGAGCTAACGCATCGAGCGCATCCGCTGCATGCGCAGTAGAGTGTGCCCATCCTTTTCCTTCTACATAACCTCTTACATCTTCTTCTAAATATACATATTCCAGCACTTGTTCTGCTACACTGTACAGTTGTTCTTCAGATAGCAACGGTTCTCTTTCATGAACAGATAAAATAAGTGGTGGAATTAAAACAGAGAACGCACGTTTAAAAACAGAGTCTGTTCCCTTTTCACCAATTTTATAAAATAAATAATCAGGACTAATTGCTTGTAGCATTAATCCCCGTAATTCTTTTTGTCTAAATACATCATTTGTAATCCATGTGTGAAGCGTACTATAAATTAAATCATCACGTAATTCAGCATCAGGTGATCCGATATAATCTAGCATCCACTGTGCATATGGATATGCATCTACGTCTTCTGGTACAGCATAATTATTATTTTTAATTTGTAGTAGTTCTTCTTTTAGTTCTAATACTTCATTCATTCTATTTTTTCTCCCCTTTTTGCGTTTCTTATTGCCTTATCCCCCGTTTTTCACTTTCTAAAGCTAATATAATTATACGAGAATTATAACTATTAATAAAAGGCTATACATATACTTTTGATTGTGTATTACATTCGCTCTTGAAATATAACTTCTGGATTTGCTAAATCACTATTCCGAAATACAACATCCGCACACTCTTTCGGATTATGCTCATCTATATACATCTTACAGGCCGCATGATACCTGCTCAAAAACATCTTCTCTGCTTCTTCATAACCTCCAAAAGCTTCAGTCTCGCGCTTTACACCACGTTTTCTCGCAATCTCAAAATCTGTATCTACAAAAATTTTGTAATCAAATAAATGCTCAACGTCTTTTTTTAATAGAAATGTTCCATCTACTATGAGTACCATATTGGGTTGAGCCATTAACGGCTCATTATGTACAAGAATATCCGTTTTTAAATTATGAGAGATCGTTTCATACTGTAAATTCCCATTAGGTCCTAAAGGTTTTAATAGTCTTTCTTTGAAAGCTGTATAATCGTGTGCGTCTTCATAATACCCTCTTGCAGATTCTTTACCTTGTGTATAACGAATCACTTTTGGGTTATGAAAATCGTCAATGCTAGCGCGCGTTACTGGTAACCCTCGCTTTTTTATTTCTTCCGCTAATTCGTTTGCAAATGTTGTTTTTCCTGATGCTGTAATACCGCTTACTCCAACTTTTGTTGGATACGTTAAATTTAACATTAAAATATGATTAGCAATTTCATTTATACGTTGTTTTCGGTTCATGATATTTCCCCCTTCATTTAGTTTACATAACAAAATTATAATTAACTTTTATGTCACTATTTGTCGGTAAGTCGATATCCTATGTCGAATCGTCGATAAATCGAAAAAATCGTTGATATATTTTAAGTTACGATAGATATATTTGAAAAATCGTTGATATATTTTGATTAGCTTACTTCCCCTTAAACCCTCGATATAAAGCAGTCCGTAATTCTTGTTTGTATTCTTCAATTTCTGGCATATCGAGCTCTTCTGCCAGCCTTATAGCTAATTCAATATCGTACGGTACACGTACAAGTTGGACGGAAAAACTTGCTGCTTCTTTTTCATTGTAAATCCCTTCGAATATTAAATAAGAAGCTTGTGTAATTTCAAGCGGATTTCCTACGCTACCAGCGTTACATAACGTTTTGCCTCTGAAATTTTGAACGAATGCTTGGTGAACATCACCGTAGCAAACGACATCTGGTTTTCTTTCCCCTTCTATATTCTCTGTGAGATCACTATTTTCGAACATACTAATACGTTCTTCTCTTGAAGCGTGTGGTTGAATTCTTTCATATAAACTTCTAGGTGAGGCGTGGAACATACGAATGAGTTTTCCGCTCATAAAAAATTCGATCGAAAATGGTAAGCTTCTTAAATAGTCATTTTGTTCTTCTGATAATTGTTTTTGATGCCATTTTAACGCTTCAAATTCAGTCGGTTTTGTTATAAAATCATCCCAGTTTCCCATTACGACTACTTCACATTCTTTACGAATGATTTCAATTGCTTCACTAGAATGAGGGCCTTTTCCGACTAAATCTCCAAGGCAAATTATGCGTTCGATTCCTCTCAATTTAATATCTTGCAGTACAGATTCTAAAGCTGGAATATTACCATGTATATCTGAAATTACCGCAATTTTGTCCATATGTATTCCTCCTTTATTTATTAAATTCACTTGATTGGTACCATTTTGGAATATAGGATGAAAATTGATTATGATCATCTAAAATTCCGTTTAATCTTTCCTTCATATCATCTACTAAATGGGGCGTGCTTCGGTTTGTCCATACGATATCCGCTGGGAATGTCATTGCTGCATATAAGGAGTACAGTTGCCAAAAATGAAGTGACGGTTCTCCCCCGCAATAACCATGAACTTGTCCAACTGCAAATGGTTTGCTTATTTTTGTAGTAAAAATCGCCACGTTATAAAAATCGTGTATAGGATCGCCAAAATCATATCCACCAAAATCGATAACGATAAATTCCTTATTATGAATCATAGTATTTGCTGGATGGAAGTCATCGTGTAAAAAGATGATTGGACGATTTTTCAATAATTGTCTATGCTCCTCTACAAATCTTAAAACTGGCTTCAAATCAAGGAAGTCTATTTTATAGTTTGCTAACGCTTCTACGTATCTTTCATACTTATTCCATCGAATCATTTCCCATTTATTACTTGCACTTTCTTTTTCAATTGAGTGAATCCTCTTTAATACTTCCCCTGCTTTTCTTCCTGCATAATACTGTTCTTCCACCGATAGCTTCGTTAAACCTTCTTCACCATTTACACCTTGGACCCATTCAAATACTTGAACACATTTATTTAATTCCTCAAGTTTTATGAAATGAATTAACTTCGGCGTTGGAATATGTAATAACTCTAATTGTTTCATATACGTATATTCTTCTTGTTTACGTTCAAAATGTACAGCATCACATACTTTTACAAAATATGTTACTCTATTTTCTAATTTTATTTTATATTTCTCTTCATGTGAAAAACCTTTTGAAATAGCTGTACACTTTACAATACGAGGCCATTCTAGTTTTCTCTCTATCTCTCTAAGTATTTCTTCCAAAGCGTTCACCTCTATCAATATATGTACAGACTACCTAACACTTCATACTCTCGTTTATTTTCCCCTTTAAATTCTACTGCAAATGGATATTCGCCATGATTCTTCAAATATTGTAGTACTAGCCCTTTCCCAATTGGTTCACAAAACTGTACTTGAATGTCACCAAACGATACACTTTGACACTCCGCATTCCATTCTTCATTTTTCATGACTGGAGTTGCAGTTAGCTCCATGACTGCTTTCCATTTCCGTACTGTTTCTCGAACATTTTTTACTGCGTAATGGATTGTTTCAATTTGTTGTACTTTGTTTTTATGTTCAGTAATCGTGCCAATGTTACGTAAATCTTTTCTTCTTTCTTCATCTGTTTCATTCCACTGTATAAAGAAAGGTAATTTCGGTCCGTTCTTATCTTGCTTTACAAATAACATTTTCCATTCTAAAAGGCGGCCATCTTTTCTCATACGTTTCCCTTCAAATGGTCCTATTGTTTGTAAACCGTATTTACAAAACTTATCTGCTAATTCTTCAATGGCATCTGTTCGAATTGCGATTTGTAGCATCCCTTCGCCATCTTGTAATTTCACTACCGTTTCTTGTACTAACGGATTTCCTGCTTCTTTCGCTTTTTCTTTATGTTGAACTGCTAAAAATTCTATATAAGATAAATCAAAATAACATAAACTATTCCAAGTACCCCAAGTAGTATGCTCTCCGCCTAGTGCCGTATGAAATCCAAGTGCCTGCATTTGTTTTGCCGCTTCCTCCGGTGTACAGTTCACTGCGTGTACGAGATGATCAAATCGTAACATGTCTTTCTCCCCTTTCTCTCCATCCTTTTATTGTATATTTTATTTTTCTTTCATTCAATTCAAAAAACTTTAAAACCTAGTTGATTTATACGATTAATATGTATTATAATGAAACAAATTTCAATATTGCTGATTGGAAAAACCAAAGGCACTTTTCTCACACGGGAAAAGTGCCTTTTTCATTTACTATTACAGGGGGATTATTTATGCAGAAATTAATTGTCTTTGCTATTATTGGATTTTTCGCTCAATTAATCGATGGAGCGCTTGGAATGGCGTACGGGGTAACGTCTACCTCACTTTTACTAATGTTTGGTATCGCACCAGCGGTCGCTTCCGCATCTGTTCATTTAGCTGAAGTTGTTACAACCGCCGCTTCTGGTGCATCTCACCTCAAATTTGGGAACGTTGATAAATACACCGTTTCCAGGCTTACATTACCAGGAGCAATTGGTGCATTTGTTGGGGCATGTTTTTTAAGTAATTTACCTGGCGATGTCATTAAACCGTACATTTCCTTATTTTTATTTACTTTAGGAGTTTATATTTTATTACGATTCATTATTCAAAAACAGATTGTTACTTCAAATAAACGTATGTCAGCTAAACAACTTGTGCCGCTTGGCTTATTCGCTGGATTCGTTGATTCAACTGGTGGCGGTGGCTGGGGACCGATTACGACACCTGTTCTTCTAGCAAGAGGAAATGAAGCGAGAAAAGTTATTGGATCTGTAGATACGAGTGAATTTCCTGTTTCATTAGCTGCAACAATTGGCTTCTTCATCTCACTTGGCTGGGAACAAGTAAGCTGGGTTTGGGTATTTGCGTTAATGCTTGGTGGTATTGTCGCAGCTCCAATTGCTGCATGGCTAGTACGCATCGTACCATCTCATTTACTTGGCGTATTAGTTGGTGGTCTTATTATCTTTACGAATATACGTACACTACTTACTACTTTTAAAGTAGATCCAACTATTATCTCACTTTCTTACGTCGCAGTTGGTCTTGTCGTTATTATTTCTATTTTCATTGCTGTTCGTAATCATTCCAATCGTTCTAACACATCAACAGCCCAATATCCGAATGATCAAAAACAGATGCTACCTTAATTACTAAAAAACCGCTCAACTTACTTCGAGCGGTTTTTTTCTATTTTCCAATTCATCATTGTTTCTGTCGAATCTACTCTTTTCATATGTAACTTCTCTAACACACGAATCGAACCATAATTATCAAGGAGCGTCTCTGCAATAATCGTTTCTACCTCTCCTGTCTGAAAAGCCCAATCTATTAGTTCTCGTACAGCTTCTGTCGCATACCCTTTATTCCAATATTTCTCAATAAATCCGTAACCAACTTCTACTATATGTTCCTCATTTGGCTTCCCTTTAAACCCTATATCTCCTAGAACGATGTCATCTTCTTTTCGAATGACATACCACGCGCCCCAAGGTAATACATCCTTATTGTGTTTTACATTTTCTACATGCCCTACAATATGTGGGCCACTATTATATCCTTGCTCGTTAGCAACGTGAATACTCTCTTCTGTACACGGCACTATATAGAGCCTTTCTGTTTCTAATTTCATTTTGATTTCCCCTTTTTTGCTTACACGTTACTCTAATTATATCAAAAAATATGACCTGATTATGAATGTCGAATTATATTTTCTGAATTTTCTTTTAATTTTTGAAGGGTTTTTCAATATTTTTTGCGAAACATTTGTATAACAATTTTTTCTTTGCTTATTGTTACATAATAGTAGGTTCGGGTGGAGTTTTGCAAGCGTTTCCTATACAATAACCGATATTTTTTGATTTTTTCCTACAAAATATCTTGCAATATATTCAGAAACTCATTACAATTGCCATATATTAAAAATCTTAGCAATATATAAATCCTCATCAATCCGATGAGGTAGAGGTTGCGACTTTTAAGAGTAAAACGGACGAGATACAGAGAATGTCTAAGACTCCGTTTGAAAGGAAAAGTTGCCGAAGTTTATATTTCTTCTCTGGAAATATGAGCTGGGGCTGTCTCCGAAAGGAACAGAACTGTCACGTTTACAAAATTACCGTGTAAACGTGGGGTGCTATCTTAACGGAAGGGTATGATGGGGTGGTTATTTGTGAAACGTTCCGCCAAATTCCTTTGGCGGTTTTTTGTATTTTTCTCCCCCGCTCCTTCCTATCTTACAAGAAAAGGAGTGTTGAACATGAATAGCGCAACGAATCAAGCTACCTCTAAAACAGAAGCTACAAAAGGAAAAGGTGAATTAAGACGCGGTCTAAAATCAAGGCACCTTACGATGATTTCTCTCGGCGGTACAATTGGTACCGGACTATTTCTTGCCAGCGGTGGTGTCATCCATTCAGCTGGACCTGGCGGTGCATTAATTGCATACGCCGCAATTGGAATTATGGTTTACTTTTTAATGACAAGCTTAGCTGAACTCGCAGCTTACATGCCTGTTACTGGATCTTTTAGCACGTACGCAACAAAATTTGTTGATCCATCACTTGGTTTTGCCCTTGGATGGAACTATTGGTATAACTGGGCAATTACGATTGCTGCTGAACTAGCGGCTGTAACATTAATTATGAAATTTTGGTTTCCAGATACTCCTTCCCTCATTTGGAGCGGATTATGTTTAGCTATTATTTTCCTTTTAAACTACTTATCTGTTAAAGGATTTGGTGAATCTGAATATTGGTTCGCACTTATTAAAGTAGCTACAATTATTATCTTTTTAATTGTCGGGTTTATGATGATTTTCGGAATTATGGGCGGCGAAACTGTTGGCTTCAAAAACTTCACTGTTGCAGATGCACCATTTAATGGCGGCATCATGGCAATTATCGGTGTATTTATGGCAGCTGGCTTCTCATTCCAAGGTACTGAATTATTAGGTGTAGCTGCTGGTGAAACATCTGATCCAGAGCGTAATATTCCGAAAGCAATTCGTTCGATCTTTTGGCGTATTCTTTTATTCTATATCCTTGCGATTCTCGTTATCGGTTTATTAATTCCTTATACAACTGAAAGCCTTGCTGCAAGTGATGTAACAGTAAGTCCATTTACACTTATTTTTGAAAAAGCGGGCGTTGCCTTTGCTGCTTCTGTTATGAACGCTGTTATTTTAACAGCAGTACTGTCTGCTGGTAACTCTGGTATGTATGCTTCAACTCGTATGCTTTGGGATTTAGCTCGCCAAGGGAAAGCACCGAAGTTTCTTGGTAAATTAGATAGCCGCGGCGTACCTGTTAACGCATTAATCGTAACATCGATTGTCGGTAGTATCGCTTTCATTGCTTCTTTATTCGGTGACGGTGTTGTATACATTTGGTTATTAAATGCATCAGGAATGTCTGGTTTTATCGCTTGGGTCGGCATTGCAATTAGTCATTATCGTTTCCGTAAAGCATATATCGCACAAGGAAAAGATTTAAATGACTTACCTTATAGAGCAAAATGGTTCCCATTCGGACCAATCTTCGCATTTGCACTTTGCGTCATCGTAATTTTAGGTCAAAACTACGGCGCATTTATGGGCGAATCAATCGATTGGAACGGCGTACTCGTTTCTTACATCGGTTTACCACTCTTCTTAGTACTTTGGTTAGGATACAAATTTACGAAAAAAACAAAAGTCATTCCACTTGATAAATGTGAACTAAAATAAAGTGAAACGAGCAAACAAATTTGTTTGCTCGTTTTTTATTGCAAACCTCTTTGCTTCCCTATTGCCCCTGTTTTTGCAATAATAAAGGAAATATAAATAAAGGTTGGGATACAATGAACATTCGCATTACTGATGAAGCAATAGCAGCTATACATAGATTAGAACGTGAAGATAAAAAAATCATTCGCATTAGAGGGACAATGACAAACTCTTGTAGTATTTTCGTTGATGTCGATTTAATTTGGGATACATATGTTGCAAATGATGTTGTATATGAAGATGCAGACCTTATCTTGCAAATGGATTCATTTACGAAAGACTACACTGGTGATACGGTGAAGCTTGATTATAAAACGACAGGTTTTAGTATTACGACTCCGAGTGAGACTTTAGTTTATGGATTGTCGATTAAAAAATAAAACTTGTTTTCAACTGACCACTGAGGTGAAAAAATGGGTAAATATGTTCCGCTAAAATTTTTATTTAACGAAGAATTAGCAGAAAAAATGGCTGATTCTATTTATAAACACGATCCTACTTTCTCTAAAAGAAACTTTGTGTCTTCCGTAACATGTAAAGTTGAAAATTTAGAGTTAAAGCAGCGTATTGAAGTATTGGCAGATGAATTACACAATGCTTTACAAAAAGATTTTAATGAAGCAATACATATATTACTGAAAACATTAGGACCAGAAAATACAACAGAAGTAGGCACATTTACAAACGGATATATGTACATGCCTATTGCAAAATACGTTGAAAAATATGGGCTTAACGATTTTGAAACCTCATTCAACGCCATGTATGAAATAACGAAAAGGAATACTGCTGAATATGCCATTCGGCCTTTTCTTCAAACATACCATGAAGACACACTAAACATATTACAAAAGTGGATTCATGATGAAAACAGTCACATTAGAAGATTAGTTTCTGAAGGTACGAGACCTAGACTTCCTTGGGCTAAAAAAATAGGAGCTCTGAAAGGTGACTTTCAGTACAATTTACAGCTTCTTGAGCCTTTAATGAATGACCCTTCTAAATATGTTCAAAAATCTGTAGCCAATCATATTAACGATATTACGAAAGAAGATAAAGAACTCGTTTTTCAATGGTTGCAGCAATTACGTGATAAACAGCATCCAGTTAATCCTTGGATTATAAAACATGGGTTACGAACGGTGATTAAAAATGGTACTTTACCAAAAGATTTTTGTTTTTGAGTATTTTAAACAAAAACGCGTATGCTTCAAAAATAAAGCATACGCATTTCTTTCTTTTAAATACAGCAATAACAAACGTATTTTTCCAACATTCCACTTCTTCAATGAAAGGTCTATAGCATTATTTCGATAAAGCTAAACCACCTACCATTGCTCATAAAATCTATCCCTATTCCATTTCTACTTGCTTCATATAATATTCCATCGCTTCATTAAGCCATTTTTGTTCATCTTCTGTGAAAGGCGAAGGTATCATATTTTCAAGTTCTTGCATATCCAGTTCTTCCACACTAGTATTAGCTAATTTTTGTATCAAATCTTCACTAAGAAATGAAAAAGACTCTTCTATATATTCCTTTACCATCTCTTGTACTTTCAAATCCTCGACTGGTTTACCATATAATTGCTTAACCTTTTTAGACAATTGAATAAACGTTTGATCCAAAGCAATTTTATCTTCTTCTCGTTTCTTTGATAATTCTTCCACGATATTCGTTAACTCATGACGTTTCATCCATTCTTTATGTGTATGTTCTGTATTCATACCGTAAATAAGACTAAATAATACTGTACTATCTATTTCACATTCCTCTTCGACTAACTTCATTAGTCTTTTCATTGCTTGCATTGATTGCTCAATTTGTTCTTTTTCTCTTTCTAACACTTGCAAATGGAGAGACAAACTTTCATTCAAATCAACACCAAAACTTGATTCGTGTAACAAATTAGCGACTTTATCTAGACTATAGCCTAGAAATTTTAAACTCAGAATTTTTTGTAAGGTTATAATATCTTGATACTTGTAAATGCGGTGCCCTGAAGAAGGATTCTTTTCTGGTTGTAACAATCCAATTTCATCATAGTAATGCAAAGTAGGAATTGGTATGCCCGTTTTTTTCGAGAATTCTCCAATAGAAAACTTTTTATCCGTATTCATGTAAATCCCCCTATTAAAAATATAAATTCATTATAAAACCTAAAGTAACTAGAGGTTCAAGAGGATAATTCAAGAAAATTCAAAAATGTTAAAATTCATGTAATCAATACGTATTGCACTATTTCATTTAATGGCCCAATTATTGAAGAGCATAACCTTCCCTCACAAATTCAAAGGACTTTCACTTACTTATCCCGAATATATAAATAACCATTCTTACAAGGAGCGAATTTATATGAATCTATTCGAACACGAAACGTAAAACCGTTCCCCTTTCATAAGAGGTCCTCCTTTTTTCTTTTCTCACCATATCATTTACTTACAAAATAGGAGGATACAATTATGAAACGTGATCCATTATTTTTAACTTTATTAGAAAGTGCTAATACAAATTTTAGCGGTTGGGATTTTTCTTTTATTTCAGAAACGGGTCGAATGAAGAGCGATCCTTTATCGTGGTCATATGGCAGTACAGCTTTCCAGCTTATGCAACGTGCTAAATCAATGCTCGATATGGGTACTGGCGGCGGAGAGTTTTTATCTATGTTACAACCGTTCCCACCAACTATTTATGCGACTGAAGGTTATGCACCAAACTTGCCAATTGCTCGGAAGAAATTAGAACCTTTAGGGGTTACAGTTGTGGCAGTAATTGATGATACTGCTTTACCATTTCAAGATGAACAGTTTGATTTCATTATGAATCAACATGAATCCTATTCTGCTTCTGAGGTAAATAGAATACTTTCTCCTAATGGAATATTTCTTACACAACAAGTTGGTGGTCTCGATTGTGCGGAACTAAATGAGCAGTTTAACGCACCGCTAAATAACGAATTTGCAAGTTGGTCTCTTGAAACAGCATGTAGTGAGTTAAAGGAAAATGGATTTACTATTTTAGAAGCAAAAGAAGAGTTTCCTTTCCAACGCTTTTACGACATTGGCGCTATTGTCTATTATTTAAAAGCAATTCCGTGGCAAATCCCTAATTTTACTGTCGAAAGGTATTATGAGGAATTATATCGTATACATAAAGTCATCTTACAAAAAGGGTATTTTGATGTGACGCAACATCGTTTTCTGATTAAGGCGATTCGCAGTTAATCATGGAGCATATGAAAAAGAGATGGATCTACCATCTCTTTTTCCCCGTTTATTTTTAAAAATTTTGTGGTGGTCTCTAGATTGTTAAGTACGTCCACGTCTTGCAATCACATCAGCTAATGTAATAAGTTGCTCGTGCGTTATCTTTCCGGATACCTTTTCTTTTATAATTTTTTCCATTTCCTTTGTAACAGTCATGCCTTCTATTTCCAGACTCGCTTTGGCTGCCTCGAAAGCTTTATTTAGTTCTTCCTCGTTTTTGAATGTCATAATTTGAGTTACTCCCTTCAAATCATTTTTTTACTCTTTTAATACAAGAAAAGTAATATCATCCCATTTCCTCTCTAATTGTAAAGTAGTCTTTTCAATACTTCCTCCTGTTAACAAATCATATCCTTCAATCTCAGCTACCAATTGTTTCGTTTTACTCTTTGGATTCATATCTTTGTATAAGATGTATAACTTATTACCATGTACTTGTATATCCGAAATCCCTTTGTCCTCTCTAGCGATTTTTGTATCACTCTGCAGTGAATATGTATGTATGATATTCAAATTCTCATCTAACTCTTTTATTTTTTCATCATGATTTAAAACGTACACCTTATTATCATACACCTGCACTAAAACAGGTATGAATTGCTTGTCATCTAATACCGTTTCTTTTTCTACTACTTTAGTTTTCGGGTTTATCATCATTAATTTGGAAGGCAGCTTTTGATTTACATTATCACTTAATGCGAGTATTAGTTTATCTTTATACTTTTGAAAAATTACTTTTTGAGGAGTTGGTGCAAAATACACATTTTCATTAGGAATTTCAAATTCGTTTGTTTTTTTATTTGTGACCAAATCTATTTCTGAAATATATACTTTATCTAGCGTTTGTGAAAATGCGTATATATGATTCTCAATAATATGCGCACCTTGAATCGTTCCCTTTAGTTCTACACTCTCTTGCCTTTTGTCACTCTCTTTCCAATATACAAGTTCACTTGTATATCCCTTCTTTTCGTCTACCAATCCAATATTCACATCATAATATACATATCCTTGTTCTGCATGGATGAAATATGCCCCTGCGTTTACATCTTGTAATTGTTTCGGTCTACTGATTTCTTGCATCTTACCAGTCTTATCAATTGCATAATGATTGTTATTTCTATTTGATGAAAAGTAGTATCCCTTTTCATCTTTTGCATTGCTCATCATACTTTGACCATCTACTTCCATTTTACTAATCGTATTTCCTTTCTTATCATATGCATATATGTAACTACCGGCTTTCATGGCATTTGAATAGGATACGAGGTAATCTGCTTTTTGAATGTCTTTAAGTTCTGTATCACTTTTAGAACAGGCTACAAAAAGGAACATCGTACATATGACGATTATGGTCAATGAATTGCATTTCTGGAACATATCATCACCTCACATATATAATGAGAGCAATCAACATAAAAATGCTGATTGCTCTTTGAAATATTTTATTAACTTGAGTATGAAAGAGTTTTTTTCACATATCGTTTGTTCGCATTATCATCTGTCAAAAATGAAGTTGTGTAATGAATAATATTCCCGTTATCATATGTGAATATATGCTCTAACTTATTTTCTTCTGTTAATACTATTGGTAAGTATTTTGGTAAATTGCTAACTACACCTCTATTATCCTTATTTAATATCCAATCAATTTCTTTCCATTCTAATAATCCTTCCGCCGTACTTAATGGCGTGTCCATATGTACTCCATCTGGCAGATCAGCAAGGAATACATACATTCCTTCACGCCCCTGAGACTCGTCCTTACTTTTAAAAACCACATTCCCTTTATACGTTACACTTGGAAGATCTATGCCTGTTTCCTCAAGCGTTTCTCTAATTATTCCTTCATATGGCGTTTCATTATCTTCAATTTTTCCACCAACACCATTCCACATTCCCATATTCGGCTTTTTATTTCTATTTAATAGCAGTATTTTATCGCTTTTTCTAATAAAACAAATTGTGTACTTGTACATACAATCATTTCCTTTCATTTTCACATGAGTTATTTGACTTATTTTTAAGTAAAAACACTCGCCTTACAATTCCTTACCACATAGTATATAGTATAACTTTCATGCGTAAATACTTTACGTCAAACGAGAGAATCCTTTATAGAAAGGAGAATTTAAAATCGATAATATAAGCAATGAATTTCTAAACCAATATTACGACAGCCTTGTGTGGCTTAAAGATACACACTGGTTCGGTGTTCCAATTTGTAAACTTCCCTCTGATCTCTTTTTGTATCAAGAAATCATTTATGAATTAAAGCCCGATTTAATTATTGAATGCGGGACATTTCATGGTGGTAGTGCACTATATTTAGCTTCTATGTTAGATTTAATTGGAAAAGGTCACGTACTTACTATTGATCTAACTCCGCAGCCAAATCGCCCATCACATAATCGGATTACGTATTTAACAGCTTCTTCTGTTTCTGTACAGGCCATCCAAACAATAGTAAGTATGCGCAAACCTGATGATGTGATTTTAGTTATTTTAGATTCTGATCATAGTAAAGAGCATGTATCCAAAGAACTTTTACTATATAAATCTATCGTCACTACTGGAAGTTATATGATTGTAGAAGATACATCTATTAATGGAAATCCGCTTCTTCCCGATTGGGGGCCTGGCCCAATGGAAGCGGTTGAAGAGTTTTTAGCTACAAACAACAATTTCATAATCGATGAATCTAAGCATAAGTTTTTCATATCATTTAATCCAAAAGGTTTTTTAAAGAAGATAAAGTGAAACGTTAATAAGTGGGGATAGAGAAAACCCCACTTATTCTATGATCTTCATTTTTGAAAAAGGATAATATACAAATTCCACTTTGCCTATTATATTATCTTCTTCAATATATCCTAAACCGTTTCGACTATCTCTACTAAGTTCACGATTATCTCCCATTACAAATAATTTATTTGGCGGGATTTTTGTCTTTTGAAAGTTATAAAACACTTGCGTATTATTGAATAAATCTTTATTTGTATACGGTTCTTCTTGTTTTTTATCATTTACATATACAGATCCATTCGTTATGTTAATTACGTCACCAGGAAGTCCTATTACTCGTTTTACATAATATTTCGATTCATCCTCTTCCTTTATAATAACAATTTCTCCATGCTCTAAATCGGAAAAGTGTACTGCTGCTTTATTTACAAATACGTAGTCTTCTTCATATAAAGTCGGTTGCATTGATTTCCCTTCCACTTTACATAAAGTAAAAGAATGATAGGCTACTACCAAAACAAACACGAAGAGTATGTATTTCCCCCAACCTCTTTTAATCTCCTGTTTCATATCCATTCCCACCTTATTCAAACGCTTTTTAAATCAAAAAATATATCACTGCACCATATATCTCCATGCAGTGATATTATTTTTACTGGGCCTTGTTCGGCTGCTCTACTGGGACTGGATTTCCACCTGCTCTTTTCGCTTTCAATTCAAAATACGCATCCAAAATCTCTTTACCAATCGCGGAATTAATTCCTGATTTGTCATCATTTACCCATGGTACAACAACTGAAAAAGCTACTTCCGGATCAGCATCATACGGCGCATAACCGGCAAGAGTTAAATTATAACATTTTTTTCGATTATTGTTTTCATCTCTTCCAATTTCACTTTCTCCACCATACACAGTTTCAGCTGTCCCTGTTTTTCCAGCTGGTTTATACGGTAATCCTTTAAACGTTGCAGTACCTGTTCCGTCATTCTCTTGAAAAACTCTTCTAAATCCTTCTTTTACATGATTAATGTATGAAGTGTTCATATCTACTCGATTTAAAATAACTGGTTCAATAGATCGAATAACTTTTCCAACATCCTCTGGTCTATGTGGTTGCTCTCTCACTTCTTGCACAATTTGCGGTTTCATTCGATAACCACCGTTTGCAATGGTTGAAATATATTGAGCAAGTTGAAGCGGCGTATATGTATCGTATTGTCCAATCGCATAATCAAGTAAAAAACCAGGTATGTTATCCGTTCTACCCATTTGACCAATCGATTCATTCGGCAAGTCAATACCAGTCGGTACACCTAAGCCAAATTGTCTAAAATAGTAGCGCATTTTATTAAATGTTTCTTGTTTAATATCTAATGGATTGTTTGGCACATAATTTATACCTGCCATTTTTAATGCTGTATTAAACATATATACGTTTGATGAAACTTGTAAAGCTCTTAAATCATCAATATCACCAAAGTCTTTCCACGATTTCTTCGGCTTAGAGCTTCCTTTAAAATACATGGGTGCATCAAAGAAATGCGTATACGGCTTAATTGTGTCAGTTTGATAGCCGGCTAATAATGTAGCCCCTTTCACAGTTGACCCTAACTCATAAGAACTTGTCATCGTCCCTAAAGCATAGTCTTCTATTTGCATCCCGCCATCTTTATTTATAATTTTCTTTCCTGCCATCGATAAAATTTGACCGTTTTTCGGATTCATCATTACAACGAATGCACGATCCATCATCGGCTCTGCAGAATGAAATGCTCGTAAATTCTTTTCAAGACTTCCCTCTACTTTTTTCTGTAACTCCATATCCACTGTTAACATTAAATTATTTCCACTTTTTCCTTCGGTTACTTTTTCTGTCCGAATAATATTTCCTGCTTTATCTGTAATGCTTCTAGACTGTTCTTTCGTTCCATGTAATGCGTCTTCATATTGCTTTTCGATGTAGCTCTTACCAATGCGGTCATTTCGGTTATAATCACGCACTAAATAATAATCTAATTGTTCCCTTGGCAATCCTTCATTTTCAGTAGAAACGCTACCAAGGATAGAACGAAGTATTTTATCATTTGGGTATTCACGTTCCCAGTCCACTGTCGTATCTACTCCAGGCAAGCTTGCCAACCTTTCACTTACGACCGCATATTCATTTTGACTTACATCTTTTTTAACAATTTGCGGCGTCATTTTATATCCCGCATTCATTTTGCTTTTAATTGCTAGTACTTCTAGATCCTCTTTTGAAAGTTCGCTTAATTCTTCTTGTGTAATTCTTTCCCTACGTAACTCTTCCACTTTTTTATCTAATTCTTTCCCTTCTATCTCTTGCTTCCTAAATTTACTCTCATCTTCTTTCGTTACTTTTGCTGCTGCCCGCTTTTCATTTAACTGCATCCAAAAATCTTTTTTATCTGTTTCTGTTAACTTGTCTATATCCTCTGGCGACATTTCAATTAACTGGGCTAACTGTCTTGCTACTTGTAAAACTTCTTTCGAATCTACTCCTTTCATTTTCGTATATGTAACGGTTCGTAGTGGTTTGTTATTTACAATCACCTGACCTTGTCGATCAAACATTTTCCCTCTAGGAACAGGTGTACTTACCGTTACATCTTCCTTTTTGTTCACTTCATTTCTATACGTTTCTCCATCAATGATTTGTACTTTACCTAATTGAATTATAATAGCTGAAAATAAAAGAAAGACGATAAAAAATAGTACATTTAACCGAAAAGGAATATGAGTCTTTTTCTTTTTCGATTGTTTCTTCTGCTCCTTTTTCTGTTTCATTTCGCTCCCTCGCTTCATTCTATTAACATTTCTACATGGAACCACTATGTATCAAATTTATTTATATGATATATATAGAATTTTATATTAATTATAAAAGAAATAAAAGATTTAATTTTCAGTTTTTTAATTTTATATCCTATTTATTACCATTCCCTTAATGCACAATAACATGAATATTATTCTAAAAGAAAAATGGTACAAATTTATTTTTATACCTTTAGTTTACATTTATTTGTATACTAAAAAAATAAATTCATAAAAGACATTACTTAAGGAGAGAACGAAAATGACAGATTCATTTACAATACATACTAATGCGCCCCATTGTTTTAACTTTATGATTTATATTCAAAATATTTATCTCAACCAAAAAGAGAAAAAAGGAAATTTACGTTTTCCTTACATAGCAAGACAATTCAATTTCTCTACTAACTTTGAAGCAAATTTCAAAGAATTATGGCATTCACTTCGCAAACAAATTGCTAATGACAAATATGATTCGCAAATTTTTTATGATGAAAATCATATGTTTTATGAGAAGCTTTTTGATAATCATTTATGTAATGAAGAATTATTCAAAGAATTAATATGTAGTTTTAAAGTATGGTGGACTAGCATAGCAGGTCAGCTTTCATTAGAGTGGTCTGTAAATGAGTATAGTACGCAACTTTATAATGACTTAGTTTTATACCTAAGGCAGCAGCAAATAGAACCTTTACAACAGCTACATATTAGCTTACTTTATGACGACTGTATATTCGTTAAAGAAAACATTTCTTCCTATTTTGCCGACTAAAACCTTTTTTATAGGTTATAGAGATGTGGTTGCTACATTATCGAAATGCTTTAAACTGTGATTCTCCAAATAAAAAACTGAGGTGAATACCTCAGTTTTTTGATAACTTATTTCCTTGAAGACAATCCGCCAACAAACTCACCAATCTTATTTTGAAAAACATAATCAAAGTTATATTCCTGTCCTGTTAACTCTTCATTTACTAAGATGGTTGTTGCTCCTACTTCCCTCTTTGCAATTTGCGGGAATGAAGCGACGGGCTGTACTTTTAGTGACGTTCCCATAACGATAAGCACATCTGTTTCATATAAACGTTTTATCGCATTTTGATATTGCGGCAATGTATCTCCGTATAAAACAACGTCTGGATTTAAAATGAAATTACACTTCTCGCAGCGCGGCACTTCATGATCTATCATATACTGCAAATCATATCCCATTTTACACTTCGGACAATGTGCTGTTTGCAGTGTTCCATGTAAATCAATGACATGTTTACTACCACCTACTTGATGTAAACCGTCAATATTTTGCGTTAAAATCGTAATATCTTTCCCTTGTTCTTCTAATTCAGCTAAAAAGCGATGGCCACGATTTGGCTTATATTGATGAAACGTATTAATTTGAAATATTTCTTTATAATGCTTCCAAAATTCTTTCGGACTTCGGTTATAGTACCCTCTTGATAAGTACATTTCCACATTCGCATCAGCATACAATCCATTTGCTGAACGAAAATCTGGTATACCACTTTCCGTACTTGCACCAGCTCCTGTTAATACTGTAATTTTCTTCGCTTTTTCTAAAATTGTACGTACTTCTTCAAATTGTTGCACAAAAATCACCTCTATGTATATTGCTATACTTATTATACCAGTTGTTTACAGGAGGTGTTGTACAATTCATTCTACTTAATGCGTCGTGCCACCAACCTCTACAATATCCACCTCAACGGTCGTCGTTACCTCAACTGCCAACTCTATCCCTTTACGAATAGTAGAAAGTGACATACTCGGTTGCCCTGGATAATTACTCGCTTGCTCTGGTAAAAACGGAATATGAACAAACCCGCCTTTTATTTTCTGATCCTGTTTCTCTAGTTCATGCATGAGACCATAGAATAAGTGATTACAAACGAATGTACCTGCAGTTTGTGAAACGGAAGCCGGTATGCCCTCTTCCTGTAGTCTTTTTACAATTGCTTTCATCGGAAGTGTAGACCAATAAGCAGCTGGTCCTTCTTCTACGACCGGTACATCTACCGGCTGGTTTCCTTCATTGTCAGCAATTCTTGCATCATCAATATTAATTGCGACACGCTCTATCGTAATATTTGGTCTGCCCCCAGCCTGTCCGATACATATAATTATTTCTGGGTTTAGTTCATCTATATATTCTTTTAAAACTTGTATTGATTTATGAAATACAGTTGGGACTTGTTTACTAATAATCTTATATTCTCCGATTGTTTTTTCATGCAAACTTTTTGAAACTTCCCAAGCTGGATTGATACTTTCTCCGCCGAACGGATCGAATCCTGTTAATAATACTGTTTTCATAGTTTTATCCTCCTAATTAGAAACGATATACAAGGCCGTACATAATAAACATATTAATAATGAAAATGGAAAGAGCAATTGGTACCTGTGCTTTAATAACGGCATTTTTATCTTTTAGTTCTAACAGCATTGCCGGAACGATATTAAAGTTTGCTGCCATTGGCGTAAGTAGCGTTCCGCAATATCCGGCAAACATACCAAGCGCTGCCATAATCGCTGGGTTTCCTCCGTGCATTTGAACAATTAAAGGTAAACCAATTCCGCCAGTAATAACGGCAAACGCTGCGAAAGCATTTCCCATTACGACTGTGAAAAGCATCATTCCTAAACAGTACGCCATAACAGCAACGAACGGATACTCTGTCGGTAACACTTGGCCGACTAAATCAGAAACGACTTGTCCAACGCCAGATTTTGCGAAAATACCGCCAAGTGCCGCTAACATCTGTGGTAAAATAACAGCCCATCCAACAGCTTGTAATAGTCTGCTTCCTTCTTGAACAGGCGTTGTTATTTTCGATTTTGTAATACGCATCGCCGCAACGAATGCAAGTAATGCTCCTAGTGCTAATGCTACTAGCGTTACTTTATCTGGATCAACAAGAGAAACATTTCCCCATTTGATTTTCCCTAACGTTAGCGTACCGATAATTGTAAAAATAGGAATTAATAGTGCAGGCATAAAAATTTTATTTTTTAATTTCTCCGCATGTTTCACACGTTCTTGCACTGGTACTTCTTTCTCCTCTGACTTTGTTACTTTGTTTAATGAAGCTAACACGACCATAGCAAGAACGATACAGCCAACGTAAAACGAAGGGATTACATTTCCAAATAAAAATGTAACTGCAAACAATGCCCAAAATAAACTAGAACCAAATCGGTTTGGATGTTCACGATCAAATGCGATACGAACTGCGATAAAGGCAACGATTATACCTAATACATAATAGATTGTATCCATTGTGATGATGTTCATTTTATATTGCCTCCTTCTCTTCTTTTTCTTTTGATGTCATCGTTTTTGCTATATATTTATCAAACCTTCTAAATCTAATCCAGCTTACAATAAGTGCAGATATTGCAGTTGGAATACCCCAAAGCGCCATATCCCATACACCGACATGCATACCTACTGAATCGAAGAATCCTTTCATTAATAGAATCGCACCAGTTGCGATAAAAATATCTTCTCCGAAAAACCAAGCTGTATTTTCCGCAGCCGCTGCATTTGCTTTAATCTTTTCTCTTAATTTTTCAGGGAGCTTACCGTATTTACCTTGCGCAGCCCCTTCCGCCATCGGTGCAACGAGTGGTCTTACCGTTTGCGCATGACCTCCAATATTCAGTCCAAGTGCTGCTGATGATTCTCTTATCGTAAAATATGACATTAATACTCTTCCAGTTGTTGCACCTTTTGATTTCGTTATAAGTGCTTCTGCTCTTTCTTTCAAACCGTAACGCTCTAAAATTCCGATTACCGGTAAAGTTAGTATGATAGGCATAGACATATATCTATTTTCTATGAAAAATTTACCGAACATGCTGATCACATCATAAAAGCTTAATCCTGAAACCATCCCCGTAACAATACCTGCAACCATAACGACTAATAGTGTATTTAATCTAAATAAAAAGCCCACTGCAACAAGTAATATCCCGATTAATTTCACCAATTCCAACACTTCCCCTCATTATTTTATTTCGGTGTGCATATAGAAATCTCATTATTTTCGAATGTTCTGTATATTCTTCTCGCAAATTGTACAGCTTTCTCTCCATCACCATGTAAACAGATCGTCTGCGCCTGAACTGCTACTTTCTGCCCGTTCACCGAATTTACATAGCCTTCTTTCACCATTTGAAGCACTTGCTTTATCGCTTCTTCTTCATTTTTTATAAGCGCATTTTCTTCCGTACGACTCGTTAATGTTCCATCTTGCTTATACGTACGATCTGCGAAAGCTTCTTGTACGAAAGTTATATTGTATTTTTCCGCAGCCTGTATAAACGCCTCGCTATTTGCTAATCCGTAAAGTGATAGACTTGAATTCATATGATATATTGCCTTTGCAATTGCATCTGCAATTTCCGGATTAGTTGCCGCCATATTATATAGAGCACCGTGTGGTTTCACATGATGCATCTTCCCGCCAGCTGCTTTTACAAAACCGTCTAATGCACCAATTTGATATAGAACATAATCATATACTTCACTTGCTGGAACGTTCATGTTCCTTCTACCAAATCCAATTAAATCTGGAAATCCGGGATGTGCCCCTATCGCAACGTTATGTTGCATTGCCTTTTCAACTGTTTGCCGCATAACGGACGGATCACCCGCATGAAAACCACATGCAACGTTTATAGAGGAAACGAACGGAAGAATTTCATCATCATTTCCCATTTTATAAGCGCCAAAACTTTCTCCTAAATCACAATTCAAATCAATTGTAGTCATGATATTTCCCTCCTGCACTCAGCTTCGTAAAGCGATGAACTTTTTTAATAGATTCATATTTACTTCTTTTTCTATGTACAATTGTTCCGCTTCTTCAAGCGTAATATTCTCAAATGATACATAGTCCCCTGGTTTTAACTGGGCAAGAAGAGGTAAATCTACTGAAATGATACTTCCCATTCTCGGATAACCACCTGTCGTTTGCCTATCTGCCATTAATATAATTGGCTGTCCACCATTAGGAACTTGAATGGTTCCAAATGTAACAGAACTCGATAAAATCTCTTTTTCAACGGCTCTATTTAAAATTTCTCCTTCAACCCTATAGCCCATACGGTCAGCGTAATTAGATACTTTATACTCTTTCGTAAAAAATGCCTTTTTGCTTTCTTCTGTAAATTGATCATATTCAAAACCAGTTATGACGCGAAGTTTAGGATACTTCTTATATTTTGGTAGTACGCTACTGCTAATTGCCCATTTTGTTTTTATGCGCTCACCCTTTTGTAAGCCTTGCATGAAACGATGAGCCATTTCTGATCTTTCCCCAAGTTGAAAATAGTCTCCTTTTTTCAGCATTCTTCCTTCCATACCACCAATCGCAGCACGTATGTAAGTACTTTTGCTTCCCATCGTACGATCAATATAGATACCACCTGCAAAAGTCACATACGCTCTGCAACCACTTTTCACTTTTCCAAAGCAAAGCATACTACCTTCTTCCGCTAAAATGGGACGCCATAATGGTATACGCTCCCCATTTAGTAACGGTTCCATATCCGCACCGCCAATCGCAAGTAACGTCGTTTTCTTTATTAACAATTTCGGTCCCATAATCGTCATTTCAAGTGCCGCTTCATTCTCTTCATTACCAACTAACATATTAATCATCCGAAGTGCACTTTGATCCATAACCCCGCCAACTGGCACACCGTATTGTTGATAATGAGATCGTCCTAAATCTTGGACTGTTGTAAACATCCCTGCATGCAAAACTTCTACATCCATTCTTTAGCCCCCTCAAGTGAAACGTACTCTTCCTTCGTTATTGGGATAAATCGTAAATACATACCGCTTTGAATAAAGGTTGGTGTTTCTTCTTCCGGATTAAATAAGGAGATTGGTGTTCGGCCAATAATATTCCATCCACCCGGTGTTTCAAGCGGATAAATACCTGTTTGATTTCCGCCGATTCCTACCGAACCAGGAGAGATTTGTAACCGCGGTATTTCTTTTCTAGGTGTTTCTAGTTCTTTTGATAGTCCTCCTAAATATGGGAACCCTGGTGTAAAGCCTAACATATATACAAAATACGTTGTTTCACTATGTATGCGAATCACATCTTCTACTTGTAAACCGTGATAATGTGCGACCTCTTCTAAATCAGGTCCATACTCTCCCCCGTAACAAACGGGTATAGAAATATGTTTCACATCTCGTTTCAGCTCTTCCTTATACGTATCTAACATTCTAACTATGTATTGGCATACGTAATCATACGGTCTTATCTTTCTATCATTTCCCTTCCATACTTCATACAAATTATAGTAAACGGCCAATGAAGTAAATGACGGAACGCATTCAATCATTCCTGTAAACGGATGTTGTTGTAACGCTTGAAATAGTCGTTGTACTTTTTCGTATACATCCATCCCGATTTCTTCACCAAATGTAACAATAATTGCTTGATCCCCTAACGCAGAAAATTTCATCCTACTCCCTCTTTCTATGCCAAAAAGCCGAGTTCTTTCGAAATGCGATTCGCTGTCTCTTTCACCTTCGCGATAAAATATGGAATGTTACTTTCGCTGTACTCAATTGCTAATCCTGAAATACTAATGCCTGCTACAACCGTTCCATCACTTGCAAAAATGGGCGCTGCTATAGCGGCTGTATGATTTTCTAACTCAGAATAGCTAATTGTATGTCCTTCCTTTTTCGCCATTTGTAACACTTCTAGCAATTGCTCCTTATCCACGATTGTTCCATCTGCAAACTGTTTTAAATCCGTTTCCTCTATGTAATTCTGTTTCTCTTGCTCTGAAAAATACGATAGCAATATTCTCGGACATGCACCCGCATAAAGCGGCGCTCTTCTTCCAACCGCCGTATACACACGTACAGGCTGAACGCCTTCCATCTTTTCCACATAAATCGCATCATTACCATCTTGAATAATTAAATTAACTGCCTGGCCTAAACTATCTCTAAGCTCTTTCATATATGGAATCGCAATATTTCTTACTGATAGTCTTTGTGAAACAAGTTGACCAAACCGTAAAAAAACGACTCCTAGACGATATTTCCCCTTCTCATTTTTTTGTAAAAATTCCATTTCTTCTAACGAACCAATTAAACGATAAACAGATGTTTTCGGCATACTTGTAAGCTGAACCATTTCTGTTAAACTTAGCTCTTCATGCTCATAAAACAACTGTAAAATATCCATTGTCTTAACTGCCGTTTTATTTATAGTCATTCTCTCTCCCTCTTATTCCGAATTTCGGAACTTAAATTCCATTTTTCGAAACAAACATATAATTTAAAATTATAAAATATTCTTTCAATTCTATCAATATATTTTTCAACTACTTAACCTTTATGTAAAGTGAATACAAAATAAATTCTAGAAATAATGATGCTTCTCTTTCAAAAGCTCAAGTTATAGCAAAACCAAACGTTTAAATAAATAGGCATAAAAAAAGTATGGAAGAATATTTCCCCCATACTTTTTCTTTATAGCGCTCTTACTTGTTTCAACGGCCAGAAAACAGCTTGTCCTTTTCCGACAATTTCATCTTCTGAAATAAATCCAAACATACGACCGTCTTTAGAAACTTCACGATTATCACCTAATACAAACACTTGGCCTTCTGGCACTTTCGTTTTTCCTGTAATTTGTTCTAACGTAAAGTCTGGAGTTAATACACGACCTGCTGCTTTTTCTTTAAACTCTTTTAAATATGGTTCTTCCATCGCTTTGCCGTTTACATATAAAACATCATTTTTATACTCAACTGTATCGCCTGGTAAACCAATTACTCGTTTTACTAAATCATATCCTTCTTTTCCATGGAAAACGATAATATCAAAGCGTTCTAATCCACTTATACTATAACCAATCTTATTGACGAGAACTCGTTCGTTATTTTCTAAAGTCGGCATCATCGATTCGCCTTGTACTAATGACGGTGTAAATAAAACACCGCGAATAATTGCGATTAATACAAGGGTAAATCCTATCGTTTTCGCCCATGAGAATAATTCTTTCTTCGTATTTTCCTTCATCGTTTCTCCTCTTTCTTAATTGTTTATTGTATGATTTGAACTAATTCTTGTACGAAATTAGGATCAATTTCAGCAAAACATGATTTCCCTTCTCTTACCGCTGTACCGACATGAGCTTGCGAAATTCCAGTTTCATTTAGCAATTGCTTTATATTTTCTTTCGTTACACCAGCTCCAACAACAAGCTGAATTTGACCATCGCTTACCTTTTGCATATCTGTAAGCACCGGAATATTCTCTACTATATTCCCTTGTCCACCTGAAGTTAAGACGTGAGTCACTTTATGAAACTTCTTTAACGTTCTCATTGCTTCTACTGGATTTTCCGTGTCGTCTATTGCACGATGATATGTGACATTTATCCCATCTACCACAGATAATAAATCCGTTAGTTTCTCTTCATCCACTTCATTTCTTTCATTTAATACACCTAATACAACACCAGCTACTCCTAATTTCTGAGCAACTACAATATCTTCTTTCATCATTTCAATTTCTTCTTCCGTATATGTAAAAGACTTCGCATGCGGACGAATCATAACGTGAATCGGTATTTGTACTGCTTCTACCGCTTTTTTTATAAATGCATAACTCGGCGTTAAACCGCCTTCTGTATAAGATGAAATTAATTCAATTCGCTTTCCGCCAGCTCGTTCAATTCGTTTCACATCTTCTAAACATGTTGCAATAACCTCTAGCATGAGATAACCTCTTTTCGTGCTTTTTTCTTATTATACAGTAGGTGAAATAAGAAGCATAGCATTCTCCTATAAAACGATAAAAAGAAGAATGAAAAGAAAGATTTTTTCAATTGATAACGTGTATTGGTAATCTTATATTTTTCATATTCTACAAAAAAGGAGTAACCCCCTAGAACGCCTAACTAGGTGTCACTCCTTTTTATTTTAGTTATTTTTCTTTGTTACTTCATTATAGTAATGGCTAAATGCTTCTACTAATGCGTCTACGGAAGCATACAGTTCTTCTGGAGTATTATCTACCCCTCCCATTTCAATAAGTAATGCATTTGGAGAAAGATCTTGATTATATACTCCATTCCCGCTTTTACGATCTTTAATAAAAATGCCTCGGCTTAAACCGTAATACTTCTCGTCTAAATATGAATTGATTGCCGTTACTATTTTTTTATTTTTTTCAAAGCTAGGATTCTCTCGTCCTAAAATAAAATAGAGCCTCGCATAATTCTTTCCGTTAATATTTTTAGTTGTAATATTTTTTCTTGCATCATCTCTATGAAGGTCCATTGGAAACATAATATTTTTATCTTGTGCTAATTTTTCTTGTAATATTTGACGGGACCCTTTATAAGATTGAGCCCAATTTAAATTTTTACTTCGCAGAAAATCTCTCATATTCGTCGTATCATGTGAAACACCTATCCCTTTTTCTTCTAACTTTTGTTTTAAATAATTTCCAACAAACGTAATGTTCACTTCATTATTTGTACTAGAGGCATCATTAGGTTTAGTAGCACCTGGAATGAGAGGAATAAACGCCTCCCAACTATGTGTATGATAAATAAAAACTTTATTTTCACCGTTATTTTGTGTATTTGAATTATTTTCTTTCTCACTCTTTGGGTGTTTAACAGCAGTACCTTCATTCTTAATATTCTCTAAAGGAATACTAGATTCTTCGGGAATGTTCGTATAATCTGTTCCTTCCCCCGCAATTAATATTTCCGAATAAAATTGATTCATATTTGGAAGTTCTCGAGTTAATAAGCTTCGGAGGTCATTTACATTAATATTTGTAGAAAGTGAAAGTAAAAAAGATTCCAAAGACGCTCGTCCTTTTTCTTTATGAAATTCTTCGGCAAAATAACGATTTTCACTGCCTATCATATACATAAGGCCTTTCGTAGAATTCGTTCCTAATAATTGATTAATATAATAAGATTTAAATACGCTTGAATTACTAGAAATGAAGAATGAAGTGAGAATACATATAATCGTGAATAAAATACATATCATTACATACTTTATATTAAATACTTTCAGTTTCACCTTATTCATTTTATATCTCCCTTCATTTACTATATTCTTACGCATAATTTTCAATGAATATGATTACTAATTTAATAGAATCGTCTCAACTACTATTTTTGCAGTTAATCTCTTTCCGTAAAGCAAACGAGGTTAATTTGCCATGCGCAAATATCACTGAAGATTTTTAAAAGAAATGAAATAACCTGAGTCTACATTTGTATAGACTCAGGTTATTTCATTTCTTTATTTTCCATGTCAATGCCTAATTCGTCTTTCAAGAACTTCATACCTTTTCTTGTAAGATGGACAGCCCGATTCTTATCCGTTTTTGTAATCCATTCCTGTTCAAAAAATAGTTTTGCTATTGCAGATCCTAACCAACCAGAAATATGGTAACGTCTTTCACTCCAATCAAGACAAGGTTTTGCAAATATTCTTCTCTTTATATCTGCCGTTTCAATATTTATTCTAAAATTCAGAAACCATTGCTTGCCTTGTTCCGTTACAATGTATTCTCCTTTCTCTAAAATGATAAATTCCTTATCTAATAATTTTTCGGTTATCTCTACACCGAGTCTACCTGCAAGATGATCGTAACAAGTTCGAGCATAACGAATTTGTTTTAGTTGATCTGATTGTTTTAAAGAACGAACTTGAACTGTTGGAGCGATTGTTCCTAACTTTTCAAGAACCTCTGCTACCTCTTGATTAGCAAGTCGATAGTAACGATGTCTACCATGTTGTTCAACTGTAAGTAGATTCCCCTCTACTAATTTAGAAAGATGAGAACTAATTGTTGGATGTGACACCTTTGCCATGTAAGCTAATTCGCTAGCAGGTAGTGCTTGATTATTCATTAAACAATCTAAGATGATTGCTCTTGTAGGTTCAGCAATTAGTTTAGCTATATATGAGATATTCGGATATACATTCATATTTCGATGATACCCTAACTATTAAATTGATACAATTATTTTAAATTTAACAGTAAAGGAGAATGTATTATGAATGCAATTGATCTTAGTATATTAAATTTGAAAGAAACGAGAAGGCGCTCAGAAAAATTATGGAATTCTCTTCCCGATAATTTTCTTAATTGGAAGCCTGATCACGAGGCTATGTCCTTTGGTGAAATGATTCGTCACGTATGGAGCTCAACTTTTTACTATCATATGATTTTAAAAAACAACGGCTCAATAAACGACATACATATCCCGTATGATGACGAGCCAATTACTTGTGTTAAAAAAGAGATTGAATTAGCACAATCATGTTTTGCCGATTTCATAGAATATGTTCAATCAATAAGCATAGCAGAGCTAGATTCAAGACTTATTGATCGAAGCGATGTTGGCTATCAACGATATTTAGGCGATATGCTATTACGAATTGCCTATCATGATGCGGTCCATGCAGGTCAATTTTTACAATATTTACGAATGGTAGATTTGGAAAGACCATTAATTTGGGATTAAAAGCTGTCAAACTAACATTGTAATAAATATTTTTTTAATCAGGAACACTTCCAAAATCATGATAACCATTTATATTAAAAGCCTACATCTCAACTTGGTACGTTCCTGCACATAAAAAGCACGTGTTCGATTACTAATTAAACACGTGCTTTCAAAATAACTATATTGTCCATAAACAATAAAATTCAAGTTAAAAAACCTACGACCGAAACGCCGCATCCGCAAGCATAGACAGTGTTGCATCGTCCATCGGCGGATTGTGTAGTCCTGCTCTAACGTTTAAATAATAACGGTGAAGCGGATTTTTTTCTGACAAACTTTTTGCTCCTACGATGCGCATTGATTTATCTACAATAGATATTGACGCATTTGTTACAGCATATTTCACTGCCGCTAGTTCGGCTTGCAGTGACAGTTTATCTTCTGCCTCATCGTATTTTTTCGCAATTTGATATAAAAAGACGCGAGCTTGCATAAGCTCGAGTTCTAATTCTCCAACTAATCTTCTAACATTCGGTAATAAACTAATAGAATGGTTTAAACTATTTGGTTTGTATGATCCCGCAAACTGAACTGCATAATTTCTTGCTGATTGTGCAATTCCTAAATAACATGCTGGTATATGTAGCAACCAGCCAATACCCTTTTGTTTCACTTTCCCGCCTTTTACATCCGTAAAAAATCGGTTTTCTATCTTTACATTTTGTAAGACAAGGTCGTGACTAGCGGTTCCTCGCATCGCAACGCTATCCCACGTTTCTTCAATAGATACACCGAGTGTATTTCTTGGAATAACAAACTCACCAACTTCATCTCGGCCTTCCATACTCGCTGAAATAATAAAATAATCAAGTATTGGCGCCATCGTTGTAAAGGTTTTCCTTCCGTTTATAACCCACTTCTCGCCTTGTTGAACCGCTATTGTTTCTGGTTTGCCGCCACGCGTCGGACTCCCTGTCTTTGGTTCTGTTGCTGCCCTGTTAAAGAGTGCACCGTTACGCACTTCTTCGCAAAACCATTTGAACATCTCATCATTCCAAGAGCGATTTTCCGCTAGCTCTTTCACAATGCCAAGATGCCAGCCAATCGATAATGCAGTAGCTCCGCAGCCTTCCGCGATTTTCTCTTGAAATAAAACGAAGTCATATAAAGAAATCGCACTACCACCAAATTCCTTCGGTAACGTTAATTTCGTATATCCGATATCTTTCAAATCACTTATATTTTCATACGGAAATGATCCTAATTCACTTAGTTGATGCTCCCTTTCCATGAACTTCGGAATCAATTTATTTATTTGTGTAATAATGAAAGATTGTTCTTCTGTTTCAACAAATGAGAGTGCCATACTATAATCTCCTTTATGTTCGATTCATAAACCGTTCATTTTGTCATTATGATTATATGAAGCTACCTCTCTATTGTTTCACTATTCCGATAAAAATACAATGTTTTTGACTAATAAGAAAAGTTCCTATTTAAAGATAGGTTCTTTTCTTATGTTAGTCTCCCTTTAATGCCTTTAATGGCAAAGAGGTTACATATCCAATATACGAGAATAATTCTTTAAAGAAGAATGGAATTTCTGTGTCTAACGTTTTATATGCTGATGTCGGCGTTGGTGAAGCATACGCTTCAATATTAATATGTTTTGCGATTCTCATTGCGCGTTTCATATGAAGTGGATCACTTACAATCGTGTATGTGCGTATTCCGTTCTCTATTCCAACTTCCTTCGCATTCTTTAAGTTTTCTTCCGTGAAAAGGGATTTTGTTTCAATTAAAATATCTTCGTCTTTTACACCTTGTTTCATTGCATATACTCTTGCAGTACGCGCTTCCTCAAGTTCTGCCTCAAACTTTGTACCACCCGTAAAAATAATCTTTTTAATGTTTCCGTTCTTATATAAAGAAATCGCATGATTAATTCTTTCTTTAAATACAGGGGATGGTTTCCCATTCCAAGAAGCCGCTCCTAGTACGATACCAGCATCCGTTTTCACACTATCGTCTGTTTTAAAACGATAGCTCCAAATATCGTAAGCTGCATAACTTACATATAAAATAGCAGAACAAATCATTAGTAAAAATACTTGAAAGATTCGTCTTTTCTTACTTTTCTTATTTTCTTTCATTTGTAATTGCCTCCGTACATCATCCATACTTCTATAAAAAACATTTATATCAAATCGTTTTGTTTGAGTTTATTTAAAAGAAGGAACTTTACTTGTTATTTATGTATAAAAGGGTTTTCATTTAAAATTGAGGATTATCAATTCATTTTCATTTGCGGTTTTCATTACATGTTTTAAATTCATAAGTTTATTACCATACAACTACATTGTAACGAATTTTTTCTCAGAAGGGAACGATGAAACAAAAGGAATTAAAATAAAGTAGCATTTTGTAAGAAAAAAGGTATATTTTTCATGCATCACGAACAATATACCTTTCAAAACACGAATTATAGCTTTTCTTTATACAACTCTAACTTTTCTAACAATTGTTCTTTTACGCCTGGCCATTCACTCGAAATAATACTGTATACCACTGCATCTCTCACATATCCGTTTGGCAATTTTCTTTCATTTCTAAGCACGCCCTCTTTTACTGCACCTAACCTTTCAATTGCTCGCTGTGCTTTTTCATTCCTTGCATCCGTCTTAATTTGTACCCTGAGCATATGCAGTTTTTCAAAAGCATACTGGAGAAGCATATACTTACACTCTGTATTTATACTCGTACGCTGGACACTTGGATGATACCACGTTTGTCCTAACTCGACTGTTTTATCTTCCACTGAAATATTATATAGACGTGTACTTCCTACAATCTTATTCGTCTGTTGATCCACTACAACGAAAGGGATTTGCGTACCCTTTCCATAACCTTGTATCGCTTTTTGCACATATTGTTGCATATCTTGCACACTATCCATTTTAGAGATTAAATACGCCCAAATACCCCGATTTCCTTCTACAATCGAAAACAAAGTTTCGACATCATCACTATCTATTAACCGTAACTTTGCTCTTTCGTGAATGATTTCCATTTGTAAGCCCCCTTTTTTCTTACTATATCACAGAAATTATAATTTAATTATATAGATGTTAAAATGTTAAAACTAACTTTTAAATGTATTTAAAATTCAATTTCTAATACATTCTTACATAATAATCCGTAAAATCCTGTAACAAATACCGTGTCCATCCCATTATAGCAAGCTACATTTATATTGGTTTCATTTCATGTAAATTAAAAACGCTATTATTTCTACAAAAAAATCATTGTTTTTTCATTTATGAATCAATTTTTCAGGTTGATATTGTGGATAAATCTGGATAACTTCCAAAAAATACTATATAATAATGAGGTGAAACTTTAAACGGTGAAAGTTTTACAGTTAATTAATATGGGATAAATGGGAGGATATAAAAATGCTAGATCAAATTACTTGGGGAACGCCAGGCAGCTTATTATGCTTAGGATTCTTTTTTGCAGGATTAGGAATTTTCTTAAGAAGTATTACGTCATATACAAAAAACAAATAAAACATCAAAAAGGTTTAAGTTTTCATCTGAAAATATACACCTTTTTCGTTTTAGGGTATTTACTTAATAAAAATAACAAAAGAAGCCTTCCTTTTACAGAAGGCTTCTTTTGTTATAGCTTTATCTTTTTAAAACTTTAAAGCAACAAATAAGCAATCGGTGTAATTATAAGCAACGTTAGTATCGTTCTTTGCACATATAGAATAATAAGTTCTGATACTTTTAACGGAATATCTGTCGATAAAATACATGGGATGGATGCTGAGAAAAACAATATAGATGATACCGAAACAACCGCAATGACAAACTTTGTCACAAGTGGTGCACTAACTACTAATAATGATGGTAAAAACATTTCCGCAATACCGACGGATGCCGCTTTAGCAGCTAGTTCTGCTTCTGGTAATTGTAATAACCATGTAAAAGGATAGAAAATATAACTGATCCAATCAAATATTGGCGTGAATTTCGCTAAGACGATACCAATTAATCCGACTGACATAATGGATGGCAAAATTCCCATCGTCATAATAAATCCATCTTTTAAATTCACTGCGATATTTTTCGTAATACTCGGTGCAGATTTCGATACTTCTAACGCGTCTTCCCAAGCGCGTTCTAACATTTTCTCCTTATAAACAGGCTCTGGGAACCCTTCTTCCGTTACATATGTATCTGGTTTTCTACTAAGTGGTGGGATTCTTACGGTGATAGCAGTTACGATGAATGTTACAACGAGAGTAGTCCAAAAATAAACATTCCATAAATGCATAATGTCTAATGTTTTTGCGATGATAATCATAAATGTAGCGGATACTGTAGAAAAACCTGTAGCGATAATAGCTGCTTCTTTTGTTGTATATTTCCCCTCTTTATAAACTCGGTTAGTAATGAGAAGCGCAAGCGAATAACTTCCAACGAAAGAAGCAACTGCATCAATTGCTGATCGTCCAGGTGTTTTCCATAACGGTCTCATAATTGGTCGGCAAAACGTACCGATAAATTCAAGCAATCCATATCCGACTAATAGCGCTAAAAACGCCGAACCAATCGGAACGAGTAAACTTACCGATATGACTAGTTTCTCATACAAAAACGGCCCTACATCTGGCGCAAAGAACCAAGCTGGCCCTACTTTCAAACAATATACTACACCGAAAACGATACCAACTACTTTTAAAATAGAAAAACAAATGTCTACGAGGGACGTATTCCATTTTTTCGTATAAAACGGATAAATTGCCCCCACTACCATAACGAGTAGTGCGTAATAAGGTACTATACTCGGAACGGACGCCCTAATCCAAGATACGATATGATCAATCATAATGGACGAAGCACCGTTTATCGTAACTGGTACGAAGAACATAAACACCCCAACTAGACTAGAGAGTATAAAACGAAGAATAATCCTCTTCTCACTCCCTGTCTTAATTACATTCCTTTTTAATTCAATTTCACTCAAAATTCGACACCTCCTATTTATCTAAATATTCTGTATAATTATATTAAATTCCTTCTTTCGTATTCAAATATGTAAACAGATTTTAAATATTAATTGTTTTATATAGATAAACAAATTAAAATAACCATAATAAGGATATTTCAAAGGGGGCATATAAACTATGAAAAAAAATAAATATTAATTATGAAAAAACATTGCTTAAAAAGAAAATTGTAAAAAAAACTCAACTGCAAGCTGCTAGAGGTCTTGGATATCTAGCTGCCCAAGTAGTTAACTTAAAAATAAATCAAGTTTTAAAAGACAGTGAAAAGAAATAAGAAAAAGCTTAGAAATTCCTACGCTTTTTCTTATTTCTTTTCAACTATATTATTCTCTTCTGAAACATACTATGTCCATCCGTACTACCGACATATTCAAAACCACATCGCTTATAGAAATCATTCAACGTAACATTATGCCCTACACAATCTAGTTTCAAAAACTCTTTGTCATGTTGTACATTCTCTTCTATCCACCGTAAAATCCATTCTCCTATTCCGTTACCTTTATACTTCCGTTTTACCGCAAATCTATGAATATATAATGAATTAGAAACTTCCTCTTTACCAAAAATATGTTCATCCCATTCATTTTGTTTAGGAGATACTGTAACTGTACCGATAATTTCATCTTCTTTCGTAATCACATATGTATATTTCCCTCTTATACCTTCTAGTATTTCATCCGTAGCCTCTCCGCCTAACAGATACTGCCACTGATCCACTTCTTTATGTTGTAGCCACTTCTTTTAATAGCGTAATAATGCTATCGCTTTCCTCTTCCGTAGCAGTTCGAATTGTATATTCTTTCGTTATGGTGTTTCTCTCCATACTGCCGTTCCCCTTTCAATTTACTACTATACTGACAAACATGTTCTACCGTCATTTTCATCTGTAACATATTCCACATAAAATCCCTGATTCCGTGCGTTTTCATACATCAGTTCAATCGCTTTCTGATCTTTCGCATAAATTTGTATGTAATCACCATCCGCTACTAATACGACTATCTCACACTTACTTTCCTTAAACTCTTCATATGTTTCAATATCTATTGCTATTTCTCCTTTAGGATACGCTTTTAAATCTGCAAAAATGAGATAATATATGTTATCTTTAACTAACTTTTTCAAATCTAATCCTTCCACTACACTTGGTTGCTCTGGAAATAATGCCTCCTCCAATCCACCACGCGCTATTAAGTAGGACTCCTCATTCCCCACTCGCCAATTTAATGAAGCAATATCGATTGGCTTTAACACTTTCCAAAGTAGATTATCATTTGCATATCCATCTAGAATCTCTACTGTAATTCCTCTTTTCATTTATTTTCTCCTTTCCTCTACATTGTCTTTTTTGTGTTATACATTCATTATATAACACCATTAATTTCTACTTTTAAATATCTCTTCTATGCTACTTAGCTTACATCTAAACAAAAAAACGCTTCACTCATAGTGAAACGTTTTTATCTTTTATACCTGTAATTCCGTTTTATGTCCCTTTACTGCACTACGTTTTAAAGCAGTCGCTAAAATAATAACGATACTTACCGCACCAATCCAAATAAGCACAATAACAGGTGTACTCCAGCTTAATCCATTTCCAAAGAAGAATATTTCTCTAAGTCCTTCAATCATAAATCGCATTGGTAACCATGAATAAACCCAATCTTGATAAAATGGAGACAACATTTCAGGTGCTAATGATAATAACGGTGCTCCGAAAAATAGTAATAAAGCGAATAAACCGATTCCTTTTAGTCCAACTAATGAAAGTACCGCCGATATCATTAAGAAGAAACTAAAGGATGTAATAGATAAAAACAATGCCGTATCAGTGAAATTTGAAATATTTAGTCCTACCATTCCATCCGCAATCCATGTAAGACCGAACCCAATAACAAGTGCTGCAATTGCGCCTGTTACAATTTGCTTTAGTTTTACTACAATGTTTTGTTTTCTTGTATCTACCGGCATTTTAGTTATTGCGATAAAGATAAGCGCTGCGCTCGCTAAACTGGCAATCCATAACGGTTGGAATAAAGAAATTGGCGAGTTACCATTCGCACTATTTTTTCCGGTTTCATTTACATTTATCACTTTCTTTGTAATCGGTGTTACTACATTTGAAACTTGATCTGCTGTTAAAGTAGCTCCTTTTGCTTTCAGTCCTTCTAATATTTGTTTACGAACATTGTTGTTCATATTATCAACTACACTATTTAATATTTGTCCTGCCATAGTTGAGGCCGCTGTATTCATTCCTTGATTGATGAATATTTCTACTTCTGGCGAAGATGGCTGTGGTGTTCGTAATGATGCTTGTTTTGTACTAAAGTTTTTCGGAATGACTAATGCTGCGTAATACTCTTGATTATTTAAGCCTTTTTGAACTGTCTCTTTATGTTTCACTTCTACCCACTTCACCGCAGGTTCTTTCTCTGATTTTGATGTCTTTTTCATACTATCAACGATTGTTTGCCCCATGTTCATTTTCGGTTGATTTGGAATTTCTACTCCTTGATCCTCATTTACAATTGCGATTGGCAAATTTTTCGGCTGAGGTTGAACGGTTGGAAATAACGTTAATGAGAAAATAAAAACAACAAGTAGTGCAATAACTGGTGATAACAATAAAAGTTTATTTTTAAACATTTTCTTTTCTCCTCCTATCATTTGATTTATAATAACCAACAACGTGTTGTTTATTTATATTTTGAATTATATGTTCGAGTTGAACCTTATACAATAATCAAAAATCGTAAATGTGTCGGTTATAAGACACATCTTTGAAATGTGTTGGCTAAAATGAAGGAGGGACATGCTTTGCGTGATAGTAATTTAGATTTACGTGTTGTTCGTACGAAAACTGCCATTCGAAATGCATTGGTGGAATTAATTGAAGAAAAAGGTTTTGACGCCATTACAGTGAAAGATATTACATCGAGAGCAAACATTAATCGCGGTACTTTCTATGCGCACTATCAAGATAAATTTGATTTAATGACAAAATGCCAAGAAGACATTATGTATAAAATTTCTAGCATTGCCAAACAGAGATTACCTGAAGTGATTGCTGATCTTGGGTCAAACCCTTCCCCAACAATGCCGTTTCTACTTATCACTTCTATTCTTGAATTTCTAAATGAAAATAGTGATTTTATGAAAGTTGTATTAAGTCCAAAAGGAGATTTATCTTTTCAAACAAAGTTGAAAGACTTTATGTGGAAAACATTATTTGAAGATACGAATGGTGCTCTCATTAATAAGGAAAATTTACTTGTTCCAAGCCAATATTTAGCTTCTTATATGGCATCTGCTCATATTGGTGTCATTCAGCAATGGTTAAATAGTGGCCAAAAAGAAACACCAGAGGAAATTGCTCGTATTTTATCAACAATCGCAGTTCATGGACCTTTTTATGCAGCTGGCTTAAAGAAGTGAGTTATTGCAAAATAAAAAGATCATCCACTATTTATAGCGGATGATCTTTTACTTCATTACAACACTTCAATATACCCTTCTGTTCCATGTACTCGTATTCGTTGCCCATCTTTTATTAATTTCGTAGCGTTCTCTACCCCAACAACTGCCGGTAATCCATATTCACGTGCAATCACTGCTCCGTGCGTCATAAGTCCGCCGACTTCGGTAACTAATCCTTTTATAGATACAAATAATGGTGTCCAGCCAGGGTCAGTAAAAGCTGTAACTAATATATCTCCCTCTTCTAAATTCGCCTCTTCCATGTTTAAAATAACGCGAGCTCTCCCCTCAACTAATCCAGAAGAAACAGGCAGACCTGCAATCGCATCAGCTGGGAGTTTTTCTCGTTTATATTTACCCGTAATGATTTCTCCATCAGACGTCATTATACGAGGAGGCGTTAGTTTTTCATATAATTTGTAATCATTTTTTTGTTTTTGTATCAGCTCATAATCTAGTTTATTCGTGCGGACTACTTCGTGAAGTTCTTCAAAAGTTAAATAGTATATATCATCAACTTCATGAATGACACCGCTCTGCACAAGTTGCTCAGCTTCTTTCAGTAACGCCTGCTTATATATGAAATAACGATTAATCATACCGTATTTCGGATATTCACGATAGCCGATAAAATTACGGATATTGCGAATCATTCGCTTCGTTTCTTCTACTTTTTGTTTTCCATCCGGCAATTGCTGCAATCGCTCTAATAATTCTTCTTCTTTTTTCAAAGCTTCTTGCAGTCCTTCTTCAAATTTCCGTTTACTAGCACCCGCTTCAAAGTCTCTTATATTATTTAAAATCATCGGAATAATTGTAGTTGGCTTTTCACTCCAGCGCGTTTTCGTAATATCAATTTCTCCGCTACATCTCATTCCGTATTTATTTAGAAAAGTTAGAATCGCATCTCGGGCTTCTTCTCCACCTTTAAACTGAACTATTTCATCTAAAAAGTTATCGTTTTCTACGTGTTGTAAATGCGCAATAACTTCTGGGTACGGCCGAATCACATCCGCAACATCCATTAATGCTAAACCCATTTCTGACGTAATATTGTTTTGTACCGATTGAGAAAGCGTATCTGCTGCATTTTTTTCGCCTAACCATTGCTCCATCTTTTCATTCATCCATGTTGAAGCATTCATACCAGCCATAATGACAGCGATACTTTGCGGGTTAAATAATACTTTTTTTAATTGCTGAATATCTTCCAAAATAAAATCAAGTACATCCGTCCCTGATTTCGTTTGCATGTTTCGTTTTAACTCTTCGATGGATGCTTCACTATTCTGTATTAAATTCGTAACGATTGCCGGATCATTTTCGATTTCTGGTTGCGAATTTGCAGGTTGCTTACTTTTACTAACACTCTTTTCTTTTTCATCATCCGGCAACAATGTAATAAAATTATCTCGCTCGATTATAGTCGTTAATGCATCTCTTACGAGTGGATCTGATTTTCCTAAAGTGTTTATTAAATAATCTCTGCTAGCAGGTGAAGCTAATTGTTGAGTGGCATCCACAAACAGCCTTCCTCCCGCTTTACGCATAGGAGCATTAGTCGTTAACAGGAAAAAAGATAACCCAAGTGGTTTCATCGCATCAGTCATCATTTGTTGATGGCCAACTGATATATATACATGATTTCCCCCATCATTTTCTTCAGGAATTGGATATAAAGTCGTAATGGGGCGACTTTGGACAATATAAAATGTATTATGGGCTAAACACCATTCAATATCTTGCGGACAGCCAAAATAAGCTTCTATCTGTCTTCCGATACTTGCTAGTTGTAATATTTGTTGTTCAGACAATGTTTGAACCTTTTGCTGAGCCGGATCAATCTGTTTCGTCTCTGTTCCGCCCTCTTTTAAGGCATAGATAGCTACTTTTTTAGTTGAAATCACCTTATCGATGATTTCCCCCTCTTTTACTTTATAATTATCAGCAGAGACGAGGCCTGATACTAACGCCTCACCAAGTCCAAAACTGGCATCAATTGATAGCACCTTTCGGTTAGAAGTAACCGGATCAGCCGTAAATAAAATGCCCGAAGCCTCAGGGAAAACCATTTTTTGAACGACAACACATATAGAAACTTGATTATGTTCAAAACCATTTTGCATACGGTACATGACTGCTCGCTCTGTAAATAAAGAAGCCCAGCACTTTCTTACATGCTGCAAAATCGCTTCTTTTCCGATAATATTTAAATACGTGTCTTGTTGACCTGCAAACGAGGCATACGGTAAATCTTCAGCCGTAGCACTAGAACGCACGGCATACGCATGTTCATTTCCAAAACGTGAGAGATAATGAGTTACCGCTTCCACTACATCTGAAGGGATTTCTACTGCCATAATAACTTCTCTAATTTTCTTACTAATTTCACCAATTTGAGCTCGGTCTTCCTTTTTCAACTTGGTTAGCTGCTGCAACAAAGTGCGAAAATCTTCATTTTGTTCGATAGCCTTTTCATATCCTACTGTTGTCACACAAAATCCTTCTGGCACTTGTATCCCTTGAACGCTTGATAACTCCCCTAAATTCAAACCTTTCCCACCAACGAGTGAAAGCTGCGTGTTTTCTATTTCCTGAAAATCGAGAACGAAAGAACTCATATAACATCTCTCCTTACTATGCATATGTTCTTGATTGTAGCAGGAGTAAATGAGAAGAAACAGTCTATTTCGAATTTGATTTACATGATATAATTAAGTTAGGAAGAGATTAAAAAATGCCCCAGTTGCATAATGAAGCAACTGGGGCTTCTTATTTCCACTCAATTTCAAATTATAATTTACTCACAACTCACTTCAATGTATTTCTATTTTTCCCATTTTTTATAAAATGTTATTAATTATCACACACAATTCTTATCTCGACAAATGGTATATAACCCGAAATACGCTTTAGTTTAACCTCTTGTAAGCCTTTTCACATAAGGTTTTATACATACATATATTATTTATAATGAATTAGTTCTCCTATTTTTTAAAAGCATATTCTATGTCATAATAACGCTTTTTAGAATATATATACCTTCTATTTTTCCAAAAAAGGATGATTGTATTGGAAATAAAAAAACTTCAAGGGATTTATGATGATGTTATTAGTTTAGGGGAAAATTGCTATACCGCTATTCATCTAAAAAAATATAGGCTGCGGAAATATTCAGGTCCTCTAGATTGGTTTGAATCACCGAATCTTTCTTCTATCAATACATTATTGAAAAATAATTTTATAGACTTTATGGATTTAAAAAACATGCACCCAATGCCGGAACAAAATATTGTGTTTAATGATGGCGTGATACAACCTGTTTTTTCTCATATTATAAAAGACACAAAATATAACGTAACATCTTATCATGATTTCCCTGTTATTCCAAATGAAGATTGGTTCATCACATACCATGATTTTAAACAACAATTAGATCGAAGAATCGATAACTTTTACGAAAAAATTCATCATTCACAATCCATTTTATTTGTTAGATGGGGCGGAAACTTAACTGAAGCACTAGAATTACAAACCGTTTTATCAAATATTGTTAAAAATAATTTTAAGATCCTTTTACTCTATCCAACAGGACTTGAAAATGAAATAAACGAATTAGAATGGGGGCTTGATCATGTTTTCCCTATTCAAGTTTCAAGTAATTATCAAAATAACAGAACTTGGTATATCCTCTTAAAAGATATACACTTAAACTCAAAAAAATAGTAGAAACTACGACTTTACAATCAATATTTTTTGTTTACACTTTATATAAATTGATATGTCCCCACCTTAATTCTAGGAGTAAATTATTGTTTTTTAATCCCCCACTCATTCTTTTCTCAAATCCTCCAAAATGGATTTTCAAAATTAGGGAACTATAATGTCGTATTAAAATATATTAAGGGGGAAAACAAGTGGGAAATGAAATGAATTATGGAAGTGATTATAAGTTTATTCCAGCAACTTCAATTGAAAGTGGTCATGGCATCGAAGTATTGCCTGATTTGTTTTGTTACACGATTCAAATCGTCAACATCTGTTTTGTTGGACATCCCAAGAGCAATGATTTTGTTTTAGTTGATGCTGGAATGCCTAAATGTGCAAATGAAATTATCTCTGTCACTGAGAAGCGATTTGGTACAAATAGTCGCCCAAAAGCAATTATTTTAACTCACGGGCATTTTGATCATGTTGGGGGAATAATTGAACTTATCAAGTATTGGGATGTTCCAGTCTATGCCCATCAAATGGAGATACCTTTCCTGACTGGGCAACAAAGTTATCCTGAACCAGATCCAACAGTTGAAGGTGGTATGGTAGCGAAAATGTCCCCTCTATTCCCTAACGAACCGATTGATTTAGGGAATAGCATAAAAGTACTTCCTACAGATGGAACTGTTCCTCATATGCCAGAGTTTAGATGGGTGCATACACCAGGACACACTCCAGGTCATATTTCATTATTCCGAGAAAAAGACCGAACTTTAATTGCTGGGGACGCTTTTGTTACGGTGAAGCAAGAATATCTATATAAGGTAATTACTCAGGAACAGGAAATAAGCGGTCCGCCTCGTTATTTAACAACAGACTGGAAAGCTGCTAAAGAATCAGTTATTACACTAGAGAAGCTAAAGCCTCTAGCCGCTGTTACGGGACATGGGATACCGATGTCAGGTAGATTACTGTCAACAAGCCTCAACACACTCGTTCAAGAATTTGATAAAATTGCTGTACCGGATTACGGAAAATATGTAGATAAAAAGAGGCATTAAGCACGAAAAAACTTTAGTTTTTTACGTTAAAGAATTAAGATATTATACAAAATCATCATTCAGCTTTTAAACTTAATTTGTTTAAAAACTGAATGTAGGCAATATCTATATTCTAAAAATAGAAGTACTCCTTTGGAATAAAAATCGAGCTTTCGCACAAACTCTTTATAATAAAGTCTGCTTCTTACCCAGGCTTTATTCTTACCATTAAAGAGCAGTCATAATGAATAACTGCTCTTTTTAATTTCATAGTATAAGCTTACATTCTTTGTTCATACTATACTTAACCATGATATAGTTATACTCCTTAAATTCATGGATGTAATTTTCTCGCTGCAGTTAGCTTTTGCTAGCTGCTTTTTTATTTATAGAGAGCAATTTCATAAAATATGCAGTTGAAAAACAACATAATAAATTGCTTGTTATTTAGGGGGAGAACCTTAATTATGTAAAATAAAACAGACGTTCTCGCATTCTAAAATAGCGTGAGTATAACTTCTTTCATATCTTAGAATGAATTTATATTTTTAGCATATAATCAATTCATTAATAATGGAAATTACCATTTAGTCTTAACTATTTAATCCTCTATAAATAAACTATAGTTTTCCTCTAAAGATAATTTCCATATCTCTGTTTTAATATTGCATTTGTATTGCCTTTTGCACATTTTGAACATCATTTTTTAATAGCTGCTTTAAATCATAAGCTGGATAGTAACCACGTTCATACATAAAGTTAAAAACCTGTGCATGTAATTGTATAGCACCATTTATTTGACGGGTTAAAACTTCTCTAAGACGAGGCGTTGCAGTTTCAGTAATTGCAATTGCATAATTTCGAACAGATGTCTTTGCTAATCCAAGTAAATCTCCAGCGTAAAATCCAGTGTCATCACGATGCTGCGCTTGAAATTCAGGAGCATAAGGATAAAATTGTACTAACTCTTGTAGATTGTTTTGGATGGCATTTATAGCTTTAATATATAACGATTGAAGTGCTTGATCCGGTACATTCCTAACTGATTTTTTTAATTTGATTAAACCGTTTGCTTGAAATGCTACTAATTCATGTAACTCCAATGTTTCATGCCAAGCTAGCTGATTAGGATAAGACATAGACGTTCCCCCTTAATATTCATTCATGCTACACTATGCAAAAAAATTCAAAAAGGGCCTATACTACTGAATTCATTTCAATCTAATTCATGATTACGTTTCATCCTTCTATGTTAATCACAATAAAGTATCCTTAATTCCTCTTCCCTACTTTTTTATATCCTTAATTTTGATTTTCAAAATGACTTCCTCGCCTTTACAATCTATAAATTTAATTTTTTCTTCCTTAAAAATCCCCACCATTATACATCCTTTCTTGTTTCGTTATAAACCATATTAGTTAGAAAATATAAATGTGAACATTGTACCTACATATTCCTTATATATTTTTCGAATTTTATAGCTACTTAAATTTATACGTTATTAAAGATCAACTATTAAAGTAACTACATTGAAGGGGATTCTTCACTAAATCATTTTATTTTTATAGATTAAAAAATAATTATTCTAGCCGTGTTAGTCACCTATTCTTAAATAATTAATAGGTTATATATTATGACTTAGGAGGGATAAAAAGATGACTATACTTTATGATAAAGACTCTTTACAAAAAAATATTATTACCCTTCCACATTGGCAACAAGAAGCTTTCCGTTCTTTTAAATTAAAAATGACAGATAAAGATAAACTGTTTCCTTGTATACCAGCTCAACACGGCTTTACAGCCAATCACCTCAGGTACGGGTTCATTGGTGATCCTAGAGATACGAATACTAGCGAGGATTTTGCTGCATTACTTAAAGAATATACTGAATGTTCTAGAGACACAGGTCAATACGCCTCACTTATTGTTTTTATTCATACACCAATAGATTTACTGCGAGAAACTACAGTTGAAGATTTTGAACATATGTATTGGTCTCTACTTAATACAACTAGTCGTTTGGACGAGATGGAATGGCCTACACACATTCCAAATGACCCTATGGAGAATACTTGGGAATTTTGCTTTCATAATGAATCATATTTCGTTTACTGCGCTACACCTGCCCATGTTAATAGACAAAGTAGACATTTTTCATGTATGATGCTTGCTTTAACACCTAGATGGGTTTTACAGGGGATTATGAATTCTGAGAAACGCAGTAGGAAACTAAAAAACTTAATACGTCAACGTCTAGCCGCTTATGATAAAGCTCCTATTCATCCCTCTCTGAAAGATTATGGTGGAAAAGATAATTATGAATGGCAACAATATTTTTTACGTGACGATGAAACCATCCCATCCAAGTGTCCATTTTCTCGAATCATAAAATATTTGCATAAAAATAAGTAATCCACTCCGTTTTTTATTATTTAGTTGTACAAACTTTAACCACTGAATAGATTTAATATAGATCAAATTTAGTGGGAGGAGCATATTATACGTGGGCATATTTTTAAGCTATGTTTTCTTAGGTTTATCATTATCTGCTCCAATGGGACCTATAAATGCTGCGCAGCTAGAAAAAGGTATTAGGAGTGGGTTTTTTCATGCTTGGATCCTTGGTATAGGAGCCTTACTTGCAGATGTTATCTACATGGCACTTATTTATTTAGGTGTAATTCATTTCCTCGAAAAAGATATTATAAAACTTTTCTTATGGTCTTTCGGCGCTTTTGTTTTAATCTATACAGGTATTGAAAGTTTAAAAAATGCGAATCAAATTAGCATTAGTAATACGAGAAATGATGATTCAATTATTAAAAGCTTTTTTTCTGGTTTTTTTATGTCTTTATCGAATCCATTAACAATTCTATTTTGGCTTGGAATTTTCGGCTCTATATTAGCAAAAGCCGCTTCTTCCTATAATAAAGAGCAGCTTTTGTTATATAGCTTTGGTATTATTTTAGGTATTTTTATTTGGGATATTACGATGGCGAGTACATCTAGTATATTCCGCAAAATTTTGAATGCTCGTATATTGTCTCTTATAACGGTAGTATCTGGCATATCACTTATTATTTATGGATTATATTTTGGTTTTCAAACTTACCAAATCATTTTTCAATAGCTTCTATTATTTAGTTTTCACATACTATTCATGTTGTGTAAAAATAGATTCTTCATATAGCTGTATTCCTTTTTCTTGAGACAAAATGAACAATTATAGTAACAATAATAACTATTCCTAAAAACAACAAGCTCACTAGGAAACCAAAACGCGTTGTTTTTTGCAATAATGTTCCACTAACAGCTAGTGCAATCATTATAAGACCAATAATGCTTTTTATCTGCATCCAACCCTTTGGATTCATTAATCTCCAAAATGAAAGAAGAATAAGACTCCATGTATATAACAACATTAATCCAGCTGCAGTTGTTACATATTCATATATATTTTTCGGTAGTAATAAAGCACTAAGGATAGAAGCACCAAGTCCAATTATAATAAGCAGTAAGGCTGGGAACGAGATATTTTTTTTGTTTTTTTTAGCAAACATTGCAGGTGCATCACCTTCTTCAGCTAAGTTCATTAGTACACTTGTCACTGCAAATAATGAACCAACTAATGTTGAAAAACCCGCTAAAATTAACACTACATTTAAAATAAATGGCACATACGGCAAATTATAGTCTTGTAATGCTATTACAAAAGGGCTTTCTTTCGTATTAAACTGGTTTAATGGAACCATCATAATTGCCAACCCTAAAGAGACTACGTAAATAATCGTTAAAATCATTAACATTACTCTTCCTGATTTTTGTGCATCTTTAGGGTCTTTCAGTCTTATTGTCATTAACCCCATAATTTCGATTCCTCCAAATGCATAAAATGCATAAATTAGAGAGGACCAAGTGCCTTTTAATCCATTTGGGAACCAATCTTTAAAATTCTGCGGAATTTGTGCTTTATATAAACCGCCCTTTATAAATCCTAAAATAACTAAAATAGCAATTACAATAAACCCCATAATAGCAGCGATTTTTATAATAGCCATCCATTTCTCTAAACGTTCGAATATCTTTACCCCTATAAAAATAATTAATATAGCCGCTACTCCATATATAGCAGCAAATATCCATAGTGGTATTTTAGGAAACCAGTAACGTGAAAAGATTCCTAACGCACTTAACTGGCTGCCCATAATAAGCAGTTCAGAACACCAATATGTCCATCCATGGCTAAAACCCGCCCAATTTCCAAAAGCTTTTTTTGAGTAAATGCGAAAAGATCCTTTTTGCGGATCTTCTACAGCCATTTTTGCCAATGCTTCAAATACAATATAAGTAGTAAATCCAGTTAAAATGAGAATGAGAATAATTGAAGATCCACCTATTTTAATACCTATACTGGATCCTAAAAAGAAGCCGGTTCCTATCGTACAACCAATCCCAATAAGTGAGAGCTGCCACCAATTTAAATCTTTTTTTTCTTTCGTTTCATTCTTAACATCATGACAGGTCATATCACTATTCTCCTTTATTCATCTTGAGAATGCCCCTCATGATCACTTAAGTACTTCTCAGCAAGCTTTTCAACAACATCAACGACATTATGAGCCTTTATTTTATGGTTTGCTACTAGTTCACTTCCTACAGAAATCTCAATTGTAAATAACGCTTCATATTTCATTTTTTCTACCCCTTTCGCATCAAATATAATCTCTTATCTTTTATCCTTTTATTACGCAAAAATTAATTATGTATTTAAAACCTTGTGAGTCTAAAAGTTAAACAAATAAATTTGAGTTATAGTTGTAAGTTTTAAAAAATGTATGAGAAAGGAGAGACGGCATGCCTCTCCTCTATATCCATTTCATATATAAAATTAACGAGTAACGCCACCGCCAAGTTGTTGCTCAGCTAATGATACAAGACGTTTCGTAATTTCACCACCAACAGATCCGTTTGCACGAGCTGTTGCATCTGCACCAAGTTGTACGCCAAATTCTTGAGCAATTTCATATTTCATTTGATCAAGAGCTTGTTCAGCGCCACGTACTAATAATTGATTGCTGCTTCCACTGTTATTGTTTGACATGTTCATTCACCTCCTTCTTTCTTTAATATGTTAAATTACATGCTAAAATATATAGCTAATTAATTGGTAATTACGACCGTGAATTCAAAGGTATAGTTGATCTTCTTTAAACTAAAAATAATCATGTATAGGAGAACGAAATACATCTTACGTGCCATGGGATATCATAAATAGGCCTCCATTACAACATAAAACGGGTTAAGCTATTTAACAGCATAACCCGTTTTTAATGAAATATTTTATTCCATATACTTTTGAACAATGGAGGAAAATGATGAAACATTTTGTTGCTTTATTAATTAAATACACAGCGATAACTGCTGTATTACTAATCATACTTAGTATCTTTAAAGGCATTTCAATTCCTAGAGTATTACTAATTTCTCTTTTCCTTACAGGAGCTGCCTATTTAATCGGAGATCTCTTCATTTTACCTAAATACGGAAATATGATTGCTACAATAGCAGATTTAGGCTTAAGCTTCTTTGGAATTTGGTTACTAACATCCTTGTTTACTGATTTAGATGTTACTCGTAACATTGGACTTTCTTCATTTATAGCCGCTTTAATTATTGGTGGAACAGAAATTTTCTTCCATATTTATATGAAGAGGCTGGTACTGCGTAACGACAATGAATTAAGACATCGTAATCATATTCATCATGATAAATATGTTATGGAAATGTCAGATGAATATATAGATTCTTCCACAATAAATAAATCCAAGCTTGAGGATACATCTAAAAAATAAAAAAGTGGCCAACGCCACTTTTTTATTTTTGTTTATTAAGCTTGATCTGAATTTCTTACATGTAATGGAGGTGGAACTACCCATCCTTTTTTCTTACTTAAACGGAGCAAAGTTACACCTGCCTGCGCTTTTTTCATATGAAATTGTCCAAATAGCATGCCTACATCTTCTCGAAGGCATTTTCCCATTACCTGGCTACATGTCACAAGTCCAGCTGCTAATCCTGTAGAAACAGCTGCTGCAATTTCAGCATCATTAATACGCGCTCCTGGAGGAATATCTTCAATAGATGCAACTGGTCGTTCTGGCGGAGCAGGCGGTAAAGCTACACCATTAACCTTTAAAAGAGTTTTTAACTCTTCTATTTCCGAATTCATATCATTTTCAATTAAGCTTTCTAAAAACTTCTTCAAGTCTTCATCACCTGTATGATTCATAAATACTTGATGACTTGCGATTGCACCTTGTGCAGCTAGAAGATAACTCCAAATATCAAATACTTCTCCGTAATGTAACGGTTCATTTTGAGGATTTCCACTTAATATACCCATTTTTAAATTCCTCCCTTTCGAAAAGATAATAATAAATATTGATTTTAATATTAAAATCAAATTTTTAAGTATGCTTTTTCCTGCAAAAGCTTTTCTACTATGCATGGAAAACACCTTTCCAACACTGCGTGTTTATTGTTTAGGAAAGTAGTTTACAAATAAAATACCCAAAGATTATGAAAGAAGATTATCAATAATCTTTGAGTGAGAATTCATTTACTATAAGAGTTTGTTTTTTATACATATACAAAAGAAATTGATTTACATATTCGCTATATTTTATACGAATTCTCTTAGCGGTTAGCTCTACCACCAAGTTGTTGTTCAGCCATTGCTACTAAACGTTTTGTAATTTCACCACCAACAGATCCGTTTGAACGAGCTGTTGTATCTGCACCAAGTTGTACACCAAACTCTTGTGCAATTTCATATTTCATTTGATCAAGAGCTTGTTCAGCACCTCGAACTAATAATTCATTACGACTTCCACTATTATTGTTTGCCATATTATTTCACCTCCGATGTTTTTAATATGCTTCAAGTTATGAAATAATAATTATCCTTTTTATGGGAATTATATTATGTATAAATATTGGGTTTCTTCTTAAAATAGGAAAAAGACATAAGAAAGAAGAGTTGCTATAACATACTTTCATAACAACACTATGTATAGATTATGAAAAATGATTCCTAAGGAGATATGAGATGAAAGCCGTAACCTATCAAGGACCAAACAAAGTACAAGTTAAACAGGTGGCTGATGCAAAGTTAGAGAAAAAAGATGATATTATTGTAAAAATTACTTCAACCGCTATTTGCGGTTCTGATTTACATTTATATCAAGGCAACATGCCTTTACCACAAGGATATATTATTGGCCATGAACCAATGGGTATTGTTGAAGAAGTAGGGCCAGATGTCACTAAAGTGAAAAAAGGCGATCGTGTTGTGATCCCCTTTAACGTTGCTTGTGGACATTGTTTCTATTGCCAACACGAAATGGAAAGTCAATGTGATAACTCGAACCCTCATTATGATTCTGGTGGATACTTTGGTTATACAGAGAAATTTGGTAACCATCCGGGCGGACAAGCTGAATATTTAAAAGTTCCTTTTGGAAATTTCACTCCATTTGTTATACCAGAATCATGCGAACTTGAAGATGAATCCCTACTCTTTTTATCTGATGTTTTGCCAACAGCCTATTGGAGTGTAATAAATGCAGATGTTAAGCGCGGTGATACTGTTATTGTCCTTGGCTGTGGACCTGTTGGATTAATGACACAAAAATTTGCTTGGATGCAAGGTGCTAAACGTGTAATCGCAGTCGATTACTTAGATTATCGAATACATTATGCAAAAAAGATTAACAACGTTGAGGTATTTGAGTTTACAAAATTTCCTGATATGGGAGAACATTTAAAGGAAATTACGCATGGCGGTGCGGATGTAGTTATTGATTGCGTGGGCATGGATGGGAAAAAATCTCCACTAGAATTTCTGGAACAAAAATTAAAATTACAAGGCGGTACCCTCGGTCCTATTCAAATCGCTACGAAAGCTGTAAGAAAATATGGAACAGTTCAAATGACTGGTGTTTATGGTGGCAACTATAATGCCTTTCCACTCGGTGCATTTTGGGTTAGAAATATTAATCTTAAAATGGGACAAGCACCTGTCATTCATTTTATGCCGGAATTATTTAAGAAAATAACAAACAAAGAATTCGATCCAAAAGAGATTATTACACACAAAATCCCCCTTGAAGACGCAAGCTATGGTTATCAAATTTTTAATAATCGTGAAGATGATTGTATAAAAGTCATTTTAAAGCCTTGAAAATATAATTCATTATTCTTAATGAAAAGATAAGATTACATTTCGTAATCTTATCTTTTTTATTAAAACACTAAGTATCTCCCCCATTTTCATCTCACATCGAAAATAGTTATTTTCAAAAACTTTGTATTTCGAGACAGTAATTAATTGGTAAAAAAATGAATTTCAGTATTAACTAACCAATTAGCGGACACGATAACAATGTTAACTAACTTAAAAAGAGGTGTACTTCATGTTTTATTATAAAGAGGAAATAATTAATATGATTAAGCCGGACAAACCAGATCCAGCTGCTGCAAAAGTTTTACAAGAAATATTAGGTGGGCATTATGGTGAAATGCGTACAATGATGCAATACTTTTTCCAAAGCTCAAATTTTAGAGGTAAAGAGAAGCAATATCGTGATTTACTTCGAGGTGTTTTTTTAGAGGAAATAAGCCATGTAGAACTTGTACAACATACAATTAATCAACTATTAACTGGATCTGGTGAACCTACACCTGGAAATGCCGGTATTGACACAGCACCACTTGACGAAGCGGTTAAACATGCAAATCCTCATCACTTTATTGTAGGGGCACAAAGTTCATTACCTGTTGATGCAGCTGGCAACCCATGGAATGGATCTTGGGTATATAGTCATGGAAACTTAATTAGCGATTTACTAGATAATGTCGTACTTGAATCTACAGGTGTACTTCAAAAAACTAGAATTTATGAAATGAGTTCTAATCAAACCTTTAGAGAAACTCTTGCATTTTTAATTGTACGTGATAATGCACATCAAAATGCTTTTGCAAAAGCTTTAGAGACACTTGGGGTTGAATGGGGCAAACTCTTCCCTGTGCCGAACTATGATATTAATAAATACCCAGAGTGCAGAAAGTATGTAGACATGGGATTCCATAACGCACAATTTAATTTCAGCTTAGATCCAACAAGAATGGGAGAAATATTCCAAGGTGAATCACCAAGTAGAAACAAAGGAACATTAACAGTAACTGAACCGCCAAAAGGTTTTCCTGTACCAGAGCTTCCTGAAATACCAAATGAGCATAGTCCCGGATTAAAAGATATGGATCTTTAAGATTATTATGGCCAACTATTTATTCATGGTTGGCCATAGTTATTTATAAAGATTCATGTAAACTTGTTGTTAACATGATAGGATGTTTTAATAAATCCTCTTTATTTAAAAGTGATATTGATTATATTGCTGCTCCTCTTAATTTTGTTTCTATGAACCATTAAACGCCACTGTATACTTACTTATAATCTCCCTACCTCTATTCACGTATAACATCCCTATATTGTAAACAAAGAGAAGGGACTTGTCCCCCCTCTTCTTTTAATTTTTCTTTAAAAGAGTTGCTCCTGCAATCCCTGGGTGTGTCATTTCGAATGGATCTAGAATTAATTCTAAGTCCTCTTGTGACAATACACCATTTTTCACACAAAGTTCTCGAACGGATTGCTCTGTCGCGATTGCTTCTTTCGCAACGCGAGCTGCTGCTTCATAACCGATATGAGGGTTCACGGCTGTAATAATTCCTACACTTTTCTCAACATACTCTTTTAAGCGATCTTCATTCGCTTCAATTCCTTTTAAGCAATTATCTGTAAAGGCACGGAAACCGTTATTCATAATGCTAATCGATTGAAGTAAGTTGAAAACAAGTACTGGTTCCATTACATTTAATTCTAATTGTCCTGCTTCTGAAGCAAGACAAATTGTATGGTCGTTACCAATTACTTGGAACGCAATTTGATTAATTACTTCTGGCATAACAGGGTTTACTTTCCCTGGCATAATAGATGAACCTGGTTGACGAGCCGGTAACATAATTTCTGCTAAACCAACACGTGGACCTGATGCCATTAAGCGAAGGTCATTCGCAATTTTAG
>NZ_JAVGCW010000005.1:0-449016 GCF_052928345.1 Bacillus sp. BSL6
CTAATGCGTTTAATGTTGCGATATGAATCGCCGTTGGGAATGCATCGTTTGTTGATTGCGCCATGTTTACATGACTATTTGGACTAATATAATGATAGTCTCCCTTTTCCATTCCTAATAATTCAAGAGCACGATTGGCAATGACTTCATTTGCATTCATGTTCATTGAAGTACCTGCTCCGCCTTGGATTGGATCTACGATAAAATGATCATGCCATTTTCCATCGAGAATTTCTTGAGCAGCTTCTGCCATCGCGCCGCCCTTGTTCAATTCCAATCTTCCTACATCTGTATTGGCAAGCGCTGCAGCTTTTTTTACAACTGCGAACGCTTTAATTAAACTTTCATGGATTTTATACCCTGTAATCGGGAAATTTTCAACAGCGCGTAAAGTTTGAATTCCGTAATATGCCTCAATAGGTAATTCCTTTCCTCCCAAAAAATCATTCTCTACTCGCACGTTCTTGTTTGTCATTGCCATTTTAATTTCTCCCCCATATTAAATGTAAAACCTAAATAAATCATATGAAGTCGTTACCAATCCTTATCAGATTTTATTGTTAAATCGTAGGCTAAAGGCTCTTCAATAATTTTTTTAATCTCTTCTAATTTATTAGTTTTTCCAAGCGTCCACATCAATTTTGCTATGATGGCTTCCGTATTCATATCTCCAGACAATATTACTTGATGTTGTGCCACTTTCCGTCCTACTTCATAGAGAAGTATGTCTTCTCCTTCTTCCAGGCATTGAGTAGTAATCACTACAGCAATCCCCATTTCAGTCAACTCTTGAATTTTCGAAAGCAAGTTCCTTCCTTCAAAAGGTAATCCACCGTTTCCAAAACTTTCAATAATAATCCCTTTATACAAATCTTTTAAACAATCAAATATCTCTGGCTTTGTACCTGGATACAATTTCATAAGAAAAACATCCGTACATAAATTAGTATTTATTGAAAGTTCATTATGTGAGGAAGTTGGCTTCCAATGATATTTCACTTCATCTTCATTTACCTCAGCAACATATGGAGAATTCACACTTTCAAATGCATCATAACTTTTTGTTCGCATTTTAACTGCTCTCGTCCCAATAATCACCCTACTATCAAAAACAATAAACACACCGCCAACATTCTCACAGGCAAACCTAAGAGCATCAGCTACATTTTTCTTTGCGTCTGTCTTTTTAAAACTAATAGGTACTTGTGAACCTGTTAAAACAACTGGTTTTCTTAAACCTTGCAGCATATAAGATAACGCAGAAGATGTATAAGCTAACGTATCCGTTCCATGTGTAATCACAAACCCGTCATAGTCATCATAGTGATTAAAAACAGCATTAGCTATTTCTTTCCAGTGCTCAGGTTGCATATTGGTACTATCAATATTCATTAAGATTTTGCAATCTATTTCTAAGTTTCGAGAAGACTTCGAAAAATAATTCAATAATTCCTCAGCGGATAATCCTGGAACAAGCCCCTCATTCCCCTCCACAGATGCAATTGTCCCACCAGTTGCAAGTAATAAAATTTTCTTCATACACAACCCCTCCATAAAATAAACAACAATATATCGTTCGCGTAATGCGTATTTATATTTATCATTATAGAACTTAATTTGAATTAATCAAGATTTTGTATTCAATGCGCGTACTTTTTTTCTATTCTTGATTCTTTTTCTATGTTATAATTAATTTAATAAAATTAGATGGGGTATGAGACGAATGCTGGAACGTTTATCTGAATTAAGAAAAAATCAAAAGTGGTCCTTACAAGAGACAGCAGATCGACTTGGGATTGCGAAAAGCACCTATGCCGGGTATGAAAATGGTTATAGATTACCTTCCTTACAATCTTTATCTAAAATAGCCGATTTATTTGATACATCTGTAGATTATATATTAGGTCGAATTGAACATTCACATCAAAACAAAGATGTAATTGATATTACAAGACTCCTAAACGATCCAGATCCAACACTTTTCATAGATGGAGAAGCACTGTCAACAGAAGAGATAATAGATTTTATTGCTTTTGTGAGAAGTAAACGAGAACTAAGTTCCAAGAGAATAGAAAATATTGAACCAACATGTAAAAGTTGATTCAATAAAAAACGAATACACTGCACTTTTAAACTAAAAAATACTTAGACAATTAATTTGTAAACGGTATATATAGGATTAGCTTTAGGAATATTATTAATCCGAATTTATTTTATTAACTTCATATTTATAAATTACATTTTAATATTTTGTATATGCAAAATATTCTTCTAAAAACAAGGACTTACCGCTATTTTAGCGTTACTTGCCCTTTTATCAGTCATATAGAACTAAAGCTTTTCAATAAAGGAACTCATTTGTAAAAAATACGTTATTCTTTCTGTAGATTTATAAGAAAGGATGGCGTTTTTGTATGTCTATTTCTGTATCGAAAGAATTTGGAAGTATAACAGATTTCAAACAAGAATTAGCAAAGTATATAGAGTACTATAATCATGAAAGAATCAAGGGAAAATCAAAGGGAATGAACCCAGTATTGTACTAGGCTCATTCCCTAAAGGCTACCTAATAAACCGATCTTTCTAAATTTCGGGGGGGGGGGGGCACATTCTAGTTGAATTGCTAAAAGCAGCGAATTTACTAATTTAAAGTTAAGTGTTTAACCTTGACGTACTTAAATTCTTTTTTCCAGATAAAGCATACATTATATCTTGATGCTTTATTGTTCTCTTATAATTATGTGGTATCGGGAATTTATTTCGGTGTTCTTTCATTAGAATTAAAGTTTGAAGTTCTATACTCAATACTTTTGCGAGAACATGATAGTTATATCCATTGTTTAACAGAGAAATTATGTCATAAAACATAGTTTTTCCACCCACTAATTTTACTAATCTATTCTTTAACTCATCCCTTTTTTCTTTTGCTTCATCCATTTCTAACAACATGGATTTTTTATTTGTTTGCTTAATGTATTGAGTATATAACTCTGGGAATTCTTTTTGGACTTCTTTGTTTAATACTGGTTTATATTTAATCATATAAGTAACTTGTAACAATGAGCGTTTTAACAAACTATCTTCAATGAGATACGCTACTTTATTAAATAAATGCACATATTCCTTAATATTGGAATAACTATTAAAATGAGCTAATACTCTACTTTTTATACTAAAAGCCTTGCCTATATAAATAATATTGTCATTATAATCTTTAATGAAATAAATACCACTGTCATCTTTTTCTAATTCATGATCCAGTTTTTCTAGACTCATAAAATGCAATTCACTCATACTTTCCTCTCCTTATTAGCTTTAAATCATGAAAAACAGGCAAGTTTTCTAAAAAAGGTACTCTGCTGTCCTAGGTTTTTTCATTTTATCTCTTGCTAAATGTCAAAAAACTGTTTCTATGTTATTCAACTATCAATATGATTATTAATAAAATTTTCTATCGTTCTTATCTCGCAATTTTATCATGTAATTTCGAGATCGTTTCCTCATTTAAATTACTGTGTTTTATCGAATAAAGGAAATATATTACTCCCCCAATAGTAATCCAAATACTAAAGTACACCCATGTGCTTAACGGTAAATTTAGCATTAAAAATACACAGCATACAATTGCAACGCATGGTAATACAGGTACAAAAGGTACCATAAATCCACGTTTTAAATTTGGGTGTGATTTACGAAGGATAATAACTGATAGACAAACTAACGCAAACGTCACCAAACTACCAATATTAACCAAATTAACTAATTCTTTCAAATCAATAAACCCAGCTATTATAGAGCTCCCTATTCCTGCTAATCCAGTTATAAAAGTGGGTGCTCCAGTTTTCTTATTAACTTTCGCAAATGATTTCGGTAACAATCCATCACGACTCATTGCAAAGAATACTCGTGTTGCTGCATACATATTGGAAAAAATAACAGCCATAAGGCCAATTACAGCACCTGCAGCAATTGCACCAGCGACTTTTCCTTGTCCTACCACTTCCATTACATAAGCCATTGCCTCAGGAACATTTAATTCTTTATAGGAAACCATTCCTGTCATAACAAGGCATACCATAATATAAATAATTGTACATATGATTAATGATGCAATAATACCGATCGGAAGATTACGTTTCGGATCTTTTACTTCTTCTGCTGAAGTTGCTAATATATCAAAACCCGTAAAAGCGAATAAAATAGCTGCTCCACCCGTAAAAACTCCACTTAAACCGTATGGTGCAATTGGTATCCAGTTCATTGGTTTTACATAGAATATACCAACCGTAATAAACAACAGAATCATTCCAATTTTAATCAATACCATTATATTATTGATTCGTTTACTTTCCTTCGTACCACGGGATAACATCCATGCTAATATCAATGTAATGATTACTGCTGGTAGATTCACAATACCACCATGCGAAGGAATCGTTACTAGAGCTTTAGGTATCTCTAATCCAAACCCTTTTATTAAATTGTGGAAATAGCCTGTCCATCCAGCAGCGACAGCCGCTGTTGCCACAATATATATTAACAGCAATGACCAACCTACTAGATGAGCAACAAACTCACCAATTGTTGCATATGAGTACGTATATACACTACCAGATGCCGGGAGTGTGGAAGCAATTTCTGCGTAACATAATGCTATAAATCCGCATATAATTGCTGCAAATACAAATGAAAAAATAACTGCTGGACCAGCATCTCTTGCTGCTACTAATCCAGTTAACACAAGAACACCTGTTCCAACTATCGAGCCTACTCCTAACATAATTAAATCAAATGCTCCTAATGTTTTCGTTAAAGTCTTGCTTTGATTATGCTCTAACAATTGTGTAACGGATTTCTTTTTTAGTAAATTACTCATATTTTCTGTATCCCCTTTAAAATAAGGTTTGTTCGTCTCGTTAGTGTTGTATATAAATTTACTTAGTTATTAACTAGCCTCATAATATTTCTTTTACATTAAATAGATTTGAAATATTATATAAATTCGCTTCTCACTTACTAGTTAAACTAGACATTTCCATAGATTTTTGCGTACAACGTTTCATAGCTGAAATGATAGCTGTTCTTAAACCTTTTTCTTCTAGTGTTGCTACGGCTTCTATTGTCGTTCCACCTGGAGAACAAACCATATCCTTCAATTCACCTGGATGTATTCCTGTTTCCAATACCATTTTTGCAGAACCTAATGCAGCCTGAGCCGCAAATTTATAAGCTTGTTTTCTCGGCATACCGCCAAGTACAGCAGCATCTGCCATGGCTTCTATAAACATATACACATATGCTGGAGAAGAACCACTAATAGATGTAACAACATCCATTAGTTTTTCATTTACGACCTCCGTCTGGCCGAAAATATTAAATATGTTCAGTACCTCTTTTATATCTTTTTCTGTAACCATTTCATTAAAACATAACGCAGACATTCCTTCTCCAACAAGTGCCGGTGTATTAGGCATTACTCTAACAACTTTTAACTTTCTACCAAATTCATTCTCAGTGCTCTTAATACTTTTTCCTGCAGCAATAGTTACAACGATTACATCATTTTTTATTTGATCTTTTATTTGGTTAATTACCGATGAGTATAAATCTGGTTTGATTGATAAAATTAAAATGTCAGCACTGTTAGCGACTTCATTGTTGTTAGTAGTTATAGTTATGCCATATTCATTACTAGCATTTTTTAAATTAAGGACGTTTAAATCTGAACAAATTATTTGATCTGGAGAAACTATATTTTTTTTAATCATCCCACCTATCATAGCAATACCCATGTTTCCACATCCGATGAATCCTATTTGTTTATTCATAATAATTTGCTCTTGCTCCTTCTACTCTAAATTTTATTGATTTTGAAATTATTATTCTAAATAAGGGCTATTACAATTACTGGGTTTATCAATAGAATTTAAAAATTCTCCTTCCTATATAGAGCTTACATATACCTCTAATAATTACTTATTTTCAAAATCCCCTTCTATTTGCACTGCTTTCGCTTGCACTTCAAACTCCCTCCTATTCAAACTTGTAAAGGATATATAACGATTCCTCTTTTTTTCCTAACGTTAAATAAAACACCATTAGTAACGGTTGTTATTTACTTTATAGTGCAAAAGAAGTGTATAGGATAAAGAATGAACTTTTAATAAAATCATTTCTTTAATCTATAATAAGAAGGACATAAAAAAACAAAAAGTTACAAAAATTTTCAAATTAAAATTTTCGTAACTTTTTGTTTTTGTGTAAATATAAGGTCAATTGAGACGTCTCACCGTTTTAAACTTGATGCTCCATAATCTTGTATAGTTACGTTTATATGATATTTAATCGGTACTTTACTAAATGTTCGATCCCAATCTTTTTTGACTTTCTCCCATGTTCTCGGGTGCTTAATTCTTAATTGGTTTCCAAAACCCGCAATATCGACTTAATATTCTTTTTGTATTTTTTTGTAACATGACGTACTAAGTGCTTTACTTCTTTTTCAATAGCTTTTTCTTTCCTTTTTAAAAATTCATTTTCAAAATTTCCTCATGAAAGAAAAAAAGATGCTAGAAGATAGCATCTTTTTTTAAATTCAACTTACTATGTATTTATATTTTATTTTGGAAATACTCATTTTTTTAATGAATATTAATATGTAAAAAATACATATTCTTTTGTTCTAAGTTAGTACATTTCTATCGAATCGATACGGAATTTTCTGATTTTAAAACCAATATGAAATAAAGGAAAATACTCTCTTAGAAAAACTATATAAAACAAATAACTTTAAAACAACTATCAATCTATTAATTGAACGTAATAATGAGCAAGAGTTTATCATCTTAATTCCAAGTGTATTCGTTTTGCTTCAAAATAAAGAACTTGAATAAATTTTTTCGTATCAATACGAGCAGGTAATGTTGGTTCATTATTCAATTCTGTCATCTTTCTCCTTACGGTAGTAAAATCAAAAAATCTAGAAGCATAATTTTCGAACTTCGGGTTTAAAAAATCAGTAAGTCCAAGGGATGCTAAATGGTCTAATGATTGATAAATTGCTCTCCGAATCCGTTGTTTGGAAGCCTCTATGAATCTTTTTAATTCGGTATCTTCAGCTGAATCCCCAAGTTTTTTTTGAGCTAAATTCATAAAAATCTCTTTTAGTGAGGGAAAACCTTGTTCCAACGTGTTATCTTGTTCATATTTATATAAATAATCTAGCATATCCATTAAATCTTTACTTCCACTTTCACTGGCTATTCCTAATTCAGACAAAAGAAAATGAATGGAATTTTGAAAATGATTAAAAGTATTTAAATGTTTTTCATTACGGTATTTTTCTTGCACACTTGAATTACTATCCAATTTTAGTACTGTATTAAGCGATTCTTGAATGTTTTTTATCGATTTTTCCAAACGAATTCGTTCAATGACTTTCCGAACAACTGTTAATACTTCAATCCGGTTAATCGGCTTAATAATATAGTATTCAACGCCAAGCGAATAAGCTTCAGCAATTAATTCTTTTGATTCTACTTGAGAGACCATGATGATTTTCCCTTTAAACGAAGGTTTTATTTGACGAATAGTTTTTATTCCATCTTGAATTGGCATTAACAAATCGATAAATAAAATGTCTATATTTTTAAGGATTAGCATTTGTTGCTCTAAAGATAAACCATCCTCAGCTTCTCCTATAACCTCCCCAAGATCTTCATCCTCGATAATTTGAGCCAACATTGAGCGAACCGCTTTTTCATCATCTACTATATAAAAATACATAGAATCACCCTTTCGAAATTATATGATCAATCCCTAATCTAATTATAAAAATTGATCCTTTTCCTTCGGTTCTGTCCTCAAGCGTAACATCACCTTCAAGTTGTTCGACCATTTCTTTAACATACGATAATCCGATACCTGTCGATGGATTGCCTAAATCATCATATTTAGAAGTAAACCCAGGCTCAAAAATTGAATCTTTATATTTTGAAGAAATACCGGGACCATTATCGCCTATTTGGAATTCAACAAAATGATGGTCTTTATTAATGTCAATTGTGATGGTTCCCATACCTTTGATAGCCTCTACAGCGTTTGTAACGATATTATTTATAATAGATAAGATTGTGTAAATATGATAATGAGGATGCACACCATCAATTTTATACACAAATTGGATGTCTTTCTCTAGCAACCGTGCATATTTCGCATTTGCCCGTATAATGATATTTACTAGTTCATGTACAGACATATAATCTGTAAAACTTTCATCAGAAATTAATTTTGAAAGTCCCGCAAAAATACGTTGGTTATCCTTTTTAACGTCATGGACCTCACCAGCAATTTGTAATGCCTGTTGCCTTAAATCCCCAAACTGAAAATCCATCTGTTTGTGCTCAAAAGAGTCTAAAGTTTTATATAAATCATAGGATTTTTTTGTTATATTCTCAGCATCTTGTAATGTTTTTTTTAAATGAACAGCATCTTCATATAAATTAGAGATGAGCATGAGCATGTGTTCATTTTGTTTCTTTATGTGTTTCTCCCTTGATTGCGCTTCATACAATTTCATCATATTGAAAAAGCTTAGAACTATAAAACTATGGGAACATGCGATAACAATGATCTCATTTATTGCCTCGGATGTGATCGATGTTTTTAATACGAAATATTGAATCATTAATTCCACACAGTCTGACAGTATTTCAATCATGCAACCAATCAAACCAATCATTAGTGGTTGATGATAAAAACGTTTAATTTTTGCTAAATGAAAGAGATACGAATAAGTAAAATAAAAGAAAAAACTAGGATAGTGAGTATGAAAAGCGGCTAGCCAATCCATATTTCCCTTTATAATGACATCCATTGAGATACGAAATACTACCACGACTATCGCTGTTAAAAAACCCGGTAAAAATGCTGGAATTCGTCGAAACAATAACAAAAAAAAGAAAAATGTTGGTGCACCAAAGCTCATTCTAAATGTTTCATTTAAAGGAAATGACTTTATTTCACCTACTAAGGGTACTGTAAGTATCATTAAAACGAGAATATAGATGTCTTTTTTTACTAAATTACTAAGATTCAAAATAATCACTTCTCACTTTCGCCTAACAGTCAGTATACAAACCTATTTGCATTAATACAATACTTACTCTATTTTTTTCAAAAACTGATAAATAAGATATAAACGAAAGCATTATAGATTGTGAGTATTCATTACACTCTTCTACTTTAGAAAGATACTTTATAACTCAAAAATGTTCAGACACAATATAAGGTCTGAACACTTTTGGACTCGCTCTAACACCAAAATATCTGTGCTCCTTTTTAAAATATACTTAAATCCCATTCTTTTGCAATATGTTCTAACAACATAATTCCTGGTAAACTATTCCCATACTCATCAATGGCTGGTCCGTAAATACCAATACCACATCCATCTTGGAACGATAAATCCTTCCTAGATTTTGAGGGAACAAGTGTCATAATTCCGCCGGATACCCCACTCTTAGCTGGTAATCCAATGAAAGCAGCAAATTTTCCAGAAGCATTGTACATTCCACAAGTAAGCATTAAAGCTTTTGTTAACCTAGCTACTTCTTTAGGGAGCACTTGTTCTTTGCGAATAGGATGATATCCATCATGTGCCAGTATAAGCCCTATTAAGGCAATATCTTCTGTATTTATTTCAATCGAACATTGTTTTAGGTAAACCTCTAGTGTCTCCTCCACATCTGATTCTAGAAAACCGTTCTCCTTTAAATAGTATGCTAATGCTCTATTACGATGAGCCGTTTCCCATTCTGATTGAAATACTATTTCATTAATAGCGGGACGCTTCTCTATCATTTTTTCAATTAATACGTATATAGATTCTAATTTTTCTTGCACCGATGTCCCTGGCAAAAGTGAAGCTATCGTAATTGCTCCAGCATTAATCATAGGATTAAAAGGTTTTCCTGGTTTATGTATCTCCAAACGAATAATCGAATTAAAGGCATCTCCAGTTGGCTCTACGTCAACTCGTTCTAATACATAAGAAATACCGCGACTTAAACAAGCGGCTATAAAACCGATTACTTTTGATATACTTTGTAATGTGAAAGGTATCTCCCAATCTCCTGACTTTATCATTGTTCCATCTGGCTTTACTATACAAATACCTAACTGCGAAACATTTATTTCCCCCAGAGCTGGAATATAACTGGCGCTTCGTCCCTTAGCTGCATACGTTCGATAATGAGCTACCCATTGATCTAAGTAAACTTTTTCTTGACCCTCAACTTGAACGCTAGAATCCTTTATCATTTAATCATATTCCCCCGTACTATTAACTTTATATAGAATGATTTTTTCTTTACTATAATCAATAATATTTGCACTAGAACCAAGAAAAATATTCAGACATATTGCAGTCTGAATATCTTTCTTATTACACACTTTTCTTTTTTGAAGTTTCCTCATAACTATCCCAACATTCAATATTTTCAAGCCCTTTAATGTTTTCTTTATAAAAAATAGGATCTTTACCAGCTTTTTTCTGGTTTATATAATCTTGTAATGCCGCAAATGCTACTTTTGAAAGTAAGGTAATAGCAATTAAATTAATAATAACCATAAAGCCCATAAATAAGTCCGCTAAATCCCATACAATTTGAATCTTTGCAACAGAACCAAATACAATCATAGCCAATACACTTATTCTGTATATCATTAACCACACTTTACTTGTATGTAAGAAGCGAATATTTGTTTCACCATAATAATAGTTGCCAATTAACGCACCAAATCCAAATAAAAAAACAAAGATAGCAAGACAACCCGATGCCCAAGGACCGATGTGTTCACTTAATGCTGCTTGTGTCAGTGCAATACCATTTAATCCCGGTTGTTTATATGCATCAGACAGCAAAATAATAAAGGCAGTGCTAGTACAAATGATTAATGTATCCGTTAATACACCAAATGCTTGAATCAGTCCTTGTTTCACCGGATGGCTTGTTGTTGCTGTTGCGGCAACGTTTGGTGCACTTCCCATACCAGCTTCATTTGAGAATAAACCGCGTTTAACTCCATTCATAAGTGCTGCACCAATTGAACCACCTGCTATTTGTTTAAAACCAAATGCGTTTTGAACAATAAGAGAAAGAACTTCCGGCATTTTTGATATGTTGGTAACTACAACAAATAATGCAACTCCAATGTATAATACCGCTAAAAATACCACCTTGTATTCAGCCATTTTTGCAATACGTTGTACACCACCAAAGATAATTGCAGCAAAAGCAATGGCCATGATTATCCCAACTGTTAGACGATCTGTACCAAATGAGTTTTGAAAAGCGATTGTAACTGTATTTGATTGTACTGAATTGAATACAAGACCGAAAGTAATTGTGATTAAAATAGAGAATAATACTCCCATCCAACGTTTATTCAACCCTTTTTCCATATAATAGGATGGACCACCGCGGAAGCCAGTTTTATCTTTTACTTTATATATCTGTGCTAATGTGCTTTCGACAAAACTGGAGGCCGAGCTAATAATAGAAATAATCCACATCCAAAATACAGCTCCAGGACCACCTAATGCAATTGCAATCGCAATTCCTGTAATATTCCCTGTTCCAACGCGGGCTGCCATACCAATACAAAACGCTTGAAAAGGAGAGATTTGATCTTTAGAACCACTTTTTCCCTCCATTAATACACGGACCATCTCTTTTAACATTCGAAACTGTACAAAATTCAATTTAAATGTAAAATAAATTCCGCAAATAACAAGCATAATAATTAACAATTTAGACCATAAAAAATCATTTGTTGATCCGACTAACTCTACAAAAAACCTTTCCATATCATCACTCCATGCCAAAATTTATCTATCATAATCTATATAAAATCACCTATATTTCCTGGTATAAATACCTCTTTCATATTCAAATACAACAAGGATAAAAATTTTCTATATGAATCGGATTGGCCTGTTTAAGCAAACATCACAACATGTAACCGTAAAACTGAAATTTTGAAGTACTTAACGCTTATGCAAACAGATGTTCTACCTCTTTCTGCAAACTAATATTTTTATCCACTAAAATTGTTGTACTATTATGTTTGTTTCGTTTACCGGTGATTTAAATCATAATAATCAATAGTGATTAAGTGGTTTTTTTTATTTTCTCAAGAACATGGAAGTATCTCCTTTCTCACTACTAATCTCAAAAATAGGCTACGTAAAAACTTTACGAAAATTCTATAAAGCGCTTTCAATCTTCAACTAAGAGAAGCTTGTCTTTAATTTATAATTAAAAGTACAGAATGTTACGAAAAAGTACAGATTTTTATAAAAACAAAAAAATATTTTAAGATTTTTCATCTAAAAAACAGTGAGATTTTGTGAATTTTATACAGTATCCAAACGTCGCAGATGCTGTTCTACCTAATCTCTGACAAGCCTCTATTTTCTTCATAAAAACATGCATATTTTTTCTCTTTTAGAAGTTCATATAAAGTATTTGAAATCAAGAATCAATAGGATATTATAAGAATATTTAAAAAATAAAACATTTAATTTATTTATGGTATCATACAAAAAACATTTGTTTTCTCAATTAATCCCCCTAGTTGGGTTCGTCTATATTGCACATATTTACAACATTAAAGACACTAAGGAAAAAAGGATTTTGTTGAAGGGATGAAAACATTACAAAACTCTTATTTAGGACCTTATGACATCCTCTTTTCTAGCAATATCGAGTTTTCCCAAAAAACGTATATTTACTAACATAGATTACAGGTGGTGTATTGTGAAAGAAATAGTATTCGTTCAAAATAAAAAAAGACTCCTTATGAAATTCGAATTTTTAAAAAAGGATTTAGTACTTACCATTTCACTGATACTAGCAATTGTAAGCTGCTTAATACATTCGCCAAAGATCGAATATATTAACTTTGAAGTGTTAATTAGCTTATTTAATCTAATGGTGGCCATTAAGGCCTTGGAACAGCTAAAGATATTAGACAAACTTGCCGTTGCAATTTTAAATAAATGCAATAACAGCAGGTCAATATCTATTATTCTAATTTTGTTATGCTTTATTTTCTCCATGTTTGTAACAAATGATGTTGCTCTCCTCACTTTTGTACCAATAACACTTGTCATTAGTAAAAAAACACAAATGAACATGATGGATACAATCATCCTGCAGACAATCGCGGCAAACATCGGTAGTAGCTTGATGCCTATGGGAAACCCACAAAATTTATACCTATATTCTTACTATGGAATTAAGCTCATCCCATTTTTAGGTTCAATTCTGCTTTTAGCTGTACTTGGAATTAGTTTGTTATTTATATTTACTCAAAAACTTCAAAAAACAGATTTGAAAATAGAACTACCTGTTATTACCGTGAAAAATCGAAAAAAAGCTACCGTCTGGATTTTGATATTTATCACTATCATTGCATCTATTTTTGGTGTTATTAATTATTACATTGCACTAATAGTCACATTGATAGCAGCATTTACGTTAGATAGAAACTTACTATTTAAGATCGATTATTTTCTTCTAATAACCTTTGTCTGTTTTTTTATTTTTATCGGAAACATTTCCCATTCGGATATGCTGGGGACATTTGCTCGCGCTAATTTAAGAGGAGATACTTCAGTCTTCTTTAGTTCTATATTTTTGAGTCAATTGATTAGCAATTTTCCTACTTCAATTCTTCTATCAAACTTTACTTCTGATTGGAAAGCTTTATTACTAGGAGTAAATATTGGAGGGCTTGGAACAATTATCGCATCTTTAGCCAGTGTAATTTCCTATAAACTATTCATTCAGGCCAATGGTAAAGAGAGTAAGGCGTATTTCATTAAATTTAGCATTTACAACTTTTCATTTTTAATCATACTTACATGTATACAATACTTTATGTTTAAATTTCTAAAATTTTTTTAAAAAATTGATTCCTTTAGAAAAACCCAAATATCTCAGCATTCAATTGAGAAATTTGGGTTTTAATATAGGTATGTTTAAAGAGATACAACAAAGTTACCATCAATTTAATATTTTTAGATTTTCTCACAGCGAAAATCTTTTAGCTTTTACGTTATTTATTAGATTTCAGTTCATTTTTTATGCACTCAGTTATATAATAAATGACTGAATTTATAGGGTAATAACTTTCAATTAACAATAGAAATATAACTTATTTCAATGTTATTTCATTTTTGAAGTCCTCTTCACAAAATCCTTAATGTCCCTCAATTTTTTCCGCTAATATTATCTTTGATGGTTGAATCTAGTTCAATTTCTAATTTTGCAAATGCTACTCCTACACAATTATAGATACTTGATCCAAAAGCAAGATGTCTTGCAGTACCACTAAATGCCTTTTTAATATCAATGTCAGGACGATAAACGTTGAATTTATCAGATCTTTCAATACGTTAGAGTCACAATTCGTTGCACCAATCATACAGTAGTATCCACATAACTAGTTACATTCTCCTTTTTTCTATTGTTAATAGCTTCGTAATAAAAGCTGTTAAACAGCAAAAGTGCGAAGTCTTAAATTAGACTTCGCATCTTATACAAATTTACAATCCGTGACGATACCAACACAAATGCAATACTATATACATACTAATCACTCATTATATCTGTTGCCCTTTTAATTGGCCAATGTAACCCCTTAGCCATCTCTCATGATTGGTTTGATCGTTTCTATATACTTAATCCCCTCTATACTCATTTCAACCGATAATCTATTCCGATTGAAATTACAAATGACAAAATTTTTTCGTTTTTCCTTTTTGCCTACTTGCTAAATTCAGCAAGTAAAATATCTTTAAAAAATTCCGGATTATTAATGTTTAAACTGTTCGAATTGATAGCGAGTGTATGTTTACCTCCAAGTGTTCCACCAACAAAAGTGGAAAACCCTGGAACGGCCCCCCTGTGTCCCCATACCGAGACACCATTTGGAAGCTTAATTTCAAGTATTCCAAGACCATATCCAGTTCCCTCTCTTTCTGTAGGAACTGTAGTAAGCATTTGTTTTAATTGCTGTTCCTTCAGTAATTTGCCACCTAGTAAGTAAGAGAAGAATTTGTTTAAGTCGTCAGCAGTAGAAATCATATCTCCATCCGAGCTACCTGGGTTAATATAAGTAACGTCTTTTAGCTCATTTGCTCCGTCTAGTTGCAAATAGCCACGGGCATGCTTTGTGCCTGGAATCACGCTTGAATTGCCAGGTAGGAATGTATTTGACAAATCAAGCGGTTCAATAATGCGATTTTCAACCTCTTCCGCATAGCTGTTTCCAGTTACTTTTTCAATAAGGATCCCCAGTAATACGTATCCTGTGTTTGAATAAGACCACGCCTTTCCTGGAGCAAAGTCTGGGGGAAGAGAAATCCCCATCTTTACAAATTCTTCAGCTGTATACGATTTTTTTATATCCGTAATATCAAAATCTTTTGAATTTATATAGTCAGCAATACCACTTGTATGATTCAATATTTGCCGGATCGTAATCTGGTTACCATCATATCCGTTTCCTTGAATGACACCAGGCAACCATTTTTCAATGGAGTCATCTAGATTCAAACGGTTCTCTCCAGATAATTGAAGTAGCACTGTTGCAATGAACGTTTTCGTCACACTGCCAATGCGAAAGCGAAAATCTGCTTTCATTGGTTTCTTAGTTCTCAGATCCGCTACCCCAGCGGTATAACTCCAAGTTTTACCACCCTTAGAAATTTGAGCGAGTATTCCCGGGTATCCAAGTTGCAGTTCATCCCGTATTGCTTTCTTAACGGAAGTACGATTACTTTGCGTACTTGTTTGTAACGAACTAGATACATTTTGCGTAGGTTCTGCTTTTACAATTGAGGCTGGTGTTATGTATAACAGGGAACTTCCAGCTATTAAAAGCGCTAGACTTGCACATGTAATTTTACTACGTATTTTCATAAAGAATTCCTCTCTTCTATTAAAATTGTATAGATAGTTGATAGCAGTGTCCTATACGAACCACACAGCTATCCATTCTCCCAATGATGAAAAGGCAACAATGTATTTGCAATCATTGTATTCATTATTTTCACAAAACACTCTTGTTACTGATTGTTTTATATGTAGGACGTACTTATTCCCCCCTTTACGCCTCCTCATATTTTTATCCTACATATTGAAAATCTCTTTTTCCTTACCTATCCCTTACAAATTCCTTACATTCGAAATTGTTTCTATAATGATAGGATTGAAGTAGCGTCTGTGCCCGAAAGTGCAAAAAAACACCGATGTTTGTCGTTTCGGTGTTTTTTTACGTTTTAAATATTGAATATTCTTTTTACTCTTAACAAGTTAAATTCTTGTTTTTTTCTAATGTGATTATTCTTCTTGCTATATCACACAAATGAAATTGCACTGCACGAACCATTCCTAATGTTGTTAAAACCACTTGTTTCTATTTATACAAAAGTACAGATAAATTGAATACGCGTCCAATCACAAGTTGCTGTTTTCTAAACTCAAAGTTTACCTCTCTAATAAATGGAAATAATAGATCTATAAACCATTGGATGGAGGATTTATAGTGACAAATAACAATAATTACGATGGAATATTACCCCATAATGCCGAGTCTTATTGGACGAACAGTATCGATTTACCAAAATACCCTTCCTTAGAAAATGACATGCAGGTCGATGTTATTATTGTAGGAGGAGGAATTACTGGCATTACTTCTGCCTATCTTTTAGTAAATGAAGGTCTAAAAGTCGCTGTTATAGAGGCAGACAAATTATTAAATGGAACGACTGGACATACGACAGCTAAAATTACTGCTCAACATGATATGATTTATGACGAGCTTATCAGATATACCGGAAGAACTACCGCAAGATTGTATTACGAAGCAAACATCGATGCTTTAAAATTCATTCAAACCACAATCAATAAACATCAAATCGATTGTGATTTCACTCAACAAGATGCTTATCTGTATGCCACAACAGAAGAATATGCATATAAGTTAGAAAAAGAAGCAGAAGCTTATAAAGAGCTTCATATTGAAGGTGAGCTTGTAAATAAACTTCCTATTGATTTAAAAATACATAATGCACTTGTTATGAGAAATCAGGCACAATTCCATCCACTTAAATATTTAGCCCATCTTTCAAATATAATTACAGAAAAAGGTGGATACATCTTTGAAAATACCACAGCAGTAAATATAAAAACAGGCGAGCAACCTGTGGTTCTTACCCGTGGAGGAGCTCAAATTACAGGGAAGTATATTCTCTCTTGTTCCCATTTCCCTTTTTATGAAGGTGCAGGACTTTACTCTACAAGAATGCATGCAGACCGCTCTTATATAATTGCCGCTAAGACAAGAACAGATTATCCAGGTGGTATGTATATTAGTGTAGATGAACCGACACGTTCTCTCCGTTCCACAACAATTAATGGAGAAGAATTTATTCTTATCTCTGGAGAAAGTCATAAAACAGGACAGGGTGGAGAAACACTAAAGCATTATGAGGCCTTGGAAATATTTGGCCAACAAGTTTTTGGACTTGAAAAAATTGCATATCGTTGGTCAGCCCAAGATTTAATTACACTAGACAAAATTCCTTATATCGGTGAAATCACATCTGATCAAAAAAACATATTAATTGCCACTGGATACAGAAAATGGGGTATGACTAATGGAACTGCAGCTGCTCTTTTATTCCGAGATATCATATTAAAAGAAAAGAACAAATTTCGGGAATTATATACTCCCTCCCGTTTCCATATGAATCCAAGTTTAAAGAACTTCTTAGTCGAAAATGCCAATGTTGTTGGTCACTTAATTAAAGGAAAGTTAGAGATTCCACAAAAATGTATTCGTGATTTATCTAACGATGAAGGGGCTGTCGTTGATATTGATGGACATAGAAAAGGAGCTTATAAAGATGCAGAAGGTAAGCTTCATATTGTAGATACAACTTGTACCCATATTGGATGTGAAGTTGAATGGAACAATGGAGAACGTTCTTGGGATTGTCCGTGCCATGGTTCGCGATTCTCATATACAGGAGAAGTACTTGAAGGGCCTGCTGAGAAACCATTACAAAAATACGATTATAAAATGATAGATAACCTTACTTCAGAAGACTCTGGTTACTAATTAAATTTATGTAAGCCAAAACAGCTACATAGCATGTAGCTGTTTTGACTTTTTTAACTCCTTATTGTCCGTAATCTCAAATCGAAATATAATCTGTCCTATTCCTATTAATTCAAGAAATATATTCTTCCCCAACATGAAAAATTGAGTTGAACTTCTAAAGATAACTATGAAAGGATGAAATTGAATTTACAATTACAACCAACATACTCCCGTTTGAGGGTAACTCGGTTTTATTCGTTTGATGATGTTATAGTCATACTCCTAAAACTGACAACTTATAAGAGAATATCATTTTTCACCTTCTATTCTAACTAACAAGTCTTGAAATTCGTTTCTTCTTCCATGAAAGTTTATAATATCCACATTGCAAAAGTAAACTTGCAATAAATGCTGCTGGATATCCAATCCATATTCCTTTTATACCAAGATTTGTATGATAAGAAAGATAATAAGCAACAGGGACTTCTACAAGCCATATTGATACGACACCGATAATAGTGGGCCATAATACAGTTCCACTTGCTCGCATTGTCGCACCAATAATTTGAGCATGACCGAAAATTAAGTAACTCCAAAGTGTAATCATCACCAAACTATGCGCAATTTCAACTGTATTCGTGTTCGTTAAGAATAATGATAAGATTTCTCTTGAAAACAAGTAAATAAAAGCAATTAATATACCACCAATTATATAATTCATAATAATTCCAGCACGAATAACTTCCTCTAATCGGTTAAATTGTTTCCCACCAATAGATTGCGCAGCAAAAATAGATACCGTAATTCCAAGGCTAACCGCAGGCATCTGAACATAACTTGCAACCTGGTTTACAACCCCATATGCAGCAGTCGCATCAGAACCGAAACGATTCACAAATGCGATTACCGCAATCTCAGATAACGAAACGAGAATCATATTAATACTCGCTGGAATTCCAAGGTGTAATAATAGTTTTAATAAATCCCAATCCATACGAAGATATTTCCGTACAGTCTCATCTAATTGCAGTGGATGATTCTTCTTCTTCAAATACATAAGCATAACAATAAATGTTACAACGGTCGAGATAACAGAAGCATAGGCAGCTCCGTACACACCAAGTTTGGGTATTCCTAGCCAACCAAAAATTAGAATAGGTAATAGAATTATATTTAAGACTGTACTAACAATTAAGAAATAAAACGGTGTCTTAGAATCTCCTGTACCTCGTATAAACGTTGTATAGGAGAAATATAGAAATAAAACTGGCATAGAAATAAATAAAATACGCGCATAATGCACACTCATATCAATTATATTCTCTGGCGTACCCATAAAACGCATAATGTTCAGAGCAAATACATTTCCCGCTATTGCCAAAATAACGCCTATTATAAAGGTAAATGTTAACGTCGTACCAACAATGGCTTTTAAACGATCTTCATTACGGGCTCCAAATGCCTGACCAATTAAAATCGAACTACCCGATCCAATCCCAATTACAAACGAAACAAGTAAAAAGAATAATGGAAAAAATGCTGAAATGGCAGCTAATTCATTCACACCAAGCCATCGTCCAACTACCACCATACCAAATAATTGTCCAACTGATTGTAATATGTTACTTAAAAGCAAGGGAACTAGAAACATAAACATTGATTTCCATGTTGCTCTCTCTCCCTTTTCTTGATTTTTTAATTTTTTACTTTTTTGAATACTATCTATCGATGATTTCACATTTGATTTCCCCTTTTATTTGGAGGAATTATGTTATTCCGAGAATAATACGTTAAAAATAAAAAAAGAAATTTTTAAATTAACGTTATTATCTTATCCATAGATTTCCCCCTACGTAATAATGATTTTTGAGAATTTGTTTATCTATTCATTCTTTCTACCATTTATCTCTTTCCCCCAAAAATTTTGATATAAACGAAATGAAGCTTTCCCCTTATAAAAACCTATTCTGATATTTCTTCTAAGCAATAGTAAACAGCTTCCTTACCCCTTCAAGTTAACTCTTCAACATCTACGGCAGTTAAATTAATTTGCGTTGCATCATTTATTTTAATAAAATTATTTATATTATTAAATGTAATAAACAATTAGGAAGCGAAATTGGTATAAAACATGTCTTTTGTTATGTTTTTAACATCGTGAATACTTAATAATTAATATTAGACCCTTTTTGCTTTATTTGTTAGAGCAATTAACATAGATTACTGTTTTCAGTTATGTTGTATATTTTTTTAAAGATGTGTCCAAAATATAACTAACCTGTTTTAGAACAAATTGGTTACCGAGTAGTTAGCTTTTGCTAACTACTTTTTATTATTAAATATGTTCTCATCAAAATGATGAATTTCTAACTATTAGCTCAGTTCTTTCTATCTAGAAGAGTAGTTTGTACTTTTACTTAAAATTCCTTGAAAACTATTTGAGCATAGATTTTTCCCATTAAAAAAGGAGAGATTATAATCCCTCCTTCTAATCCATACACTATATAATTAGCGAGTGAATCGACCATCAAGTTGTATATTGAAATTTTGTGCGATATTATATTTCATTTGATCGATTACACTTTCAGCATCACGAACTAATAATTCGTTACGGCTTCCACTATTATTGTTTGCTATTATTACGTATACTCGTTAATTTCCATGTCCATACTATTTAGCGACGGTAGTCCATGCCATTCGGATTGACCTCCAGCACATGATAAATCTATTTTTCTAATTTATGTATATTATTCAACTAATTCTACCATTAATCTTCTGTGCTACCTGTAGATCTTTTGTTTTAAATCCACTATTTATAGCCCATCTATAAAATAGAAATGAAACAATTGAAATAAGTACCATATCCCATCCATAAGTTATAATATTTAACCCACCAAATTTTTCACTTCCAATGTACGATATACAAATCATAAATAATAAATACCCTACAATCCATAATCCAGCTAAAAAATTCTTCTTAAATCCTACCCATTTTGTTTTTAATTGATAATAAAAATATATAGGTAAGCCCATAAGTATAATAAACATTACTTCTCCTGTTAACGGCCACCTTGCCCAATATAATGTTAATGATGCAAAAATGAACCCTAAAGGTGCGATAATGTTTAATCCTCTTATATAGAAAGGACGATGAAAATTAGGTGCAGTTTTTCTCAGGGTCATTACTGTTATTGGTCCAGTAACATATGAAATTAATGTAGCTACTGAAATCACTTCAGCTAAAACACCCCATCCTTTAAATAAAAATAAAAAAACAAAACAAATCATTAAATTAAACATCATGGCAAATCTAGGCACACCATATATAGGATGTAATTTCCCAAAAACTTTAGGGAAATATCCATTCTTCTCCATTCCGTACAGCATGCGTGATGTGGTTGCCATATAAGTAGTACCTGTCCCCGAAGGAGATACAAAAGCATCTAAATATAATACAATAACTAACCAATTAATATTTAGTGCTATTGCTAAATCAGCAAATGGTGAATTGAAATTTAAATTCGACCATCCGTTAATTATCATATTGGGATTTACAGCGCCGATAAAAGCAATTTGTAATAATACATATATTATAGTTGAAATTAAAATGGATCCTACAACTGCCCGAGGAATGGATTTCCCTGGGTTCTTTGCTTCACCAGCCATATTAATTGGACTCTGAAAACCATTGAATGCAAAAATAACACCGGATGTTGCCATAGCAGTTAATACATTTGACCAATTAGATACATGAAAGTCCTGATGACTAGTAAAGTTTTCTCCATGAAATCCAACGAATAGCAATGCACCAATTGTAAAACCAGGAATTATGATTTTAAATATAGTAATTAGAGAATTTACTTTTGCAAATAGACTAACAGTCCAATAGTTTAAAAAGAAATATATAATAATAAGTAAAGAAGCAGCTGCAAGACCTTTTGAAGTCAACATCCCATTGTCTACTAAATCCTTAGCCCAACTTGCCCACTCCCAAGGCCATGAACTCATATATTGTATTGAGGCTATAGCTTCAACTGGAATAACTGAGACGATAGCTATCCAATTAGCCCATGCAGCAATAAATCCTACGAAATCTCCATGTGAGTATTGGGTATATTTTACCATTCCGCCAGCCTCCGGAATCATGGCTCCTAACTCGCTATATGGTAAGGCAATAAATAATATTACAATCATTCCTAAGAGCCAAGAAAAGATAGCGGCCCCTCCTGATATTTTAGCAGCCTTCCATGCACCAAATAACCAGCCAGACCCTAAAATCGAGCCAATCCCAGTCATTGTGAGTGCAAAGGTTCCTAGCTTGCGTTTCATATTTTTCATTTTTCACACGCCCCTCGTTTACAAAATAAATAGGATTTTTTTATTTATTAACCATTTATTCATGTATACTAGCCCCCTTTTTATTTAAAGTAAGAATACAAGTTTTATAGACTCATTCACCATAAAATTTGCTGTAATTTGAAACCATAACATTCATCTCCAATCAACTCTTTATATTGTATGTATACCCTTTATAATTCTCTCTAAACCTGAAATTTTCAACTATATTTGTTACGGAAAAACATCATATCTAGTATGCCTCTATATTAAGAATATTTTAGTTCTAATAGACGAAATTTCATCTTGTCTATGGTCTTAATTTGATAGGCGATACTACTCCCAGATGCACTCAAGTTAGATAAAAACCGAAGGAAACTATTATAGAAATTTCTACATTTCTTTCGAAACATATCGCTCCCTTCTTACCAAAAACTCAATTCTAATTTAGTGAATTGTTTAAGTGTATTGGGATAAATCTTCGGCAAATAATGACAACCCTTGTTTTTTATGCATATTCATAAAAAGCACGTCACCCTTTCTCATTAATTAAGAAAATGGTAACGTGCTTTTAATCCCAAGAATAGTCCATGATGGATGTGTGGCGGTACTCCATTGCTATCGAACAAAACAATGATAGTTGCGAACGAATTAGCAATTATACGAATTTCATTTTTTCGGCATTCTGCATCTAGACGGTATACCTATTAGCCACGGTAAAACTCTATTTTAAATCAAAAAAATAGATTACCTGCACATGAAAAAGTATAGTGCACAGGTAATCTATTTGTTTTTGAGATTAATAAAAACCTAATTTATTTTTTGAATTCTTCCATCAATAATAGACTGAATTGGTTCTTTTGATTTTTTTATATAATCTACTAATGCTTCAAAATCAGTTGGTCCTGTTTCAGCATCTTTACCGTTTTTAAAGGATACAAATCCATCTCCACCTGAAGCTAGAAATGCGTTCGCAACGACGCTGTAAGTTTTAGAAGGAATAATTTCTTCTCCATTTGTTAGGCGAATACTTGTTACTTTTTCTCCATTAGGTTTGTTTGCATCCCAAGTGTATTGGATCCCTGAAATTTGAAGCATTCTTGTTATGTCTTTTTGCCATTGTTGATTTAAAATATCACGAATGTCTTGGCCTGTTAAATTTACTTTTATTAATTGATTTCCGAATGGTTGAATACCATATATCTCTCCCCATGTAATATCACCAGCATCTAAGTCATTACGAATACCACCAGGATTCATAAGTGCAATTTGAGATTGCATTGTTGCACGCTGAGCATCAGCAACTAAATTCCCAAGAGTAGATTCACCAGCTGTATTTAGTTTGCGATCTAGTGGAGCAATAGACTTACCTACAACTTCATTAACAAGAGGTGCGATTTTTGCTTGATATTTCTCCATCTTTTTCTTTATTTTTTTATCAGGTTCCATGCCTTCATGGTAAGTTGTAACAATTTCTGCTTTTTTCTCAACAATATCTTGTGTTTTACGATCAATCTTTACATCAACATCAGCAAAAGCCATACCGTAAGAATTTGCTTGTACGACAAGTTTATTATTAACAGTTCCATTTACATAAGTGTGGCTATGCCCACCAAAAATAACATCGACTTCTGGATCAGTCTCATTTGCTAATCGGACGATATCACCATTTGTTACGCCGTTCCCATCTGTTGTCCCCCCGTTATGTGCAAGAACAACGATAGATTTAACGCCTAGTTTTTTTAATTGCTTTACGGATTTGTTAATAGCTTCAACTTCATCTGTAATTTCTACATTCTTTAGCATAGTAGGCATAACAAGGTTAGGAACATCCGTTGTTACGACTCCGATAAATCCAACTGGAACTCCTTGCACCTTTTTTATAGTGAATGGTGGTAAAAATAAACGACCGGTGGATTTATTATAGAAATTTGCAGCAACATATGGGAATTTTGCTCCTTTAAATTTCCCTGTTTTCTCATGGTATCCACCATAAATAAGGCGGTTCATTTCTTCAACACCTTCATCAAATTCATGATTTCCTATCGTTCCAACATCGAATTTCAAATCATTTAGAAATTCAATGGTAGGTTCGTCTTGTAATAATGCTGAAACAGGAGTACTTGCTCCAACAACATCGCCAGCATGTACTTTTAATGTATTCGGATTTTGTTTTTCACGATCGCGTAAATAAGCCCCTAAGTACTCGATTCCCCCTGCATCTTTATTGTTAATTTTTTTTACTGTGTCTAGTTGCCCATGAAAATCGTTAATCCCGAGCATTTGCACATCTATGTAGCGGTTTGGTTCTGTACTTGCTTGGGCTGAAGGTACAGCGAATACACTAGTAAAAGTAACTGTACTTAATGCTAAAGCAACTGGAATGATTTTTTTCAACATAAAATTTCTCTCCCCTAATAATTAAAATCTTACATAATACGATGTTATTTTAATATATTAAGAGGATTATTTCTATAAAAATTCTACTAATTATAAAAATTAATAAGATTTTATCGTTTTCTGACAAAAACATTTCTTTGTTTTGAGGATTATTCAAAATATTATCTTGATAGTAATATAGCAATCCACCTAAGAGACAAAAAAACTCTAATCCATAAATTTTAGCCGTTAAGAAAAATATTCAACTCGAAACTAATAGAGATTTATCAACCTAACATTTCAATATCAATATTTAAAAATGAGCAAAAATTTCGTTATAGAAGATTTCGATTCTTTAAATTGATTACAGTGGTCCACTACGCCGCATTTAAAAAGATGCTCCTGGATTTATCCAAGAGCATCTTTTATAAAGCTTTATTTTTTACTTGTTTATCAACTATCTTATGATATTTAGCACCTCTCATATTTTTAAACAAAACCACTTTAGCAATCATATGAACGGCTACCTAACCGTTTTAACGGCACCTCTAAGTATACTATTGTGCTTACGTCTAATTAATAAGGATCTGATTCATGGCTTTTCTTCACTGCATCTTTTGTTGCTTCGTTTGCAGCTAATGAACCTTGGCCATATTTTGATTTACTTACTTCGCGGCCTGGAAGTTTGTTTTCCGTTTTAGCTTCTTTCATTTTCTTTTCAATACCTTCTTTAACACGACGGCCATAATCTTCATCAGCTTGTGTGAAGTGTTCAATCATCGCATTCTGAATTCTTTTGTCACATACTGCAAGTGCTTCAGATAGATTTTTAACCAACTCATTTCGTTCCCACTCCTCAAAACTACGATACGTGTGACCTGCTTGACCATAATTATTAGGACGATCGATTGGTGCACTCATAGCAGCCGCATTGTAAGTTGGTTGGTGTGGATGGTGCTTTTCTTGTTTTGCATCTTTATAACCACCCAGCATAGATGGCTCATAGTTAATATGCGGATTTTCTCCAGACTCTTTCGGATTACGCATATCCATTTGACCACGATGTTGATTTGTACGAACAGGTGCTTTAGGTGCATTAACAGGTAATTGCAGATAGTTTGCACCAACGCGATAACGTTGCGTATCTGAATAAGAGAAAGTACGACCTTGTAGCATTTTATCGTCTGAGAAGTCCATGCCATCAACAAGTACTCCCGTACCAAAAGCAGCTTGTTCAATGTCTGAATGGTAATCAACTGGATTACGATCAAGAACCATACGTCCTACTGGTAACCAGGGGAACTGCTCCTCTGGCCAAAGCTTCGTATCATCAAGAGGATCAAAATCGAGTTCTGGATGATAATCATCCTCCATAATTTGTACAAATAGCTCCCACTCTGGATAATCTTTGCGCTCAATTGCTTCATATAAATCTTGTGTTGCATGACTAACATTCATTGCTTGAATACTGTTTGCATCTTCTTGTGTTAAATTTCGAATTCCCTGCTTCGGCTCCCAGTGATATTTCACCAATACCGCTTCGCCTTTTTCATTTACCCATTTATAAGTGTTTACACCTGACCCCTGCATATGGCGATATGTTGCTGGAATACCCCATGGAGAAAATAAAAATGTAATCATATGCGTTGCCTCCGGGGTACGAGAAACAAAATCAAACATCCGCTCAGGATTCGCCACATTCGAAACCGGATCAACCTTAAACGCATGAATCATATCTGGGAACTTCATCGCATCACGAATAAAGAAAATTTTTAAATTATTCCCTACTAAATCCCAGTTACCATCTTCCGTATACATTTTCACTGCAAAACCTCGTGGATCCCTTGCTGTTTCTGGTGAGTCCTTAGCTCCAGCTACTGTAGAAAAACGAACCATTAACGGCGTTTTTTTACCAGCCCCTGAAAATACTTTCGCACGAGTATATTTTTCTACCGGCTCATCTCCAACTTTTCCATAGGTTTCAAAATACCCAAATGCTCCAGCTCCTCGCGCATGTACTACACGTTCCGGAACCTCTTCTCGATCAAAATGAGAAATTTTTTCGATGAAATGATAATTTTCAAGTGTTGCTGGACCACGATTCCCAATTGTTCGGATATTTTGATTATCCTTCACAGGGTGCCCCTGTCGTGTTGTCAATGTCTCACGTTTCACGTCTTGTTCATCTAGAGAATTCATGTCCTGGTTTTCTTCCATAATTGAAAACCTCCTCAAAATTATTCACCTTTAGGTATTTCCATTTATTAGAAAAAATATGTTAGAATTGCAAATTATTTATAATGTATCAATTAACAAGTATATAGTTGTAATCAGTCCTTTAAAAATAATAGGAGTGCTTCATGTGTTAATTTCCCACTATATTCAAATGGTACAGTTGCATCTGAATCATCATGAATAACAAGGGTAGGTATATTAATCTTGGCTAAATCGCCTCTGAAGTCTGTTTTGCTGAAAGCAGCGATATCCCTATTGTAAAGTCGAAATGATACTATCCCAATTAATAAATATTACTAACTATATATCTAGATTAATATCTGTCATATTTTTTATATACAGGATTAATTAGATTTAAAAAAAGATTTCTTTTTCTTTACTCGTAATAAGTCACCTGTCCACCCTTTCACTCTCATATACAAATACATACCACCTGTTGTAAAAATGATAAATAAGAGAGCGATTAAATAGCTATATTTCCATTCTAGTTCAGGCATATATTTAAAATTCATCCCCCACAATGCTCCTAAGGCCGTCAAAGGTGTACTTACAGCAGTTAATACAGTAAGAGCTTTCATAATCTCATTCCCACGATGAGAAGAAACAACTTCTTGTAAATGAATCATCGTGTCTAATTCTTCTTGGTACTCTTTAACAAGTTGTAATCCACGCTCTAATTTTACGTGTGTTTGTTTATAACAAAGGGTGTTTGTTAAGTTTTCTAACCAAGCTTCTTTCAGGCCTTGTAATACTTCTTGTATTAAGCGAAACACATGTGTGTTCATAAATAATTCATGACGAATATGATAGATTCTTTCTAAAACTGCTATGTTATTATGATGATAAAAATCCCATAATACATTTCTAAAATTGTTTTCGAAATAGTCAACCTTTCGCAAGTAGTGAGATATAAACATTGATAAGATAGCACATAATCCTTCAGCGGAACTATTACAATTTTTCACACTAAAAGAGGAATTATGTATTAATTTTTGGAAATCCTCTTCCTCTTTTTCCTGGACCGTTATGAGTATTCCATGAGCTACGAAATAATGAAGAAATTTTTGAATTTTGGCGTCCTTTTTATCTTGATCATATAAAAACGAACCATATACACAAGTTTGACTTGGTGATAACGTATAAACATATAATCCATTTTCACAAGGAGAACTTATTTTCTTTATAAATTGAGAGAGATAAGATGTTACATCACGAGGGATTATAGAAGAAAGTTTTTCAAGCTCACTAGTTTTCACATGATACCAACTCCATTTCGTCATTTTTATGCATTCCATATTATTCTTCCTTTCTGAATCGTTTTATGTTTGATCGAATCATATCCGTAATATGTAATTTGTATGCAGGTATTCATGTCTTGGAGAAAAAGTTTTTAGATTAACTAAATTACAAAACAAAGTGAAACTTTAATCGGTGGGGGTTTTCTTCATCCCCCACTGATTATTAGCCCTCACCAATCGGACTTTTAGGGGCAGCCCGACCCCCACCTAAATTCTTTGCTTTCGCTGAATTTTGAGGTGGGGGTCTTACTGCCCATTAAAGCGGGACAAATGGCATAGGAGGTCTTATTCTATTAAAAGGAAGACCCCCTATATATTAGCTATTTTTATTCTCAATTTTAAACATTTCCTCTATACAAGCACTTTTTATCTTTTCTTATAAATAATTTATTATATATGGAAAAGAAGCTAAATAATTTGGCACGTCTATTCAACGAACTCCATTTCGATTGTTATTATAATTTAGATTCATATACAGATTGATTGGTGATGTCGTCAAATACTTGACTTCCAATCATGTAGTATCCATGAAGTGCAGCCTCTTTCGAAGCGTCTACCATACGGAAAGAAGAAATTTCACCTTGTATTTTTTCAATTCGTTTTTTGTGGAGATCTACTATTCCTCCTGTCCAAATAATAGTGTCATACTGGTCTAACTTAAATTGTTCTTGTAATACACGCATAACGTCTTGGAAGTGTGCATCCAACTCTTTTTGAATTAAAGTATGAACCTGACTTGTCTGAGGATCTTCTTCTCGACCTCCATATCCTTTTTCTAATATGTTTGGCATATCGTTAATATGCAATTGATTACTTTCACCCGCATGATTCTGCACGATATTCTTAATATTTTTCAAAGGCTTGCTACATCCTAGTTCCGTCTCATAATGATTTAAAATGACATTCTGTTTCATATCTGTCATTTCTAATGTACGAAATCCACCATCAATAATTAAGATACGATCTCGTTCTTGAATGATTCCCTCTTTTAAGAAATAGGCATGTAAAGCGACCGGTTGCTGAAGAATTAAAGCATTTTCCACCGTAATAGTAATAAATTTTCCATCAATTTGCACAGAAGTTTCTTTTTTTAGTGCACGTTGTAATTGCTCATGCTGACTACCAAAATAAGTGACAGGAAGCCCGGTAACAACTAAAGGTAACACGACATTTTCTTTATAATCCTTTGCAATGCAACCAAATATTTGTTGTTTAAACCGTTCGCTTTCATAATAATTTTCTATTTCTTCGTCAAATGGAGGAAGCAATGAAGCGTCAGATTGATGCGCTTCATTTCCCATGTAGTATGCAAAATCTAAATCTATAAAACTTACCTTTGTTAAATCTTCACTTTCATCATGATTAGGTACAGGGGCTAGTGTGGAAGCTTCACTCTTAATCGTCACCTCAGAATCTACATCCTGTCGATATGCTCGCTTAGTAAAGCCGATTCCTACATCAATTGCATACAAAGATTTCATACTTTTTTCCTCACTTTCTATTTTTAGAATTAAATCTAAGCACTCTCTTCTTTCCCTTCTTTCACATATTTCTTTTCATTTTTCTTTGTTTCCCTGTCTATTTCCTTACTATTTTCATTTATTTCGTTATCCTTTTCATCTTTTTTCTTTTTGTTATTTTCGTTTTCTGTTAAATCTTTAATAGTAGAAATGACAACCGGTGTGGCTGTAAGCAGTTGTGGTAATGTTTGTTTCGCAACATTAGCTGCAGTTACAGAGAATTGTTTACTTGTTTCGGTTACCTTCTCTAATGTTTCCTTTATGTTTCCTTCTTGTAGTTTGTCTTTTACGTTTTTTCCTGTTGTTTGTATAGCTTTCCGATTTTCTTTTTTTAATAGGGAGACTATGACTCCGGTCGTAATCCCAATCACAGTATATTTAAATATTGTGTGTTTCATTTTTCTCACCCTTCTCTACTTTTAATTTCTTCCATGCTACAACTTAAAATAATTATCTTACCTATTGCAATCTATTAGAGAGAATGATAGTTTTGCGTCTGCCTATCACTCGCCGTTAGTGTTTCATCTGTTACTAGGAGTAAAATCTTCCCTTGATCTAGTTTGTCTTCATATAAGTTAGCTTCCTCCTTCGACAACCCCATTTCCTCCATTTGATTTCGGAGCTCGTCCCCTTTTTTGGAGAAAAAGTTGATAATACTTTTTCCCAATCCTTGTTCTTTTACTCCAATCGTATTTATGTTTGTATCATCCGCAATCTTTTTTGTTATATGTTTTTCATGTGTTAAGACGTAAATGTCATCTTGGTGAATCCCTTGTAATTCTAGCTCTTTTACTTTCATAACTACTTCATGTTCATTATCATATTCATGAACCACCGGTTTTCTTTCATTCTTATGCATTGTATTTTTCCTCCTTTAGATTTTTTATTTAGTTGTTATGTAATATGTAATACACCTATTTTAAAGATGTTAAACCTAAATTTTCAAAAAATTTTATGTAATAGGTTATTAATGTTTTTGAATATCCAAGCAATGTCATGAGAACTTTGCTTGGATAAAAGTGTTACAAATAACGATTTGTTTGGAAGGCAAGTCCCTTATTTTATAGAAAATTTCTATTTAGAAAAAGTTACAAAAGGAGTACAAGATACTTTTTTCGTTAATTAAATCAAAATAAAAAAACAGGTTATTTGACTATTCATTCCGTAAGCTTAATACTCAAGTTAATCTTTTTTCACACGGTTAAACTTTATTAAGAAAACTTTAAGGAATTCCCCTCTATATTTATAAGAATTTTTTTCTATACTGAATCATGTAAATGAACAAGAGGAGAAATGATTATGAAGAAATTTGTACTTTGCATACTAGGAATAGGCCTACCTATATACTTACTACCTTTCATATTACGAGGGGATTTTGATAGATTTAATCCGATTGCTGAAGAAAAAAATGTATACGCCATTGCGAAGGGGTATGGTGTTCCAGATTACCATCATAAAGGACGAGCTATGTACTCACTAAAAAGTTTTGATGAATCTGGGAGCAGGAACGAATATACAGTAGGAACTAGCACCCCTAATGATTTTATAAGAAAAACTTACTTGAGAATTCATGTAAAAGGTAAGTATGTTTACTCGTACGAGGCTATTTCTGAAAAGGATATTCCGGAGAAAATAAGGAAGCAATTAGAGGTAGAAATTAAATAAAAGAGCCCACTCGTATGAGTTGGCTCTCCCGTCTATCATTATTGTTTTAATAACCATTCTTCCATTACTTTCACTGTTTCATCTCGTTGTGCTTTTGATGTAATTAAGCTCGCATTATCACCTTTTTGCTCACCATACATACCAAAATGAGCATGGTTTCCGCCTTTTATCATGTGCATAGTTGTATTTTTTGACATGAACTTTTTATTGTTCTCTATTTTTTCTACAGTTGCTAGCGCATCTACTTCCCCATAAATAGATAACATTGGAATCGATTTCATAGAGAAATCATCTGCAGGATAAGAACCTAAGAAAATAATCCCATCTATCTTATCTTCATGTTGAAAGGCATACTTAGAAATCATAGCTCCGCCCATTGAATGCCCTGCAACATACCATTTTTGAACTTCAGGATACTTTTCAATGACACTGTCTACCTCATTGATTCCTAGTATCGCTAAATTTAATGGTAACTTCGGCATGACTACAAAATGTCCATCTTTTGCAAGAGCTTCTCCTAAGTAACTATAAGCCTCCGCTTCTACTTTAGCTCCTTGATAAAAAACAACTCCTATTTTCGCATCTTTCTCTCCAAAAACGATATGATCTTCATCTTTTTTATCTTCTATTAACAACAAAGCCTCTTTCGTTGGTTTATAACTAAACTGAGACCAAACAAAAAAACTAATACTCCCTATAAGTAAAATACCTAGTAAAGAGTACAGAATAATTTTTATCCATTTCTTCACAAAGATGACCTCCCTAAGATGTATATATTCTATATTTCAGATTACCATTCATACAAATAAAAACTCGAGCATTTTTATTGTGCTCAAGTTTTTATTTCCGTTTTTAATTTATGCATTCAGCTACTTTATTAGCTGAAACTTTAACAACTGTTTCTTTTCCACCTGTTTTAGCAATCATGAAGCCATGAACTTTAACATCAGAAGGTACTAACGGATGATGACGAATCATATCTATACTCTTCTCAATATTTTCACTAACATTTTCTTTTCCACTTAGCCATTCCTCAAGGCTACCACTTGAAAATTCAGGCATACAATTTTCAAAGAGATAGTCTAGTTCCTTGTTATTTTTTATGGAATCACGTTGAATTTGTAGATTAACTACATTAGTTTCTTTATCCTCTATTCCGACAACAACAATTTCTTCCACATTTTCTTCATAAATAGCAATAATAATAGATCTCATTATATCTCCAAAAGGATGTACAATTACGGAATCGTAGCTGTGTATAGTCAACATGTTTTCTTGTTGAATGTTAGTTACTTGTTGGATAATAGGCTCTATTCCTTGTTCCATGTCTGTTAACAATAAAACCTTTTTATGCTTTGAACTCATATATAGCACTCCTTCTTCATGATTGTATTTATGAAACTTTTAAGCTAGTAACAATAGTTGATATGCATTACATGATTGCTACCAGTTTTTCCAACGTCCCTCTGGATCCACACTGGCAAGTCTAACCCACCCATTTTGAACTTTTTCTCGAAATGTGAAATCATTATTTAGCAAATGTTCTATATATTTAGTAGGCGCTTGAATTACAATTAATAAACGAAGTGGTGAATGATACGTCTCACGATCTGACTGCATAACGGATTGCCAAGGTAAGCCTGGTAACAGGTCACTTGCATTTCCTTGCATAACACCAAGACCTGCCGTAACGGTTTGTGTTGTTTTGTTTCCACTACCATAATAATGAGGGGCTACAGTTGAAGCGTAATATTGTAGATTGATCCACTGAGCTACTGTTCCCGGTCCCGCTATGATGTTAGCTAATATATCGCCACTTTCATCCTGTTTCCAATCATAATTATGAAGGAAAGCTCTACCTTCTAAGTCACAATCCCGAGTCAATTCACGCTGTCCGATAATAAAAGATGCATTACGAGCTAATCCCCATTCCGGACGTATTTCACTCCAATCTTCTGCAAATCGGTGTGCCTCTTTAATCGGATTTTTTATTTTCGTTTTAAAATGAGGTAATTGCATTAAACGCTCTCTATTTGCATGTTGACTTACATTCGGCATAATCGACTCAATACAATTAAATGCTTCTTGCGCAGTTTCCGAAAGTTTTGGGACGTAAATCCATTCCAATTCATCCACTGTTGTTTTATGTTCAGCTGCTGCAAAAATGGTGTCATCGGGAATTTTAATACCTTCAGCAGACAACGCCTCTCTCACTTCTGGAAGATTACATAAAGTAGCGAAAACTCTTGCATTGAATCCCCCTGCTGCTCCGCCACAAGCACCACACTCAAGCGCTGCGGCATAAGGATTGTTCGTACTTTGACTACTGTGGCCGCACATTACAACTAAAGGCGCGAATTTTTCTGTCAATCCCACCATTTTTAAAGCTTGACGCACATAGTTCACTTTTTCTTCTTTCGTAAAACCGATAGGTATCTCACATTTTGTATCATGAACATGATTAAGTGAGAATGTTGTATTAGGTTTTTGCAACATATTTTTACGAAGGTTACGAATGAAGCCACCTACTCTTCTTGGCACAAAACTCCTTGTTATCATTTGTAAACCAAGTAAAGGGCCACTTACTTCAGGTAATAGCATACTTGTCAGTACATTTTGTTTCATTGTCTTAAACGTATAACTTACTGAGCTGTCTATATTCTTACGTTGCTCATAAGATTTATATTCATTTTCATCCGCGAGCTCTTTTATTTGATGTTTCGGTTTTAATATAACTGGCAAAGAAGGATGGCTGTCATTGCTACCTAGTTCAGTAGTTGCAATTGGTAACCCAAAGAAACCAGCTATTCCAAACGTTTCGAACGGACCTAATTTTTCTAGGTGGCGACGAAACGGTTCTGAACGTACATCAATACAAAATGCTAATTGAGCTACTACACGCTTTTTATCATTAGTTGCACGTTGCTTAGAAGCAATCTTCTCCTTTAATTGCTCTGCATGGGTCTGTTCCCAAGCTTCTAGCCAAAGTTTCTTGCGAGTATTTTCATCAAAGTGATAAGCGAATGCTAATAATTCACTTTGTTCAGTTGCAGACATTTGTGACCATTTCTCTACTGAAATATCCCCCCAATAAATCCAAGAAGCTATTAGTGGGACGATAGAAACTTTTTTCTCAACCTTTTGATTTTTTAAAGGTAAATACGGTTTTACAATGGCTAGCTCCATAGAAAGTCGCACTGCTAAATATTCTACGAGAAGTTCCTGTTCCTCAATTGATTGTTGCGAGCGCCATCGTATCATTCCTGCCCATCCAGGCAAAGAAAGTAAGTGCCCTTCAAGGTAAGCTTGCCTATTAGATTCAGAAATTCCTAATTCAGATAATGCTTTTGTTAAAGCTATAAGGGGATCTTCTGGCCAATCTTTTAAAACTTTACGCTCATTTTTACTGAGCGCTGGATCAAATGTAATAAGATGGTGCCATGCACGATAAAAACCTTTCTCTCGGTTTGGCATCGCCCAACTTGCCCCGGCGTCATCAAGATATAATTTACACCATTTAATAATATGATAATTGAGAATATCCGATAGGTTGTCACCATTTTGATTCTCTATAAGCGAGCTTATTGGTTGCATAGAAGAGTCTTTCATACTCCCTGTATTTACATAACTTATTTCTTCTGCCAATTTATTTAATTCTGGCGATGATAATAGACTAGAAGGTAATCTTTCTAACTTTAAAGCTGCTTGGCAAAAACGCTCTGCTGTCTCTCGCGGCATATGAAAAGATTGTGAATCAAGCCAACGAGACAAGGCAATTTGTAAAAATGATTCCTCAATCTCACCTTTCGCCTTTGCCGAATGAATCATAGAAGCACTAGGATATATATCTACATTACGAGCTTCTTTTAACCAATCTGCAACTTGTTCAAATGATTGTTTTTCAAGTCCCATCCAAGGGTGATGAGCTGCAAAGGTTGAGATAGGCCAAAGTGGCGCAATCACTCGGCTAGCAGATTCAACTAAATCATTCATATTCTTTTCTTGTATTTCAATGTTTGTATCTTTCTTTTTTAAAGTTTCTTTCGTTACGATTGACTGTATGCTCATCACTGATTACCTCCCTTTGATACATCATGTTTCAGATAGCTTGGATGACTTTCTACTGACTTTCGTCTCGCCTCACCTACTCGAACTGACCAAAGATAAAGTACAGCGGATAAAGTAGAAGATTGATTACGAGTAACGAAAGTACAAATAACACTACTAAATAGTAAGATACATATAACAAAGATAACGGCTGGAGCTGAAGGTTGAACACTTTGATACATGTCAGTGTGCAACCATTTATAAAGAGAATTATGAACGGTAAAGTAAATGAGAGAAAATCCAATCAAAACAATTAAGCCGGCAATTCGTCCCATTCTTCCCTCTCCAAAAACAACAAGCTGTTTCCATGAAAAGTATAATGACCAGCCTAAGATGAACGCACTAACTAATTGATACCCCTCTCCAGAAGTTATAAACCAGAAAGCAATTGCTATAAATAACCCTAAAACACGCCCGACTATCATCCATAAATTGGACATCTTTTCATTAGACTGCTTCACTACCTCAACACGTTGTACTGAGGAACCAGCTTGTAAAAACAGTGTGGCTTTAAATAAACCGTGTAACATTAAATGAATAACAGCTGCTAAATAAGCACCTAATGCACATTGAATCAGCATAAATCCCATTTGTGCAATCGTTGAACCTACTAGCTGACGCTTATAATCAACTTGAACTAAACTAATTCCTGTTCCTATTAAGACAGAAATACTAGAGAAAATTAGTAAAATGATTTGTGCAATATCATCATGAAAAAGTGGCGAAAATCTAGTTAACATGATACCGCCAGCATTTACTAAACCCGCATGCATAATAGCAGAAACAGGAGTCGGAGCAACAGCTGATTCAATTAACCATCTTTGAAAAGGCCATTGTGCTGCTGGAATCATCACAGCTACTATAATCAATAAGTTAATTCCTGTTTTCTCCAATGTTCCAAATTGAGCTACATTTTCATTCGTTAAAACTGATGTTAACTGCCACTGTCCAGTTATTTGAAACAGCCAAATGATAGCTGATAGTAAGGCAATCCAACTTATTGTAAATAAATAGCCTGAGATTTTTGTTGCTTCACTAACTACCTTCCACCCTTTATTTAGCCCGATGAGTAGAACCAATCCTATAAGTGTTGCACCCCAACACATAATCATGAAGCGAAGATCATCACTTAACCATGCAACTGAAGATACACCTGTAGTAAATGTAAAAAGTGCAAAGTATTTTCGATATGAGCGGTCTCCCATTAAATAACGTACAGAAAATCGCTGAATGATTAAACCAATTGTAAGAACGAAGAAAGCCATTAACCAAGCTAAAGTATCTAGATGCCAAGGCCCCACAACTCTATCTCCATTGTGATTAACAAGTGCAAGTAAAGAAACCAATGAAGGCAAAGCAGCGATACCAATATGGATATGAACAAAACGTAAAGGCATCCTTGCATGTAAAAACAATAATCCACTTAGCCAAGAAGCACTAAGCGCTATAAAAAATAATGTTAACAGTGTTGATGAACTTAGCGAAATTAACATGTAAAATACTCCCTTCCAAACGAAAATAACCTATAAAAATTCCTTTTCATTACGATAGTTTTTTTAATTTCAATTTTTATTCACTCTTTTTCGTACATCGTTTTTTCCATAAAAAAAACCGACAACTTCCATAATTCAATGATTTTATATCATCATTGAATTATGGAGATTGTCGGTTTCACTTCAACTAACTTCAATAAAGTTTTTTGAAGAGCTCCCATTTTATAGAGGATAATAATGTATGTATTAATCCTATTAAAAATAACAGTATATCTCTGATCTCCTAGATTATGCAATCAATATATCAATTTATGTTATGCGCTATCTTTCAATTAAGAAACTTTTTCATTTAGTCAATATTACATATTAAAAAAATGCTAAAGCCTTAATTATAGCAAACTGTTAAAATGAGCATCTATTAATTTTTAAAACAATTATAAGATAAACCATATTAAGCAGTTTGTCAATTTCTTTATCCGTTTTTTTAAGAGTTATTTGAATTAAGATTTATTATACCTAAATAACTTCAAGTTTTTAATTATTAGCCTGTTAATAAAGTACAAAACTTGTAGGTTTCTTAATCCTTCCACTAACCATACGGTATTTTTAAAATTTCTCCTCAAGATTATGAAACAATTTAAAAATCATTACTCGTTCACCAGTACGCGAGCTTATATCCGTATGAAAACTTTTCACTTTTTCTCCAGTTAATTCTAATATAATCTCTTTCAAATCGTCAATTCCAGATTCAACTAGCTCCGAACGATTTTTCTTTATCGTTAGCATACCGTCTTTTGTTTCGCAAACAGTATATTCAGCCGGCGTTAAAATACCTTGTAAATTTACGATAATCATATCTCGTAATATATCTGTCTTAACGGATATAGACCCGCGTCCTAGGTAGTCCTTTTCCCAGTGCGTAATTGCTTTACTTATCTCTGACTCAATAGAGCCTTTTGAGTTTTTCATTTATGTATCCTCCTTAAATAAAATGTAATTACATTTATAATTACAATAACAATATAATAATCTTGATTGATTCCATTTTCAATTACTAAGATGACATTCTTGAACATTTTTTATTTTGAACCTCTCCATAATGAGACCATTTGAATAACTATTTTTTTCATCTCAATCATTTTCCGCTTTGCTTCTTCTAGTTAAACGAAAAATTGGCATCTTTTATAATAATGAAATTCATTTTTATTATTTTTGAATAACTTGTTCTGTTGGATTGATAGGCATAAAATATCATCATATCGTTATCTAGCTAAACTTATGAAAAGTCAATTTTAAGTGAGATTTTTTTCTAATGGTTATATATATGGAATGTAAAGATTCATACATATTTAATCCGCTTGCCGCAGAAAAAAATGTATATGTCATTGCGAAGAGATATGTACTAACTAAAAAAGTGTTGGGGCATGTGGAAATGAGGAAGGATATGGAATAAGAACGAACACGCTGATGATTTTATAAAAAACTTACTTAACAATTCATGTTTCCGTTTAGTAAAGATTTGCTTATTCAGTTAATAGACATGGGGAGATTTCAAAAAGGGAGTGCAGTACAGGTCAGCATACAAGCATTCCCTTCCAATCATAATGTAAAGTTATTTGATAGAACGATTTACATACTAGTTTCTCTTTTGACATGTTGGTTCATGATTCTACCTTTTTGTATATATATATGCCACCAACCAATTAGAACTGAGATTAATGAAATCCCACAAGCCATAATTAAAATAATTTCTCCACTTAATTTGAGTAAAAGAAATCCAGCTAAAATTACACCTAATGGCTGAGCCATTGTTACTCCTGAAGCAATAAATCCCATAGTACTTCCAAGATGTTGATTCGGTATTATTTGTTGAAGTTCGGTTTGATATATTATTGATACAGGAGCGGCGAATAAACTAAATAGACCAAATAATACAATACTTATTATGATTGAGTTTGTCATAAGACCGCCTATTGCACCAAATATTGTTGAGAAAACATAGAGAACCATTGCTATGTTAAAATTTATTCTGTTTACTTTATATGTCATTGCCGCACCTAGTAAAGTTCCAATTCCCATTACTGTAAAACAAATTCCTAATGCAGCAGAACCGTTGAATTTCAATCCAGAAAAAAGATTTGGCAACAAAACATCCATAATCATAACAAATGCCATGTTGGTAAATATTGAAGATGCAATGGCACTAAATATCCACCGCTGGTGATTTAATATTTTTATAGTAGATTTGAACGCATTAATTACCCCTCTAGAATTTGATGGTGATTCCGTTAATTTAACAGTAAGGAACAGAAAAATATAACAAGCTAATGATATAATGGCCATAAAAATTGCGACGGCCATAGCTAAAGAGAATCCTCCTATCAAAAGGAAAACACCCGCTAAACTTGTTCCTATAATAGCAATACTTTGTGTGACAATACTAATAATACTATTAATAGATTTTAGCTTTTCTGGTTGAGCCAAGGACGGAATTAGTGTCCTTTCAAGAGGCGTTAATATAGCGGAAGAGATGCCCATTAAAATTACAATTACAGCATAAATCCAATATCCCATTCCTTCTGTTGAAAGATTAAGAAGACCCGCAATTAATAAAAAACAATGTGAAATTATATTACAAATACTTGCTGAAATTCCAAGAGGAATTTTTTTCATTCTATCAACTGCTATACCACTTAACATCGTAAATAAAATTCCTGGAACATAACGAAATGCCATAAGAGACCCATATATTAGTGGTGATTGAGTTATATTAGTAAAATACCATGCCATGGCTAAAAAGACTAAACTGCTTTGAAATGATTGAACTCCCATTGCAATGATAATAGAATTTATTTGTTTGTTCATTGTTTTTGTACTAAAGAAAGTTCATTTTTAATCGCCTTACTCACCATCATATCTTCCATGAATTGCCAACCAAACCATTGGTAGGGAGTATTTTGAATAAGCTGTTCGATCCAAGAAAAAAGAGGTAAGATAATGCTCCCTATTTCAGTATAATTAAGAGTAGGACCAAGATGTAATTCATATTTTTCATTATATGTCATTGCTATAGGAATTACTTTACTTTTACATAAACGACCTATATGTTCAACTCCCATTGGAACATATACTTTTTCTCCCAACAATTTTAATTCAAAGAAAGTTTTATCTTCTGATGAAGAAATTTCAGGATATATTATAGGGTAATTTCCATTGTTATAGCCACGAATAAGTTTTCTTAAAATCCATATGTCTGGAATTTTCATAAATTCCACCTGAACATTTGGTAAAATATTATTAATGCTACTATTAACACTTTCTGCATCTATGTACCCTGATGCTAGTATATGTGATTCTGGTTTAATAAAATGTCCGAGAATATGAGGTACTAACATATGTAGTCCAAAATGTGGGATTACAAATATACATGGTTCTTTAATAATTTCTGAAAGATTAGGAGGAATAGATATAAAAGATTTACTTATCCCCTGTTGTTTCAGCATTCGTAAGAACCATGCCCAATGCATTGGACGATATGCTAGGAATTCTTTGTATTTTAATATCATTTGTTCATTTTCATTAACAAATGTCGAATAAGTTTTAGGCGTGTTCCAATCTTCTGGTTTTGAACATAGATGCAAAAAGTCCTCTTTATTTAATGTTAAAAGTTCTTCTATATTGTTACTTAATTCTGGAAAACTTAGATCTTTGATTTTTCCCATATTTCATCCCTCACTTTATAACATTCTGGCATAGCGTCGTATTTGTTTAATAAAACTCTTTGAGCATAGCATCTACAAGTTTGCATTGTACAATCTCCATGGAATTTACAACCTATGCAAGCAGTTAATTCATCTAACTCCCAGCCCCCACGATAAAAATCCCATTTTCGACTATTCCATGCAGAAAGAACACCACCTTCATCTTTTACATTAGCAATAATTTGTGATGTATCACCTATGGATTCTGTACAAGGATAAATATCTCCATTTGCTCCAATTGCTAATAAGTACATTCCTTGCGGCCCAACATTGGGTGGTAATTCGAAATCATTATCTTTATTTTTAGGGCCTGGATAATAATAAGTCTGAAATTCAATTTTAGTAGAAGGATATTCTTTTGTTATTTGTATTACTTGTTTATGAAAATAATCTAATTCAGACAAAGTAAATTGAAAATAATCAGGGTTTAAACTAGCCCTTCCAGATACAGATGCTGGGTGAAAACTTATTCCATTTGCCCCATTTTCTATACAAGCTTCTACAACTTTTCTAACTCCATCAGATTTTACACAATCCGGAACTAATACTGATTCAACAATTACATAAAATTTATCTTGTGCAAATCGCTTTAAAGTATCCATAACGCGTTTATATGAACCTTTTCCACGCATTTGATCATGATAAAATTCATCACCATCTAAGGAGAGGTGTATTTGTAGCCCTCTTTGTTTTTTTTCTTTTACTTTTAATAAAGTTTGATAAACTTTATCACTTACTCTATGACCATTAGTGAAAAATTCAAAAAAACATCTTAAGGTACCTGCATGTTCTAAAATTGCACATATATCTTTTCGGGTTGTTGTTTCTCCTCCTGAAAAAGCGAGCTCTATAACGCCTAAATTGTCTAATTCAGAAAACAATTGAATTACCTCATCAGTATTAAGTTCATCAGAAATATCTACAAATGGAGATGATTCTCTTAAACAATGTTTGCATGCAAGATTGCATCTCATAGTACTAGTTATATTAACCTTTGTAGGAAATGTCATTGGTGTATATTTAAAAGAAGCGGGTGGTGATATTTTTAAGTTTGAAAGTGGCTTAGTAACATTTTCTTTTTTACTGGTTTTTAAAATTGTATTTCCTAAAATCATTTCATTAATAAACTGATTGAATTCCTCCCGTTGAGGTAATTCATTTAGTTCCATAGCGCGCTTATGATAGAACTCCCAGGCGTCCTCTATAGTTCGTGATTTCGAAAGGTATACTAATAATTCAAAGGCTGCTGCTGAAAGGAATTCTGAATGTCTAGTTTTAGCATTATAAAAAAAACGAGCTTCTGAATTTATATAGTGATGCTCATCACGTAATATAACATCCTTAGAAAGGATTATGTACATTATTCTTTCCTCCTTACAGAATATATTTTTAATTATTTTTTAAATCCACTGGGAACTAAGTAGCCCCAGTGGATTTAAAAGTTATTATGTCTAATAATGTTTAAATTTACTATTTTTGTGGTGACGGTGGTTTTTGACAGCCACAGTTGTTAAAAGCTGGTTGTGTTCCATGAATTACACTTGTGTTCTTTTTCATACTTTTCACCCCCTTCAAATTATTACCTATAAAATAACATTTTTTATAAAAAATGTAAACTAGTAAACATGAATAACAAATAGAAAATTCTGATTAATCAAACCGAAAACATATATTCGGATTTTAAAAATAACATTTATTGGATAATATGTTAAGACTAAAAAACATATAAATTATTGCTAAATATAAGTCTGAAAATTCTGTTTTTTTATTTTATAGCGCCCTATAATTTAATAATTCCTTACGACAGCACGAAATACTTTTCGTCTATAGAACCAATACACTCTATACTAACCAAGTTTCTTGTAATTGTTAATAGAATTGTTTTATCCTCATTTCAAGGAGGAAATAACTAAGTAGTTTCTAGTTTTATAGTACGAAGCGTATTTTTAACATTAAAGAAACAAAAATAAAAACCCCCAGTTTCTCTAAATTAAAATTGAGAAACTGGGGGTTTTTATTTAAAACAAGTAACTTATTAGTAATCCTGCTGATAATAAAAAGCCGAAAATCGTATTTGTCATCGCTGTTGATTTCATGGCGATGCGCATATATCCGGGATCCTTTGCACCTTTTTGGAAACTTTGAATGGCAGAGATTGGTTTTCTTAAACCTAGGAACATCACTAATGCCCAAGGGCTTATATAACCCATCAATACAATTACCGCAATCCATAAATAAGCAACGAAAAAGGCTACAGCTAGTGTTACTATTGCTTTTTCTCTCCCAAGGAGGATTACTAATGTCTTTCTTCCACCTTTAATATCTTCTTCAATATCTCGGATGTTATTTGACATGTTGATTGCACCGACTAAAATTCCAATTGGAATGGAAATCAATACACTTTCAGTCGTTATCGTATTCGTTTGAATAAAGAAAGCAATAAGTACAAAGCATGTCCCCATTAACAAGCCAGAAACTAATTCTCCAAACGGAGTGTACGCAATTGGTAATGGACCACCTGTATATAAATAGCCAACCGCCATTCCGATTAAACCGATGACGACTAACCACCAGCTACTATTCATACAAATATAAATTCCGATAAGTGCAGCTAGTACATATAATAAAAGTGCGACTGTTAACACATTTTTTGGTTTCAATCCATGACGGACAATTCCGCCACCAATTCCAACAGAATCAGCTGTATCTAATCCACGTTTGAAATCATAGTACTCATTAAATAAGTTCGTCGCTATTTGCAATGCTAAACATGCAACCATCATCGCAATAAATAAAAGCCAATCAATTTTGGCAACATAAAGTGATGCCACTGTTCCTAAAATTACAGGAGAAAACGTCGCCGTTAACGTATGCGGGCGCGTCATCTTCCATATTAATTTAGCGGAACTAATTTCTTTCTCTGTCCCCATAACTCTGTTCAATCTCCCTACATTTAAGTATAAATTACTAACAGTATCTTTCTATCTGTTTTCTGCCACGTATCCATTATATCAAAAAATGAATTGGTAATAGAACTGTAATGCTCTTGCTTATCTCTCCATCACTCTTAAATTCAGTTTTTCAAAAGAAAGCCCGTTGCTCACATTCGAACAACGGACCTTTTTTATAGTAACCAATTTAAAACGTCTTCAGCAATCTCTTCTGGTCTATCCCAGTGCATTAAACGCTTATCTTCAAGTATAATCGATGCTATTTCATGTAAGTTAATGACTAGATTACACCTTCACGCCCCTCAAATTAATATAGTTTAATAATTGTATGATTCGTTTATCATATGTGTGATGTTTCAAAGTTCTATCCAGTCCATTTTTTGCTATACGTTTTCTTTCTTGTACATGTTCCAAATAATACTCTGCTTTTTGTATAAACTCCGATGCACTATTAAAAGTTTCTATTTCAACACCTGGTATGTAATGTTTTGCTACATCTGGACGTATATCAGTTAATTGAAAAGAACCTACGGCATTAATTTCAAACGTCCTATTATTTACGGAATACGCTTGAATATTTGCAGAGTTACAATTCAATTCCTGATCAATTAGTGAACGATGCAAATTTATATTGATTTTAGTAGATACGTAAAAATGTAACGCATCTTCATACTTTGCAAGTGGCAAGATTTGTATTTTATCCTTTAACCTTTCATAACTCTTTAAATTCTCCCAACCGAAACCTACAATTTTTATATTTTTTTCTGCTAAATACTCTGAAATAGAGTCAACAAAGTTAATTCTATTTTCAAATGCGGTTCCTATAAAACTAAGATCATACTTATATGTATCTTCTTTAAGAGAAGGTTTAAACACATCTTGATTTGCTGCTAACGAGAGATGAAATACATTCTTACATCCTATCCCTCTATAAAACTTGATACAATTTAAATCTTGCGTAAATATGTAATCATAATACGGCACAAGATGTTGTGTTACATCCGTATAATAAGGATCATCTGTCAGCCAAAGTCCAGTAGTAAACCCTGCCTTTTTTAAGAATGGCATAATATGATTAAATTCTTCACTTAAACCGCTTAATACCAAAATAAAATCTGGTTTCATTTTTAACGCGGTTTTTATAGCTTTTTCTGGACTCACCATACTTGTATCGCTGTTTATCTTTTGTAAACTATTCAAAATTGCTGCTTCGATCATTGGATAATAAAAAGGAATTCCTGATTGAATAAATAAAATTTTCTTAGGAGTATTGTCTTTCATGTCCTTCCTCCTATACATATTTTCTCATCCTCAAAAAAGCACTTTATATTCTGGGTTTAGCTAAGGCCCTTTTTATGTAGGCTCTGCAATCTTTATTCATTTTCATAACATCCTACTTTATATTTATAAGCATCGTTTATGTCCATTATGTGGAACTTTCCTTATTTTATAGGCTGATGGGATTTGGGGAGGTGTCACAAAGGGAATAAAGTTAGGTTATATTCAGCCAAATTATTAAACATAGAAAATGAGCATATAAAAGAAAGAGCCTACTCGTATGAATTGGCTCTTTCTCTTTTACAATATCTACAAAAATATGATTAAGCGAATAAAAAATTATTCCCACACAACTCCCCGTCGCTCATATTCCATTCTATATTCAACAGCAGCTGCAATTTTAGAACTTGCGAACTTTTCCGTAATCCAAAGTCCTAAATCAATTCCTGAAGTAACTCCCCTTGCAGTAATAATAGCCCCTTGATCCACAATTCTGTAAGGAAGAAGTTCTGCTCCATATTTATTCATTTCACTCTGCGCCAAATGATGCATTGTTGCCTTTTTATCATTCAATATACCGGATGCAGCTAGTAGCATACCTCCTGTACAAACACCAGCAACAATCGTTCCTTCATTGTGCATCTCTCTAATCATTTTGGTTAAAGTACCAAGCTCTGCTTGCTTTCGTGCCCCGTGCTTCGCTTTATGATTCCAGCCACCACCAGGTACAATTAACAAATCTGGACGATTATCCATTCGTAAAAAATCATGTAATTGAACCGTAACTCCGAACGAGGTAGTAACTTCTTGTTTTGGTTCACTTGAAACGAATTCAACTGTAAACGGAGCCCCTTCTTCTATCGCTCTTTTCAGTACCTCAAACGGTGCGAAAGAAACAAGCTCACCAAAGCCATCAAACAATACAATTTGTATTTTCATTTTTAGAACACCTCATATGGTTTCTTATTTGAATCCCCAATTAGGAGAATACATGTTATGTACAAATTAATAATGAAGATAGTCTTTCTCCCCTCACTCTATAAACTTCCAAATGTTCTTCTAATTTCCTCTTATCACTTATTACACTTAGTGTTTTCTTCACAAAATTCCAATTTAAACTACCGGATAACCATAGTAACGAAGAAAGTCTTTTGTAATCATTTGATGTTACAATATTATGAGCCTTATACCCTTCTAAAAATGCACTAGCAACACTTGAACATACTTCATGCGAATGTATTCCTTCTGTTCGAGAATACCACTTTAGTAAAAAGGCTAGTCCTTCAATACGATCAACATATCCAATCGATTCGGCATCTACAATTCCTTTTACCTGCTCACTTGAGTCCCATAAAACATTCAAAGGATTTAAATCTGTCTGTACGATAAACTTTAATTCACCCGTATATGCACACTCTATATGATATGTAGCTAGCTTTATATACTCCCGTAATTCTTTGCATGCGCTTGCCTTACTTTCTAACATATGAATAAACTGGGCATACCCATCCAAATGTGATTTCTTTTGAAAAATCGAGCTTTGAAATGCGCAAGATATGTCATGAATCTTTCTTGCTTCCTTTCCAAAGGCTTTTGCGATAGCTTCTGTACAATGTGTAATATGTTCTCCCTCAATCCAATTAGACAAGACAAATCGGTATTGTCTCTCATTCCAAGCGACAAGTGTAAATGGCTCCCCTGCCCTATTCTTGTTTATCTGCATAAAAGGAATTCCATGTTCGCGTACATAATACGTAAACCGTACTTGCTCTATTAGTTGTTTGTTTGATAACGCTCCAAAAGCTGGATTGATCGTTCGCTTGCTACCTATAAACCTTGCGGAATACCGCTTTCCATTTACCATTATTTTATAATGCAGATCCGTATTCCAACTATCTTTATGTAACACTTCTTCCACTGCTAGTGAATGAATTTCTTTAAAATAATTCATTACTACATTTCTTATTATGTATTTCACCCCATTCTCTCCTTCCATACAAAAATTAGGATACATGCAATTCATTGCGCTTCCCATAACAAAATTTATTTCACTTAATTAAGCATAGCTAGGATATTTCAAATAGGAAATAGAATTATAGAAAATAGTAGATGGGAGGCATATTATTGAAGACCTTAAAATTCGGTATAATTGGAGCATTAAGTATCACCTTATTAATTGGATGTACAAGTAATTCAAATGAAACGAAAGCTTCCAACAAAGAAGCATCCACAGCAGTGAAAGAAAAAGAAATTGTATATGAAAACGTTATGTTTGAACAAAAAGAAATGAGAAAACTTGAGATTAGTCGCGTAAATTCAAAAGGTGTTTACAACGTCATAAATAATGAAAATATAAAAACAATTTTCACAAGTATGGAAAGCGCAGAGAAAAAAACACTCCTTCTAGATCAAGAGGCAAAAAACTATATACATTCAAAAATGAAGGTTACTTATCAAGATAATTCTATACAAGAATTCTTTGTTTGGATAGAGTCTGATAGTGACATCGTAATAGCAAAAGCGAGCGATGAAACACACGGTGAAGGTTATGATTTAAGTGAAGATAATTCTAAAAAAATCATTCAGTTTTTCGAAAAGGCATCCCAGTAATAATTACACAATAGATGAAATATACAGTAAAAAAAGAGTCAATCTCCTATGCAATAGAAGATTGACTCTTTCCTTTATTTATAAAAATTGTTTCATACATTGAAGCTCAGACTACTCTTTTTCCTACCAGATCATCAAATCCCAAATAAACATGTGAGGGTATAGTTGGGAACATATAATCGGTATGACGAAAAAGAGTAACTATTATTACATCATCCTTATTTAAAACTCAACCAAGCATCCGCCCAGTCTGCATGATCATTTCCGTTACCGTTACCAGCATCATCAACGACTAGTTTTAATTCTTTCTTACCTATAAGATCTACATCAACAAATTTTGCTGGCGTATTATAGTACATTGTACCGCTATTAAATACTTCGGCCCCATCAAGCAGTACTTTAAATACGACCGAACCGCCTTTACCACCAGGCTCCTGGTCGATTCCTACATATGAATGAAATCGTTTGTAAGTTGCATTTGATATGTCGTACGTAATTTCTGACTTCGAATGAGTACCGATCCCTTTTTTATACGTAATCGGTCCTGTCGTTCCGAGTAATGAAAGTGGGTTTTTATCAGTGCTTTTATCTTTTTGAACCGTTGCCCATCCAGCTGTTGCTTTTACCCATGAAATGTCACTAAGATAGATGCCGCCGGAAGCAACTTGCACTTTCGTTGATGTTACCACCGCATTCCCCAATTTTACAGAAACTCCAACTTCTTTTACTCCTTTAAACTCGGATGGCGGAGTTATAACAAATGAATACGTCTCCTCTCCTCCTGCCGGCAATTGAAAGTCTGTCGCTAATGGCTGTGCATTCCAGCCTTCTGGTAATTGCAATTCAATTTTTCCAGGTGTCACTTTTTCCTTTATTTCATTTTGGACCTTTACCTTTAATGTAGTCGAACCACCTTCACTACTAATTGGATTTGGGTCAATATTTGCCGAAATTAATTTTACTGCTGGCGTTACTTCTATTTGATTGGATTTACGAATCGTCCCGCTATCTGTAGTTACCTCCGCTTCAATGGAATACTTATTGGCAACTATATCAATAGGGACAGGTAAATCTACCTCAATTGTTTTCGATTGCCCTGGTTCAACGCCTTCAAAAGCTACTTGAATCGGTTTCACATTCCAGCTCTCTGGAGCCTTTATAACCACTTCTCCAGATGAAGATTTCAACGTACCAAAGTTTGATAAGTTTGCCTTTACCTTAACTGTATTTCCTGCTGTTACACCGTTCGGAGATTCTAGATCGAAACTAAGCATAGACTCAATTTTATACTTTTTACCTGCTTCCGTTTTAAATGAAATCGTATCGCCATCCTTCGTAAATGGCACCGGTGTATTCGTACCGACTCTTGTCACAGTAAACGATGTATTGAACATCGGACTTTTTAACTTTACATCGTTTCCATGATCAGAAGTCACCTGAATAACTGTAGGCGTGCCATTTTTCCAATCCGCATCAATCGTAAATGCACCGCGTGCTCTTAATCCTTTATAAGAACCGTCCTTCCACTCTTTCGGAAGTGCAGGCAATAGTTGAATAGAGTCGGTATGGCTTTGAATTAACATTTCAGCAATTCCTGATGTTGCGCCAAAATTCCCATCAATTTGAAACGGCGGATGGGTATCAAATAGGTTGCTGAGCGTACTTCCAGTAAGTTGCCCTTGCAGGATTTTATACGCATGGTCACCATCTAACAAACGTGCCCATAAGTTAATTTTATTCGCTTTACTCCAGCCTGTTCCCTCGTCACCACGATGGTTTAAAGTAACTTTAGCTGCCTCTAGCCATTCTGGTGTATTGTGATTAATCATACTTCCTGGATATAGCGCAACTAACTGGGATATATGCCTATGCGTTTCACCAGGATCATCTATATCGTCCTTCCACTCTTGCACCTGACCATATCTACCAATTTGAATTGGCGGGAATAATTTATCCCTTTTCGCCTTTAACTCATCCCGAAATACATTATCAACCTGTAAAACTTCACTCGCTTCAATTACATTAGAGAACAATTCATATACTAACTGTTGGTCAAAGGCACATCCATTAGAAATGCCACCAAGCTCTGGAGACCAGCACGGAGAAACAACTAACTTCTTATTTTGATCTTCTACTAAAAACTTACTATGAAACACTGCCGCTTCTTTCAGTATCGGATAAATCTTTTCTTGTAAGTATTGTTTATCATCCGTAAACTTGTAATGCTCCCAAAGGTTTTGACCAATAAAGGCATTCGCACTAGGTGCCCATCCCCAGCCTAATCCCCATCCAGGCGCAGTAAATCCAAATGGATTATTCATCGTGTTAACGGTCCACCCGCCGCCTGTAACACCAAAATGTTTTTCTGCTGAAACCCTTCCCGGTTCTCTCAATGAATCAACATAATCCATTAATGGCTCAGCTGTTTCAGACAGATTTGTCACTTCTGCAGGCCAATAATTCATTTGGAGATTAATATTAAAATGATAATCACTTTCCCACGGTGGTGTGTTCGAATTATTCCATACTCCTTGTAAATTTGCAGGAAGCGTTCCTGGTCTTGAAGAAGAAATGAGCAAATACCTTCCATACTGGAAGAATAGTTCTTCTAAATACTTACTGTTTTCTTTACTGTAAGATACTAGTAATTCATTTGTTGGAACGGATGGTTTTTCTCCTCCTAAATTTAAAGAAACACGATTAAATAAAGAGTAATAGTCTTTTATATGTGTATATTTTAAAACCTCATAACTCTTGTTAGAAATAGCGGACATAATTTTTTCAACCTTTTGATGTGGATCTTCCCCCTTATAACTCGGGTACTTATTTTCATAATCAGTAGCTGCAGTCATAATAATTGTTAAACTATCTGCATTTGCTACTTTAAATTTCCCATTCTCTGCTGTTAATGTACCGCCTTCATTCAGTACTTTAAATTCCGATTCATATTTCATTCCATTATTCGCTATTTGTCCTTTTATCGTGATTTTGTTATCTTTGGACGTTACTTGCCCTCCCTGTGCACTCGTTGGTCTAACATCTAATGAAAGCTGTTTCGATTCACTAGCAGTTAAACGCATGACCATAACGCGATCAGGATAACTTGCAAAATATTCCCTATTATATTGAATACCTTTATAGCTATAGGACACCGTAGAAATTCCCTCATTTAAATTTAATTCCCTGCGATAATTGGAAAATGAAGACCCATCTGGCATATTAAAATCTAAGTATATGTCCCCGAAATTTTGATAGGAACCAAAGCCTTTTTGGAGGCCTGTGAGAAATTGCGTAGATTCCCTTTCTGCTCCTGATTTATCACCTTTTGATAACTTTTCTCTAATGCTACCTAAGTGACTCGCTGCCCCATCACGATTTCCGTACGTATACTCACTTGTACTGCTTGGTCCACCAGTCCAAAGCGTTTTTTCATTAAACTGAATACGTTCTTGTTGGACTCCCCCAAAGACCATTCCACCCATATAGCCATTACCGATTGGCAATGCTTGTTTTTCCCAATCTTTTGCTGGCTCGTTGTACCAAAGTGATAGTTTCTTTCCCTCTGGTTTTGGATTTTCAATCGTAATAGGTGATGTTGCCTCTACTTTACTAAACTCTCCCGTGCTTCCTAAAGAGAATAATAGAGTACCAAAAAGCAATCCCCCCGTTAATAAGCTTTTAAGTTTCAAATTTCCATCCCCTTTTGAAAAGCGAATGTAAAATGTCCCCTTCTGCAGATTGACTTATTCTATTCTCCCAATGAAATTCGCAATTCTTTTATATGGAAGTGTAATAGACCAAAGTATTCGCCTATTACACTTCTTTTTATCCCTTTTCACAAGCGAAATAATTATCTAGTAAATGCTGCGGTTACACCACCATCAACTGTAATCATACATCCCGTTGTTTTATCTGCCTTTGAGGAGGCAAAGAAAGCAATCGATTCAGCAATATCCCTCGAATAAATATTAACTAATAATGTTGTACGTTTACGGTAATGTTCCTCTAATTGATCAGGTTCGATACCATATGCTGCGGCACGTTCTTCGCGCCACTTTGAACCCCAAATAGCTGACCCTTGCAACACCGCATCGGGAAGAACTGAATTTACACGTATGCCATACTCACCGCCTTCAGCTGCAATACATCTCGCTAAATGCGTTTCGAGTGCTTTTACAGAACTGTATGCCGAAGCATTTTTTCCGGCATACACAGAATTTTTCGAGCCGACAAATACCATATTCCCGCCAATGCCTTGCTGTTTCATTTGCTTGAACGCTTCACGCGCCACTAAAAAGTAGCCTGTTCCAAGTACGTTCATATTTAAATTCCATTCTTGAAGTGTCGTTTCATCGAATGGACTAGACGTCGCAAGTCCTGCATTATTCACGATACTATCAACGCCTCCGTAAGTAAGAGCTGCCTGCTCAAATGCCGCCTTTACTTCTTCTTCTTTTGTTACATCCATTTTCACAGCAGTAGCACGACCTTCGCCGTACTTCTCGTTAATTTCAGCCGCAACTTTTTCTGCCCCTTCAAAATTCAAGTCAGCAAGCACGACATGCGCACCTTCTGAAACGAGGCAGCGTCCCGTTTCACTTCCAATTCCGCCAGCACCACCTGTAATAAAAACAACTTTGCGAGAAAATTCCGCTTCAGCCGGTGCTAACGATAATTTATACAGCTCTAGCGGCCAGTACTCCACATTGTAAGATTCATTTTCATTTAAAGAAACAAAACGTCCGAGCGTTGTAGCACCTTTCATTACCGAAATCGCCCTATGATACAGCGCACCACTTACTTTTGACATCGCCACATTTTTACCGGTATTCACCATACCGATACCAGGAATTAAAATAACGCGAGGTGCAGATTCAAACATTTTGTCTCCTTCGTATTTGTTACGTTCAAAGTAAGCTTTATACTCATCTTTAAAGTTTGTAACACCAGATTTAATACTCTCTATTAATCCGTCTACGTTTTTTGTTTGCGGATCCCAATCAATATAAAGAGGACTGCGCTTTGTATGAACTAAATGATCCGGACAAGCTGCTCCAACTTGCGAAAGCTCTCGTGCATCGTGGCTGTTTACAAATTGAAGTACTTCATTTGTATCATCATAAGATAATAACATTTTCTTTTCGTCGCTAACTGCCCCGCGAATAATCGGCATTACTTTTGCAAGAATGCTTCTACGCTCTTCTACTGAGAGTGTTTCGTATTTTTCACCTCCGAATACAGTATTTTCATTCACTCGTTCATTGATGTATTGTTCTGCCTCATTAATAACTGCAATTGTTCTTTCATAGCTTTCCTTCGCCGTATCTCCCCAAACGACTAGGCCATGTTTTTCCATTAACACGAGTTCAGCATTTGGATTATTTTTCACACCTTCTGCAATCATTTTAGATAACGTAAATCCAGGACGCACATACGGAACCCAAACGAAACGATTGCCGTAAATCTCCTCCGCAATTTGTCTTCCATTATGTGCGCAGCAAAGACTAATAATGGCATCTGGATGTGTATGATCCACATGTTTAAAAGGTAAAAAAGCATGTAATAATGTTTCGATAGATGCACGTGGATGCTTACTGTCAATCATACAATGAGCTAAATACTCTACCATTTCTTCATCTGACATTTCTTCACGCTCCATTAATAAGCGAATGTCTTCCATTCTTAAACCTGTAAAATTTTGTGCTTTCATCGTTGCTAAATCGGATCCACTTCCCTTAACCCACATCACTTCTATATCGCGGCCGCGGAAATCTTTTTCAAATGTCTTTACCGATGTGTTTCCGCCTCCCCAATTACATACAGCACGGTCTGTTCCAATTAAATTTGAACGATATACTAATTCGTCTACTCCTTGCGATAATTGTGATGCCTTTGTTTCATTCCATAAACTGTTAACCATCTTTTTACCCCCGTTGTTTTTTTATTGTTCTATTATTTCGGATACGAAAATAGTGTGTATCCGTATGTTCAAGAGTTTCCTATTACTTGCGATTTTTTTAAACACTACAATTGTTACACTTTCATTCCAATGCAAAAAAATATGCTCTATAGTAACCCCCCGACGTACGATCAGGGGGATTTTTCACTTACTGATATAATGGACCAAAGTTTTGGCAGGCACGGTAATCTGCAGCTTCTGGATCTTTTGTTCCGAACATCCCCCATGCACTCGGTCTGAAGATTTCCTCTTCTTTGACGTTATGCATATTCACAGGAATTCGGAGCATGGAAGCAAGAGTAATTAAATCACTGCCAATGTGGCCGTAGCTTATTACACAGTGATTAGCACCCCAATTATTCATTACTGTGTAAACATCTTGAAAGGCACCTTCTCCCGTTAAATTTGGCACAAACCAAGTTGTTGGCCAAGTTGGATCTGTTCTCCCATCCAATACGTCGTGAACCTCTTCTGGTATTTCAACCGTATAGCCTTCTGCAATTTGTAAAACAGGTCCTAATCCTTTCACAAGGTTGAGGCGAGCTGCTGTTACAGGCATATTTCCTTTTGTTAAGAAATCGCTCGAGAACCCGCCCCCGCGGAAATATCCTGTTGAAGCTGGTCGCCAGGAAGTAGCTGCCAAACATTTTTGCGCTTCTTCCTCTGTAATTTCCCAAAATGGTTTTATAGCAGGCTTTCCATCTTTCGTTTGTTGTCCTGTCCCATCAAGTGCAGCTGAACCGGAGTTAATCATATGAATAAATCCATTTGCCGCCAATCCTTCAGGTTTATGTCCTGTCACGCGTTCTACTGCCTCTGGGCTCCAATACGTTCTTACATCTGCAAAAACTTGAGCTGTATTTGTTAATAAATGACCAAATAGCATCGTAACTCCATTTAAACTATCATTTTCAGTAGCCATAATGTATGGCGGGCGAATTCCGTTCCAATCAAATGAGGAATTTAAAATCGTCTCCATAAAATCACCATTCGGGAAATGATCCGTCCATTGACGCTGGCCTTGGAAACCTGCGGAAATCGCGTTATGCCCTAGCGCTTCTTCACCATAACCAAGTTCCTCTAGTTTCGGATTTCCAACCATGAGATCTCTTGCAATTAACGTCATTTTCACGCTAGTTTCCCAGTCTTTATTCTTTTGCTCCCTTGATCGTTGCATCTCTTCCGCATTATTATCTGGACCTTCTGGGCAATACTCCTTCACCCAGTTTAAAGCTCTTTCATATTCTTCCTTATCATAAATCTCTTCATCTATCCTTCTGACAAATTCGGTCATATCAATATATTCATTTCTCATTCCTAAATAATCTTGGAAAAACTCGGGGTTAACGGTACTACCGACAATCCCCATAGATACAGATCCCATCGAAAGATACGATTTTCCTTTTAAAGTAGCAACGACAAGACCAGACTTTGCAAATTGAAGTAATTTTCCCTGCACATCTTCAGGAATAGATGTATCACTTAAATCTTGCACATCTTTCCCGTATATGCCGAAAGCCGGAATACCCTTTTGATTGTGGGCAGCTAAGACAGCTGCAAGATACACTGCCCCTGGACGTTCTGTTCCATTAAATCCCCATACTGCTTTTGGAATGTCTGGATTCATATCCATCGTTTCAGAACCATAGCACCAGCATGGTGTAACAGTAATAGAAACACCAACTCCCTCTACCGCAAATTTTTCAGCCGCTTTGGCCGCTTCCGCCACACCGCCAATACATGTATCAGCGATGACACATTCTACTGCCTCGCCATTATAATGACGCAAGTTTTCGGTTAGTAGATTTGCTACCGATTTTGCAAGATTCATCGTCATATCTTCAAGAGATTCACGTACACCATTTCTTCTGCCATCAATCGTTGGTCTAATTCCGATTTTTGGTAATGTATTGTAAAATCTATTATGAACTGTTTTCATTTTAAAGCTCCCTTCTTACTACATTGTTATCGATTATTTCAAGAAAACGGCCGTATGCTTCCTGCCATTCTAATTGATTTTGAGGTTGATAATGTTTAACAGGAAACGAGTTTTCAACAATGTCTCTACCTTCCTTTAAATCCTTTATTTTTCCTAGCGCGATCCATTGCGATAATGAATTTCCAATCGCACTCGCTTCAACTGGCCCCGCTACAACAGGGCGGTTAGTCGCATTTGCGGTAAATTGACAAAAAAGATCATTCTGAATACCACCGCCGCCCATGTGGATGACTTCTATTGACTTACCAGTTAACACTTCCAGCTTCTCTAACACCCATCTGTACTTGAATGAAAGACTCTCCAAAATACAGCGGAGGAAACTCCCTTCCGTTTCAGGCGGCTGTTGACCACTCTTTATACAGAAATCTCGGATTTGTTTTAGCATATTTTCCGGATTGAAGAAAGAAGGATCATCTGGATCTATGGAATGTGCAAATGGCTTTGTATTTCGAATCAACGTTTCTTCTTCTTCGTAAGTAAAAAGCTTGCCTTCTTTTGCCCAAGTCCCCCTACATTCTTGCATGAGCCATAACCCCATAATATTTTTAAGTAGCCGAAACTCTCCATCTGCCGTTCCTTCATTTGTAAAACCCCATTCCAAAGCCTGTTCATTAATGACTGGATCCTTCACTTGAACTCCCATTAAGATCCATGTACCACAACTCATAAAAGCTGAATATTCTGACTTTATAGGCAATGCGGCAAGAGCACAGGCTGTATCATGTCCTGCACCAGCAATAACTTTAACAGGCTTCATGCCAAATTCATTATGAATAGAAGAGAGTGTCGGACCGAGAGTTGTTCCTGGCATCACAATATTTCCCATGATTTCTTTAGGTAGCTTTAACTTAGTCATAAGGGCGGTATCCCAATTATGCTCATGAATGTGAAATAATGATGTCGTTGTACTAATCGTATATTCATTCGCCTTTTCGCCGGAAAATAAATAACTCAATAAGTTTGGTGTTAATAATAGAGTTTTTGCCTTTTCTATCAAATCTGGGTTATTCTTTTTTATCGTATAAAGCTGGCAGATCGTATTAATTGTTGCTGGCGTGACTCCCGTTCGAGAGAACAAAACATCCCTCGGAATGACTTCCGTGATTTCTTTTAAACTATCATTTGTATGCGGATCTCTATAAGAATAAGGATTGCTAAGCAATTCTCCTGTTGCAGAAAGAAGTCCGAAATCAACGCCCCACGTATCGATAGATAAACTTTCGATCGACTTATGACCGTTTTGAATACTTTTCCCTATTCCATTCTTCATTTCTTGGAAGATCCTTAAAATATCCCAATAGTAATGACCAGTTGCGTAAATAGGGCGATTGGAGAACCGGTGAACTTCTTCAAGATAAAGGCGTTTCCCATCAAATCCACTTACCATTAAACGCCCATTAGATGCACCTAAATCAAAAGCCCAAACTTTTTCCATTCCTTCACACCCCTCGGAAACACTTCAATTACTCCGCATCTTTTAATAGTTGTAATCTATATTTCTCAGAAGATAGATTTCTTAATTCGTGACATTCTTCCTCTGTCAAAATTCTTGGCACGCCCACCGTCGATGCAATCGTATATACTTTGGCCGCTTCTTCTAGAATTTGCATTAGAAAATATGCTTCTTTCATTGTTTTACCAACCGTAAGTACTCCATGATTCCTCATTACGACTACATCATTTTCTTCAATCACATTTGATACAGCGTTAGCCAATACTTCTGTAGTCGGAATCATATATTCAAGATAAGATACGCTTTTGATCATTGCTGGAAAATCTGGGAATAGACTCGGAATGGTATGACCAGTACATGATACACCTACCGAATAACTTGGATGAGCATGTAAAACAGCTGTTATATCAGGACGTTTACGAAAACATTCCAGATGCATTAATATTTCAGAAGATGGTTTTAAATCATCCAATATCTCACCAGTTTCAATATTGACACGTACCCACTCGTGGTCTTCTATCTCTTGCAAATCAAAACCGCTAGGAGAGATATACATCATATTTCCGTCTCTCATACTTAAATTTCCACCTGCTCCTACTACAAGACCCGTTTGGACAATCTTATTTGCATATAATTTCAAATCATTTATTACACTCAGCAATAGTATGCACCTCAGTTTCTCTCTTATTTGCACCGCTAGTTTCGTTTTAGATTTTATTGATATAGGACTTCCTTAATCTTTGGATCATCAATGTTCTTTTTATCGTACCAATAGAAACCAGTGTCAATTGTTTTGGATACTTGTTTCCCATCTAGGTTCTCAACAGCTGCTTTAACAGTTTCATAACCAATTCCAATTGGATTTTGCGTAATCGCACCTGCCATTACTCCGCTCTTAATCGCATCAATTTGTAGTTTTCCAGAGTCAAAGCCAACTACTAATACACTCTTTTTGTTCAATTCTTTAACAGCATTTACTACCCCTATCGCAGAACCTTCATTTGTACCGAAAATACCTTTTACATTTGGGTGCGCTTGCATAATTGCCTTAGCAGCGTCAGTCGATTTTAATTGATCGCCACTACCATATTGAATATCGACAAGTTTAATGTTCGGATACTTTGATTTGAGTGTATTTACAAAGCCATCTCGACGTTCAACACCTGTTTTACTTGTCTGGTCGTGAGCAACTACTGCTACTTCTCCTTTTTCACCAATTAATCCAGCCATTTTCTCAGCTGCAAGAGCTGCCGCCGCTTTATTATCTGTTGCTGCTGTTGCTACAGGTATATCTCCCTCAACACCTGAGTCAAATGCGACAACAGGGATTTTTTTGTTTTTTGCTTGTTCTAATAAAGGAAGAGCTGCCTTAGAGTCTAATGCCGCAAACCCAATCGCATCTGGTTTTTTATCAAGTGTGCTACGGAGCATTTCAACTTGTTTATCCACCTGCGCTTCCGTTTCAGGACCTACAAATGTAATATTCACCTTATACTCATCTGCTGCTTGCTCAGCCCCTTTTTTAACTGCCTGCCAAAACTGATGCTGGAAACCTTTTGAAATAATCGCAACATAGCGCTTGCCGTCATCTTTTGCAGGAGCATCACTATCCTTACTTCCCGTGCTTGCATTATTTGAAGAACACGCTCCCATAAACATTGAGATTGCGAGAATTGATGATAAAACGATGCCCTTTGTTGCTTTTTTCATCCAAAACTCCTCCTATATATTGTTTTATTTTAAAAACAGTATCGCAGTTAATTCTTTGCTTTTTTGTTTCGTAACACATCTGCGTAAACTGCCAATAAGATAACCGCTCCAACAACTACTGTTTGCCACTCTTGCGGTACAGAAAGGATTTGAAGACCATTTGTTAACACACTCATAATTAATGCACCGATAACAGTACCAAGAATTGTTCCTTTACCACCACTTAAAGAAGTTCCTCCGATAACGACTGCTGCGATTGCTTCCAATTCATATCCCGCTCCTAAAGCTGGCTGGGCAGAATTTAGACGAGATGCCATTATGATCCCTGCAACACCAGTAAAAACACCTGCAAGCATGTAGATAATGATTTTCCACTTATCAACATTCACTCCTGAAAGCCTAGTTGCTTCTTCATTGCTTCCTAGTGCAAATGTATACCTTCCGATAATCGTTTTATTTAAAATTAAGCTTGCGAAAATAGCCATTCCAAAAAAGATGAAAACAGCATTCGGAATTGCAAAGCCAGGGATAATAGAACCCATCGCAATTTTGTTAAAGCTTGGTATAGAAGTGAAATAAATTGGAGTGGCTTTCGAAATAACAAGTGCCAATCCTTTCGCGATCATCATCATCGCTAACGTTGCAATAAATGGAGGAATCTTCAATTTTGCAATTGCAGCTCCAGAAATTAAACCTACTACGGCACCTATTAAAATACCTCCGAGTACAGCTACCCAAACTGGTAAACCTAAGTTGACAGCAAACACGCCTGTCATAACCGAAGACAAGGTTAGTACGGTTCCACAGGATAAATCAATTCCACTTGTAACGATAATCATCGTTGCCCCTAAAGCAAGGATGCCTGTAACAGCTGTTGATAAAAAGATGCCTATAATATTATCAAATTGCAAAAAGTTAGCTGAAGCAATTGAAAAAATGACAACAAGTACAATTAAACTTGCAAATGCTAGAAGCTGCTGAAGAGCATTTGTATTCATCCCTTTACTCATCTTCCCTTCAACTGGAAGTTCGACTACCTTTTGTATTTCCATTCTTGTTCACTCCTTTATCATCCGTTAGTATCCATTACATAATACGTTTTGTTGCAAGAGTCATAATCGCTTCTTGCGATGCTTTTTCATCATTTTTCAATTCTCCTGTTATTTTGCCTTCACACATGACAATGACACGGTGACTGATTCTTAAAATTTCAGGAAGTTCCGAAGAAATCAGAATAATAGATTTTCCTTGCTGTGCTAAATCATGTAGTAACTTATAAATTTCGTCTTTTGCCCCAATATCAATCCCGCGAGTAGGCTCATCAAAGATTAAGATATCTGAATCTCTAGTCAACCACTTTCCTATAACAACTTTTTGCTGATTCCCTCCTGAAAGATTTTTCACTAATTGATTACCTGATGGTGTTTTTATTTTTAACCTCTTAATTAATTCCTCAGATTGTTGATCCACTTTCGATACATGCATCCAGCCGAAAGGTTTCACATAATCTTTCATCGATGCCATTGCAATATTTGTTTTTACATCCATCCCAACTAAAAGGCCAAACTGTTTTCGATCCTCAGATAAATATCCAATCCCATGTTGCACTGCATCAGAAGGATTTTTAATATTCTGTCTTTTTCCTTTAATAAAAATCTCCCCTGAATCTAGTGGGTCTGCCCCAAATATAGCACGGGCTACTTCTGTTCTTCCAGCTCCCATCAATCCAGCAAAGCCAACGATTTCCCCTTTATACAGTTCAAAACTTACATCCTTTATCGTTTTCCCTCTCTTTAAATTTTTTACTTCAAACACCTTTTCTCTCGATCTCTCTTTCATTTCTGGTTTTTGATTGTTATCAATTTTCCGTCCAACCATCATCGAGATAATTTGTTCAATCGTTGCATCCTTTGTATGCATCGTTCCTACATATGTACCGTCTCGCATAATCGATACACGGTCCGTAATTTTCTTTAGCTCTTCCATACGGTGAGAAATATAAACAATTCCTACACCGTCCTCCCGTAATTTCCGAATCATCACAAATAATGCATCGATTTCAGTATCCGTTAAAGCTGCTGTTGGCTCATCCATAATCAATACTTTTGAATCAAAAGAAAGAGCTTTAGAGATTTCTACCATTTGTTGTTTCGCAACTGTTAAATTGCCTACCAATTCTCTTGGGTCTAGATGAATGTTTAACCTTTCAAATAGTTTTTTTGCTCTGTTATTTAGTTCTTTTTCATCCAAAAAAAGATTAAATAGCCCTTTAGGTTCTCTTCCAATAAAAATATTTTGGGCAACTGTTAAATGCGGAGCTAAATTAAGTTCCTGATGGATTATACTGATTCCAAGTCTTTGTGCTGCTTTTGTATCGGGAACCTCGATTTCTCTTCCTTCGTATGCAATCGTTCCAGTATCCCTTTGATAAATCCCTGTTAAAATTTTCATTAATGTAGATTTTCCGGCTCCATTCTCTCCCAAAAGTGCGTGAACTTCGCCTTTTTTCAATTCAAACCGCACATTAGAAAGCGCTTGCACTCCAGGGAACGCTTTACTAATTCCATCCATTTTCAGTAGCAATTCACTCATCCTATCACCTACTACCCTATCAATTTTTTATTCAAATACTATATTAGTTTCATAATGCGTTAATCCGTAACCACGCCCTTTTTTAAAATCATATTGGCATAGAGAGCACTTTCACTCGTTGCAACAATTGCATACGCCTTCTTTGCCCTCTCATAAAATGCAAAGCGGTCAATCATCTCAAACCCATCAAAATGAGTATCATATTTTTTAATTGTCGCATCATACGTTTCCCAAATGGAGGGGGATACATGATCCCCCTTTACAACCTTCATTAACGAAACAGAATGATTACTATACGTATCGAGTGGAAAGAATTGCAAAATTGCCTGTAATACTTCAAGAACCCCATGACCTTCACATCGAATGAGCTTCGTCCCGCAAGAGGCAGCGGGGAAATTGCCATCCGCTAAAACAATCTCATCCCCATGCCCCATTTCTAAAAGAACTTTCATTAAATCTGGACTAATTATTTTCGGTATTCCTTTTAGCATTTCTATCTCCCTTCCGATTTTTAACTTAACGAAAATACGTTTCAACTACTTACACTTTGTGCATCTATTAATAACTTTGGTGTAAATATTTCATGAAAGGGACCTTCTTCATTATTTAAACGTTTCAATAATATATCACCTACCCTTTCTCCCATTTCATATGGTTTGTGAGCGACTGATATAATCCCAGGCGCTCGTAATAATTGTGCTGCTTCCACATCACCAAAAGAAGCAATCACAATGTCCTCTGGTACAGAGTAACCCCTCCTCGTTAATTCAAGAAGAACACCAAATGCCATTTCATTGTTCAAAGATAGAATAGCTGACGGTTTCTCAGTGAAATTCAGAAAATAATCAACCGCTTTCATACCACCTTCTCTTGTGAAAGTGCTATTAAACGTATAGTTTTCATCTTCTTGAATCCCAAACTCTTCTAAAGCTTTCTGAAATCCTTCATAGCGCTCTTTACCTGTACTAACGTTTAACAATCCATTTACAAGACCAATCGATCGATGCCCCTGTTGTAAAAGATAGCTCGTTAATTTATAAGCACTTTCAAAATTACTTTCTACAACCGAATCTAATTTTGAATCTCCAATCTCAACAGTCCGATCAACTAAAACGATTGGTACACCAGCTTGATGAATACTTCTTACTCTTTCTTCACAACCTCCAGCAGTAGCCAATACAATCGCATCCACCCGCTGTTCCACTAATAGTTGCAATAATTTATCCTCTTTTTTAGGATTTTCATGACTGCTACAGAAAATAAGGTTATAGCCCTTTTGCTGCACAATATCTTCAATCGCCTTTGAAATTGTCATGTAATAATGATTTGTGATATCCGGAATCACAACACCAATCGTGTATGTTTTATCTTGCTTTAAACTTCTAGCAATCGCATTTGGTTGATAATTCAATTTTTTCACAGCTAAATGAACACGATCTTTAATGTCGTCACTTACAAATCCACTTTCGTTTAACACTCGAGATACTGTAGCTGTAGACACATTCGCTTCCATTGCAACATCTTTAATTGTAGACTTTGCCATTTCATCACTCTTTCTTAGTTTTCAAGAAATCGTTTACTTCAGTTTTGTTTAAACCCTTATTTCATCCATGTAAACGATTACTTAGTAGTTTACATGGATAATAATAATTTAATTTTCAGAATATTTCAAGGCTTTTTATAAACATTTTTTTCACAAAAATACACCTATTCATCAGATAACCTGAAAAACGTGAATGGACTCGTTTTTTCGTGATTAGATAGGCGTTTATTACACATTCCGCTAACGCAATATTGTTCTATTTTGAAGTTTCATAGCACATAAAAAAAGAGCCTACTCGATTGAGTTGGCTCTTTCCTTTATTTACTACTCCCCTATTTCAGAAAATCGTTTTATACGTTCACCAATTTCATCGCGAACACGTTGAAATTCAGACCATTCTTTTCCTGCTGGATCATCAAATCCCCAATGAACACGATTCACATCCGGCGGAGTAGATGGGCATACAGCATCCGCATGACTACAAAGCGTAACGACTAAATCAGCACGATTTAAAATATTTGCATCAATTATATCTGATGTTTGATTTGTTATGTCAATATTTACTTCGTTCATTGCTTTAATTGCGTTTGGATTTACTCCATGTGCTTCGATTCCTGCAGAATATACATTCCACTTATCTCCTAAATATTGTTTGCCCCATGCTTCTGCCATTTGGCTTCGGCATGAATTTCCTGTACATAAAAAGTAGATTGTCTTTTTGTTCTCCATGTTGTTTTTCCACCTTTATTTTTAAATTTAGACTGATTGATCATTAAAATATTTACGTTTAAACCAAAAAGCAACGTTTACAAGTGCAATCATGACAGGTACTTCAACTAAAGGACCGATAACAGCTGCAAATGCTGCGCCCGAATGAATACCAAATACACCAACTGCTACAGCAATCGCTAACTCGAAATTATTGCTACCTGCTGTAAATGCTAACGTTGTTATTACCGGATAGTTTGCACCAATTTTTCTTCCCATAAAGAAAGAAACAAAAAACATGACAATAAAATAGATTAATAACGGAATCGCTATTCTTACTACATCTAGTGGCACGCTAACAATCATCTCTCCTTTTAAAGAGAACATAACGATGATCGTAAATAGTAATGCAATTAATGTAAGTGGACTAATCTTAGGTATAAACACCTTTTCATACCACTGTCTTCCTTTTAACTTAACGAGTACAAAGCGCGTCAACATACCTGCTATAAAAGGAATTCCTAAGTAGATACATACTGATTTTGCTACTTCTATCATTGTAATATCGACAATAGCACCTTCAATTCCTAACCATTCTGGAATTACCGTTACAAACACGTATGCATAAATGGAGAAGAATAACATTTGAAATACCGAATTAAAAGCCACTAAACCTGCCGCATACTCTTTATCCCCATCAGCAAGATCGTTCCAAACAATGACCATTGCAATGCAACGTGCTAATCCAATCATAATGAGACCAACCATGTACTCTGGCTTATCTGGAAGAAAAATAATTGCTAAAACAAACATAAGTACAGGTCCAATAATCCAGTTTTGTACTAAAGATAGAACTAACACTTTTACATCTTTAAATACACGGCCCATTTCCTCATAGCGAACTTTCGCTAATGGTGGATACATCATTACAATTAAACCAACAGCAAGCGGGATAGACGTTGTTCCCACTTGTAATGTATTCAGTCCGTCTACTACACTAGGAAACACAAATCCTAAACCAATCCCAACCGCCATCGCTAGAAAAATCCATAGTGTTAAATATCGGTCTAGAAAAGATAAACGTTTCATTTTATTTTCCATCTCCTATTAACAACAAGAATTTTTTTCTACTACGTTAGAAGTCGTGCAACAAGATGGATCTTCTATTTTGTGAACATCACTATGTGCTTTCGTATAAAAGAACTCCCACTCATTCCCATCAGGGTCTGTTACCCAAAACTTATCTTGAACCGCATAGCAACAAGTCGTATCCATCTCATCACGCGCGAAGAAACCTTCTTTTTCTAATCGTTCTTTATGCAATGTAATTTCTTCAGCTGTATCCACTTGGAAACCAAAATGATTTACCTGATTTCCCTTCACTTCATCTCGCACGTTCAGCGTGAAATTAAGTCCTGGCGTCTCTAATAAAAATTTTGCATAATCTGTTTTCACTTTAACTGGTGATACACCAAATACCTTTTCATAAAATTCAATAGACTTCTCTAAATTCGTAACGTTTATACCAACGTGAACATATCTCATACCTTATTCCTCCTCTTTATAAATCATTAATCAATTTTTTTTGATTAATAGCTCAAAATTTTAACAGCAACTACCTTTCCCTGTTTTTCTAAAGATACAGCACAATTCTTCTGATAATAAATTATTCACTTCCGCATCATTTAAATCATAATAACTCCACGTACCTTTTGTTTCTTTTACAATTAAACCTGCATCTAATAAAATCTTTAAATGATAGGACAACTTAGATTGTGTCATTTCAAAAATCTCTGTTAAATCACATACACACGTCTGGCCTCGCTGACAAAGTTCATACATGATTTCTAGACGTTTCTGATCCGCCAACGCTTTAAACTTTTTCTCATAGAGCTGAAAATCTTGTACCACTGTGGTTCACTTCCCTTCATCAACTTTTTTTGATGTTTATAGTATATACACTGTTTAGTTCTTTATGCAACTAATTAATCAAGTTTTTTTGATTAATCAAAAAAACTTCCTCGCATCATCACTTTGCTACAACTAAAAAAGACCATAGCCTTTTCAAAAATGAAAAACTATGGTTCTTTTTACAACTTAATAGTTACAACATTTCCGAGAAATGGAGTCTCTATAACTATTTTTAATTTTAATTTGATCATTATAGAGTAGTGCCCCGTCACCCTCAATCTAAGAAAAACAAATACCCCAAAATGAGAAAAATCGATATAACTCTTGTTTTTGGTGCATATTCATAAAAAGCACGTTACCCTTTCTCATTAACATAAGAGAATAGTAACGTGCTTTTTATTTCAAAAATAGTCTAAATCCTTAAGTTGATGGTTGTGGGGCGGGACCCTAATAAGAACGGTATCTAAGGTTGTATGAGTGGTGTTAGTTCCATTCCAAAGGCCTCAGCAGACGATTAACTCAAGTACCGGTTTCGGATAACCCCCATGTGATGAAGCTCGTGTCCTGCAATGCTGTACGCGAGGGCGCGCGCCGTAATGCTTAGGTTGTTGGCTGTGCCCTTGCGGATCCACGCCTCCGCTGGTAGCCCGCGCAGCAATGTAATCGTTGATTGCCGTACGGCCCGGTAGTCTTTGGCCAATTGCGCGGTTGTCCAGCTTCCGAAAGGAGGTATGAATAATTCCTGATCGAAACCGGTCAAAGGCGTCTGGTCCCCTCTTGCGAACCGGAGCAGGCGGTAGGTCATGACGCGTTCCGCGTCTGTAATGTGGCCCACAACTTCTTTCAGTGTCCATTTTCCTTCCGCATACCGATATGCGGCCTGGCTTTCGGTCAACGATGCCAGGAGTTCGGTCATTTGCTTTTCCTGAGCGAGCAGAATGTCGATGATGTTACCGTCTGGCACCAAACGGATATATTCGCCGGAGCTCCCAGCGTATTCTTCTTCTGACGGTCTTTGATTCATGCGTAGTCACCTCTTTATGTATATATAGAAAATTATAGCACTCGTCTATGTCTAATTAATTCGCGAAATGATAGAACTTCCCTTCTAATAATTGAGGATAAGCAACTATTTAGTCGGTCGCCACACTATCCTGATTCGTTAGCACAATAAGCAATGCTAATCAATGATGCATAAAAATTATCTGTTATACAATATTTCGAAGTTATTAATATATATTGAGTTATTCCGAAACATACATAAATACATTTTGTCGAAATTATTAAAAAAGGAGAATTTCTCTAACTGAAGAATTAATAATTGTGTTACCAATATGTAAAAATCTCAATTTAAAACTAAAGGAGAACAAAATGGGACAAATAATTGTATCGATGTACCTCTCACTAGATGGTGTCATGGAGGAACCAGCTTGGACTGCTCCATATTTCAATGAAGAAGTAGCAAAGTTTCAATCTAATTTACTGTTTGAAAGTGAAGCTCTTCTACTAGGGCGAGTAACCTATCAAGGTTTTGCAGCTGCCTGGCCTTCTATGACTGATGAAGAAGGTTTTGCTGATAAGATGAACAGCATGCCTAAATTTGTCGCTTCAACAACTTTGGAAAAAACCGAATGGAATGCAAATCTTATCAAGGGTAATATTGTAGAAGAAATATCGAAACTGAAGGAACAGCCCGGTCAGAACCTTTTAATCTATGGCAGCAGTGAGCTTACACAAACATTAATGCAACATGACCTCATTGATGAATATCACTTTATAGTCAATCCCGTTATTGTAGGGAGCGGAAAGCGTCTCTTTAAAGACCAGAACGATACAAAAGCATTAAAACTTATAGAAACAAGAACGACCAGTTCAGGTGTCGTTATTCTTTCCTATCAGCCGGAGAAAAAAGAATAATTATTGATAAATGAAATAAACAAAAAAACTCATCAGAATAAATCCTGTTGAGTTTTTTCATAAGATAATACATATATTAATTTATCCCGCACTCTCATCTGCTAGTATTACTATTTTTTATTACTAATGTTGCCGTTTCACTCGGATGGCTAAGAGGAAAATGATGACCATATGGAACAAAATCAACCTTACCAAGATGCGATGGAGCAGAATAGGCTCTGTCATAATCCCCCCAAATAATGTGAAGATTATACTTTGTTACTTCATTGAAATCACCTTGATCGTTTTTCAGTAGTAAACTGTTAAGCTGAACCGTAGTATTTAAAATTCTAAGAGAAGTAAAACTTTTACTTATTTTTTCAATATAATGTTCAGGGATGCTCTCCGTACTTTCAAACAAACCATTACTTAATAAATAACTCCTTATCAAATTAGTAGTTGCTAATTTTAATGTCCATTTGTTCATAAATTGAGGAACATTTAGCAATTTAGCATTTTTTTTAGCAACAGGTGGCTGAAGTAAAGTGATTGCATACTTCTTATCTATGTACTCTTGTACCAATGCTTCCAGAAGAAGAAACGCACCGAATGAATGTCCAATTAGATGTGCACCATTCGTAGCTTTCTCCAATAACTTTTTCACTACATTCAAATAGATATCTAGAAGATTTTTCTCTCGTTTAAAAGGAGAACGTCCCAAACCTGGAAGATCCAAAATCCATACAGGTTGACCAGTTTTTTCATGAAGCACTTGTGCTAAAGGAAATAAATCCTCTCCATCACTCAATAAACCATGTAATAAAATAAACGGTTTACCCTCTCCTTGTAATTGGTAAAGGGTAGTGTTATCGCATAATGTTCGTTTAAATAAATGATTATGCCGGCCATTTTGATACATCATTCGATAATCCAGATCAGCTACTATGGCAGGGAAAAATTTCATTACACTCGTCTTCTTAAACCAATCTCCTCCCATAATTTTTTTCGCTGAAACATTTGAAAATTTTTGTTTTGTAATAAAATTCAGTCCATCAGAAGGAATTTTTGTTATTTTACTTCCTCCACTATTCATAATTGCTTTCATAAATGGCATTGGAACAGAGATTTTTGGTGCCCTCATATTCATACTTTCCGACATAATACTTAATAATTCAGCAATGTTTTGATCGTGCTGTTTGTCTTCAACAAGTGTATATGTTTGAATAGTCGGTTGCTCCAATCTGAAAACCTGCACAATAAACTTCGCAAGCTCATCGTTTGAAATAAGTGGTAACCTATATCCCTTACCTCCAGGAATCACTGGCATGAGCCCTCTTCGCATACTCATCACAAGCAAACCTAATCCTGCTATCTGCTCTGTACTCCCTGTTTTACTACTACCGACTACAGTTGGCGGATTAATTACAGAAAGCGGATAACCTACTGCTGATGCCTGCTGACGGATATAAAGATCTGCTAAAAATTTTGTTCTCTCATATGGATTTTTTATTTTCAAATAATTGTTTCCTTCTTGAAACACATCAATTGCAATCTTGCTATTTTTATCATCAAAGGGACTCATATAACCTACAACATGAATAAATTGTTGCAAGCCCTTCAATTGATGAATACTTTTAGCTAATTCACTAATATGTTTGGCGCCATTTAAAAATACGGAAGCTGCCTCTTTACTTGTCGCTTGAATATCCATGGGGCCTCCTGCGTGAATAATCACATCCGTTTTCAATACCCTCTCCTTATCTTCAGCACTTAGACCTAAATCTATTTTCGTCAAATCACCTTCAATAAAGTGCATAACTTCCTTTTTTAAGATGCCTCTTTCTTGAAAAATGCGTATTGCTTTACTTTTCGACCTCACTAAAAGAAGAATTTTAACATCCTCTTTGGCTAATTCTTTCACTAATTGCTTTCCAATAAAGCCTGTTCCACCAGTTAAAAATACTGTTCTCATATAAGATCCCCTTTTTAGTACTATTTAGTACTAATTTGATGTAAAAAAAATGCTTCTTTTATCGAAGCAATTTTAAAAAATGATCTGCTGTTTTCGTGATTACAGTTGCATCCTTCAATGTTTCTGAAATAAATAACGCTCCTTCAAGATTTGTAATAAAAAGTGATGCAACCTCATCAATATGAATCGTATTTCTGAATTCCCCATTCTCTACCCCTTGTTTAAGTAATAGAGAAACTTTCTTTTGTAATCCTGTAAAAAAAAGACCTATCTTTTCTTTTATTTGCGTGGCCTGTGTAGGACTTTGAATATAAAGAGTAATAAATGGACAGCTTCCCTTATACTCTCTCGATTGAACTCCTTGTGATAATTGCTTTAAAAACAGTTGGATACGATCTTCAACTAAAAATTGGTTCTGAGAAAGTACGTCATCAATTGCAGATTGATACATTTCAATCCAATAATCAACGACCGCTTCTAATAATACTTCCTTATTAGAAAAGTGATAATACACATTAGACTTTGAAACTTTGCTTACACGTACTAATTCATCCATACTTGTATAAGCAAACCCTTTTTCTAAAAATAATGTTGCAGCTACTTCAATCACACGTTTTTGATTCATTAATTTTACCTTTGTCATAATTAGAACTATATAGTACTAATTTAAATATTGCAAGTATTTATGTTAATTTTTAAAAAAGTTTGATTACAAAAGTTCCACTAACATTGATTTTACTGCAAAAGAATCTTATTTTGAATAAAGTTGAACTGCCCCCCGAAATTGTTCATTCACTATCGTCTAATAGAGGTCACCATACATACCCATAAACTTAAGAAAAAGAAATGCCCCCTTATTCAAGTTACCTAGCAAAAAAATCACGTTTTAATAGACTTCTTTATCATCCCTAACTTTCTATAAATTACCGGATATGAAACGAGGATCGTCTCATATCTAGTAATTTACTTGATTAGCTTGATGGATATGTATTAGTGCCCCTATAAACAAAACCCACCAGAAACATCTAAAATCTGCCCCGTTACCCAGCGGCTATCAGAAGAAGCAAGGAATGCGACTGCATCTGCAATATCTTCAACTTGCCCTATTCGACCAAACACAGATGAATTCGTAGCAAAATTTCGTATTTCTGGATTATCTAGCAATTTCGCATTTATATCTGTCTTCGTATATCCAGGCATAATTGTATTCACTGTTATACCTCTTTCTCCAAGATGTTTAGCTAGAGGAAGTGTCATCGTATTTAATGCACCTTTACTTAAGCCGTATGCAATGGACCCTGTAAAACCAAGTCTTACTTCAGCTGATGAAATGTTAATAATGCGCCCTTCTGCTCGTAGTAACGGTAATGTTTGCTGAATTAAAAAGAATGGCGCCTTAATATTTACGGCCATAATTTCATCAAAAACTTCTTCTGTCGTATTTTCAATCGTCCCTTGTGTACCTATCCCTGCATTGTTTACTAAAATATCAATCTCTAATGTACCAACTCTTATTTGTAATTCATTCTTTAATTGTTCTACTAGCTTTTTGACACCATCAATTGATTTGAGATCTGCTTCAATTAAGAACGCCTTTCCTCCATTAGATTCAATCTCACAAATTGTTTCATCTGCAGCTGACTTATTTCGGCCGTAGTGAATCGCAACTAATGCACCGTCGTTTGCCAATCTCATCGCAATCGCGTGACCAATTCCTCGACTCGCTCCTGTTACTAACGCTACTTTCCCATCAAGATTCTTCATTTTTTCCATCCTTCCTAAATTTACGTTTGATAAAAACCTACACTTATATTTTTATGTAAAAACCAATTATTTTAAATATAGATTTATAGGTAATTTAGTTCGTTCACTTATGATATTATAGTTATAGTTTGTGATTCACTTAAAAAAATAAAATAAGGAGGCTACACAATGCAAAATGCAGTAAAACTAGATGAAATCGACCATAAAATAATGAACTTGTTGTATGAAAATGCGAGAATTTCTGTTTCAGAAATAGGAAGAATTATATCCATGACGCAGCCTGCTGTAAAGGAGCGTATGAATAAACTTGAAGATCAAGGCGTTATAGCGGCTTACCGAACGAAATTTGAGCCTTCTAAAATTAATAAAAACATTCAAGCATTCATCATGTTTAAAACGAGCCAATGCTCTGATTTTATCCAATATTGTAATGCCGCTCCTGAAGTAACAGATTTATATCGAATTAGCGGGGAATTTAATTATATGATGAAGGTCATGAGCGATTCGATGGATTCTCTCGCTGCATTTTTAGACTCTTTAATGCAATTCGGCTTATCGTCTCCTTTAATTGTTTTAAAGAGTGAGTTTGAGGAGAAATTGTCGTTCTAATAAAGTGATAGGCACCAGCTTTCCAAAAAAGAAAAAGGAGTGGATCATCCACTCCTTTCAATCACCTATCCCTGATTTCTCTGCGCCTCTCTAAACTCCTCCTTCACCTTCTCTAACAACCCTTCTTCCGTAATTAATCGATACGCCGTATTTGCTAATGCTTTTGCGGATGTAATTAATGCTTTATCCCCTAATTCTGAACGTGCCGCTTCTCTAAATTCATTCGTATGTGCAATTAAATCATCTGGGCCGATTTTAATGTACGGGTGGATTGTCGGTACAACTTGGCTAACGTTTCCTACATCGGTTGAACCAATACCAAATCTTTCTTTACGATTTACGTCTTCCCCGAGTAATTCTAGTTCTTCCGCTACGATGTCGTTATATGTTTTTGTTACGAGTAGTTCATCGATTTCATTTTGGAATTGATGGATTTTTACTTTTGTACCTGTTGCTAGTGCTGCCCCTTGTGCGATATTTTTTACTTTTTCTGTTACTTCCGCACATCTTTTTCGCGTTGCTGCACGAATGAAGAACCTTGCTGCAGCGTAGTCAGGAATAATGTTAGGTGCTTTTCCTCCTTCTGTAATCACGCCATGAATTCTCACATCTGACGGAAGTTGTTGTCGAAGTGCGTTAATACTGTTGTACAGCTGAATCACCGCATCTAATGCGTTAATTCCTTCTTCAGGTGAAGCTGCAGCATGAGCTGTTTTTCCGTAAAAATGAAAATCAAGTGGATCGACTGCTAGTGAAGGACTCGTTGTTGCTGTCTTTCCACTCGGATGAATCATAAGCGCTGCATCAATATTTTTAAATAAGCCTGCCTTTACATAACTCGATTTTGCGCTACCGTTCGGTCCTCCTTCTTCAGCTGGTGTTCCGAACACGACAACCTCCCCGCCAATTTCTTCAAGCGTTTCTGATAATGCGATCGCTGCCGCAACGCTAATGGTGCCGATTAAATTGTGACCACACGCATGACCAAGTCCTGGTAAAGCGTCGTACTCCGCTAAAAATGCGATTGCTGGTCCTTGTTTTCCAGAGCTTTTTCGCGCAATAAATCCCGTTTCATGTCCAGCTATATTGTGCTGCAACTGAAATCCTGCACTACCTAGTAATAAACTTAACGTTCTAGATGCATAAAACTCTTGGTTACCGATCTCCGGATTCGCATGAATATCATGACTTGTTTCTATGTACTTTTCCTTATTTCTTTCGATACTCTCTTCAATTGTTTTTCTTTGTGACGCTACTCCTGTCGCTCCCATTTTTCTTCCTCCTTTTATTTTCACGTAAAAAAGCCTCTTTCTAAAAGATAGAAAGAGGCTTCTGTATATACAGTCAAAATGAGCTTCTTTCTTATCTTTCAAGTTACCTTGCTGGAATTGGCACAGTATTCATAACGAATCCGCTGCCGAGGTATCATAGGGCCAGTCCCTCCACCTCTCGTGATAAGAATTTTCATAAAATTATATTAAATTACATTCATTCTAAGTTCATTTCAAATAAAAGTCAAGGAATTCCTATCCGAATTTACCGAATATCTAAAAATCCTTTTAATACACCAATTGTCTCAGGTGCTTGCAGTCTTGCACATACGTACGGAAATTCCGTACTCCCTTCAAATATCATTTGAGATGTGAGCGGTGCGCCTGCCCAGAAGATTTCATCATCAATTACGATAAACGGGAAAGCTTTATTTTGTCTTTGTAACTTTACATTTTTCAGTGGAACTGGTCCGTCACTATACACTGTTATCTGTGCATTTGTACGCATTAACGCTTGCCATACTCGCTTATCCACTTGTTTTGTACTTGGAAGCGAAATAATAATTTTTCGTTTTGCTGCTAAAATATCTTTTAATAGCCCTTTCGTTTCCTCAAGATTCATTTCCATAAACCAGCGTAATCGTTTCGATATTTTTCGTTCCCACAATTGTCTTGATGTCGTGCGATCATACACATCTCCGTGACGTTCTATATGAGCTGTTAATTGTGACAACGCTTGTTTTCTCGAAAGATTTTTACGCATATAATGGCAATCTGATAATTGAATGAACTTCCCTCTCGCTCTCGTCACTGCAACGTTGACGAGGCGATGGTTTTTATGGTCAAAGAATAATACGCCAGGTCGTTCTTGCGGATAACTATCTACTGTATCAAAAATCATCATATCTCTTTCAGATCCTTGGAACTTATGAACTGTCGCTGCTAAAACAGGTATGTTTTGATATTTCGTTCTCTGTAACATTTCTCTAATACACGTTGATAAAAAGCGAGACTGCGCTCTGTAAGGCGTCACAACACCAATGGATTGCACACCATCTAACAGTCCGATTAACATCATTTGCATTGCTACTAAACCAGACATAATGTTGAAACGAGATCCTGAAGCAGCGTCTTTTAACGAAAAAGCTCCCATTTGGCTCGTATCAAATAAAACATTTGCTTCATTTGCGAACGGCTGCAATTGCGCAAGTTCTTTACGTTCTGAAACAGACGGATGGTCGTATACTCTATTTTTATAAATAAATGAGTTTGTAAACTTAGATATATCCGCATGCATACGTCTTTGTTCTTGCAACATAAACAGGTTCGGATGTGCTTCTGATTTATTAACAGACTCAACAATCCCAGCATGGTAAAACATATCTTCGCCAAGCCATTTTCGAACGAGTTCATGGTTGGCCATCGCAATTGGAGGTAACTGTAAAAAGTCACCACAAACGACGATACGTTTTCCAAGTGAAGCAGCTAATGCAATTTGGGGAACGAACGCCATACTCACTTCATCTACGACAACTAAATCAAATGTACGCTCATAAATAAGTGAATCAATGGCACATTTCGATAAAGTTGCGCCGATTACTTTCGCATTTTCAATGTATTCTTTTTCTACTTCTTTAATTTTCGCTCTCTGTTTTCGAAGATCACTTTCAATCTCCTGCATACGCTTCTTATCAGCAGATGTTGCTTTATACGATAAAATCTTTTCACGAAGATCTTGTCGTGTCTCTTCTAAATAGAGTCTCTCCTCACCCCAAGACCCGTTCGTCGTTTCAACCAACTTCGACGCAAGTAACGTTTCATGATTTCGTATATGTTCGTGTTGACTATAACCGTAACGAACAATTTCACCAGGCGTCCATTTCTTTTTCTTTTCAATTTGCTTCGTTACTTCACTCATTAATACGTCTACTGCCGCATTACTATGAGCTAACACAAGTACTGATTTCCCTTTTTGATAATGAGCCGAAATAATACGTGATAAATTGTAAGACTTCCCTGTTCCAGGCGGTCCCCATACGTACGTTGTCGGATTATAAAACGAGCGATACGCCAATTCATTTTTCGGATTTTTCATCTTCTCAATATGCTTTGGACTGCTCGTCCCATCAACAAGACGCTTTATACGATTACGTTTTAGCTTATCTTTACGCGCTTCCTTCAACCTCTCTTGCAGTTGCTCTAAAAGCTGCCACGGTTCACTGTATAAAACAGCTTCTCGTATTTCACCTTGTATATAATCATTTAATTTCAGTTCTATTTCTAATCCATGTACAGATAATACTTCCCCTGTCGCTTCCTCACCATCGAACTCAATTCGAATCGGTGAACCTTCAGGCAAGCTTACTTCCGAAATAAGCTGAAATACATATACTGTACTTTCATAATCTGTATATAAAAAACGACCGTTCATGATAGAAATTTTACTACCACCTATCGTTTTCCAATGTTTAATTTCATATGCTAATGCATAATGCCACTCTTTCATCGTTTCCGATAATGAAGGAGTTTGAGTAGGTGTATTCATCGTATAATCTCCTTCCTTCTCCCCAAACATACTTTCTCACTATACCATATAACACGCTAAAATTTGTAAGGTTTTTATCTTGCTTATTTTCTTAATTTTCAATAACATATTGTATATAATTTTCAGAAAGAAGGAATCTACATGCCAGTTAGAAGAATCGAACACGTTGGACTTATGGTTGCAGACTTAGAAACATCTATTACTTTTTATGAAAAAGTAGTTGGCTTACAGCTCATTAAACGTATGGGGCACCCGAATCCAGACTTAAAACTCGCTTTTTTAGGTGTGGAAGAATCAAAAGAGACGATACTCGAATTAATTGAAGGCTACAACTCTTCCCTTCCGGCAGAAGGAAAAGTACATCACATTTGCTTTAAAGTGGATTCATTAGAAGATGAAATTGAAAGACTAAAGAAACATGCAGTAACCTTCTTACTAGGAGAAGAAATCGAAACATTACCGGATGGAACACGTTACATATTCTTCGCGGGTCCTGATGGGGAATGGATTGAGTTTTTTGAGACGGAGAGATAAAGTAAACCTTTATGTTGCGGGATAGAAAAGGAGCCGGAATTCCGGCCCTTGTTTTTAACCAGTAACAATGAAACATACCTCCAACCTGAGAATTCACCAAGTTTAAAAACATAATCATTTTGTTAGGAGGAGAGAATGGTAAATACAGTCTTTATTATTGTTTTTGGGATACCTATACTATTTCCAATTCTTTATGTAATCAAGAAAAAGGATTGGAATATAAAAACAGCTGCCTTATTTGTTGGAAGAATTCTATTAAGTATTGTCTATTTTATAAATGGAATGGTGTTAGGTAGAACCTTCCCTATGAAACAAAATGACTTATTCTCTTGATAAGTCATTTTTAATTATTAGTACGGTTATTAATAATTTTCATTGACCTCTTGGCTTCATTTCTTATAACAAATTGACTATCGTTTTGTTCTATTTCCATAAGAGTTTTAATGACATTGATATCGTTAAAACCTTCAAATGCTCTGACCAATTTCCATAGGATAATGTTATCATTGAAATTGTTCCCTAAACACAGAATAAGTGCATCAATAATTTGAGTATTAGAATGTATTTTGTTATAGAAACAAATGAAACCTATTGCATCAATAGCTTCCCTAATTGCAGGAATGCTATTTGTCTTTATTACATCCATTAAAACTGGTATAATCTCTTCTTTCATATGAGCTAAAAAGGTTGTAGCGATATTTTGACTCATCCATATACATAAAGCGACTAAATCTTTTGTTTGGTATTTACTGGTTCGTTGTACGAAACCAACATCTCTAGCAAGATCCCGTAAGGTATTTGGAGATAAAAAACTTTGAATCTCTTGAGCAAATAGTTGTAATTCATCAGATACAGAAATAGACATACAAAAACGCCATCCTTTCCTATGATTCTACAAATAGAATAGCGTATTTTTTTCATTTTAGAGGAGATTTTGTTGAATTAGCTTGATAGTGATTGGTGGTACCCCTTATAGGATAATAGAAGTTTGCATTTTTAATTTTTTCACACTCTATTAACAAGGCAGTTATAGCATCCTGGTTTAGCGTTAAGAATGTGAATATATTCTACTTCTTTATTATCAAAAATTCCATCTATATTTTCTCTTACATTTACACCTTCTGTAACCCTTGCTTCTACAATCATTGAGTCAGCATTGTAGCCGCGTACAGATAGATACCTATGATGTAACATATGCGGAATTTCATTTACATCTAGCTTAGCAGTAGTTGCTCCCTTTCGTATAAATATAGGACCACTTGCTTTATAAGGCGAATTAACACTATGATATTGGTAATTCAGTAAAATTACCTCTTCTCCTACCTCTGCATCCTTCAAACTTATTCTGCAAGGATATCCAGGATTTTTATTTGCTATTATTTTGACTGCCCCGATACTTTTTAATACTTCTTCATTCATTAGAAATAGGTTATTAAACTCCTTCTCTTGCAACGCAACGATTTGAAAGTTATTTCTCATATTGCTACCCCTCCTTAATTAGTTGTTATAAAGCATTTCACTAATGATGCTACCACTAAAGTTCATAAAACTTGTTCAATAATCTTGCCCGTTTGTTGAGGATTGAATTAAAAAGCTTACAATTCTATAACAGAGAAAAATGGCTTATTATTGTTCAATACAAAATTGTTTACTTTTAATCAATCAGTAATGATTTATCGAAAAATACGATGAGTACAAAGCACTCTTGTTAATTCATGCTATCTTTTGTTAAAGAACGTGAATTCAGTCAAGTTCTTGGTTTACGGTATTTCCACTATGAAAAGCACGGAATTGACTCGGTGAAAATCCTGTATTTCTTTTAAATGCATTATAAAAGCTAGATACACTTTGATAGCCTGTTTGATAACCAATCTCTGTACTATTAAAGACCGTTGTCAAGAGAAGTTCCTTTGCTTTCTTAACTCTGATCCTTTCTAAATATATTCGAGGAGTATACCCTGTTCTTTCTTTGAAAATCCGATTTAAATGAAAACGACTAACTCCTACCCTTGATGCAATTTCATTTAAAGACATGTTTTGAACATAATTATTTTTTATCAATCGCATAGTATCTTCCAAAACGCATTCGAACGGATCGTATATTTTTATATTTAGATCTGATCGGCATCTTTTGCATGGGCGATAGCCTGCCCTTTGAGCTTCTTGCGCATTTGAAAAAAAGGATACATTTTCATAATTAGGAACCTTAGACTTGCAAGAAGGCCGACAGAAAATTCTAGTTGTCTTGACTGCGTAAAAGAATATCCCGTCATACGCTGAATCACATGTTACTGTTGCTTTCCACATGGTATCTCTGGAAAGGTTATTTTGATCCTTCATTAGATTTTAATCCTCCCTTGTAGGCGAAAATCTTATTACTCAAAATCATATAAATCGTATATATAGCCACGACAATTAACGGAACAAATATATACAATTGAAAAAATGGAATCACCAGCAAACATAAAATGAAAGAGATTAACGATGCCCACCATGCCGGTGTGTTCTTCCTAAATAATTTAACGCCTGCTGCCATTGAAAGAACATAAACTAGAATCCCAAGAGAAGTCGGTATAAACAAAATATCATCAAACGTTAGTGACAAAGCTTTTGTCACTAACACACCTGCTACCGAAAAACAGATAACAAACAATACCATCTGTCTTGGAATTTGAGTAGTTGCATGCAGCCTTGAGAAAAATTTTGGGAAAGCACCATCTCTGCTTAATGAATATCCTAATTGCGTTAGGCTGGCTACAAAAGCATTCGCTGTCCCTGTACAAATAATTAAAGCTAAAACAGCTGTAACGACTTTGGCACCTCCGCCTACTGTATCTCCCATTATAACACCAATAGGAGACAGGTTGCTTTCTTGACTGCCATACGTGGCCGTTCCAATAGTGACAAGGCTTAGCGCTAAAAATAATAATCCAATGACAACTGCACTAATAACTGCTCCTTTGACAATATCTTTTTCTGGCCTTTTAAAATGCTCAGCCAGATTACAAATCGCCTCCCAACCGAAAAATGACCAAAAGATAACCGTTATAGCGTTCCCGACAGAAAACCATCCATTTGGAACAAAGGGATTAAAATTTCCCCATTGTATTCTTGGAAACGCCACAAATACAGCTGACGCTAAAAGAATCAGTAATAAAGAACTTAAAATCAATGCAACTTTACCACTAACATTTACGCCGTAATAATTGGAAACACCTGCAATTACCAAAATAAAGACGGCAATTAAAATTGTTTCAAAATGCGAAAATCCAAATGCCTGACTGACGTAAAAAGCACCAGTTAAAGATACAATCGTTTGACCAACTGCTGCTGTTACAAAGTAAAACCACCCAACGATATTGCCAAGATGATATCCAAAAGAATTTCTAACAAAGGTTGCTGCTCCACCGGAATCAGGAAATATCCGTGCCAAACTAGCAAAGGAATAAGCAAGCGGAAAACTAATTATAATAACGATAAACCAGGATACAATAGATGCAGGGCCCGCTATTGAGGCCGTTACCCCTGATAAAAATAGGACACCTGATCCTAAAATAGCTGAAATGTATAACGCAATTCCTTAAAATAATCCAATGGCTTTATTTTTCATGATCTCCCTCCTTTTATAGGATTTAGTGTACTAGTAAAGGGTGGGGAATTCTTCTTGTTTTTTGCGGTTTAATTCGTTTAATAAAACAATCAAAAGCATTTTTATTATATTTCTTCTTCAACAATCTGGCCCGATTGTTGAAGAAAGTAGCCTGTTCCAATAAAGAACTTTATTGTTCAGTAAACAACTTGTCATGAAACCATAAAACGAACCGAAATTTTTCTTAAGGGTAGAAAATTCGGCTCGCTTTATGTTGGGATTTGCTTAGCGTATATTTTCGTTAAAACGTGGGCGGGATCCCATTGCTATTAAACTAAGAATTTAAGTGTAATATCATTTAAGGGAATACTTAAGATACAAATAAAATATCTTTTCCAAGTGATACTGTTTTATTAAAGTCTACCCCGAGTTGTAACTAGTTCAATGCGACTGTAAATTCTGAGTTCGGTGCGCCAGCAAATACAACCGTTCCGTTCTCTGGTAGTTTCACTTTGTTATTATTACTAACAACGCTAAAATTGACGCATACTCCATTCTCATCATACACCGCGAATGAACTTCCTGATGGCAACTCCACATTCATTGTTTTCCCTGCTGCCTCTTGCGGAATCGTAAACCATTTCGCATGCCCATTTTTTTGCAGTGTAACTTTCGATAATTGACCTGCATCAAGGGATTTTACGTTAGATTCACTGACGTATAAAAAGCTGGACATCTCCATATATTCAGTACCATCCTCTGTATAGAAATGGGCTTCCTTTGTATCCCGCCCATTCATCACGGGAATTTGAATTTGATGCGTCGCCGTATTCGGACCTGTAATTTTTTTGCCGTCCCAATAGCCATCTTTGAGCGTAATTTGTGTGTTAAGAGGTATTTGTTGTCCTAGATAATTTATAGAATTAAATTTTTCGTTAACGAGGTAGAACTTGCCGCCCTCGCGCTTCGCCCATGCAGCAGCTGTTTTCTTCGGTAACACATTGTTTTCTAATTTCTGGGCTAAATAGTGAGTCAGCACATTTTGCTCCAATCCCGGCGATAATTCATATGCGCTCTCTCTCAAATAAACTTTTCCATTCTTCTCTGTGACGAAGTTAAGCTTGGAAGTGCCCTTCTCATTTATAAAGCTTCCATCCGCCGTATATACATATTTTTCTTCTGGTTTAGTTGGTAAAAACAGTTCTCCCTTCTTCGTAATTTCTATTTTGAAATGGTTATAGCTATTTCCATAAAATCCTGCTTTTTTTACCACGTCTTGAGGCACTTTAGCCTTGACGGGCTTGCCGAAGGATTTATCTGGTTTTATATCCTTAATTGTCCCTTTCTCTTTAAGCCTAGCTAGCAGTAATTTATTTGCCAACAGTTGATTTGTCATGCTGGAGCCGCCGGAGGACAATACAGCTGCTGCCATCTTCTGTTCTGGAAGTACGACCAATGTAGCATGTTGCAGCATCGTATCCCCACCCTTAGTCAACGCTTTTATCCCATATTCACTGAATGGGTATAGTTTCACACTATCCCAGCCAAGACCATAGTTGAACACATTTCCGCTATCTCCCGGCCACATTCCTTTTTTATATTCTTCTTGTTCCATCGTCTTGACTGCTTTATTAGAGAGGATTTCTTTTCCCTGTCCCATAAATATTTGTGAGAATCGCACCACATCTTCTGCAGTAGAAGAGATTCCTCCCGTACCAATCACATTTACCATTTCACTTGGAAGCTGTCCCTGGTATGTCGGAGAATACTGTCCAGCCCGCTTTTCATCTTCCCATTTATCTTGCGATGTTATCGTATGATTCAGTTTTAATGGCTCAGTAAACTTTTGATGTAGAAATTCAGTAAAACTCATACCGCTGACTCTTTCTACCAAGATCTCAGCCAGCGTAAAACCGTCATTACAGTATACTGAGAACGCGCCAGGGTCTGCCTTCAAGTTTTGGTTGGACAATTGTTGCAACAAGATATCATGGGCATAAACATCATTATCTTTAAATAAAAATGCATTATTAAGCGTCGAACCTTGCAAACCTGAGGAGTGATTCAACAGCATACGCGGTGTAATACGTTTATATCGTTCATCTTTCATTTTGAACTCAGGAATATAGCGGGTAACAGAAGCATCCAAATCAACTTTTCCTTCGTCTACTAATTTCATAACAGCCGCAGCTGTATATACTTTACTGGTTGAACCAATTCCGTATAGAGTATCTTTGGTTAATGCCTCTTTCCCCTCTATGTCATTCTTGCCTGTCTGTCCTGACAAAATAAGTTTACCATTATCAATCAGCGCATACTGTACACTAGTCGTCTCATAGGACTTCGTGAGCAGTGCAGCGTTCTCTGCAGCAATCTTCTCCAAATCTTTGCTAGCAACTTCTTGGCTAGATACAACCGGAGTCTTACTGCTAGAAGACGCTATCGCTCCTGTTGGTAGGCTCATCGTTAGAGCTAAGGTAGCGGCTAACACTCCAGATAATTTATTTTCCATAAGAAAAATTCCTCCTTAGATAAATGATCGGTTTCATCTTTTATTTGCTCAATTACAAACATCACATAAACTACTATTCTGGCTTTATCTCTACTGTCGTAACAAACGGTAAAACCTCTCTTTTTCACATGTATGTTAGTACCATAAATGATTTTTTTATTTAGAATGTGCCTATTACTAGTTTGGTTTTCGTATAAATAAACCCTATTTATCCTCCCTCTTTTGTGCTTCTCTATATTTGTATCCTACATAATAAAAATTTCTTTTTTCTTATGCATTTCTTACAATTTCCTTACGTTCAAATCACTTCTGTAATTAGATAGGTTTTATTTTAAATTCTTCAGGATAATAAATGCTTATATAATCTCACGTTATGCATCATTGATTACTGATAATGCTGCTTTATGTAAATCATACAGACAGATGGAAGTATATAGCTCTTCTTTTATGGTACACTTCAATAAAAGGGGGACGAATTTTGAAAAAGTGGATTAAAATCACATCAAGCTTAGTTATTGCTATAGCAGTTGGTATTTTTACTGGTTACAAAGTCGGTACATATGCAGGTTCAGACGTTAAGGAAAAGCAGACTGAAAGAATTAAAGGGGAAGATGTAATACTTGACCTCAATTCTGATCGTCATATAATCAATGCAATGCACAAAATGACTCATCAAAAAGTCTTATCTCACGAAAAACAAGGATTTATTAAAATGACTCCAGAAAACATCGAAACAGTACGTCGAGTAATTGATGAAAGTAATAGTGGAACCTTACAACATAAAGAACAGTACCTCAAGATTTTGGTTCGTTGGTATGAAGGCGATTTCTCTCAATCGGTTGAGGAGCATAATTTACTATGGGAATGGGACAATAACAGCACTGGTAAAGCATACGAATTAGCGACACCGGAACAAGAAGAAGCATACATTCTAGAACAAGCGAAGTCTGAAAAACAATAACAAAAACGGACCTGTTATCAGGTCTTTTCTTGCATTTTCTCTGTTATACCCCTTTAAAAACTACTTAAGTCATCTACCCTTCGTTACCTCTGGTTACTAATTAACAGTTATGTTCATAAATTTGTAACATGTATAGACAGGTATATATGTTATAATCAAATTACAAATAAATTTGCATTTCCTGTGCCCCTTACCTCCCAGTAAGGGGCGTACCCTTTTATAAATAATTATTTTAATACAACTTTTCCCACGTGACTTTCACAAATGTAAGAACTCTCATATATTAGACTTCATACATCCTTCTCCAAGGAACAATATACCGATACACAAATCCCTATTTATATAGGGATTTTTTGTACGAGTCCCTCACCATCAATGTAAGAAATAAAAAAAGAAGGGGATTATCCCCCTCCTTTTATGCTTGCCTGACTTTCGGATTTATTTCGTATACCCACGATTCAGTTCCGTTAACTTTTCATTGATGTTAAAAATTCTTACTCTAATATCTTTAACACCAGCTGCTTCAAGTCTGTTCTTGTGCATTTCAGCGTATTTTTCAGCATCTTGTTTTTCTTCAAATACATAGATGCCTCCAGCTTCTTTTGTTTCTTGATTCTCAGTCCATATTTTCCAATGGAATCCTTCTTCTTCGTTAATACTTTTTGCTAAATCCCAAAATCCTTTTTCCATTTCTTCACCAAAAGGACCTTCAAACGGAAAATCAACTTGTAATAAATATGCCATCTTCACTCACTCCTATTTTTAATATAAAATTCATCAGGAATTCCTTTTTATAAAAATTCTTCCCATTCTTTTACTAATTATGATTCAAATGATGGTAATGTCTAAATTCATATCGCTATTATTATTCAAGCACTACTTTGAGAATCCCCCTATTTGTAAAATAATCACAAAACGTTAGTAACTTGAACGTATAAAGTTTAATAGTTTTCAGTTATGTTTAAAAAATATGATACAAACTTATCCCTAAACTAAGGACGAACAAAACAAGTGCAGGTATTGCTTTCTTAAAAGGATCTCTCGCTAATACAATAAGGGTTAATGCAGCTGCAAGCATCGTACCGCCTAACAACAATCCTGCCAATAAAGCTGCCATTGGAACCCAAATTCCTATTAACATTCCAATTGCTCCTACAATCTCAAAAGCTCCAGTTAAGAAATTAAAAAACGAAGGTAAACCAAATCGCTTAAATTCATCTGCCATTTTCCCAGATATAATTTTCGTTCCTGTCATTAAAAAGAACAGAAACAACACTACTTTTACAATATTGATGAAAATTAAAATAGTCATCACACCTTTCTTATTATTTGATAAAAATCAGTATTGTTCGGATAGTAGTCACTACCTTTACCCTATTTCCTGAGATTGCCCTTATGGAAATGGCTTCAATTCACATTACCCTTTTCCATATGAAAGGGATAATAATTACATGCTATAGCATATATAATACGAAAAATTTGACTGGTACTAGAAAAAAAGTGATCCGAATTAAATATTATACAAAATAAAGCTATCTCTACCATTCCCCGAAACACAATATATGCTATAGCATATATAAGATATAAAACAGAGGTTGTTCCTTATAAATAGCATGGCATCAATAAGGAACAAGTATTAATAGCGTGTATCATACAATTTGTTTAATAATGATTGTAATACTTTAATTTCTTCCTCACTCAAATTACTCGTAACGAAATGGTGAGCGTCTGTCACTACAGGCAAAATTGTTTTCTTTAACTCGTCGCCTTTTTCAGTTAAAAACAGGTTGTGTGAACGCCGATCTTGCTCATTCAAAGCCTTCTTTACAATCCCTTTTCTCTCCATTGACTGTATCATTCTTACGACAGTAGTTTGATCTTTATCAATCGCTTCTGCTAACTCTTTTTGAGTAGTGGCTCTTTGGCTACAAAGAACACTAATAATCCCCCACTGCTCTGGCGTAACGCCAAAAGGCTTTAATTTCTTCGTAAAATAATTCGTCATTTTCACATCAGTACGATGAACAAGATAGCCTATTAAATCATGTAAGTTCATGTATCACCTCTATAAATTAATATATAAAAGAGTATAGCATACCAGTCAATTATTCACAGTGAATGTATTCATTTTATTAATTATATGCTATGGCATATATATTATAGCAGGTCATTTTAATTGTCAAATGAATTACCTATTATTTTTCTACAGTATCAATCCAGCTTATTAAAAATAAGTAAATCCCGTATTTAATAAACATACGGGATTGTTATAAATGAGTTATTCACTTATTCGAAAGACGTTCATTCGTTACATATTACTTATTTAATTAAGAAACATTCATATACCAGCCCAAACATCTTTTCCATATCGTCCTTCATCTTGCACTCGTTCCAACCAATTCCTTGCTTCTTGTTCACTGACTTCATGAATTTCTTGATATGCTTGACAAAGGGTGTCTTCTACGTCAGGAGCCATTTTACTTCCATCACCACATATATAAAGATGGGCCCCATTATCTAATAACGAAATTAAATGGATTCTATCTTCTTTTATTACATGCTGTACATATGTTTTAGGGTGTCCTTCTAAGCGAGAAAAAGCTGTGTGTAAAGAGATTAATCCCTCTCTTTCATCATTTTCTAGTTCTGTACGATAGAGATAATCCTTTTCAGGATGACGACAACCAAAGTATAGATGCGCTTCTCCTACCTTCATACCTTTTTGCTTTTGAACGCGACGCGCTTGTAAGAATCCACGGAATGGTGCAATTCCAGTACCTGGTCCAACCATGATAATTGGTGTTTCTGGATTTTCAGGTAATTGAAAGTTTGATTGTGGCGTTCGAATGAAACAGATAATCTCATCTTTATTATGACGCTGAGCTAAATAGTTAGAAGCGACTCCTTCATATGTCCCTTCCCCACTCCATGCAGGCGCATTTATAACACCAACCGTAATGCTTAGACGATCCTGGGCAACGAGTGGAGAACTTGAGATAGAATAGTAACGCGGTTTGAGCGCCGGAAGAAGTTCTAAAAAGCGTTCAAATCGGATTTCACAAGCCTCATACTTTTCAAGAAGATCTAACATTGAAATACGTTTCTTTAATATTTGTTCTTGATAAACTCCCTCTTCCAATAATGATTCCAATTCCTTTTTATGAGGAGGGCATACTGTGAATGTCACCATTTCTCGTATTTGTGCTCGAGTGGCTGCTTCTTGCACTTCGACACTGTAACTAAGAAGGTCATATAGACGAACAGGACTGTCTAAAGGTATGTGATTTACACTGCGCCCACTTGCGCTTAATATGACTTGATCCTTCCCGTTTAATCCAAAGCGTTTTAAAATTCGGTTGACATTTTTCTCACTATTAATTGGTAGTACCCCAAGGTGGTCTCCTTCTTTATATGTAGCCCCTTCCGGCAATGATATCTCAATATGTCGCGTGCTTCTTTCACTGCTAGATGATTGAAGTTCACGATTTTCTAATATAGATGCATAAACTGCTTCATATGTTCGCGCAAGAGGAGATCCTCCAAGACGGCTGACAAATTGCAGGCTCAAAGTACTGCGTTCTTTCTCCATGTTTTTGTTAAGTTCCAATCCAAATGCCTTCATCGCATCAGACCACATACTTTGTTTCCATTGCTCGAGCTGTTCCTCGAAATCACCACTTGCATCTGCTTCTCCGCGTTTAGAAAATCTTGTTGCTCCTTTTTGAGCCATTTGCTCATCAATGTATCTTGGAATTCGCTGATAAGTACTAGCCCAATTATGATCTCCACAACCAAAAACTGCGTATTGAACACCTTTTAGCTCATCTGGTTTTAATTCCTCCAACCATTGCACAAACTGTCCTGCATTACTTGGCGGTTTTCCATTATAAGAAGAAGTTACAATAAGAACCGCTCCTTCTTTCGGCAAACTTCCAATTCGATCGTTAAGAGCTGCCACTTCCGTTTGAACACCTTCTAAACTAGCTGTATCTGCTAGTTCTCTTGCAATACCTTCTGCTACCCCTGTATCCGAGCCATACAGAACAAGAAGTGAAAGATTATCGGCTCCAATAATGGAAGGAGTCTTCTGAACTTGCTGCTTGGTTTCATGGTTTTTCAGTTTCTCCTCTGTAGGCGCAAGAACAGTATTATGGCTAATAGTTTCATTTCGAGGTACAATCCTAATTTTAAAATCACCAGGCTTTAGCGTTAATGTTTGTTTTACGTCCAGCTGATAGTCTTCATAATCGATGAATTCAAAATGTTGAAGAAGCATTCCCATTACGAGTGTGGCTTCATGAAGTGCAAACTGCATACCGATACATGCTCTCTGGCCATTTCCAAATGGCTTATAAGCATGATGAGGAACCTTATCCAGCTCTTCAAATCGTTCAGGTTGGAATTCTTCCACATTGTCTCCCCACGCATCTTTATCCCTATGTAGCTGTGGAATAAGAACAGAGATACGATCTTCGCCTTTCTTAATTGGGTATTTCCCACCAATTACTGTATCTTCTTTTGCATAGAGACTGAATGCTGGAGCAGTCGGCCATAGACGTAGTGATTCATTTAAAATCATCCGTATATACTTAAGCTTCATAACTTGTTGGTATGTTGGAGTGGGATCTGTCAAAACACGGTCTACTTCTTCATAGGCTTTTTTCAATTTATCCGGATTCTTTAATAAAAAATAGATTGCAAAAGATAACAATCCACTTGTTGTCTCATGCCCAGCTATTAAGAAGGTAATAATTTGGAAACGAATATTTTCATCATCTAATTTTTCACCCGTTTCCGGATCCTGCACATGTAACATACGGGAAAGCAAATCATTTTCTTCCTGATTCCCGCTACTTTTACGTTCAGCAATAATATTATCTACTAAAGAAAACATAGATTGGATATCATGCTGAAATTGACGTTTCGTTCTCCACATGAGTTTATCTTCTATATCCAGCCGCTGCAATTGGTGCATCGCCTCATCTAGAGCACGGGTCATGCTAGTGATAAAAGGATGAGAGGTCTCACGATAAAAGCTATTAAATCGGTAATTAAAACCACATAGACCAATTGTATCTAATGTAAGGCGAGTCATATCCCCTGGGACATCTACGTTTTCATTCGGATTCAGTCTTGCCCATTTTTGAACGAGTTGCACGGCAATATCGACCATCATAGCATGATAATCTTTCATTGCCCGTTGACTGAATGTAGGCATCAAAATATTATGAGCTTTTTTCCAGTTAGGCTCGTCAGTCTCGCTTGTAAATAGTCCGTCTCCAGCAAAAGCACGAACCTTTGCTAAAGCACCCTCTATACTTTTATCAAATCTTGTTTCATCACAAACTTCCGCTACCAGTTCATGTCCAGAAACGACAATGATCGTATCACTTAAAGTTTGAATTTGAAAAATAGGACCATACTCTTCCGCTATCTTGATAAAGGATAGGGTCGGTTTATCTTTGTCGATTAATGGGAGATTCCCCAGCGGTCCATATGTTTTCGGCTGAGGAATGGCAGATACTTTTTTATCCATTACAAACACCCTTTCAAAAAGCATGAAATAAAGTGAAACTTTAATCAGCCCTCACCAATCGGGCGAGCAGTTGCTCCCCCACCTAACTTCTTTGCTTCCGCTGATTTTTGAGGTGGGGGTCTTACTGCCCAGCAAATAGCGAGATAAAATATCCCAGTCAATAAAAAGAACATAGTAATGAATCGCCTGGGATAAAGATATGTAATTGATTACCTTATTTTATCTTTTCCCTAACTATTCACGATTATGATATTACTTATAAGGTTGGTAATCTAAGTCGGTTGTTGCTATTAGATTTATAACTTGCAAAAAAATACGAAATTAAAATGAAGCGTATTAGTATAATGTTTATCAGAAATTGAAAACTAAAGATTGTAGTATTTGGAAAGCCAATAGTTTCTAATGAAAAAGGATCTGATATGAAGATCAGATCCTTTTTTCACTATGTGTAATTATTTCACTGTTTCTTTCAGTTCTTTTCCTGTTTTAACTATCAGCTTCTTAGTAGCAAAACAACTTGTAGAAATCATCATCTCGATTTTTATTTTGCTCTATCGATTTAACCTCTCGACAGCTTCCGCGCTTGTATCTACACGTTTAACGAAAAAAACTAATAGTAGCGCAACAACATTCATGCCAAGTGCTACATAGAATGAATGCTGAATTCCGGATAACAAAGCCTTCTGCGTTACCATTGCCTTCGTAGCTTCTGTGAAGGTTGTTGGATCTACATGAGCCATTAAACTTTCAGCTTTTGTTTTTGTTACAGAATTCATAATCGTAACAAGAATAGCAGTACCAATCGAACCAGACACTTGTTGAGCTGTATTATTAACAGCTGTACCGTGCGGATTTAAGCGAGTTGGCAATTGATTAAGGCCATTTGTCATAAGTGGCATCATCACCATCGCCATCCCAAACATCCGCAATGTGTAAATAAGAATAATATGTGTGTGACTAGAGTCGAGTTGTAGGTTTGCTAGCATATAAGTTGAAACGGCTGTAATGGAAAGTCCTACTATACCAAGAATACGAGGGCCATATTTATCAAATAGTTTACCTGTAATTGGTGACATAATCCCCATTATTACCGCCCCTGGAAGCATCATCAGCCCAGAGCTCAGCGGTGAAATACCGCGAACGTTTTGTACATAAGCTGGTGTTAAAATCATACCCGAAAACATGGCCACTGCGTTGACAATTGCAATTACAGACGCAAGCGCAAACATTGGGTACTTATAAACACGTAAATCCAATAACGGTTCATTCATTTTTAATTGACGGATAATGAAAGCGATTAGGGCAATAGCGCCTATGGTTAAGGTTGTTACGACAACTTTATTCGTCCAACCATCGGAGCTTGCAGAACTGAACCCATATAATAAACCGCCAAAACCGATAGAAGATAATAGTAATGAAAGATAATCAAGTTTTGCATTTTTGTTTTGTCTCATGACATTCTCAGATTTCCAAATCCCTAACAGTAAACTTATGATTGCTAACGGTAAAATCATTTCAAAAAGCAAACGCCAGTCATAATACTCTACAATATAACCTGATAGTGTCGGTCCAATTGCTGGAGCTGTAATCATAACTAACCCAAAAATCCCCATTGCTGTTCCCCTTTTTTCTCTCGGAAAGCTTACTAGCATAATATTCATTAACAAAGGTCCCATCACTGAAGAACCTGCTGCTTGAACCATCCGACCAGTAAGTAATAAACCGAAGTTCGGTGCTACAGCCGCTAAAGCCGTACCAAGAGTAAAAATCAACATAGATGTAATAAATAAGCTCCTATTGGAGAAGCGTGTTATTAAAAATGCTGATGCCGGAATTAATATACCACTTACAAGCATATACCCTGTAGAAAGCCACTGGATCGTTGAATAATCTTTAATATCTAAATCCTTCATTATTGATGGCAAGGCCACATTCAAAAGCGAGTTATTTAGAAATGAAACAAATGCCCCAATAAAAAGGATTACAAGCATTACATATGGTGGTTTTCTTTTATGTAACGTTTCACTCATAGATTGATTTACCCCTTCATTATCAATTCCATTGATTAATTTAACTCGTTTGCATATTTGCACGAGAATTTATTACCCTTGCAGTATTTTGCCAAACTCTTCGAATAGATATTCTCTTTTTAGCAATTCTACTTACCCAGCTTAAAATTTTGAATGAATATGTAAACACGTTTGTTAACCGAAATTAAATTAGGCTAAAATAAACAAAAAGAGCTAATGAAAATACCCTTCTAAAATAAAGCGAAACTTTAATCCATGTTTTTTTACTGACAGCCCACACACCCATTCCTTTAAATACAGGCTTGGAAATCTAGTTATGTAACCATCCATCAAAAGGAATATTACATAGGCTAAGTCTAACATTACATTTTTAAAGTAAGGGGAATAAGCTTATGCACCAATATCGGTATTTGAATTCAAAAGGAAATGAGGAGCATTATAATTACCAAATTTCAATGTCATCATTATATGTACAGCCCCAAATAACTAAAGCTGATGGAATGAATGATTTGAAAATTCCTGAGAATTGGAGTTGTCGCTTCTATCCAGTTGGTTCGGATTCACCAGCCAATTATACAGCTTTCAATCCTCAGTCCCCTCCCTTCTCTTTGGATCAGCCAATCCATTATGCAGGGATGATGCCCCAAGGTCATCCCGCTAATTGGCCTCCATTCCCAGGCCATGCAGGTAATTTTCAAAAACCTCCCTTACCCTGGGCTCAACCATTCAACCATACAGGGATGTTCGCACAAGGTCATCTTGCCGCCTTACTCTCACCGCCAGCTAAGGCTTTTAAATTTAATAGCAATAACTGGGGTATTTTCGGAAACTCTCCAGGATGGGGTGGACAGATAAGTCCCATGGGATGGGGGAATAACGGAGGTTACGGTCAGCCAGGAATGCTTGGAAACTTACTTACAGTAGGAAAAGGCACTATGAATGGAATTGGAATGCTTAGTAGTCTAATGGGTATGGGGAAGTTCTTCTTTTAGTGGATTAGAACGAGAGGATAGGTCCATAGCCCAGACTTAAAAACCAGTTCCTTTTCTCCATTGATTTCATCTTCTTAAACATGCTTCTAATACTCCCTCCAAGTTCGTTTCCTCGTCTTTCAAATTATAAAAACATCTATTTTGTATCTGATAAATCAATAGAGGTGTAGTAGCACCAACAAAATGCAAAACCCGGTTCCTTTACGAAAGAACCGGGTTTTTTAATTTTAATTTATTTGAAAAGTAGTCAAATCTTTTTTTCATTATTTAACACTTTGAACACGGCCAATTTGTCCATCTTGTAATCGAACTTTAATGCCGTATGTATGTGTTTCACTATGTGTCAAAATGTCTTTCACAACGCCACTTACAGTTTTACTATAGTCATTATCCAATTGAATAACTACATGTGAACCAACTGAAATTTGTGATCTTGTTGGTTTCCCACCTGTTGCTTGTGTCGGTTTTTCTTGTTTTTGTGTTCTCTCCTGTTGTGTAGATTGCTGTTGCTGATCTTTCTTCTCTTCTTGCTTGCGTTTTTCTTCTTCTGCTTTTTGTTGCTCTTCTTGTTTACGTTTTTCTTCTTCTACTCTTTGCTGCTCTTCTTGTTTACGTTTCTCTTCTTCTGCTCTTTGTTGCTCTTCTTGTTTACGTTTTTCTTCTTCTGCTTTTTGTTGCTCTTCTTGTTTACGTTTTTCTTCTTCTGCTTTTTGTTGCTCTTCTTGTTTACGTTTTTCTTCTTCTACTCTTTGCTGCTCTTCTTGTTTACGTTTTTCTTCTTCTGCTTTTTGTTGCTCTTCTTGTTTATTCTTTTCTTCCTCTGCTACTTTTTTGTCTTCATCCACTTTTTGCTCATCTGGTGCGCCCTTTAATTTTTCTTCATTACCTTTACAAGCACTTAAAGCAATTACACATAAACTCATAAGTGCAAATAATAACAATTTCTTTGACATTTAAAAATCCTCCTATTTATACATTACAAATCAATAACTTTCATAGCATAACAAAAATAAAATCCTTTCTTTGTCAAAATTTGTCGTATATATTTATTTTCTACTAAGACACTGATACTACAATAAAAATAGAGATTATTATGTCGATTCTTGCAAAAAATACGTTCGTCTGCTAGTCAAGTAAACCTAATTCATAAAAATCTTCATCTTATGTATGAAAGGACTTAAAGCAAAAATGGAAAGAGGCTTTCTCAAGTATTTAGTGAAATCATTGAAAAAGCATTAATAATCCGAGATATTTTAATTAGCATAATCTATTACTTACGAATAATAGGAAAGGATCTTCCATCGAAAGATCCTTTCCTATTGCTCATCTAACTTAATAAATAGGTTAATTGCATAACGCTCTTCTAACTTTCCTTGCGAAGCTTAGTGGATCATCAACGTCTTCAATATTAACGTAAATCAACATACCTTCGCCGTGGATTAATTATTAACTCCTAAGCTTGCCATGAATACTGTTGGTTTGTAATAAAGTTTGATCAAAAGCATGCTACAAAAATTGATTTTTCGACATAAAAACCAAATATTCCGAAAAAAACTCGGTCAAAATGCTTGTTTTTTTGTTGTTATTGAATAATTTTTCATAAAAAAGTTTAATCATTTTTCTACCTGTGTTTGCTCAACAATCGCGCCCAATTGCGATATTATTAAATTGTTATCCTTTTTCTCTTTTCGGCCAAATAAAATTGCTTATGGCAATCAAAAGATCGATACCCAACACAAGTGTCCATACTTTTAGAAAGCCAGCCAACACTTCTGTTCGAGAAGAATCGTTAATTAAATAGATTAAGACAAATAAAATTCCGGCACCTATTAGAAAAGCAAGCACATGTTGTCCCCAGCTTTTAAAGTAGTGTTTTGCATAATCAATGCCAAATCTTTTAACTGGTTTCGCTCCTTGTTTCATCACATAATATTGAAAGCGTATATCAGCCCACTCAATCATACTCCTACCGAATGCGATTGAGATTCCGATATAAACAGCAGCTATTGCATGCACTTGGGTAGCAGTCGCACCACGATACAAGTCGACACCCGTAACAACTAATAAAATTAAATCAATAACAGGTGTTAAAGCTAGGAAAAACAATCCTAATTTATTTTTCTTAAGGATATATCGTGTGAGCAGACCTAGAGTTATAACAACCCAAAACCCTATTTCACAAGCAACGATTAACCACGCAATTACATTCACCCCAACACCCCCTTGTACAACGCAATTACTCGCTTTTCCTTAACAGTACCACAATATGGCCCTTTAGTGGAGTAACTTTATTGCCGCTCAACAGTTCCTTAAACGGTAATGAATCTATTCTATTACAAAAAAGATTATCAGAACCTAACGAAATCTATTATATAGTAAGACATTTTTAGAAAGCATAAAAAATACACCCTAAGGTGCCATCCTGCGACTTGGGAATCCTATCTATGTATGGGGAGCTCTTATGGTATTAAGAATCTCCGTTATATTACTTTCTAATCAGTCTCGTTAAAGCCATCCCAAGAAATCCAACACCCATTCCTATGAGCCATCCAGTTTGGGCATTCCCTAACATAGATCCCACTCCTCCGCCCAGAAACATGCAGCCAACGAATACTAATCCTCCAATTCCCCAATTCGGCCGTTCCATCATTCATTCACATCCTTTCAGTAAAATATATGCTATTAGCTACCTCAACTTTCTTACATAGGATATGTTAATTATTTCGCTAGAGATAGTATCGTTATTGGGCTTGGATTTAGGAACTTTTAGTAAATTCAAAAAAAGATAATTAACCGATAACATGCAAAAAGCCCCTTCAAAATTTGAAGGAGCTTTTTAATATATAGAAATTAGCTTAAAGCAAAGATAACATCTCTTGAAGGGGGCATTTTTTATTATTCATGTTTATTGAAGAGCCTTCGTTTGAAGCAACTTTAACCCCATCCCAATAAAAATCAGTCCTGTTACTTTATTTAGAATCATTCCTACCTTTTGATTTCCTCTTAATTTTTTGGTGACATAGGAAGAGAAATAAGCAACAAATAAACACCACAATAGTCCAGTTACTGTAAAAGTAATTCCTAAAATGATAAAAGGTATAGGACCTGAAGCCTTTGTATCTATAAACTGCGGCAGAAACGCAATAAAGAATAAAGAGACTTTTGGATTCGTAAGACTTGTTAAGAGTCCTTGTAAATATATCTTTCTTTTGATTTACAACCGATAAAACTGATGGGGTGTACCATTCGTATCACGGAGCCAAAACTCACTATTGAATAAATAAAACCCCAGAAATCCAAAGGTCTCTGGGGCTTCCTTATATATTTAGCTCTTTTTGCTTTTTGTTTTGTTTATGTCTATACAGTAATTTTCGACTTATGAGAGAAATCAGTAATAAGATCAGTATTAGTACGAAAAGTTGCATAAATGATAAATCAAAATATTTAGCACCAGTAACGATTAAAAGTGTAGAAATTGTGCCTTTTACAACGAAAAAAATAATAACCCATAATCCGCCTTTTTTCCAGTTCATTTTATATTGCCCTTTCCTACGTTTAAATTATTGAAAAATTTAGTGATAGTTTTTGAATGTGATACCTTAATAGAAATCTATTATATGAATATAAGAAATAGACTTTTTCATAAAATTCATGTCCAATTACATACGACGATTCCATCATAAATGAAAATGATATTCAGTGTCAATTTTATTGATTATTTGTACACCTAGTTTTCCATCTCAATCTCTTCCCACTTTGTTTCTTATAAACAATGAACTCTTGCCTTCAAATAAAAACACCTCCATTGCATTTGCACACTTTGTATGCGAATGCAAGAGGTGTTTTTTCATGTACCATCAGGTGCTTTATTTATTCGTTTAAGTTCTTAATACGTACCTATTTTCTAGTACACGATAACTGGATCATACGTGTTCAAACTATCATATACAGTTTTTGCAACGTTAGGGAGAAGATTTACACAACCGCCTGATCCTCCTGTTAAATAAGCATTACTTCCCCAGTCTTTTCGCCAGCCGGCATCGTGGAATCCTTGACCGCTATTTGTGAATGGAACCCAGTAATCTACTTTCACTGCATAATCAGCTTTCCCTACTGCGCTACCTCTTAGCGTATATGGTGTTCGTTTGTATAGAACGTACCACACACCTGGTGATGTATCTTCGCCTGTGCTATGTTTACCCGTTACTACATTTGTTGTGAGGACTAATTTACCATCTTTGTAAATCCAAATTTGTTGATCTGCAATTGAAACTTCTGCATATGTGTCTCCGATACCATTATTCGATGTTGTTTTATAACCGATCCCTTCCTTCTCCCAACCATTTCCGTAAATATTAGAAGCAGAAAGTGATTTTTCGCCTTTCTCAAAGGCTTGCCCAACTTGTTTTGTCTCTTTTTCCACATCTAGTGCCCAGCCGTATCCTTGTCCTTTTACTGATATGACCGAACCAGAATGTGTTTTAAAAGCGAAGTCTTTATGTAATGTAGATTTAGCCTTATTAATTTCAGCAACCTTATTCTTAATATCGCTCGCATCGATTGTCACTTTCATATCCTTTGACATAGAGGCATTTTGAATTAAATCTTTTGCTTTTAATGAATACACTTCATTTTGCACTTTATAATCAACAGACTGCGTAAGAAGATTCTGTAATGCTTTCTCTTCTTTTTTAATAATCGGATCGTTTTCTTTAATAGGCTGTATGTATGCAGACTTTAAATGAATTTCGCTTTTATGCTTCTGCTTATCGTAATCTTTTAGTAAACTCGTAACGTCGTACTGTTTTCCATCAACGCTCTTCGAAATAACAATTTTTCCTTGTTCAAGCTTTGCCATAGCGTCTTGAGGCGCCTTTAATTTTTCATTCATAGACACGAGCTTTTCTTCTACAAGTTTTTTCATCGTTTCACTACGATACTGATCCGCTTCTTTCGATAACAATGAATACTCTTTTTCCTTTGAAGAAGGGAAAAATGTCCACTGACTTTTTAATAGTTTCTTAACTTGCGGCAAATCTTTTTCCGTCAGTTCCGTCTTTGTCTCTTTTTCATCTAAAATTTGTTGTTGATCAATATAAACTTTGTTTGCTAGTCCAGATGTTTTTAATTTCTGTATTGCCTCATCAGCGCTCATACCACCGACTTTTGTATCATTAATCGTAACATTTGAATTGAAGTGAGTTGCCTGATAATAGCTCATTCCTCCAAGGAGAAGTGCAAGTACACCTCCACCTGCTGCGATAAGCTTCCAATTTGTAAAACGTTTTTTGGATCTTACCCGTTTTTTCTCAACTTCTTCAACAGATTCATTTACTGTATTGTTGTTCATCAATCTTTCCCCCGTATACATTAACGTCAATTGATTTTAAACCAAAACCATTGAATAGTGTACCTTATTTTTCCTGAAATTTCATTGTTTTTAACTAGGTTTTATCTCATTTAATCGTTAAAAGTTAGATTTTTTATAGAAAGATATATAAATATGGTAGATAAAGTGAAAAAGGAACCACATCAATCGAGCTATTAAAGGCCCCTAGCATGCCCCGAATTTTGAAGAGTGGTACTCTCCATGAACTTTAACTTAGTGAAATAAATGTTAGAAGGTTCAAGTTAGAGAACAGCACCTTAGAATGTCTTCTACTTATGAAAAATACCCATAAAAAAGGGTCTATATGTAGCCTCCTTTTTGTGAACATTTTAATATCGTACTTTTATAAACATAGCATTCCCCTATGCTTTTCGCTTTTCATTAAGGTTCACAACCTCTACTATCAGGCTAACTCATTTCACCTTATGACCTTTTATCATCAATAATTTAAAAATTCTTTAAACTATTATATATGTTTGTACCACGCTTTATTGATACGTTCAACCTTTACAGGTGTTGAAGTTTTTGACTCATTCTTTGTTATAACCCTATCATTAGAACATCCTGCAATAGTAAGGCAGCATGTAACCAATAAAACCAATAATATAAATTTATTCAAATAGCCACTCCTATATAAGCAAAATATTATATTGAGAAAATTAAACATACCATCGAATCTTTGTAAAAACAATATATTTACTAGTTTTATTTTCATTGGCGGATTAATAGACTCCTTAAGGTACTTTTTTTGCATTTAAAAGGGTAAAACTTCACGTTCATCAAGTCAAGTTTCAATTTCTGTTTAATTCGCTCTCAGAGTTTATTCCCATATAAAAGGTGGCTATTTTTTTCTTACAAACTAAGTATCTCCCAAAATAAAAAACTGTAGACTCCATATATATTTAATCAACTAACTTCTCCCCTGTAACAATCCGAAACAAAGTAGCTGCATTTTTTTCTTCTAATTGAGCGTACCGATTACCACCCGAGATGATTTCCACTTTATCCTTATTAGGGCTTATCCAAATTTGATACAACACAGCTTTCGCCTCTATTTTCGGATTTTTAAATTGAAAAACAAAATGATAATCAGCTGGACGAGACATTTGCACTTTTTTATTTTTAAAAGTAGTATCCTTTAATATTTTCTTTACTTGCATCACTTCATTATTATCTGTCACTACCTTAAAATCTTCATATTCATTATCACCAATATTTTTTTGCACTTCGATTCTTTGATCTTCATTTCCTAGTATATTTGAACAGCCAGTTACTATTAATATACAGATAATAATAAAAACTAAAGACACATTTCTATCCTTCATATTCATCTACCTCATTTCATAACAATCCAGATTATTGTAAAATAAAGGTAATTAATTTATGGTTAAAAATATAAATAATATAAGGAAAGGAGTATGATCCATGCAGTTAAAAACATACACTTGGAAAAGTTATACGTTTCTCATTGTAAGCATATTCGTTACGATTAATCTTTTTCTTTTCACACCTATTTTAGACAGAGTTGGGATAGAATAGGTTGTGCCTTTCGCTTACTTCATATTAGCTTCCGCTGTTATAGCAATCCTATTAGCAGTAATATCTTTTTGTAGTCGAAATGAAAGGAAAATTTTAACGATTATCGGTTTATGTTTTACTCTATTTAATACAGCAATTATTTTATTCTTCCTTTGGTTCGGTTACCATTTCACTTAAGTGAAATATAAATAAACTCCATAAGCTACAAATAAAATTAATAAAATAAAAATACCGAGTATCGTGTATATCATCCATTTTAAGTTTGAACTCATATACTCCCCCTTCTGGCCTCCTAACAATTCCAGTATATAACAAAAAGCATTGGATACCCAATGCTTTTTCACACTTACGCGAATAAAGATGTATTCGCATATAAAGCTGGTGAACCACCTGAATGTACGAATAAAATGTTGTCTTCTTTATTAAATGTACCTTTTCTAATTAAGTCGATTAATCCCGCTACTGCTTTACCTGTATACACTGGATCAAGTAAAATACCTTCAGTTTTTGCTAACAGCTGCACTGCTTCCACCATTTCTGGCGTTGGTAACGCGTAACCTGGTCCTACATATTCATCAAAGCATGTAACAGCTTCGCGCGGGATAAAGTTTGGAATACCAACGTGAGCTGAAGTTTCATCTACAAGTTTTGCTACTTTCTCTTCTTGCTCTGCTTTTCCTCTACTTACGTTAATTCCGATTACTGGGATGTGACTTTGTGTTCCAGCAAAACCTGTAATTAAACCAGCGTGCATGCCGCCGCTACCGCTTACGCAAACGACTGAACTGAAATCAATTCCTTGGTCAAATGATTGCGCCATAATTTCTTGCGCACAAGCAACGTATCCCATTGCGCCAGTAGGATTTGATCCACCAACTGGAATGACATATGGTGTATTCCCTTTTTCACTAACTTCTTTCGCTACTTTATGCATCTCTTCCATAAGATCTGCTCCATTTCGTACAACAATTACATTTTCAGCACCTAATAAATGATATAAGAAATAGTTTCCGTTAAAATCTGGCTTCTCTTCTGGCTCAAGCCCTTCTTCTAATACAAGGATACATTTCATTTTTTCTTTTACCGCAGCTGCAAGTGTCAGGCGGCAATGATTGGACTGAATACCACCAGCTGTAATTAACGTATCTGCACCCTTTGCCTGTGCATCCGCAACTAGAAACTCTAACTTTCTCGTCTTATTACCACCAGCTGTTAAACCAAGTAAATCATCTCGTTTAAAATAAATAGTCGGCCCACCAAGTGCTTCAGAAAAATTGTTTAATTTTTCAATTGGTGTATATGACTCTGTATATTTTTTTCTCGGGAATTTAGCTAAATTCATGAATAACGCTCCTTTGTACTTCTTTCACAATGTATGTAACGTTACTATTATTGCATGTAAAAATGATGAAGTCATCTTTCTGGGAGAAAAATGTATTGGACTTCGGTTTTGGTGAATGGAATTGCATTAAAGGTTTTATCTTCAATACGGTACATGAAATTATAATAATGATTTTAACCATATTACGGTACATGAAATTTATATCAACGATTTTTCAAATATATCGTTCATAACTTGAAATATATCAACGATTTTTTCAATATATCGACTTACCGACAAAAGCTGACAATACCAAAGGACCAACTCGATAAAAAGTAGGCCCTTTTCCAATCACTTATTTTCCGAAAAACGAAGAAGCTGCGTTAATCCTGGCTCTAAATTCATTTCGCCTTTATGGCGTACATATACGATTTTGTCCCCGTCAAATTTGGGTGGGTTTCCTGGATTATAAGTATGCCACTCGTCCGTTCCTTCTATAGAGTACTCCATGTATTCTGTTGCACCGACGATTACGTTTTTACTATCATCTGCCGTTACATTTGGTGCCATTTGTGCAATTTTCGAATCACTAATTAATAATTTCTTTATTTCCTTATCACGTTTGTAATCATAAGCTGTCACCATTACATCGCTACCATATGCTTTCACTTGCAACCCTTGTTTGAATGAATAACCATCAGGAGCAGTCTTCTCTCCTCCATTTGGTCCAGCCGACATCCAGCCCGTTTCAATCCCGCCCGTATTTACAACTGTAAATCCTTTTTTATCTCCGCCTGCAATTTTCTTTTTACCAGCCCAGTCTGGTAAGTTTAAATCCCAGTGCGTGTGACTCGTAAAGAAAACAACTTGTGGATAGTCTTTTAATATATCGTACAACTTATCGACGTTTAAATAATCTTGTAAGTATGGTGATTGTCTTGATCCAGACACAGTATCAGGTAAAACGTGATGAGAAAAAATGAAAATCGGTTTGTTTTTATCTTTTTGGCTGTACTCTTCTAAATTTTGTTTTAACCAACCTAATTGCTCATCACTCATATATACTTCATCCCACATCTTTGAATCGTGGTATTTCATATATTTTTCAGTTCCTAAAAATAGAAGCGGATAACCGTCTAATTCTTTTTTATGATATACCTTTTCTTGTCCACTAAATTTCAGATAGCGGTTAAACAAAGTTTCCTCAGTTACACCATTTGGCCATGTACTTTGAGAGAGCTTCCCATCAGCTGTCCATTTTCCAGCGTAAAACTCATGGTTCCCAACAGTTGACCATACATTCTCTGGATGCTTATTTTTGTTTAATACTCGCTTCACATCATCATATTGTGACTGTTGTCCAGTTGGCGTTATATCCCCATTCATAATAAGTGCTCTAGAAAGTGGCGTTACTTTATTCATATCTTTTAATACATGATCAAAATCTCCTAAATCACCTTGAATGTCACTAATAACGTTAAAAGTTGTAGCTGATTTTCGAACTTGCTCTTTCCCTTCCGCATGTGCTGAAAATGTCGGTAATAATGCCGCCATAACTGCTAACGAAGCAACTGTCTTTTTCATACAAATTCTCCCCCTAATAATAGAATGTACAAACTGACATGTTCTGCTTTCTCTTAGGTGCTTGTCCAATTCACATTATAAGGAGGGATTGTAAAGATAGATGGAGTAAAAAATTAAGTGTTTTTTAAAAGATTTTGTTGTTTTTTGCACTCCACAATTAGTGATTCACGCCAATCTAGCTTTCTAGCCTTTAACATTACATACATGTAAATTTTGATGTTAATTTTTTTCGTTTCATACGTTGTTTTTTATTACTTTTAATTTTCGGGAAAAACCCACTAATTAATAGCGTTATAATCCATGCCATTATTAGAATGAAATTTATTGTATTACCGGAATTCAAACTAAAAACTCTCCACAAATAAGCAGCACAAAAAATGAGAACAGCAGTAACAACAAGTAAAAATGTCCTAACTACTAATCCGATGTAAGATTTCTTCTCTTGCTTAAAAATGAAAGTTCTTCTACCTTTGTACAATCTAATCACAAATAGTAGCAAATATATACTAAGTGTGGCGCCAATAACAATTGATGTAATGAAGTTAGTTTTTCTCTGCTCTGCTAGAAAAAAGTAACTTTCAGGTAATTTTCCCGTTTCATATTCAATCCATGCGTGGTAAATATCCTGTCTTAAGTCTATACCACCTTCACCATTTGTAAGGATTACCAATCCATCCTTTGTATTAGGAATAAAACCATAAAAAGAATGCCAGCCTTGATTGTCACCAGAATGATAAAGTAATTTCCATTGATTAGATAGTTTTTTTTCAAATATACCTAAACCGTTCTCCCCTAATACTGGCTTTTGCATTTCCTCAACACGTTCACTTTTGATGACACCATTCCCTTTATTATTTGCATCCATGCTTGCAAGTATCAATGTCATCATATCGGTAACATTTGTCTTAAGACCTGCAGCAGCCCGTTCGGTAAATTGGTAACTAGGGAGCTCCTCTCCAAAATATCCATAAGCTTTTGAAAGGTTATGGTTTTCAGGACGTTGTAAAAATGAACTAGATTTCATTCCTAAAGGTTTCATAATTTGTTCTTCCATATAACGATCAAACGGTATTCCGGTAACTTCTTCAATTACAAGTTGTAAAATTGTATATCCGCCACCAGAGTAAATTGTTTCTGAACCTGGTTTATTGGTAACCTCCACCGGTTCATTAAGCCATCCTTTTCCAGACAGAGACTCCTCAATAGAGTCAAGATGTTTCCCTGGTGCAATCCCGAGGTATCCTTTATGTGCAGATAGCCCTGCAGTATGACTTAACAATCTTCTTATGGTTACTTCATTATTATTAAACTCTGAATTAGGTAATTTCCATTTGGTCAGATATTTTCCAACGGGATCATCTAGTAATAAACGTCCTTCATCTACAAGATGCAAGATTCCCCATGCTGTAAGACTTTTAGATATGGAACCAGCCTGAAACAAAGTATCATCACTCACCGCTTTTTTTGTCTTTTTATCTACATAACCGTAGTTAAGTGTATAAGCAATACGTCCCTCATGCACAATTCCCATTGCAACCCCTGGTACCGCATAATTTTCCTGCCATTTTGGTACCTGTTCATCCAGCTTTTTTTGAAATCCTCTATACTCCTATCAGTCAGCATGCCCGATTCTGCCCTCGCTACTTTCATAAACCACACTTCATTTGTAATTAGCATACAAATAATTAAACATAAAATACCTTTACATATTATCGACGCTTTTTGTCTATTCTTCATTTGTCCTACCCCTTTTTTCAGAATATTCTTTCCGTCACTCAGAATATCCCATTCATTTATCTAGTTCTATCGATTTTTATTACTTAACCTTACAAAATTGTAATAAAAAGCAAAGAACTAAGGTTTTACTGTTTTTTATTGAATTTAATACGAAAAAAAGACACAGAGATTCCTCCCCATGCCTACTAATTCCTTACTTCTTCACCGCATGCACATAATGCACCGTCTCAAAAGCTTCTAAATAATCATTTCGTCCTTCAAAATATAATTTATTTATGTCCTCTGGTGATAAGTGCTCATAAATGAGTAAGCCCGCCTTCGCTAACAGTGCTTCCATTTCGCGATAAGAATAACACGATTTCATCGGTTCTCCGCCTACTGCAGCCATTTTCACCATGTTTTCCACTCGATTAGACAATCCCTTTTCCGTAAATAAGTTTTCATCTGGATAATCAAAAATGATAGAACTCCCTTCTGGAACCATTTCAAATAGACATTCTATTAAACTAGAAAGTTCCTCTTTCGTTAAATAATACGTAACACCTAATAGGCTAAAGAAGGTCTTTTTATTTTCAAATCCTTCATTCTGTAACTGTTCATAGGAAAATCCTTTGGTAAAATCCATTGAAACAAAATGAAGGTGATTTGGAACTTCAAGTTCTGCTTCTTTTATTCTTTCCTTCTTAAACTGCTGCGTAGAAGGATGATCCACTTCAAATACTTCTATTTTATTTTCTAGTTCTCGGTGTCTAAAGCTGAATGTATCCAATCCCGCACCGAGTATCACGTATTGTTTCGCTCCCAGCGTAATCTCGTGTAGTAATACTCTTTCACAATATGCCGCACGCGCTAAAGGTGTTGGTGATAATTGAACTTGTGTAATCCATTTTAATATTTCTTGTGGATTATCTTGAAACTGCTTTGCAATGTCTGTATTGAAAAAATGTATTCCTTGAACCATGTTCATTTCAATGTCGTTACGTTCTTTTTGAGAAATGAACTCTTTAGCTACATAATCATCAAAGATTTTCGGATTATCAAATTTACTATGATATGCCCTTCCGAAAGCTGATACTAACGACGTTATACTTGCTTCACCTTTTTTCACGCACATACACTCCTTCATTTTCACAACAAAAATAGGGTTCCCCTGGCCAGGAGAACCCTATTATACACTTTATTTTTATATTGGTAAATTATAGCATAAATAAGTTTTTTTGTCAAGTTTCCAGCCTACTATCACTCCGACACTTTGTATATTCTCTAGCAGGAAAATTGTCGATTCACACAGAATATTCCAGACTATAACAATACACATGGAGGCCAATATGAAACGATTCGTCATTATTACAGTAGGAAAAACACACAGCGGAAAAACTACATTTGCAAGAGCATTAGAAAAAGAGTTACCCCACTCTTTCGTTATGGATCAAGATAACCAAGCAGAATTTATTAACACTCATTATGAAAAATTACAACCAGCTGAAGGCCCTAATATATTTAAGCACGGCCTTTCGAAATTCATTGTTGATTATGCAAAAGAACATACAAATTTACACCTTATTATTAGTAACTCCAATCGCAGTAAAAACGGAAGGTTATATTTACTAAACGAATTATTTCCACAAAATGAATATGTACGCATACTCGTTCATTTTGACATTCCAGATGATGTACTTTACGAAAGAGTGGCTCGAAGCACACGTAGTACGAATATTTTTAGAGGTGGTTATTCTAGTTTTAAAGAAGTGCTAGATCGACAACAGGCTGAATCACTTCACAATGATGTGATAGATCCTGTAGAAAACGAGGCTGATTATTTGTTTGTTATTCGCAATAGTAAAGATGTAAGCTTTACTATTGAAGAAATTGTTCATCTTGCTAAAGATTTGTCCCCTACCCCAAAATAAAAGAATTTAAAAATTACATAATGATAGATTATTATGCAAATCCTTCCTCTAAGCGCCTAACATAGTATATAATGATAAGATAATCTACTTCTATATGCTCATTTTTACACAAAACAGTTCATGCATATGAAAGAAAAGAGGTACAAAAATATGAAAACAAAACAAACAATCGCTGCGTCTACACTAGCTTTAGCAATGATTGCTGGCGCAAACTCTGCTCATGCGGAAGTAACTGATGCTACTCCTCAGCAAAGTACGGGAGATCGATTAGCTGAAATTAAGCAACATAAACAAGAGTTAGATGCGAAATTGCAGCAACACAAAGAAAACGTAGATCAAACATTGAATGAACTTAACAAAGTTAAGGAAAATGTTGATACGAAGGTGAATGAACTACACGAGCGTAAACAAGTTGCCGATGAAAAAATTAACGAAATTAAGCAACGTAAAGAAGAGTTCGATGCAAAACTTCAGCAAGACAAGCAAATCGCCGCAGATAAAATCGCTGAAATAAAAGAGCATAAAAAACAAGTAGAAGATAAAGTTGCTGAAGTGAAAGAACATAAGCAAAATATCGATAATAAGGTTAATGAGATTAAAGAACATAAACAAACTGTCGATGAAAAAGTGAATGAAATGAAACAACATAAAGAGAACATCGATCAAAAGGTTAATGAACTTAAGGAAGTTAAAAAACAAGTCGATGAAAAGTTAGCTGAGTTAAAGAAAGCGAAACAAACTGCTGAGGACAAACTTGCTGAGCTAAAAGAAAACAAACCGAATACTGGTAACACGTTAGAGGAACTTAAGAAAATTAAAGGCAATTTAGATAGCCTTTCCGCTAACTTAGAACTAGCGAAACAAGATGTAAAAAACAAACTAGCTGCATTACAAGAAGCTAGACAAGATTTAATCAATAAAATTAACGAAATGAAACAATCGAAACAAACTGTTTCAGACGATTTATCAAAGAAAAAACAAGACTTAGATATTAAAATCAACGACTTTAAACATACTGAGAAAAAAATTGATGACAAATTAGCTGAGATACATACAACGAAGCAAAATGTAGATAACAAGATCAATGAAGTATCTCAATCGAAACAAACAGAAACAAAGACTGGTACTACAAATGCAAACAATAATGCTAGAGAACTTCCTAACGCTGGTAGTGAGCAATCAAATAATATGGCTTTAGGTATGTTATCTGTATTAGGCGGGATTTTATTAGTGACACGAAATAAAATTAAAACGTTATTCTCAAAATAAAGCCATTATACTTATTAGAAATAATTATACAAAGGCCAACCGCATGTACGGTTGGCCCTATTTCTTTATATTAATTGTCCATCTCTTAGCGTCAATATCCGATCACATACATCAAGCATTCTTTCATCATGTGTAATCATAATTGCTGCTTTTTGGCTCTCCTTCACTTCACGTTTCATCATTTCAACAACTTCACGTGCGCGTTTTGAGTCTAAGCTTGCCGTTGGCTCATCCGCTAATATTAAATCTGGGTTATTCATGAACGCACGAGCAATTGCTACCCTTTGTTTTTCCCCACCAGATAGTTGATTTGGATAATGATTTTTTCTTTCTCCTAATCCAAATGCTGCTAATAAATGATCCGCACGCTTTTCTGATTCTTGTTTACTTTCTTTTTTCAGCTTAGCAATGTAAAGTAACTGTTCCTTCACATTTAAATATGGAACAAGGTTTGCAAACTGGAAAATGAAGCCGATTTTTTTCAAACGAATGTCTGTCATTTCCTTTTCTGATAACTTCGTAATATTTTGCTCACGAATGTAAATATCCCCTTTTGACGGTGATAATAGTGCACCCGCGATTGATAATAACGTACTTTTCCCTGATCCAGAAGGACCGACGATTCCGATAAATTCTCCAGCTTTTACATCAAGCGATATCGGATGAAGGGCTGTTACTTCCGTATTCCCTTCCCCATACACTTTACTTACTTTGTCTAGTTTTAATAATGAAGTCATTACATCCCGCCTCCAATTGCTTCTAGCGCATCAACTTTTAATACTTGGTATAACGAAATAAGTGTTCCTAAAATACTAATGACGATAAAGATTGCTGCATATTGTGCAATCATCGATGTTGTTAATAAGAACGGCATACCTGCTGGTAAAATTTGTTCTAATCCTTGTACAAGAACGATACTGATTACCATCGCAACGACTGATAAGAATAACGCCTGCACGACTAAGCTATTTGCTAAATACGAGTTCTTCGTACCGATTGCTTTTAATACACCTAATTGCTGTGTTTTTTGCAGTGTAATGACGTAGAAGAATACACCGATTAATAAAGCAGCGATTACAAGTAAGAATGCAATGATCATCGTTAATGTTCCTTGCTCTTCTTTAAATCCTGGAATACTTTGTAGCACTTCTTTTTTGTCAATTACGTGTGCATTTTTAATCTCTTTATCTGTGTTAAGTGCAATTGCACTATAATCTTTTTGGTTTGGTTGCGAAATAGCGCCCCATACGTCTTCATTTACATAAACGACTGGTGTATGGCTAAACATTTGATCTTTCGTAAATCCAACGATTGTAAATTCTTTCTTTGAAACAGGATCAATAATTGTATCCCCAATATCGATTCCTTTTTCTTTAATTGATTCGTCAGCAACCATTTCGTTATTTGCTGTACTTAATTTCTCACCTTTTACAATGTTCGGTTCTAAAAATGTATCGCGTTCACTTGAGAAAATAGCGATATCAACCTTTTTTGAACTATCTTTCTTTTCATACGTTGAAACTTTCACACGAAACGGAACGGCCTCTTTCTCGCCTACTTGATTGACTACGTTATCTACATCGTCTTTCTTAATTTGTGAACGAAGTAATTTATTTTCCGCATCATCTGCTAAAACGAACTTATTTGCCTCCATATTTTGAATCGATGAAGCATTATCATATGATAATCCATTTGCTAATCCTGAAATCACAAGGACTAAAAATGATAATAAAACCATGATAAGTCCGATTAATCCGTATCTTAATTTTGATTGTTTCAATTCACGCAGAGCTAAAAACATTTCGCTCGCTCCTTCCTCTTTCTTTCTATGCACTTATCATAAAAAAGAAATATGAACGGAATATGAACAGAAGATTACAGAGGAAAGATTAAATTTTCAGAAAGTATTGAAAATAAATAGAATCCTTGATACAATTCAGTCAAATAATATTGACCGAGTAATTTTATTAAAGGAGTTGATCATATTGAAGCCCATGTTCACACTAACTACTTATAGCCAACTAAAAGCAATGAGCGATCCACTACGTGTCGAAATGATGATGCGTCTATGCGAACGTCCTTATACAGGACAACTACTATCTGAGAAATTCGGCATTTCAAGGGCGAAAATTCATTATCATTTAAAAGAATTAGAGAAAAATGGTTTTATAGAAATCGTATATACAGAAGAAAAAAATGGCATCGTTCAAAAGTTTTATCAATCTGTCGCTAGAGGCTTTACCCCTGCTGCCGAACTATTACCTCATTTAGAAATAGTAAGTGAATCAGGTCGCCAAATCTTTTTACAAATGATAGAAAGAACGAAAAGTCATATTCTTGCTGCACCCGAAGAAGCTTTTACATTAAGAAAAGAAAGTGAAGACCCGGCTGAGTGGAATTACGTTTCATCTTGCTGGGAGTTTGATGCTACGCCAGAACAATTTCAAGTGTGGGTGAAAAAATTTCATCAATTGATGGCTGAATTAAATGAAATCGCAAAAGACGCGGATAAAGATCCAAATAGTAAATCTTATTACATTTCTACTACTGCACTTCAAATCGCAGAGAGAACAATGCAGCAATTTGTTAAAGAAGAAGAAAAATCGTAATACGATTTTTTTTACATAAACGGTCAAATTTATTTTACCGAATAAATTTATCCGACATTAACGGGCAGTAAAATTCCAACCTCAAAATTCAACTAAAAAAAGAAGTTAGGTGGGAGATTAACTGCCCGTAAACGTCCGATTGGTGGGGGCTAATAATCAGTGGGGATGAACCTCCCACTGATTAAAGTTTCACTTTATTATAAAGGAGTAGATAAAATGGACATATTAAAAAATCGGAATTTCCTCTTATTATTTTTAGGAAGAATTTTCACCAACATAGGAGATAGCTTATATTACGTAGCAGCAATGTGGCTCGTATATAAGCTAAGTGGTAATCCTTTTTATTCTGGATTGGCTGGTTTCCTTACGTTACTACCTTCTGCATTACAATTTCTTACCGGCCCATTCGTTGATAGATGGCCAATTAAAAACACCCTCGTCATCACACAAGTTTTGCAATGCATTCTTATATTAATCATTCCTATTACACACTACTTCGACCTATTAACAGTCCAACTACTACTCATCATCATGCCCATCGTAGCCTTTATCGAACAATTCGCCTATCCTGCACAGTCAAAAGCTTTACCACTTCTACTGCATAAAACACAATTATTAAAAGGAAACTCTCTCTTCTCATTTGCGTATCAAGGCATTGATTTAATTTGTACGACGCTTTCTGGAATATTAGTAGCACTATTTGGCGCGATCACTTTATATGTAATTGACTCTTTCACATTCGCGATTACTGCTCTTTTGTTCTTTTCATTGAAAATACCAAAGCAAACCGAAACAGGTACAACACTTTCAACTAAACAATATTTCTCTGATTTAAAAGAAGGTTTTTCAATCGTCTTCCGTTCCTTAATGGGCGTATTCTTAATCGGTTCCGTTGTCGCTAATTTTTCAATTGGTATGACGATGGCCATACTCCCTTCTTTCGCTGATTCTTTAGGGGGCGTGAAATCATATGGCTTCTTCTTAGCTGCTATATCAGCAGGTAGTCTCATCGGTGCATTATTCAGTTCATGGGTTGGCAAACGTAACGTTGGCCGCGTCTCCATTATTAGTTTTGCGGCCGGCGCTTTCTTTTGGTTCCTCTCTACAATTGTACCGTTTCAATGGCTATCTATTCTCTTATTTGGTCTAGCTTGGATTCCAATTGGTGCGACCAACATATTATTTGCGACAATTAGCCAAATTGTAATTCCAAATCAATATATTGGACGCATCAATTCAGTCATGCGAAGTATGGGCACAATTGCTATGCCGCTTGGTTCTTTAATTGGTGGATATGCTGCAAATGTATTTAGTAGCCAACTTATTTTTGCGCTCGCTAGCATCGGGATTTTATTTATTTCTCTCGTATGGTTACTTCATCCGAAATTACGGGCATTGCCGAAAGCTGATGAGATTACAGCGGATACTTTTGGGGTTCGGTTTAAGGAAGAGCGCGGGAAAGGTGCGGCTTTATAATAGGAGTTAGGGTACGTGAAATTTATATCGGCGATTTTTCAAATATATCAGCGCAACTCGAATTATATCGGCGATTTTCACAATATATCGGCGTAACTCAAATTATATCAGCGATTTTTCGATTATATCGACTTACCGACAAAAAACGACAAAAAGAAGAGGCCGTTCCCAAACAGCCTCTTCCCTCTATTTTGGAAGCTCCACTCGAACAGTCGTCCCTTCCCCTTTCATGCTATAAACCGAAACAGTTCCGTTATGCAGTTCAACAATCTTCTGCACAATCGATAATCCTAAACCGCTACCTTCTACGTTTCTTGCCCTTGCTGTATCCACCTTATAAAAACGATCAAAAATACGATCCATTTCTTCTTTTTCCATGCCGATTCCGTTATCTGATATAGAGATGATAACGCTAGACTCTAACTCTTCGACAAAAAACTCAATGGTCCCACCATCATTTGAAAACTTGATGCTATTCGTGAAAATGTTACTCCATACTTGATGAAGTAAGTTCTCATCACCTTTTATAGTGATATCTGGCACATCAAATTCAACTGCAATATCTTTCTCGCGCCATTTCCACTCGAGCATAAAAATGACGTCTTTAATTTGCTTCTGCAAATTGAATTCTTTTATTTGTAACACTTTCTCTTCTTTATCTAATGAAGCGAGCGTCAGTAACTGTTTACATAAACTAGACATTCGCTTACTTTCCCCCTCAATAATTTGTAAGTAATGGTTTCTTTCTTCCTCACTCATCTTTTCTGTTTGTAACGTCTTTGAAAAACCTTGTATAGAAGAAAGCGGCGACTGGAATTCATGTGAAACGTTCGAAACAAATTCTTGTCTCATTTCATCTAATTCTTTTATACTTTTCGTCATCTTTTGGAAGCTTGTAGATAACGTTCCTATTTCATCTTTTCGTTTTACATCTAATTCGATTTCATATTCACCACTCGCAATTTTTTGCGTCGCGTTCGTAAATTTACGAATGGGACGAACGATATATCCTGCTGCAATCGCTATAAAGATAATACTTAATAGTACAATAAACCCAAGTAATACCGCTAAGAAAATTCGCATCTCGCCAAATTGGTTTTGAATGTCAGGACGAATAAATAACGCGTACTGTTTATCACCGTGCTTTAGCGGTACACCGACACTATTTATTAATTCATTATCGAAAAAACCGGTAATAAATAGGCGAGTCGGATATGTAGAAACACCATTAAATATTTCGCCATTCAATACTTTATGAACGGCATCGTCACTAATAGACGTCTTACGAAACGCATTGCCGATACGCTTCCCATTCTTTTTATCGTCAACAATATAAATTTCATACCCTAACTTCGCAATAGATTGTAAGTACGTCTCTTGATTTTCTTCACTTTGTTTTTCATATAACGATTTAACTTCTTCCGCATATTTTAAAATCTTTTCACTATTGTACGGTTTTAACTTCACTTGATAATATACGTTCGTTAATAAAAAGCCGATAATACTACTAAGTAGCATAATACCGACTGTCATAAATACAAATCTAGAATATAGTGATTTCATTTTATTTCAGCTCCAACTTATACCCGAGTCCGCGTACTGTCGTAATTTGAAAATCATCCGTTCGTTTTGAGAAACGATCTCGGAGCCTTTTCACATGAACATCAACTGTTCGTTCATCCCCTTCAAAATCCATTCCCCATACTAGCTCAATTAATTCTTCTCTTGAAAATGTTCTTCCAGGATAGCTAGCAAGTTGCGATAATAACTCAAATTCCTTTAATGGAAGCAAAATCGTCTGCCCGTTACACTTCACCTCAACACCTTTACGATCAATTGTTGTCCTGTGAAGTGTAATTATGTCAGCACTTAGCATTTGATAACGGCGTAATAAAGCTTTCATACGGAAAATGACTTCAGCTGGTTCAAATGGTTTTACAATATAATCGTCCGTACCAGAAATGAATCCTTTTTCTTTATCAACTAACTGATCTTTCGCCGTTAATAAAATAACAGGAATATCATGATACTTACGAATTTCTTCACATAACGTATAGCCATCAACGAACGGCATCATAATGTCTACAATCGCAAGATGAATATTTTCCTTCTCTAGTACTTCTTGCGCTACCTTTCCATCTTCCGCTTCAAAAACTTTAAACCCCTCTTTTTGTAAATGATAATGTAATAACTCTCTAATATGTTTATCGTCATCAGCTAATAAAATATGTATCATCTTCATTAAACCCTCTCTTGTTCATCCTTCTACATCCTTACATTAAGAAACAATTAGATTTTTTGCAAGAAAAAGAAAAGGATTCCTTAGAAGATACTTTTGTTATCATTGTGAGCAGCTGCTTTATTTTTCTTATAACTTGGTGATGTTGTACTCTGATGTACGAATAAGTGATCTATTACTTTTTTAGTAAGTGGCATAAAGAAATTCAGTAATAGCCCACCTAAACAAACAGTTAATATAGTCCCAACACCAATTGGTCCATGTAAAATCGTTGCCATTATTAAGAATATAAGGTAAATACATGTTCGTGCTATAAAGATATTCGTTCTAGTTAATTCTTGTATGATTAAAGTTAATCGGTCAATTGGAATGGGAGCAAAATTTGTTTGTAAATATATTGCAGTTCCTAATCCTGTAATAACTAATCCGATTCCAAAATAAATCATTTTACTGTACCATATTTCAGGTGTAATTAAATGGCGTAATAAAAATAGCCACACATCAATACCAATACCCGTTATGAATGCTGTTAACAGCCCTAGTACCTCTGGTCTTTTTCTTTTTAATATCGAATTACAACATATTAATAATAAAGCTATTATTATTTCCCAGCTTCCCACAGTAAGCCCCACATTTAAAGAAAGTCCTACTAAAAGTGCATCAAAAGGTGAAGTGCCAAAATCTGATTGTATTGTGAAAGAAATACCAAGGGTTAATATTAAAATTCCTAATACATAAAAAACATACTTCATTTTAATCAACCTCTTCATCGTTTTTTTGTTGCATTTACAATAAAAATATTTTATATTAAATGTAACTTCAAATTGTTGTATTTGCAACAAAAATAAAAGGTAAGGAGTTCATTATGAAAGAAATTCTTCGTGAAATTGGCATGATTGCAAGGGCGTTAGATTCCATTAGTAATATAGAATTTAAAGAATATGAGCTTACAAAAGGTCAGTATTTGTATCTTGTGCGAATATGTGAAAACCCAGGAATCATTCAAGAAAAGCTATCTGAGATGATAAAAGTAGATCGTACAACTGCAGCCCGGGCTATCAAAAAGCTTGAAATCAATGGATTTATCGAAAAGAAAGAAGATGAATCTAACAAAAAAATTAAAAAACTTTTCCCGACAGAAAAAGGAAAAAATGTTTATCCTTTCATTAAGAGAGAAAATGATTATTCCAATACTGTTGCATTAGAGGGATTTTCGGAAACAGAAGCGGAAACTATTTCTAACCTTCTTCAAAGAGTAAGAAAAAATATAGAAAAAGATTGGGAATTTGTAAAAAAGGGAAATAAGAGAGATTATTGATTATATAAAGGAGCGAACTATTAATATGACTACACATATAGAAAAGTGCACCCTTAAAGATATACACAAACTTCAAGAAATTAGTTATGAAACATTTAATGAAACTTTTAAACATCAAAACTCACCCGAAAATATGCATCATTATTTGGAAAAGGCATTTAACTTAAAGCAATTAGAAAAAGAATTATCCAATAACTCTTCTCAATTCTTTTTTGTCTACTTCAACGATAAAATTGCTGGGTATCTGAAGATCAATACTGATGATGCTCAGTCTGAAGAAATGGGCGATGAATCACTTGAAGTCGAGAGAATTTATATAAAGAGCTCCTTTCAAAAACATGGTCTTGGAAAATATCTACTAAATAACGCTATCGAAATTGCAATAGCAAATAATAAAAAGAATATTTGGCTAGGCGTATGGGAGAAAAATGAAAATGCTATTGCTTTTTATAAAAAATTAGGTTTTGTACAAGCTGGCTCTCACTCCTTTTATATGGGCGATGACGAACAAGTTGACCTTATCATGATCAAAACACTCATATAACTTTTTTGAGAGGTGGGCTATTATGTATATTCCAAAGTATTTTAAAGTCACAAATGTTGATGAAATTTGGGATTTTGTTCAAAAAAACTCTTTTGGAACAATCGTCACAACAAAAAAAGAGAAACCAATCGCAACTCATTTGCCCTTTGGATTAACTAAAAAAGGTGATGACTATTTTATTACCGGACATATGGCTTATGGGAACCCCCAGTGGAGAACATTTGAAACCTGTGAGAATGTTCTTGTAATGTTTCAGGGACCGCACTCTTATATCTCTTCTTCTTGGTATGAAAATGAAGAAGTTCCAACATGGAATTATCAAGCCGTCCATATATATGGTAAAGCAAGTATTTTAGATAAAGAGGAATTAATAGATGAATTAACCACAATGCTGAAAAAATATGAAGAGCATCGTGAAAATCCAGTATTATGGGATAAACTTTCCCCCACTCTCTTAGAAAATGAACTGAAAGGCATAGTTGGGTTTAAAATTAAAGTAGGAGACATTCAGGCTGCATATAAATTAAGTCAAAATCGAAATGAGACGGATTATATTAATATTATTGAAAAATTGTACAATGAAGAAAATCCAGATGCAAAACAAATGGCGGAACTCATGGGGAGTAGATTAAACAATCACATATAATCCATTGTAATTCAACTCTCACATTTCAAAATTAAAGAACAGACTGGAGCGCTTTATCGGCCGTTTCCTTTAGAACGCAAAAGATTGAACTGAAAGTGAATGGCATTTAATTAAAAAAGAATCTATTTTGAAAAAAGACTATTCAAAATAGATTCTCACGTTTCAGTATTAAGATTATTTTAATCAAAAACAACTTTTAAGCCTTAGAAATATCAACAAATCCTTCTCCGAATACGTCACGAACATCGTGTATAGCAATGAACGCAGCTGGATCTGTAGTTTGAACAATCCGCTTTAGCTTGACTACTTCTTGCTTATTAATAACAACATATAGAATGTCCTTCGGCGTTTTCGTGTAATAGCCATGACCTGAATACACGGTAACCCCTCTGCCCATTAAGGTTGTTACCTTCCCGGCAATTTCATCCGGATTATCAGAAATAATTGTAATGGCCTTTTTCGGATTTAAACCTTCAATTACAAATTCCATTACTTTCGTCCCTACATATAACATAATAATTGTCAGCATTAGCTTTTCTGCACCAATGATGAAATAAGATGAAAACGCAACGATTAAATCGAAGAACAGTAGACCATAGCTAATGCTCCAGCCTAAGTATTTATGTGTCATCCTCGCTAAGATGGTAGTTCCTGCTGTCGTTCCACCAACGCGAATGATGAGGCCAATCCCGCATCCGATAAATATTCCACCGAAAATGGCATTTACGAGCATTTCATCCGAAGCAATCGTCCATCCTTCTGTTAAATGAAGAAATAGCGAGTTCGTAACGACAGCGATAATCGTATAAATCGTTGTGATTTTATTCAAAAATTTATAGCCGACTATTAACAAAATCGCATTTAAAATTAAATTGACTAAACCTGGTGACCATTCAAATAAATAGTACGTAATAATCGTGATACCTGTTACCCCGCCCTCACCAAACTCGTTCGGGATAACAAACAAATTGACACCTAACGCAAAAAGAAATGCACCGATAATAATAAAAATAATGTCTGTCGTTCTTTTTTTCATACAGTACCTCACTTCTTATGTAAATATTTATTCTGTCATAAACTCTCACCATTATATCGTGGAATATTCAAATCGAACAGTGGTTTATTTTTATTTTAATATAGGATGATAAATCAACTTTATCCTATATCCACATGTAATTTAAAAAAGATAACAACTGTGTTTATTATGTACTACAAGTAAAGTTTTGATTTCGCATGCTATTCACACTAACAAATGAATAGGAACCACCCTCACTCGCACAAATTTCGAATACAAAACAAATAGGCGAAGCTATAGAATAGGCTTCGCATCAAGCGTTTGATTGTAGAGATTTATATTCATACATTCCAAAAATAAATTCACTTATCTTTCTCCATATACTCTTTAATCTTTCGTTCTTCCCACTCTTTTCCAAATATCCCGAATGGAAAAGTTGTCAAACCATGTATAACGATACCGATTCCCCAACCTGCAAGTGGATATAAAAACCATAATTTACTTGAATCAGAACTTATATTTATAAAAAAAAGCATTAAGTTAACTAGTATATATAATGCTAAATGAATATAAAACGCTTTTAAATTCTCCACTCTTTTTTTAGCTCGTAAATAATTCTCATCTCGCTCCATATATAAACACCTCTTTCATTATTGTATTTTTTAAATTCACTCCGATTTAAACATCATATTCTATATCGGAAATCCCTTATTCTCAAAAATTCATAAAATAAAAAAGATCGTCTTCATTGCAGAAAGATTGCAGGTGCCAGTGGATACTTTTTTTGTTCGTAGTACGATACCTTGTAAAAAAATTTAAAAATCAAATTTCATAATAGAAATAAAAACTCTAAATCTGTATAATAAAATTAATAGTGATACTTTAATACAGAAAGGTTTTGGTAACATGCTAGGTATCAATGTGAAAAAAACAAATGAAGAATTAATTATTTTATGGCAAATAGCTAAGGTTCAAATTCCATTAAGTGAAATTATTGAAGTTACAGAAGATGAAACCTATGCTGGTGTAGAAGAAGAAAACGTAATCCGAATTGGAACAGCATACGCTACAACAGACCGGATTTTAATCAGAACAGTAAAACAAAATTATCTATTATTTACGACGAATAAAGTCGCAATTTTAAATAAAATCAATGCATAAGCAGTAAGCTAAAACACTTGTCTGTATGAGGTTGTTCGATTCAACTGTATACCCGCATTTTTAAAATTATTATAGATACAATGATGTACCTTAGCCCAGAATATAAAATAAAGAAAAAGTACCCATCAAATTGTCATACACATGATAATTCGATGGGTACTGCATGATACATTTATTATTTACAGAAATCTAATTAAGACCAAATCCAAACATCATCATTATTTTCAACGTTGCTCTTTACCTCATGAACTTTTTCAATATGGTCAACTGTGTTCCAGTTAATAGAACTTCCACCCCAGCCTACATAATTCATATCAATTTTCACTTTCTCACCCGCATGAAATACTTGTCCCTTTGTTAAGAAAACATCAATAATCACTTTCTTCCCGTTTAGCGATGGATACTCCACTACGACATATTTAGTAGCACCGTCTCCCTCATCTTCCATCGTTTCTACTTTTGATACTTCACCAATTACATAATCAGGTGAGCCATCTTCTTTCATGTGCATGCCTAACTTGTTTGTTGTATTTTCAATTGCAGTTGCAACCATATATTCTGTAAAATTACGCATCATAGATCCAGTAGCTTTTACTTCATCTCCTACTTTCACATTTGAAAATGAATCTATATATACGCTAACAGGTTCTTCGTATTGCTTAGATTTAACAACAATTACACCGTTATCTACTTCTACTACTCGTCCTTCTAACGTCGAGAAATTCGATTCAATAGAAGCTGCACTCGCTTTTGTTACTTCTAGTCCTGGTAAATTTGTTCCTGATAATGCTGCAATTCCTAAAGCACCTGCTAAAATAAATTTTTTCATACCCATTATGAAACATCTCCATTCATGATGATTTTATTTTTGATTGGATACGACCAACCTGTAACTATTATAGTTACAGGTTGTAAAAAATAGCAACCATCTTTCTCATGCAATGATGCATACTGTACTTTTTAAATATAGATCGATTATTTCTATATTCAACAATACTGCCAAATTCTTGCATATGAGCAGGTAAACGAATTGACGATGAAGAAACTAATGTCATGCATCATATTTTTCAGCGCTACGGTTTGTATAATCGTAGTTCATTACATTATGTAGGAGCGGAGTTAACATGTTAATAAAACCAAAGAGGTTACAAGCAGGTGATATCGTGGCAACAGTAAGCCCTTCGTGGGGAGGCGCAGGTGATTCTGACATAAGATGGCGTTATGAACAAGGAGTTAAAAGATTAGAAGAAGTTTTCGGTCTTACCGTTATCCCAATGCCAAATAGTTTAAAAGGTAGCGAATTCATTTATAACAACCCACAGGCTCGTGCGGAAGATTTAATGACAGCATTTAAAGATACGCGCGTGAAAGCAATTATTGCTAATATTGGCGGTGAAGATAGCATTCGCTTACTTCCCTATATAGATTTTAATGTAATACGTGAAAACCCGAAAATTTTTATGGGATACTCTGACGTTACCGTCTCACATTTATTTTGCCATAAAGCAGGTCTTTCCTCTTTTTACGGTCCAGCAATTTTGACCGACTTTGCTGAAAATGTAGAGATGGATCCATATACGGTTGAAATGGTAAATCGAACTCTCTTTTCCAATGAAATGATTGGCGAAATTCAACCAGCTCCTGAATGGACGAGTGAGCGTTTAGAATGGATAGAAGTAAATAAGGATACAAGACGTACGATGCAGCAAAACAATGGATATGAGGTACTTCAAGGCTCTACTACTGTACAAGGGCGTTTAATTGGTGGATGTATAGAAGTACTGGAATTTGCAAAAGGAACGGAACTTTGGCCTGAGAAAAAACATTGGGAGGATAGTATTCTCTTCTTTGAAACTTCTGAAGATCATCCAGAACCAAGTTATATAAAGTATTGGTTACGAAATTATGCCGCGCAAGGCATTCTGCAAAAAGCAAAAGGTATCATTTTCGGTAAACCGAAAGATGAACAATACTATGAAGAATATAAATATGAAATACTGAAAGTTATGAGGGAATATAACTTAGAAGCTTTACCAGTTCTTTATAATTTAAATTTTGGCCATACTGAACCGAAGTTTATTTTACCTTACGGCGCGATGGCAGAAATTGATTGTGAAAATGGATCTTTCTCTATTTTAGAAAGTGGCGTGGAGTGAATAAAATCACTCCTATGAGATATGAATGTGAATGGATACTTTTTAAAAGTATATAATTGGAGGGAGATTACGTGTATGGAAGTAACATTTACAGTAAGTAAATGGGATGAAAAACCAATCGATGATACTAAAAAAGATTTCCCTATTAATATTGCTCATGTTGAATATGATATTGATGGGGAATTAAAAGGAAAGGCTTTTGTTGAATACTTATTATATTATTTAGACTCAAATATAAATGATGGTCACTTGGCTACTGCTAAAATTTCTGGATTTTTACACTTTGAAGGAATTTATAAGGGGCAACAAGGGACATTTACAGCTATAGAGCAAGGAATATTTGATAAAGGAAATTTAGATTCTCCAGGAACAATTATTAAAGCTGCCGGTAACTTAGCAAGTCTGAGAGGTTCCTATCATTATCAGTTTGCAGGTCAAACTAGTAAACTAATTTTAGAGTTTGAATTTTAGCGAAATATCCTATATTTCAGCGAAAAGGACATTTCTTGTAATAATAGGAATGTCCTTAAAGTTCGTTCAAAGGTGATTTTTTCGCCTACTTGTAATTTAATATCATTGGTCCCCCTCCTCAAAGCTCTTTTAAAATAAGAAAAACCGAAACTAAAATCATTTCGGTTTTTCAAACTAATGAAGTCCATATTTATTTTAAAGAATGTACAAACAACCCACTGCGCAGTTTCGGTTCAAACCACGTTGATTTTGGTGGCATAACTTCTCCAGCGTCTGCGATTGCTAATAAAGATTCCATTGATGTCGGATATAGTGAGAACGCCGCTTTATATTCACCGTTATTTACAAGACGTTCTAATTCTTCTAACCCGCGAATTCCTCCAACAAAATCAATGCGTGAATCAGATCGCGGATCGTGTATTTCAAGTACTTGGCTTAATAAATGGTCTTGCAGAATAGATACGTCTAAACCTTTCACAAGATCATTCGCATCAAACGTTTCCTCTTTCACTATGAGCTTATACCACTTCTCGTTTACATACATACCAAATGTTTTTGGCTCATTTGGTTTATACGGAGAAACAGGTGCTTCTTCTACATAAAAGTATTGCGTGATTTGCTTTAAAAACTGTTCTTCTGATAAGCCGTTTAAATCTTTCACAACTCGGTTATAGTCCCAAATGGATAATTCATCGTGAGGGAATAAAACTGATAGGAAGAAATTAAACTCTTCTTCTCCTGTGTAATTCGGATATTTTTCTCTTCGCATGAGCCCTACTTTTGCAGCTGATGCGGAGCGGTGATGTCCATCTGCAATATAAAGATTAGGAATGTCTTCAAATAAGTTTACTAAACTTGCAATTACTTCTTCATCATCTATTTTCCAAGCAACATGCTCTACGCCGTCTTCTGCTGTAAATGTATAGATTGGCGCATGTTCTTCTTTCCAGCTTGCGATGAAACGTTTCACTTCTTCTTTTGTACGATACGTTAAAAAGATAGGACCTGTATTTGCGTCACACACATCTACGTGGCGAATACGATCTAGTTCTTTTTCATGACGCGTTCTTTCATGTTTTTTAATTGTATCATCTTCATACTCATCAATAGATGTACAAACGACAAGACCTGACTGCGTTCTTCCTTGCATCGTCAATTCATAAATGTATAACGCTGGCTCTTCATCTTGAATGAACACTTCTTCTCGTATCAATTGATTTAAATTTTCACCCGCTTTTTCATATACGCGATCATCGTATGGTGAAAGCGCTGGGTCTAAATCAATTTCTGCTTTATCAACGTGTAAGAAAGAAAATGGATTTCCTTTTACAACTTCTCTTGCCTCTTCACTATTTAAAACATCATACGGTAAAGCTGCAACTTGTGCTGCTTTTTCTTCTACTGGACGAATGGCCCGAAACGGTCGGATTTTTGCCAATTCCCTCTCTCCTTTACACAATCATTCGAACGGCTACAACACCTGTAATTTTGCTTATATTTTCCACAATGTTCTCTTTTATTATATCATCAATTCCGTTATCGATATCAATCATTGTGTACGCCCAAGAATGTTTACTTCGATTAATCATATCTGCAATATTAATATGATGCTCTGCTAAACACCCTGTAATTTGTCCTACCATGTTCGGAACATTTTGATGCATGATTGTAATACGTTTCTTTCCGATATACGGCAGCTCAACATTCGGATAGTTGACTGAATTACAAATATTTCCTGTCTCTAAATATTCACGTAATTGACGAGCTGCCATGACTGCACAATTTTCTTCTGATTCAGACGTAGATGCGCCAAGGTGAGGCGTCGCTGTTACATTTTTCATCTTTATCACATTTTCATTCGGGAAATCCGTTACGTAATGTGCAATAACCTCTTCTTCTAACGCATTTTGAAGAACTTTTTCATCTACAAGTTCTCCTCTAGAGAAATTGAATAGACGCATACCTTTTTTCATCTTCTCTACAGCGTGTTCTCCAATAATCCCTTTTGTTTGATTCGTAAGAGGAATATGAAGGGTAATATAATCACACGTTGCAAAAATTTCATCTAAACTAAATGCTCTTTGCACATGTGTAGAAAGGCGCCAAGCTGTTTCAACTGAAATGTAAGGGTCATATCCGACAACGTCCATCCCTAAAGCTAACGCATCGTTCGCAACTAAAGCACCAATTGCGCCAAGTCCGATAACACCTAGACGTTTCCCTGCAATTTCTGATCCAACGAATTGTTTTTTTCCTGATTCAACAAGCTGCGGTACTTCTTCACCTTCTAAATTTTTCGTCCAGCTTACTCCGTTAATAATGTTACGTGAAGACATAATAAGACTGGCGATAATGAGTTCCTTTACTGCATTGGCATTTGCCCCTGGCGTATTAAAGACTACAATCCCTTTTTCTGTACATCGCTCGACAGGAATATTATTTACCCCTGCACCAGCTCTCGCAATCGCCTTTAAACTTTTTGAAAATTCTTCTTGATGTAAAGAATAACTGCGAAGTAAAATACCATCTGGATGATTGATTCTCTCCCCTACTTCATAACGCTCTCCGCTAAGCACTTGCAAACCTTTTTCTGCAATTTGATTTAACGTTTGAACACGAAACATATCCCCATCTCCCTATCTATTCTCAAGCTCAAATTCCTTCATATAATTTACTAATTGCTGTACGCCTTGTACTGGCATCGCATTATAAATACTTGCGCGCATACCACCGACTGATCGATGTCCTTTTAGCGTAACAAGTCCTCGTTCTTTCGCTTTTTGTAGAAACTCACTGTTCAGCTCTTCTGACGGTGTTGTAAACGGAATGTTCATAAGTGATCGATACGTAGGATCAACTGGTGAAGTAAACAATTTTGATTCATCTAAGAAATTATAAAGAAGTGAAGATTTCATTCTATTTTGTTCTTCAATCGCAGATACCCCACCTTGCTCTTTCAGCCACTCTAGTACAAGTTTCGTTACGTAAATACTAAAGGACGGCGGTGTATTATATAAGGAGTTATTTTTACTGTAAGTTTCATAGTTTAACATCGTAGGACAAGAGCGATCTGCTCCCCCAATTAAATCTCTTTTTATAATTGCAATCGTTAAGCCTGCTGGCCCTAAATTCTTTTGCGCTCCCGCATATATAAGACCAAACTTTGAAACATCATATCGTTCTGATAAAATATTTGAGGACATATCCGCAACGAGCGGTACTTTATCTACATGTGGAATGTCCACATATTTCGTACCCTCTATTGTATTGTTCGTTGTTATATGTACATAATCTAGTTTTTCATCGCCTAATAAACCATCCAGTTTAGGAATTGTAGTAAACTTCTCATTTTCAGAAGAAGCAATCACTTGTACTTCTCCAACTTTTTCAGCTTCTTGCAGTGCCTTTTTAGACCATGAACCAGTCAATACGTACCCTGCTTTTTTATACGTATTCATTAAATTTAACGGTATCATAGAGAATTGTAATGAAGCACCACCTTGTAAAAACAATACTTCATACTCATCAGGAATGTTCATTAATTCACGAAGTAAGCTACCCGCTTCATCTATAATACTTTGAAAATAAGAAGATCGGTGACTCATTTCCATAATAGACATGCCTGTCCCGTTATAATTTACAAGCTCCTTTTGCACTTTTTCTAAAACTGGCAAAGGGAGTATTGATGGTCCAGCTGAAAAATTATACACTCTCTCCATCACCCTAATAACCTCCCTATTTCTCATCTTTTATTTTTTAAACTTTCTGAATTATACCCTACAATACAAGACACGGTCAATTTGTTTTCTATTATTACGGCGTAAGACGCAATGGAATCGCTTGCAAGTGCCAATGTTTTTATAAACACACAAAAAAGTGTTAAGTACATAATCGTACTTAACACTCTAGTAATAAAAGAATAATAGCTAATTATCCGTAAAGAACCGATCAAAAATTTGATAAATTGCAGAAAGACCAATGAGCCAATAAATAGTGTCCACAAGCGCCGGCATAGAACCAAACCATTTCTCAACTACATTGTAATCTAACGCTACAAATAACCAATTCAAACCGCCAAGAATCACCAAAATTACTGTAAGGTAAGACAAAAATTTCATTATGATTGCCCCCTAGGTGATAAGATGGTGAAAGGCCTTTCACTAGAAATATATGTGGTAAACTTTAAAACTTACCTATTTTATAAAAATTATTTTCGGTACCAGCCGTTAATAACTGATGCCGTTTCTTGACTATGTATTTGATACGCATGCGTACTATTATTAGATCCAATAAACCAAATTGAAAAGCCTTTAAAATATGGCTTCGGTTCTAATACGTCACGGTAAGCGCGCCATCCGTTTAATTGTACGTCTTTTGAAAACACGTTAGAAACATCTGGATTCCACGGATTTTGCAAGCCTAGTTCACGCGCCGGAACGTTAAATCCGCCAAAGTAAACCGGTTTTCCTGTTGCTTTATGTAATTGTTCTAGTTGCTGAACAACATTTTGTCCACGGTTATATACTGTCGTCGCAAATAAACTTTGCTTCACTTCTTCGTATGATGGATTTCTTTTTTCCGAAACTTCAAACCAACTATCGATACTAACAATGTCTACCTTCTTTAAATACGGACGATTTATTTTCTCAACAAACTTCGCTTCATATGAAGGATCCCAGCTTGCTGTTAACCACCAATTCATTTGATACAAAACATTTCCTTTATACTGCTGGCGAACAAAATCAATCGTATCGCTCCAATATCCTTCTGCATACTCCATATTAACGAAATTAGAAGCAATCTTGAGCCCGTACACATTGTATTTACTTGTAATCGAGTTAAAGATGTCTTGCAAAATAACCGTTTTCCAATTCCAGAAGAAATCATTAATATTACTTGGATTCCATTCCGTTTCTCCAACATTTCCTTGCTGAATATATGGGAACGGTTCTACTATAACTTGAATATTACGCTTTAATAATTCTTGAATTAAAATAATAGCCTGTTGCTTTTGCGCTTGATTAATTACCATGTTCGTAGAAGTCACATTCGGAATATCTACCTGAATTGGTACATTTACTGTATTTAAATTTAAGCGCTCTACATCAGCTAACACTTTCGCTACATTTCCAACTTCCCATACCGTTACATTTCCTGATTTAATTTTTCCAGATTGAACAGTATTTACATCTGCCTGTACATTTCCTTGAAAACAAAAAGAAAACAGCATAATAAACACTCCTAAAAAACTTATTAAACTCTTATTTTTCTTCACAACTTTCCCCCTATAATTTTTGGCTTTCTTGATTATTTTATACAACGTTTCATATATATTCCACAAAAAATCCAATAAATTTTTTATTGATAAAAATGCTATTCATACTAACCTCCTAAAAATAGTAAGATAAATAAAAAAAGGAACGGGTTTCCGCTCCTTTTTTATCTTTTTACGATTATCAATCCATTTCCCTTTTAGGCTCTACCAACATAATGTGAGATTCCTTTTCAGTGAAAGGTTTATGCTCGACGCCTCTTGGGACAATATACATCTCGCCCTTAGAAATTTTCACCTGTCCATCACGAAAATCGATGAACATCTCCCCTTCAAGCACAATAAATAGCTTATCTGTATTAGGATGCTCATGCCATATAAAATCTCCATTAGCTTTAAAAAGCTGAATTTGATCGTCATTCATTTCACTAATCACTTGTGGATACCAATAATCATTAATTTTAGATAACTCGTCATTTAGTTTAATAGGTTGGTAATGGATAATGATCCCTCCTCATTTTCAACTTCCACTATATTACAGTAATCTAAGTAAAAAAGTCGTTATTACGCTTAAAAAGAAAATGCTCAGGCCAGAACTTTTCATTCAAATAGTACAAAGGAGTGATTTCAATGAAAGTACTTTCAATCCAATGTTTCCTTTAACTCTCCATAAGTATAGAACAGTGATTTTCAAATAAGAATGGACCCCTGTTGACATTAGTATGGATTATTGATGAACTTCTCGCGATATTTAGTAGGCGAAATGCCAACTCGCTTCTTGAAAACTCTACTAAAATAAAAAGGGTCTGCGATTCCAACAGCCTGCGCAATTTGTTGTACAGGCACACCACTTGTACATAACATTTTTTGAGCCATCTTTATACGATAGTTCAATAAATATTCTGCTGGCCCCATACCTGCATGCTTTCTAAACACGTAAGAAAGACGATTTCGATTAACATTATTTTGTTCTGTAAGCACATGTATTGTAATATCTTTATAATAGTATTTATGAACGTAACTAGATATTCGTTCGAATAAAGTATACGATTCATAGTTGTTTTCTCTATTGACAACACTTAATAAAGCTTCATTCAACGCTTCGCGAAACAGCATTTCAGTCTGAAACATCGAAATGCCTCCTCGCTGATTATACACATCCCAAAGACGCATAAGTAATTCGACAAGACGAGGAGATTGTCCTGTTAACAATTCAAAATGCTGATGAGTAAAGCCAGAGTCTTCTCGTTCTGAATTGCTTATCCGATATAAAACAAGAATATATTCCCAGTTTATTTCACCAAGCATTTTATGGGCTAATGTCATTTTTGCACCCCCATGTATAACTTTTCCTGGGGAAAGGATATACGGCGTACCATTAAATTGAAATTGCGTCTTCCCTGTAAGTGGAAATACAAATCCTGGGAAAGAATCTGTAGACTCAGCACAAGGCACACCTGGATTTTTAGCATAACGATATACTCCTTCTACTCGGAAAGGAGTATTGGCAAGATACTCTGCTAACTCATTCACGTCCAACTTCACAATGCAAGCCTCATTTCAATTATAGTTTTCTTGTAATTCGTGAGATTAATTGGTGTACATTCTGGGCAACGCTAAACTAAAAATAGTACATACGACTTAACAACATCTAGTTATTAACCTATAAATATATTGTTTTTCATTTATTGACAAAAGTATCCTCCCTATATTATTGATAATGATTTTCATTGTAGTTTGATAAAAAAACATTTGTCAAGTTGGATGGCCTAGAAAAATGATGAAACAAGGGGTACAGAGGAACAGTTCTGTTGCAAATAATATCTGGTCTTTGTTAACTAATTCCCCTTAAAACTGGAATGATCATGTTAATAGTTGTAATGGCTTTATTAGTTACAGCACTTGCAGCATGTAGAAATAATCGTAATCCTGAAGAGGTTGCTACAGCGTATTTCGAATATGGAAACAGCCTACTATCCAATTAAACGATAGTAGGCTGGCTGTTAAAATGATTTAAGAACTGGGTTATGTTCTAAATGATAAGATTTCATTATCAAAAAGATTATTACTAGTCCTCTCCACAAACAAAAACACTCTATCACTTCGGCTCCAAATTTAACACCTTCCCTTCTATCCCCTCCGTATTCAATGTAGTCGTATGATACGTGCCATTTACCCAATCATCTATTTGATCATGATACCAATCACTTCTAAAATGTCCTGATTGTCCTGGTCCTACGATATGATAACCGTTTGACATATCTTTCGTATCAATAACGAATCGCCAAGAAGCTCCGTGATTGACAATACCGTTATCTCCGTAACTCGCCGCTTGAACGGTAACTTGACTTCCGCCAATTGGAACTGGTTTCTCACGATTAAATGCTAGTAACGCTAACATACTAGATGATTTTGAGATTGGATGTGTAAAAGCAAGTTGATGGTAATCGCCCCACTTCCACTCTGTAACATCGGGTCCATATTCCTTCTGTAATTTCTTCATTACATTCTCGTACGATGTATGCACAACTTTTGTGAAGCCCCCGTATTTCTTAAACCAAGCGCTATTTTCTCCTGCTACTTCTTTTCGAATCAATTCATCCACAACTTGTGACTTCCCTTCAAATAACTCCATCACATCTTTCGGTATTTCTTTTGAAAATAACGTATTTGAAATCTCTTTCATTAACAAATGGAATAGTAACGGTGCCGCCTCATCTTTACTATCGTAAAAATTCCACTTCGTTAATTGTTTTACACCTTCTTTCTCTACTTCATTTAAAGATACTTTATTTAACTCTTTTAAAAATATAGGAGTAAACTCTTTCCCGTATAAATTTTTTTGATCCATCTGTAATTTTTCTAAATCTTTCACTGTATATTTTTCCTTCTCTTGTAAAAACTCTTGAATACGCATTTGCCTATATGGCTGCGCCCACGTATTACTAATATGATACGGATAATTATCATCTACAATTTTATTATTCGCAGTTGAAATAAACCCTTGTTTTGGATTGATTACTTTTGGAAGCTGATCATACGGAATATACCCTTCCCATTCATATTCATCTGTCCATCCTGGAACAGGTAAACTACCATCACCTTTTTTACGCACTGGTATATTTCCATTTGCTTTATAAGCAATTGTGCCGTCGTTTGATGCAAATACAAAGTTTTGAGTTGGGGTATGGAAATCTTGAAGAGCCGTTTCAAACTCATTCCAGTCTTTCGCCTTATTCATATTTAATACAGCCTTTAATTCAGCGGAAGGCTCCAAAGCAGTCCATTTCAAAGCGAATACTGTTTTCGTTTTCTTCTTCCCCTTATCCGCAAACTCTGAAATAACTGGACCATGCCTCGTAACGGTAACGTTATACGGTATTGTCTTTCCGCCTTTTACTTTAATAGATTCATCAACCACTGTAGCTTTTTCCCACTTATCGTTATACAGAAATTCATTTTCATTATTAGGATTTCTCTTCTCAATATATAAATCTTGCACATCAGGACCTGTATTCGTAACGCCCCATGCTATTTTGTCATTGTGTCCTAATATAACCCCGGGTACGCCAGCGAAAATAACGCCACTCACATGTAAATCTTTCATCTCAAGTTTCGATTGATACCAAATAGAAGGTGTCGCAAGTGATAAATGAGGATCATCCGCTAAAATTGGCTTACCAGACGCACTCTTCTCACCGCTTATAACCCAGTTATTACTACCATTAAACTCTGGTGGAATGATTGCTTTTGCAAAACTTTGTGCTACGTTTACATTTGTATTTTTCAGTTCAGCTAGCAATCTAGGCGCATCTTTCGGATATGTAGGAAATAACTCATTTACTTGCTCTTTCGGCAAATTTTTCAGCGCCCAATATCGAAATGCCTGTCCGTGCCAATGTCCGCCTAAATCAAACGCCATATACTTTCCAATTGTTAACGTATCAACAATAGACCATTCAGCAGGTTCGTAGCCTAATATAGTAAACTCGACCGGCAATTTCTTTTCCTCTTTTGCCTCACGTATAAAAGCGTTCACCCCATCAGCAAATGACTGCAGAGCAAATTTCGCTTCTCCATCATATTGGCTAACAGACGCTTCGGCTGCTCGCCGTAAACCGAGCGTTCGAAACAACTTATCTCGATCAACAGCTGCTTCCCCCACAACTTCACTTAACATCCCAGAAGCCTGCCTTCTACTTAAATCCATTTGAAATAATCGATCTTGCGCTTGTACATACCCTTGCGAAAAATATAAATCATGTGCATTTTCCGCTTTAATATGTGGTACTCCTTTACTATCTCGCTTTACCGTAACAGCACGTTGTAAATCCTCTAGTTTTATCGTTCCATCTATCTTTGGCACAGATTTCAGCGTATATATGTTTAAAAAAATCGCTGTACAAATAACTAATAAAAGAACGATACTACTAGACCAAATGAAAATTTTCTTACCCCTAGTTCGTTTCTTCTTTATAACAACTTCCATATAACCCCTCCTTTCTCAAACTATTCGCTTCTATTTTGAAAGAACCTTTTTGAAAAGTTGAAAACCCCCTTCATTTTCCTACAAATGAAGGGGGAATTTTTATCGTTTATTACGCCAGCTTTCATTATGACCAAGATTTGAATCGGTCGCTAATTGTACATCATATAATATTTCACTAAAGAAATACTTATCTACTTCTTTTGGCACAATGCGTCTTTCATCATCAATTTCATCGTATTCATATGAACCACGATTCACTGTACCTGCTTTATAAAATTCAATATCATACACACATATATCTTCTTCATCTTCATAGCCAATCGGCGCTCCGCTAAATGACAGTTGTGCCCCTAATCCAGTGCGAGTATCTTCTTTATAAAACGTATAATACACACCGCCATCTTGAACTGATCCGCGAATCCATCCAAGTTTCGTCATCTTACCGAATAACGAGCGACCATTTAATAAAATACCACCAAACCTCTCAACAGTAACCTTATCATTTTCCTCTACTACAAACACTGGACGTTCCATTTGTAAGAACGGCTGGACAATCTTAGAATGTTCCAGTTGCTCTTTCCACAATTCCTTTTCCGTTTCGGATAATTCTAACGGATGAATGAAACCAATCACGGTTCCAGACGAAAATTCATGATTCTCTCCTATCACCGAATAAAACGTACCATCCTCCGCATAACGGAACATTTCCAGTAACTTTCCTTCCGTATATTCACCCCAAATAAGTGAAGTTGCAAATTGCTTCATAATTGGATTCTCCAGAAATAGCGCCTTCCACGAATCGTATGACCAATAGCGCTTTCTTGATAGAGCAGCTTCCAAACGTTGTTTCTGCATGGAAAGAGCACTTCGAAGCTCTTTCTTTAAAGTGGATACCTCTCTCTTAGCTAATTCAGCTTTTTCTATATCATCTTTTGCATTCGGCTTTGGAAGTGACTTCATACGTTTCCCTTCTTCTGTCTCTAATTCAATTTTTGACTCTGCAGTTAATATGGCCGTAAAACACCTATTCCCAAAATCAATCTCCTTCTCACCACGTATATTGAAACCAAGATTTGGTACCAGTTGATCTTCCAGCTCCTCTTCCGTTATACTACGTGTTTTTGCAGCGAGACTTAGTGCTTCTTTTGCCGCATTACGCACTTGTTTATGTTTATATTTAAAGGCCATTGCATGAATAGACATAAGTGCAAGCTTAGATGAGGACAAGCCTAAAGCCCGAACAGCATCAGCTGCAATTTTCCCTCGCATATCGAGCACCCATTCATCGATTTGCTTTTTCAGTATGCCGACCATTTTGTCATCACTATATATTCCATATAACGAAAGAATACCGCGTTTCTTCACATCTGCATCTTGAGAAATCCATGTTTGATATATTTCTTGCACACATTCTTTCAAGTCCTGTTCATTTAAAGTACTCCCAATCGCTTCAACTTCTTCTTTCTTCTCGATAACAGAATCTGAAATGTACTGCCGCAAATAAGCTAATGGAATTGTAGCATCGGCAATTTCATTAGAATGACGAAGACGGATTTGTGGTTCATCCCCAATCAATTGCAGAAGTGAATTTCTTTTTTGTTCCGTTACGATACGGCCACAAAGTTCTTCTATATTTTCTGCGCTTCTCCCCACTTCAAGTAATGGAGCAAATTTCTCGGCCAAAGAGGCATTCTTCTTATCTTGCAAAGCTTCCTGTACAAGTTCTGTATATTTTTCGATCTTATACTCTATAAGCAGTTTCATCACATTTTCACGAACAATTTTCTTTTTATTATGAAGTTCAACCGCTACATATTCTGCCGCTTCTATGTCTTTTGAAAGCAGCTCAACTATAGACTTACGTAATTTTTTAGATGAATCACCTAAGTTTTTAATTAAAACTGGACGTATTTCAACCTTGTTATCTCTTGCTAATTCATTCAAAATATACGCTTTTGCCTCAGCAGAATACGTATCAAATCGTTCTATTATGTATGCCTGTTCTTTTACAATGATTGTAACGAGCGCTTCCTTCGCTTTATTTCTCTCTTCTACATAATGTGAGACTTGTTCAACTGAATAATCGATCAGCTTTTCCTTACTTAGCCCGTAAGAAAGTAGATCTTCTATTATTTGTTCTGGTTCTATTCCTCTAATTGAACACTCATACAGAAGTTCATATAAATTAAAACTATATACATCTCCAAATTGCAAGGTAAGTGCCGCTTCTCTTTTTGCTACATCATCTATATCCCAAAGAAGTACAACTTCTAAAACTGGCATATCCCAATACATATTTCTATATTTCGGGTTTGTAAGTATTTGCTTCATTTCATCAAATGACAATTTCCCGAGTAAATAATCACGATACGTATCCCGCACCGTAGACAACTTAAGTTGCAAAGCAGCGATAAAAAATTCTTCTCGCATTCTCCCTCTATTTAACTCATGTCCTTTTTCAGCTAACGTTCGTGCGATTATGAGGTAATTACTTTTACTTACATACTGCAAAGTACGTTGAACAAATTCAGGATTTTCTTCCGCCACGGAGCATAACATTTCATATTCATACGCTTTACAAAATTCTTCATTATTTAAATCATGTTGCCTCAGGCGGTGCGCAAAGAATCTTTCCTCAGAAATCCAAAACTGTTTACAAAAGCTTTGAATTTCATTATAGGTTTTCTTATTTACACTCCCTGTTCGTTTATAGTTTTGAGGCTGATTGAGAGTTTGACACACGTAACGCGTAGCATGATTTATAAACCCCCACACGTTTTTCTTTGCTAATATTTCCACATATCGCCTCGCAACGTTTGAATACTTATGAACATGAAATAATAGTCGCCAAATATAGTCTGGTAAATTTCCACCTAAAAATAATTCCCTATCACTTTCATCTTTTATATATCTTTCAGTTGCTTCAATCTTTTCCTTTTCCCCATTCAAATTCAAAATAAATTCAGCATGTTCTTTTAATCTCTCTTCCAATAAAGAGCTATACGTATGGAACCTCTCATAATCTACTTCAAACATTACGAGAAGTAGTGATAGTTGCTGTTGATTTGATAATTTTAATAGCTGCTCTTCTATATAATTCGGATTCTCATCTATTAATTCTCGAAGAAAAACATATGCCTCATTTACATAACTCGAAATATTAGCTAAATATTTACAAGAAATTACTACAAGTTTATCCAATGGAAGTGCACTTTTCTCTAAATAAACCTTCATATTAGCAAAATCCACATATTTAAACCTTATTATAAGAACATTTAACAACTGTTCTCCTAATAAATAATAGAATAATCGTAAGAAAGCTGGATCTTGCTTATATACCTTCCTAAAATCATTTATAAACTGATTTGCAAAATCACTTCTTTTTTGATCTCTAATTGTCGTTAGTTGTATATTATTTAAAATCTCTTCTTCTCTCGTTTTTAAATAACGTAATGATAATTGTTCCTGCTCTTCTGTCATATGAATATATTGAAATAAACGAGCTGTATTTATAGTCAAACTTTGTTCCCCCGCATCTGTTGATCCATTATAAAAATACCCTTATTTACTTGTATGTAGTATAGCATAAAACTCGCAATAACGAACATACATTCTACATTAAGTTAATGTAAATTAAAACACACTACTCAAAACACTTCTCCTTCTCTCTAAACTACCCATTACACACTTCTCTCCACCATATTCGATACACCAATTCCTCAAAATCCCCTTCACATAAGCGAGCGTTCTCTTATTATGTTCAAACGCAATTTTAAGCGCCTCTAATACTCTCTCTCCTGAAACTTTTCGTATCCATTCTTTCAATTCCTTCACGATATATGGGGATAGACTACTTATATGTTGCTCGTAAAACTTATAAACTTCACTATGTAGAGTGTCCTCTTCCACTTCCACATCTTTTATTTCTTCAACAACTTCTTGTAAACTACTAGTATCCTCTTCCTTTGGCATACCAAAATACTGCAATAACAATGGGATCTTCCATTTTTCTTCCAGACATGTACGTAAAAACATATGTATGAATTCTTTATTTTTTACAGTCTTTAACTCACGTAACACACATTTTTCTACATTCGTATTTAAAATAGGATTATAGTGTAGCCAATTTATTATATATAACTCTTTCGTTTCCGCATCGTATAAAATTTTTCCGTATTCTACAAACCTATTTAATAACTTCTCAACAGTCTCCATATTGTAACCTGTTTCAAGTTCTGCCACACGCTTCGGTAATACGTAAACTCCACATTGCTTCGTTTTCGTACCAGTTAACAAATATATGTAAAAATAACGCTCCTCTGGCGTTAAATCTAATATGAATTCATCTTGCCAAAAGTTCACTTGCACATTACGGTACACCGCCATATGTTTACCTCCCCCTCGCACTTATAAAAAGGCAGATTTCAATCCTTCAATATACATATAGGAGTGAGGGATTGGTTTTTGCAGTTGAATTCCAAATTTTTTTAACTACTACAACGACGGTTTTATTTTTTCGCGCTTTTTTGTTCTTGTAGTTGTTTTTGTTTTGTTTTGTTTTTTCTTTTCTTAGTGATTTATTACTTGGTAGGTGCTTATAAGGGGCTTGGAAGGGGCTTAATAAGGGCTTATATAAAAAGGAGCTGTTCCAAATTCTCATTTTGGATAGCTCCTTTATGATTCTTTCTATTTTTGACTTGCATCTAACATCTTCACTAAAAAGGAAGCTGCTTCACCACGAGTTGCTGTCCCTTTAGGATTAAACTCATTATTTCCAACACCAGTAACTACTTTTAAGCTATATAATCGTTGAACAGGCTGTTTATATGTGATCAAATGTTTATCCCTAAATGGCAATGCAACTAATTCACCTGTAACACCGTTATACTGTAATGCGTTGTCAATCATGATCGATGCTTCTTCACGTGTGATAGATGCGTTAGGATCAAAAATCCCGCCACCACGACCGTTAATAATTCCCGCACTTGCACTACGTTTAATACCGCTATGAAGTGATGGATGCGCTTTATTAATGTCTACAAATGACTTATTTCCTTCCGGTAGCTTGAGAGCATTTGAGATTAATGTTGCAAACTCAGCTCTCGTAACATTACGATAAGGCGCAAATACACCATTTCCTTCACCGTTCATAATTCCTAGGCTGTTCAGCTTACGAATGTTCCCTTCAAACCATCCACCTGTAATATCATCTTTTGGTTTTTGTACTTCTTTATGTGGCATATTATAGTTTATTTTAATCCAACTTGGGTTATAGAAAATCCACTCATCGTTACCTACTTTATACCAACCATTTTTAACTGCTAACACTTTGTAACGATCTCCGTTTGAAGCTTTACGAACGATATGATGTTCAAGTCCCGAACCACTACGTACGTTTATACCATCACCATTCACTACAAGCTCCATATTAGGTTCAGCTGGATTATATTCATTGGAATCAAATAACTCATTTCTTTCTTGTAAAGGCGAATCAATTTGTGCGTTAACATTTGCATACCATTGAATACCTTGTACGAAGCCAGTCCAATTCCCACGGGAAATTAAAATATCAGGACAGTTTTTCCCGCTCCATTGTTGATGCCTATAAATGTGGTCCGCACTAATACCTTCTTTGTTCATTAAATAACCTGCAAGTCTCTTTGCATTCTCTAACGCTTTATTGTAATCTCCATCTTGGTTAACTGAAATTTCAATCCCGATAGATTCTCTATTTCCTAATCCATCCCCATCTCCTGCATGCCAACCGTTTTCATTTGTTGGTAAGTGCTGATAAATTTGTTTATCGTCTACAGTAAAATGCCATGAAGCTGTTCGGAACGTACCTTCCGTTGCTTGTTTATACAAATACTTCGCATGGTTTTCAGCATTTGCACCGCGGGCAGTGTTTGCAGTTTCGTGAATTGTAATATAACGTGCTTTCATCGGATTAGCTGGGCGAATATCAGGGTTTCCTGCTGGAACAATCCACTCTACAAATGGAGTACCTGCAAGCGTTCCATATTTCTTCGTAGTCATCGATGCGCTATACTGAATAGCTCTCCGTTTTTCAACCGGCTTCATTTCGCGAGTAGAACCATCATTTCGACCATCTACATGTTCAAAAGCTTTTTCAATGTTTGAAATAGCTTCTTCTTCCGCTACTTGGCCTTTTTTCGCTTCTTTCATTTTATGTAATTCTTCTGATTCAGAATATTTATGCTTATATTCTTCTAAAAGAATTTTCTCATTTCCTGATACTTCCGCTTCATTAATTTGCATGTGATCAGGAGTTTCTAGATTGAAATCAGAATAACGTAACCCGCTCGTTCCACGTTCCCCTTGTGCAATACTAAGCTGGTCAGTATGAGATTTGTTTATCTCTTCTGCTGATAGTGATAAAGGTGCACTCCCTAAAATCACTAAACTTGTTGATAGTGCGATTACTCGTTTTTTTATATTCATTGCTGTAATCGATATCTACACTGTTCGTGTAAATATCTCAACCTCCCTTTATTTTCTCAATCGTGAAAGACTATGAATCTACTATGTATGAAAATATGTTTATTCCACCTTTTCATTTTATCCCCAGAAGGCGAATTATATTTTCTAAAAAATCCCTTAACAGACATTATTTTATAACCAATTGCTATTGCCGTCAAAAGAACTTGTCCCCTTTTGCACACTACTACTTCTCAAAAAATAGATTAGGATACCTTTTACTGTTTTGCTTCAACAAGAAGGATGTTTATAATTTTTCATAACTATCAAGTCTCTATTAAATAAATGCTGTTTCCTTTTACTTTTCTCTTTGAAAATATTAACATTTTTACATTCTTACGATAATATAGATGTAACCTTTTACATTGAAAAGAGTTTTATTTTGCAAAAATCCCTCATATTGATACCTGAAATGAAGAAGACCAAAAAATGATAAAAAAACGAGAGTACATACGATATTCAGCAGATGGGATATATTTTGAAGGGCTTGAAAACATAGTTAAACTATTAAAACAAAAAGTACAAGTTTAATAGTAGTTAAAGGGGATGAACTGATTGTTACATACGATTGTTTCCGATAAAGCGAAGTACCATTATGAAGGTGATTTTTCTGAAGACTTACCAATTGATCAAGCTTTTGTACATACTGGTATGTTTTTAGGATGGATACTTGAACATAATTTATTTAGTGAAGAATTTGAAGAAGAGTCCCTAGACGAAATTAAACAGTTTAAACTTAGACAAATGACTGGCACAGAAATTTATATGAACTGGGATGGCGTTTTGGCAGACGACATGTTAAATGACGAAGGCAATCAATTCGCGATGTATTACTTTAATAATGATGAGGAATGGAAGTATATAAGTGATTACTCAGACGTTTTTATAGACGAAGAAACTCTCTACCACGTAAAAGATACTTGGAAAAACTATTTCAAATTAAAAGAAGTTATTGATAATAGCTATAATTTTTGGAAAGACAACTTACAAAAAAGATAATTAATAAAGTCGATTTCTTATCTCCATAAGGAATCGACTTTATTAATATGTAATTTGCTGATTAACAGCTTACCCAAAGATCATTATCATTTTACTAACGATACTATTACTGATACCGAATTATCTATAACAGAACGTTCTGGACGTGATTTCATTAACACTGTTAATCCAATTAAAAAAGTGACTAATGTTTGCGCTACTGCTTTAGCGTTCAAATCACTTTGTAATTCTCCTGATTGAATTCCCTTCGTAATTAATTCTTGAAAAACAACCGTAAGATACATTTGATGTTCTCTAGTCAGTACTTCAAATTTTTCATTATGAGGAGCAAGTTCGACCATTGTGTTAATGCAAAAACAGCCTTTACTGAACTCTTTTTTATATTCCTCTTCCACCATATTTTCAAAAAACGTCCGAATCGCTTCTTTTACAGATTGTTCTTTTTGAAGTTTTGTTCGTATATTAGCCGCATGTAAATTTGTATATCTCCTTAATGCTGCTTCAAATAACCCCTCTTTATCACCAAATGCTGAATATAAACTCGGCTTTTGTATTTCCATTTTAGCAGTTAAATCGCTTAATGAAGTAGCTGCGTATCCCTTCTCCCAAAAGAGTTGCATAGCAGCATCCAAAGCTTTTTCTTCATCAAATTCGCGTAGTCGTGCCATTTAAAACCATCTCCTTTCTACATCTAATTATTAAGGTTACACATCACTATTTATGTACCAATCAGTATATTATATATCGTATTAGATTATAAACGGTGTGTCAAAAAATCTTATCAAATTCAAAAAAACTTGACATATAGGTTTCTCCAATATTATATTTTACTTACAAAATAACATACCGTTCGGTACGTTATTTTTAACAATACAAAAAGGAGCTGATTTTATGAATAGTAAAGAAAAAATGCTGACTATTCTAAAACATACTCATATACATTCATCTGTTCATGCACCCATGTCTCGTTATATGACTCTATTATTCGCAATAGCTTGCGGGATGGCTGTGGCAAACATATACTTCGCTCATCCACTACTTGATTCATTGTCAAATGAATTTAAGATTAGTCATTCAACTATCGGTATCGTAATTACTATTACTCAAGTTTGTTATGCACTCGGTTTACTTTTATTAGTTCCACTCGGTGATTTATTAAATCAAAAGAAAATAATCATTGTCCAAATGCTTTTATCTGTTTTCGCTTTAATTATAATTGGGTGTGCTCCCTCAAGCACCGTACTTTTTACAGGTATGGCCTTAGTAGGAATGCTTGCAACTGTTACGCAAACACTTGTCGCATATGCATCAATTTTAGCTAATCCAGCCGAACGTGGGCGCATAGTAGGTTTCGTTACAAGTGGCGTTGTAATAGGTATTCTCCTTGCTCGTACATTTGCAGGCACATTAACAGATTTAGCTGGATGGCGATCTGTTTATCTCACCTCCGCTATTCTTTTACTCTTCGTAACTGTTTTGTTACACAAAAATTTACCTACTCTTGGACATAAACAAGTGACAACTATGTCTTACCGAAAATTAATACACTCTGTTCTCTTATTGTTTTTAGAAGAACGACTTTTACGCGTTCGCGGAATATTAGCATTGCTTATTTTCACTTCATTCAGTATTTTATGGACTTCTTTAGTATTGCCGCTAAGTGTTACACCACATAATCTTTCGCATACAGCTATTGGTGCATTCGGCCTTGCTGGAGTTGCAGGTGCATTAGCTGCTACTAAAGCTGGACAATTAGCTGATAAAGGATTCGGACAAAGAACAACTGGCATAGCCTTATCATTATTAGTACTTTCATGGCTCCTAATTAAATCTATTAACCATTCTCTATTATTACTAATTTTCGGCATTATCCTTTTAGATTTAGCGGTGCAAGCTGTACATGTCACCAATCAAAGTATGCTTTTCACAGTGCGTCCTGAAGCGAGAAGTCGACTCACTGCCAGTTACATGATTTTTTATTCTATCGGTAGCGCAACAGGCGCCATTCTTTCAACAAATATATATGCAAAATATGGTTGGGATGGAGTATGTATATTAGGTATGTCTGTTAGTGCTTGTGCTCTTTTATTTTGGACAATGACTTTAAGACAATCATCAAAACTAAAAGAAGAATAATTCATTTGTGTATTTATTAATACGTGTTTTGTTACAAGACTATAGAATAGCATTTACTTTTTAACACAAATCAACGGCATTTTCATATGAAAAATGCCGTTGATTCACAATTTCATGATAAGAAATCCTATACTAGCGAAATACATCTATTGCAAATTCCCTTTAACATTTTCGACAATCTCGTTTATCGTATTTCGATCAAACTTATCACTAATTTCGTATGGCTCACGATCTCCTACTAATTGTACACCTACAATATCATTGCGGTCCTTACCATATTGCACTTCAATAATCGATCCACGCTCTATTTGCTTCCAAACAAGACCCGCTTCATCTTTATTATCTAACACAATACAGTCCTCAATATTTTCGTCAATCCCAATTAACTTGTTATCATCCATATATCCCACCTCGTATTGTTGACGTTCTTTCGCTTTTCCGCTTACTACTATACCTTTGCTTCCATATGAGTAATCCGTATAATCCTTTTTCTCCGATTGTATCGCTTTCGGCTCTTTTGCTTCAGTTTTTTCAGTATTTCCACAACCCACAATCATACTAATTGGCATCACTGCAGTTAATACTATTCTCGTAAATTTCTTTATCATTTATAACCAACCTCACATGTTTAACTTTACATTCCATTTATCCCCTTACCAAATAATAACATGATAATACCGAGAAAGAGTCAAAGTTAAAGTGAAATTTTAATCATTAGTTTTTTTATGCTAAAACTCTATGTAAAAAGCTAAATTTTCAAAATCACTAACTGAATTATCAACAAATGATAGAAAGTAGACATCCTACTCACATAAGATTTAAAATTAGGAAGTATGGAAAACATGATAAAAAATATAGGTTAGTTGTTCTCAATTAAAATGGTTTTTACATGAAGAAAGGAAGTGCACAGCTTTGGATTTTAAAACAGTTATGCAAGAGCTTGAAGCTCTAGGCAAGGAACGAACGAAAAAAATATACATATCTAACGGTGCGCAGGAACCAGTTTTCGGCGTAGCTACAGGTGCTATGAAACCAATCGCAAAAAAAATAAAAATAAACCAAGAGTTAGCAGAAGAACTTTATGCCACAGGCAACTACGATGCTATGTATTTTGCAGGCATTATTGCGGACCCGAAAGCTATGAGGGAGTCTGATTTTGATCGATGGATAGACGGAGCGTATTTTTATATGTTGTCTGATTATGTGGTGGCAGTTACTTTATCCGAATCAAATATCGCTCAAGAAGTTGCTGATAAATGGATTGCAAGTGGTGAAGAGCTTAAAATGTCTGCAGGCTGGAGTTGCTACTGCTGGCTTTTAGGAAATCGCAAAGACGATGAATTTTCTGAAAGCCAACTTTCCGATATGCTTGAAATGGTGAAAAAGACAATCCATGATTCGCCAGAACGAACTAAATCCGCTATGAATAATTTTCTAAACACTGTAGCAATTTCCTATGTACCACTACACGAAAAAGCAGTCGAGATTGCAAAAGAAGTTGGTATAGTTGAAATAAAACGTGATAATAAAAAAAGTAGTTTGCTAAATGCTGCAGAGAGTATTCAAAAAGAACTTGATAGAGGAAGACTTGGGTTCAAGCGTAAACATGTAAGGTGTTAGATGATTAAAAGGGTGTCAATCTAAGTAAGATTGACACCCTTTTTTAATGAGAAAAATGAATGAATTCCCCCTGCACACCTTATCCGTTAAACATTTCTACATTCAATTTATAAACTCTATCTCTTTTCTCATCGTCTTTAATAAAAATAAGCTTTCCTTCTTTAACAAATCCTTCTAATAGTAAGCATACTTCTCCATATGCTTTCGGCTTATTCGTTGTGAATCTTTCATCTGATATTTTTCCAGCTCGTATTAATTGTTCACACAGCTCAAGTGCACTTATTTCTTCAGAATCCATTAATTCCAATATATCTCTTTGCAATGGTGATAAAGGTACTGGTATTTCAGCTACCTCCACCTTTTCTTTCGCGTTTTCTTCTTCAAATAAATCTTCAAATGAAATTTGATTCATTACTTCTTTTCCTTTCTAACGATTGATTTGTATAAAGCGTAGTTATTGTTATGTAGTACGTACCTTAATACATACATGTCAAACTCATGTACATCGTTTCATATAGTATATTTCGATTATACCAAATATACGTTCTGTTTTCTATCGTAGAATGGAAAACAAAACATTTTACTGTATGTATCATCATTAAATAACGCTGAATATCAATTATCCACATGTTTGGTTATATTATCAAAATTCCATCCATATTACGGAAATAAATGACAAATAATTATAACTTACATGTTACAATTACGATGCATGCATTTAGTTGTATTAAATGCATGCATCGTAATGAGTATATTTAATAAAGTTAAATGAAACTGGGGAGGCTTGCGCAAATGGGGAAGAAAACAAGCAAAGCTAAAAATTTTTTCGGATTCGTAATCACCGCAGCACTAGTAACTACAACGATGATAGGTACAGCTAATGCACAAACAACTACGAATAGCTATAAGGTAGCTAGCAATACGAACACTGTATTTACAGATGTACCAAAGGACCACTGGTCAAAAGATGCTATTGATTACTTAGCAGCAGCAGGGATTTATAAGGGGTATGGAAATGGGAAATTTGGTTTTGGCGACAATGTTACTAGAGGACAGGTAGCTTCTTTAGTCAATCGACATTTAGGTTTAAAAGTAGACGATAAACAAGGAAATATGTTTAGTGACATTACAAATCATATGTTTGAAAAAGATATTAAAGCCATTGCGCAAGCTGGAATTATGACAGGTGATGGAACAGGTACATTCCGTCCAGATGATGTATTAACTCGATATGAGATGGCAGTAATATTACAAAAAGCATTTCATTTAGAATCAAAAGAACAAGGGAAATTTAAAGACGTACCAAAAGGTCATTGGGCTTATGAAGCTGTAAATACACTGCGTAGTAACCGTATAGCACAAGGTGACGGGTCAGGTAATTTTAACGGAAACACATTTGTGAAGCGTGAGCAGTATGCACAATTTTTCTATAATGCAATAGCAAAAAACAGAAATTATAATTTCAACATCAATTCAAAAGAAGAACTGAAACAAATGTTAACAACCGCTTTACAGAATGGAACGTTTGGTCCATTTACATTAAATTCATTGCGTAAAGATATATCTGAAGTAAAAAAAGAATATGGAGTGCCTGATGTTTTGAAAAAAGCACCATGTACAGAATGTGATGCACCTAATATAGCGGTATACGGCGATTATAATATTGATATGTACCCTTGGGACGCTAGATATATATGGGTGAAAATGGATATTTCTATCGATGAATTAAAAGAGTGGTTTGGTGAGCCCGATTTAATCGGAGAGGATATGACTAGCGAAGGCTTTATATATAATCGAGGAAGCTATTCTCTTTATTTCAGCTTCTCTGATGGTTATATTCAACGCGCTGAAATATCTAAACGTGAAGATCGTTAATAAGTTACAAACAATAAAAAAATCCTTCAAGAACATGCCTTTTCTTGAAGGATTTTTTTGTCTCTATCTATTTAACATAATACAAAGCTATAAAACCCCTACTGATTAAAGTTTCACTTTATTCTTCTTGGTGCTCCGCTTCCCATTCACTTAAATACGTTGCATATTCTAATTCATCTGGATCATCATATAACATAGAAATAAACTCTAATTTATTTCCATCACAATCTAGAAAATATACGCTTGCAGCTGGCATCCATCTTTGAACAATTGGTTCTTCATTCCCTTTCCCCTGACTCCCTACTACCTCTATTCCACGATTCTCTAACCATAATTTAGAAATCTTTAAAAACTCTACATCTACACGAAAAGCGAAGTGTTTCATCTCAAAATCTTCATTACTATGTACTTCCCATAATCCAAGCATTTGTTTTTTACTTTCTCCTATCCAAAAGAAAGCAACCCGCCTTTTTGATAGTTTTTTTGCTAATGTTAAACCTAACTTATTTTGATAGAAATCTATCGCCTTTTCTAAATTTTTCACATGTAAATGCGTTTCATATATGCTTTGTATCATGGTGTATCCCCCCTTCCGTACATTACAGTATATTTTGTTTTTATCATACAAATAAATACATTTGAAATCATGCTACTTTTGTATCATTGTTCTTTCCTACAAAGGTATCCATAGTCCAGCTTTCTCATTCTTATTCCAACGCTAAAATTCTATAAATAAAACATCCTTCCATTTACTTTTACATGTAGTTAATCCCTCTCCATACTACCTTTACAAATGAAGATCATTTAGCCTAGTCTTTCATTGGTCAGTATAAAAAAATCCACCCAACTCAAATGAATTGGGTGGCGCTATACTATAAAGAGAATTTGCTATTTGTATTACTTCAATTTCCCTTCAAAAACAATTTTTCTACCGCACGGTTCTACTACTGTTTTGCCGTCTTTCTTCACCTCATGAAAGATTGGCTCTTCCATGCGGCGAGACGGTGCGTAACCTTCTTGTTCCATACGTGCTAAGCAGTCTGTAATTGTTTCATTTTCGAGTACTTCAAATTTCTTTTTATTAGGTTGTTTTGTCATGCCCTAACCTACTTTCTATTTTTCTTGATGCGAATTGATTCTTCATGTAAATCATATATAACATTGCGAGAATTCCCATTATAATCATAACCGCAATAAAAAAGCTTGTATACTGTATTTTTTCTATAAATACGCCTCCTAATACAGGCCCCAGTATACTTCCTAAACTAAAGGCGATTCCAGATAATATATTACCTGCTGGCAATAAGTGTCTCGGTAATAAATCTGTCATAAATCCAAGTCCTAACGAGAAGCACGATCCAATGACCATACCCGCTAACAACATGCAGGCAAAGACGATCCAATAATATTGATCAAATACGGCTGCAAGCAAGAAAATGCCCGTACTTATGCAGAACGTCCACGTTAAAATACGATCCCTTCCGTATTTGTCACTTAATATACCGAGCGGAATTTGTGTAATAATGCCCCCAACTGCAAATGCTGGTAATAAGAAGGATACTTCTGAAACGGACCATCCTTTTCGAAGCGCGTATACTGGTAAGTTACTGTTTAACATTGCTTCCAGTACGCCATATGCAAGTGGTCCCAGCAGTGCAATCCATCCTAATCCAACAACTTGTTTATAACGAGAAAATGATGATTCACTCTTCACTTCTCTTTCATCTTGCGCCGGGAATGCATTTTTTGTTGGAAGTAATAGGAGCCAACCTATTAGACAAAGTATAGTAGATATAATAAATGGCGTTGCAAGACCGTACTGAACTGTGCTTGCTAAATACGGACCGACGGCAAAACCAATTCCGAAGAATACACCGTATATCGATACTTGTCTACCTATTTTACTCGGATCCGATGTTGTCGTAATCCATGTTTGTGTTCCGACATGTAGCATATGATCTCCCACGCCAACTAGAAATCTAAGGATAAACCATACCCAAAATGAAAATGTTTGTGTAAAAAAGAATAATGAAATAATAACGAGAAACCCACCACTGACAATAATTGGCTTCATTCCAAACTTTTGCATCGGTTTTTCAAGAAACGGTGAGATCACTAATATCCCAATGTATAGTGCTGTCGCATGAATACCGTTAATACTTGAACTAACCCCTTCTTGTTCAAAAATCATTGCAATGGCCGGTAAAAGCATTCCTTGTGACAAACCCGAGATTGCTACAATCCCAACCATAATCCAAAAAGTAAAACGCATTGACATTCCCTTTCCCTCTCCTTCTCACGCTTTCCACTTTTCATTATAAACTGTTTCTGCAAATGCGTGTACGAATATTCGCAATAAAAAAGAAGCTAAAAGAATGAATCTTTTAGCTTTTTATCCTTCCCAAACTTGTGCTTTCACATTGTTATGGAATTGCTTGAAATACGGATGTTTATAAAAAGCAGTTTCATACAAATAATGATGCGAATGAACAATTGGTGTCTGTTGTATTTGTAACGGAACTACAACTGGTGAAACTTGCATATACAGCGGAGCTATCATCATTTTTGTATACACATGATGATTATATGGAGAATGCGCAATTAAGAACGGATGGTGCATAGATAATCTCCCCTTTTACTTACAATGTTATAGTATATGCAATATCTTTCATTTCGGGGATTATTTCTGTTCTAACCAATCCTCTACATGCTTTATAAATACATCTAAACAATCAATAAACGGCGAATGACCGCAATCTTCTAATACCTTCAACTCTGCATTTGGCAAATGTTTTGCTAACTCCTCACCGACTACTTGCGGTACGACATAATCTCTGTCACCTTGTATGACGAGTGTTGGTGCTTTAATATGATGAATTTGCTTACTTCCCTCTACAACCCCATTATGTTCATCTGAAATATTAAATGTAATGAGCGCATAATTCACATCTACGAAATTACGTTGCGTTAACATATCGTCTAAATACTTTTCATAACGGTCTGGTTCAGGTTGATTATGTGTATATATTAATAAATTCCATACTGTACGGTAATATAATTTATTCATATTTTTTATCGCATCTAACACTGGTGCAATCTGTACGGGATCTTGTGCAATTTCTTCTTTCGTCTTTACTAAGCTTGATACGATTGGTTGCCCGTTTATATCCTTTTTAAAAATCGGATACCCTTTCATGCCCACTGATTCTACTAAAATTAACTTTTCTACAAAAGTTGGGTGATTCGCTGTAAATTGCATTGCAACACCACCGCCCATTGACCAGCCCATTAATGAAAATTTCTTTAGTTTTAACCCGTCGATAAATAATTTTACATCTTCTGCAAAGTCTTGTATTGAATCTATCGCTTTATTATACGTTGATTGACCAAATCCCCTTAAATCGAGAGCGTAAATATGGTATTGATCTTGCAGCTTTTCAATAACTAAATCAAAGTGTTGTGACGATGTCATGTTCCCGTGAATAAGTACAAGAATATCTGTATTTTGCCTTCCAACTTCCTGATACGCAATCGTTTCTCCGTTCGATAGTGAAACAAACTTCATTGTTGCAGGCTTAATCATCACAAGTTCCCCCATTCTATTTAAATAGAAAGAAAATTCTTTACTTACTTAAAGAATAGCACGTAGAATATACGTTCGCAACATAAAACCTATAAGAATTTTTTACATAAATCAACATGTCTATTACTAGACAATTATAATAAAAAAGTATATAGTTAGCTAGGTAACTAATTTGAAAGGATCAACATACATGGACGAAAAACAACATTTTTTTCACATTGTCAGCCAGACTTCTCGCAAGTTTACGAAGAAATTTAATGAACGCGTATCTCCCACTGGGTTATTTAGTGCGCAATGGGCTGTAATTTTCCGTATTAATCAAACTGGTTCTTGTACGCAAACAGAATTATGTCAGTATTTAAATGTTGAATCACCAACGATGACTCGTACGTTAACACGTATGGAAACGATGGGATGGATTATTCGTACTGAAGGAAAAGATCGCCGTGAGAAGCTCATTTCGTTATCAGAAACAGCGATAAAAATGATTCCGGTATGGCAAGAAGAAGTTGATACTTTTGAAGAAAAGACGCTAGAAGGTATTAACGAAGATGATTTACATCAAGCATTTCAAGTGTTACAACAAATTATTAAAAACTTAGATTAACTTGGAGGGATGACCATGCAAAGTGAGAAACTTTGGACGAAGGATTTCCTCGGAACTTGTTTTAGTAGTCTATTTCTCTTCTTAACATTTTATATGCTTATGACTACTTTACCCGTCTATGTAATAGACGGCCTAAAAGGAAAACCTGAGGAAATTGGTTTAGTTGCAACTGTTTTTCTTATTTCATCTGTTTTATGTCGACCATTCACAGGAAAATGGCTCGATGATTTAGGAAGAAAGAAAATATTATTTATTTCACTTTCACTATTTTTAGCCGCTACCGTTATGTATTTCGGTGCACAAAGTTTATTTTTATTACTAGCCCTTCGCTTCTTACATGGTATTGGGTTCGGTATGGCAACAACTGCAACTGGTACGATTGTCACAGATGTTGCGCCAGCTCATAGACGAGGCGAAGCACTTGCCTATTTCGGCGTATTTATGAGTCTGCCGATGGTAATTGGTCCTTTTTTAGGTTTAACAATTATTTCTCATTTTTCGTTTACTGTATTATTTATCGTTTGTTCCGTATTTTCATTACTTGCATTTTTATTAGGACTACTTGTCAATATTCCGCATGAAGCACCTGTAAGCAAACAAAAACGAGAAAAAATGAAATGGAAAGACTTACTTGAACCATCTTCTATTCCAATCGCTCTTACAGGATTTGTTTTAGCCTTTTCTTATAGTGGTATTTTATCCTTTATTCCTATTTATGCAAAAGAGCTCGGTTTAGCTGATATTGCAAGTTACTTCTTTATTTTATACGCACTTGTTGTTGTCATTTCTCGTCCATTTACAGGTAAGATTTTTGATCGCTTCGGTGAAAACGTACTTGTTTATCCAGCTATTATTATTTTCACAATTGGGATGTTCATTTTAAGTCAAGCACAAACTTCATTTTGGTTCCTTGGTGCAGGTATGCTAATCGGTTTAGGTTACGGAACATTAATTCCTAGCTTCCAAACGATTGCGATTTCTGCCGCTCCAAACCATCGACGTGGTTCTGCGACAGCTACGTACTTCTCATTCTTTGATAGTGGTATTGGCTTTGGTTCTTTCATTTTAGGTATCGTCGCGGCGAAATCAAGTTACCATAATATGTATTTTATCGCAGCTATTATCGTTGCTTTCACTTTACTTCTATATTATGGATTACACGGCCGCAAACAAAAATTCAAGAAACAACGTACAGATGGACAAATATCCGCTTAACTTTTATAAGGAAAGTAAACTTCCCCGTTTACTTTCCTTATTTTGTATTTCTTTCAATAGAAGCGTATACTTATAATAGAAATAAAAAGGAGGGACCGCTATGAAACTAAAAAAATCTCCCCTACTCTTACTTATAATCACATTCATATTTGTAATTACAGGGCTCGGTTTTACATACTTCAAACATAATAAAACGACTCCATCGAAAAATAACGTGACGAAGAAAAATTGGTTAGACGATCCTTACTTACGTTGGTCATACACACATATGAAAGAATTTACTTTAATTAATGATGTAAAAAACAAACCTGATCAAATTGCTCGCTTCCCATCTGCATTGCAAAACTTAGACGATTTTGCTGTAGAGCGTAGATTGGGAAATACAACTCCTCTAAAAAAACTTTTAGATGATAACAAAACAGATGCGTTTGTCGTTGTACACAATGGACAACTTGTTTATGAACGATATTTTAATGGATATAACGAGAGTGAACCTCATGGCATGGCATCATTAGCAAAGGTATTTACTGGAGCAATAATACAATCTCTCGCTGAAGAAAACCGTATTGATTTAGAAAAAACAGCTGATACATATATAAAAGAATTAAAAAATACACCATTTGGAAAAGCAACACTACAGCAATTAATGGACATGCAAGTTTCTGTGGAATACCCTACTCACGGATACGAACATCCAGCGTTAGAAAATCAAGATGCACAACTATACTTGGCGAGCAATATTTTACCTCGAGGTAAAAATTACGACGGCCCGATGAAAATTTATGATATGTTACGAGAAGCAGAAGAAACTGCACCGCCTGGTTCCGATTTTTCTTACGATAACGGATCAGCAGAAACACTCGCTTGGATTATTCGAACGATCACTGGGAAATCATTAGCTGAAAACGTTAGCGAGCGCATATGGTCTCAAATTGGTATGGAAGAAAACGCGTATTACGTAACAGATGAAACAAAAGTTGAACAAGCAAGCGCTGGTTTAAATGCAACTGCTAGAGATATGGCGAGATTCGGACAATTATTATTAAATAACGGGGAATATAACGGAAAACAAATTCTCCCTTCTTCTATTACTGAAGATATAAAAAATGTGCAAGAAGGTGAACTTGCAGTTGGCCCTGGAGCTTCCATTTCTTATCATAATCAATGGTGGATTCCGCATAATGAACAAGGTGCTTTTGAAGTGTTAGGTAGTTACGGACAAACACTTTACATCGATCCGAAAGCGAATATGGTAATTGTCCACTTCTCTTCTAACGCTACGCCAAGTAATGAAATCCATTCCGTTTACTCCAATATGTATATTGATATTGCACATCATTTAGAGAAGCTTCCACAGTAGTGGAAGCAGGAGTTTAAACCTTACATGTATGACTATTTGATTGAACACACGATCTGTTGTGTGGAAACATCAATATATCTAAAAAAAGGAGCTCTCTTCATAAAGAGAGCTCCTTTTTTTATTTCTTCTTCTTTTCTGTCGGTTGACTTTGTTTAGCGAAATTAGATGAATCATCGAAATTTGGTTGCTTTTTACCAGCATTATTACTTCTACCTTTTCCCATATGTAATACACCTCCCCTCATCCTTACTATTCCCAATAAAAAAATCCTCTTGCATCCAGAAATTTTTTTATTGTCCCTTATTCATAAGGCACCACTGTTCTCGTAGTACTTCCAACACCCCATTACCCTCATCACGTTTATTCATAATGAAACTTTTTATTAGCAATCCAATAATACGTTACGAAGAGTGTCAATAAGATCCAAACTATAGTTAGTACTCCTGTAATTATTGCGTTTGAATGTACGCCCCCCGTAACTAACGTTTCCATTGCATACTTACTCATACTAGCTGGATTAAGCTGATTCATTATTGGATTCAAACCGACCATTACTCTACAGGCTAACAGGAAAACAATTGCAATTAATGCAATCATACCTTGACTGTGAAAAATAGCACTTATCATTGTTGTAAAAGATACGATAAAAAGAATCCAAATTAGATACAATAGTAATCCAGTAATTAGGTGCGCGAATGGAACAGCGCTAAAAAGAAAATTTACATATAGATAAGAAGTAACGTATCCAATTGTTACACTACAAGCTACCATTAAATAGTTGGCCACTATTTTCCCACCTACATATGAAGTAACAGTAACGGGTCTTGTTAAAATAAAAGCCAACATACCATTGGCTTTATCTGTTTGAATAGTACCCATCATAGATATCACTAGAATCATAAGTCCGAGCTGATCAAACTGGGATCCCAAAGTACTTGCTAATACTTCGCCTCCTTTTTGTGTTGCCATATTTGGATCAATGATAATTCCCTGCCCTCCACCTAACGCTTCTAAAATTGATGGTACATAATGAGTTACTATCGGTTGTGTCGCGCCTAAAAATATAAAAACAATTGGTAGCCAAATGATCTTAAAATCACGTAACATTTGAACATATTCTTTTTTTATCAATACAATTGAGTTATTCATTTTTGCACCACCAATTTCAAAAAAATTTCTTCTAAAGTATCGTTGCTCATTTCAAATTTAACGATGTTCACTTTATGTTCGAGTGCATTTTGCAATAACATATTTTTGTTGATTTCGATACTTTCAACCTTCACTTTGATTTTAAGCCCAACCACTTCTACGTCCTTCACATACGGTAATTTTTTTACAACTTCAATCCACTTTTGATCTTTAGTTGTTATTTCAATAATCAATTTATTTTCACTATTACGGTGTAAAAGTTCGGTAATCGTTGTGTCTTCTATTTTTGTTCCATCTTTTATAATGACAAATCGTTCACAGATTTCTTCTGCATCGCTTAAGATATGGGTTGATAATAAAATGGTTGTATCTTTTTTTATTTCTTCAATCAGATTCAATACTTCTCGCCGGCCGATCGGATCTAATGCGGATACCGGTTCATCCATGACAATAAGCGAAGGTTTATGCAATAATGCTTGTGCAATACCAAGTCGTTGTTTCATTCCACCAGAAAATGTACTAACCTTTGCGTTTTCTTCGCCCTTTAGTCCAACTTTCTCCAAAATCTTTGGAATCAACTTTGACAATTCTTCTTTTTTCAATCCCGAAAGTTGGCCCATAAACGTAAGCGTTTCTCTCGCTGTCATCCAATAAAAAAAATTAGGATATTGAGGTAAATAACCAATTTCTCTTTTCATTTTTGATATTTTTATCCCATTCAATAAAACTTCACCAACAGTTGGATGAATAATATCCGAAATTACTTTTATTAATGTAGATTTCCCTGCTCCGTTTGGTCCAATTAATCCAACGCATTCCCCCGCTTGCAGTTCCATCGAGAAATTATTGACAGCAGTTTTTCTTTTAAATGATTTTGTTACATTTTTAATCTCTAGTTTCATAATTTCTCACTTTCCTTTCTCCCTATAACAAAGTAGAAAATAGGTCCCAATATATTAACGAAAAGAATAATGAACGTCCATACAAGTACATTTTTTCTTGTTTTTCTATGTCGGTATAAATCAATGAATGCAATGAAAACTAAAAGTACCCCCACTGCAATAACTGGCAATATAATGGGTAGAAAAGTCATAATATCAATGTCTTTAAGATCATTCAATCCATAATGTAGTTGCATTATTGTCATTCCTCCCTAAATTCATTCTCATTATTGATAATGATAAATCATAAGCGAATGAATTGCAAACATTATTCTCATTATTTATAATGAGAATAAAAATATATAATAAATAAGGTGAGTGAATGAGTAATAAAGTTGAAATTTTAATGCATCCGGTAAGAATGAAAATTTGCCAAGTGTTAATGAGAAATAAGGAAAATGGGCTAACACCATTAGAAATGGTAAAAATCATTAAAAATGTACCACAAGCCACACTATATAGACAGCTACAAACTATGGTTGATTCTGGTATCGTCCATGTAATTAAAGAAAAAAAGGTAAAATCTGTTTCTGAAAAATATTATGCAATCAATGAAGAAGATGCAAAAATTGAAGGAAGTGAGTGGAAAGAATTATCTAATGATGAAAAGTTAAACTACATTTCCTATTATCAGTTATCACTTATGACACAATATCAAAGTTACCTTAAGAAATTAGAGGAACAAAACAGTCAAGAAGATACTGCTACTTTTTCTGTAGTGGAATTAAAGCTAGATGAAGAACACTTTGGAAAATTTCAAAGCGAACTTAACGAATTAATGATTAAATACTACAATAGCCAAAATAAAGATGAAATAGAGGCTCCGGTTCGGACCATCGCTATTACAATTATTCCAGAAACGTGAACTCACTCAACATACATAATACAAGCCGATGATTCCTTACCGTAGGAATCATCGGCTATCTTCATTTTGACTTTTGCTGTATGACTGGCGAAAAAACAGAACTTGAAGCTGAAATGTTTTAAAATCTAGAATTCGAATGTGCTTAAAGTTGCTATCTATATTACATGAATTCTTTTCTCGTGTTAATCTCATACGATCCACACTCTCTCCAAACACTTTTAAAAAAGAAGCATGGGTAAACTAACAAATATAAATTAGGGATCCACCAAGACATATCAAAATCTAAACGAATTGTCCAAAATGCTAGAGCTTGTAATCCTGAGCAAAAAGTTAAAATTAATGATAGAAATGCAAAGTGGCTCCAAATATGTTTTTGTTTAGAATGCAAATACAAACTTAAAAATCCCGTTAACGAGATTAACAAATCTAGAGGCAGGAAAGACCAATTCCATGCTACTAAAATAGGATCTTCATAATCTTTAAACAAATATTCTTGCGGAATCATATGAAAAATTGTTATGAGCCAATATATAACAAACCCAACATCAGTAATAAGGAAAAAATACTTTAATCGATTCAATGTATACGTTCCTCCACCATTTCTTTTTTCTTCGCTTCATGTGCCGTACTATTAAAATTTAATATTACGACTCCAACTAAAATAAAAAGAATTGCTAGTATCTTAATTATATTGATACTTTCTCCAAAATAAATAAAGCCAATTGTTGTAATCGTTACAATTCCCATACCTGACCACACCGCATATGCTACGGACATTTCCATCCCTTTTAATGCAAATGACAGAAATGCAAAACTTACTACATAAAATACAAAAATAAGAATGCTTGGTACAAGTTTCGTTAATCCATCAGATAGTTTCATTGCAGTTGTACCTGCTACCTCAAATAAAATTGCTAAGCATAAATAAATCCACTGCACTACTCTCCCACCTTCTATTTCGAATTAGAAATGCCATATAGTAACATATCCATAATAGATTCCAGCATACTTCCTAATGTATGATCACTTTTTTCGATAAACATCGGATCATATATGCGATTCAGTGCCCCCAAATAGACTTCAATAAAAAACGGAATTTGAATTTTTCTTATGCTTCCTTCTCTCATTCCCTCTTCTATTAAACCAATTACAGTAGACCACCCTTCACGTAAAAACTGATCTAATTTTAACCATTGGTAATAATGATGTTTTTTTAGTTCTACTAATAAACGTGCATCCATGAATGTAAATTGTTGTGGAATGCAAATTAAGATGAGTCTTATTTTTTCAACTGTTTGTAACGTATCATCTTCAGCGATATTTTTTTCCTTTTCTTGAATACTTTCTATTACATTACGAATAACTTCATCTACTATTTCATCTTTTGAAGAGAAGTGCTCATAGATTGTCCTCTTACTGACAGCTAATTGTTTTACTAAATCACTAATTGTAAATGTAAACCCCTTCGTTTGAATTTGATGAATGGTTTCTGTTACTATTCTTTGTTTCATAATCCGCCCCCTAAACCTTTGGTACCAATTTAGTTTTTTTGGTACCATTTCATTTTACAATATTTAACACAATGTATACAACTAACATTTCAAATTTTCTTATTTTTAACTCAAAACAGGTAAACATAAGAGCGTTGAGAATCATACCTGCATATTTAACAATCAAGTGAATGTATAAAATAACACTCATACATGAAAGTTTAACTAAAGTTAAATGCAATTGTATAAGGCTATGTTGGTAAATATTCTTTTTTAGCTTGATGGGGAGAAACGCCGATTTACCTTTCACCTAAGTAAAAAAGCGCCCTATAAACAGGGCGCTTTGCTCCAACCTAATGACTAATACTAGCCGTTGGGTATAATGTTGTTCCTCCAATTGAAACCTTTATTTCATTTGTTAATGGAACATTTTGTTCATTAATAATTGTTCTCCACCATTCCCATGCAAGACCTGTACATTCTCTTGCTACTATTTTTATATTTTTTGAATTTGGTGGAAGAGGGATTACTGTAGAGTAATGGGCTGTTTTGTCTTTGCCACTACCTTCCCATGTTTTATGTGTTAGTACTTCTTTCCCATTTTGATCAAATGTGAATTCATCCCAAGATACATCAAATTGCGCAACGTAAGCACCGTAATGATCAAGTGTCATTTTTGCACTTGAATATTCTGTAGTTGTCGTCTCGATATAATCTGTATTGTTATGAACAGCAGCAGTTGCATTATCTCTTAAGAACGTGCTTGTATATGAAATTGGGTATGCTGGATTTTTAAAACTTAATTCAGCATTATCTTTAATGATATTTCGGATTTCATTGAAATCTTTTGTAACAACCTTGTTATGCTCTTTCGCATCTCCACCTAATACGACAGCAGTAAAGGTACTTTCTTCAAAAATATCTTTGTACTGTCCACTCGTTTCGACGCTGTTATTCTTCAGTAAAGCTTTAAAAGCAGCTTGTACATCTTTACTCTTAGATGTTGTTTCTAATTTTACATAAACCGTTCTACCATAAGCTACATTTGAAACCATAACAGGTGGAGCCGAATTACTTACTCCTTTACGAGTTAGCTCATCAAAAGTAACACTATTATCAAATAGATCAGATGGATTATTAGGTAGTTCAGCACTTACAGTATAAAATATTTGTTTATATGCCGCCACCATCACTTTCTTTTCTCCATTTGCAACTGCATTAAAGTCAATATTTAGACTGTTATCAAGATATTTAGCATTAACATTAAGAGCACTTGCGATTTGTGATTTACTATAAACCATAGATTCTGTATACTGCATTCTTGCAGGTAACGTATGTGTTGTGGAATACTTTTCATTCCAAGTAGATACTAAATCATCTACTGCTCCAGCCACATTACCATATGTCGGATTTTGGACAGTGATTGTATTTTCTTTTCTCATACCAGGTAAGTCTATACTAATATTCAAAGGCTTTCTCTTAGCCACTAATAAACTCGGTTGATTGTCTGCAAAAGCTTTATTGGCAAGTTGTACAGCTCCTGGATACGTACGATTCGCTACAGAATCAATAATCGAAATATCGACTGGTGATGTTGTAAGTGATTTTTTCTCACGTTCCACTACTACAAATTTACCATTTGAATTGATACTTTCTTTCGGAACAAAACTCTCTACTTTATCACCATTTACAGCTAAAACCTCTTGATTATTATATGTAAGATTCCCTATACCAGTATCAATGCTACTAGCATTTTTATTTATATCATTTGCATGACCGATTTGTGTTTCTGCGAAAGAAATAGATGAATAATTAAGAGTGCATAGACTAACTAATACACATGTAAGGAACTTTCTTTTCTTGTAATTTTTCTTAATGTTCAGAAAAATCACCCCGTTCTTTTTTTAGTAAGATATAATAATGATGGATATATGATAGCTAACGAATAAACTTACATAAACGCTTTTAAAAGTTCTTGAACTAAAGGAATTACTCCACCTAAAAATTTTAAAACTGCCATTGCGATTTCCATATTCCTTCCTCCTCTTTGCTGTATTAAGATGTGTTGTATATTTATGCTTTCATTATAATAAGCTTTTACATTTGCATCAATTCATTTTTATATGCAATATTTCATATTAGGGAAAAAGCAACTTTTTCTGTCAGGGTGATGATGCTACGACTCTTCTTGAACATATTTCAATCCCTCTAAAAATATCAGAATTTTCTATTTTTAAGAGGTTATGAACGAAACAACCTCGAATAATTGTAATAAACATACATAAGGAGGTTGATCTATTTTGTTTCGTTCTTTTACTAATGGTTGCGTCGCCTTAGTGCAACGTTTCTTGCCAGAACCGTTTATTTTATCATGTTTATTAACTGTTTTTGTTATTTTCTTCGGCATGTTTGCAACGCATCAAACACCTGTGGAAATGATTAATCACTGGGGGAATGGCATTTGGGGACTTCTCGCCTTTTCTATGCAAATGGCACTTGTACTCGTGACAGGATCTGCTTTAGCAAACGCTCCTCTTATTAAAAAAGGATTAACGAAAGCGGCAAGACTACCAAAAACAAATGGACAAGGTATTATTGCCATTTCAATTGTAAGTTTACTAGGAGCATACATAAACTGGGGATTTGGTATTGTTGTATCTGTTTTATACGCAAAAGAAGTGGCAAGACAATTAGAAGGATTGGATTATAGACTAGCAATCGCTTCTTCTTACTCTGGATTTCTCATTTGGCATGCGGGGCTTTCTGCTTCTATCCCTCTTACGTTAGCAACAGGCGGAGAAACGTTAATGAAAACGACAGCTGGTAGTATTAAAGAAGCGATTCCAATCACTGAAACGTTATTCTCACCATACGCTCTCGTTCCAGTTATTATCTTTTTAGTTACGATGCCTCTCATTAATAAGGCGATGCATCCAGATGCAAAACATACAATAACAGTAGATCCTAGCGTATTCCATGAGGAAGCTGCCGCTCAAGAGATAGGAAAAAATACGTTCGCTGAAAAAATGGAAAATAGTATCATCATTACACTTTGCGTTGGATTGTTAGGTCTCATTTATATTTTCAACTACTTTTATACGAAAGGCTTTAACCTTACGCTAGACATCGTTATTTTTATGTTATTAATTGCTGGACTCGTTTTCCACCGTACTCCGATTCAATATATTCGCGCTTTTTCAGACTCTACGAAAAGCGCTTCTGGCATTCTACTTCAATTTCCGTTTTACGCAGGAATTATGGGGATGATGATTGGAGCAAATAGTGAAGGCCTTTCACTTGGAGGAGCTATTTCGAATTTCTTTATTAGCATTTCAAACGAAACAACTTTCCCGCTCTTTACTTTTTTAAGTGCTGGCATCGTTAATATTTTCGTTCCATCTGGTGGCGGTCAATGGGCTGTGCAAGCACCCATTATGATTCCAGCTGGCGCTGAACTTGGTGTACCTGCTGCAAAAACAGCAATGGCCATTGCGTGGGGCGATGCTTGGACAAATTTAATTCAACCTTTCTGGGCATTACCAGCATTAGCGATAGCTGGTTTAGGTGCTCGTGATATTATGGGATTTTGCGTTGTGAACTTACTATATGCAGGATTTATCATAAGCCTATGTTTCTTATTTATTTAAACGAAAAGCTAGTTTTATACTAGCTTTTTTACACAATAAATCATTTATTTCCCACGCAATTTATCACGGTCTTCCACTCTATCTCCGTAAGATATAATGCCTCAAATGCAAAAAAATCTTCACATACTTTTTCAATTAAATGTGGATTGTTCTTAAGGAAATTCCACTGTAATGCTTTAGGAAGAAAATATGTATCATATTCTTTACTTCCCCTTACTACTTCATCAACTTCTCTTTCACAAATTCCTCTTATTAAGTAATCATTTCTTAATTGTATTTGAATTTGCTGAAATGTTTCACTACATTTCTTCAATTGAATTAAGCAATTAATATATGTACGAAAAAGTTCATTATCATACTGACAACAATTTATAATACGTTCCATTTCATTCATAACGTACGAGCCTTTTCTTCTATTTGTAATAACCACTTTTCCCGCTTCTCTCGTTTACTCGTTTTCACAGATTGAAAAACAGATCGTTTTATATCGCGAATGCCGCAAAAACGTAAAACACCTCTCTTCATTATAATCCAATCGGCTGATCGATATAGTAGTGCGACGTACCATAACGGTGAGTCTAACGTATTAATTACCCATGCCTTCTTACCTTTTAGTAACCCTTTCGGCAGGGCACCTTCATATTTATAAGCAAAACCAGCAACGAAAATGCGATCAATAAATCCTTTTAAAATAGCTGGCATCCCCCACCACCATATTGGATAAATGAAGAGAAGAGTATCCGCTTCTTCTACTAACGCTCTGTACCGAGCTGTTTCTTCTTCATTTACTAAATCACGCCTTTTCTTCTCTTCATTAAATACAAGGACGGGATTAAATTGTTCTTTATATAAATCAAGTACCGTAACCGAATGGTTTGTTTCTTGTAATCCTTTTTGTACATGCTTTAAAATCGCCGCGTTAAAACTGGAAGGACTAGGATGAGCGTATACAATTAGTACATTCAATACATAACAACTCCCTCTATAAGTTAAAGTTTCCCCTTCTTTAACATCTTCTCTACAATTTGTACATTTTTTGAGCTTTGTAATAAACGGTTTAATACGGTAAGCAACTCTTCCTTGTCTAAATCTTTCAGTTTCTCTTTCACCGTACTTTCACCAGCACCTTGAATATCATAAACAACTGCCGCCATATGTTTACAATAGTTTTCATATGGACACTCACAGCTACTTTCTGTAAAATCTTCAAGATCAATAATCACTTCATAGTTTCCTGCATTTCCAGTAACGAAAGCAAATATTTTCTTATCTTGTATTTCAACATCATCTACATGTCCTTCTTCATAATATTCATACCCTTGATCCATAATGTACTTAGGAATCCATTTCGTTATATCATGTAATAAATAAGCGTACATAACAACACCTCTTCCTTTAATTCCCTTTTGACTTCTAGAGCCACTGCATGTTATTCTAATAACTGTCAAATAGCAAGTCTATATGACAAAACAACTGACACCTATTCGGCGAAGGTGTCTCTTTTCATTTGCAGCCGATATGAAGTGCCTCTTTCAGGCACATTCAATCTTTGACACTACACACTCAACACCATTCCCTGTATCAGGCTGCTTAAGCAGTCTTTTACTCTACATACTTCAAAAAAAGAGAGCTTAGCTCCCTTTTCTCGCCTTATAAAATACCCCTTTTTCCGTATAGAGATATTCATCAGCTAATGTAATTTTCCCATCCAGTTTCAGTTCATCTAATAGTCTTGATAAATAAAATTGATGTAACATCTTTTTCGTGAATTTTCCTTCATGATGCGAAACGATATGTTCTTGAATATCTAACAATGATATTGGCTTATCTTGCTCTATCATATATTCATAAACTGTACTACGCAGTTTTACGTATTTTTCGAGTGTCACAGCAATGCGCAACCCCTTTCTTCTTAATGTAAATTTTCGTAATCGGTTTTTTTGCAATAAAAAAACCTCTCCGATAAGAAGAAGTTACGTATATATCTTCGTCTTATCTCCCAGAACAAATTTGTTCTGCTGGAATTAGCACCTGCATCGCGGTTGCTGGGTTTCATCGGGCCAGTCCCTCCACCTCTCTGGATAAGAAAATATTCACTTAATTCTTACTATACGTAATTTCATTTCAATTGTCAAACAAATATAACAAATTATATTTTCTTCTTTACTGTTCATACTATACATATATGAGTATGCAAGGAGGATTATGAAATGCATCAAAATGCCCGCGGATATGTCCAAGACTCTTTTCAATCATTACAAGAAGCAAAACAATGTTTAGAAGCAGCATTACAGACTGTTGAAAAAGATTTTAATCGCGCTCGTATTGAGCAATCTCTTTATGCGATCGAACAAGCTATTCAACGCTGCGATTACACCGTTCACATTTTAGAACAAGATTGAAAAAACTTCCCATCATAAGGTGGGAAGTTTTTTCAAATGGCATACTTCATAATTATTGCCGTTATGATTAAAAAATATACAGAATTCACAATTTCTAAAATCCCTACTTTTATAATAGAAATTTTTTTGCCATACAATATAATGGCTCGAATGACACTTGGTATAAAAATAAGAGAACACAACGGATTAATAGCAAATACAATGATCATTAATAGAATATGATAACCCCAAGATATAAAGCGATACTTCGGATTATTTTTCTCACGTATCATCGTTTTCACATAAAACGTACTTCCTAAAAAATATAAAAATGAAATAAGCGCAATAAATAATGCTGTTTTATCTATAAGTTTCATTGAAAAATAATAACTAACTAAACCACCAATACAGAAAACAACAATCGCACTAATGTCATTTAGTAATGCCCTTTCATTTTTTTGACGAGCATAATGCATATTTACTATAAATAGTGGAATCATGACTATTACGAATAAAAGAATGCGCCATTCATATAATAGAGAAATCATCCCAAATACAAAAGCGATGATAAAATACACAATTGCTGCATGTAAATACTCTTTTTTTCGTTTTTGCTTTATATACATAAGGAATGGATACGTAGCTAAATAGATAAAGAACCAAGCTATAAACAATGGAATATGATATATAGTAGGTTTCCCAAGTATGACACTTAATAGAAATGGTATAACAAGCATCGCCCATGCACCATGTTGCTTCGGAATAACTAACTTCATTAACTATATACCTCCCTTTTGAAAATAATTCTCACCTACTATTATACAAATAATTTTATATAGTAACGGATATATATTGGACTATTTTTTGACAATAAAAAATGCTCCTTACAATATGTAAGAAGCATGAAAGAGGCAAACGAATATGTAAGTCGCGACCCTACCTTATATGAGTATGCTTTTCTATACCATGTTATGCTCATCTAATATGCCATATTTCTTTTTAAATCTTGTAAGAATTGTAATCCAAGAAGTACTAAATAATAGCAAGAACACAACATTTGAAATTGCATGGCTCAAATCGAAATAAAAACTTGCGATATAATACGAAATGACTGTTTCCCACGTTGCCTCTCGTATAAAACCGAGAAGCCCCCAAAAATTCATGATCCAGCCAAATAAAAATCCAACAAACAATCCGTATAGTAGTCTTCCCCATAGCTTTTTCATTAAAAACGTATTACGTAATAATCCAGCTATAAAACCAATCATACCCCATGAAAACATTTGCCACGGCGTCCACGGACCTTGTCCTAAAAAGATGTTAGATACGATAGCCGCTGTTGCCCCGATCATAAAGCCAGTTTCACTTCCGAAGACGATTGCAGAAACGATAATAACAAAAGAAGTTGGTTGTACACTCGGTAAAATAGAAAATGGTACGCGGCTCACTGCTGCAATTGCGGCTAACACAGCGACGAGAACAATTTCACGTGAAACAAACGCCTTTCTTTCAAAGCGGATATAGAAAGGTAACATAATAACGACTAATAAAAACAAACTACTTAACATGTAATACCCATCCATGATAAGTGTAGTAAAGAGTAATGTGCCTATTATTACTGCAAAAATACATATTATGAATGCAACATATCGTTTGGACACGCTCCGTACACATCCTCCCACGTTAATGCATATGGCAATTCTTTTCGAATGAATCGGTTAATAGAGGTTGTATAAAAGAAGTTACCACTAAAAAATTCTTTCGGTGCATCATTCATAATGACTGCTCCGTCGAATAACATCATACATTGATCAACGTATTTCGCTGCAAATTCAATATCATGCGTTGCCATTACAATTGTTGTACCTTCTTTTTGCAACTTCCTAAATAGCTCCCCTACTCTTTCTTTCTTCCATGGATCGAGTCCCTTTGTCGGTTCATCCAGTAATAATAAAGTTGGCTTTGATAATAATGTCGTACATAATGCAAGTAATTGTTGCTCTCCCCCGCTACAATCATGTGGATGGCGTTCTTTAAGCGAGTACAACCAAAACTGTTTTAGCGTATCTTCTGCTCTTTCTTTTCCTTGTTCTCCGTATAATTCACGTGCTCGTTCATACACCTCGTCCCACACTGTATCAAATGTAAAATGATAATACGGATGCTGCGATACATACCCAATACTTTTAAATCGTTCTTTCGAATCAATTTTATGTATCACTTTCCCGTTCCACTTTACTTTCCCTCTTCTCGATTTTTGTAACCCTGCTAAAATCGTTAACAGTGTAGACTTCCCTGTACCATTCTTTCCAACGAGAGCTACCCATTTTCCTTTTTCAATCGATACTGTTAAATCTCGTAAAATGAGCGGACTATTCTTTTCATATTGGAACGAAATATGCTCGGCACTTAAAATGACTTCTTGCTTTTCACTTTGTACTATTGGCTCATTTACATATGATATCGCTGAAAAATCATTCATTTTCATTTGTGCTTCTCGCACTGTAAACGGAATATCTTTCGCATTCCACTCTAAAAACAATCTTGGAATTTGCGGAATAAATGGCCGGAACTTTTCTACTTTCCACATATTTGCTACAACCGTTTTCGGACTACCGTCATACACGATTTGGCCGTTACTCATACAAATAACGCGCGTTGCAAGGGGTATTACTTCATCTAAACGATGTTCACTTAAAACGATTGTAATTCCAAGTTCTTCATTAATACGCTTTAACAATCCTAAAAATTCTTTCGCAGCAATTGGATCTAACTGCGCAGTTGGTTCATCTAATAATAATAATTTCGGTTGCATCACTAATACCGCAGCTAAATTGACAAGTTGCTTCTGTCCGCCAGATAACGTATGAACAGATTGATGCAATAAATCTTGAAATCCTAAGAAACTAATAAGCTCGGCTATTCTTTTTTGAATAATATGTGATGGTAATCCGATATTTTCTAAAGAAAACGCTAATTCTTGAATTACTGTATCCATTACGAGCTGATTTTCTGGATTTTGAAATACCATACCAATTTCTTGAGCAGATAACAAATCCGGTACATTTTCTAATAAAGTACCATCATAATATGTATCCCCAGTACGCTTACCGATTGGAAGTAATTCCTTTTTAAAATGTTTTAATAAAGTCGTCTTTCCAGATCCTGATCCTCCAGCAAGTGCAATAAACTCTCCTTTTTGAACAGAAAGAGAAATATGCTGTAACGCATATTCGTTTTCATCAGCATATACAAATGATAAATTGTTTATTTCTGCATGCGCCACCATAGCCACTCCCTTCCTTCCATTATAATTGGTAAACTAATAAACATCGTAAATACGCCGAACATCATTCCATCATATTGCTGAAATAAAATAGATTCGACTTTCGGATAAATGATTAACTTTCCTCCGCCATATGTACTACATATAATAGCAATGATAAGTAGAATACTTAAATAACTGAGCGTATACCAATCGCGTCTTTCCATTCTATACCGAATATATGTTGTACGCTTCGTTACACCAAATCCACGAGCTTGCATAGAATCTGCTGTTTGCAGCGCATCTTCTAATGAACAAATTAATAATACTTGCAGCAATTGCATACCATTTTTCACTCGTTCCACAATTGAACCTGCATCTACTTGTACACCTTTCGTTTTTTGGACAAGTGTTATTTTCTGTAATCGCCTCATAAACAAAGGAACAAACCTCACTGTAATCATCGTTAACAATGCTACTTTCGGTGAAATTCTAGAAAATAAATATAAAAATTTATGACTTGAAATAATATCATTATACGAAGCAAACGTAAACATAATCGCAACTAGTAATAACCCCATTACTACTCCAAACATAATTGCCTCAAGCTTAATACGGCTATCACCTAACCAAAATAATGTAGTTCGACCTCTATGCGTTAATAACGAATTAAATAAAATGACCATAAAAAAGAAAACGATTGTGCTCGGTAACATCTTTCTTATCTTTTCGCTATTCCCTTGCATCACATTGATTATAACGATTAATAGAATTGCTCCAATTAAAAAAAGAGGATGAAGACACATCATACATAGTATCATCACCCCGATATAATAGAAAAAATTCACAAAAGGATGTAAAGAAGAAAAACTTATTTTCATAGTCCTTTACCGAGTACCTTTCTTATTTTAATACATACACCCACTCGATTGTATCTCCTGGTTTAACTGTTACTACACCTGCACTATGGTTTGGAAACGCACCGTTCACACGATATTTCCATCCACTAGTATCTGTAATATCTTTTTCATATAAATCATTAATACCTTTTACATAAACATCGCCTTTAGACCCACTCGCATCCACATCTAAACCTGTGCGTTGTAATACTTTATATACTGTATCGCCTTCTTGTACATCCATTTTTTTCGCACCTAATAAGTACCCTTTATCACCTTTTACTGAGATCGTAACTTGTTTTGCTTGTGGTTTAGGTGGAACTGGTGTTGGCGGTGGAACTGGGTCTGGTACTGGTTTTGGCGTTGGCGGAACCGGTACATTTTTTGGTTCCTCAGGATTTCCTTTCTGCTCCTGCTTCGGTGTTTCTTTCGGCTGATTCACAACCTTCGCTTCTTCTTTTACTTCTTGTGCTTTCGGTTGTTGTTGCTGTTGTGGTTTCTCTTCTTGTGCTTTTTGCTGTTCTGATTGCTTAGTAACAGGCTGTTCCTGCGGTTTTTCTTCTTTCTTTACTTCCGGTTGTGCCTGTGGCTTTTCTTCTTTCGGCTTCTCTTCTACTTTTTGTTCTTTTTGCTCTTTCTGCTCTTCTTGCTTATTTTGCTCTTGTTCAGCTTGTTTTTCCTCCGGTTTTTCTTCCGGTTTCGCTTCATCTTGTTTCTCTTCTTGTTTTGCTACCTCTTCTTGCTTTGGTTCTACTTTCTTCTCAGGCTTTACAGCTGCCTCTTCACATCCAGCAAGTAGCCCAAGTGAAAGCAGTAAAGAAATAAACCACTTCATCTTACTCATGTTGCCTCTCACCTTTCATATTAAAAATTAGGAGCAAATGATTGCTCCTAATTTTTGTTAAGCTGCTTTACGTCTCCATAATACATATGCAGAAGCAATACATAATACACCCATACCTACTTCTGTCGCTGCACTATGAGAAGATGCTCCTGTTTTCGGTAATGTGCTACCGTTTCCGGATTTTTTATTTTTAACCGGTTCGTTATCCACAACAACTTTTAAAGTGTCATCTTTTGTTTCTTGTTGCACTTGTTTTTGTTCTTCTGGTTGTTCAGTAACTTCTTTTTCCACCACAACATTTTCTGAATCTACATTTGGTTTTGGATTAATTTCAGTAACAGATTCAGTTGACCAGTCATAAATCGATTTTCCAAGATCTTTAAACTGAAGTAAAGCTAATAACGCTTGCTCTGTTGCCATTCCGCTACCGTTTTGATCGCCTGGTAACCATTTAAATTCACCATTTGGAAGTTGATATGACAATAGATTTTGCACTGCCTTATGTAGACGGTTTTGATCTACATCTTTCACAAGTGATAATCCAATAATTGCTTGCGCAACACTATTAGAATTTTCTTGTCCATCAGCAGAGAAACCGCCATTTTCTAGTTGTTCATTATATAAGTATGCGACAGCCTTTTGCACTGCTGGTTTCACATCTGCTCGGTCTTGATAAGGAGCTAATGCTGATAAAACCATACCTGTTACATCAACACTACTAGCACTATCTTTACTGCTTGCGCTATCGTAAGTCCAACCGCCATCTGTATGTTGCGCGTTTAAAAGTGCATCTACTAAAGCAACTCGATTCCATTTTGAATCTACTGGAATTTCATATTTTTTCGTATCAAATGCAAGTAAAGCAAATGTATAACCTGTAACAGAATTCACTTTATCTGATTCGTACAATTTTTGAACTAAATTATGTTCGCCTACCATTTTTGGGTCTGCATTCATTGCATTCATCATAATAATTGTTCTAGCTAAATCTGTCGCTGAAAAACGATTAACGCGCTTTTCTACCTTTTCAGTTACAGCCTTAACATAATTTAATTTCGCCTCGATTGGTATATCCTTTCCAGAACGAGAAAGACCTAGCGCTACCCAATCACTTTCAATTCCATCTTGTAACATCTTTTCAGATGTTTTAGAGATCGCGTCATTTACTTGTGCTGCTGGAACTTGAATGTTCTCTTGCTTTGGTTGTTCTGGTTTTTCTTGTTTTGGATCATCCGTCTTCGGTTCTTCTGGCTTTTCTTGTTTGGGATCATCCGTTTTTGGTTCTTCTGGTTTCTCTTGCTTTGGATCATCCGTCTTTGGTTCTTCTGGTTTCTCTTGCTTTGGATCATCCGTCTTTGGTTCTTCTGGTTTTTCTTGTTTTGGATCATCTGTTTTTGGTTCTTCTACCGTTTTGCAAGTACCAAATTTATCTAATGTTTGTTGTAATGTTTCTTGACTCATATTGTTCCAATCTGAAACAAATCGGAAAACAACAACATCTCCAGATTTTAATTTATAACTATCCGCTCCAACTTCTGCAGATTGATCATTTACATCATATAGCCAGCCGCTTGTAGCCCCGGCCATTAAGCCATCAATGCCTTTTACATACGTTCCAAACGACATCGTTTCAGCTTCTACTTTGTCCCCCATGACTTTTTGTAGCAAGCTTAAAGCTGTTTCCCCATCTTTAATTTGCTCTTCTTTCGGACATAACATAATGCCCTTTTGTGATTCACCAATAATTGCAAGTTTTGCTGTATTTCCTTCAGCAAACGTAATATGTACTGTATTCGCAAAAGAAACAAATACAAGTGTAACTGCCATTAACGACGTAAGCAGCCATTTTTTTAACATTGCCATCCCAAAATTTCCTCCCTTACTACTATTCACACAAAAAAAGGCCCTTCAAGGGCGTGCAATTGACACTCTTTTTTTGTAAGTGTCGAACAAACTGTGCAACACCTCCTACCCGCATCATTCGCGGCTATATTTGTATAGGAAAAATAATTTTGTTCATGAACGTATCATTGTGATAACATTCACTTTTCTAGGCACAACTTACTTCCATTTAAGTTATCGTAAAACGATAAACCTATACATTCTGTTAATTTTAAATTTCTGTATTATTTTACTATTGACAAAGAATTTTGTCCATGCTTTATCGGATTTATTTTCTAAGAATAGTAACTTACTAACCTTTAACGATGCAAACTCTTTTCACTAATAATGACGCCATCTTCATCCACATACACATATTCATCCGGCTTCCATTCTACTCCTCCAAATTGCAATGAAATATTTCGTTCTCCTTTCCCTTCTTTTACACTTCTATTCGGCATTGTCCCTAACGCTAAAATACCTATATTTATATTCTTTAGTTCACTAGAATCACGAACATATCCATTCACAATAATTCCTGCCAGCTTTCTTTCCTCCGCAATAGCTGCCAAATTATCACCGAGTAACGCACAATTCGTAGAGGCTCCACCGTCAACAACTAATACCGTTCCTTCCGGCAATGTTTGTAATCCTTCCTTCACTAGTACATTATCATCCTTCACTTTTACCGTTGCAATTTTCCCGTGGAATTGTTCTTTCTTCCCAAAAGATCGAAAAGACTGGCGACATATTTGTAATTCATTTTCAAACTCATCACATAGATCCGTAGTTTTCCACATCTTTTTCCCTCTTTTCTTTTTACTTTCTATTTAACATATTCTTGGATTATTTTCGTTTCCCTGTCTAATGTTGCAAGAATTTGTATGTGCGGGAAAAGGACAGAAAAACTATTGCCTTACGAAGCCACCTTTATTATAATCTATTTCACAGATAAATTTCAGAATATTTAAAATTAACCAAGTGAAAAAGGAGGGATTTTATGCAACTACAAACTGAAGTAAAAAAACAGCCTAGTAAACGAAAGTTTAAAATGCCTGACGCGTACGTACTACTATTTTTTATTGCTCTGCTTTGTGCAATAGCTACGTATTTCGTTCCTGCAGGAGAATTTAAAAGAGTTACAAACGGGACTGTTACAACGACAATACCAGGAAGTTACCATTCTGTTCTGCAATCACCGGTAGGGTTTGTTTCTTTTTTTACCGCTATTGAAAAAGGAATGACACTTGCTGCTCCGATCATCTTCTTAATTTTATTTACAGGCGGTGCCATTGCGATTCTTGAAAAAACCGGTGCTCTTGACGGTTTAATCTATCATGTTATTAACAAATTTCGTAATCAGCAATTACTTTTCATATGTATTGTCGCCGCACTCTTTTCCATTCTCGGAACGACTGGCATTATCGTTAACTCAGTTATCGGCTTTATCCCCATCGGCATCATCGTTGCACGCACATTAAAATGGGACGCTATCGTCGGCGTAGCAATTATTTATTTAGGGACTTATGCTGGTTTTAATGCTACTATATTATCTCCTTCACCTTTAGGCATTTCACAAAAAATCGCGGAACTCCCAATGTTTTCAGGAATTGGTTTACGCACAGCAATTTATATCTCTTTTTTACTTGCTACCATTCTATATATTAATTGGTACGTAAAACGCTTAAAAAAATCGAATAAAGGAAGCATACTCGGAGATAACTGGTTTCCAAGTAATGCTCTTTCAAGCGGAAAAGAGGCGCAAAAAACAGAAGTTCCTTGGACAATACGTCATAAATTAATTTTACTCGTTTCAGCTTTATCATTAATTGCATTTTTAATCGGCGCTTTTCGTCTACATTGGACAGACGCAGAAATGACTGCTACTTTTATTTTCATAGCAATTACAGCCGGAATAATAGGTGGAATGAAAGCAAACGATATCGCTTCTACTTTTCTAGCAGGCTGCCAAAATCTCATATATGGTGCTCTAATCGTTGGAATGGCTCGTTGTATTTCAGTCATTTTGGAACAAGGGAAATTACTTGATACAATTGTTAACCAACTCGCACAGTCTCTCGAAGGACAAAGCCCAGTATTTGGCGTTATCGGTATGTATGTAAGTAGTGCCGCATTACATTTCCTCATTTCATCCGGGACAGGTGAATCTGTGATTTTCATTCCGATATTAGCTCCATTAGCTGATTTCATGCACATTACACGCCAAGTTACAGTACAAGCTGTTATGCTCGGAGAAGGTGTAGTGAACTGCCTCAATCCAACTTCTGGTGTTTTAATGGGAGTACTCGCGGCGAGCGGCATTTCTTACGGAAAATGGATTCGATTTATGGCTCCACTTGCATTCATCTGGTTTATTATTGGACTTATTTTTCTTATTGTTGGCGTGAATATTGAGTGGGGACCGTATTAAAACTATGCAACTCTCTACCTATTTATCTCACCGTTATCTTATAATAATGACAAAAAGGATTGATTATAGTAATCAATCCTTTTTACTTTCATCTTTCAAAACTAAATCTCTGCATCTAACAAATTGTACTCGTAGTCAAAAGAAGCATGGATTCTATGTCCTCCAAATAAATCTCCATCATTATACTCGCAATATATATCATTTTCTCTCATTACAATATCCATAAGAGTAATAGACTGCTCAAATGTTTCTTGCGTCATATCATATTCTCCTGCATCTACAGCATCCCACTCTAAATGTTCATCATTCTCATCATATTCAGGCCAAAAATCATTTTTATACTCTATTAATTCTTCCGCTATAGCGACCTTAGCTTTTTTATCAAATTCCTCTAAACATACATAAAGCTTTTCTGCCCTTTTCAGCATTTCATGTACTTGTACATGCTCGTTTCTAACATCCAATTCCCAATGTACTTTTCCTTCGTTTTGTACATATGTATGTAAAGTTTCATTAAAGATAAACATTCCAATTAATTCACTTTTTATTGATTTTTCCATGATTTCATTTCCTTTCTATCTCTGAAAAAGAAACTTTAATTAGTTTGATAGACATGGGACTGAACTCCTAATGCTTTATTTTTATGCTGATTTTTTTCATGAAATAAAACTCAGTTATCAGTCTAAACCATTTTTTAGATTTAACAATAACATGTGTGCATTTGTAAAATTCCAATTAAGTTTGTTAAAAATGAAAAATACTGAAGTTAGTCTTTTATTAAATTTTATTTCAACCCAACAGCATTTTTATCCTTCAAATAGTCTCTTTCATTCTAATTTCTGCATTTCTTTCAGCCGTTCTATATCCTTTTCTGAAGCCTTTTCTATTTTATACAATTCATAGCTACCCTTTATCTCATTTATCACTACAAATTCGATTTCATTCCGAACATAGCTTTTCGTTTTTCCTTTTTTATAACCAATAACATTATCTAATATAGTTTCCCCACTATCTTTTTTATATAAATTATAGCTAACAGGTGGACGACCAATTACATACTTATTATCAGAAAATCCGACTATATCATCCCTTCCTAATCCTGTCGAAGCACTCCAGACAAACATAATCTGAAATATAGAATAAACAACAATACCGCATAAGAAAAAAAATAGGATTGATTTAAAAAATAACTTGACAGGCATGCTTCCCAAAAGACATTCCCTCCCATTTCACCTCAGGATAGCAAGAACAATACGTGAATTTTGTATGCTAAGGCACCAAAGTTTTTATAATGTTCCACAGCTAGTTTAAATAGTGCATCCTTACCTCAAAAACTATCGTAGAGAGTAGCTCGGCTTATGACCTTTCTCCAAAAATAAATACATAGCTTTATTTAAAGCTTGCTCTTTATTAAAACTAATCTTTCTATCCATTAACCACACCCCCGTATTATATATTTTAGTATAAATATTTTGGAACGATAAGCCCGCAAAATATTTTAAAATTAATTCTTCCGTTAGAGGGCGCTTTAAAGGTTTATATAAATGTATTAATAATAATCAAAAACACTTGAAGTTGACGTTAGGTCATTTTATATACTGTTAAGTAGCTACTATTTAGCAATTTCATAAAAGAAATTAGAAAAATAGGAGGTTTTCAGATGAAACAGGGCGATATTATTATTTATGGATGTGTCATTATAGGTGCAGGTATTGGACTGCTACTGGATCATGGATTTCCTGGTGCACTAATTGGATTAGGAGCAGGCTACTTACTTAAAAATCTTCTTAGTAAAGAAGGTTAGATGCGAAATAAGAAAATAATCGTTAAAGATAAAATCTTAACGTACAGAAAGGTAGGTTTATCAGTTGATACACATTAATAAAGTTGCAGAACTGACAGGCGTTACAGTAAGAACACTGCGTTATTACGATAAAATCGGATTATTAAAACCAGCATCCAAAACAGAGGGTGGCCATCGTTTATATACAAATGAAGAAATAAAAAAACTTCAGCACGTTCAATTTTTAAAAAAGGTTAGCTTTCCGTTACAAGAGATTAAACATATGCTCGACTTCAATGAGTGGGATTGGTCGGATAGTTTAAAGAGCCAATTATCTTATGTAATAAATGAGCAGAAAAATTTAAAGAAAATAGAATTATCCTTACGAGAAATGATAAATGGAATTGCGTTAGAGGGAGAAGAAAGCTGGATCGCGATTCAAAAAATCATGCAATTATCCAGCAAAGATAAAGAAATACAACAGTATTATCGCGAATCTGTATTTAAAGAAAAAGAAATAAAACTATTGGAAAAGGTTCCTAAAATGGCAAGTGACTGCTCTGATTCACTCGAATGGATTGCTCTCATCGGCCAGTTAAAGCGTTATATGAAGGATGGCCCAAAAGCAACGAAAGTTCAAAATATCATAAGACGAATGGAGGAAAAACGCTTAGAAGAATTTGAAGGTGAGGATGAATTTCTAAATAAGCTTTGGGAGATAAGGATGGCTCCCGAACAATCAGAGAAACTTAGTTTATATCCAATCGATCAAGATGTGCTTCAGTTTATGAACGAGGCATATGCCATTTTTATGACTAAAAAAAATAATCCTGAGCCGGAATAAGGGGGAAAGCACAATGGGTACAGAGCAACTTCTCCTAATAGGCGGATTAGCTATATTAGACACGCTAAGCCCTACTACAATAGGAGTAACAATATATCTACTTTTAACAGATAAAGAGAATCTTACGAAACGTTTATTCGTTTATTTATTGACGATAGCAGGATGTTATTTTGCTGTTGGCGTTTCACTCATGTTAGGATTAGATTTTTTGTTTAAATTTATTTCTGGCTTATTTCAAAATCGAATCGTAAGCTGGTTGTTATTTATTATTGGCGTCATATTATTCATCGCAAGCTTTTATATTCCACCTAAGAAAAATTCAGAGATTCCCTCACCAAAATCAAAAAGCATTTTTTCTATGATTGCGCTAGGATTCACTACTACATTCATTGAAGCGGGTACTGCATTTCCTTATTTTGCAGCAATTGGCATACTTACTACTTCTAATCTATCCTGGATAGAATGGTCTTCTATTTTAGCGGGATACAACTTTATTATGGTATTGCCCTCTCTCGTACTGTTTCTCTTCTATCTCCTATTTGGTCGCTGGATGCAAAAACCTCTCGAGAGACTTCGAATGAAAATCGCTAATAGTACAGGATCAGCTCTGTCATGGATTATGTGTATAGTTGGCTTCCTCCTAATATTAAATAGCCTGGATTATTTATAGGGTATTTATAGAACCTACAATCAGGGGAATATGTTTGAAACTACAGAAGTACTTACACCTACCATTCCCCCACACCAGTCCGTCTTTTACAGGCAGTTACTCTCCCTTCCATCTTCCTCATATTCACCTAATTTTGATGTAAGAGTCCTACTACCTGGGATAAAATATGATGCCATCCAATTCACAATTATTTCTTCCAGCTCTGGATGAAGTGCCTTTCCCGCCCCTTCTTCATAATTCTTTTTAAACTCTAAAGCCTTGAAATCCCCCTCAAAACTTTTCAAACTATGATCCATATCTTTTATTACATGTACTTCAGAATCCCCCTTCACATAATCACCGATTCGCTTCGCTCTTTCAGGATCAGCCTGAATATCTTTATCACCAGCGATAGCTAGTACTGGACATGTTACTTGTTGTAAATCTTTATAGATGTCATGCTGAAAATGCTCTCTAAACCACTTTGCGTTCATCGGTTTAAAACCAACTTTAATCGTATCTTTTTCTGTGTTCATCATTTTCTCTTTTATTTTTTCCATCTGCTTCTCTCCACGTTTCTCCACCTTGAGAAGACGCATTAGTTTTCCTTTTATTCCTTTCTGTTCTTTTAGTTCTTTATATGCAATTTCTCTTTGTCTTTTCGTAGCTTCTTCTAATGATTCCGCAGCTCCTGTAAGAAGGATGAGCCCATTAACTGGTGTTCTTGCATTTACTACTGTTGCTAACATACAACCTTCACTATGACCAGCTAAAATGATATTTTCCGGATCAACAAATGGTTGTTCTTTTAAATACGTAATCGTAGACTCTATATCACTAACTAAATCCCACATTCCAGTCTTCAGAAATTCTCCGTCACTCTTTCCTACTCCGCGCTTATCAAAGCGGAGCGTCACTACCCCAAGTCTCGCCATTACATGCGCTAAATCTTTATATATGTTCGCCTCAAGCTTTAGCGGTACGATTGTTCCATCACGGTCAATTTCTCCAGATCCCGCGATAATGACAACAGCCGCATACTTCCCTTCAGCTTTTGGCCTTGTAATCGTACCTTGCAAAGTTAATTCACTCTTTATCGCTACTTCATATTCGTCAAAGGTCATCATTTTGTCCCCCTATTCTTTTATATCCAATTTAAATTTCAAACTCGTTATTATATTTTTATACTCTCTTACATCTTTCATTGGAGCAAAAACTGGATTCTCTGCAATACTTTGTAGCATGCTTCGCTTTATAATCTCTTCATTTCTAACTGTTTTAGCGCCGAGCGGAAACTCTGCAAACCATCCATCAATCGCATCAAAATATGAATCACCGTGTAAATGCAGACTATTTACTGTGAAGCTTGCCGCACAAACTGCTACATATTTACGTAACATTTCTAATGCTCTTTCAAAATTGCCTTGCATACAATATACTTGCGCAGCAGCATAGTATACTTTTAAAGTCATATTAGGATGTAATGTTTCTATTTCATATATATCTATTAACATAAAAGCTCTATTTAAAATTACCTCTACTTTTTCAACGCTTGAGGCATTTACTACTACATAATTCGGTATTGTCGCAACGAGTTGTATTAAATGTTGATACATACTAATTTGCATTACTTCATTCGCCTTTTCAGTATTTCCAAGCATTTGATACGCCTGTGCGATTAGATCTTCCTCTGGAATGTTAGGACGTATCGTTTCGCCAAGCAATTGCAATACTTCATTCGGTTTATTGAGTATAAGATAGCAAGTTGCTTGAAACGATACCGCCTCTTTCACAAGAGAAACATCGTCACTTTCTTCCTGCAATCTGCTAAAGAGATACATTGCCTCTTCTAAAATTTCAATTCTTTTATCCGTATCCTCTGTTAACATATGGTGATTAATAAAAAGTAGTCCCATTTGAAGTAATAACGGAAAACAAGAATAATATTTTTTGATTATTTCTCTGCACTCCATCATTACTTCATCAAACGGTTCTTCACTAAAAGCTTCCGCTAGTCTATGATATAAATTTTTAATATCTTCCTGTTTCATTTGCGGTGTATAACTAATTAGTTCATCTATACTAATGTTAAAGTATGATGCTAACAGTGGTAAAAATGTTATATCTGGATAACTCTGTCCCGTCTCCCATTTAGAAACAGACGCCTTCGTAATACCGATATACGCTGCTAACTCTTCCTGCGTAATTCCCTTTTCTTTTCTCTTATCCGCAATTTTTTTATGAATGTTTATCTCTTTCACATCATCACCTCATACTTTTATTATATGCTTTTATTTCACACAAAATATGGATTTGAAGTCAACTTTCGTTAACAAAATCAACTGTTAGGAAACATCTCTCTAAAATCAAAGGCAGGGACATATTTGATATGTCCCTGCCTTTTTATTGTGAGGTACCGATACATAGCCATTTAGCTAAGAGTTTGAAGTGCTGCAAAATTAAACATTTCATCTCACCATAGTTTTCTATGGGAATCCATTGAACAGCTTATTTACATAACTTTCGTTAGCGGAAGTCAATTAAAGTGTTACAGATGTATTAAGATGTGTAGTATCTCCTTCTAGTTGTATTGTGTAACCTTCATCTTTAATTTCTAAAATAGTTAAACTAGTACCATGTATGAAGGGGGGATCCCATAAGTTTGTAATAGATTCCTCTTTAACATGCATAAGCAATGTTTTTAAAAAAATTGCATGGGTAACAATTAAAATATTTCCTTCTTGATGAGTTGAGATAATGGTATTAAATACTGAAACAACTCGGTCTACAAATTCTTTAAACGATTCTCCTCCAATTGGTTCATAGTACATTGGATTTTCCCAAAAATTTTTATACTGTGCTGGGTAAGCCTTTTTTATTTCTTCATGTGTTTTCCCTTCCCAAATACCCATATTGATTTCTCTCAAATCTGGATTTAATATCAAACTAGTATCGTTTTGTTTACTAAGTAATTTTGCTGTATTTACAGCTCTATTACTTGTACTTGTATAGATTGTATTAAATTCTATGTTTTTTAGTGAATTTCCTAAAGAAATAGCATTGTTTATTCCTTCGGGAGTTAATGCTGAATCTTTCCAACCTTGCATTCTATTTTCTATATTCCATTCTGTTTGTCCATGTCGGGTTAAGTAAATTCTCATTATTCTGAACCACCTTAATTTTTCCTTTATTGTATCATTTAGAATAACTAATTTACTTTAAAAATTAGATGTATATTCCATTCATGTGAGGTTAACATAACGTCTCATTATCAGTAGCATGGAAAAAGGAGAACCCTGCTCTCAAAAGGGAACCTTCTTTTTTAGTTCTATGAATCTATACATATTCTATACATTCCTATTCTGGTATCGTTTTATGGTTCTTGTTTGTTACTCGATTAGCTAAAAAACTGTATAAAATTTTGCATACTCTTATGCGTGGGGTTTTTTTTAAATACTAGCAACCCCAATATATGCTTTCTTATGGGTATTTCTTGAAACCTCATTAAAACACTCTCCAGACCTTTGGCTATCTTTAAGGGTAACTCTTGTTTATTTAAATTCCTTATAAGGAGGCATTGTCCTCCTCCCAAAGCCAAACAAATGATTCATATTATAGTCTATTTCAAACTGAATATTCGATCTTTATTCATTTTAGTATAGGTATGTAAATAAAAGGGATAATCAGCCCCATAATGGACTAACTATCCTATAAATCTTTATCTAAAGTTAATAAAACTAGAACTTCTTTTCCTATGTATCATTACTTCGTTACCTCACCAAACTGCGCTCTCGTCACTTTCGCTAAGTCATCCACTTTCAGCTCAATTTGTATACCTATTTTCCCGCCGCTTACAATAATCGTTTCAAGTGATTGAGCACTCGCATCAATACATGTAGAAAACAACTTTTTCATTCCGACTGGTGAACAACCACCCCGAATATATCCTGACACTTTCGTAATATCTTTAACAGGAATCATTTCAATTTTCTTTTCACCAACTGATTTTGCCGCAGCTTTTAAATTTAGTTCCTCATCTACCGGAATGATAAACACATGATAATTTTTACTATTCCCTTGAGCGATTAACGTTTTATATACTTCTCTCACTTCTCGTCCAATTTTCTCGGCTACTGATACACCATCAATTTTCCCATCGTCTGGATCATATGACATCATTGAATATTCAATTTTCTCTTTATCTAATATTCGCATCGCATTTGTTTTATCTTTTTTCATAGTGATCTCCTTAAACGGTTATTTCATATTATTAAGTTTTATTATACACCCTTTTCCATTTCTCCTACATAACTTCACGTATATTTCAAAACTAAAAATATTGATAATTCAAAAATCATTTGATATACTTTGGAAAAACTTATGTTAAGGAGAGATTTGTAATGCAAAATTTTAATATTTCTTTCCAACTTCATCATCATACGTAACGCCGTGTATCCGAAGAAAAATTTTTCTTCGTGGGTACAGGGCTTTTCCTGTTGACCCACGGAGCGTTCATAAAGCTATGTGGGTATTTTTATACCCGCATAGCTTTTTTTAATTTAAAAAAGGAGTGAGTAAGATGGAAATGAGAAATGTAAAAGGAACGAAAGACTATTTACCAGAGGAACAAGTGCTGCGAAATAAAATAAAAAGAGCGTGCGAAGACACGTTTGAACGATACGGATGTAAACCGTTAGAAACGCCGACATTAAATATGTATGAGCTTATGTCTTACAAGTACGGCGGTGGTGATGAAATATTAAAAGAAATATATACACTTCAGGATCAAGGAAAACGTGACCTTGCCTTACGCTACGATTTAACCATTCCATTCGCAAAAGTTGTGGCAATGAATCCGAACATCCGCCTTCCTTTTAAACGGTATGAAATTGGGAAAGTATTTCGAGATGGCCCTATTAAACAAGGGAGATTTCGTGAGTTTATACAATGCGACGTTGATATAGTCGGTGTTGAGTCTGTCATGGCAGAAGCTGAACTTATGAGTATGGCGTTTGAGCTGTTCCAAACGTTAAACTTAGAAGTAACGATCCAATTTAATAACCGAAAATTGTTAAACGGTATTCTCGAGTCCATTAACATCCCTACTGAGTTAACGAGTGACGTCATTTTATCATTAGATAAAATCGAAAAGATTGGGATTGATGGTGTACGAAAAGATGTATTAGAACGCGGAATTTCTGAAGAAATGGCTGATACGATATGTAATACCGTATTATCTTGTCTACAGCTTTCAATTGCTGACTTTGAAGAAGCTTTCAATAATCCACTCGTTGCAGATGGGGTAAACGAATTACAACAATTACAGCAATATTTAATCGCTCTTGGAATAAATGAGAATACGATATTTAATCCATTTTTAGCACGAGGACTGACAATGTACACAGGTACTGTATATGAAATCTTTTTAAAAGATGGCTCGATTACATCTAGCATCGGTAGCGGTGGTCGTTACGATAATATTATTGGAGCATTCCGTGGCGATAATATGAACTATCCAACAGTCGGTATTTCATTCGGTTTAGACGTTATTTATACAGCACTATCACAGAAGGAAACAGTATCATCTACAGCGGATGTATTTATCATCCCGCTCGGAACAGAATTACAATGCTTACAAATCGCCCAGCAATTACGTTCTACCACTTCCTTAAAAATCGAACTTGAACTAGCAGGACGCAAATTAAAACGTGCCCTGAATTATGCCAATAAAGAAAATATCCCTTATGTGCTTATTATTGGGGAAGAAGAACTTAGTACAGAAACCGCTATGCTGCGGAATATGAAAGAAGGTAGTGAAGTGAAGGTTCCGCTTTCTTCTTTAAGTAATTATTTGTAATACGAACCACCCTCGTTTGGGTGGTTTTTCTATTTTATAAATAACCCATAATTAGTTAACATAAAAAAATTACATTCTACTAAAATCTACAAATATATAATATCCAATTACCTATTATTTTTGGTAATATATAGATATGAATTATTTTAGGAGGATTCACTTTGAAAACCTACATCCAAGCACTAAAGTGGACTACAGGGATCTATCATCTTTTATTACTTCCTTGTTATTATTTATTTCTAAGTCACGTTAACCTATATGGGATACCTTTACTTCTATTGATTGTGTTGCATATCACTACTATTTTATTAGCTAAAAAAGTAGACATGAATACGTACCCTCATTATATCGGCATTATCGTTACTCTAGTTGCCTTCTTTCCTTATATAGTAATCGTTCTACATATTATAGCAGCCATTTTCCTTTTATTAGATGCGGCTTCTATGAATGCAAAAGAAGTGTATGATTCATAACAGGATAAAATGAAACTTTAATCAGTAGAGTTTTGAAGTCAGTTAGCAAATTGCAAAATTTACATAATAACGTTATTGCTAACACCCAAAAAGGATTTACTTTTTAAGTAAATCCTTTTTCAAATTACCCTCCTTACTCCAGACCAATAAAAGAATATTCTGTTTAATTTTTATACATTTCTAAATATTTATAAAATATTCAAATTAACATACATTTTAGTTATGTAAAAAACTAAGTGTAAAGGAGATGAATTCATGCTAAAAAAATTGATAGTAGGTGCAGTGGTAGCCATTTCATCATTAACTGTAGGGTTAGGATCAGTATCAGCTAGTACCGAAAAGGATTATTCGATTACCTCTTTTGAATATGTAACTGTAGATGAAAAGACAGTAGATTCGTTTAACAAATTGGGTGCTCCATCTAAGGAAGACATAAAAATAACTTTAGTTCTACCGAAACAAAATCAAAATGGAGACTGGTTATCTTATGGTTTTTCGAGCAAAGAAAGTTTAGAGTCTTTTATTGAAAAAGATAAACAAAGATTGAATCATACAATCACTCCCCTTGGTGTTGGTGGAAGCGGACCTAATAGTACAGACTTCTATGAACATGCAAATAAAGGTGGCGAGTATTTTTCTCTTAGTAGCGGTTTTAAAAATTTGCCTCCTAGTTGGCAAAATAGAATTTCTTCTGTAAGTACAGCGTCCCCTACTGCTAGCTATTCAACAACGCTATGGGAACATACTTCAACTGAAGGATATGGAAAAGGTGTTGTTTTTAAACACGCTGATTGGTATGGCAAAACTGTAAACTTGAATGACTTTTTAACTTCAGCAGTTGAAGTTAAAAAGTAAAAATACAGAAATAAAAGGTGTCTTCACGTATGGAAGACACCTTTTATTTCTACAACTCTTAACTATTATTTTTCATATTCCTACTCTCCAAAACTTTCTCCATATTATGAGTCGCCCACTCCATCATTAATAGAATCATTGGACGCAGTGATTCACCAAGCTCCGTTAACGAATATTCTACTTTCGGGGGGACTTCACGGTACACTTCACGATGTATGATACCATCTGCTTCGAGTTCCCTCAGCTGTAATGTTAACATTCTTTGTGTGATATTTGGCTTTAACCTTTTTAACTCATTAAACCGTTTTGTACCATCTAATAGATGATACAAAATTACCCCTTTCCATTTCCCTCCAATGACCTCGACCATCGCTTCCACTGGACAAGAATATTTATTTAAAAATGGGTAATTTATATTATTTTCGTTTGAACAATCCATAATAAATCCCTTCCCTTAACATTAGTATCTTTTTTGATACTATACCACATAAATGTGCGTACTTGTTTCTATGTTGCTTTAAAAATATAATTTACTTACAAAATAAATAAATGAAAAGAGGAATTTTTATGACAAATACAAATCAAATTACAAAAGAAAAAATTATGGAGGCTTATCATTTCAGACATGCATGTAAAGAGTTCGATTCTATGCAAAAAATTTCAGAAGAGGATTTTAAATTTATTTTAGAAACAGGAAGATTATCTCCTTCTTCTTTCGGATATGAACCTTGGAAATTTGTTGTCGTACAAAATAAAGAATTAAGAGAAAAACTACGACCATATTCATGGGGCGCTGGTGGGCAACTTGCAACAGCTAGCCACTTTGTCATTGTTCTTTCAAGAAATATTAAAGATATGCATTATGATGCAGATTATATTAAACATATGATGAATGATATTATTGAATTACCTGAAGACGCGCAAAAAATTAGATATGAATTCTTCAAAAAGTTCCAGGAGTCAGATTTTAACTTATTACAATCCGACCGTGCTGTATTCGATTGGGCATCTAAGCAAACTTATATTGCTTTAGGGAATATGATGACGAGCGCAGCTCAAATCGGGATTGATTCTTGTCCAATAGAAGGATTTGATAAAGAGAAAGTAGATTCTTTACTTCGTCAAGAAGGCATAATCAATGAAGATAACTTTGAAGTATCTGTTATGGTTGCCTTTGGTTACCGTAAAGAAGAGCCAAAACGTGATAAAACAAGACAGACTATGGATGCAATTGTTGAATGGATTGAATAAGATAACATGCGCTCCTTATCGCTGTATACTCATACGAAAAAAGTAGAATTTCATTTCTCTTATGTATGAAATTCATTTTTCATGGAAAACTATATTAGTATGTATGCAGTTTAAATACTCTATTTATTAGAGTTGGACAGGAGGAGAATGAATATGTCTGATATTGAAGTTGGCGAAGTGTTTACTCTTAGTGATGAGAATAACGAAGAGCAAGAAGTAGAAGTGCTCGGAGCGATGGATGTCGAAGGTGCAGAATATATTGCAGTTGCCTTTGTTGAAGACATTCAAACAGAAACCGAGGAAGACATTGATATTTTCTTTTTAAAAGTAGAAGAAGATAATGAATTCTCATATATTGAGAATGACGAGGAATTTGAAAAAGTATCTGCTGCGTTTGAAAAGATTTTGGATGAGCAAGAGCAAGAATAGAATGAAACACACGAGGACGGATACATATCCGCCCTCTTTTTATTTTTCACTCACCCAAAGATTTATGCAGCAATTCCAGTACATCTTTCATCACAAACGGACCATCTTTCTTCACATGCTCAGCAAATTCAGAAACGAGACGTAGTGTACTCACACTTTCAACCGGATGCTCTCCTGAAGCACTTTCAGCAGAAAGCATAACAGCATTCGTTCCGTCCAGTACAGCTTGAAACACATCAGTTACCTCAGCCCTTGTTGGAATCGAATGATCTACCATAGATTGAAGCATTTGTGTCGCTGTAATAACATATGTATTCGTTCGATTACATTCCTGAATCATCATTTTTTGCAAGAGCGGAATAAATTGATACGGCAACTCTACTCCTAAATCGCCCCTTGCAATCATAATTCCGTCTGCTTCTTTACATATATCTTGAAAATTCTCGATTGCTTCCATCGTTTCTATTTTTGCAATTAAATTAGGTGATGTTTCTTTATACTGTTGTATAAAATCTCGTATTTCTTTTATATGACTAGGTTTTCTTACGAAAGAACACGCGATAAAATCAACATCCTCTTCTAAAAGAAACTGAATATCTTTTTTATCTTTCTCTGTAATAGCTGGTAAACTAACGATTGCTCCTGGTAAGTTCACTCCTTTATGTGATGAGATATTACCACCTGTTTTGACCTTTGTTTCTATTTTATCCGTACTTACCTTCTCAACGATTAACTCAACTTCACCATCATTCATTAAAATTCTACTTCCGACTTTCACATCATTCGCGATTCCTTCATAATCAACACTTGCTTCCGTACTACTCCCTGTAACTGGTTGCGTACGTAACATAAAAGAATCTCCCGCCTGAAGTGTAATTTGTTCTCCTTTTATTTCACCTAACCTTATTTTAGGACCTTGTACATCGCCTAAAATTTTAATAGAATCATCTAACGATTTCACTAAACGAATAATATCTTTATGACTTTCATGCGTGCCATGTGATAAATTTAGCCGAACAATTTTCATACCATTGCTTATCAACTTCGCTAACGTTTCTTTATTATTACTTGCTGGCCCAATTGTACAAACTCGATCGATTGTCATATTTCCACCATCCTTTTTCATTAGGATTCCCATAAGCTTTAATTACACTCTCAACATAAAAAAAGCCTACTCACACAAGTAGGCTTTTGAAACTACGAAAGTTTTGTTAATAATTGATTTAAATCTTTTTTCGTTTTCGTCGTTAATGACTTCATTTTAGTAATATCTATCTTTTCTTTCTCCGCTCCTACAATTAATGGATACATACTTTGTCCAATTGTTTTATATTCAGCTGGGTGTGATGTTTCTAACTCTTTCTCGATTACATCCCACTTTGCATTAATTTGTTTTCCAAGTTTATTTACTGTTTCTAATTTCGGATTAGCAGCTAATTGCTTATCTAAGCTATCAACTAATGCAACAACTTCTTTCACACTCGTTTTCACAGCTACACTTTTCTTCGGATCTTTCGTTGTTTTTCCGTCTGAGTTTGTACTTGTACTTTGATCTGTTGTTTTTCCGCTAGTCGTTTGATCATTCGTCTTTCCTGTCGTCTCTTTTTCTTTTGTTTTTATATTCTCGTTTTGAGTTGACGTTTTACCGTTACTTTCTGTTCCTGATGATTCTTTCGTGTTTTTAGCATCTTTATCTGTTTTTTCGTTGGAAGAAGTATTTGTTTCTTTGTCAGTATCTTTCGTTGTTTTTGACGTTTCATCTGTACTTGTCGTTTTTACTTCCCCTTCATTTTGTGCAGTTACTTGTTCCTTCTTTTCTGTCTCTTTATCTGCTGACGGACTACAAGCTGCCATAGTAAGCATTGTACCAATTGTTATCGATGCGATAGCGACCTTTTTCATTTTCATATAAATCCCCCTATGTTTACTTTATTTATCCTCCCCTTTACGATTCGATTTCCCTTTAAAAAATCCTTTTCATACGAATTACCATCTTTCCGACAGTAATCTTCATAATAATACGTACAAAAACTGATAAATCAATTTGAATATTCGAGTTTCTTCTACTTCATTTTTCTTCTCTGTAGGAAAAGAAAAAGAGTATATTGTCACATGAAGAATTACGATCTTCATATGACGATATACTCTTTTATCAAATTTTTATCTTTCTTGACATTTTATTTATACAAAAAAATAAAATTTTCTTTCATTTTTTGGTTTTCTCAATGATTGTTAACATAATATATTTATGAATAACCACCATTCGAATGAATAACTTGCCCAGTAATCCATTTTGCTTCTTCACTTACTAAAAAAGATATTAAGCGCGCAGCATCCACCGGCTCTCCTACTTTACCTTGCGGGAACTTCCATACTAAATGATGCTTCAGCTCCTCTGTAATCCATCCTGTATTCGTCGGTCCTGGATCAACAGCATTCACTGTAATCCCCTTCTCCATCGCAACTGGTGCTACTGATTTTGTAAATGCTTCAATTGCTCCTTTCGTCGCTACGTATGCTAGTTCATCAGGCATTGGCCCGAGTGACTGCCCTGAAGTAAGATTAATAATACTGCCACTCGCCTTGCTTGCATAATGTTTTATAAATAATGAACTTAATAACATAGTAGCCCGAACATTAACCGTATAATGTTTATCTAACTGTTCTACATTTAATTCCTCAATTCTCGTATGAGTAGCATACGCTGCATTATTAATTAAAATAGATGGATCACCTAACCGTTCTGATACCATATAAAACAAACGATTGGGCGAATACGACTGCGATAAGTTGATTTCTGCCATTTCACATCGAACACCGTAACTTTCAATCTCCTCTTTCAACAAAAAGGGCTCTTTGTCATGCATTCCCCACGGCATCGCTTTATCATACTGAGACCAATACGTGAAAAAAATTTCTATTCCTTTTTGAGCAAGCACCTTGCATACAACTGCACCAATTCCATTCAGACGAGTGGCCCCTGTTACAATTGCTATTTTCTTCACCTTTTCTCCTCCACCTATGGATAAATCCTCTGCACGAATACAGAGGATCTATCTTTTTATTCAATATTTGACAATATACGTTCTGCACCTAATTTTAAAACTTTAATAAAGATATAATTTACAATCGTAAACATTACAAATAAAACGATAAACATAACCCACAGTCCGACATGAAGGAAGAAGTATAATAGACTTACTCCCGCTACAATAACTAAAGCTATTAAAATATTAGCTAAAAAATTCCACAAAGTTGTATAGCGGCTCTTAAATAATTTCTGCTCTGTATCCCAATGTATATCTGCAGTTTGTGCATCCCAGCGTGTGCCTATTAAATTAATTAACAATAAACCGTTCGCACTTAATAAGAACCAAAGAACCATAAATACTGGAGAAATTCCCGCTACAACTGCCATCGTAATACCGAACACTGCTAAAATAATTACATTAATTAACCAAGCCGTGATTGCTTTCGCAAAAAAGATATCCGAAGCTTTTACAGGTAAATATCGATTCACAAACCAAGAGCTTCCATCACGTGAGAATGAAGTTGTTGCGATGACGTTACTTCCCATTAAAAATAGAGAGGCACAAAGGCCAACACCAATTGCAAGTCCTGCTGATTTTGGATTATCAATATATCCCGTGATCCATTTTAAATTCCCATCTTGCACGAATAAAATGAAGAACAACATAATCGGCATAACGAAAGTTTGTACGATACAATTTAAGAAAAATTGTGGTGTACGGAATAACGTTTTAAATTCTTTTTTCACATATGCTTTCAAATGTGAACTTTGTACCGTAGATTTCTGTAAGCCTTCTGCTGAAATGACTTCTTTTTTTGCTGTACTCGTTGAAAGTCCAATAACCCCTTTTAAATATGTACGCTCTGCAATGTAATAAAACAACACAAAAAATACAAATGAAATAACTGCAAAGATTATTACGTATAAAGGACCCTTCCAATTTGCATTTTCTACTAATGCTACTGCTCCAAAATATGTAGTCGGAAAATAGTTTGTCATTTGTACTAAAAGAGAAGACTGGTTGTTTGCAAGATAATCCGCAATTGCATCTTCAGAAAACGAACTTTTATTTTTCCACTGCAAAAATACGTTAATTCCTACAATAAATAGTATACTTACGATTCCAATAAATATATTTCCTCGGTCTTTATTTTTCGCTATATTTGTATACCTCATAATAACTGTCATGAGTAACGAAGCTAGTACTAACGGCACAATTGGGAAGAGTAAGTAAATGAAAATCATATATATGTAATATGTAATAAATGCGCCACTTTTTAAACCGTACGTAATAAAGATCGGTAATAAAATAAATGAACTCATTACGTATTGTGTAATTAATACCGTTAAAAATTTGGCTGAAATAATTTGCGCTGGTTTTAATGGTAATGGTAATAACATTTCAATATCATTGCTGTAGTAAAATACAGTTAAAATGTTCGTTATACTCATTAAAAATACCCATATACTCGCAATCGCAAGTCCCATTGCGATAATCATTCCTGGATCTTGCCCTAAATGTATCATTCCCTCATACATTGCATGCGTGATAGAACCAAACAGTAAAAATCCGACAAATAAAATAGCCGCAAATGAAAATACATACGCCCATCGCTTCTTCTTATCTGTTATAAAATCTGCATAATTTAATTTCAATAATACTTTCGTTAACGTCCAAATTTTACTCATTGCCCGTCATCTCCAAGAACATTTTTTCAAGTGATTCATTGGATTTAAAATGATCTCTCATTTCATCTAAATTCCCTTTGAACTGCAAATTCCCCTTATTAATAATCGCGACGCGGTCACATAATTTTTCTGCCACTTCTAATACGTGTGTAGAGAAGAATACAATCTTTCCTTTATCCGCATGTTCTCTCATCATTTCTTTTAAAATATATGCAGATTTCGGATCAAGCCCCGTTAACGGTTCATCTAAAATCCATACATCTGGCTCATGCACGAGCACACCAATAATAACAATCTTTTGTCTCATACCGTGCGAGTAACTTTGAATTTGATCTGATAAAGCATTATAAAGATCAAATTTCTTCGCTAAGGACTCAATTCGTTCTTGGCGTACTTCTTTCGGCACTTCATACATATCTGCCATAAAGTTTAAATATTCAATTCCCTTTAATCGTAAAAACATATCTGGACTATCTGGGACATAACCAAACGTCTTTTTCGCTTCCATCGGATTTTTCATAATATCTATACCGTTAATCGTAATCGTCCCTTTGTCCACCCCATGGATACCAGTAATCATCTTAATTGTCGTTGATTTACCGGCACCATTTGGCCCTAAAAATCCAAAGATTTCTCCGCTAGGCACAGATAAACTTAAATCTTTTACTGCATAGGTAGAACCATTATAACTTTTTGACACATTCGTAATTTCAATCATTCCATCCAATCCTTTCCTTAATTACCAAATAACTATATTAACATTATAGCATACTTCTATTTTTAGATTTTTGTATTTTTCAGTTTTTTAACCTTTGAAATAAATATACAGACCTAATCCAACGATCAAAACGACAGCTAGTATAATATAAATCATCGTAAGCCTTCTAATATTCCCCTTTGTCGCTTTACTATAATTTGCATCACCCTTTCGCCCAATTAACACCGTCGCAACTACAGTAATGACTACAAGTAATACAACGATCATGATCCAATTTAGCATACCTTCCTCCCCCTCCTTACAACCATTTTACAATATTATCCTCTTTATTCCGCAGTATATTTCCTCTTTTTACTATTATTATGAAGTAAACTGGAAAACTATTATTACCATTATTATCCATATGTGATATATTTATAACATAACGTGATTTATTTCTAACATGATAAGGAGGAACTATCATGAAAACAACTTGGATAAAATATTTAGGATTTCTTGGTTTCTTCGGTTTTCTTGGCTTTTTTTATGAAAAAGGATTGTTCACTATGTTTTGTTTCTTCTCCTTTTTCACATCGTATAGAACAGTTCAACACGATGAACTATTTGAACAAATCGTCAATAAATCGTGCCGTAATGCTTTTATCGTTACATTACTAACTACCGCTATCATTCTGTTTATTGAAATGTTATTTCCAAACCCGGCGCTACAAGAGATCGATATCGCTCTTATTTTCAGCACACTCATTCTTACGTTCGGATTCTCTATGTTCTTTTACGATAAACCTGTTGACGAAATGGAAGATGCACCATGGCGTTCGTAACGAAAATAAAAGAATACCGCGCCAAATTGAATATGACACAAGAAGATTTAGCAAAGAGCGTTGGTGTACGTCGTGAAACAATTAGCCACCTTGAAAAAGGAAAATACAACCCTTCCTTGCAGCTTGCTCACGATATTGCGAGGGCACTTCATAGTACGATTGATGAAGTTTTTATTTTTGAGGATGAATAAAAAATACCGGCATTCTTTTCACAAAGAATACCGGTATTTTTCATTTATACAACAATCACCCATACAAAACCGCATGAAATACGCTCAATAGTAAATATTGATCCTCTATATAATCCTTATCATATACATTCATCTCGATGTAATACATATCTTCCTCAAGACGAATATTCCAATCTGCGATTACATAGCCTTTTCGTAATAACTTTCCCATCCCAAAAGTAGTTTTATGAACAACAAATTCTTCTCTCTTATATGTGAAAGTAAATAAGAAATTTGCATCCAATAACTTTCCGTCACATACAAGTATTTCATGCTCTTCATCATGATTATCTTTATATGTTACTAAAATCCTTCTTTGGCGCTGCCTACTTACATCCTTTGCAATGACGCGAATATTGTCCTTACTATCCTTTATTTCATAAATAATATTACTACCGACTTTCGGAATGAAATCTAGCACTCTCATCAACGTATTTTTATAATACCCCCGTACTGCGCCTACTCTGTCGCTTCCAATGTAAACCTCAATAGGAACCGTGTCCGCTTTACTATCACACAGTCTTTTGTAAGAAAGCTGCATCACCCGCTCTCCTCTTAAGTACTGATCAAACGTCACAGGATATTCTATCGCGCGCAGTTCTTTATTTAACTCATATAAATAACGCTGAACACTCTCCACTAATGCTGTAGTAGAAATACATTCCTGAACCTCAAATTGTTGCCAACTGGAAGAAATCTTCCACTGATCGTCTTCTTCATAAAAGAAACTAAGAATGGTCTCATCACGGTCAGGCGTTTCATAATTCATATGTACATTCTGCCCGTGTTGCACTTGCTCCATCCACTGTCCTAAATAAATACCGAGCTCTGCGACCTTCATACGTGACTTTTGAAAAAATACACTGTTACTCGCGTGAATCGTTACATCCCCTTCGATAAAGCCCTTTGAATAAGCATCATACCGCGGCTCATCTTTCTGTGGGATATTCTTGTCTAACTCAAATAAAAATGTTAACATCTTTCACTCACCTCTAGTTATTACACCGATCGTACCTATAAAATGAACGCAACTCAAATTATATCGACGATTTTGCCAATATATCTACCGTAACTTAAAATATATCAACGATTTTTTCGATATATCGACGATTCGACAAAGAATATCGACTTATCAACAAATATCGACACGATTAAAATGAAACTACCTTTTCTTCCGCCACTTCTACAAGTTCTAAAATTTGCAGCAGACTCTTCACTTCATAAGTCGGATTAACACTTGCCTTATTCTCTTTCAAACTCGGATTATACCAACACGTATCAATGCCGTACTCTTCTCCGCCTTTCATATCAGAAGTGAGCGAATCTCCAACCATTAGTACACTTGATTTATCCGTAATTCCAAACTTTTCAAACGCATAATCAAAAATCTCACGTGCTGGTTTTTGATGGCCAACCTCTTCAGAAATAATAATATGATCAAAGAAGTTACGTAAAGGCGAATTTCCAATTCTAGATTGTTGTACCCTCGTATATCCATTCGTAATGATGCCTAGCTTGCAATCTTGTAGATTCTCACATAATTGCACTGCACCTTCTATAAGATGTACTTCTTTACCTAAGTTTTCAAGGTATACATCGCTAAATTGCTGCGCATCTACTTCTATATTATGAAGGGCAAATAATTGTCTAAATCGATCTACCGCTAATTCACTTAACGTAATCATTTTATTTTCTAAATCTCTCCATAACCCATTACTAATCTCTTTATAACTTGCAAGATAATCAGTATACCCTGTAGGCATACCAAACTGTACAAACGCATTATGCAGTGCGTGTTTTTCCGTTTCAGGGAAATCTAATAATGTATCATCTACGTCGAATAATATAACTTTGTATTTCATGATGTTCTCCTTAGTTCCTATTTTAAAAGCTTCGTTCTCATTGCTTATAAGTTTTTATATATTTCTTGATGAAGCGCTTTAACCCGCTCTTTATAGAATACACCTTTATCTTTTATTTTCAAATGTGCTATAAATAAGTTTGCTAGCATGACAGCTGTATCTAGTCTATAAAATAAACTAACGATATGAGGGGTAACATTAAAGATACTATCATTCTTATATCCATCTTTAAATTCATCCCAACTAATTTCATTAGTTTCAGCTATTCTCATTAACTCCAGCAATGGATGACCAATTAAAGCGTTATCCCAATCAACTATTGCTTTAACTTCTCCATTATACCCGATTAAATTGGCTGGTCGAATGTCCATATGTAATAAGCATTTTACATGATCTGCTGTACTAAGAATATGTTCAATTATTTTTGTATCTGGAAGTTTAATTCCACAATTCGTAATTGTATTAAACCCTTCTATCCGTTTCACAATTCTTTCTGCTATATACTTACTAATCGGCTCTTTAATATTTTTCTCGTAATGCAAACCATCAATTGGCATGCTATGAAGCTTGCTCACTAACTCTCCTATTTTGTGCGCAGAAATTGGCATATGATCAGTATACACACAATCCGAAATTAAAAAATCAAGTTCGACAGAAAGATGCAATCCGTGTATCTTTGGCACCGAAATACCTTTTGAATGACAATACTTAGAAAGCTCTGCTTCCTTTTTCAATGAAATCCGACTATTAAATAAATCTTCATTTATATTTTCTACTTCTCTTTCCCACGGCACTCGAAATGCCAAAGACCCCTTTTCTGAATCTCCTCGAAAAACAATATTTTGCACTCCCGTTCCAATCACCTTTAAATCCTGAACAGCTAATTCCTTATAATCTTGACTTAGTATTGTTGCTAGCTTTTCCCTTAATCCCTCTGCTTTTCCACGTGTATGAATCATTTTATCCCCCGATTCGTAAGTTCTTTTCATCCATTCTCTCTTCGTTGCACAACATTCTCATTAGCAAAATTATAACAACAATAAGAAAAGGAGGCTAATCCAATCAGCCTCCCTCTTCTTTATTTATCTTCTAACAATAAAACTTTCATTTGTTCTAACGACTCTTTCGTAAAGCCAAGTGCTTTTTCAGCATACGCTTCAACTGAACCATATTGCTTTTTCACTTCATCAATCGCAGCTTGTAAATACTCAGCACGTGCTTCGAACATCGCACCTAATATCGCTCTACTCTCATCGTTTTGTAGTTTTGCACCTAAAAAGGCCATCATTTTCTCGTTTAACTTTTCACGGAAACCGTTACTTAGTAAATAATCTTCCATTACTGTTTTCTCTGGTACACCTAGTAAAAGTAATAATAATGCTGATCCAAATCCAGTACGGTCTTTCCCAGCTGTACAATGGTTTACTAACGGTAAGTTTTCCGGGTTTTGCGCTAAGTTTAAGAAGCTTACGAACGCCTCGTTACCACTTACGAAATCTTGATTCATTTTCACAAGGTATTCGCCTGGTTTGCCTAACATAGAAAGGTCACCAACTTGGAAAAACTCATTTATGTTCAAGTCTTTTGCTAAGTCTTGCATAACTGGTAAACACACTTGACGAGCTCCTGTAATCTCAGGGTTTGGCTTATGCTTCACTTCAAAGTCTGTACGGTAATCGCAAATTAACTTTAAGCCAGACTTTTGTAAATACGCAATATCCCACTCTGTTAATCCTGCTAATTCTTCAGAACGGTATAATTTACCCCATTTTACTTTACGGCCTTCTGTCGTTTCATATCCTCCCATATCACGGAAGTTAAACGCGCCTTGTAATGGCAGTCTACGCTCAGCTACTGTCACTGCTTGTCCATTACTACCTACTAGTCTAAAATATGGACGCTCATTTTCGCTCGGGTTTTCAATTGTATATGATGATTCTCCATTTACCGTTGCAAGTAATTCTCCATTTTCTTCAATATGATCTGGCGAAGTACTCCAGTAAATGCGAACTTCCTCTATATTATTTTCCCACTTTATTTGTAACGTATTATCTTCATTTCTTTCTACAGTTGCTTGTAACCAATGTCTTTGCTGCCCCATTCTTTCACCAACGCTTTCTCTTATAATCGAATCTTACTCTATTGTATTATACGAATATCTACTTTGTCGTTCTCATTTTTCTTTTTATCTTACAAACAGGCAAAAAGTTCTTTTACTTGTTCATAAGTTGTACACGGATTGCCTCGAAATGAGTTCAAGAAAGTACATCATTCATCCTCCTAAAACTTCCTCACATACCGCTCAGTACAACTAAGCAGCTGACATCCGTTCTTTTCAAAAACATCCTTCATCCATTCATTTTGTACATTTGCCTCACCAATATAATAAGAAGCACCTATTTCCTTTAAGACAAACATTGCACCTGTAAAGAATGCTGCTTCATACCCTTTATTACGCATATTTGGAGCGACTGCGAAATACATAAGTTTTCCTTCTTCTAACGTACCTCTCTCAATATGCGGAATTACAATTCCGATCGGCTCTTCATCAATACTCGCAGTTAAACAATGTTCTTTCCATTGCTCTCCAATTTCTTGTAGCATCATATTTACAAATTGATCATAAGTGACTTGTTCTTCTGTCATCTCACTCCAAAGAGAATAAAAAGCATCTTCTCCTACTTCTTCAATCAACTTAAAATCAATATCACTTTCTACATCTTCTACTTTATATAGATCCTTAAACACAATGATGTTTTCAGTAACATATTCAAACGAATACGTTTCAAAACATTTTTTATACATATTATAATTGGGGCTTTTCGAAGAAATCTCAAAATGTAAGTTTTCTATTCCCTCTTCTTCAGCCTCAGCAACGCAATATTGCATCATTTCCTTTAATTGCTCTTCTGTAAAAACTTCTGCATTATTTTCTTTTATCATGATTGAAGAAGCATTTCTTCTTATTTTAAAATGTTTTTCTAACTGTTCTATCGTCGTCATATTCTTCCCTCATCTATGTCATACTCGAATTTCTACTTGTTCTCCTTGCATGAGCAGGATTGTCCTTGAATATATAGAATACTAGAAAACATCGCATCTTTAAAGTGCGGAGGAGGTTCTCCATTGGATATTACAGCATTGCAACAACAGTTAGAGCTTATACAACAAAATGACTATACGCAACTACAACATATAGATATTAATGAATTAACTTTGAACATGCTTCAGTTTATCGGAACGACTGATAGTTACGTTCGTTATCAACTTATCTATAAATGTTTTGTGCATTTTATTCATCATGAATTTCTTATGGATGATCAGCTGAAATTGCTTTTACATACTTGTTTAAGTGATGAGTATTTATATTGTGATATTTACTCCACACATTCAGATGGAGTTTTCACACGTTCTTACACTGTTTCGTTAATTGCGTTAATACTCCAATTCGCTAATTCGCACTATTTTTTTACTGAGGAGGATATCGAAGAAATAAAAAACAAACTCATTACATACACAAACTTAGAAACAGATTTTCGAGGCTATATTGAAAATAAAGGATGGGCTCATTGTCTTGCTCACGTATCTGATGCCTTTACGGAAATTGTTCATAATACGTATACAACTTTTGAATGGTACGAGGAGTTAATTCATTGCTTATTAAATAAAATCTTTATTCCATCTGACCTTTTTCATAATAACGAAGATGAACGAATTGTTACGCCATTACTAGCGATGTTGTATCATGACTTTCCGCAAGACGAGTTAATTTCTATTATTCATAAAAAAATAAAAAGGCTTCCCCAAATTAGAAAGCGCCTTTCGTTAAATGAGTATTGTATTTTATGTGCCAACATTAAAACCTTTTTACGCACTTTATTTTTCAGAACGAAAGATGATCATAACTTAGCCTTTACAGTACGGAAAACAGAAAGAATGTTAAAAGAACTTCCTAATTATTACTAGATATAAGGAGAACAACTATGGGTTATATTGAAGATATGAGAAATTTAGTAGGAAACCAGCCACTGATTTTAATAGGATCACACGCCATTATAGTAAATGAAAACAATGAAATATTGCTGCAGCTCCGCACCGACTTTAACCGCTGGGGTATTATTGGCGGCGCCTTGGAATATAACGAAACGTTAGAAGACGCTTTAAAGCGAGAAGTATATGAAGAAACTGGACTTATTATCAAAAATCCAGAACTATTCCGTACATACTCAGGACCAGATTTCTTTCAAATCTATCCAAATGGCGATCAAGTACACGGTGTACTCGTTGTTTATATTTGCCGAGAATTCAACGGTGAGCTTGTATGCGACCATACGGAATCGAAAGAACTACGCTTCTTTTCACTGAATGAGTTACCGAGTAATCTTCCTCCTGTTATTGAGAGAATTATTAATGAGTTTCAACAATCCAATTTATACGTGAAATAGAATGGCTTTTCCTTTCATTTTATATAGTAATATAAAAACCTCATTTCTCGTCATTACAACGTGAAATGAGGTTTTTATCGTTCACCGTAACTCCCTATTTCCCCAAAATGATATTAACGTTCTCTTTCTACAACTTTATATCCCTTTATAAAAAGTATAGTTATATAAGAAACGATAAATGAAAGAATCGTATACATGCCAACCCAAAAGAAAAATACTGGATCGTGCACTGTAACATTTAACATAAGAAAAATAAGAAATGTTACCATTGGCATCACGTAAAATGTACCAATTTTATATGTCACAGCTATTGAAAAAATACAAATAAGTAATGGATATATACAGAAAATCAAAATTGACTCACTCAATGTTATGTCCCCCTTTCTGCAGAAATAATAGGTTTCTTGTAAACATTTTGGGGAACAACAAAGTTTTATATTTTCATTCGTTTTTAGTAAACAAAATGTTAGATCGTTATCTCAATCTGATTTCCTTCAGGATCACTTACTACACTTTCATAGTAACCATCCCCTGTAGTACGCGGGCCATTTAACACAGGGTATCCTGCTTCTCTTAATGTATTCGTTAATTCGTTCACCTTTTCTTTACTACCTACAGAAAAAGCAATATGTGCATATCCTATTGTTTCTGTTTGTAATGCATCATCTAACCCTACCTGCTTCATAAGTTCTAGACGCGCACCACCTTCAAAAGTTATAAAATAAGATTTAAATTGCTTTTTCGGATTGTGATATAAGCTATTTTCTTCGCCACCGAAGTACTGTTTATAGAAATCACGCATTCCTTCTAAATCATTCACCCAAATTGCTACATGTTCAATTTTCATAATCGACACCTTTTCTTTTATGTTATTCAACTGACAATTGGATGCTTCATTGCCAGGACATTTAATTTTCTTTATTCGTTCTCGTAATCATAAGATCAAGTCCTAGACTTTTTAATCCATATAAATAATCTTCTTTCCAATTACTCACTGTTATTTTCGGAATATGTTCCGCCGGAATGTACTGCGGACAAGTTTTTACAATTTGATCTATAACAAATTGATTCACTTCATCATCACAGAAGATAAAGGCATGAGGGTTAATAATAGCTATACATGTAGCGATTAAACGAGTAATAACATCTATATTATATTCCTCTGGATTATTCGAATCTTCACTTCTCAAAGCTTGCAAGAAATTTTTGTTATTATACTGCGGGACGAAAGATATCTCTCCTGAGAAAAATGTGCTTCCGCGTACGACATTTCCATTTACCATAATACCTGCACCTGGACCATTTTGACCGGAATACAAATATACAAGAGAGGAATTGTCATAGTTTCCAGTGTTTTTATAATAACCAAGCACAGCAGCATTCATATCGTTTTCTATTACTACTGGTATAGAAAACTGTTCCTCCAAATGACTTTTCAAATTAAAATTTTGGAACTTTTCATATCCAGGAATATAAAAAATACGACCATTATCAACCGAACCAGGCACACCAATTGATATAGAGCTTATTTTCGGGAATGTAGCGATAAGCCTTTCAATATGTTTAGATAATAGATTTACGCCCGTATCAATTAACATACTTGAAGTACTCCCCTGTTCTTTTACTTCCCCTAAACAGTTAAAAATTGTATAGTTCGTCTCATTTTTTTCTAAAAATATCGCTAAACCTAACATATATTCTGGATTATATTCATATCGTTTCGCTCTTCTTCCACCACTTGAATCATCTAAACCAGCTAAAGTGACTTCACCGTCTTGTTTCATTTTTTCTATAAATTTACTTATCGTTGGAAAACTAATTTCTAATGTATTACTAAGCTCAACTTTCGTTGCACTACCTCGCTCTAAAAGAACTTTACGAATGCCGCGAAGGATTGTCTCTTTAATTGATTTTTGAGTAACAAACTGTTCACTCAAATCGCTCACCACCTTAATCAACATACTTATTAAACACTTTTAATAAATTGCGTTGACAATATATCATACATCATTTTCTAAAGCAATAAAGATGATATATTTCCGATGCATGCACTCCCTGTTTCGCTTCATGTATTCATACAATTCCAGATAACAGAGCAAATAATAAAACAGCTAGTAAAGCATTACGTATTCCGAATGATTCCCCTAGTATACCAGATGACTAAAAAGGCTATATAACCGATGAGAGAAACTTACAGCAAACGAGAAAACCAGCAAAACAAATAAGAAAAAGAGCGTTTCAAGAAGTAAGTAATGTCTTCGTACGATTTTCCGCACTATTTTTCTTTATATGAAACACCTTTCACATTTTCTATACGATACAACATCTGTTTATTCATGCACTCATAAAAAACGATTTCTATAAGTCTATCGTTTTAATAACTTTAGCTGGGTTACCACCAACTACTACATTATTGGGTACATCTTTTGTCACAACTGCCCCTGAAGCAATTACAGCGTTATCTCCAATTGAAATACCAGGGTTAATAATAGCTCCCCCGCCTACCCAAACATTGTTACCAATCTTTACAGGCTTTCCATATTCTTTACCAGAATTCCGCTCTACCGGGTGTAAAGGATGAGTAGCAGTATAAATGTGAACACCAGGTGCAAACATACAATTATCCCCAATTCGCACTTCACAAACGTCTAAAATCACACAATTGAAATTGGAGAAAAAATTCTTTCCAATATGGATATTGTAACCATAATCACAACGAAAAGTAGGTTTAATATGTGATGCCCCGTCAGCTGAAGAACCTAAAAGCTGATTTAATAATGTAAAACGCCTCTCATCTCCTGTCTCCATCGCCTCGTTATAAAGACGTGTTAAACGTTTTGCCTTCACCCTATCAGCTACTAATTCTTCTTCATCTGCAATATACATTTCTCCCGCTAACATCTTTTCTTTTTCTGTTTTCATAGAATCATCTCCTTCGTAATCAAATGAACCCTACGTATTAAATATCTTTATTAAGTGACTTTCATTATACTTATTAAACATGTTTAATAAGTAACCCTATAGTAGCATACTTTTTAATATATGCAACTAATAAGTTTCAAAAGAATATGCGAACTCCTTGCTTTACTCATCGATATGACGAATAAGTTATAGAGAAAAAAGAGGGAACGCTCAGTGCTCCCTCTCAAATCCAATCCGTTTCTTAATTTCTGTTAAATTTACCTTCGCAATAGTCCGCGCCCGCTCAGCACCTTTTTCCAACGCTTCATATAATAAATTTGGTTCATTCATATACATAGCATATTTCTCACGAGGCCCAGCCAATTCACGGTCTACAACGCGAAACAACTCTTTTTTCACATCGCCCCATCCAATACCAGTTTCATATTTTTCACGCATTGACTGCATTTCATCTTCCGTTGCAAATTCTTTATATATTGTATATAACGTTTCTAGTTCTTTCGGTTCATTTGGAAGTGAAGAATCTGTTTTGATTTTAAATATTAACTTTCGTAGTTTTTCTTTCTCTGCAAATAATGGGATCACATTCCCGTAACTTTTACTCATCTTTCTTCCATCAAGCCCTGGTAATATTGCGCCTTCTTCTTGTATGACATACTCTGGAAGCGTAAATGTCGTGCCGAAAGTATGATTAAAATACGTCGCAATATCACGCGCGATTTCAATATGCTGAATTTGATCTTTTCCGACAGGCACATGAGTAGCTTGAAATAATAATATGTCAGCCGCCATTAATATTGGATACGTATATAACCCCATATTCACACCAGCATCTACCTCTAACCCTGCCTCTTTATTTTGCTCTACTTTCGCTTTATACGCATGAGCACGGTTCATAAGCCCTTTCGGAGTTAGGCAAGCTAATATCCAAGCTAATTCTAGAATCTCGGGCACTTCCGTTTGCCTATAAAAAATAACATCTTCACTAAGTCCAAGTGATAACCAAGTAGCTGCTACCTCTTTCGTATAACTACTGAACTGACCCGGATCATGCACAGCATTTAACGCATGATAATCAGCTATAAAGTACAATGCTTTTCCTTCATTCTTCTTTGACATTTGCAACGCAGGTTTTATAGCGCCAATATAATTTCCTAAATGCGGATAACCTGTTGGTTTAATCCCAGTTAACATTATTTTCTCACTCATCCTAACTCCTCCTTTCTCAAAATAAAAAGAGCCCCTCATCCTTAAAAAAGGACGAGAGACTCCCGCGGTACCACCTTAATTAGCTATTGTTAGCTCACTTCAACTTCTTAACGTGAAGCAACCGTCTTTACCTACTCATTTCAGTTAGAAGCTCCAGAGCCCATTCCACATTCATCCCTTACTGATTCCCACCACACATCAGCTCTCTGAAAAGTTTCGAATATGTACTCTTCTCTTTCATCGCTTTTCTTTATTTTTTACAGTTTATCACATTTCACTTCTAAACAAACCAAAATTTTCTATTTTATATAGCAGGAATTTCCACTTCAATTGCCTAATATTATATAGGTTTGCAGAAATACTCGAAACAACTTTGGAGGTTTTTTCATGGTAAAATATATATCCATTGAAAAATTAAATTTATTAGAAATCGGTAGTTTACATTTTGAAAAACCAGATTTAGAGAAGTTCCCTTGCCTACAATACGCATTTGAATGTGGCAAAATTGGTGGTACTACTCCTGCTGTATTAAATGCAGCAAATGAAATTGCAAATGCACTATTCTTAAAAAATGAAATTACCTTTTTCGATATTGAAAAAACAATTTACAAAACAGTTGAAGCCCATCATAACGTAAAAGATCCTTCACTAGATGCTATATTAGAAGCGGATCAATGGGCACGTCAATATGCAAATCAATTATTAATTAAAAAGAGCTAAAACAGATTATACTGTTCTAGCTCTTTTTTCACGTATTCAACTTAACAAATCGATAACCATGCGTTACTAACACCTTTAATATCGCATACCCTGGAATTGCTAAAATAATCCCCATAATTCCAAATAAATTTCCTGCAGTTAAAATAATAAAGATGATAGTAATCGGATGAATATCTAACTTTTTCCCCATGACTTGCGGAGAAATAAACTTACCTTCTGCTAATTGTACAACCATCATTACGATAATTACCTTTAAAACCATTGCTGGCGAGTCAATAAATGCGATAATTAACGCTGGTGTAATTGCAATGATTGGTCCTACATACGGAACAATATTTACAATCATCGCTAAAATAGCAAGTAGTACTGCATATTTAATACCGATAATAAGGTAACCAATTAATAGCATAATACCGATAAATAAGCTAACGATAATTTGTCCTCTAATATACGAGCTAATCGCATAATGCATATCGTCTAGTATTCTCATCGCTGCTGGTCGTCTTTGTTCTGAAATAAACTTTAAAAAGTGATTCGGTAATTGCTCACCATCTTTTAAAAGATAGAACAATATAAACGGAACCATTACAAACGTTAAAACGACCTCTGTAAGGGTACTTAAAAATCCAGTTACATTTCCTGTTACTGATGATAACGACTTCGTAAAATCAACTGTATAGTCTTTTACCATACTCGCTACATCAATATTTAAATTCTCCTGAATTTTTCCTAGTAAATTACTTTCCCCAAATCTACGTGCCGCTCGTTCAATTTCATGACCGAAATACGGTAAGTTATCTATTAATGCATCAATTTGATCTTTAATAATTGGAATAACCGTTAAAACTAAAAACACAAATAATCCAATTACGATTAAGTATATCGAGGCTATTGATACGATTCTTGAAACACCTTTCTTTTCTAAAAGCGAAACGAATGGATGCAAAATGTAAAATAGTACGCCCGCTAATAATACCGGGAAGAAAATTGTTTTTAAAAAGACGATAAACGGTGTAAAAACAAATGATATTTTTGTTAGTAGTAAAATATTAATGAACAATAGTGCAAACCCAAGTAACACTGCTAAATAATTGTGTTCTCTAAAAAACTTTTTCAGCTTATCTCTTTTTCTTATACTTATTTTCTCCAACGAAACCACCTCTTCGAATGATGAAAAGCCCTTATTCAGGGCTTTTCATCATAATCTATATATCTATTTCTTTGCAGCTTTCACTACAAATGATACAATAAAAATTAACACGATTGCTCCTAATAATGCTGGCACAACATGAATCCCACCAAGTGATGGCCCAAAGGATCCAAATAACTTACCACCTAACGAAGCACCTAATAAACCTGCAATTATATTACCGAACATACCACCCGGGAAATTTTTACCCGTTATAGAACTAGCAATTGCACCTATAATAGCACCAACTATTAATGTGATAATCCATCCCATCTTTAGTCCTCCATTTCTATTATAGTGTAATTCTTTTTCATACTAAATTATTATGTAACTATTATAATTATTATATCCAAAAAAGAAAAATGTTGTCAAATCTATGAAAAGAAAGTCTAAAAGGAGGTTTTACCCTATGATTCAAAAATTAGTAACAACTTCTCACAGAACCGCTACTTCTATTTTAAACATTCAAATACCTGCTTATGAAATCGAGGCAAAATATATAAATAGTACAGCTATCCCTCGACTTTATGATACTGTAGCCGATATTCAATCATGTGATGAAATTTTCTACGGCTATTTTTATGAAGATACACTTGCTGGTTTTATTTCTTTTAAAATAGATGAAGAGGAAGTAGATATTCATCGTTTAGTAGTATCCCCCGATCATTTTCATAAAGGGATTGCAACAAAACTACTACTTTATGTATTTGACATGTTCTCCTCTCCGAAAACATATATTGTACAAACAGGGAAAGAAAATACACCTGCTTTGTCTTTATATAAAAAACATGGCTTTATTGAAGTACAAAATATCGTATTGCCTGATGGTGTGATTTTAACCTCACTAAAAAAGACAGAAAACAATAAATAGTTTGACTAACCTGATTATTTGTGTTATCTTTTACTCTATAAAACCTTTTGCTGAGTCCAAATTTTGGAGCGGGGGAACCACTTTTGTAGCTATGCTACTTGGGGCGAATCTTTTTTAAGTAGGGAACTCTCACTTCCCGAGTCCGACAGCTAACCTCGTAAGCGTAATGGGAGAGGAAGGTGCTTTTTGCCTATGCTACACATTTTGCCTCCTTAGTTATAAATATGGGATCGATACCAAATAGTCACCTATATTTATAGAAAAGGGGAAATGTATTATGTTACGTTTATCTGATCACGCAATCAAAATGATGGAGCAAAGACTCCGACTCGAGCAACATCGCACATATCAAGCAAATAAAATTGTAGATAACTTACATCACAAATACTTCTTTCAACATATTTTTCAACCGAAGAGATAAGTATTAACCTTTAATAAAATACAGCGTACGCTTTTTTCAGTGTACGCTGTATTTTTCATTTTCTTGCCTTAATAATAAAAGTAGTCGGCACCATCCTAGCTTTATGTAAAGAATAATATTTCGTAGACGGCTCAGCTAATTCTTCATCAAACGAGCTCGATGGTTCAGGCTCTTCAATCCTCTCAATTGTAAAACCAACTCTATTTAACTCATTTATGTATGTACTCATTTTTCGTTTATATAATGTCGCTTGTACATCTTCCCCTTTAAATGTTTCAAACGTAATAGGAGTTTCTTCATGATAAGACGAGCTGAAAGCAATCTCCTCTGTTCCATACATTAAGTTTGAATATACGGGATGCTCCCAGCTAAAAATAAAGCTTCCTTCTGGCTTTACATAAGAATAAATTAATTCCAACGTTTTTCTTAAATCTGAAGTCCAACCTAATGCATAAATGGAGTATACTATGTCAAAATACCCTTTCGGAATATCCCTTTCCTCTTCCATTGCTCCACATATTAACTTTGGATTCCACGACTGTAACGTTTCATGTGCCGTTTCAATTTGTGTGCTCGAAAGATCCAGTCCCCACAATTCTTCTGCACCACGTTCCGCCATATATTGCAACGAATGCCCACTTCCACATCCAATATCAAGAACCTTTTTACCTTTAATTGAATCAAACAAATGAATCTCATCTTCAGACGCTGTATACGGGCCATATTTCGGTAAACAGTCCACTTGAAAGAAATAAGGTGCAACTGTATCCCAACACTTTTTATTTAAAGCTAACATTTGTGTACCTTTCATATGCTACATTCCCCCATCCATTTTCTTCCCTTACTATTAATTACACATTATAACCCGTTCTTCCTTTTCTCTTCGCTCGGTAATTTTTCACTTTTGCAATTGTACCGCATGCTCTGCCTCCTTCTTCACCAGCATACATACCGCACCATCTTTTGCTTCCATTTCGCGAATGATCGTAAAATACCCAGCGACAATCTGGACATGCTTTTAACCTCCCCCACAAATTTTCTTGAACTGCCATTAAAACAATACTTAATACTTTTGTATATATATTTTCCTCGTGCATTGGTTCATACGTAATACCTTTCATATCTTCCATTACATGTACATGAAATGGATATTTCTCTAACCACTTTTGCAACGATCCCTCACCTTCAATTGCCGCCCGAATATCTTCTCGAAAACTTTTTAATTCCTCTATCGTATGAAATGGAAACTGTTCATGAAAAGATTCTTTCATAAATTTCTTTATATCCTCTTCTGTTTGCAGCAAGTCAATTGGCTGTCTCGTATCATTTGGTATTTTCCATGTATTTAAAAATTCCCGAATATATTCTAGTTCATTTGGTGCATTTTGATTCAATTCCATTCACCTTCTTCTTAAATTTTACTTTTTTCTGACTTTATGTATAATTATAATATAAAATAGTTAACCATTAAATCATTTTACTGGTTACAATATTAGGAGGAGTTCTATGAAAAGTTTCTCAACACCGATACGTTTCATGCTTATTTCTTCATTTTTTATGTCTTTTGGATATTTTGCAGTATACGCATTTTTAGCTATTTATCTATTAACCTTTCTCCATTTTTCAGCTTTTCAAGTAGGAACAGTGTTGACGGTTATAATAATTACATCACGAGTTATCCCTTTATTCTCAGGATTAATTGCTGACAAAATAGGCTATATCATTATGATGATAGCCGGTTTATTTTTGAGAGGAATCGGATTTATCGCTTTAGGAATATGCTCTGATTTCTATACAATTTCTATTTCTTCTGCACTTATTGGCTTCGGAACTGCATTTTACGAACCTGCCGCTCGCGCTATATTTGGCTCACAGCCAGCTCATTTGAGAAAAAATTTATTTACATATTTAAACCTTAGCTTTAATTGCGGTGCAATAATCGGACCAATTGCTGGAGGGTTCTTACTCTTACTCGATCCAATCTATGCTTTCTCTCTAACAGGATTTCTTATGCTGTTATTTGCTTTTATCTTTTACTTACTTAAAAATCACTTCCAAGTCACTACTGAAAACACGTCTATTACATTAGGAATACAGGCCATCTTACAAAACAAGTCTTTCCTTCTGTTTTCCTTTATCATGATTTTCTTCTATATTATGTTTACTCAGCTTACTGTCGCACTTCCACTTCATATGAAAAACATTAGTAATAGCAATCAACTTGCTACACTCGTTATTACGATAAATGCAATAACAGGCGTCATATTTATGGTATTATTCCGAAAATTATTCCACAAATACAACACACTTTCGATTATTAAATACGGTGTTTTATTAATGAGTATTTCCTTTTTACTCGTTCCTTTATTTCAACACCCATATTGGCTCTTCATTTGTGTAATTTTATTTACAATCGGTGAAACACTCGTATTACCTAACGCTGATATCGCTATTGCAAATTACAGTAATGAATCATATACAGCCACTTTCTTTGGATTTTATCAACTATCACTCGCATTTGGTTTTATCATCGGTAATTATACCGGTACATCTTTTACATCCAACTTAAGCGGAGTGTATACACCATGGCTTATTTTTGGTGGAATAGGACTTATTGGTTTTATTTCATTACATATTTTAAATACGAAAAAGGATTTCCTAAAGAAGATATATGCCTACTGTAAAAATACTAATTTACAGCAATAAGTAAACTTTCAATCTCCCTTAAATTGGATATACAGCCTGCGTCATTTTACATATTATGGTACAATCAAAAGGAATGCTCACGAAACGTTTACATAAAACACTAGCAGTCTAACAATGCCAAAATCAAAAATCACATAGAATCGGGGGGATGTTATGAAAAAGAAATTAATTGTTCTTCTATTCACCGGAATCATACTATCAGGATGTTCAACTATAGCAGAAAATTCTTTAGAAACCGGAAGCGGCAGTATGGAATTATTAACACCAACGATTACAACAAAAGATAATGAGTTAGAAATTAAGACCGAGGGAATTGATGACAATAAAGTAACTTTTATTTATGTTGCTAATAAAAAAGTGTTAGAACAAAAGCTAAAGAATGGTGAATCCTACAAGCTTAACATTAAAGATATCGAACACGCTCATCGGACAGACTACAAACCAAAAGTTCAACTTTTACAAACGAAAGATGATAATGATGATGGAGAAATAGTAACCTTCAAACAAGTTAGATATACAGTTGAAAAATAATTTTAAAGTTGTTTCATTATAAATGTAACGAACGAAAATATACTTTTAACAGCGGATACATGTAAGGGGTGTTAACATGAAAAAACGATGGATTTCTTGGTGGATCGGTAACCTATTTTGGATTATCGTTTTTGGAATATGGGCCGCTATTATTTGGCTGCGAGATGTGGATGGTGCTGGTGTTATTCAAACACCTGAAATTAAATCCATATCACTTATCGTTATATTAATCGCTTTTATCATACCGGTATTTTTTCAAGTTATATGGCTAATCATTAATTTGAGGATGAGTAAAAAAAATAATTATACGATTTAGTTTTTCAATTAACAATAAAAAAGAGAGGAATCTATTTTAATGTAGATTCCTCTCTTTTACATATGGGAACTTTTAAAGCGGCACTACTCCCTTTTCTTTACGATGCATGATGATCTTTTTTCTTCATTAACGCTCTCTTCTTCATCGCCTTCGTTAAATATCCACCTTTAAATGAGCGGATTTCATAAGAAGACATAAAGGCTTTCGGTGCAATTTCATTAATAATTTCTAACAGTTCTTTTTCTCTAGAACGTTTTGCAACGATATCTAATCGATAACGTATCGAATTAATACCTTCGCCTTCAAATACTGTGACGCCAAATCCAGAGTGACGTAATTCATCTACTAATTCATTACAACGGTCTAGTAAACTAACTTGATACGTAATATAACCAATTGCTAATTTATTCTCTATATAACCGCCTAATAACAGTCCCGCACTAAAGCCAATGACATAGGCAACGATGTTCATCCAATTTGATAAATCTTGAAACACAATACCTAAACTGACAATGTAAATAGCTCCTTCTAACAATCCAACAGCAGCAGCGGATCTTGTTTGATTCTTTACAAGCAAAATCGTACGAATTGTTAAAATGGGAACGTAAATAATTTGAAGCACAAAAATTAGTAGCGCTTGTAACATTGATATCCACCTCTTTCAAAAAGTCTTTTGTCATGATAACATACATAACCTTAAGAAATCGATGGGTTTTTAAATTTTTTTTTATTATTTTTCATACTATTGAAAAACGCAAAAAAGAAGCGTATTATATTTGTCGTTAATTTAGTTACTTGTATCATATCAATAAAATAAAAAGGAACCCCAATTAGGCCCCTCTCATCATAGCTCAATGTTTTTCGAAGCATGTTCCCTTTTCTTCTCTTCTTCTTTCACTACCTGCATATTTGCATAAGCTAAATTCGCAATCATTAAAAAGTGACCACCTAAAATGCCTGTACCGAATGCCCACATTTCCATTTCATGCTCAATTTCATACATGATGATAGCTCCTAAAATGGCAGCTGCAAATCGGTTTAAAACTCCTAATCCAGGAGCCTTTTCTTTCATTACAATGCTTTTCCCTATTTTCTCTACTCTGCGAGCTAATAGCCAAAGACAATATGCACTTACAGCTAAACCAATTCCAAACCCTGTTACTTGTTTTCCAAACGGAGTAATCGTCCACATAAGTAGTAAACCACTAAAGATCACATACAATTGTAATCGATATACGCGTAAGGCTTCTTGAATCAAAATATCCGCTCCTAAGTTCTCATTTTTTTGTACTTTAGAAGAAAAGCAGCAACTTACACAGTTGCTGCTTTCTCTTCTTCTTGTTCCTCTTCCATCTTACGAATTTCAACACGTTTAATTTGGTAAGCGTCTTTTTCTAACACTTTAAATTCATAACCTTCCGCCTCAACGTGTTGTCCTTCTTCGATTTCATGATTTTGCATCATAATCCATCCACCGATTGTATCCACATCATCTTCTTCAATGTGTAATCCAAATAAATCTTTCACTTCTGAGATAAGCACTTTTCCATCAACAATGATATGTTGCTCGTTCACATGTTGAATTGGTGGTGCTTCATCTTCATCATATTCATCACGAATTTCGCCGACGATTTCCTCCAAGATATCTTCAAGCGTTACAATTCCAGCTGTTCCTCCGTACTCATCATATAAAACAGCCATCGGAATTCGCTTCTTCTGCATTTGAAGTAATAAATCGTGAATTGGAGTCGTTTCCATCACTTCAATAATCGGACGCATATACGAGCGAATTGATGATAAATCTTTTTGATCCTCGGTCATATATCGAATAAAGAAATCTTTTACGTTGACCATACCGATAATATCATCTTTATCTTCTCCAAAAATCGGATAACGTGTGTATCGCTCATTTTGGATTACTTTCATGTGTTCTTCTACTGAATCTTCCAAATAGAAACCAATGATTTCTGTTCGCGGTACCATAATCTCTTTTGCAATACGATTATCAAATTCAAAAATGTTATTTACATACTTGTATTCAGCTTGATTAATTTCGCCACTTTCATAGCTATCTGAAAGGATAAGGCGTAATTCTTCCTCTGTATGAGCTACTTCATGTTCTGAAGCTGGTTTTAAACCGAATAAGCCAGTTACAACACGCGCTGAACCATTCAATACCCAAATAAATGGATACATCACTTTATAGAACATCATTAATGGACCCGCCAATAATAACGTTACCCTTTCAGCCTTTTGAATTGCCATCGTTTTTGGAGCTAATTCTCCTACTACAACGTGTAAATACGTCATAATCATAAAAGCAAGACCAAATGTTAATACTGATGAAATAGAAGGATTTAAGTTCCATTTCTCAAATAACGGGTGTAATAACTTTTCAATTGTCGGTTCACCTAACCAACCTAATCCCATAGCTGTAACTGTAATACCTAATTGACAAGCAGATAAATATTCATCTAAATTTGTTGTTACTTTTTTCGCTGCTAAAGCACCGCGTTTTCCTTCTGCAACAAGCTGATCAATACGACTTGAACGTACTTTTACAATCGCAAACTCAGCTGCTACGAAAAATCCAGTAAATGCGATTAAAATCGCAACCATGACTAAATTAAATATTTCCAATGAATCCCCTTAGTAAAAAAACTAAGGTGTCCACCTCCTGTATACTATAATGTTTTCTTATTTCTTTCTTAGAAAACATAGCCCGATACAAAAATTAAAGAGGTCGGATTTCACTTTTTCTATAATAATAGAGCAAGTGTCTGTATTAAAGCTGTCGTTTGACCAGATAAAGATTTCGATATTTTTTCACGTTGTGAATCAGTCAATCCATCTAAAAGCGGCTTTAATTCTGTTAACTCTGCTTCTAATCGATGAATATGGTCTGTCACTTCATTCACTTGTTTCGAAACGTGTTCATTGATACCGAGCAGCTTTTTCTTCTCCTCGATTTTCTCTTTAATCTCACAAAGCGGCATATGCATTTCTTTGCACTTCTCAATAAATTGTAATGTCTCAAATGCTGTTTCGTCGTAATAGCGATAATTAGATTGAGATCGCTCCGCTTTTAAGATACCTAGATTCGTATAATAATCAATCGTTCGTTTCGACACGTGAGCCATGAGAGCCAACTGTCCGATTCGATACACCTTCCCAACGATCTTCCCCCCCTTGTTTATATTACTACCATCATACAATACATAAACTGTACAGTCAAACGTGACGGTTTATTATTCATAATTTATACACAATTCCACTTACCATTTTATCATTTTGTAAATTAACAATATATTACTTAATTCTTATAATCGAATTATATTTCCTATACTACATTACTATGAAAATATCATCATAGAATCGCATATTCCTTTCAACCTTTTTTAATACAAAACATATGATAATAATATTTAATTAAAATTATTATTCATGCTATTGGAGGAGATTGAAATTACTAAAACTATTATCTCTCACTTTTATAACGAGGAGTATTTATTACCATGGTGGCTTATGCATCATACAAAAATATTTGATCACGGTATTTTAATTAATAGAGGTTCTACAGATCGTTCCGTTGAAATTTGTAAATTATTTGCTCCCCACTGGGAAGTACGAGATTCAAGATTCCTTGAATTCGATCCGACTAATACTGATATTGAGGTAATGGAAATTGAAAGAGAAGTTTCAGGTTGGAAGATGGTATTAAATACTACAGAATTTCTTTGTTGTAACAATGTAGAAGAATTTTTCTCATCACTTCATACGTTAGGTCAAAATATGTATGCGATTCGAATGATTGTCATGATTGATAAGCATGATTACAATTATTCAAAACTAAGATATTCCACTCCTTTAGTAGAACAACGATATCACGGACTTTTTCCTTATAACCCAGAAATCGGCTGTGCCTGGAGATTTATACACAACCATCTTGATGGTGCATATTTACCAGGCAGACATTTTACGCGGCATCAACATGTCGTTTATAACTCCCCTTCATTCATTGTTAAATTTTACTTTAGTCCTTGGAACGAACATACAAAGGCAAGAAAGTTACAAATAACACCTACCCTTTCAAAAAAAGGCATTCGAATGGGGCTTCAAACACATTATGGTCAGTCCTCTGATCAACTTGAAACTCGATTTTTAGAGCTTAGTAGCATAACACAAGACTTACGTAACCACCCTGAATATCAACAATTATTCCCTAAATTTAAACCTTAATATTTCTCACACCATCATTTTCCACACATTTTTACGCACTTAGTCAAAAACAAAACCATTTGCATACAATATGAATACTGTATATATTATAAATTTTTATTTTAGGAGGAAAAAATGAAAGCTGTTATTCTTGCTGGTGGATACGGGACAAGGATTGGGGAAGAAACACATTTAAAACCGAAACCTATGATTGAAATTGGAACAAAACCTATTCTATGGCACATTATGAGTTTGTATAGCCATTACGGCATTACAGAGTTTATTATTTGCTTAGGGTATAAAGGATATGCAATTAAAGAGTTCTTTCTAAATTACAACTTACACATGTCAGATTTCACGATACATTTAAGCGATAATACAATTACTAGCCATTCTCAACGTGTAGAACCGTGGAAAGTTACACTAATCGATACTGGTGTAAATACCGAAACGGGAGGACGAGTGAAAAAGATTCAAAATTTTGTTGGCGACGAACCTTTCTGCCTCACTTATGGCGATGGATTAAGTAACGTAAATATAAAAGAACTTATTGCATTTCATAAAAAACATGGAAAAACAGCAACTGTTACCGCCGTACAACCTCCTGGTAGATTCGGTTCTCTCATATTAAATAAACAGTCTGTAACATCTTTTCAAGAGAAGCCACTCGGGGATGGCGGATGGGTTAACGGTGGATTTTTCGTTTTAAACCCTGAAGTTTTCAATTACATTAGTGGAGATAAGTCTGTTTTTGAAACAGACACTTTAGTTCAGTTAGTAAACAAAAACGAACTATCAGCATATCAACATACTGGTTTTTGGCATCCGATGGATACATTGCGCGATAAAAATAAATTAGTCGAGCTATGGGAAAGTAATAACGCTCCGTGGAAGGTTTGGTAATATGGCTTCTTCATCTTTTTGGAATAAGAAAAAAGTATTTATTACGGGACATACTGGATTTAAAGGCTCTTGGCTCACCCTTTTCTTAACTTCTTTAGGTGCAGAAGTAGTTGGCTTTTCTTCTCATCCCCCATCGATTCCTAATCTTTTTGAACAATGTAACGTAGCAAAAGAGTGCATAACAATTAAAGGCGACATTACAGATTACGATTCTTTATTACACGCCCTAAAACATCATAACCCTGACATACTATTTCATTTAGCTGCCCAGCCAATCGTCACCACTTCATACAAAGATCCTATCGAAACATTTAAAACGAATGTTTTAGGCACTGTTCACGTATTGGAAGCTGCAAAACATATAGAAAGTATACGTGGCATCATTAATGTTACAAGTGATAAATGTTATGAAAATGACGGGAGCGGTAACCGGGCATTCGTGGAAATTGACCGGCTAGGAGGTTTCGACCCTTATAGTGCTAGTAAAGCTTGCGCTGAAATAGTGGCAACATCCTATCAAAAATCATTCTTCCACACTAATACTCAGAAACTCGCCTCAGTAAGAGCAGGTAACGTCATCGGTGGTGGGGATTGGGCCGAAGACCGATTATTCCCAGATGTCATTCGTGCATATTTACAAGATGGTACGTTAACGATTAGAAACAAAAAGGCTATTCGCCCGTGGCAACACGTATTAGATCCTTTACACGGCTATATCCTTTTAGCTGAAAAACTTTGGACAGACGCTGCATATGCAGAAGCATGGAATTTCGGCCCGTTGAACGAACCTAACAAAACCGTTCATGATGTCATTCAATCTGTAATAAAATTATGGAATAAACAACTAACAATCACTTCCCCCTCTACAAACACTCCTTATGAATCGCCTGTTTTAACACTCGATAGTACAAAAGCAGTAACTAAACTCGGCTGGACTCCTAAGTTATCAACAGATAAGGCTATCACTTGGACTGTTGATTGGTACAAAAAATATGCATCTGGTGAAAATATCGAATCTTTCACGCGACAACAAATCGATGCATTCAAAAATTTATAAGGGGGCTATAAAATGGAACAGAAAAAATGCCGTTTTTGCCACTCATTACTCAGCAACACTTTTTTAGATTTGGGTGTTTCTCCTCTCGCTAACTCATTTGTTTCTCCAGAAAACTCATATAAAATGGAACCATTTTATCCATTGCACACATTTGTTTGTCACTCTTGTTTACTCGTACAATTAGATGAATTTGAATCTCCGCACAATATTTTTCATGACTATTTATACTTTAGCTCTTACTCATCAAGCTGGCTACTGCATGCTAAACAATATGTAGAAATGGCGATTAAGCGTTTCTATTTAAAGAAAGACTCCAAGGTGGTTGAAATCGCGAGTAACGACGGGTACTTATTACAATACTTTCAAAAAGAAAATATCGAAACATTGGGAATTGAACCTGCAAAAAATGTAGCAGAAATCGCTATCCAAAAAGGAATTCCTACGGAAGTGAATTTTTTCAGCAACGACTTAGCAAAAAAATTACCGCAAGCAGATTTAATCATTGCTAATAACGTATTAGCACACGTTCCGAACTTACATGATTTTGTGGCAGGTTTAAAAACGTTATTAAAACAAGACGGAACAATAACAATTGAATTCCCGCACTTATTAAATCTCATATCCTTTAAACAGTTTGATACGATATACCATGAGCACTTCTCCTATTTCTCACTTATAAGCCTGCAAAAAGTTTTATCTCACCATCATTTACAAATTATCGATGTAGAAGAACTTGCTACGCACGGTGGTTCCTTACGTATTTTTGTAAAACATCATAGTGACGAATCAACTACCCATTCTAGTGTTACAAAATTAATCCAAAAAGAAGTGGATCACGGGCTAAATACATTAGATTGTTATCTCCTTTTTTCTAAACGCATCGAACAATTGAAAATAAATATTTTACAGTTTTTTATCGAAGCGAAAGCTTTAAACAAACAAATTATCGGTTACGGTGCGCCAGCTAAAGGAAACACCCTTTTAAATTATTGCGGGATAGGAAAAGAATTTCTAGCTTATACAGTAGATAAAAACCCTCATAAACAAAATCTCCTTCTACCAGGAACCCGCATTCCAATAAAATCTCCAGAAGAAATAAAACGTACAAAACCTGATTACATTCTTATACTTCCTTGGAATTTAAAAGACGAGATTATGAAAGAATGCTCTTTCATTCGTGAGTGGGGCGGCAAATTTTTAGTAACAATACCAGAAGTTGAGGTAATTGAGCCATGAAAAAAATCCTTGTAACAGGCGGTAGCGGATGGGTTGGTAAATATGTTGTACATTCTCTTATTCAAAAGGGCTATGAAGTGCACGCCACTTACAATACAAATAAGCCTTCCCATCTTTCTTGCCATTGGCATAAAGTTAACTTACTTTGCGATGAAGAAATAAAAAAACTCATTTACGACATAAAACCTAGTCATCTCATTCATTTAGCTTGGGAAGCAGTGCCTCCAGCATGCTACGTATCCATTAATAATTACTATTGGCTTACATCCAGTATCTCATTGATTCAACACTTCACAACATGCGGCGGAAAGCGAGTCGTCGTTGCCGGTACTGGCGCAGAGTATGAATGGTTTAACGGTGTATTGTTTGAAGATTCACCGCTTCTTTCTTATAAAACCCCGTATTCATTATGTAAAAATGCACTACACTCCTGGCTCCAAACGTACGCCAAGCAAACCGGTCTCAGCATGTGTTGGGGCCGCATTTTTCATATGTATGGCCCTCATGAACAAGGGAACCGGCTCGTTTCTAACATTATCACTTCTTTATTAAAAAATGAGGAGGCACTATGTACACATGGAAAACAATCAAGAGATTTCCTCCATGTGAGCGACGTCGCTCATGCTCTCGTAACGATATTAGAACACGACGTTACAGGCACAATCAATATCGCTTCTGGTCAATCTGTACAAATTAAAGAATTAGCATCTATCATTGCGAAAAAGATAGGAAAAGAGCACTTAATTAAACTGGGTGCAATCCCTTTCTCTAAAGATGAACCTTTATTTGTCGGGGTTCATGTAGAACGTTTAAAAACTGAAGTAAACTGGAAACCGACATACGATCTAAATACAGGAATCGAAGAAACAATTTTATGGTGGGAATCATTTATACAAAAGCATAACGGTACGCATCACTAAAACGTAAATCCTTCGTCCCTCTTGCTAATTCCTTATACCATTCTTCTAATCTTTCCGGCGTAATAATATGGTGTGTACCCATCCCCCCATGCTTACTAGCTTCAGAAAGAGTCGGACCAATTTGTAACTTTCTCTTTCTCATCGCATCGTTCCACGGACTAAATCCAAACCATAATATACAAGCAAGAGGGGGATAAATCATAGATTCATGCGCGGATAAATGTCTTCCAACCGTATAACTTCCATGTTCATGATTATGAATAAATCTACCTCTTCTCCACAACGGCCAGTCTTCTGGTAAATAACCGTGAAATCGCTGTTTCATTAAAGGTAGTCCAAAGTTAAGGTCCGGATAATTGTAGTTAGGATCATCTACCATAATAAGCCCTTCTAGCCAATACATTCTTCCTCCCAATTCATTTAGTGATTTCCAAAACTGATTTTTATCTTGCACACAAAGAAACTCGGTCGTATTTAAAATCATTTTCCATCCTTGTATTTCTTGTTCTACCCTCATCACTTCATGATCCGTCGCATATGCATCAAACTCTGGATTTACAGAATCTCGTACCTCCCAGTGTGGTGCGAATTTTTTACAAATCTCAACCGAACGATCTGTTGAGCCTTTATTAATTAAAATGCCATGATCAAACAGTTTCGTATGATGAGCGAGCCACCACGGTAATAAATACTCTTCATTATAAAAATGAGAAATAACGGTTGTAGTTATAATAATCTCCTCTTTCTCTATTAATCTATTTTTCACCCTACAACCAATATACTCATAAATCAAAAATATGTTTCCTATATTAATAACCAAATCGTATTACTAATATTTTTGTAAATTCCCCTTTGGTACCCAGCCATCCTCACCACCTGTTTTTTCACACCAAATCCATCCATTTAATTCTTCTAATCCAATCACTCTTTCTCCAATACTCACATTTAATTCTTTCGCAGTATATTGTTTTATAATAATTCCTGTTCCATTCATATCTTTTCTTATAATTTGCTCCGGAACCCATCCTTTCCGGTCATATTTCTCTTCGTGACAAAACATCCAGTTTTCCCAATTTTCAGGACCAGCGTAACTCTCTATCATTTTCACTACATCCCCCTCTTCTAAACGAATTGGATTATGATAATTGCTAACATGTAATTTTATAACGATATATTTCATAACAACCTCCAATAATCAGAAAATTAAGTTATAATATCATTATAACTTAAGAAGGAGGAATACACATGTACTACAACACTTCATTCGAAAACGATCAACCTGTAGGCCGTCTATAAACTAAGACGGGCAATCATATAACAAGTGCACTATGCCTCGTCTTAGGGAACTCATCATACCCTAAAAATAGACGGAGGTACTTTACATGAAACAAACCATTTTAGGAGCTATATGTTTATCACTAGCAGCTAGTATATGGGGCGGTATGTATGTTGTTAGCAAATATGTACTCGACTTTATCCCACCACTAACACTCGTTTGGCTACGCTTTATCATTGCTTTTGTTGTTTTGTATATGATTTTAAAAATTACTGAGAAAAAGCAAAAGAAAACAGTAACCATCCGTAAAAAAGATTGGCTATTATTCGCTTGGATTGGATTTATCGGATATTTCATTTCGATCACTTGTCAATTTATCGGAACAAAATTATCCGACGCTCATACAGGATCTTTAGTAACATCAGCTACACCTGCATTTATGGTTATATTTGCAGCAATCATTTTAAAAGAAAAACTAACCGCTCGTAGATTACTATCTACCATCATAGCGACAATCGGTGTCATTATCGTAATCGGATGGGATATTGAAATTGGCTCCTATTTTATCGGTACAATCATATTAGTTGGTGCCGCTATTACGTGGGCTTTACTATCTATTTATGTAAAAATTGCTTCAGCCAAATTTTCATCTTTAGTGATTACAACGTATGCTATATTCTTTTCACTCTTTTTTATTACACCTTTTATGGTATGGGAATTTCAATCAAACCCAATTGAACATATGAATATGTACGTACTATTAGGCGTACTTTATTTAGGAATCGTCTCAACAGCAGGTGCCTTTTTCCTTTGGAATAAAGGGCTAGAATTAATGGATGCAAGCATCGGCTCATTATTTTTCTTCTTCCAACCTATCGTTGGGTCATTGCTTGGTTGGTTACTATTAAATGAGACATTAAATAGTAATTTTTTTATTGGTGGTATTCTCATTATATGTAGCGTTTTTATTACTACTTTTGAAAAGAAATGAAAAACAGGCAGAGATTAAATATCTCTGCCTGTCTTTTTACACTCTTTACGCACTCCAATGCGATGGACGGGACAATAATTTCGGTAATTTCGTATGTTTGTCCCCTCTTGCCGCATTAACTTGAACTTGCGTCAGAAAAATACTATTTGTAAAATCCGCCCCACGAATATCTGCATCTCGTAAATCTGCTCCAATGAGATCCGCCCCTCGTAAGTCTGCACCATTTAAGTTTGCCGCAATTAAATATGCTCCTCTTAAATTCGCCCCTTGTAAATTTTTCTTTTTCAAATTTGCTCCCATAAGATCTGCGCCGCGGTGAATGATTCGTTTCTTACGCGCAGTATTCATTTCTTTCCATACTAGTTCGCTCGTTTCTAAAAGTAAAATATTCACTTCTGCACGATGTAATGGGATATTTACTTTCATTAACTCGTCCGCATTTAAATTCGAAAGTCGCTCCGTCTCTTCAATTGCTTTACTTAATTCTTTATGGATCGATTGTGTCGCCTTTAATAAAATAGCCTCATTCAAATACCAAAGCATTTCATGGAGCTGATGCATAACTGGAAAAGCATCATACATTTTTCTCGCATGCTTAGCATCTTTCCGCCAATCTACCCCGTTAAATGTAACTTGAGAAATTTTCTGTCCAGCGCCAAAACATTCAAATACTGTACAACCTTTATAACCTTTTCCTCTAAGATTTTTATGTATACTGCATTTAAAATCTGATTGTAAATTGGAACATGGTTTACCACCATCTTTATTCACTGCAAAATCTACCGATGCTGCGAACGGTAATGCAACGCAACATAGACCGAAGCATTTTTCGCAGTTTGCTTTTAAATATTCGCTATGATTAGTCAAAATGTATACCCCCTGTTGTCTTTTGACTATTTCATAATATTCTAACTGCACAAAATAATCAATTTAAAAATAAACAAGCATCTTTCATTTCAAATCACAACTTTATCATTCGATTTCCTTTCAATTGAAAAGGACTAACTCTACCCAATGAATTATAATTAAATTATAAAAATTCAAACAAAAAGGAGAATTACTATGGCACTACAAATGAAAACAAACTGTCAAATTTGCGATCAATCACTCGAGCAAGATTCTGAAGCATACATTTGCGTATATGAATGTACATTTTGTGCACCATGTACAGAAGAAAGACACAACGTTTGCCCAAACTGCGGCGGCGAGTTAGTACGTAGACCGAAAAAGAAACAATAAAAAGCAAAGCGATATCGCTTTGCTTTTTTTTTAGGCATATGAAATTATATCAACGATTTTTTCAATATATCGACGTTTCGACAAAGGATATCGACTTACCGACAAATAACGACATCTCTGCATGCATTCAACTTCAACACAACTTAAACATTTAAAAACTTAACACAAACAGGCTCTGGCACAGCAACATCAGATTGTAAAAGAGTTAGCTCACCTGTAGATTCACTTCTTGAAAATAGCACAAGATTATGTGATTTTTCATTTGTAGCAACAAGAAACTTTTCAGTAGGATCTAATACAAAGTCTCTTGGCCAATTTCCTTCTGTAGATGTATGTGCAACAAATGTAAGCTTGCCTGTGTTTTGATCAACACTGAAAACAGCAATACTATTATGACCACGATTACCTGCATATACAAAGCGACCATCAGAAGAAATATGAATCGCACTTCCTTGATTATTTTCATCAAATGCTTTAGGAATGGTAGAAATATACTGTAATTCTGTAAATGATCCTTCTGCCGGATTATATGTTAACACAATAACTTCTGAACTAAGCTCCGTCATCACATACGTATACTTTCCATTTGGATGAAAAGTAATATGTCTTGGACCACTCCCTGGATTTACAGATAAACGATTCACTTCTGTTAATGTACTATCTTTTATTTCAAACGTAATTATTTTATCTATCCCTAAATCAACACCCACTACATATTTTTCATCAGGAGTATATCCCGCATAATGTGCATGTGGTTTTTCTTGTCTTTCTTTATTCGGACCTGAACCTTCATGTGCCATAATCGATGTAGCAGGATTTATAGTTCCATCTTCATTTACTTCAAAAGATTCAATCGTTCCTTTATGGTAATTTGCTGTAACTACCGTATGATTTCCACTATCGACACTCACATGACAAGGAGAAGCCCCTTCTACTACTTGTCTGTTTTCTTCTATTAGCTCTCCAGTTTTACTATTAATCGAATAAGCAGCTACACCACCAGATTCGCCTTCCTTAACAACAGAGTAGAGATATTCATTATTTCGATTAATCGTTACATATGTAGGGTTATCCAGCTTAGCTGCAAGTGTTACATTACTAATTTTCTTTGCTTCCGTGTCTAACGTAAACTTATATATTCCTTCACTATTTTCTTTCGTGTATGTTCCAACATATCCAATAAACTCTTTGTTATCCTTCATTTTCATAACCCTCTCTCCCTATATTTTTCGTTCATCATACTTCTTAACATATTTTATGTTGAAAGAGTATCCTAAAAGAATTGGAGTACCTCTTTATACGTTACCATATTTTCTTGCAAAATGGCCTTTAAACCCACTTTTTTTGATACGCTGCTATACTTTCATATTCTTCTTCCAATTGACGGGACAGACGAATATAGATTGGTGTTAAATCTTTATATTTTTCCACACTTTCCATGTTTGGTTCATGGTGGAAATTCGCACCTACCATTTCAGAAACTACATGTAACGTATCTACTTCACCTAAACTATATAAACCAAGGATGGCAGCTCCTAAGCAAGAGCTTTCGAAACTTTCGGGAACATATACGTCTTGATGGAAGATATCTGCCATCATCTGTCTCCAAAGTTCTGATCTTGCAAAACCACCTGTCGCTTGAATTTTTTTCGGTTCGCCAATGAGTTCTTTTAAAGCAAGGAGAACTGTATATAAATTATAAATTACCCCTTCTAAAACAGCACGGATAAGATGTTCTTTCTTATGATGCAATCCAAGTCCAAAGAAAGATCCTCTCGCATTTGCATTCCATAAAGGAGCTCTTTCCCCTGCTAAATACGGGTGAAATAATAAACCGTCGGATCCCGGATTCACTTTTGCTGCTATTTCAGTAAGCACTTCATATGGATCTTTTCCTAAACGCTTCGCAAGCTCAATCTCTGAAGTGCCTAATTGATCACGGGCCCACCTGAAAATCATACCACCGTTATTAACTGGTCCACCAATTACCCAATGGTCTTCAGTTAAAGCGTAACAAAAAATTCGACCTTTCGGATCTGTTACAGGACGAGTTGTTACAGCACGTATCGCTCCGCTTGTACCAATTGTAACAGCCACAACACCAGGATCAATTGCATTTACACCTAAATTCGATAGTACACCATCACTCGCTCCTACTACAAATGGAGTAGAAACAAGTACATTCATCTCATTGGCAAGCTCTTCATCTAATCCTGTTAAACTGTGCGTTGTTGGAACGAGTTTAGAAAGTTTGTCATCTGTAATTCCCGCAACATGTAAAGCCTCTTCATCCCATTTTAAAGATTTCAAATTAAACATCCCTGTTGCTGATGCTATAGAATAATCAATTACATACTCCTTATATAACTTATAAAAAACATACTCTTTAATAGAAATAAATTTATAAGTTTTTGCGAACAATTCTGCCTGCTCATTTTGTAGCCAAACTACTTTCGAAAGTGGTGACATCGGATGAATTGGTGTCCCAGTCCGCAAATAAATTTCATGACCATTCATATCATTCTTTATTTTCTCTGCCCAGCTTGCACTTCTATTATCTGCCCAAGTAATACATCTCGTTAACGGCTTTCCCTTCTCATCTACAGCAATGATACTATGCATTGCCGAACTAAAAGAGACGCAAACAATATCATTCGGCTGTACACTACTTGTCTGTACAGTTTCTTTAATCGTATGTATTACTGCACGAAAAATTTCTTCTGGGTCTTGTTCTGCTGTTTCCGGCGTAGGAGAATATAAAGGATATTCAATTCCATGACTTGCAATAACAGATCCATCAGTAGAAAATAGAACTGATTTTGTACTAGTTGTCCCAATGTCTACACCAATCATATATTTTGAACTCACCATTTCTTCCTCCTAACAAAAAATTACTACAGTATCCCACTATAAAAACATCCTTATTTTAAACAAACATATCAAGTAGTAAAACTCCTCCAAAAGCGATAAATGAAAGTAATGTTTCTAATACCGTCCATGTTTTAAATGTTTCTTTCACTGTTAAACCTAGGTATTCTTTTACCATCCAGAACCCAGCATCGTTTACGTGTGAAAACATTAATGCTCCTGCACCTGTTGCAATGACTAGCAACTCTAAATTCACACCTGTCGTATTTTCAACGATTGGCGAAACGATACCCGCTGCTGTTGTTAAGGCAACTGTCGCTGACCCTGTCGCAATTCGAATTAATCCAGCTACCATAAATGCTAATACAATTGGAGATAAGGCTAAATGCTCAGACATTTGAGCAATAGCATTCCCTACACCACTATCGATAAGAATTTGCTTAAATCCGCCACCAGCACCAATAATCGCAACAATTGAACCGATTGGTAATAAGCTATCTTCTGTTACCTTCTTAATAGCCTTTTTATCGATACCTTGACGAAATCCAAGAAAATAAAACGCTGCAAAACATGCAATCAATAAAGCAATGATAGGACTACCGATTAATGTCACAATCTTCATCAAAGTAGTAGAAAGTGGAACATAAGGAGCTGCTGCAGCTAAAACCATTAACATAACTGGTAACAATATAACTAAAAAAGAAACTCCTATTCCTGGTAATTTCGTTGATTTTGTATTTACACGTATCAATTCTGGCTCATTTTCAGGAATTACACGTTTGTGAATCCATTTAGCGAATATAGGACCTGCAATAATCGCTGCAAAAAATGTAATAATGAGTGAATACAATAATACCTTCCCAAGGTTCGCTTTATAAATGCCAATTGCAACGATTGCCCCTGGATGCGGAGGAACAAGACCGTGTACGACAGATAACCCAGCAATTGCTGGTAACGCTATCAATAAAATATTTTGTTTCGTAGTTTTATGAATGGAAATTACTAACGGCAACAATATTAAAATACCTACTTCGAAAAACACTGGAATTCCAATAATAAAACCTGCAATTAACATCGCCCATGGTAAGTTTTTTATCCCAAAGGATTTAATAAAGAACTCTGCCACTTGCATTCCAGCACCTGACTCTGCCATCATTTTCCCTAAAATTGTACCTAATACTAAAATACCTACTAAATGCCCAAGAACACTTCCGACTCCCGTTTCATAAGCACTCACTATTTTATCCATTGGCATTCCAGACATAATTGCTAAAAACAAACTTGCAACCGTTAAACTAATAAACGCATGCCATCTCCACCACGATACCCCTAAAATAACAATTACAATTGATAATAATGTAATCATTAAAAGGTACATATTCATACGCAATTCCACCCCTTTATGTAAACCCTTTCAAAAATGATATACAATGAAAAGAACCTATATAGTTCTTTCTTGAGTAAAAATTTATATATCGATATACAACTCATCTTCACAACATAATAATTTATATAAAAAGAATCTCCCTTACCAGAGATACATGTTACCTACTCTCTCTGATAAGGGGACTTCTCTTTCATAATTGTAATGTTATTGTGATAAACGCTTCGCGTAAGCATATTTTCCTTCTTCAAAAGTGAATGACACTTTCTTCTCTTGCTATTTTCACATAGTAAGACTCCAAACTCGGGATCCAAGTTAAACGATGAAGTTACCTAGGAATCTTTCCTCTCATGAAAAGCAATTTTCGGAAAGCCTCTTACTTTTATACATTATAATTTAGGTGCTTTCGCCCAATCCGCAGCAAACTTTTCAATACCTTGATCTGTTAATGGATGCATAGCAAGTTGTTCAATTACTTTATAAGGAATTGTTGCGATGTGAGCCCCTGCCATCGCTACACGAGTTACATGATCTGGATGTCTAACAGACGCCGCAATAATTTGTGTATCTAATTGGTGAACATCGAATAATTCAGCAATTTTAGCAACTAATAATACACCATCTTCAGAAATATCATCTAAACGTCCTAAAAATGGAGAAACATACGTTGCACCTGCTCGAGCAGCTAAAAGTGCTTGGTTCACCGTGAAAATAAGTGTAACGTTCGTTTTCACACCTTTTTCAGTAAGATAGCGACAAGCTTCTAATCCTGCTAACGTCATCGGAAGTTTAATTGTAACTTTTTCATCGCCGCCGTTAATCTTAATCAGTTCCTCTGCTTGGGCAATCATCTCTTCAGCTGTAACAGCATCTGGCGTTACTTCTGCCGAAACAGATTCAACTTTCGGCACTGCCTGACAAATTTCTGCGATACGGTCTTCAAATTTAATGCCCTCTTTTGCTACTAAAGAAGGATTCGTTGTAACACCAGCTAAAACTCCAAGTTTATATGCTTTTTTGATGTCCTCAAGATTTGCAGTATCAATAAAAAATTTCATGATCTATTCCCTCCATTTTTTAAACGTCAATGAGTTAAAATTTTAAGATGTTTATTTCTTTTCTACTGCATGTCCGCCAAATTCATTGCGCAGAGCTGCTACTACTTTTCCTGTAAATGTATCATTGTCTAATGAGCGGTAGCGCATTAATAACGACATTGCGATAACAGGAGTTGCTGTTTGAAGGTCTAATGCTGTTTCTACTGTCCATTTTCCTTCACCAGAAGAATGCATAACACCCTTAATTTCATCTAGTTTTGCATCTTTAGAAAATGCATTTTCTGTTAATTCCATTAACCATGAACGGATTACTGAACCGTTGTTCCATACTCTTGATACTTTTTCATAATCGTAGTCAAATTCACTTTTCTCTAGAATCTCAAATCCTTCACCAATAGCAGCCATCATACCGTATTCAATTCCGTTGTGAACCATTTTTAAGAAGTGACCACTACCAGCTTTTCCAGCATATAAGTATCCATTTTCTACAGCAGTATCACGGAAGATAGGTTCAACGATGTCCCAAGCTTCTTGATCTCCTCCGATCATATAACAAGCACCATTACGAGCGCCTTCCATTCCGCCAGAAGTTCCTGCATCCATAAAGTGAATACCATCTTTCTTTAGTTGCTCATATCGGCGAATTGACTCTTTATAATGTGAATTACCCGCTTCAATTAAAATATCTCCTTTTGATAAAAGTGGTGTAACCTCATCAATAACAGAATCTACAACAGCGTGTGGTACCATAACCCAAAGAACTCTTGGTGATTGTAATGACTGAACAAGTTCATTTAAACTAGATACACCTGTTGCCCCGTACTCTTTCATTTCTTCCACTGCGCTTGCATTCAAATCAAATGCTGCTACTTCATGTTTATGATCCATTAAATTTTTCCCTAAGTTTAATCCCATTTTACCTAAACCAATTAATCCTACTTGCATAATATAATTCCTCCTCAAATCATCTTTTATTAAAAATTCATATCACTACAATCTGGAATACCTTGCAGCACTGATATGTACGGAAAGGTATTCACAGTCATAGCTTAAGAATTTAATACATTTTTTGTAATTTGAACAACATTTTCTGTCGTAAATCCAAATAGATTCATGACTTCAGCCCCAGTTCCTGAAGCTCCAAATGTTTCAATCGATAATATGTTTCCTTCTTGTCCTACATAACGCTCCCAGCCGAGAGATACACCCATCTCAAGAGATACTCGTTTCGTTACAGAAGACGGAAGAACGGATTCTTTATATTCTTTCGATTGGCGATCGAATAACTCCCAGCTTGGCATTGCAACGATGCGAACAGAGACATTGTCTTCTTCTAGTTTCGCTTTCGCACTAGCAGCTAAGGATACTTCAGAACCTGTCGCAATTAAAATTACATCCGGATTTTCATTCGTTTGTGTTAATACGTAAGCCCCTTTAGAAAGATTCTCTATGTTTGCTTTCGTTTCATGAAACACCGGTAAATTTTGACGGCTAAGTACTAAAACGACTGGACCATCCGTTTGCTGTAAAGCATACGCCCACGCACTTGCTGTTTCATTTGCATCTGACGGACGGATAACTGTTAAACCAGGGATTGCCCGAAGAGCTGCTAAATGTTCAATAGGTTCATGCGTTGGACCATCTTCTCCTACAGCAATTGAATCATGTGTAAATACGTACGTAACAGGTAACTTTTGCAATGCAGCCAGTCGAATAGATGGACGAAGATAGTCATTAAATACAAAGAATGTACTCACGAACGGTTTTACTCCTCCATGAAGAGCCAGTCCATTCGCTGCTGCGCCCATTGCATGTTCACGTACACCAAAGTATATATTTCGGCCAGCATACGATTCTACCGCATACACTGCTTCACCTTTTATATCTGTCATCGTAGAATGAGAAAGATCCGCACTTCCACCGAAAATAGAAGGAATCGATTTCACATAATGGTTAATAGCTTCCCCACTTGCAACACGAGTTGAAATCGTTTTTTCAGTATCAAAGGATAAAATGTCTTTCGCTTCGATTAAAACTTCACCTGTAATTGCTTTTTCTAATTCATCTGCTAGTGCAGGATTTGACTCTCTGTATAAGTTAAACTGCTCATTCCAGCCATTTTCTTTTTCAATACCTTTTTGTTTCAGTTCATTAAAATGAGCTGTTACTTCTTCAGGTACAAAGAAGTCTTCTTCATAATGCCAACCATACACTTGTTTTGTCGCTGTCGCTTCTTCTAATCCAAGCGGGTTACCGTGTGCTTTGTTCGTTCCAGCAACTTTTGGACTTCCGTAACCTATAATGGTTCTAATTTCTATAAGAGTAGGTTGGTCCGCATTATCTTTCGCTAATTGAATCGCTTTTGTAATCGCATCAACATCGTTTCCATCTTCAACTCTTACATATTGCCAATGTGCAGATTCTACCCTTTTCTGCATATCTTCAGAGAAAGCAATGTTTAATTCACCATCAAGTGAAATTTCATTTGAATCATACAGCACAATTAACTTGCCAAGTTTCATATGTCCTGCCATTGACATCGCTTCATAAGCGACACCTTCCATTAAATCACCGTCTCCAACTAAAGCGTACGTATTGTGATCAATAATAGAGTGACCATCCTTATTAAACTTCGCTGCTAAATGCGCTTCTGCCATTGCCATTCCGACAGCATTGGCAATTCCTTGTCCTAACGGGCCTGTCGTCGCTTCAACTCCAGAAGTATGACCAAACTCAGGATGTCCTGGTGTTTTACTATTTAACTTTCTGAAGTTTTTCAAGTCATCAATTGAAACGTCATATCCAGCTAAATGAAGTAGGCTATATAATAAGCTAGATCCATGTCCCGCCGATAAAACGAAGCGATCACGGTTAAACCATTTTGGATGATTAGGATTATGATTTAAATGATTCGCCCATAATGCATAAGCCATTGGCGCTGCTCCCATCGGAAGACCTGGATGACCTGAATTTGCCGCATTAATAGCATCAATTGATAACGTACGAATTGTATTCACTGCTAATTGATTTATGTTTTGTGTCATAGTAATCGTCCCCCTACATGCTTTCATGAAAGAAAGTACTTATTTTTTCGTTTCTTGATCTAACCACCATTTAAATCCACTTTCTTGCAATAATTCATTAGATGTCTCTGGACCATATGAACCAGACTCATATTCATGAAGTGGTAATAAGTTTTCTTCGAATGCTTCAAGAATTGGTTGTACCCATTCCCATGACAATTCAACTTCTCTCCAATGTGCAAAGAATGTAGCGTCTCCACTCACAGCATCATGAATGAGTCTTTCATACGCTTCAGGTACCCCCACATCCGCTTGCTCACAAGTAAAGTTAATACGGATCGGTTCAATTTCTCCATTTTTCAATGGATTTTTACTATTTAACTGTAATGAAACGTTCTCACCTGGGCTAATTTCAATTATTAACAAGTTAGGTGCTGCATTTGGATTACTATCTTGATATTGCTGTTTTAACGTATTTTTAAATTCGATTACAATACGAGTAGACTTTTCTTTCATTCGTTTGCCTGTTCGTATATAAAAGGGAACGCCAGTCCAAAATGGATTATCGATCCACAAGCGAGCAGCGACAAATGTGTCTATATTAGAAGAAGGATTTACTCCTGGCTCCTCTTTATATGCTACAACTTGCCCGCCATTTATCTCACCTGCACCATATTGTCCGCGAATGATATGGTTTTGAACGTCTTCTTTTTTCACTTTACGAAGCGCCTCCATTACCTTTCGCTTTTCCTCTCGAATTTCACATGCATTAACCTTTTCCGGCAAATTCATAGCAGTCATCATTAATATTTGTAACATATGATTTTGAACCATATCTCGAATGGCTCCTGCCTGATCATAATATCCTGCCCTTTCTTCAACCCCAACTGTTTCACTCGCTGTGATTTGTACATTCGCTATATGTTCTTTATTCCAAATCGATTGTAAAACAGGATTTGCAAACTCTAGTGCTTCAAGGTTTTGAATCATCGGCTTACCTAAATAATGATCAATACGATATATCTCGTCTTCTTCAAACGTGCGACTAAGCTTATCATTCAGCTCACGAGCAGATGTAAGGTCGTGCCCGAACGGTTTCTCAATCATTAGGCGTTTCCATCCATCCGTTTTATCAAGTCCGCTTTCCTTAATATTTAAAGCGATTGTCTCAAAAAATTCAGGAGCAACGGAAAGATAGAACATTCTATTCCCTTTTATATGTAGCTCTTCTTCCCTTTCACGAACGACTTGTAATAATCTCTCATAGTCTTCCGGCTTACTCACATCTAATGGACAATAACGAAAATTATCTAAAAAACCTTCGAGTTCTGGAGTACCTTCTTCTCTATGACGAGAAAACGTCTCTATTGATTCTTTTATTCTTTTTTGGAAATCTACATGAGATACTTCACGTCTCCCAAGCCCGATAACGGATATTTGCTTTGGAAGCTTTTGATCTCTATATAAGTTATATAGTGCGGGGTAAATTTTGCGTTTCGCTAAGTCCCCTGTCGCTCCAAATAAAACAAAGGTCATTGATTCCAATTTCAGTCCCCCTCTTGTTGTATAATCCTGGTCAATATATTAAAAATGAATTGTACAGAAGCTCATGTTTTTATAAAAAACAAAGAGTTATCAAATTCCAATTCTTTTTATACCTTTCGCTTTCTAATTGTCCCCAATATTAATAGTGGCAATTCAAAGCGTTTCTACCACGACTTACTTATTTATAGTACTTTACGAAATAACATATATTTAATTACTTTTAGTAATTAAATAATCTTATGTCTAGTATATTAACCACATATATTATTATCGTCAATAAAAATGTCTTAAATTACATACTATTTATTTCGTATTACTTTTCTAAGTTTATCCTTAGTTACCACTCATTTTCAAAGATAATGATCGATATAAAAAATATCAGTTTCATCAAAATCTTCAATTAATTTTTCGTTAAACTCGTGAGCAGACGTTACATGATGACCAAAAGGCTTCTCTATAATAAGACGGTTCAATCCTTTTGTAGCCCACAATCCAATTTCCTTAATATTTAAAGCAATGACATCAAATGCTTCTGGTATAACAGATAGGTAAAACATGCGGTTTTCAGGAATGTTTAATTCTGTTTCACGTCTCTTTACAAGACTCAACAAATCTTGATAGTCCTCTATATTTGCTGTATTTAATTGACAATAACGAAATGTGCTAATAAATTCTTCTACTCCTAATTCGTCATCAGTAGATCTTCTAGAAAATGTAGCAAGGGATTGTTCTACCTTTGTTTGAAATTCCACATCTGACATTACCCTTCTACCAATACCGATAATCGAAATAGATTGCGGTATATTCCCATTACTAAATAATTTGTATAAAGCAGGGTAAATTTTGCGTTTCGCTAAATCCCCTGTCGCTCCAAATAAAAGAAATGTCATTGAATCCATTTGTTCTCTCCCTTTTAAAACAATTGCTAGAATAGAATATATAAACTCATTCGCTACTTAGCACAATACTGTCTCTAAAACCTCATACTTTACCAATGTTTCTTCAATACTATTTTGCCACGAGCACGCTCTGACTCACTTATGTGGTGTGCTTTTTTTACGCCTTCTACATGTAAAGGCAACACATGCGTGACAACAGGTTTAATCTTCCCGCCCTCAATTAATTCTGTAATAAGAGAAAGTTCATATCCGTTAGGTTCAGTAAATATATGGTCACTCTCAATATTTTTCTCTCTTGATATCTCGGTTTGCGGAATTTCCATACCTTTCGGACCATAAATAGACGCTAACTTTCCATTTGGTGCAAGCACTTTATAACTATCCTTTAGTACATCTCCGCCTAACACATCAAATACAATATTGTAATTATGCAAAAGCGAAGAAAAGTCTTCTGTTTTGTAATCGACGACAGTATCAGCGCCTAGATCCTTTACAAATTGCATGTTTTTCGTACTAGTCGTAGTTGCAACATGTGCACCGAAGCTTTTGGCTAATTGAATAGCAAACGTACCAATTCCTCCGGATCCAGCATGAATTAAAACCTTATTGCCTTTTTGAACATTTGCGAACTTTACTAAGCTTTGCCAACTTGTCAAACCTACTAGAGGGATTGATGCCGCCTCTTCAAAAGATAAATTCCTCGGTTTTTTCGCCACATATTTCACATCTACAGCCACGTACTCTGCATAAGCACCGTTTCGTTCAATATCCGGACGACTATATACTTCATCCCCCACTTTACATGCTGTTACGTTTGGCCCTATAGCAGCAACTACACCTGCAACATCCCATCCTAAAACGAGCGGGAAGTCATAAGAAATTACGTCTTGCAGTAAACCTTCACGTATTTTCCAATCCACGGGATTTATACCAGCTGCATATACTTCAATTAGTACATCGGTGTCTCCTAATAGCGGTGTCTGCATTTCAATCTCTTGTAGTACACTTTTATCTCCATATTGCATAAGTCCTATCGCTTTCATTCTTTTCACTCCTTTACAATGCTGGGAAATGAGGTAGTACTTCTTCTCCTAGCTCATCCAATACTTCGTCAGCTGGACGTTGACCATCAAATAGAGCAAGGAATAAATGATTCACACCAATACTTCGATATATATCAAGCAATTCAATTAGTGCCTTACGCCCTGTACGGTAACCTAAACGTATCGGTGTAGGACGTTCATTTGGATCTTCAGATAAGTCTAAATGCATCGGTTGGATAAATGGTTTGAATACATCTGGATGATAATCCTCTACTAGTTCTCTCCATTGTCCAATTGCTGCTGCCTGATGCACTGGACTACGTGGATAGTACATCCATCCATCACCATGTTCAGCGAACCAGTCCATATTTTGCTGACTAAAACCTGTAATAAAGGTTGGAACACGTTTAGACGGTTTTGGAACTAAATTCGCACCATGAACTTCCCCTAATGTCGACTGGATAGACGGGAAGTTTTTATATAAAATCTCTTCCAAGTAAGCAAATGCTTCTCTAAACTTTTCACCTCGTGTTTCATGACTAACACCTAACGCTTTAAAATCTGCACGTCGGTCACCGGATGAAACGCCGAGCATAATTCTTTCTGGAAACAGTTGATCCAATGTCGCAATTTCTTTTGCCACGCGTAATGGATGGCGAAGTGACAATACGGTTGCCGATGTTCCAAATGCGATTTTCTCTGTTTTACTTGCTAAATACGTCAAATAAATCATCATATCGTAAATTTGACCTGTTGCAGGATCACCAAAATCAGGGTCTTGCAGCAATACATCGCGAAGCCATACACCTGTAAAACCATATTGTTCCGCTTTTTGTACTAACTCTACTTGTTTTTCCATCGTTGGAGCATGAAACTGATAATTTTCAATCGGAATGTGAACTCCTAATGTAAGTTGATCTTTCGCAAACATACGATTATATCCAAAATGGTTCGCAAACTTTTCCATGTATTTCACTCACTTTCCCTCATTCATATAAATCTATACTTTTCATATTTCTTCTCAAAATTCATAAGCAATACTGCAACACCACATTGTTGCCGATTGTCATCGTTATAACTTTCTTTGTGCTACGAGTGTTATTATAAATCGGTCATAACATGAATAACAGTACGTACTTTAAAGTGATGTAGGCACTTAAAAGTACCTATACTAAGTAAGTAGTAATAAACATAATGAATACATCGTGCTGTAAAAATAACATCTATCCTTTCTTCAAAAAACTTTACAATTGCTTTTGCAAGTACGTTACATAATCCCACGTACTTTCCTCTTCTTTATATAAAATGCTCAATATGCAAATTCAAAATATTATACTTATTTTTTGTACTTTGCTATGCTATAACCACGAACAGGAGGTAAGGACCAATGAAAGCACAAATTATCCATTCTTTTGGAGATTCATCTGTATTTCAATTAGAAGAAGTTGCAAAACCGAAACTTTTACCCGGTCATGTTCTAATCCATGTAAAAGCAACAAGTGTAAATCCAATCGATACGAAAATGCGCAGTGGCGCTGTTTCATCAGTTGCTCCTGAATTTCCAGCTATATTACACGGGGATGTAGCAGGTATTGTTATAGAAGTAGGAGAAGGCGTTTCAAAATTCAAAACTGGTGATGAAGTATATGGATGTGCCGGAGGTTTTAAAGAAACTGGTGGTGCACTTGCAGAGTTTATGCTTGCTGATGCGCGATTAATTGCTCATAAACCTAAAAATGTAACAATGGAAGAAGCAGCTGCCCTACCATTAGTTGCAATTACAGCTTGGGAATCTTTATTTGATCGTGCAAATATTAAATCAGGTCAAAATGTGCTCATTCATGGAGCTACTGGTGGCGTAGGACACGTAGCCATTCAATTAGCTAAATGGGCTGGTGCTAAAGTTTTTACAACTGCTTCTCAGCAGAACAAAATGGAAATAGCCCATCGTCTAGGAGCCGACATAGCTATTAACTATAAAGAAGAATCTGTTCAAGAATATGTTCAAAAACATACGAATGGCAACGGATTTGAAGTTATATTTGATACAGTAGGTGGCAAAAATCTCGATAACTCTTTCGAAGCTGCTGCAGTCAACGGAACTGTCATAACAATTGCAGCTCGTTCAACCCATGACCTCTCTCCTTTACACGCAAAAGGACTCTCTCTGCACGTTACTTTTATGGCGTTAAAAATATTACATACAGATAAGCGTAATGATTGCGGAGAAATCTTAACGAAAATAACGCAAATTGTAGAAGAAGGAAAACTCCGCCCATTGCTAGATTCTAAATCTTTTACGTTTGATGAAGTCGCACAAGCACATGAATATTTGGAGTCGAATAAAGCAATAGGAAAAATAGTGTTGAAAAACGTTTGGTAACTTTCACTTCATAATACAACTATTGTTGAAAAATAATAGAGGGATCGCTTTAAGCGGTCATATTTTTTCTTAAGAGATACCACAACGCTAAAAGCTTTCCATCCTTTACAACAAGTAAAAAAATAACAGCCGAATTTTTCTTATAGTAGAAAATTCGGCTGTTTGCATGTTGCAATTTGCTTTTTCTATATTTCCGTTAATAGATAAAATACAACTCATTTACTTTACCTTCAACAGAATATAATGTTGTTTTTAATTTTTTAAAATACACTACGTACTAATCCCCCGTCTATTCGCAACGCGGAACCATTAATTGCTGAAGAAAGTGGGCTACTTAAGAAAGTGACAAGATTGGCAATTTCTTCTGGTCGAATAAGTCTTTGAATGATAGAGGTTGGTCGATTCTCTTTCATAAATCGCTTCTCAGCTTCTTCTATTGTCAATTGCTCATTAGGATAAAGACTATTTAACATAGTCTCCACTCCTTCCGTTAAAGTCGAACCAGGCATTATAGTATTAACAGTCACATTCGTTCCTGTCGTCAGCTCAGCTAAACTGCGAGAAAGTGAGAGTTGCATCGTTTTAGTCGCACTATAATGAGCCATTTCTTGAGAGGGCATAATAGCTGCTTCGCTAGCAATAAAGATGACTCTTCCTTCTTTTTTTTCAATCATTTTTTTCAAGTACGAGCGAGTAAGTCGAACACCACTCATAATATTAACTTCAAACAATTTAAACCAATCTTCATCAGGGATATCAAAATATTCTACAGGTTCAAAAATTCCTAAGTTGTTAATAAGAATGTCTACTTCAGGGTACTTTTCAATCACATTTTGGCACCCTTGTTCTGTTCCTAAATCAGCTACTACAGGTTGAAGAATAGCATCAGGATACTGCGCTCGAATTTCTTTTATCGTTTCATTAACATTTTCTTCACGGCGTCCATTAATAAGTACAGTAGCTCCTTCTGCGACTAATGAAGTGGCAATTGCTTTTCCAATCCCTGCCGTAGATCCAGTAACCAGTGCTGTTTTTCCTTTTAATTGCATATGCATATAGATTCCTCCAAATTCATGTGCTAAATGATTGACTTACGTTGGAATAAATAATTACGTTTATATTGTGGTTCACTTCTCTTATCTTTAACAGAAAATAAGCAGATCCAGCTTTTTTCAAAAGAGTATAAACGAAAATTATGTAGCTATTTCACTCTGTACTAAATTAAAAATCAAAATTATCAGTATTTAAATCTACTCAATAATTCTAATTCAAATCATTCTAATGTAAAAAATTACATCAACAGCAGAGTAAAGCTAAAACCAACTAGTAAATACCATTATGATCTATATTAACTAGAAAGAAAATTACGCACTTTAAAGTTCCATAGGAACAAAAAAGTGCCCTATATACTATAATTATATATTCTTACATATAGTTATAAAATTATTTTTATCCTAATTAACTCAAAACTATATAACACACCTGTAACATAACATTCTAAAAAACCTTGCAGAAAAATTCTACAAGGTTTTTGCCTACATATACAAACCAATCATTATATTAAAATAAGAGAGTTTTCAATTCATCACAATAGTATTAAATATAAGCTGCTTTAAAGGCTTGTTGGACGGCTTGTACTTCTGATGAGTCTTTACCATATAAGTTCGTTGCTACACGAATACAAGCTTCTTTTAATTCTTTAAAATCAGAAGTCATATTTAATTCATCCGTATTTGCATAATAGAAAATATCAAACATTTTATCTTCCCCAATGCCTTGTACATTTACTCCATTATGATTTCCACCACTAGCAATTAAATAAGCTACTTTATTTATAATGCTAGAGTTTGTGTGTACACCACCATAATCGTGATCAACATCAATAGGTAAATTGTTATAATGTCTATAATCTTCTGGATATCTAGAAGAGATAGATGATGGGTTTTTCATATCTCTAAATATACGACCTGATTGTTCCCCCATTGTCCAATTGAACTTTCCGTTATTGGCATACTTTTCAACTGCTACCCCTAAAATATCAGATAGAGCCTCATTAATGGCACCAGCTTCTCCTGCGTACTCAAGTCCAGACTCATTTCTTGTAACCGCGTGTGTAAACTCATGTCCTGCCACATCAAATGCTCTAACAATTGGATCTCCGTATACTAGCATAGCCCCATTACTAAATGCATTAAACCACTGCTTAGGATTTCCTATATTCTTACCATTTGTATTCCAGCCATGAACGACTGAAATTACTTTTTGTCCATTATTATCAAAGCTGTTACGACTATATTTTTCTTGATAAAAATCATATACTTTCGTCGCTAAATAATGTGCACTAACTGCTTTAGGATCTGTAAAATTTGTAGAATTACTTGTTACTAAATCATCCAAATAACCCCATACATTTCTTCTATAATTATTATAATCTTTATAATTCGCAGTATACGTTTCAATTCCCTTACCACGAGAATAATCTGCAAGAGTGTACGTTCCATCACTTCGCTGTGAAATTCCAAACGTACGATTCATACCTAAATCATCTTTTCCTGTGCCAATTAATTTAGAAGGATCTTGTGATTTATTTGCTGTTGCAGATTGAACGATACTGCTATCTACTTGTATACCCAATTTTTGAACGAGTTCTTTTAATAGATCTCCAACAAAAGCATCAATTAATACCGTACCAGATACATATTCAGGTGTAGAGGCACTAAAAGTAATTTCATATGCGTTTGTAGCTTTATTTGTATTTTCATCTACATATACCACTTGTTTAATTTCTGGTTCTTCAACAAATGTGAGATTATCCCCATAGATTTTAAAAAGCTGCTTCTTTGCATCCTCTTCTGATAGAGTAATAGGTTGTTTCAAATCTTCCTGTTGTTGTAGGTCTTGGGCACTATCCCCCGAAATACTCGTAAGTACACCATCATCATTAATGTGTGCTGTTAGTTGATATCCGTATACATCACGTCCTTCATATGTTTGTTGAAGACGCACCAATGTAGTACCATCATAAGATTTACGGCTTTGCGTAACATTATAATTAACTTTTGATTCCGTATTAACTTGTTTTGAGGATAATGCTTGTTCTGTTTTCCCTTTCAGCGCATCCTTTACTACATTTTCTGCCGATTTTTGAGAAGGTGCTGTTAAATTACCTGTTCGGAACGTATCTTCCTTTGTTTCCACTTTTAAATCTTCTGTTGCCGCATGTACTCCTCCATAAGGCATAATCGCCGATAACACCACTCCTGTAGTTAAACCTACCTTTACGAAATTATTCATATTCTTACTCCTTTATAATCGTATTATTAAATTAAATAAATGTATTTTAGAATTTTAAGCATAGATAAAACTTTTAACTATAGTCAATCAATTTTACATACATAGGTTAATAGATTAGTTTGCCACATTTTTAGATTCAATTTATTTCTCAAAAATCACTCATTATATAAGCTATCTTTATATTTATTCATATACGTTATTTTTTGTGGTTCTGATAACATATTTATTGCCATCCACACATTCTTTTTCATTTCTAATTTTTGCATTGGTATCTCTTTTAAAAAGGGATTACTTATAATCGCTTCCATTTCTTCATCAATTCTTTTCATAAGATTTTCTTCTGGATTATTTTTTAAATAAGTATTTTTCAATCCCCATTTTGTCATTATAAATTCATTTGTTTTATTCATAGGATTAATAATAGTAGCTTTACTAGTTAATCGTTTTTTTATTTCATCATGATAGATTTTAATTTTATATCCTTCTTTTAGTGGAATGGTATCTTTTACAATCGTTACATTTGTCCCTTCCATTTCCTTCGTATAAATTTTTTCACCTTTCTCATTAAACAACTCTATTGATGCATATTTTTCACCTACATAATAGCTATGAGGCGTTTTAGTAGTAACCGTAAAAACAGCTCGCTTTTGCTCTAAGTCTGTATTTAATTCGGCAAACTGATCATCTCCTAATCCTAGGAATTGAATCGTTTCATTTACCAAATTGCTCACTTTCATTTCGTTAACATCAATCGTTAGGCTATTATCCTTTTCCTTTACATAGGTATAATACGAACTAAAATGGTACATACTATCCGTTTTCCCACCTGAAATCTCAACTGTATAAACTCCATTTGGTACGTCTTGTAAATTAATATCTGTTGTTTCAATTGTTTTCTCTTGAATAACTGTATTCCCTTCTTTTAATTTAATCTTTCCTCCTTTCAATGTATCTATTTCATTTATATTTAAATGGATATGCAAATTCCCTTTTAACCCAAGTGAAGCAATTTGCTGATTCGTAACTATTTCAAAGTTAGAGTTTATCGGAATATCAGGATCAACTAGAGCCCTCGCCTTAGCTAATTGTGATTCAGGCACTATATACGCTAAAGAAGTAACTGCCGGATAACCTTTCGCTCTATTCATCTCTATTTGTTTATGATTAAGCTTAAAGCCCCATCTTTCAAAAACAGGTGTAAAATCAACTTGTACATTTTCGCTATAATACTGATTCATTAAATCTGGTAAAGAATGGTCACCTTTTTTAAAAGCAGCATTGCTAGCTAGTTTTCGATAACCTTGATACATTTTTGCAAAAGCTTCATTACCAGCTTTTTGTTTCGCCATCGTTAAAAGAATAAGTTTTTGTCGTAAATCTAAGTCATCATAATTTTTATTTTCTTTCATTAAAGCATTGTATAAATTCCGTTCTACCTGTTCCTTCTTCCCAAAATTAAATAACCAACCAACTTGATCTGCTTTTTTGCCGTATTTACTATATTGATATTGAACACCAAATAGATTATTAGAAACTTCTCCTGTAAATATTCCTTGATTATCAAAACCTGCTTGATATCCATGAGCGATTTCATGTAAGGTTCCCCAACTTAGTTTATCTAACCACATCTTTGTACTATCTGTACTATTCGCTGTCCAATTTGCGCCATAATAGGCACCGCCAGCACCGGATATATCTGCTTTTAAGAAATAACGATTTTGACTTTTTTTATTTTCAACCGTTGAGCCATCTAAACCAATAATGGAATCATACATCGCAAAAATATCTTCATAATATGCAATTAACTCATCCAACGATTGAAAATCTTTTAAAGATCTTACTAACTCTTTATCTTTTTTAGGTATAAATAATTGGAAACTCTCCCCTTGAATTAATGCATACTCCCCATCAAATTGATCCCATGTACTAAAAAATTGAGATACACTTCCTTTTGATTTATAAACTGGAAGAGGTTTAGTAGCACTTTTACTCTCTACTTGGTACTCAAGTAGGGCAGGCTCTTCACCATACGGAGTATCTATGAAAGGAACTAAAGGCGTATCACCTTGGATCGTAACCCATTCATTTCCTACTTGTATGGATTTTTCATTTTTTGAGTCATTAGACAATAAACGTACTGTTAATTTGTCTTTAAAATTAGGATTCGTTTGTCTTACCTTTAATGGTGTATTTCTCTGCAAAATAAATCCTAAATCTTGTCGATCATGATATTTCCCCTTACTTATGCCAGCCTGAAATATCCACGTAGGCTCTTCTAAACTAGTAATTTCTTTTACATTTGTTCGTTCGTCAGCATGTAAGTGTATATTTCCTATGAGGAAAAACATTGTATACATGATGCCTATAACAAGTAGCCTCTTCATTTACATATCTCCTTTTCTATTTTTTATATACAAAATACAATAAAACCCTCCTTCTTCACTTATAACTGTCGTCAGTAAGTTACTTATCAGTGTAATTATTATAGTTACATTAACTCGTGATTATCAATCATTATATGTATGTAATTTTGCATATATAAATAATTAGCATTAACTATTTAAATATCATACAATTTCACACTTTTATTTCTTCTCTTTCAGACATGAATTAAAAAACACGAAGACTTAAAAGTCTTCGTGTTTTTTGAAATATACATATTGTTACACCTGTCATTGAATTCATAACTAGAATCTTTTTACTCATAAAAAAGTCAATTTTCTTCTGGATAATATCCATACCTAAACTTTTTAAATTTATTAATTCTATGTCTTGGCTCTATTTGATTTTCTAGTTAAATCCTTACATGTCTTTCTTTATAATATCTCCTAACTCCGTCCAATTTGTAATACGCGGGATATTGAGATGTTGATTGTAAGAAGTAGTTTTTGCATACACATTTATCGGTTTTCCTATTAATGTTTCTAAGACAGCCGGCTTATCATCAAAGAAATAGTTTAAGTTTATTTCTTGTATAAAGTGTATTTTTTCTTCATCCTTCATTCCATAGAAAAAGCGATCTTCCTGTACTGGAAATCCTTTTTCTATTAACCATTTTTTCGTTTGCTCTCCATGCTCTTTAGGTCGCGCTGTTATATAGTATATTTCATGTCCCTGTCTTTCTAATTCTTGCAATGTCTCTACTGCATGCGGAAACGGTGAACAAGAAGTATAATAAATCTCATCCAGCAAACTATTCCACATATGATTGCCTTCCTCCGAAGTCATACCAAATGCTTCATGAATTTCAATTGTTTTTAAAGAATGAAATACATCCAATCCTACTTTTTTGTTTAATTTTTTATTATATAAATGAAAAGCATGCTGCCTTAAATCAATTAACGTATCATCAATATCAAATCCAAACTTCACTCTTGATCGCTCCTTTCTGCAATCCATTTATCAGAAAATATAAGTAGTTTTTATTCTCCTTATTTTTCACCTTTCCGATATTCTGGGTAACCAATAAATCTATAATCTTTTCCAACCTGGGTAAATGATATATCCTTAAATTCAATTGCATCTTGCATTTTAGTAATACCAGCCCCCTCTACAAAGCTAGGCGCCATTCTACCCCCAATCATTTTAGGTGCAATATATAAAATAAGTTTATCTATTAATTTATTTTCAATAAACGAAGCATTTACCTCTCCACCACCTTCAATAAGCAGGGAGGAAACTCCTTTTCCCCCTAAAACATCAAGCATTTCATATAAGTTTATATGCTTTTCTCCGCTAGTAACAAATATTTTGACTCCTGCATTTTCTAATGCTTTCTTTTTTTCCGCTGCATGATTACTTGTTGTAAATATCCAGGTAGGAGCTTCTCCATCTGTAACAACGTTAGCTTCCCTTGGTATGCGTAATGTTGAGTCCAATATTACTCGAATTGGATTTCGCCCATTTGGAATACGCGTTGTCAATGATGGATTATCCTTTTGTACAGTATTTGCTCCTACTAAAATGGCTGCATTTTCATTTCGTATTTGGTGTACTTCCTGTCTCGCTTCTGTAGATGTGATCCACTTACTATCCGATAAAGAAGTAGCAATTTTCCCATCTAATGTAACACCCGATTTAATCGTTATAAATGGGCGCTTTGTCAAAATATATTTATTAAAGACTTCATTCATCTTTTTAGATTCTTCTTCACACACTCCTACAAGCACTTCAATACCAGCATCTTGCAGAATTTTAATTCCACGTCCAGAAACAAGTGGATTTGGATCAAGTGTAGCAACTACTACCTTCTTAATTCCTGCTTGTACAATTGCTTCTGCACAAGGGCCTGTTCTTCCATGATGAGAACAAGGTTCAAGAGTTACATAGATTGTACCACCACGCGCCTGTTCTCCCGCCATACGTATCGCATGTATTTCAGCATGTGGTTCTCCAGCCTTCATATGTGCTCCAATCCCTACAATTCGGTTATCATTTACAATTACAGATCCAACCAGTGGATTTGGAGTCGTTTGTCCCTTCATAGCCTTGGCATTTTCTAGTGCTAACTTCATATACAATTCATGCTCAAGCATGTAAGTGTCCCCCTTCAAAATGTCCAGAACGTTGAATCTTCGTTTGCAAATATTTCTCATTAAACTCTGAGACATCACCCCATAACGGTTCACGACTCGTAACATTTAATCCAGCTTTTTGTAACGCTTCTAATTTTTTCGGATTATTTGTAATAAGTTTTACAGGTTTTGAGCGTAGTGCTTTTAATACTTCAATTGTATCATCATAGTTTCGAACATCATCTTCAAAACCCAAGTTTAGATTAGCTTCTACTGTATCTAACCCATTTTCTTGTAAGAGGTACGTCATCGCTTTACTAAACAAGCCAATTCCTCTTCCTTCATGATTCGCTAAGTAAAATAAAGCACCTGAACCATGTTCTGTAATCATGTGTAAAGACTGCTTTAATTGGAATCCACAGTCACAACGTTTACTACCAAAAATATCACCCGTGTGACAAATACTATGCATACGAATTAGAGCATCTTCAGAATTCTCAAAATCACCATATACAAGCACACTAGATTGCTGCATGTCAGCTAAATTAATAGATGAAAGTTTTTCAATAATCCCTTCTACACTATTTGTACCCTCACTACATTGTAACCAAGAATACCATTGGAAAACTTTAGTCTCCCCATATAAATTAATTGGCAATTTGATAGGACCTACTAAATAAATATCCTTTCCATCTTGATGTATAAATTGAATTTTATCTTCTAACATATGAATTGTATCTGTTGTAACCATTAGGTACCTCCTAGTATAGAGAATCTCTAAAAATCCTCTTCCATCGTTATATTTTTTATTGTTTAACTTACACAACGTAAGTGTTTTTACAGATGATATTCTTTTTTCTCTCAGCTTATATGCAATATGTATCATCACAACTTTGGCTATTTAAAGAAAAGAACTTTAGTTACATAAAACTACTTAGTTACTTTATGTAAGTGAGTATACATTTGTAATTAATTTACGTCAAGTAATTAATTATAAAAACATTTGTTACTAATAGTAATATGTTATATAATTTACTTTAGGAGGTGAAGGAAAATGAAGGATTCTACATTATGCCCTCGCTTTGAAAAAGGAATGAAATTTTTTAGTCAACGATGGACAGCACTCATTATTTACCAACTTTTCTCTGGACCTCAGCGCTTTTGTACGCTTGAATCTTCTCTTCCTGTTAGCGGAAGATTACTTTCAGAAAGATTGAAAGAATTAGAACTAGAAGGAATTGTCGAACGTAAAGTCTTTCCTGAGACACCAGTTCGTATAGAATATTCTTTAACTCAAAAAGGATTTGCCTTAGAAGCTATTATTCGCGGAATAGAAGAATGGTCACAGGAATGGATAGAGCTTGAGGAATAATATAAAAGCTTTTTCGTATATAGTTTTAAGTAATCAAATTACAAATACCTATGATTAAAACGCTAGTTTTTCAAGCATTTATGAAAAATTAGCGTTTTTTAATAAATAAAATGCAAGAAATAAAAAAAGGTGATCAAAACGATCACCTTTTTCCTTTAAAGATTAAAATAGTATTTCTAACGCCTTTTATTTATACATACTCGCTTAATAAAAAGAACGAAGAAACTTTTTGTAACTAAACAGTTTTATTTTCACAATACAGATAGCTTCCCCCGCTATTTGCGGACAGTAAGACCACGACTAATTAAAGTTTCACTTTATTACTTATGAAATTTCACACGCTCTTCAAGTGGTTGGAATTCTTTTTCTCCTGGTGCAGCCGTTGGATTACCAAATGGCATTTGTGCAATGAGCTTCCAATTAGCAGGAACATTCCATTCTGTTTTCACTTCATCATCAATTAATGGATTATAATGTTGTAAAGACGCCCCTAATCCCTCTGCTTCTAGCCCTGTCCACACGACTAATTGGTGCATACCTGATGCTTGGTGTGACCAAATTGGGAAGTTTTCAGCATATGCAGCAAATTTTTCTTGAAGCGATTTAACGATAGACTCATCTTCAAAGAATAGTACGGTTCCATAACCAGCTTTAAAAGAATCCATTTTTTGTTGCGTTCCTGAAAAATCTCCATCTCCAACTACTTTTCTTAATGTTTCAGTTGTAATATCCCATAATTTATTATGAGCTTCACCAAATAATACAACTACTCGCGCAGTTTGTGAATTGAAAGCTGATGGAGTATATTTTACAGCAAACTCCACAATTTCTTTAATTTTTTCATCTGATACTTGTACCTCTTTATTAATCCCATAGTAAGTACGTCTTTCTTTCAGTGCAGTATAGAAATCTTTTGTCATAATTCATTTCCTCCCAAGCTTTAATATTCTTCAAAATGATACATCTCGAAGATAATATTCGTTTAAATGAGTCCATTTTTAAATCATTGAACTCCATAACACCAATTGCCAGTCATTCTGAATCTAAACCACTGCTTATTGCTTCAGTTTACCTAAAAAAATTCTTATAGCATCATTGATACAATCTAGTGATCATTCGGTATTATTTTACCCATTCTCTATTCATGTATTCTGCTTGTTTCATATTTACACAAATATGAAAATAACCTTAAATTGATGATCAAAAAAGCCAGGTAACATGAATAACACATTACCTGGCTTTTTACATTGTAAATTCAACTAACGATGTTTAATGAATAGTAGTCAAAACTATACTTATCGCTTATTTAATAATTAACATCTCATAAGGATGTTGTTCCATAAATCTATTCTCCCATGGAATCTCTAATGACGTCCAATTTGAACCACCATCTACTGATTGATAAACCCCTTTATTACTAAATAAATAGAACGTTCCATCATTTGTTGCCTTTAATACTGGTATGATTGTGCCCTTAGGAGTTGGTAAACCTGCATTCATTTCTGTCCAAGGCTGATCTTTTTCTTTTTTATAAATATATGATTCACAATTTCCATTATTGTAATCGTGTGCTACGTGTGGATTTGACGATGTCGCAATAATAATATTTTCCGGATCATTAGGATTAACTGCCATTTGATATGCGTAATGATGCTTTAGCCCTCTACACATATAGTTCCACGTCTTACCTCCATCATTACTCTCCGCATACTCGTGACCTGGTTCTTTCAAGAATGAATCACCTAAAACCCCGTATAAGCGATTTGAAGCATTGCGATGTGATGTAAGAATGTGAATATCTTGAGGGTAGTTCCCCTCTTTTTCCTCAGTCCACGTCTTACCTCCATCTACACTTTTAATTAATCCCCCGACCTCAATCGTTGTATATATAGTTTCTGAATTATTAGCATCAATTTCAATATGTTTTACGTGGTGCGTATATGTTCTTTGAGGAAAGAACCATGATGAATATGATGGCATTTGTTGATAATCCGTTAGCAATTCAAAACTGTCTCCTCCATTTTTGGATACAAACATGGCGCTCGGTTCAGTTCCTACATATACGATCCCGTTACCGTCATCACCCTTCGCTGGAGATACAGAAACTGCTGTAATAGCTCTCATATGAATAGCATTAGCTGGGAACACTTCACCAAAAGAAGGTAAAGTTCCAATCGCTTCCCAAGAACTTCCTCCATCTTTACTTCTCCATAATCCTCTATCAAAAGTACCACAATACATTCTTTCTGGATCGTATGGATCTAAAGCTAACGCAACTGGATTCGCACCTACAAACTGTGATTGGACACTCCATGTTGAGTCTTTTTTTTCTGCAATTACAAGCTCTCTATCAAACGCTAATATGAATTTTTCCATAACTAAAATCTCCTCGTTTCATAATATATCTACTGTATTATTTAAATTTTCGCCATTACAATTTAAGAGGCGGATTTTATATGCTATAGCATATAAAAGATGAATTTTATAAGCAATATGTGATTAAAAACTTACATTATATATTTTGTTAATTTCACATCAGTACGATGAACAAGATGTCCTGTTCACTCATATAAGTCCATATGCCACCTCCAAATAACTTACAATATACATGCTATAGCATACATATTATAGAATGCATGATTACATGTCAAACTTTAATACTGTCTTAGAGTAAGTTCTCTACATAGCCAAAAGCAATTCAACAGCCCTAATATAAACGCTAATCAAACAAACAGAAACATTTTATTGAATAGAAAATAAAAAAGAGTGCAACTTTGCACTCTTTTTACTCATTCTTTAATCTTAGAAATCAAAGTTATCAGGATCTGGACCAACGCGGTGATTTTGGTTTAACGCATCGATTTTTTCCATATCTTCTTTCGTTAATTCAAAGTTAAATACATCAGCGTTTGCAATAATACGGTGTTCTTTCGTTGATTTTGGAATTGTAATTACTCCATTTTGAAGATCCCAACGTAAAATCACTTGTGCTGTTGTTTTACCGTATTTCTCTGCAATTGCCTGTAATGTTTCATTATCTAATAATTGACCTTGCATAAGTGGTGACCATGCTTCCATTTGAATACCTTGTTCTTTACAGAAAGCTTGTAATTCTTTTTGTGTTAAACGAGGATGGTATTCTACTTGGTTGATCATTGGCTTAATTTCTGCATCTTTTATTACATCTTGCAGGTGATGAATTTGGAAGTTACTTACGCCAATTGCACGTACACGCTTTTCTTTATAAAGCGTTTCTAACGCTCTCCACGTATCTTTATATTTCCCTTCTACAGGCCAGTGAACAAGATATAAATCTAAATAATCTAGTTGTAATTTTTTTAAACTCTCTTCATATGCAGCAATTGTTTCTTCGTATCCTTGATCTGCGTTCCATACTTTTGAAGTGATAAATAATTCTTCTCTTGAAATTCCAGTCGCTTCAATACCAGCGCGAATTCCTTCACCTACAGCTGCTTCATTTCCATAAATCGCAGCTGTATCGATGCTACGGTATCCTGCCTTAATTGCTGATTTAATTGCTTCTACAAGTTCTGGTCCTTCTTCTACTTTAAATACGCCTAAACCGAACCAAGGCATTTCTACTCCGTTATGCAATGTTGTTGTACTTTGTAAGTTTTTCATTATATTTTCTCTCCTTTTATTTTACTTGATCTCGTTTTTCTAATGACATGCTCCATGCTGTTAAAATAACAGCACCTACTACCATAATGCCACCTACCCAAGCCGTATGAATTAACCCTAACGAATTCGTTACCATACCGCCTAAATAAGCACCAAGAGCAATCCCAGCATTAAAAGCCGCAATATTAATTGCCGATGCAACATCGACAGCACTCGGTACAAATCGTTCAGCTAACATTACGACATATACTTGTAACCCTGGAACATTCATAAATGCGAATAATCCCATAAAAATAATTGTAATTAACCCAGCTACTTTAAATGGCGCTGTAAATGTTAAAACAAATAATATAATCGCTTGAATAAAGAACATGTAAAATAGCGCTCGAATTGGATTATGATTCGATAATTTCCCGCCAATCACATTCCCTATTGCAATAGCGATTCCATATACTAATAAAATGATCGTAACCGTATTAGCTTTAAATCCTGTTACTTCTTGTAATAACGGAGATAAATACGTAAATGTTACGAATGTTCCCCCATATCCTAATGCAGTAATGATGAAAACTAGTAACAGTCTTCCGTTTGTAATCAATTTAAACTGATCGCGGAATGATACAGACGCACCTTTTTTCATATTAGATGGAATGAGAATACTATTTGCGATTAAGGCAATAATTCCAATTACTACAATTGCTAAAAATGATGTTCTCCAGCCAAATTGTTGACCAATAAATGTTCCAATTGGTGCACCTGTAATAGTTGCGACTGTAACACCAGTAAACATAATGGCAATCGCGCTAGCACGTTTATTTTCTGGTACGAGTGCCGCAGCAATCGTTGAACCAATTGACATAAACACACCATGCGAAAGTGCAGAAACAATTCGCGCAATAAGTAATACAGTGAAACTTGTTGCTACCGCTGCGATTCCGTTACCAATAATGAAAATAATCATAATCCACATTAATAACGTTTTTCGTGACATATTAGCTGTTAATGACGTTAATACCGGAGCACCAAATGCTACTCCTAACGCATATAAAGAAACTGTTAAACCAGCTGTTGTCACCGAAACATTTAAATCTTCCGAAATAGATGGTAATAAACCGACACTAACAAATTCAGTTGTCCCAATCCCGAACGCACTAATTGCTAGCGCTAATAACGCAAATATACTTCTTCGATTCGTCTGAACTTCTGAAGACGATGCTGTATATGAATTCAATTGATTTCCCCTCTTCCCTATAATTCCTATCATAATAGTGAGATAAAAAGGCCCTTTTATCTTTCAAAACATATATTTAATCTCTACAAACGCTATTATGAATGGTTTCATTCTCTTTTTAAAGAACGCACTTTAAAGTACTATAGATACTTTTTAGTACCATAAAGCTTGTCTCTTTCCTACATGTACTATTATGAAATATATTTAACATAATGAATAGTACGCACTTTAAAGTGCTGTAGGTACTAAAAAGTAACATAGTTAATTACTAGTACCATAAAGCTTGTTTCCCTCTCACATGTGCTATTATGAATGATATTTAACATAATAAAAAGTACGTACTTTAAAGTACTATAGGTACTAAAAAGTAACATTTATATAACCTAGCTTATTTTGCTCAAAAATTGAAATCTACATTCCATGAAAAAGACTTTCAAATGAAGAAATACCCTTTCCCGTAGAGGCAACTTTAGAGGACATTACTTAAACATATTAAGGTCATGCTCATTACCACAGAGAAATAATAAAAAGGCAAAAACGAACAGAAATTTGTTCATTTTTGCCTTTTTTATTTAACAATTAAAATGTACGACTTTTGGAAAGGAAATCTTTATCGGCTCCCGTTACACCACTTTGTCCCCAGTTTCCTGGAATCATTTCACGAATAAGAATTAGCACTTTATCCAAAGGTGCATGCGTATATTTAGAGGTTACTTGTGTAAGTTCGTTTACCCACTTATCCTTTGTATCTTGATCAAATGTATTCCATATATCAATCTTAATAATAGCCATTCCATCCACGTTGCCAGACGGTGTATCGTAAGACTCTTTTGTCTCCCAATTGGACACCCTACTTTTCTCAGCAAAGGTAGCATCACTTGCTACAGCTCCAGCTTTCCCCCAATTTTCTTTCTCAAGTTCCGTAATCAACACTTGAATTTTGTCAGGGACAATTTTTAATCGTTTTATTGTAAGTTCGGTTACTTCATAAATGAATTCTTTTTTTTCTTCTGTTGACATCGTTGGCCAAGTATTTAGTTCAATTAATGGCATAGTATTGCCCCCTAAAGTTAATTAATTATTTATTCACTAGCTACAACTATTGGTTTAAATGATTTTTAACTGCCCTTACTACCAATTCGTGATCTTCTTCTGGTGGTAATCCTGATACTGTTATCATTCCAATAACCCCTACGTTTTTTATTCTGATAGGAAAACATCCACCAAATGCAGCATATTCCGAAGTATCTAAAAGATATTTTTCATTATATGAAATTCCAGTTATTTCACTTTGTATCTGCATATAATACGAGCTACGATCATGCAGGGAAACGACTCGCTTTTTACGCTCAATCCATTTCGTATTTTCCGCATTTGTCCCTGTCATCTTGAAATGAAATAATTGCACACCGTTTTTCGTTATATCAACAGCAATCAATTTCCCTTCTCGCTTTGCTGTTTCAACGATAAATAAACCTAGTTGCAACGCATCTTCATTTGTAAAAGAGGAAAATTGAAGTGTTTCCTCCTCTTTTAAAATTTGTTTACTTATTTCATTCAAATTTGAAGAACTCATATTTTTAACCTCCATAATTGTTTTATGCCACACCGACATTTTTTTGAAATTATTAGGCCATATCGTACAACCTTTTAAACAATCTGAATCTAAATAAACTGTTATAACATCATTGGTAACTAGTACCGAAAAGCTTGTTTTCTTCTTACTGGTGCTATTATGAATGATATTCAAAATTATAAAAAGTACGCACTTTAAAGTGCTATAGGTACTTTAAAGTACTATTTTACTTATCCCTATCTTACAGAGACTACTATGAAATATATTTAACATCTTAAAAATGTATGTACTAAAGAATAATATTTTTCATATCAAACTTTTTTGCTCAATAGCTGTAATTCAAGCCCATCAAATTTTTGTATAAAAACAAACGAAAAATAAAAGAACCTAGTCGATACTAGATTCTTTTCTTATCTAAAAAATACTCTTATATTTCTTTTGAGTTGTTACAAACGAATTAGAATAGAACTTCAACTAAAGGCTCATTTTAATTACAGTAAAAGATTGGTGAAACGATACATTACACCACCTAAAAATAGGAGGTAACAAAAATGAGTGAAAAAACAGCAGGCTTTTCACAAGTAAATCACGTCGGAATTACAGTAAGCAATTTAGAAAAATCTATCATTTTTTATGAAGCATTAACAGGTAAGAAAGTATCAAACATCGATGAAATTGGCGGAACAAGAATGGCGCAAACACAAGGACTTGAAGATACTCGTATTAAATATGCCAATCTACACTTAGACAATTTGAACATCGACATTCTAGAATACGTTGTCCCTAAATCAGATAAAGCATCTTACTCAAATGATCAAATTAGTGCGATGCATCTTTGTTTTGAAGTAGAAGATATCGATGCCGCTGTAGAACGTCTAAAAGCAATTGGGGTAGAACCAGATGGTGAGCCAATTGTCTTCCAAGAAGAAGACGGCTTGAAATCTGGATTTGGTACAGGAGTTGCCTACTTCCGTGATCCAGATGGTACTAATCTAGAACTAATTGCTCCAAAAGGTCCATTTAGACGTGAATAGTAAAAATAAATTAATACCGAAACAGCCACCTTATCTCTGAAAAGGTGGCTGTTTATTGCTAGAAGAAATAAAAAGGACAAACTCTCAAACGTGAGAAGTTTGTCCAAAAATAGATATTTTATATTCCACTACTTTTACACTAAAATCAAAAATCTTAAATTAGAATAATGACTTAATACTTGCTAAAACAGTAAGTACACCTACAATAATAACAAATACGTTACTCATTTTCCCTTTGTACTTAGCTAATACCGGTACTTTTTGAATCGCATACATCGGTAATAGACATAAGATAGCAGCAACTAATGGACCGCTTAGAGAATCAATAAGTCCAAGAATACTTGGATTTGTATAAGCAACAAACCAGCATGATAATACAACAAAAGTAAGGACGATTGTCTTAATTGTTTTTTCTTCAATATCTTTTCCACGTGATTTACCAAACTTAATAATCATGTCACGCATTACTTCAAATGCTCCGATATAATGGCCAAGGAAAGACTTTGTAATAGCCACAAAAGCAATGATTGGAGCTGCAATCGTGATTACAGGTGAATTAAGCTCATTCGCAAGATATGAAAGGATTGATAGGTTTTGTTCTTTTGCCATTTTTATATCATCTGGAGTCAAGCTCAATGCGCTACTCCAAACGAAGAACATAACAACAGCGAATGTCATAATATAACAAACCTTTTGTATTTGCGCACATTTCGCATCAGTGGCTTCGATTCCATACGTAGCTCTCTGTTTCACAACAAATGATGAAATCATAGGTGAATGATTAAATGAGAATACGATGATTGGTAGAATCATCAATATCGTCCCAAAATAGCCTGTTCCTGTTGAAGCAGTTGAAACAGCTGAAAAACTAAGCATTGACGTATTCCACTGTGGAATTAAAGATATTGCGATAAACAGTAGAGAAACGATGAAAGGATACACTAACATACTCATTACCTTTACAGTAATATCTTGACCAAAATTTAGTATAGCGATAAGACCAAGAACTAATACAAGTGATAAAATTGCTCTTGGAGGTTCTGGCATGTGCAATTGATGCACGATAAAACTACTTGCGGTGTTTGTAAGCGCAACCGAATACATTAGTACGATTGTATAAATTGAACCGAAATATACGATGTTAAAAATGATACTCGCTTTATTTCCGAAATACTCTCTAATTGTACCTGTGATCCCCTCATCAGCAGAATTAGAAGCGTATATCATTTTAGCAAGTGCCCTATGTGAGTAGTACATAACTGGATATGCAAGCAATGTAATTAGTAGTAAAGATAATAAACCACCTGAACCTGCATTAATCGGTAAAAAGAGCACCCCTGCTCCAATTGCAGTTCCAAATAGACTGAGTGCCCATGTAGTATCCTGCTTATGCCACTTTTTCGGATCTGCATATTGCTCATTTTTTAGTGCGGTATTTTCAGCTTGAACTTCTATTTTCTTTGCAGTATTCCCGTTCATATAATAGCTCCCCCTTGTATCTATTCCTGCCTCTCTCTTAATAGCTACCGAATATTTTCCTTTTTGGGAAAATGAATTCCTTACAAGTTGCCCCACATTGTATGTCCTTCATCATAATGAAACCAAATTGAAACATTCGCTAGTTAGCGTCCTAATATAATTGTTAGCGTTCACAAAAAAGTTTACTCGTAATATCCGCTCTTTATATAAAGACCCCTTAAAAGAACAATATGGAATAGACTTCATAAATACGTTGCAACATTTCTAATAACAGTGTATTACTTTAATGGTTTCTCTTTTTTACTTTTAACAGTAATTTTAGCTAAACCAGCCTCTCTTCATTTGCGAGGCATTTCTTTCTCAATTCTATACATTACTTTCATAACTTCGGTAGCACTGATGATATTGCTTACACAAGCCACTGAAGTACTTTACATACATTTCGCCTCTAATCACACACCTTTCTTACTAATAATCGCATTTTTTATATTTTCTCCAGAGATAATAAAATTTCTCTCGACGCCCTCATTATAACGTGTATATTTATAAAATTAATATTTTTATATTTTCAGAAATATTAACCGGATATAATTTTACATGGATAACATTTTACAGTTCGCATGCAACCCTTGTTCCTATCGCTTAAAACTGAATGAATTAGCATAAAACACAGTCATATATTATTTATCCAATTTACTCATTATAAAGATACTTATATTCTCCTTTGTCAAAAAAAATCATTTTAATTAAAAAAGATATTCTAATAAATAATTAACGTGGTTAAAAAGAAATATCTTTTTGAATATACCAACCAATTTTCAGGATATATATTATCGACATTGCATTCATATACATTTTTAGGAAGCTACCTTTTTACTTGATGGCAATAAGAGGACCGCTAACATTTTACAAAAACCTACGCTAAACGCAAAAATACAATAAGCTGCCCATATCAGGCAGCTCATTGACATAATTATCGTTATCAGGAGTGGGCAAACAAATCATTTCAAAGTCATCTTAATTCGAGTTTTTTTAACTCTTCTTCAGGAATATCTCTATGTTTGTAATGAATTGTTTTTACATCATTTCCTTTAATACGAAAAGTAATTGTGTCCTCTCCATAAGGGGGATTGTGTGCCCCCTCAAAGGTTTGAATTTGAACAGTTACATAGAAAATAGAATTTACTTCGTCTTTTTTTATTTCAAGTATTTTTTCAGAACCTCGATACCAAAGTTTTGGTTCCTTATAATAGTTTTCAACTTCTTTACTTATCGGCTCTAATAAGAGATTAATGACCACTTCTTTTAAAAATTGTTTTGGTACAGGTATTCTGTTAATTTCCTTCCTTTTTACATCTATAATTCTCCAAAAATCACCACTCTTTTCAACAGTATACAGAACATTCGTACCATCTGCTTTCCAAAGATGAAAATAACCTTTATTTCCCTTAATATATAATCTTGGTTCATCAATCCACTCACCTTCTGTTTGAATTATCCCTAAAAACAGTTGAGTAAGTGGCGTTATCTTATAACCTAATTGATTAAAATCACCAAACGAATAAAGTTCATAACCGGTTAAATTTATGTCAAAGCTTTGATTTCTATTATTTTCTATTTTTACAATTGCTTGAGCGGAAATACAGGGTAATACAAAACTCAGAAAACATATGATGCTAATTATTTTTATTTTCATACCATCAATCACCTCTTTTATTAAAGTGCGACAAAAGAAATGATATTATTGCTTATTGCACGATTCAAACTATTAAAAGCCAATAATGTAATCTTTAAACTCCCTCGTTAACTAGCTCTTTTATCGAGTTTAATTTTGAAGAAAGCTCCATAAACCATTCTTCGTCTCCTGTTAATAATGCAAGGTCTATCAGATAAAGGATTTGCTCCTTATTAATTACCTTTGATTCAGGAAGTTTGTTAACATGTTTACTAAAGAGTAAAATCGCTTCGTTTATTGTGTACTTGTCGTCACGTTTCACAATACTAACTGTAACTACATCTTCCACTTCATCAAGTGATACAATGTAACCAACTATGAATTCACCCTCATTTGATATTCCACGAACCCAATCTCCTACTTTTAAAACTTGATTATTATTTGACATCATACTTTTTCACCTTCTTATAAATATTTTTTGTGGCGATAAAAAAGAAATAAAAACGAAATCAAACTGTAATATTTTCTATTACATTTAAATAGTAAGAACTTACGTCTCTATATAACAAGTAAGTCGCTTAACGTTCTTGATTGATAAGATCAACAACTTCTTTCATTGTATAGTTCTTTAAATATTCACCTAAATGTTCTTCCGCACCTAAGAAAATAGTAAACAGCACTTTTCGCATGTTTGAACCTACAATGCACTGATCATTTGATTCTGGGCACTTAGGCTGCAACGCACCTTCAGAGGTTATTTGATAAATATGCCAAAGATTAACTTCATCTAAATCTCGGGCGAAAATAAAACCGCCACCAGTCCCCTCTTTCGATTGTATAAACTTATGTTTTTTTAATAAACTTAGTACTTTGCGAATACGTACTGGGTGAACACCTGCACTTTCTGAAATCGCATTACTTGTTGACATCCGGTCTGGCTGTAAAGCTAAATAAGTTAAACTGTGTATGGCCAAAGTAAAGTCGCTGCTCATTGTTTTCCTCCTACGATCAAAAATATTGTTTCTCCTATATTAACATACTGTAGCCATAAATATTACAGATAGGTTAGCCAAACGTTAAAATATATAAGAACCACTCTTAGCATAAAGAAATAGATTCCATAACTTCATTGAGCTTTTTAAGTTAAACATACATTTAAAGACTCCATTGTTTCTTCACTTGTTCTTCTGCCAATTGTTTAATTTTTGTCCATATCGTATCTTTGCTTACAATAACATTTGTTTGATAATTTCTATCGTTATAATTGACTGTAACACATACTTCTATCATTTCCTGCTTCCTCCTTTCAAACAAATTTCTTATCTATATTTAAGTCCTGAAAAGTCTTGGGTTTAGTTATAATCTCTAACCTATAACTTCATTTTTTTGATAATCATATTTAAAAATCCCACTGTTTTTTGACTTGTTCTTCTGCCAATTGTTTAATTTTTGTCCACACCGTATCTTTGCTTACAATAACATTTGTTTGATAGTTTCTATCTTTATAATTCACTGTAACGCATACTTCTATCACCTTCAGTTTCCTCCTTTCAAAAAATTTCTCTCTCATACCATTACTTATTAATTAGCCAACTTTTGCAGTTCAATATTTAAAAATGTTCGAACGCTACGTGGTAAAAATTTACGAATTTCTTCGTCATTAAAACCAATCTGTAATCTTTTCTCGTCCAGCATAATTGGGCGACGCAACATTAGCGGATGCTCAATTATTAATTTATAAAATTCATTTAGCGAAAGCTCATCTATATTTATATTTAAGTCTTGAAAAGTTTTGGATCTAGTTGAAATAATTTCAGTAGCACCCTCTTCAGTTAAACGAAGAATGGACTTAAGTTCATCCACTGTCATAGAATTGGATACGATATTTTTTTCAGTATAATCAATTTGATTCTCCTCCAGCCATGCTTTCGCTTTTCGACATGAAGCACAGCTTGCTGTTGTATATAAAACCACCATATTTCACTCACTCCTTTAATGTTCTTTATAAAATGTACACTTTAAATATCGTTTGTTGAAATGTATTAAAAAAAATTACAGTTTAGAATCAAATTCACGTAATGTTAGTTATTCCGCAATGTTTCGTTTATTTTTTACTACTCGGTTCTTTGCATACTTCTTTTATAAAATAGTTGAAACTACATTTTACAGATGATGACAACTCACTTCTTAAATCTATACTGTAATTTTAAACCTTACAGTTCTATTAATCAAATGTTAAGTCTTGGATTAATTAATCATTTTTTGTGAATGTCCCCATAGTGTTATGCCGACCCGTTCCAAATGCACTTCAAAGTACATTTTATTCATTTCTTACTTACATGTGTTAGTATGAACGATATTTCGCATAATAAAAAGTACGTACTTTAAAGTGTTATAGGTACTAAAAGGTAACATATAAACTTTCTAGTGCAGTTCTACATCGGTTATTATGAACGATATTTCGCACAATAAATAGTGCGCACTTTAAAGTGTTATAGGCACTAAAAAGAAATAATTTTATTATTAAAGCGTATCTAGGTCCAAAACTGTAATCTACATTCATCAAAGGGGTTTTTTATGAAGACATACAATATTCCTGTAGAAGCGACTTTAGAAGTTATTGGCGGAAAGTGGAAGGTTGTTATTCTTTGCCATTTAAAGAAAGGCACAAAAAGAACGAGTGAATTAAAACGTTTAATGCCTGGTATTACACAAAAAATGTTAACACAACAATTACGGGAACTAGAAGAAGATGGTGTAATCCAAAGGAAAGTATATGACCAAGTGCCACCGAAAGTAGAGTACTCTTTAACGGATTACGGTTCGTCATTAGGAGCTATACTCGATTCCCTCTGTTCCTGGGGAGAAGTTCATCTTGAAAAAAACGGTAACACATCCATGCTGATTACAGCAGATGAATAATAGCTGTTCCTACTATATTGAAAACAGAAAATAGGTTGAGGCAATACGTGCCCCAACCTATTTTTTATACCTCTTTATAACTTTTTGCAGTAATAACTGTTTCGAATTCAAAGGTTTCCGGCAAGTGATCGGCATAAGAGTATTCAAAAGTGCGTCCATCCGTTAAGTAGGCCACCTGTTCCACTCTCATTAGGAAATCTTGATTTGTTAAGTTCATAAACTGCTTTTCTTTATCATCCGGGCGAATTCCTTTAACCCTAACAACGGATGTTCCCACTTGAAGACCTAGTTTATTTTGAATGTGGGAGTAGATTGATTCCTCTAAAACAGAAACCTCAACACCTGGAATGACCGAAATCGGCATCCATGTATGCTCCATAATCGTTGGAATACTGTGAATGATGCGGAGGCGGATGATTTTATATACAAAATCCCCTACTGAAATACCCAATTTTTCAGCAATGACTTCATCGGCACCGACAATCGTAAACTCAATAATTTTACTTTCTACCTCACTGCCATAAACAGCTTTTGTACCTGTTAAAGTTTGAATCATTCGTGCTTTTTCCTGTTGACGCCAATCTTGAACGACCGTTCCACTTCCGCGCCGGCGAATGATGTAGCCGTCTCTAACTAACAGATCCAGCGCTTTTTTTATAGTAAGGACAGAAACATCAAATTCTTCAGCGAGGACGGGGCTACTTGGAATTTTTTCGTTAATCTTATATTCGCCGTCTAAAATTTGCTGTTTCATTTTTTGATAAATGCCGAGGTATTTTACTTGTGTGGATCCGCTTGCCATTTCCATACCTCCTTTATGCTGTATTCCCTCTTCTATTCATTTAAGTTTAAAGCCTCAAGTTTGTAAACGGAAGGTGATGGCGCAGCAAATCCGTTTTCTAAGATTTCAATATTCGTTATCGCTTCTTCATCTTTCACAAGTTTTGGTGCACCATTCACGATTGTTTCATACGCTGCATCATAAAAACGACCGTAATCACCAAGTGGCGTTTTAATTTGTTTTTCAATCCAATCACCGTTTGCATTGCGATATTTCGCAATTCCATAGTACATTGGTGAATCTTCACCAAATCCTGCACTCTCAGGCATAATACCCGCTTTCAAATCATTTTCCTGCTGATCTTCACCATATTTAATAAACGATCCATTTGTTCCATGAACGATAAAGCGCGGATAATCTTTCGCTACAACATGGTTCGTTTTCAGTTTAATTTTCAACTTATTTCCGTAATGTAGACCAACATCGAAATAATTATCAACCGCACCTTTCACTTCATTATTACGAATATCGTATGTCACTGTATCTGGACGGCCAAATAGTGAAATCATACGGTCCATCGTATGAATACCTAAACTATAAAATGAACCTTCTTCTTTCGGACCTTCGTGAGTGATTGAACCCGGACGGAAATAATCAATATGTGATTCAACCTCAACAATATCACCAAGGAATCCTTGTTCCACAACTTGCTTCACTGCTAAGAAATCACCATCAAAACGGCGGTTTTGATAAGGCATAACTACTACACCTTTTTCTCGTCCTAAAGCTAATAATTCTTTCGCATGTTCCACTGTATCGCAAAATGGTTTTTCAACGATAACTGATTTTCCAGCAAGTATAACTTTTTTCGCTAATTCGTAATGCGTATGTGCTGGCGTACAGATTGTCACTACTTGGATTTCTTTATCATTCAACAATTCGTTCAAATCAGTAGTGAAACTAACACCTTTTTCCTTATATGGAGCCGCTAATTCTTCATTAATTTGGCGAGCAAAAATCGTTTTTACTTTTATATTTTTACGTATATTCACATACGGTAAGTGATAGCGGTTAGCTGATTTTCCAAATCCAATAAAGCCCATTGTTAATGTCATATTATTCAACTTCCTTGCTCATAAATTTTTGATTCTATATTTATTATATATTTTTATCATTAAAAGTATATAGTTTTGTTTTTAAAATTATATATAAAAAAGTCGAGATGGAAATCATTTTCTGATTCCGATCTCGACTTTAAGTTATAGACTTATGTCCTACCATCATTTTATTTACACTCGATGAGTAGTTACAGAGCTGCTTCATTACATGCTCTTATTCATACATATAAGAACGTGTCATCGGAATTGTATCGTTAATACCTTTTGTAAATACAAATTGATGTAAATCAATATTACCTGTAAAGAACGAAGCTGCACATGCATTTAAATATAAGCGCCACATACGAATGAATCGCTCATCTTTCGTTTTGCGAACTTCCTCCAGTACGTTTTCAAAATTTCGAGCCCAATGCTGTAATGTTTTCCCGTAATGTCTACGTAAGCTTTCCACATCAACAATGTAAAATTGTTCGTTTGTCATGTTCGTGATTAATTCGTTCACAGCAGGAACATATCCGCCAGGGAATATATATTTTTCAATCCAACCATTCGTAGCACCACCATTGGCCGGAGAAGTAATACAATGAAGTAGCGAAATCCCACCATCATTTAGTAGTGCATTCACTGTCTCAAAGTATTGTGTAATGTTGTCTTTTCCTACATGTTCAATCATACCTACACTAACAATTTTATCAAATTTACGATTCTTAATATCACGGTAATCAAGTAAAGATACTTCAACTAAATCCGTAAGTCCCTCTTGTTTAATTCGTTCGGAAGTCTTAGCATATTGTTCCTCACTTAACGTTACTCCCATCGCTTTCACACCGTACTGCTTAGCGGCTGCTGTAATGAGCTCACCCCACCCGCAACCAATATCTAATAGCGTATCACCTTTTTGAAGGTTCAACTTTTTCAAAATATGATTCACTTTATTATGCTGAGCTGTCGTTAAAGAATCTTGCTCATTTTGGAAATACGCACAAGAATACGTCATTGTTTCATCTAGCCATAATTTATAGAAATCGTTCCCAATATCATAATGATGAGCAATATCATCTTTATTTTTTTGTTTTGAGAAATTCCATTTACTTTTGAAATATTGCAACTTACTATCACCTAAAAAGCTATCCTGCCTTTTATAAATAGATTGAATTGCTTTTTCAAGGTTACCCTCTATTTCAAGATCTCCATTCATATATGCTTCACCGAATGCGATAGAAGGATCCTTAGCAATCTCTTTTTTTGAAAGCGGCTTATGAAATGTTACATGGAATTGAGGTTCCCCTTCTCCATATTGTATTGTTTCTCCATTCCAAAGTGTAATTTGAACTGGATCTGAAAAAAGATTTTTAAGTATTTTTTTATAAAAAAGTTCTTCAACCATATAAACATCTCCTACTAAAGAAATTGAACAAAAGACTATACTAGTTAATAAGTCTTTTTGAACATAGCTTAAAACCGTTATGACTTCTTGCTACGAGTGTCATTATAAAACGGTTATATTATGAAGCATAGTACGTACTTTAAAGTGATGAAGGCACTTTTAAGTACCTATGAAAACTTTAATCCATTATTCATCACGGCTAAAACAGTTGTTAATATGGTATAGATCCTTACTTTCTAAATTTTTATACTAAAAAACACCACCTCATCAATAGGTGGCGTTTCAATATTACATATATAGATTTCACTTAACTTTACTATTTTTTCTATCTATGCATCGTTCTCCCCATACGGTCAATTGATTTAATACATTTTGCAAAGACCACCCATAATCAGTTAAGGAGTATTCTACTCGGGGTGGAATTTCTTTATAGATTTCACGTGTAATCACACCATCATCTTCTAGCTCACGTAATTGTTGCGTCAACATTCTAACAGAAATTTCAGGAATTAGACGCTGCAACTCGCTCGTTCGCTTCGTTCCTTTCGTTAAGTGACATAAAATGACGACTTTCCACTTTCCCCCGATAATTTCTAAAGTTGCTTCTATCGGTATATTGTATTGTTTCACACAATCTCCCTCCTTTTTTCTAAATTTCTTCTCTATTGTTACGTAAAAACAAATAATTTTCTATACGGCACATTTTAGTTCCTACAGCACAAAAAAGTACCCATATTACCAAAAAGTAATTATGCCGTTTAAAAATATTCCTATATACAAAAAGAAAAACGAACGTATTCTCGTTCGTTTTTTTCTTGTTTATTCTGCTGTAATAAGCATAGACGTGTTGCCATTCTTTTCAAGATGATGTTCTCCCCAGTTACAAAGAGAATCGAGTATAGCATCTAAAGAATGACCGTATTCCGTTAACGAATACTCTACTTTTGGCGGCACTTGGTTATACACTTTTCTCTCGATTACACCATCTTCTTCTAATTCACGTAATTGCTGTGTTAACATCTTTTGTGTAATACCAGACATTAATTGTTTTAATTCGCACGTTCTCTTTTTATCTTTCTTTAAATGACAAAGGATCACTACTTTCCACTTCCCACCGATAACCTGTAAAGTCGCCTCTACAGGAATATTATATGTTTTCATATAAAAATCTCCTTTAATAATGTGATAAGGCAAGTAAGCTAAAGATTTAAATATTACTTTTAAGTATCTATAGCACCTTAAAGTACGTACTTTTTATCCTATTAAACATGTTTCATAATAGCATACGTAAACAGCAGATGAGTAGTACGGTACCAAAAAGTACCTGTATTACTTTTTAGTATCTATATCACTTTAAAGTACGTACTTTTCATTATGTAAAATACATTTCATAATAGCATTTGTAAGAGTTGAGTGAGTCATGCAGTATTAGAAATTACATTTTTGTCCCGGTACTTTAAATTGAGTATTTTTATCATACATTTTGTCCGACGATGAAATGACATATTTTCATTTTCACATCCATTCACAATGATGAATTAATTTTCAAATACATTTTAGGAGGATATTAATAATGAGTAAATTACTAAAAGAAAAAATTGGTTTTGGTACAGCACCACTAGGAAATATGTACCGTAATATTCCAGAAGAAGAAGCAATCGCTACAGTGGATGCTGCTTGGGAGAATGGCGTTCGTTACTTTGATACAGCTCCACTTTATGGATCTGGTTTAGCAGAAATTCGTCTTGGCGAAGCACTATCAAAAAGAAATCGTGATGATTACTTTTTAAGCACAAAAGTCGGTCGAACGATTTCAGATGAACTAGAAGATCCATCTGCACGTGATTTAGGTGAAAAAGGCGGACTTTTCGAATTTGGCCGCAAAAATAAAATGATCAATGACTATAGTGCAGATGCAACACTTCGTTCTATCGAGCAAAGTTTGAAACGTTTAAAAACAGATCGTCTAGACTTTGTTTTCATTCATGATTTAGCACAAGACTTTTATGGTGATGAGTGGATTTCACAATTTGAAACAGCTCGAACAGGAGCATTCCGTGCACTAACACGTTTACGTGAAGAAGGCGTTATTAAAGGCTGGGGACTTGGAGTAAACAAAGTAGAATCAATTGAACTGATGCTTGATTTAGAAGAAGCGCAGCCAAATATATCCTTACTAGCTGGTCGTTATTCATTACTAGACCACGAGCGTGCATTGCAACGAGTAATGCCTGCAGCTGTTAAGCATAATATGGATATTGTTGTTGGTGGCCCATATAGCTCAGGTATTCTTGCTGGAGGTGCTCACTTCGAATATCAAAAAGCATCACCAGAAATCATTGCAAAAGTTGAGAAAATCAAAGCTCTTGCAGATCGTCACGAAATCAGTATCAAAGCTGCTGCATTACAATTTTCACTAGCGAATCCAGCAGTTGCTGCCGTTGTTCCTGGTGCAAGTAAACCGGAACGAATTGTAGAAGACCAAAACGCCTTAAATACAGTAATTCCAGCAGCATTCTGGGAAGAAATGCGTGAACAAAAACTAGTAGCACCTAATGCACCACTACCAATCAACGTAAAATAAATTGAAACCTTAATCAGTGGGGCAATCCCCACTGATTATTTACCCGCAAATACCGGGATGAAAAGGAGCGTAATGAACATGGCACAGACTACTACATCTATGGAAATTTTCGGTTCACCTGAACAAGTATGGCAATTAATCGGAGGTTTCAACTCCCTTCCAGACTGGTTACCTTATATACCTAACAGTAAATTAACGGAAGGCGGTCGTGTACGTCACCTAGCTAATCCAGATGGTGACACGATTATAGAACGATTAGAAGTATTCAATGAGAAAGAACGATACTACACGTATTCAATCATGAATGCACCATTCCCAGTCACTAATTATCTATCTACAATCCAGGTGAAAGAAGGTACTGAAAGTAACACATCGGTAGTAGAGTGGTCTGGTACGTTCACTCCTGTTGAAGTTAGTGATGAAGAGGCAATAAACCTTTTTCATAGTATTTACAGTGATGGACTGAAAGCATTGCAACAAGCATTTCTAGATTGAGCTATTAAAAACAATGAAAAGCAAAGCGATATCGCTTTGCTTTTTTATAAAATCCCTTTTAACTTTTCACCAATTAACTTCGCTACATACTCATAGCCTTCTGATCCAAAGTGTAGCCCATCTCTTTCATCATTTTCTACAAACCTTTTATAATTCCGTTCTTGAATCATTTCAGCATACAAATTTAGAAAATAGCTTCCTGTTTCTTTCGCCACTTCCTCTACCACGTCTGCATACTGACCGAGTACTTCATTTGTTCTATTATGCTGTCTTTCTTCATCAACTGGTGCAGGACTAATCAGTAGTACTTTATCTGATGAAACTTGGTTCACAATCTTCTCTAAATTTTCTTTGTATGCTTGTAATGACCCTTGCGAAAAAGATACTGCATCATTCGTGCCAAGAAAAACTGTTACGAAATCTGGTTTATATGATATTACATCTTCTTCAATCCTATTTAATGCATCGAATGTATTATCCCCTGGAACACCCGCATTCTCTACTTTCCAGTTCGGAAACATCTCTTGCAAACGCGGTGTTAATCTCGGCGTTCCATCAAAAAACATTTCATCAGCTGTAATACTATCCCCAAAGCATACTAACGTTTTCATAAAACTAACTCTCCTTTTACGTATGAAACAACTTTCCTTCTACCGCCTTAATATATCTTTCAGCAGAACGTTCCACTGCCTCATTTGCATTCTCTTTTACTACGCGATGAAAAGCGTTGTATAAACGATTAAACTGTAACGGCTTCACTCGATTCACCATTTCTTCCACTTTTCTCGCTGGTAATGGAATTAAGTTTGGATAGCTGTACATAAAGCTTACCCATCGTTCATCCGCTACAACTTGAATAATATCACCTGTTAACAAAATTCCTTTCCCATCATTACCTTCTTCCCAATGTAAGACAGATCCACCTTTAAAATGACCACCTAAACGATGAATAACCAATCCATCCGCTAATTGTAAAGACTCACCAGACCAATAAATAATACGACTACTCGGGCGCATCACCCACTCTTTATCATCTTCGTGTATATAAATCGGTACATCAAATGTCTCCGCCCATTCTACTTGTGTTGAATAATAATGAGGATGAGACAATGCAATTGCATCTAGTCCACCAAGCTCTTTTATTTTCGCAATTGTCGTTTCATCTAAATAAGTAATACAGTCCCACAGTAAACGATATGACTCTGTTTTCACTACATATGCCGTTTGACCGATCGCAAATCCTGGTTTTGTCGTAATACTAAAAAGCCCATTTTCCTCTTCGATTATTTCATTTTTATATGTATCACTTGTTTGTAAGCTTTCTAGCGTCGTCCAAGACTGCCCTTTCGGATTCACATATTGTCTCTCTTCATCACAAATATGACAACTCACTGGTTCTTCTACACTCGCTGCATACTGCACGCCACACGTTGTACAAACGAAATTTTTCATCATAATTTCCCCTATCCCTCTATTTTTATTAAGCTAATTTTTGTTGATAATGATCTGCTTTTTTATTTTCAATTAATAAACTGATAAAAGTAAGTAAATAAACAGCTGTAACTGACAATGGAATTACAGTGAATCCTTTTTCCGCAAAAAGAATCCCGCAAACTGACGTTACGAATACAGTCCCTACTGACAATAAACCGTAACTTTTGCTTTCGTAAATCCATACGTACGGGATAAAATGAACACCTATTAACATCGCTACTACAAAAGGTAACCATTCTGGAAATTGAAAATAGGCAAGTAATACAAGCGGAATATTCAATACATTTATCCCACCAATTAATCCTGCCAAAACCCCTAACGGATTTCCTTTCGCAAACATATCAATTTTCAATATAGCAGCTATCATTAAGCCAAAAGGAAACACACATCCCATACCGATTAAATATACCCACACCACTTGTTTTTCAGAAAGAACAAAGCCCATTATACTCATAACTATCCAAAATAAAACACCAGCTAATATAATCGGTAATCCTCGCCTCGTTTTGATTGCTAAATCCTTTTTCGCTTCTGAAACATTCATTTCACGATCCCCCAAAAAATATTTGTACTATAAAGTCACCTCAACCTCGCCCATCCAATAACGCCAAGCTACTAAATAATCTTCTAAATCTTTCGGGTGATGTCTTAAACACGTATCTATACGCAAATATAAGCCTATGACTATTTCTTCATATAAATTACGGTCTTTTTTATGAAACACACACTGTTTCATCGCATAATCAATCGTTTCTTTCGTTACATCTTCCGGGGTTGAACAGAACGCATAAATTAAATCGTATATAGGATCTCCTAACACTGGTAGGGGATCAATTACACCATGTAGCATATTTCCTTGAAATATAAAATTATGAACCCCAAGATCACCATGTAATAAAAATGGCTGATTTATTCCAGCATCCCTATTCGCTAACTTAAGAACTTTTCTATACTCTTCCTCACTTATGTACGGTCTTACATTTTTATGAGCTTCCACCACATTTGTCGTTAAAAATTCATTCCAAGATTGAACCGGACTTTCTTTCCATCCCCAGCCATCTGCCTCTGGAACAATTTTATACTTATTAATAACTTCTTTTACAAGGGTACTAAGCGTAATTCGTTTATGTCCTCGTCCGCACGAAGTACTACCTTCAAGGAAGGAATACACAATATATGTATGTAAATGTTCCTTATACAAAAGCTTTGAAAATGAAGTATTCCCCTTATAAAACGAAAGAAAATCCGCTTCTTCACGTATTACGTCCGGTTCATTCAACTTTACTACATATTTTTCATCCAACAAATATACGGTACTTGTCGTTCCCCCGTTCAGCACTTTTACGCTAGTTGGATTCTGTGAAATCACTTTCTCCTTAACTAATTGTGCAGTGATTATTGAAATGTCCATTCTCTCACCCTTTAATCCCGAAGATTCCTTCAATTCAAAAGACAACTTTACTATTATTTGACAAACATAAGGGAATTCCTCCTAAAAATCTTAATATAACAAAAAATAATTTTATTTCATTGCAACTGCTTCCTTCAATATTTCATCAAATAATTCATTCCATTTATGATAATGTGATACAATTTCTTCACTCCAAATGATCTTCATTTAATCTAGTAATTTCTATTAAATTATCTCTTTCTTTTAACTTACGAGCTAAACTTTCTACACCAAAAACTTCTGTAAATGTGTGGCTACCTACTATTAAGTTAATGCCTTTAAATTTCGCATGTTGCACTGTATATAATGTTTTTTCTCCAGTTATATACGTGTCACACCCTTTTTCTAATGCACGTTCAATCAAATTTGTATTGTTCCCTGCACCAGTTAAAATCGCAATTCGTTTTACTGGTTTATCATGGTTTCTCCAGCTCTTCACTTTCTCTTCCATTTTTTCTTCAAGCCTTTCAACCAAGTTTAAAAATGCAATCGGTGCTTTAAATTCTCCTATTCCAGGTAATTCCTCTTCCTCATACGTAGAGTATTCTAAAATTGTATCTATCGCAATTTCATTAAATAATGATGTACACGTACCAAATTCAATAAAATCTAACGGCAAATGAATCCAAAAATGATTCATTTCATATTGTTTTAATTTCTCAATACAAGCCTCTTCCATTCCAAATAAAAAATTCCACGGTGCATGATGTGTAACTATCATGTCGACACCATTTTTATACCCTTCTTCAATCGTCTCTAACGTCAAATTTGTTGTGTAACCAATTTTGTGAAATTCATCTTTACTTATATGAGTAAATCCATATTCATCATCACCGTATTTATAAAGATGCTCTCCAAATAATGATGTTATATATTCATTAAACTGCGTTATATTCATTTTTATTTCTCCTTTCATTTACTTTTATATTTCATAAATAAGGAAATACTAACAACAACGTTACATACATATAGGAGGACAATATGAAACCTGAATTTTTAAAAGCTGTACATGATGCCATCGGAAATGTCGAACACATTCATATAGAGGAAAGTGGTGCTGACAGCTTACTTATCCATCATGATGATGCACAGCAGTTACAACAAGTCGCTAAAACGCTAGAAAATAACAATTTTCGCTCTGCTTTAAGAACAACTGGAGATGCTTCGTATATTGAAGTATTGAACAGATAATGAAAGTCCGGATGTATGCCGGGCTTTCTTTTTTATATTGAAACTTCAAATTCTTTCACATACACCGCTGTTCCAGCAATATCAATTTGTAAATTCGCATTCCCTTCAACTTTCGTTACATACACCGTTACACGACCATCTTTATGTATTTCCTGTCCTTGTTCAACAATTAACTCCATTTCATGGTCAAAATCTTTTTCCAAATACATCGCATAATACGCCCCCATTACACCTGAAGCTGTTCCTGTCACTGGATCTTCTATCGTCCCAGCATAAGCCGATGAGAAATGACGTCCATGCATTTGTGCTAGTTCATCATAAGTTTCTAGGCAAACTGGGTGAATAGAAGCGTTAGGTATTTCTTTTAATACCGATGGAAACATCTCATTGTTAGGCTTCATTCTCTCACACGCATCTAGATTTTTAATCGGTACAATTACAGTCCAGTTCCCCGTACTTCCATATACAATCGGCAAACTTACATCTAAATCATTTACTTCTAAACCGATACTATGAGCTAATTCTTCTTTTGAACCTGTAAATTCTTTAAACTGAGGTGCTGCCTGCCTCATTTTAATAAAGGTTTCTCCATTTTCATTTACACCTATTTGTATCGGTAAAATCCCAGCCTTCGCTTCAATCGTAAGGTTACTTTTCTCTTCTAATAAACCTTTTTCGCGCAAGGCATATAGCGTCCCTACTGCCCCATGACCACATAAATCCATTTCAAAACCAGGTGTAAAGTAGCGCATTCTTATATCTCCTACTTCTGAGGAAAGAACAAAAGTTGTTTCGTTAAATCCAACTTTTTCAGCAATACGCTGCATTTCCTCTTCTGTTAATCCATCTGCATCTAATACAATACCTGCTGGATTACCCATATTCGGTTTATTCGTAAATGCGTCATAATGAAATACGTTTATAGTCTTCATTTTCTTTTCTCCTAACCTTCTTTAAAAATTTTATAATAAAGCTCTATCTCCGTTTTCAACGAACAATTATTTCTCCAAAATATTCTCTGCATCTTTTCATTTGAAGTATGTGTGCTTCCGATGTAATAAGTAGCCCCTATTTCCTTTAACATATGTAAAGATTGAAGATGCAGCCGGGAAGCAATTCCTTTCCCACGATAATAAGGCATTACCCCAAAATAAAATAATCGTCCTTCACTTTCTGTTCCAGTTTCTATATGCGGTATGGACATACCAATCGGCTCATTTTTATCATAAAAAACAATACATGACTTTTCCCAACCCTTACCTAACTCTGTTTGTACAGAATAAAAATGTTCATCGATAGTTAAAATTGAAGTTTGATTCCCTGAACCGGACATACATTGTTCCCAAATATATTTAAAATCTTTTTCCGATAACATTCCTTCTGCTATTGATCCATATGTATATTGTCTTTCAAGCTCTTCTACATTGTTCAATTCTCTACATACTTCTATCTTTGCGGCATACAAAGAAAAACCGGCATCAAGTAACACTTTTGCGCTTGAGTTATGACTACTAAACCTTTTGTTTAATACAATACTCGCTCTTTTTAACTCCCAATTAAAACAAACCTCTTTAAATCTACTTATCTTTTCTTTATATGTTTGTACGTTATACAAAACGTCTTCTTCGATTTCTTCAATCGTTACTGCATGTGGTAAGCCATTTAATACTTTTTTAGAAGGGCCAAACAAATTCTGAATGATTGCAAGATCGTATATCACCACTTTAATTCACCTACACCTGGCTCAATAAACTTGCCTGAAACATCCTCGTTTGAATCTATTACCCAATGATATATATTTTTTGCTCCTTCAGCGGGAGTCATATTCGCATCAAAAGCACCAATGTCAGTCTTTAATTTTCCAGGATGAATGGCAGTTACACTTATTCCTTTATTCTCAAACTCTTGTTGTAAGCAGAGTGTTAGCATATTTTGTGCAGCTTTAGCAATTCGATATGAATATGAGAAATGGCCTTGTGGAAACTCTTTGTTGGCCATTTTATGCAATGAACCTAACCGAGAGGACACATTTATGATTCTCGGATGATCCGATTTAGCTAAAGCCACATATGTACCTTTTACAGCTCGAATTACACCTAAGCAATGAATATTAAATAAGTCCGTTAACTCTTCTGAATTCGTATGTAAAACCTCAGTCTCCTTTCCAGTAATTCCTGCGTTATTTATAACTAGATCAATATACTCTGTATATTCCTCAAGCTGTTTCTTAATTTGTTCTGTACTCTCATCAGCCGATAAGTCTGCTAATATAGGAAAACATCTACAACTAAACATTTGCTTCAATTGCATTACCGCAACCTCAGTTTTAACTAATGGATAAACAATATGTCCATTTTCATGAAACACTTTTACTAACTGTAACCCTAATCCACGATTTCCACCTGTAATTAGAACTCTCATATATTCATCTCCTTATTTTTAAAATAAATAAGAAAATCCATCCACTTACCATTCTCTAATGAAAACGCCTCTCTCTTGCATTCAAAAGAAAAACCTGCTCTTTCCGCAAGACGAACGGATGGCTCATTATCAACACGTATATGTAATTCGATTCTATGAAAATGAAGACAATTAAAAAATAACGGTAACGCAGCTTTTACGCTTTCTGCCCCATATCCATTTTTCCAATATTGATTATGAATAGAGTAGCCCATCATTGCCCACTGATAATCCATACGTAAAATTTTAATCAGCTCTAGCTTACCAATATTAGCTCCGTCTTCTTTACGAAAAATACCTAATACGTACATTTCATCTCGATGTGCTGCTTCATCAAAACCTCTTATCCATTCCGTGAACCATTCTTTCGTTGATGATGCCATAACTTGATAACCATCGTCATATTTATACTGCGATGGTAACCTCTTATGAAATCCATCTAACCAATTTTCATAATCATCATTTTGGAACGGACGGATCATCAGTCTCTCTGTCTCTACCTGTAATAGCGGTAGCTTCATTTACATCTCTTCCCTTAATTAATATTTGAATATTCTTTATTATCTTACACAAAATACAAAATCTAGTAAATTATTATGTTTTGATAGACAAAAACCCAGTCATGCTTTATACATAACTGGGTTCTTCATCGTTTAATAACATTTTTATTTCACAAGAACTACATCCCTTAATTCTCTCTTCAACACTTTCCCTAAAGCATTTTTCGGTAACTCTTCTAAGAATACCACTTCTGGAATTTTGTAACTTGCTAACTTCTCTTTACAATACTGAATAATACTTTCTTCTGTTACTGTTGTTTCGCCATCCTTCACAATGTAAGCTCTTGGAACCTCTCCCCAAAATTCATCTGGAAGTCCAACTACTGCAACTTCTAAAACACCATGTATTTCATGAATAACATCTTCTACTTGGTCTGGATATACATTGTCACCACCGCGTATAATAACGTCTTTATATCTTCCCATAATATGCAAGAATCCGTCGTCATCTATCATGCCAGCATCGCCCATGTTAAACCAATTATCTTTTACTACCTTCTTTGTCGCCTTTTCATTATTCCAATACCCTTTAAACATGTATGGACTTCTTACATGAATCTCTCCAACTTCATTTGCTTTAAGTTCATGTCCTGTTTCTGGATGAACAATTTTCACCTCTACATTTTTCAAGGCTTTTCCTACAGAAGACATCTTTTCTTTTCCCATCATTGGATGCCATGAAGTTACAACCCAACCTTCTGTACTACCATAGCCTTGCACCATATAGATTCCTTTTTCCATATATTTTTGGATGAGTGTTTCTGGCACTTTTGTTCCACCGCTTTGTGCTACTTTAAAAGTAGAGATGTTACGTTCTTTTTTATTTAGTTCATCAAGCATATAGCTATAAACAGCCGGGAATGCAAGCATCGTAGTAATTTTCTCTTCTTCAATCTTATCCCAAATAAGAGTAGGATTCGAATCAGCTAAGAAGATCATCGTAACACCATGATAAATACAATTTAAAATAGAAAGCACGCCACTCATATGAAATAATGGATGCACGGATAAAAAGCGTTCACCTGCTGGAATTTCTCTTTGTCCTGCAATCTCATCAAAATAATGATGTAAGTTTTTATGACCAATTACACATGCTTTTGCCTGTCCAGTCGTTCCTGAAGTAAATAAATAAATGGCATCGTCTTCTTCATGAACTTCTACGTTCGGTTCTGTCATTGGCTGTTTTTGCAACTCTAATTCAAATGAACCAAAGCCTTCTTTTGTCGTTTGAATTACATAAGGAATTTCTTTAACAGCATCAACATTTAATAACACTTCACTAAATTCTTCATCAATAACTAACACTTTTAATTTCGCTTCTTTTACAATCGTTTCTAATTCATATACAGTAAGCTGATGATTTAGCGGAATACATACCGCTCCAATTTTTAAACTTGCCATCATAACGCTTGGAAATGGGTGATTATTTTTGCATAGTATTCCTATACGATCTCCTCTTTGCACACCATTATGTAATAAATAATGTGCAAGCTGATTTACTCGTTCATTATATTGCTGAAACGAATATCTTTTCCCTCCGCCTACAAGCGCTTCCAAATTTGGTGATTGCATTGCTCTTTTTTGTAATAATTTTTGCATCGTTCTCAAGTAAAACTCCCCTTTATATATGTTAGGTTTTTTATTTTACCAGATTAACTATTAATTTACTAAAGATTATACTTAGTGAATATAATAAGAATATAAAATAGCCATTTACTTCACAAGTAAATGGCTATTTCCTCTTATATATTAGAATACTTCTTGTTCATCACATATTGCACATACTCAGGTGCACTTTTATCAATCTCTTCATCACTTAGTTTATATTCTGCACCATATAAATAAAATGAAGGTATAAATTCCATACCTGTATATAAGCATGTAGCTTGGAATGGTTTCGTCAACTCATCCATTGTAATTCCGCTATTTTCATAATCTTTTTCTAATCCACCTATAGAAACTGCTACACCAAACTCTTTTCCCTTCACTTTATCCCCTTTTGATCCGTATGCAAATCCATATGTTAATACATCATCAAACCATTTTTTTAATAATGGCGGTGTGCTGTACCAGTAAAGCGGAAATTGAAATATATATCTGTCATGTTCTACTAATAACTTTTGCTCTTCTTCAATATTAAACTCCCAGTTTGGTGCCACTTTATATAATTCATGCACCGTAATTTCATCTGAATGTTTCTCAAGTTCTTCTATCCATCTTTTATTAATTTTTGATTTTTCAATATGAGGGTGTGCTACAATTACAAGTGTTCTCATCATTTTCCATCCCCTTTATAAATGAATCAATCCTTTACATATTAGTATGAATGCATTACATATAATTGAAAAGTACGTACTTTCAGGTGCTATAGGAACCTTGAGGTACCTTTGGAGGTGTTATATGAATCAAAATGATAACTGTCCAATTGCAACGACGCTCGATGTAATCGGTGGAAAATGGAAAGTTCATATTTTATGTGTTTTGATGGATGGAAAAATGCGAACAAATGAAATCCGACGAGAAATCCCAAACATTACGCAAAAAGTTCTGACTCAACAACTTCGGCAACTTGAAGCTGATGGGATTATCCATCGTACTGTATATCAAGAAGTACCACCAAAGGTTGAGTACACAATAAGCGAATACGGGAAATCTTTAATGCAAATTATGAATGAACTATTTGAATGGGGAAAAGATCATCAGCTCAAAAGATTACATGACTAAAAAGGCACTATATACTTTGTTTAATCCTCAATGTTTATATTTTGTGTTTTTATAAATTTTATTTTTATCGTTTTTGGGCTAACTTGTTTTCTTAGATTGATGGACGTGACCCCACATCCATCAATCTAAAAAGATATAATTAGAAAAATGAGATTTCTATACAATTTCGCATATAAACATTACTTCTACCTCATTAAACACTTGCCCGACTTTTTCTAATCTCAATTGTACGTAAACTATAAAGGAGCACACCTAAACCGAGAATTTTTTCGTTATTAGACGCATTAGAACCTAAGGTAATAGTAGGTACATTTAAACCCATAAACCTTTCACTCCATTCTATAGGCATATATCCCTGCTTACCAATTACTAATGTACGTCCATCTATTGTACGGAGAGTACTTTGAATAAAATCAAACTCAACTTCTACATCTGACAATTTTGTGGCTTTATCTGTCATCAAAGTACCTCGTATCATAGTAAATCCTTGTATCATTTTTTCTTTAAACATACCAATCTGATTATAATTTGAATCATAGACTACCCAATCATATCCGTCCACTTCAGTATGAAAATAAGCTAGAATTTCCCCGCTACTCGTTTCTAATCCGTAAACATCTTTATTATGTAAAAAGGGTATTACTGAAAAAAGAATATTTGATGAAACCATCTTTGTTCCTGCTATATACTTACCATCAGGATGATATAGACCAAATTGCTTGTTTCGTTTTGGTAATTCTAATACAACCAAAGTATCAACATCCCAAAATGTTGCATTACTTTTTATCATATTCTTTTGTATCAACTTTCCTTTTCTTAACTGCCAAAATCCAATCCCAAAAAAGATAGAAGCAGCGATAACAAAAAAGATAAACTGCCCCCAATTAATATGTCCCCAATCTTCATATACAGCGCATAAAGCAAGAATAAAAATACCCGTCCCAATTAACAGTTTCAACTTTCCTTTTCGTTTATAGTAATCAAATAATTCCATTTCTATATCTTCACCCCTTATTTGTGGTTCCTAACTATTAATATATCAAAAACATATAATTCCCTCTATTCAAAAATATAAGTTCTTCCACTGTCCACTGCATTGGAAACAAAGTGATAGTCGGCCTTTTGAGCTCAAACTCCTGAGAAAGAATAAAAGCGAAATCAATATTTTTTTATTTTAGAGATAATACCATATCACCATCAAGCTAATAAAAAGATACTCCTTAAAAATAAAAAACGCTATTCTCTCTATAAAAACATAGGAAAGAATAGCGTTTCTTATTTTGAAATAGACGTCAGCATTTAAACTAAACATGCTAATATTGATTTTGTACGATTGTCAGTTACTTCATAATAAATTTCTAATCCTTTCCGAGTACCTGTAACCATTTTAGCAGCTTTTAATTTAGATAAATGTTGACTAATTGTACTTTGAGGCATTTCCAAATCACCATACATTGTTGTTACATTAGTAGGACCTTTTGCAAGCATTATTTTTACTAATGATAAACGAACAGGATGCGCCAATACCTTTAGTACTTCAGAGATTTCTTCAAACATTTCTTTTTGTTCTTTCATCTTATTGCTCCCCTTTTATATACATATTTATGTTATCCATATATATAATTCGAAGGTATATACGATTTTATGTCCGTCATTTTAAAAAAATATAAAAAAACTTTTTCTCGAAACTAAAGGAGTATCTTCACATAACGTCTCACTATTAGAACTCTTATAGATACAGATGTATGTACTCTACACTCAGCTCACTAAAATCAATAAAAAAGAGAGCAGATAATCTGCTCTCTTATGATGCTTCCTTATGTTCCGTAGAATGTTCTACACTTCCCACTCTCTTTAGCTTATTCCAACCTACCGCTACTCCTCGAATCGATGAGAATATAGATTTAACGACAACATAAGTCATAAATTGACGATAAATAAAGCGTTGTAAAATTAACCATACTAATGGTTTCGGATTCTCTTCCTCTAATTTAAATGCAAATAGAGATGCGAGAAGATCCATTAAAAAGAATACAAAATAAAATCCTAAAACTTTTAGCGGATTACTACTAAATAATCCTATAATCATTAATATATCTGCAAAAGGAGCAATGAATTGCAGAACATATTGGAATAACCACATGTTAGGCAATGCAATAAATCCTAACGTTTTATGCTTTGAATTACATAACGCTTTTCGATGTTTCCAAAGACATTGAAGTGTACCATATGACCAACGATATCGCTGTTTAATGAGACTTTTCACATCTTCAGGTGACTCCGTAAAAGCATACGCTTTTTCTTCATATACAATTCTATGTCCTTGACGTAAAAATGTAATAGTAAGATCTGTATCTTCTGCTAATGTATCTTCGCTTAAATATCCAGATTCAACTACATTCTTCTTACGCCACGCCCCAATAGCCCCTGGAACGACTGTAATACAATTTAACTCATCAAAAGCTCTACGTTCTAAATTAAATCCTGTTATATATTCAACATGTTGCCAAGTAGTTAATAAGTTTTGTCTATTCCCCACTTTGACATTACCTGAAACTGCTGCTACATTTTGATCTTCAAAGTGTCTAACCATGAGAGAAATAGCGTCTTGCGCAATAATAGTATCCGCATCTAAAGTGACAATGATCTCTCCTCGCGATTGTTGAAACCCTAAGTTCATTGCCGATGATTTCCCGCCGTTTTCTTTCTGAATGAAACGAACTTTAGGGTGTTTATAAAATGTTTCTTGCATTACTTTTGACGTACCATCTGTCGATCCGTCATCCACAACAATAACTTCAAATTCTCCATACTTACTATCCAAAATTGAGCGAATTGTCTTAGCTATCACCTTTTCTTCATTATATGCTGCTATGACAACACTAACAAAAGGTTGATAGGACGAATGAATAGAGCGAGATAGCGTTTTTCTTTTCTGCTTCCATGCAAAATAAATTAAGAATAAGAATCGAAAAACCCCTAATCCAATAGCGATATAAAAAATAGTTGTTAATATATGTTTAAAGTATCCCGCCCCTGAAAAGACAGCTTTATTGTAAAGTAAATATTGCTCACCCTCAGAAGAAACTGGGGGCATAATTTCATCTCGTTCTTTATTCATTAAATCTGAAATTGTTACAAAACTATATCCATGCTTTTTAAGCTCTTTAATAATGATCGGCAACGCCTCTACCGTATGGGTACGATTCCCTCCCGCATCGTGGAGAAGAATAATATTTCCCTCTCCCTTATAAACGGGATTAAGAGCACGCTTTACTAATTCATTTGTTGATGGTGTTGCCCAGTCCTCAGGATCCACTTTTTCTGCTACCATTGTATAGTTCATATTTTGTGCCCGTAAAATAGGCAATATTTCATTTGAGGAATCCGGGTTAGCATCCGCTTCGTATGGTGGCCTAAACAAAACTGTAGAATGCCCAGTTATTTCCTGAATCAGACGTTGCGTCGTATTAAGTTCTACTTTTGTTCGTAGTAAAGACGTATCAGCTACGTTAGGATGCTTGAAAGTATGATTGCCAATTTCATGCCCTTCATCGTATATTCTTTTTACAATACTAGGATTTAGTTGCACGTTTTCACCAAGTACAAAAAAAGCAGCTTTTATTTTATTCTCTTTTAATATATCTAAGATTTCCGGCGTATATTTCGGGTCTGGTCCATCATCAAATGTTAGTACTACTTGTTTCCCTTTCGGTTTTCCATATCGTTGCACTTCGTATGCAGATGGTAAGGTTTGATATACTTCATCTGTAAGATAACCATCTTTACCTACTTTAAAATCTCTCAATCCATTTTGCTTTTCATTCTCAATCTGTAAAATTTCACCTTGTCCAGAATAATTCACTTCATCTAAACTAGTGATTTTATGTAATACATCAGGATTTTTTTGTGCCTCAATCGGATTTTTTAAAACTTTCCATATTGTAGGATCTTCTGCTCCTAATCTCCATAACGCAAACCCCTTTGCATTGTTTTCCATTGCGATTTTTACTTGATTATAGAGAGTAACACCGTCTAAGAACCAAGCAGTATGTTCTTTATCTCCTGTTTTATATCTAAAATAAGGATTTCCACTCATCTTATCCCATTGAATATTCATATCTGAATTATGAGCCATTGCCATAACTTCTGAAAAAGTTAAAGATTTCGCCGGTTCCTTACTATTCACTTTCCAATCATATCCATAGTTACCGAAAGCAACTATAAGTTTATTAGACGGAATATTCAGTTCTTTTAACGTATGTTGAAACCATTTATTTGAAGCAATTGGTCCTGGCTCTCCCGCTCCATAGTGCTCATCGTACATCATTACAATCATTCGATCTATTATTTTTGCTAACACACTATAATCAAAAGCCTTATCATTAGCTGGAACATCTTGTGTAACGAGCAAATCATGTTTATGAAAGACCGTAGTAAGTTCTTTCATAAAATTTGTTAAGTTTTCTCTATCACTTTCAGGTACGGCCTCAAAGTCAATATTAATACCCGCAAATCGATTCTTTTCAACTTGCTTTACTAAATCATTTATAAACTTTGTCTTTACATCATTTGAGGAATTCAGCAACTTATGAATTAGCCCACTATCCGGACCAGAAGCTTCCTCAGTATAGTTAGTTAGTAAAGGCATAATTTTTACTTGATTTTTTTCTGCTAACTTTACTATCTCAGGTTTTATCTCACTTCTAATCGTTAAATCTGCTTTTAAATGATACCACTCTGGTACTAGCGTGGTTAATGAATCGATATTCTCTTTTAAAGAAGCGGTACTATTTTCATCCCAGTTTACATAAAAACCATACACTTCTTTACGTTGTTTACTATCCCTCGGCGAATTCACCAAATTTTTATTATCCTTCGTTTCGGTATTTGGTTTAAACTCTTCCTTCTTTAACTGCTGATCACTAAGTTTTTGATTAATTGGTATAAGTTTATTATCTTGTTGTACAGCGGTATTCATATTTGGAATTTCTGGTGTTGAAAAAATACTTTGAAAGAAAAAATAAAATACAACACTTACGCTAACTATTGAGATACATAGAAACGAAATAAAAGCTATGTTTCTTCTTCCTTTCGGATCATAAAAAACAGGTTTTACTTTATCTTTCTCTTGTTGAATGTTTTTCTCCATTATATTTTTCACATACTCCTTCTTAATAGAACTATAAAATAATAAAGTGCAACTTTAAGCAGCCCAACTCCCACCTAACTTCTTTTCCCTAGCCAAATTTTGAGATGGGAGTTTTACTGCCCGCAATAGTGAGATAACTCCTTTTCACTTTAAAATGAATCTCCCACTTCTATATTTCTATTGATTCTTCTTTTCATTCCCTTGCTGGTGGCCTCTATTCTCTTGTTGAGACCCCCTACCATTGTTTCCTTGCTCGTTTCCAACATTTTCTTTTTGGGACCCTCTTCCATTGTCACCTTGCTGATTCCCATTATTTCCTTGTTGAGATCCCCTACCATTGTCACCTTGTTGATTCCCATTATTTCCTTGGGATCCTCTTCCGTTGTTCTCTTGCTGGTACCCGTTATTTCCTTGGGACCCTCTTCCGTTGTTTCCTTGCTGATTCCCATTATTTCCTTGGGACCCTCTTCCGTTATTTCCTTGCTGATTCCCATTATTCCCTTGCGATCCTCTTCCATTGTTCTCTTGCTGGTGCCCATTATTCCCTTGGGATCCTCTTCCGTTGTTTCCTTGCTGATTTCCATTATTCCCTTGTTGGGATTCTCGACCGTTGTTTCCTTGCTGCTTCCCATTATTTCCTTGTTGGGATTCCCTACCGTTATTCTCCTGCTGATTCCCTCTATTTTCTTGCTGAGATCCTCTACCATTGTTTTCTTTTATTTGCTTCGTTGGCTGTTCCTCTATTTTCTTTTGTTCTTTATGCTCTGGCTTCTCATATTTTTTGTCTTTTACAGAAGACAAATCTGGCACTACATCAGGAGATGAATCCAGCTGCGATTGCCTCTCTTCTTCGTTTTCCACCGGATTAGACGGCGTGGCGGGCGGCGTAACCGATTTGTTCTTCTCATTCTCTTGCTTTATATAGACACCTGTGCCCATTCCAGCTTTTCTAGCATTCTCTCGTACTTGCATCGTGCTATTTTGATATTCGACTGTAATATGTTTTAGCTCATATTCTTTCTTTAATTCTTTCATTACCTTTTCCAACTTTGGTTCTAGCAACTTATCCTTTGCAATAGCGGTTAGCATAACTTGCTTATCATTCGTTAAATACTTATCCTCTTGACTCTGCTTTATAATGGTACGTATTACTTCTTGCAATTGTTTATTTTCCCATTGCTTTAATTCTTTTAAAATACGCCTTCCATCATCATTACAAGCTTGTAAATCTATAACGCGAAGATCCTTCGTTACGCTCACTTCTAAACTTGGATTTATATCAACTGAGACGTAAGCGAATACTTTTTCTTCCGGTTGGTTGTAGAAAAATAACAGCGCACATAGAAAACAAGCAACAAGTAATGATGCCGGCTTTAAGAAATAAGGGATTGAAAAACGCGATGCTTTTTGTTCTTGCTCATCAAATGAAATTTCCTCTCCAATCATGCAAGAATCCCCTTTTCTTTTACACGTAATAAACTCTCCATTTGGCGTTAAAACAACTACGCTATGTTTTTTTATATCCATCACAATTCCTTTATTCATCATGCTTCCCTCCCCTTATATAATCGAGAATGTATGTATAGTTGTTTGCGAAGATAATACACATTGCAATGATATATTTTCTATGCCGCTCCAACGTTTTACGACTTACCCTAACACGCGGTTCAATATGTTTAAGTGGTAACTTTTTCTTCCGGAACAGCTCCTCCATCATTTCCTCTTCTTGTATAATCATCTTTACAATTTCTATTAAGTGCTCACGCGTATCACGATGCTTAGGAGATTCTTTAGCAAGCTCTGAAAATGTGATTTTAAACTCAGCTAACACACTTTGAAAATGGAGAATTTCTTCCTTACGGTTACCATTCTCTATTTCTTTCATATACTCCGTAAGCGATACTTGCATTTCTAACATTTCCTCTTGCTCATCTTCTTTTAAAAAGACAAGGTTATGCTTAGACTCCTTGCGTATATAGTCAATTACATCTCTTTTTATAAGAAGATCAGCAAACGCTAGAAAAGATTTCCCTTTTTTATATGAATACTGTTCAATTGCTTCGTTAAACGCAAACAATCCAATACTATATTCATCATCCTGTTCTGTAATATATCGGCGGCAGACAGACGAGATTGATTTTCTAATAAACGGCTGATACTGTACGATAAAAGCTTCTTTATCTTCTTCGTTATTTTGTATGTTACATACGATATCTTCTATTTTCGGTTTTCTTAAGATTTTCATTACTAAACTCAACACGGGTAATCTCTCTCCCTCCTTCTGCTTGAAATAGAAAAATGGTCACTAAACAAGTGACCATTCAACCACAGTTTCTTTAGGCTTGTCTTCTTGTTGTTCATATTTTTCAAAGCCAACTTTTCTATCGTTCTTACAGTTAGGCTTACATTTTACTCTACTTTCTTATTTTCTTCCGCTTGTTTTGCTTGCCCTGTTTCTATTTTATCTGCAATCCTTGCATAACTCTTCTCTATATCATTGGTAATTTCACCCTTTTATTTCGGATGCCCCACTTAATCTAGTAATTTTATTAACACGTCAGTATTCTTTCATAATCAGTTTTCTTCTATTTATTTTCTTCACTATACATATTCGGAGGAATACAAAGTTTTATGGGGGTCAAAAAATATTTTTATAAAAAAATAGATATTTATTTCAAAAATAAAAACCATTGATTTGAAAAAGGACTAATCAAATTGATGGTTTTCTTATCATATCTATTAAATTAAGTTAGGCTCTCATTATGTATAAGAAAATCTGCTGTTCTCACTATTTCCTACCGCTTTTCTCCATCGTTATCTTTCTTGATTATCATAATATGTCTTATCTGCATACTTTTGATCATTTCCTTTTAGATACGCTAATATTACTTTTGGATTTTTAAGTAAGGCCCAGTCTCCATATGTATCAAATCTTCTGCATGAAGTTATCATGCCATTTTTAATGGTACCAAATTTCTTATTATTTCGTTTTCCCCATTCTTTTAAGCGTTTCGCGAAATCTGCATCTTCTGCCATAAGCATGTTTTCATTAAATCCGTTAATTGCCATAAAATCTTTTCTATAACACCAAAAAATCCCTACAGATATAGCTCCGTACTTAAAAAGTAAGGGAATTATAATTAGAATTGCAGAAAAGAATATTCCAAAAGATATTCTTTCGAATTTCCCATTCACCCCACCACCAATATATTTACCTGAAGATAAATATTTATCTACATTAGATAACAAAGACTCTGTCATTATCGTATCAGCATCTATAGTAACGATTATTTCTCCACTAGCTATTTCTGCCCCTGCATTTCGGATTTTAGATAAGTTTTTATCTTCATTTTTTAATGTAATACAATTATAAGATTTTGCTATTTCCTCTGTTTGATCTGTGCAACGATTTAAAACAACTATAACTTCCGTCTGCTCTTTATATGCCTCTGATGCCTTTGCAATTGAATCCAAACATTTTCTAATGTACTTTTCTTCATTATGTGCAGGGATTATAATAGAAAACTTCACATCTTTTTGTAAATCGCTTCCTGAAGATTCGTTTATTTCAGTCATGATATTCCCCCTTATTTTAGATAAATATATGTTATACATAACATATATTAAAATTGATTAAGTTTTATTATAAAAAGAGTACTTAAAACAATATAGACATATTATTTTAATTGTAATAGGGCTACTATTAAGCTAACAAAACAAAAATTGACGTTGTATGAGCTTAACTTGTTTGCGAAGTGTTGGTCCCCTATAAAAAAAACCACAGTTTACACCCAAACTGTAGTTTTTTGAAGTACAAGGAATTACATGAATCATAAGTCACTGTCTAAATTGTACTCCTCATTTATCAATATCTGTATCTAGTCTTCAACTTCGTAACAGAGCTAAGTTTAATTTCTTACAAAATGAAACCAAGGCAATTATTTAATATATGTATCCCCATGACATATGCAAGAGATCTGTTAGAAATAAGATAAGCTGCAGTAAGTATCACTGCACCAGGTAAATAAATAGCAATATCCGAAAGCTGGTTCGTATGCATAAATGTAAAAATTATAATCGAAATGGTAGATGCAATAGCAGTACCAATATAATGTGAAAAACGATTTAATATTATATAACGAAATATAATTTCTTCAAGTATTGGACCGAGAATACCAAATACAAGCAATGTAAATATAAGAGGTATCTTCGCGCCCGTTTCAAGGAGCTGTTCTTGGTTCTCTGGCTGACCAGTTGCTAGAAAACGTATAACAATCTGTTCTACAATTACAGTAAATAAAACCACCATAGGAATACTTACTATTTTCAAAATTGTCTTCTCTTTAAAATAAGTAAAACTTTCAATAATTTCTTTCCTAAAGAAAATTATTCCTACAATAGCAGGTACAGTCAAACCGATGGCACTAAGAACAAATTCTGATTCAACTAAGTTGCTGTTAGTTAAAAGGGATATGCCAAATAATATGAACAAGCCAATTTGAAGTAGTGCAAACAGTATATAAACTATTAGCATAATAAGTTCTTTTGTATTCGTTTTTATAAAGCTCACTTTATTACCCCCATAATGAAATTACTTAGAATCTTTGATTTTTCTTTCTGCATAACGTTCTCTTTCTAAATATACTTATATAAATTCCAGACCGGACGGTTCGGTCTGGAAACTAATGATACTATAAGTTTCTAGTTTTTTAAACCCCCTTTATAAATTATTTACAAAATCAAAACGGTACAAAGCAAATAAATTTATATTTCAGCTTCTGATTTACAATCAAATTCCAGTACTCATTCATTATTAACAATTAATCTTTTATAGTATGAAGTGATACGGCTTTTAACCGCAAGATCTCCTAATTAAACGAAGTGAAAATGAGAGTAGTTCAAACATTTTAGCTAAACATATTAATTAAAATTATATATAATACTCATATGTCGATACGGTAAAATTAGTTGCATGATATGACTGAATTAACCAACTGGTCATATTGTTTTTGACAGAAAATTCATTCGAATAGTATGGATAATACAGTTTGAGGTTTCCATCCGATAGGAATTGATAAGATATTTTTTGTTCCAAACTTATTTCTACTTACAAAAAAATCAAGAAAATAGAGGGTAAACATTACCTAGAATATTAGGATCGTTTTCATTAGGAGGACAAAGCATGACTAAAGTTGATAAGGTAAAAGAAAAAATTATTGAAACATCTTTATATTTATTTAATACTAATGGGATAACTCGCACATCCATTCAGGATATAATGACAGCTACTGAACTACCGAAAGGATCTATTTATCGTAGATTCAAAAATAAAGAAGAAATTGTTCTTGCTGCCTACGACAAAAGTGGTGAGATTATGTGGAGTCATTTTCATAAAGCAATGGAAAATAAAAAAACAGCAATCGATAAAATCCTTGCAATTTTCCTTGTATATCAAGATGCAGCTAATAATCCTCCTATTGCTGGAGGCTGTCCATTACTTAATAGCGCCATTGAAAGTACTGGAGTATTTCCAGAATTACAAAAAGCAGCAGCAAAAGGCTATGATGATACAGTAATGTTAATGGCTTCTCTCATAAAAGAAGGCATAGAGAAACAAGAACTTAAAGAAGAGATAGACATTATATCGCTCGCTTCTTTCCTTGCCTCTTCAATGGAGGGCGCTATTATGGCAAGTCGTGTATCTAACGATAATATACACCATCATTATTTTATTGAACAAATAAAACATCATCTTTTCTCTTATTCTAAATAAGTAAGAACTTGCATTTCCTTTTTATAGACTTAAATTGAATACCCTTCCCATAAAAAGTATTTACTGTTTATGAGAAGGGTATTAGTTTTTTTGACGTTGTATATTATACATACTACCAATCTCTTTTTCACATACCTCTTCTTTTTACTTTAAAAAATATCCACTTTGGTTTCTCCATTTAAAGCATTACCTATCTCCTTTTCCCTATAGATGGACAAAATATTGGGCACTAAATGAACTTTCCCAGAAGTAAAGTTCTAAAAGTAACCTATCCATAAAGCTACTAAAACTACTACTAACAAAGCAAAACAAAATGTGATATTTCGAATCCACTTTTGTATATCATGAAAATACTTTTCTATAAATGCGGTATAAGTAGAAAGCATAAGAAATAGCACAATGAAAGTAAAGGATCCCAATTTATCGTTAAATTTTTCATTAGTAAATGTGCTTACATGGAGGAAAAGAAAAACAAATGTTACTATGGATAGCTCAAATAATCTTTTTTTATTCACTCCGCCACCACCTTACAATAATTACCTTTCATTCCAGTTTATCAGAACATAATGTGTAGTAGTATATGAATATTATACTCACGTCAAAAAGGCCAACAATTCAAGATTGTTAGCCTCCATATTCCATAATCGTGCATTTTAAAATACTACAAACGACTGGATTCTTCAACTTACACTATATTCTCCTTTAATTACAAAAAACGAACCCCGAATTGTTCCAGCTAATTTAGACTTCTGCCTAGCAAACTTAAATTTCTCTGCCAATTCTGTTGGTACCTCCATTCCATCAGAAAGCTTAAATCCAACAGCCCTCTTCTTCGGGTTATCCAATGTATACATGACGTTAATCACAAGACCATCTTCATAAAAGACGTATGCAAACTTAATATTTTCCACTTGAAAATACGATGTTTCTAAAGGTTTCGCCGCAAATTCAATATCACGTTCTTCCTTCAAAATGCGGTTCACATAATCAAGAGTCTTCTGGCTTGCACTAGCTGGTACAACTATAAATTCATGCTTGTATTTATTCATAAAGTAACGGGCTTCATGAGCACGTAAACCAGCTAGCGCTTCTACTATAGGTGAAGACTCTAAACCAACTGTAGTTACATTTTTAAAATCAACGATACAGGACAATTTCATCTCTCCTTTTAACGATTTACTTCCTAACAACCGGAATCCACATTTCACCAAACACTAAACCGTTTCTTTTCCCCATCTCAACCATTGTATTTGGTCCACCAACATAAGCAAAATCTGTTGCTTCTCGTAAAGCCTGACCGAAGGCGATACCAGTAAGCTTATTACTTAGCTCTTCAGCTGTCTTATCTTCCCCTTTTACTACTAAGTATTCTCCCTTAGGAAACTGGATCACTCTAGATTCTTCTTCTATTTGTGCTTCTGTCATAACACCCGCATAATACATCATCTTGTTATTCACAGCTTCGCTCACAGAAAAAATGTAATCATTTGTAGCTAGAGCTTTTAAAGTATCCAGCCTTCCATCTTCTTTAACAGCCGACCAAAAGTCTTCCTTTTCTTTTGTTATTCCAACAAAATCTGTATATTCACTCTTAATTTCAGTTCCAATACCTAACACAATAAAGCTATCTTTTTCTTCAATCGTATAATTTTTCATATTCAAAACCTTCCTTCTTTTAAAATGAATCAAATGATTTATCTTTTCATCTGATGAGTTTATAATAACTTTAAATCATGTCAAAAAATGATACTGTTTAGGAGAACCAAATGAAAAAAGTTGAACGGATTAATACAATTATGCGGTATATCAACAACCGCTCCCACTTTACAATTTCAGAAATCATACGAGAATTTAACATATCACGATCAACAGCTATTAGGGACATTAGAGAAATAGAAGCTATGGGCATGCCACTTGTTGCTGAAGTTGGGAGGACTGGGGGATATTTTGTTATGCATAACTCTATCCTGCCCGTTGTTCGCTTTACTGATAACGAAGTGAAAGCTCTTTTTATTGCCTTTATGGCTACAAGAAATCAACAACTTCCCTATTTAAAAAGTCGTCAATCTTTAGCCGAAAAACTGTTAGGACTCATCTCAGAAACCCAGCAAGATGATATCGTTCTTTTAAATCAACTCTTGCTGTTTGAAGGGACCAACCCTCATAATCCTGATTTACTTGAGCTTTCTGACCTCCCTCACCCTATGTTAGAAAAACTCATCCAAATCCTTCTTTTGGATAGACATTTATTGATTTCCATTAAAGAAGAGAAAGAAATCAAGTCTTATTCCATTTATCTATTACACCTGTATCAAGAAAAAAGTCAATGGATCATTGAAGGGTTTGACTTAAAAGAAGAAAAGAAGAGAATGTTTCCTGTCGATCATCTCATCCATATCGAACCATACACGACGAAAAAAAAGCTAAATAAGAAAAAGATTTTAGAAAAACTAAGTAAGAAGGATGAAGTGATTAACCTTATACTTGAACTTGGTCCAAAAGCAATTGCCCAGTTCAAAAAATACCACCCTTTCAAAATTTCAATATCTTATACAAATCCTTACCAATCCACAGCCATTTTAAAAACATTTATCGATGTTCACAATTCTGATGAAGTGACAGAGATGACAAATTGGCTGCTTTTCTTAGGGGATGATATTACAATTAGGGAAATGCCTGAAGAAATACTAGAGAATTTACAAAAGCAATTGTGCTTTTACACTCCATAAGCAGTGAGCCATTGTCACTGGGTAGATATCCTTTTTTTAATATCATTTTATTTACTACAACGAGAGCACAACAAATAATAAAAGCACGGAAAATCTTCCCGTGCTTTTTCAAAGATATATATTATTTCGGAGGATTTGATTTACTTACCCTAACTGACGTTTAAATGCTTTACTAGCGAAAAAGTAAGAGATGATCATGATCCCTACGCACCAAGCGAGCGCAATCCAAATATCGTTTCCAACAGTTCCTTCATATAAAAGAACACGAATCGCATTCACGATTGAAGTTACAGGCTGGTTTTCAGCAAATGCACGAACAATTTTCGGCATCGTTTCGGTAGGTACGAAGGCCGAACTAATAAATGGAAGAAAAACGAGTGGGTACGAATATGCTGTCGCCCCTTCCATAGACTTCGCTTTCAGCCCTGGAATGATAGCCAACCATGTTAGCGCTAACGTAAACATCCCTAGTATCCCAGCTACTCCAAGCCAATCTAGCATATTCGCACTGGAACGGAAACCCATTAAGAGCGCAACAAGAATAACAACTAAGATAGTAAGTACATTCGCAACAAGAGAGGTTAAAACGTGAGCCCACAATATCGATGAGCGCTTAATAGGCATCGTAATGAAACGTGCCATAAGCCCACTCTTTACATCCGTAAATAATCGTACAGAAGTGTAAGCGACACCAGATGCGATAGCCATTAGCAAAATTCCTGGCAATAAATAATTGACGTAGTTATCTGTTCCTGTTTGTATAGCCCCACCAAATACGTATACAAACAATAGCATCATCATAATCGGTGTAATCGCTACCGTAATAATTGTATCTGGACTACGCATAATATTGCGCATTAAGCGCCCAAGTAATACCCCTGTTTTGCTTTTCATTTACATCTCCTCCTTTTTGCCAATGATCGCAAGGAATATTTCTTCCAATGTAGGCTGCTTCTCGATATACTCCACTTTTGCTGGCGGGAACATCTCTTTCAGTTCAGTAAGAGTACCTGTCGTAATAATTTTTCCACCATGTAAAATAGCGATACGGTCAGCTAATTGTTCTGCTTCCTCTAAATACTGGGTTGTTAGTAAGATAGTTGTTCCTCCACCAGCAAGCTCTTTAACTGTATCCCACACTTCAATGCGCGCTTCAGGATCAAGCCCAGTCGTTGGTTCGTCAAGAAAAATAACTGCTGGCGCCCCGATCAAACTCATCGCGATATCAAGCCGGCGCTTCATCCCGCCTGAATACTGATCTGCCCTTTGGTTGGCCGCATCTGTCAGGCTAAATCTATCAAGCAAATCGTCAGCAACTTGAGCAGGATTGGAAACACCACGTAACTTGGCAATCATGATCAAGTTTTCCCTCCCGGTAAGCATGCCGTCTAAAGCTGCAAACTGTCCTGTCAAACTGATACTTTGACGAACATGATCTGGTTGGCGCTTAATATCAAATCCGCAAATACTTCCTTCACCGCCATCTTGTTTCAGTAGCGTCGAAAGGATGTTAACCGTTGTCGTCTTTCCAGCTCCATTTGAGCCTAGCAGCGCGAAAATTTCTCCACGCTGCACCTCAAAATCCACTCCCTTTAAGACTTCTTTATCTCTAAAAGCTTTTTTTAACCCTTTCACAGAAATCGCTGCATTACTCATACTTTTTCCCCCTTATAAAATTAAATTACCTGCACCCTCTATTTAGTACCACTGATAATCTGTATTACTTAGTAGCGGTTTAAAAATATAACTGAATAGCGATGGCGTTAGTTCACATTTATGACCAGCTAATCAGTCGGTATTACTTGTTGCATTTATTTTTTTCTCAATTTCTTCATAATACTTTCATTCAAATCTTCACGATATTTGGAGACATACGTTTTAGCGTTTGCCACTAGTTCGTCAGCAAAGGATGCCACATCTTCCCCAGTAATGTCTAGCACTTGTCTGCCTTCCGCTGCACCCGCTTCAAACAAATCGATTAATTCATACTGTATGTGTAACATATCCATCCCGTTACCCGCTGAGAAATTCCACATGTAGTTTTGAATTTTCTTAAATACAAATTGGTAGTCCTCTGGCAGAGCCTCAACTCGTGCCATCATCATTTTGTACTCTTTTTTATCACCAATTAACTTTTTGAACATTTCTAACATCTTATTTTCCTCCTTTTTATAAAGCAAAACAAGAAACTCTCCAAATATGAGCCAGAACATTTTATATTATGAAGCTAGTTGGACTTCAAGACGTTAATTTTTGACGATACAAAATCCCATTTTCTCCAAAATAATTCAAGCTCCTGACGACCAGCTTCATTTAATGAATAAAACTTACGAGGCGGCCCCATATCTGATGGTTTCTTTTCAATATTCACAAGCTTTTTCTTCTCTAATCGTACGAGGATGGTATAGACCGTTCCTTCCACCACTTCGGTAAACCCAAGATCATTCAGGTGGCGAGTAATCTCATAACCATACGTTTCACGGCGACTAATGATTTCCAGCACACACCCTTCCAGTGAACCTTTCAACATTTCAGTTAAATTTTCCATGTTCTGATCCTCCTTTACCCCCTATTCTGTCTGACTTATATTCAGTATTACAGAGTACTAAGGCGAATTTTTACTGAATAGCTTTTGAGTAAAACTACACTATTCAGTATTACTTATTACAACTACATTGTATGACTAAGTAGCGGTACATGTCAACTGATTTTCAAATTTCTTCTAAAATCCGCTATTACCTATTATTTAGTGAAAAGTTTTTTAAGAAACAACACTACTCAGTATCACCTATTACAACTACATTGTATGACTGAGTAGTTGTAAATGTCAACTCGATTTTTATATTTTTCTAAAATCAACTACTACCCACCCCGCTAAGAAAAGAAAATACCCCAAAACAATAATTCTATATTTTTGTTTTGGGGCGCTATAAGCTAGCTCTTCTTCTGAATAAGACCAATCATCCTCTTGTTACGATAACATCATATCCATATCTTCTGCTGCAGTTGTAATTAATTTCAAACCGAATGTTTCTTGTAATACATCGAGCACGCCAGCTGAAATAAATTCAGGTGCCTTTGGACCGATGCGAATATCTTGAATTCCAAGACTAAATAGCCCAAGCAAAATAGCAACCGCTTTTTGTTCAAACCAAGATAAGACAATGCTTACTGGCAATTCATTCACTTCGCATTGGAAAGCATCAGCTAAAGCAGCCGCTATTTTCACTGTAGAAATGGAATTATTACATTGTCCTAAGTCGATGTAGCGCGGAATCTCGGTACCAGGTACAACGCCGTAATCCACATCATTGAAGCGGAACTTTCCGCAAGAAGTCGTTAAAATCACTGTTTCAGGCGGAAGTGACGTTGCTAATTCATGATAATATTCCCCGCCTTTTCCTGGTGCATCACAACCTGCGATGACAAAGAAACGCTTAATCTTTCCTTCTTTTACTGCCTCAATAATTTCTGGAGCTAATGATAAGACTGTATTATGATGAAACCCTGTTACTAACTGTTCATCCGACTCCATATGTACTTCTGGAAGTTCTAGCGCTTTTTGAATCAATGGTGCAAAATTATCATTTTCAATTTTTTGTACACCCTCTAAGCCGGCAATATCATATGAAAAGAATCGATCAGAGTATGATCCTTTAATTGGCATAACACAGTTCGTTGTCGCTAATATGGCACCTGTAAATTTTTCAAAAAGGCGTCTTTGATCATACCATGCCTTACCGATGTTTCCTTTTAAATGTTTATATTTTTTCAGCTGCGGATATCCGTGTGCTGGTAACATTTCCGAATGCGTATAAATATTAATTTCTTTTCCTTCTGTTTGTTTTAATAATTCTTCTAACGCAAATAAATTATGGCCTGTAACTACAATAGCTTTACCTTCTACACGGTTTTGTGTAATTTGAACAGGCTCTGGGACACCAAAATGATTCGTATGTGCCTCATCTAGCAACTCCATTACCCGTAAAGCTGATTTCCCAACTTTCATAGCCATATCAACATGTTCTTGTTCATTAAAGTTAGAATTGGTTAATGTCATATACAATGCTTCTTGCGTTGTAGCATCTACAAAAGCATCCGTATACCCTAGCTGAGCAGCATGTGTGCGATAAGCTGCAATTCCTTTTAACCCAAACACAATCGTATCTTGTAAACTCGCAATCGTTTCATTCTTGCCACAAACACCCATTACTTTACATCCGCCTGTTGGGGTTTGCTCACATTGATAACAAAACATATCATCCCACCCTCTCCCAATCATTAATTACACCCTAAGCATAATATCCATTGAAAAAAAGTGATGTGATATCAATCACAATAATATATAAGAATTTGTGACAGTTCATATTGTTGACATAATATTTTTACTATATCCTGGCATTCATACTTGCACATGATTTATTTGCATCATATATCGGTGCACTTTTAAGGAATACAAATATCATATCCACCTAACATTTCACAAAATTTTCCTTACTGATGGTACAATTAAAGTTATGGAGGGATAATATGATGGTTTACTACGGAACACTGTTTCTTATACTCGGTATTGCAGTATTTCTGTTTATTATGGCTGGGTCACGAAAAATTAGAAATAAAAATCTTTCATTCGTATTGATCGCTTTAGGGATAAATATACTTGTAAGCCCAATGGCACTTTTTATAGGTGGGATGGCGACGGATTCTCCATATAGTACTGCACTTGATTTTTGGAAAGGATTTTTCTTTATTCAAGGAATACCTCTTTTCTTACTACTTATAGCTTTCGTTTGGTGGCTTATTCGCCCGCCAAAAGTAATAGCTCCAACGAGTATTGAAAAAGACCTTGAACAAAATAGTAAAAGCACTAAGAAAAAAAGAACACGAGGTCGTCCAATTACTGCCTTACGTATTGTAATTCCAATTATTTTAGTAGTAGGCTGTTTGTCTTACATTTTGTATTTACAGGACATTACACTTAAAAAAAGTCATTCTCCAAATAATAAAAATACGATTAAAGTAGTGAAAATAGATTCAGACTCTTCTCATGGTTCCTCTCCCGTCAGAATTAAATACGGCTTATGGGAACATTTTGACATAAGTATTGCAAATGAGGGAGAACGTCTCGATTCCTCAAACGTTTTCGTAGATTGGAAAAACGATTATGAAGCAACGATAACACTGCGAGGCAAAGAATCCGTACCTGAAGTTGTGGAATTTAATGTATCAAATAAATCTAATGGTCCTGTTTTTAAGAAGGTACAAAAAGTGGTCAGTTCCTTTACCTTTCAAAAAAGTGAATCTCCAAATTTAATAAATATTATCGAGCTTAGAGAAACAATAAAATCAAAAGGACCAAGTCCCAGTTCAACTGTAAGAATCTATTATGGGAAAAGAGGTAGCATTTTAGAAAAATATAAAGAGGTCACTCTTAAGGAAATGTATACGACAGATAACTTTAATATCAATTGGAGAAACGATGAACAAGTACAGGTAGAAGTATTAGAGGAAAATGTAGTAACAGCTACCATCGTGATTGATTTGTCAAAATGAATTTATTTTTCACATGTTATAACTGTGTTCTATCCGGCACACGAGAGATACATAGCATTTATAAATGAATAGATTTACAGACATGATGAACCGCCCCTTTCTTTACAATACATTTACATTACCTTAACATTGTTTACATTATTTATATGATATATTTATATAGAATCTACTTAATAAATTTCATGTACATTGTTATCTTTATAATCTCTGATTTAATTGGTAAGAGATTATGTTATATTTTTTATACCAGGGGTGAATGAGGATGACTGAAACTTTAAAAACACTTATTATGCTTGATGCTACTTACGTTGTTATCGCAATTATGACGGTACTGGTATTTGTATACTTGGAATTAAAATCTCAGTAACGTATGCGGACTTCGCATTTAAATATAGTTAGAAGAAAGCGAGGAGAAAATTATTTCTCCTCTCTTTTGTATTTCTACAATTTCTTATTTTAATAAATCTAATGTATGTAAAAGTAATCCCCTGTCCCCTACTTCTCCATGACCAGGTACTACCAAATTTATATTTCTATATCGCTTCAGCACATTCTCAATTGATGTGGACCATTCATTTACGTACGCATCCGCAACGTTTCCTAAATCTTTGGCATCTGCAGATTTTACTAAACAACCTCCAGCTAAAATGTTATATTGCGGTAACCACACGACGATATTATCTTCTGTATGTCCCTTCCCTGGATAAAATGTTTCTACTTTCATATTTCCAAACTTCAAATTCGTAATGGTTTGTAAGTCTCCAAGTGGTTCTTCATATCCATTTTTCTTTGCTAGTTCCGCAGTCAATGCTGTACTATGCGCTTTAATGCCTCTTTCTTTCAATGTTTTCATTCCACCAATTCGATCAGCGTGTGCATGTGTAATAATGACATCTGTTACGCGCTTCTTAAATTTCTTTTCTACTCCTAATGTCAAAATCTTAGTTCCTATCATTATAATTGGACACGTTATAATCGCTGCTTATGTAAACACACGTATGGTGCATTGAAAAAAGATCACCCACATGGATGATCTTTTTATAATTTATCAACATATTGCTTCGCTTCTAGTAAAGAAAAGCCAAAAGCTTCTCTTACTCTCTTAACTGCTGTAACTGTTTTTCCTTCTTCCATAAGCTGACGCAACTCTTTATTAATCTCAGGTTCTCTATCTATAATTTCCATTTCTTTCGTAATTAGCTGTAATCTATCTTCCATTCGCTTTAAACGCACATCCGTTTTCTTTTCAATTTTGTTTAACTTTTCAACGATATAAATAAACCCAAAGATCGCTATCGGTATGATCATCCAAAACTCCATGAATATCCCTCCTCATTAGCTTTCATTTGTTTTATTTCACTAACTTATGTAAATTTTACCATTAAACACATTTAATGTATAATAGTAATATACAACACTGTTGATAAACCTTTTATTTCAGGGGGACACTTTATAAAAAGATTTTTTAAGACGTTACTACAATTTGTAGTTCTTTCAATTACACTACATGTATTATTTGATATCGTTGGCTGGCTTGTTTTCAATGCGCCAATTCAAAACAAAGTAAGCATTATTTCCTTACTAACAGCCACATGGCTTATGTACATGTACCGAGACAAATTTTTTAAAGCATTCACTTCGAATTAACTAAAAAAACTTCATCGATAAAAGATGAAGTTTTTTCTTTTCTATCATTCTCTCTATTAAATACCATATAATAGAACTAATATTCTGTCTCTTATAAGAAAGGAGTCACTATGAACTTAAAAAGTAACAATATATACGAGAAAATGAACCAATATTCCGTTGCATGTTTAAGTCTTGCCGTTATACGCAACAGCAAACTAGACGAAGCGATTGCTTTCGGAACACTTGAATCCGGAACAACTAGAACGGTAACTACGAATTCTATATTCAATTCTTGCTCAATTAGTAAATTCATCACTACAATGCTCGTAATGACATTGTCAGATCAAGAAATCGTGCATTTAGATGCAGACATAAATGATAGATTCACATCTTGGAACATACCTAACAATCTACTTACCTCACAGAAAAAAGTCACATTGCGAAACTTATTAAGTCATCAATCTGGAATTATTGATCCCCCTAATAGTTTTGAACATTATACACTTGCACATGGGCAACCAAATATGTCTGAACTCCTTGCCGGTAAAACACCATATTGCCCAGTACCGATAGAAGTAACTTATAAACCAGAAAGCGAATTTCACTACTCGGATGCAAACTTTTGTATAATCGAAATACTACTTGAAGATATAACTGGAAAGCCATTCAACCTTTTACTAGAAGAATATATATTTCAACCACTGCAAATGAAGAATAGTACAATCTTCTCTCCTGAAGACATAGATAAAACCGATGCTTTTGCTTGCGGACATAATAAAGATGGCACCGTTACAAATGAGAAGTATCCATTTTATCCATTCGCAGCTGCTTCAGGTATTTGGACAACACCAACTGACTTATCAACTTTAGTAATTGAAATCATTCATTCCTTACAAGGAAAAGGCAAACTAAAACTTTCTCAAAAAACAGTTCAAGATATGATTTCTCCTCAAGGTTGCTCAAAATGGACTGGACTGGGTGTTTTTCTAGATGATTCGAATGAAGACTTACAAATTTATTCACTCGGATGGGGCGTTGGATTTCAATGTATGATGATATGCTATCCATACCGAGGTAATGGCGCTATTATAATGACGAACGCTGACTTAGGTGTTCATCAAATGGAAGGGATTATTGGTGACGTTTTAAAAACGTTATCCTTATAATGAAAAGAAAGAAGCTGTTCCTTTCAGCTTCTTTCTTATATAACATTTTTCGCAACAATTTTTATCTGTTCCGGTGCGATAATCTCCGTTATACTTTCTTGGAAATCTTCCCGCAACATTTCTTCAATATGTTCTAGCTGCACTTCAACATGTGTGCATTCTAAATTATGTATATTTAATAATGCATAATGATCTTTTTTCTTTATTACTAAATATTGATTTTCTTCTGTTACAAGTACAGAACCTAATCGTACTCCTAGTAGGCGTTGATCATCAAACTTCACAATCGCTTCCCCTTTCTACTTTAAAAATGTAAAGGCTATAAAAACCCAATTAAAGGAAATAATTCCTATATAGACTATATCACACTTTAGTAAAATATAAATATCATATTTCCTTTTACTAAAAACCCTTATTCTTTTATATATTTCGATACAAAAAACTTTCTCAACATAAAATTAGAATTTTCAGTTTTTATTCTTTTGAAAGTCTATTATAATAAAGTTAATAAATGTTTGACCTCTCCTAATTCATGTACATATGGATGATCAGTAGTCGCTGCTACTGATCTATTTTTTTGATTTCAGAAAGTAAATACGCCGCATCCTTTCCTACACCACAAATAAGTGCAGAACCCCTTTGAGATTGCCATGGCAAGCCGATATAATATAATCCTCTTACTGGACTTATTCCCTTTATATGATTAGGCAATCCATTCTCATTTACCGCCTTTTCTATTTCAATCCAATTATAATTCTGAATAAAACCTGTTGACCATATAATACTCCCTGCACTATACGTGCTACCATTTTGAAACATAATGCTATCTTCTGATGCACCCACCACTTTTCCCTCTAGTTTAATTGCTCCACTACGAATAAGTTCCTTACCTTCAAATCCAAAAATGGGATCCTTTCTTTTCTGAAACCATTTTCCCCTCTTTGTATTTACTTCAGCGTACAATAAACCCAATTTGTCTAACCAATTGAAAATACTTTTTCTAAAAAGATGTAATGGTAAAAACGTTAAAGGATGACTAATAGACATTGTAACTTCATGAGTCTTTGCAAATTCTACTGCAATTTGCATACCTGAATTCCCGCCACCTACTACTAGTACTTTCCCCTGTGGAATTTGCGATGGTGATTTATATTGTGATGAATGTATTTGAAAAACATGTGATGATAGATTTGCTGAAACTGAGGGAATAAACGGTTGCTGAAAACCACCTGTTGCAATAATAACTTTTTTCGTTTGTAAAATTTCTGTAGGGGTATGTAATTCGAATATATCTCTTTCTTTCTTTATTTTAAAAACTTTAGTTTGCAATTGGATCGGTAATTGAAAATGTCTTGCATATTCTTCTAAATATGTTGCAATTTCATCTTTATATGGAAATTCATTTTTTTCATCTATTAACGCCATACCTGGTAAACTACTGTAAGACCGCGGAGTAAAAAGCTGTAAAGAATCATATCGATTTCTCCATGAATCACCAACTCGGTTTCCTGCCTCAAGTAATAAAAAATTATATCCTTCTTGCTTCAAGTAATATCCCATTGTTAATCCAGCTTGCCCCGCCCCAATAATAATTAGGTCTTTCATTCTAACCCCTCCTCTTCTTAAACATATGAATAATTGTTCATATATTCATATGTTTCCATAATCATAACATTTTATTTTTATATAATTCAATATGTACTCAAAATAAAAAAGAGGAGTTTACCATAAAGTAAACGCCTCTTTATTCTACCTTACCAGTTCTTAATGCCTGAGCCCAATCATGCCTTTCATGTTGAGCAGCTAACCGAGCAGCTTCTTCCCAATTATACGGAACTGAAATTTGTTCAATTATCCATTCTCCCAAAACCTCTTCTATCACTACATATTTTGCATGCGGAGTTCCTGATTCCATTTTATGCATAACAGGTAACTCATCTTTGTATGCTGGAAGTCCTACACTCCCCGGATTTATAACGATTTTTTCGTTTGCTAAATACACAACTCTAGGAATGTGCGTATGACCGCATACTATTATTTTTTGCTCAATATTTTGGAGTTGATCCATTATATTTTTTTCATTCTTTAATATCGCACCATTCTCGTCCATCTCCTCTAGTAAATACACCTCATCTGAAGTTGGTGTACCATGACAGCATAACATATCGTCTACAATAAATTGTGCAGAATGTTGTTTTAACCAATCTATATGATTTTTTGTTAATTGATTTTGTACAAAAGTTAGTGTAGCAGACTGCTGTTGTATAGGTTCCCAGAGCATGCGGTCACAATTGCCCTTAATATGTATCATCTCGTTATTCATTAATAATTCAATTGTCCCTAAAGGATCTAACGGCCCATACACACTATCTCCTAAATTTATTATCATTTCGACCTTGCGACGTTCCAAATCTTTTAATACTGCTTGTAAAGCGTGACTATTTCCATGAACATCTGAAATGATTGCTATTTTCATCTAAACCCCCACTTTACTATATTATTTATAAACATCTGCCGCCAATTCTCTCAAAACTTCCACGTTTACTACTTCAAAACAACCATCATTCTTCTTTATTATCTCTTTATCACAAAAAATATTTAATGTGCGCAATAAATGCCGATAACTTGTCCCTAACAATTCCGCTGTTTCCGTTAAATTCCCACTAAATACAATTCGATTCCCATGCTGCACAGCTCGTTCTCCCGCTGCTAACATGTAACTCGCAAGTCTGTTTTCAAGTGGATATAGTAAATTAATTGTACTATTTTTTGAAAGTCGGTTTAATTTATGAGCTAACGATTCACAAATACATCGTAAAAATTTCGCATCATGAAATAGTTGATTTCTCACTTTTCCTAAAGGCACACCAACACAATATGAATCTGCCATTACTTGTACGTTTGAAGCCGTCTTTTGAGAATGAATTAACTCCACATCTCCTAACAGCTGCAAACTATCATAAAAGCATAATAATACAGATTTCCCGTTACTTAATGTATTAAACGCTTTCGCTTTTCCTTCAACGAAGAAAAACAAATAATCTATCTCTTCATTTTCTCTACAAATAAACTCATTCTTTTTAAAAAATATAAGTTCCATATACGGTTTCATATCATTACTAAAAAAGGAGTCAATGTTATTTTGTTTCATATACTCTGCTAATTTAATTGAATTACATATTTTCTTCATAGTCCCCCACCTTTACAACTCATCCCCATTGTAATCAAAATTTTCTTCCTCCACTATGACATATGTCATAGTAATACACAATTCCAGCATGATACATTCATTACAAATATGAAATACAAAGGGGATATTACATTGTATAACTTTCTTTCTGTCTTTATTGGCGTGCTTATCGCCGTTATGCTTCCATTGAATGGGATTTTATCTGAGTTAATTGGCAAGTATACAGCAAGCGTTGTCATTCACCTTGTCGGTTTAATTGCAGTTATTTTCGTTTTAATCATAAACAAACATAAAATTCGTTTCGATAAAGAGATTCCACTTTTTCTATATAGTGCTGGAGCGATTGGGGTATTCACTGTTCTTTTTAATAATATAAGTTTCTCCGTCCTTGGTGCCTCTATTACGATTGCATTAAGTTTACTCGGCCAATCCATTGCTTCCATCGTTATTGATCATTTCGGCTTATTAGGAATGAAAGTTGCTAAATTTGAAAAGAAAAAACTAATTGGATTATGTTTCATCTCTTCTGGAATTATAATCATGACAATTTATTAATGGAGGCAAGAAAATGTTATATGTTACGATCGCTATTTTAGCTGGTGTTTCTATCGTCGTTGCTAGAATTATTAACGCAAATTTAGCAGCGAAAATTGGAAATTGGGAGGGCACGTTTTTTAATTATATTACTGGCTTATTTTTCTCTATGTTATTTTTAATTTTCAGTTCAGATTCAATGTATATTCCAATGCATACGTTACAATCCATACCTATCGCTGTATATTTAGGCGGATTAGTAGGCGTTATCGTTATTTCATTATCGAACTATATCACTCCTAAAATATCAGCATTTTATTTAACGTTACTCATCTTTATCGGACAGTTATTTGCAGGGACTATCATTGATTTCTTCCTGACAAATGAACTCTCAACTGGAAAGATTATCGGCGGTGTTTTCGTATTAATTGGGCTTACTTACAATTTACTCGTTGATCGCCCTCTTAAAACTGTTAAGAATAGCCACGTTCAACTATAATACTTTACGCTTACCTATCATATATTAATAGAAAAGCTCTTCATACGAAGTAATAGAGAGGAGAATATTCTATTAAGAAAATTATTTTACTGCTTTGTAGCACATTGATTATTTGTGGAATCGTATGGTTTATAAACTCTGGAAAATCTATTCAAAATCTCTATACAGCAAATAAGCCTAAGAAAAAAGCTACTATTATTTCCACTCAAAGGGATCCAAATGAGCCCCCTGTCTTTTTAGGAAAACAGGAAATAAAAGATATACATGTCGAATCCATTAAAACAAAAAAAGATCTCTTCCTCACAAAAACAGATGAATTAAAAACGTTTATTAATAGTATGGATACCGCAAAAAAAGGAAAATTAACATTAGATGAAGAAGGATCAGATTTAATAGATTGTGATATGTGGATTACTTTCGAAGATGGAACTTATAAAAAATATTTCATATGGGTAGTTGATCATCACAGTAGCGAAGTGATGATTGCTCAGCAAGATACTCCTGATGATGTAAACCTCAAGTACTATCAATTAAATGAAGATAGCTCAAAAAAGGTTTATAACTTATTCAAAAAAATTATTTAACCGAAAAAGTCATGAGCACGTAAGCTCATGACTTTTTGCACTATACATATTCAGGAAATACTTTACAACCCTTTTCCTGTTCTATATCATGTCCAAAGAAAATAATTGGTTTCTCTTTTGTCACAACTTCTTTTAAACGTTTAATTGAAGATAAAGCTAATTCCGAATCAAATCCCGCAAACGGCACTTCATCTTCAAAATTTTCTTTCGTATAAGATGCATCAATCGTTAATAGTACAGGACCGTTTTTTTCCGTCTCAATTAATAATGACTGATGTCCTGGTGTATACAATAACCGAACACCAGGTACCACTTCATAATCACCTTCAATAATTTTGTAGTTTAAATTTGGCAGATATGCTATTGTTTTTCCACTGTAATATTTCCGTTATGTGTGTTTAATTTAATTACATTTTCTCCTTTTCCAATAACCGTATTTCCATTATATTTATCAAGGATATTTGCTCTGCCATTGTCAACAGAAACATTAAATTGAACATTAGTTGGTTCTTTTTCAGTTTCAATATTAATTTTTCCATTGTGAGTCGTAAAATTGAGATTTCGATCCAGTTCATTCGTTTTCAGAGTAAGACTTCCATTTTTAGTTTGCCCCTCTATTTCACCTTCAACATGGTCTAGCATTATTCGTCCGTTGTTCGATTTCACATGAATATTTTGTGCCAATACATCTTTGAAATCCATAATTCCATTGTTTGTTTCCGCAATAATTTTTGGCGAATTGATTTCTCTTAATTCAACACGTCCATTGCTTGTATTGATATTAAAATTTGTTGCGTTTAGTTTTTTAGCAGAAACGTAGCCATTATTATTGGAAACTTTTAATGATTCATATTGTTTTTCAGGTAGATACACATTTAATGTTAATGGCGCCAACACTTCAGAAATATTAAAGTTGAACCAACTCTGTTGTTTTTCTTTATAAGAAATAAGAAGCGTTGAATCTTTCTCATCCGTAGCTAATGTTCTTTTTACGTTTGGATTAACCTCACCATCTAATTTTATTTTCACGTTACTACCTGTTGTAGGGTTGATGTTAACACGAACATTATTCGTATCGATAATGACGCTTGACACATTATTATTAATGACCTTTTCTTCTGAAATTGGTACCGCAGCAATTGAACGATAAGTGAATAAACTTCCGATAATACCAATAATGAAAATAATACCTGCAATGATTGAGAAACTCTTCTTATTTATCATGCTTCAAACCACCTTTTACTAGTGCTATATTGAACTTTAAATAACGAACAAATCCTTTCGTTGCTAACTTCGTTAAAAATAACATAGCAATAACAATGAAATATCCAAGTCCACAAAGTGCTAAAGAAACGAAAAGATTAAATAACAAGAATGTATTTGGATGTATAATCGTATCAACTAAAACAAGTAATGGTGCACCTAAAAATGAGATACCTAGAACCCAACCTGAAAAAATCAATGCCGCTAATGTAATTGCAGGTGCAAGTACGATTAACAAATTGAAAAAACCTAATCCAATTACTGCCCAAATTGCACGAAAAACATTTCCTGTTGTTGCACTTGTTGTTACTTTCTCAATATGATAATCTGCTAATAACTCTTTGGCGATTTGAGCTGGAGAACCTAATGAAGCTACAATTTCTTTTTCACTTTTCCCTTCCTCTAATCCGAAAGTAAAATGTTCTTCATAATCTTTTAAAATATCTGCACGCTCTTTTTCAGATAATCTTTTTAGAGATGCATTTAATTGTTGTAAAAATTCATTTTTCGTCATTACTTACACCTTCTTTTATTAATTGATTGACACCTTGTGAGAACTCATTCCATTCCCTCAAAAGTTGGTACAAATACGTTCTACCTTTATCCGTCAGCGTATAATACTTCCTTGAAGGACCTTCTGAAGACTCCTGTAAATACGTTGTAAAATATTCTTCTTTAGTTAATCTACGCAGTAGAGGATAAACAGACCCTTCTGATATTTCAATTCGATTGGAAATACTTCGAACTAATTCATACCCATAACGGTCTTGCTTATCAAGTAAGACAAGAACACAAAGTTCTAAAACTCCTTTTTTAAATTGTACATTCAATATTCATTCACCCTATTCTAATTGATATTCACTACTATTTATTGTTCAGTACCGTTTTATAATAAGTAACCACAAGTATAATATAACACTCAGTATTGTTCATTGCAAGGTACACTGGAAAAATAAGTATAACTTTCATCCGACGCCTATAAAATCAAAACGATGGCGAATCCTCTCCAGTTACACGGTACTACATGATGCTGAAACAGGCCTTTTACAAAATAGAAAGGACTTAACTTTTTTACATAATGACACTCCACCTACTATAATAAAAGAGTAAATGACTCTTACTTTAATGGAGGGAATACAAATGAAAGCAATTGGTTTACATGAATACTTACCTATTGAAGAAGAAAACAGTTTAATTGATCTAGAAGTTGAAAAACCTGTTGCCACAGGAAGAGATATACTCGTTAAAATTAACGCTATTTCCGTTAATCCAGTTGATACAAAAGTTCGATCTCCAAAAGAGAAAAAAGAAGAGGTAGCGAAAATACTTGGCTGGGATGCGAGTGGTGTTGTTGTACAAACTGGCGAAAGTTGTACGTTATTTAAAGAAGGCGATGAAGTGTTTTACGCTGGAAGCATTACGAGACAAGGTACATATAGTGAATACCACCTCGTTGATGAAAGAATCGTTGGTAAAAAACCAAAAACGTTAAGTGATGCTGAATCTGCAGCACTTCCGTTAACAGCTATTACAGCTTGGGAAGGTTTATTCGAACGTTTAGGTATTGATTATAATAAGAAAGATACGAACTCCTTTAAAAACATTTTAATTATAGGCGGTGCTGGTGGTGTAGGTTCAATTGCCATTCAACTTGCGAAATGGGCCGGACTAAATGTTATCACAACTGCATCCCGCAATGAAACGATACACTGGGTTGAAAAATTCGGTGCCGATTATATCATTAACCATCACCAACCTTTACAAGAACAAATATTAGAGTTTGGGCTAAAAGATGTAGATTATATTTTCTGCCTAAACAATACAGATCAACATTGGCAAGCAATATGTGACCTCATTAAACCACAAGGAAAAATTTGCTCTATCGTAGAAAATGAACACCCTCTTGAGATGGGCATTTTAAAAAGTAAAAGTGCTACACTCGTTTGGGAGTTTATGTTTACAAAAGCGATGTATGAAACTGGAGACATGATCACGCAGCATGAACTATTAAATAAAGTAAGCGAACTACTAGATGAAGGCATTTTAAAGACTACTTTAAATGAAACATTCACACCAATTAACGCTGAAAATGTAAAGAAAGCACATGCACTACTTGAAAGCGGACGCACCATCGGGAAAATCGTTTTAGAAAAGTTTTAATAGTAAAAAGTCCGATTTCTAAATAAGAAATCGGACTTTTTATTATCTTTATTTACTTGAAATCTCTTGATCATTTTGAACGTCTAACGGAGTTCGCTTTCCTATTCCGAAAGCATAGAAACTAATTGTAACGATAGCTAAGAAAATGATACCTACAATTAATGAAATACGCGTATCATCGTTAAACCACATTCCGATTAATACCATAATTAAAAAGGCAATTGTTAAATAGTTTGTAACAGGAGCAAATGGCATTTTGAAAGGATGATCTTTCATCTCTGCCCCTTTTTCTTTTCTAAAATTAATTTGACTAATTAGAATGACAAACCATGGTACCATACCAGGAAGTACACTCGCACTATATACATATACGAATAAATTTTTCGGTGCGATATAACTTAATACAACACCAATCGCTAAACCGATAATTACGCCAACTGTACCGAATAAAGGTACACCATTTCCAGAAAGTTTCGTGAAATATTTCGGTGCTTGTCCATTTACACCTAACGTATATAGCATACGACCCGCACTATAAATACCACTATTACAACCAGACATTGCTGCTGTGATAACAACAAAGTTAATTAATCCCGCAGCAGCCGTAATACCAACTTTCGCAAAAGTTGCTACGAACGGGCTACCAATTGTACTTAATTGATCCCACGGATACACAGTTACAATAACGAAAATAGCACCGATGTAGAAAATTAAAATACGCCAAATTGTACTTTGAATCGCTCTTGTAAGTGTCTTCTTCGGATCCTTCGCTTCACCAGCAGTAATACCGATTAATTCTACACCTTGATATGCTCCAACTACAAGTGATAAAGCAAAGAAGAATCCTGAGAAACCACCTGTAAAGAAACCGCCATTTGACCAAAGATTTGATATACCAATTGCTTCTCCGCCGTTACCAATTCCAAAGAAAATAAGTCCAAATCCCACAATAATCATTAATAGAATCGTAACGATTTTAATCATTGCAAACCAAAATTCAAATTCACCAAATGACTTAACAGAAATTAAGTTAGCTGCGCCAAGAATAACCATTGCAATTACACCTGGTATCCAAGCTGGTAAGTCAGGGAACCAATATTGCATATACGCCCCAACCGCGATAATCTCTGACATCCCAACGATAACCCACTGGAACCAGTTACTCCACGCTGTCATATAACCAGCTAGCGGATGAATATACTTATGACCGAATGTCGCAAATGAACCTGTACTTGGCTCCATATACAACATTTCTCCCATGGCACGCATGATGAAGAAGATAAAAATACCTGCAATTGCATAAGCAAGCATTACTGACGGACCTGTCCATTTAATTGTGCTGGCTGATCCCATAAACAAACCAACACCAATTGTTCCGCCTAAAGCAATCATTTGAATATGACGTGCTTCTAAACCTCTTTTCAATTCTTTGTTTGCCACTTCACTTCCCCCTCTTAGATGATTCATAGCCGCATTTTAAAACAAGATGCTTTCCCCTAATTCTTTTCGGCCCTGAAAATGATGAAGCAAACGTCATTTTACACTAGCTTTAAAGCTATCCTAAAATCGTTTTTATCGCTTCTTATAAAATTCTCAAAACCTTTCATCTTCCAATATTCTATAAATCTTAAAATTACTTACCTTATATTAATTCATTAATCTGAAAAATTCAATTATTTTTTCAATAAATTAATATGCATGATTACGTTTGAATTTCAACTGAATTAACAATAAAATACATCTATTCAATATGATTCCGGTATGAATATTATTACAGTATAAATAACCGAGGAGAGCATTTTTTCCTCGGTTTCACATCTCATGTACTTCAATCGTTATAGTTGATAACGTAATTTCCCACGCGTCCGATTCATATACCAACCAGAAATTTAATATATTAATAAACTACTAACTTTTTTAATCTAATTTTGAGGCAGAAATCTTACTGCCTCAAAACAGCGGGATAAAATATAAAAGGGTCTCATTTTTAATGAGACCCTTTTACCATTACATATTTAAATCGTTTTTGAAGTTTGTTTACCTAAAATAAACACTTTAGTAAACACTGTCATGATAACGACTATAGCTAGAAAATAAAGTGGCATCACTAGTAACGAGCCCGTATGCAGCTGACTCATTCCCCAAATTGTCATCGTTACAATTACATAGTACCCTAAGCTAAACAATGCACTCGCTGTACCAATGACATCTTGAAAATCTACTAATGCTAAACTTAAACAGTTAGGTAGCGCTACTCCGATTCCTAATAGCAATATAAACATCGCTACTAAAAATACAACCATATATATTACATTCGGATTTGATCCAACAAACGTAATAACAGATAAAAGGATAGCTCCTCCTGTCATTACGAGACAACCGATATATATAATTTTCTCTGGTTTATAAGTAGCAAGTAAACGTTTCGAAACTTTCGCTCCAACAATAGAAGCAGACGCTACAACAATTCCTAGAAATCCATACATACTAGGCGATAATTGAAAGTATTCAATAAAGATAAACGGTGCTTCTGCATAATAGCTAAATAAAACACCATTTGCTCCTCCAATTAATAGCCCATACGTTACTACTTTCGGATTTGTAATTAACTTCTTTAAGACTGAAAACACATTTATTTTATTCGTTACTGAGTCCGTCTTTGTTTCTGGAAGAGAAACAAACGTATACAGAAAAATACCGATACTCATAACTACTAAACTTAAAAATACGATTTTAAATCCAAACATTTGATCAAGAAAGCCACCAATTAACGGTCCTATCGCTGGTGTAAAAGCAATAACTGCCGAAATTTGAGCAAACATAACGTGGCGCTTATGCCCTTCTACACTTTCACGTAGAATCGTTTGTGTCACAACTGATCCTGCACTTGCTCCAAACGCTTGAATAAAACGACTTACCAATAAAACTTCAATGGAATTTGCAATAAAGCATAAGAAACTCCCAACGCCATATACAACAATTCCAAATAACATCGCTGGGCGACGACCAATTATATCTGATAGCCATCCAATAAAAAATACACCTAAAGCAAATCCAGCAAAATACACACTAAGTGTTAACTGTACCTCATTATTACTTACATGTAACGCCTTTGAAATATCCGGTAAAGACGGTGTGTAGATTGTTTCACTAATTTGCGGAAATGCGACAAGAATAATCATTAACAAAAGTGATGGTACTGAGACTTTTTTCATTTTTCATACCCTCCTATAACTTTGAAAATCTCAGAAATAAAAAGACTTTCTTTAGCTACGGAACAGGAGGGGCCATTATAGAAATTCGATCATAAAACAACAAAGAAAACACCTCAATTACGTATGTTAATACTTATAGGAGGGTAATATTAACATTGATTTTTAAAATATACTTTTTCAATTATATTACATATTGTGTTTCTTTTTCTAGTACTCGGCCTTGGCAGATTTATTAAAGAGATAACTTGAAGTAACCACCTTTTTTATGGAATAATTAGAAATAGTTTGAATCAATAGATCTAATTATTAAACGATAGACTAGCATATTTCTAATTTCGCCAAGCTTACAAACAGGAGGCCTTTCGTAATGATTGAAATTTTAAGGACAATATTAAACTTCCTAATCTCTCTATTCTCAGGAGAATTACCAATTGTATATTATGTATGGATTATTACCCTATTCCTGATTCAAATAATCCAATCTACTCTGAACTACAACTTCTTTAACAAGAAAGACAATTTCAGCACTTATATATCGGAAGGATTACTTGCTTTTATTATTTTATTGTTTGGAGGAATATTAGTATCTAAGTTACTTGCTTACATAATAGACGACCCTACTATTAGTATGACGAATGTAACACATTATTTTGTTTCTCTTATCATATTAACTATATTTGTCGTAATAACCTGTATTAAAGACTTTATAGAGACATCTATAAAGAATAAAAATATATCTCTTTTTAGCTTGTTAGTAATTTCCTTACTAACAAGTATACTTTCATTCAAGTTTTTATCACCTTTAATTGAAGGTTCTTTTTCTCTTTCTAAATCTTTTATCACCACTTTAATCATTCTTGTAACTATATCAATCCCTCTATTAATTTCCTTAGAGGATAAGTATGCAGATGAAAAAGAAACGGAAAATGTATAGCTTCTTATTTACATAAAAGAAAGAGGGAGCTCCCCTCTTTCTTTTAAATCATCCCTTTTAATATCAATCCTAAAACTGACATTATTATCGTACTAATAATAATACGCAAAATCCAAGTTGTATTTGTACTTATTTTTTCTAATTGCTTATTAATTGTTGCTATGTCTTTCTCATTAATAGTGGTACGCGTTTCTAAAGCACGAATGTCTCTCATCATTTCTTTTTGCTCCGTCTTGAGACTGTCAATTTTAGCATAAACATCTTCCATATATTCACACCCTCTGTTCATCTTAATAGAAAAATCTATATATATTATGAGACAACCCTTTTACCGGTGAATACATTTCGTATATGTGCGCACCAAATTATTTGTACAATCTAATTATGTTTCCATGCTTCTATATTAAAATTAGCGTTAGGATAAATTAAATATAGAAAAGGAATCCCTTGTTTATGTAACAGCAAACAAGGTGCTCTCCAGCATACGAGAGCACCTAAGATAATTTCTATTGTTTTCATCACCATTTTCATGTTTACTAACTCAATATAGTCAGTATGATTTTATGAAGAGTCTACTTTGTTAGCTGCTTACTGTATACTAATAGTAATACGAAATAGTTCCATTGATAAACTCTCTAGAACAATAAATATACTGGCGGAAACAGACCTATACCCAATATTTTTTCCAGTAACATAAATGGTTATTTCTAATAAATGCGTTTGTATACCATTGTTTTCAAAAATTCCATCCTCAACCTTTACAATATCTGCTTCACAATCTACTTCTTTAAAAGTTTTCATTAATTTTCTTTCCAATAAACTACAATCAAAGTTCTCATCTTTTATTACAGCAAATTTAACCTTCATATCGATTTCCCCATTTTAAAAAAACTAAAATCATTAAATCTATATAAATATATATTATTTTATTAATTAATTCAAAATATATGTTTCTTATAAACCATTACTAAATTCCAGTTCTAAGGCTTTATATAAAAAAGAAAACAAATAAAGTGAAATTCTAATCATTAAGAGGGGTATCTATCCCCCACTAATTGTTTAGTTGAACTAACCAGACATTTACAAGATTAAAAAATTACTCTTTCAATCGCTAAACTAATTAATATATAATCCCCCTGTTTTCAGTGGCTCAAATTTTTTCATTTTTAATTCATGGATTCTGAGAACTTTTTGCTTTAATATTAATTAGTCGCTTCTTAAATTCTGTAATATTGGAAATAACTATATAGTGAAACAAATTAACTATTAGGAGTGCTATTGATGTTTGATATACTTCGTCTCTTAATTTTTTTTCTCATTGCTATCTTTTTATTTTTCTCCATAATAATGGAATTTAAAAAACCTCAAAAAAGTGTATTTTGGTTTTCGATTGAAGTCTTATCTCTTCTAGGAATTGTAATGCTTTTTAAAGATTTTTTATCAAAAATATAACTTAACCCACGAATAATCACGTGTTTCAAATACGATATCTTTATCTGTTGAACAACCTTATCTCTCCTTAAAAGCTCTTGTTTTCACCCTATTTCTTAACAAGAGTTCTAACCTTAAGTTGTCTTTTCTTTATAAAAAATAGCCTACCTATTTCTGTAGGCGGGCTATATCTTTATTACACCATACAAAAAGTATACTCTCTTCTCCACTCTAACTTTATGTAATGATATAGATTACAAATACACTATTATCTTTTCTATATTCTTATCATTGATTTTTCGTTCATAAATTCGTAACACATATATATAAGTTTTCATGCTAAAATTAGTTTATTCAAAAGAAATTATTCTTAATGAACCGATAATTTTTAATACCCTGTTTTAAAGCCTCGCCCCCCTGCGAGGCTTTTTCCTATTTAACTTGAATAGTAGTTATCAACCGTTACTATGCTGCTACACATTCTTACCTTTAATTATTCAGCATCAGCACACGAAAATTTCTTTCCTGCATCATTTGATTTACAAATTTTATTTATCGATTTTTCGGTTATCTTTTCACTTTCACTAGAAACTTGATCTAAATCCATTCGAAATATTTGTTTTGGATTCTCTTTTGAATTCCCTTCAATATGAATTGTACGATCGAACATCTCAGCCGTGAAGCTGCTAGATGTAGTTATCATTTTCACTCCATTATTTTCACCTACATAGCGTTCAACTACTTTTTCAGCTTCTTTAAGTTGCTGAGATGTAGGATACGGGATCGATTCCGCTAAAGTGACTACACCTACTAAATAAGTAATATACAAACCACCTGCAATTAAGATAACTTTCTTTACTGTTTTATGAATCATGCTCTAACTTCCTTTTCTTATTTAATTATTAAAATATATAATTTTACTAATTTCTATCAATTTCTTTTTAATACATAACATTCGTTTTACATTTCATAAAAAGCAACTCTCTTACTAATTTTCAATTTGATAATACCATGTTGTTTATCGTTTTTCAATAAATAATTATTATATTACATTATTTATTTGCTGTTTTTGTTTAAAATAATGATAAAACCAAATAACTTTCTTATAAAATTCTTATTCTAGTAAGAAAGTAGCTAAAGCTCTCCTATCTTTTACAAAGGATGATGCTAATGTTGTTAATGGCACAAAAAAGCACCGTCACAAGTGACGGCGCTTTTTCTATGTAAGAGCTACTAGAAGGTTCCCTTCTAGTCTACTCCCATTTATAAGTCCAAAATTGTTCCAGTTGCAGCCATTTTAATGTTGCTGCATCTTTGTTTTTGATTTTTACATGCGTTTCTTCAAGCATCGCTTCTGTTTGCGAACGGTGCGCACCTAGTGCAGCTAATTTATGCTCGAATACTTCACTAATATTATTTACAACATCCGGCTCACCTAGTACAGCTTCGCGATTTTTCGTAATCGCAACCGCATGAATAACTGGACGTTCTTCTTTTGACATACGTGATACAGCGCGAACGACAGCGCGGCCAAATGCATCATGATCTGGATGTACGCCGTGCTCTGGATAAAATGTAATAATTCGAGATGGATTTACTTCTTGAATGATCGCTTCAATTTTATCTGCTACGAAATCAACATCTTCAAATTCTAACGTTTTATCATGGAAACCAAGCATTCTTAAGTCTTGAATCCCCATCGCTTCACATGCATCTTTCAATTCTTTTTTACGGATATTTGGAATCGTTTCACGGTTAGCGAACACGTTTTTTCCCATGTTACGTCCCATTTGTCCTAAAGTACCACACGCATACGTTACAGGTACTCCTTGATCTGTTAATAAGCGAATTGTTCCTCCCGCCGCAAATGCTTCATCATCTGGATGCGGAAATACAACAAGTACATGTCTCTCCATAAGTTTCCCTCCTTCTTACTTAAATGGCGTTAAGCTTAACTCAAGCGCTACTGCTAAACGGCCTTGATTATCATGCCCTGCTAGTAATAAACGATCTTTATCGTCTACTTCCCAGTGCGTAATACCTTCAGCATATACCCAGCCGTGATCCATCTTTAAACCAACTCGGTATGGGTTTGTTCCAGTTATTTTCCCGCGCTCAAAGCGAATAATTGCATTTCGAATGAATGCTCCAACTGTCATCATCTTTTCATTAAAGTGTGACGCGTACGCTCCGTTCGTCGTTTCTAAATGAATATATACATCTTTATTTACAAAACGTTCAATTTCATTTTGAATAAGAGAACTATCTTTTACTATTTCCATCGGAATTCACCTCTTTAAACCATTTTACGCAAAAATAATGTAAATTGCTATCTCTATATTAGAGGACAACGCCCACTTTTCCTAATAATTTGCACTGTGTTTCTTCATTTTTTTATATCATATTTGACACTCCCACGGCTAAAGCCGCAAGCTGACTAACGTCAATGGGATTCTTGCTACCAAAGGCGACGTCTATTTCTAGTATCGCTGACGTGCAAGATTGCGGTGTGCCATCACCACTCCGTATCCAGTGCATCTAGCAGATACGGCACTCGTTCTATTACAAAACGAGTCAGATTGTGAGTTCTCAAATGTGTTTTAGCGTCTTGTACTTGACGACTCAATACATTTTACGGAGTAGAAGAATTTGTTACTCCAACCTCATATGTATTCTGTTTTCAGAGAACAAGATTGTTTTAGAGACTTTTACTTGTCTGTTATGAAAATTATACCATTTCAAATACTTGATGTACAGAACATACTTTCGGTATTTTATCTGTACATCGCATTTGAACTCACTATCATCCACCCCTAAAGGGGGTACTATCGCACCGTAGTGGGCTTTCCTATTCGGAAAATCTGTAAAATCATCATTTTTTCCTTCACTTTGTTAAATAGTTTTCTTTCTTTTTTGAATTTGCTACAATATAAATTATGCAGAAGGATGCATGTTTACAATTGAATACATACTTTAAAGAAGGTGACATGATTGGAACAATCAGCACATGAAGTAGCAAATTGGCAATATTATTTTGCAATTGCCGTATTTTTAGTCACGTACGGATTTATTATTTCTGAGAAATTGAATCGTGCTGTAATTGCACTATTCGGTGCTGCTATTATGATTATTTTTGGAATTGTAGATTTACACGCTGCTTTCACATCACATATTCAATGGGAAACGATCACCCTCTTAATTGGGATGATGATTCTCGTACATATTACAAGTCAATCAGGCGTATTTGAATTTGTGGCTATTAAAGCAGCTAAGGCAGCTGGCGGCAAACCAATCCGCATTTTACTATTACTATCCCTATTAACCGCTGTCGGTTCTGCATTTTTGGACAACGTAACGACCGTCTTATTAATCGTACCTGTTACGCTATCCATTACACGTATTTTAAAAGTAAATCCTGTTCCTTATTTACTTTCAGAAGTACTATTTTCAAATATAGGCGGAACAGCAACATTAATCGGTGACCCACCGAATATTATGATTGGATCAGCAAATAAGCATTTAGACTTTAATGCCTTTTTACTTAACTTAGCTCCTATCGTAATTATTATTTCTATCGTGACACTTGGCATTATTTACTTCATGTATCGTAACAAACTAAAGACAACACCTGAGCAAATCGAAAAATTAATGGCATTAAATGAAAGAGATTATATTAAAGATCAAAGCCTCCTTTTAAAATCGATCACGATTTTGGGACTAACTATTTTAGGCTTTGTACTTCATTCGATTATTCACGTAGACGCTGCCGTTATCGCGATGACAGGCGCTACACTTCTTATGCTAATCGGCGTGAAAGAACATGATATTGAAGATGTATTTGCCCACGTTGAATGGGTAACTATTTTCTTCTTCGCTGGACTATTCGTTCTCGTTGGCGGATTAATTGATATCGGACTTATTTCTTCACTCGCAAAAGAAGTACTCGACGTAACAAACGGGGATATCGGTTTCGCTGCCGTACTTATATTATGGGTATCAGGCATCGCCTCTGCGACAATTGACAATATCCCATTTGTCGCAACGATGATCCCACTTATTCAAGATTTAGCTACAGGGCTCGGACTATCTGTCGATTCTCCGCAAATCGAAGTACTATGGTGGGCATTATCACTTGGAGCTTGCTTAGGAGGAAACGGAACGTTAATCGGAGCATCAGCAAACGTAGTCGTTGCTGGTATTGCAAAACGTGAAGGACATGCCTTCTCTTATATGGACTTCTTAAAAATTGGTTTGCCGTTAACAATCATTGCATTACTATTATCACATGCTTATATATATTTACGTTATTTAATGTAAAAGCTATAGTGCGTGAAATTATATCGACGATTTTTAAAATATATCGATCGTTTCTTTGAATATATCAACGATTTTCTAAGTATATCGACGATTCGACAGAGAATATCGATTTACCGACAAATAACGACAACAAAAAAGGTATGCAGCGCTAAACTGCATACCTTTTTTCGTTCACCAAAATATACCGATAATTGCTAACCCACCTAATATCATACCGCCAATTTGTCCGATAATTGTTGGTGATAATTGAACACCTTTTCGCACTTCAACAACCGGTCTTTCGTGCCTTAGTTGCTGCACTTCGCTTTGCAATTGATGTACACTTCCGTGCAATTCTTTAATTAACTCCTTTAATTCAGCGACCTCTTCATTTACTGGTTTTGCTTTTTCTAAGTTCATTTTGCATAACTCCTTATAAGTTCAATCAGTACATTGTAAATTTTCGCCAATTACCGTTTTATCTCCTGCATATTACACATATAAGAATGCATTTTTAATCTTGCAGCTCTATCCATTCATCCCGCAATATCCCCATAATGATACGATCAAAACACTTTCCATCTCTTTGAACCGCTTCTCTCATACAGCCTTCCATCTGAAAACCCATTTTTTTATACAACTCAATAGCAGCTTTGTTATAAGAAATAACATCCAGACCGACACGGTGTAAATTCAATTCATAGAAAGCATATTTTAAGATAAGGTGGATCGCTTCTCTTCCATATCCCTTCCCTCTATCATTTGCATTTCCTATACCAATTGCTAATAAACCCGTCCTGTTATTCCACTCTATGCCATGAATTGCAACAAAACCAATTAAGCGATCATCTTGAACTGTCCTCAACATGAAAGATACACTATTCGATCTCCGTCCCTTTAATAGCCCATCACTTACTATTTCTTGTAACGATTGTGGAAACGCTACATCTGTATCGACATTTCTTAAATACTCACTATCTTCTTGCCATTTAGCCATTACTTCAGCATCGTTTTCTCTCATAGCTGTTAATTTCATCGTTTTATTTTGAAAAAGTTTCATTGTCATTTCAAACTCCCCCTTTTTTAATAACGGGGATACTTATTTTAGCCTATTTATCCCCTTGTTCCATAAACTGCGTTATAAACGGGATACATACAATAAGCGCTGACATTGGCACATCTCCTCTACACGAAATTAACTTTATTGTATAATTTCCTGTTTATTCTAACAACAATAAAAAAGCCCTCCAAATTTAGAGGGCCTTTCCTAATAGGAAAACTATATTATTTCGTAAACATTTTCTCCGCTTCATCCATTGCCATTTTGTTACCTAAAGCAGAATAGTCAAGCCATGGCTGGTCATTGATAATATATACGTGTTTGCCTTTAACAGCTTTTAAGTCTTTCCAAATTGGTGTTTCTTGAAGTTGCTTAAATGCAGCTTTTGCCTTATCATCTCTGTTTACAACAACGAAAATAGCATCTGCATCAAAGTCAGGTAATACTTCTTGTGAAATGACTTCGAAAGGACGGTTTCCATCGATTTTCTCTACACCATTTGCAGGTTGTAATCCTAAGTCTTGGAATAAAATTGGTCCCATCGGTCTTTTCGTACTAAATACACGTAATTCTTTTGCAGTAACGCGAATTGCCATTACTTTTTCGTTATTACCTAGCTCTTTATCTATTAAACCTTTTACTCGTTTTGATTGCTCTTCGTAATCTTGAATATATTGATCCGCTTCTTTCTCACGGTTTACAAGTTTACCAACTTGTTTTAAATGGTCTCTCCACGTACCTTCATCTAAATTGAAAGTATGTGTTTTTGCAATTTTTTCGTATTTCGCTACATCTTTACCCGCGTATTTTTCATCCACATAAATGTCAGTAGGCTTTAATTGAAGTAATGCTTCCATATTCGGATCAGTTACAACACCAAGTTTTTTCGTATCTTTCAGTTGTTCTTTTGCATGTGGTAAGAAATCTTTTAAATCTCCACCAATTACAGAACCTACTGGTGTAATTCCTAATGCAAGTAAATCATTTGTTAAATGAATAGACATTGAAGCAATTTTTGGGTCATTACTTTTTTCCGTTTTTTTCGTTGCCTCTTCATTAGATTTCGTTTGACCACATGCTGCTAATACTAAAATACACATGATGCTAAATAAAATAGTAAGTTTCTTTTTCATATGTTCTCCTCTTTGAAGTATTTATTTTGTTTTTGTAAGTAAATAAAGAAAATACGGTGCTCCTAATGCGGCCACTACTACACCAGCTGGAATAGAATTTGGCTCAAATATAGAACGACCTATCGTATCTGCTAGTACTAAAATAATCATTCCGATAATACCAGCCAGTGGAAGGAAATGTTGATAGGTAGTACCTACTAACTTTCTTGCAATATGCGGAGCAACTAAACCGATAAAACCAATCCCTCCTGCCATTGATACACTCGCGCAAGATAATCCTACCGCTGTAGCCAAAAGGAATAACCGTTCTTTTTGAACAGAAACACCAAGTCCTGCTGCCACACTATCACCTAGTGACAATGCATTTAACGTTTTAGATTTTAGCCATGCATACGGAGTTAGTATGAAAATCCAAGGTAATAATGCAAGGACATGAATCCAATCCCTTCCCCACACGTTACCAACTAACCATCTGGAAGCGAATGTATATGTCTCATCATTTAACTTGAGAGAGAAAAATAACGAAATCGCACTAAATCCAGCTGAAATAGCAATACCAACGAGAATAAGTCTAATAGGAAGTAGACCTTGTGACCGATCATTCGCAAGTATAATAATTAAAAATGCAGCTAGCACTCCCCCGCCAAATGTAAATAACGGTATTAAAATCGATGCATTCTCATTAATAGAATGAAAGAAAGTAACGAATATAATTAGCCCGAAAGATGCACCTGAATGCAATCCAAGAATACCAGGATCGGCCAACGCATTCCTTGATAACCCTTGCAAAATTGCACCGGAAATCCCAAGGCCAATACCAGCTAACATTGTGATTATAATTCTTGGCATACGATAATCGTATAGCACGGTTGCACTCTCAAAATCACCATAACCGAAAAGCGTTTGAATTACTTTGAGCGGTGCAATGCTAAGTGTCCCCGTATTTAAGCTAAGCAAAATGACAGCGATACCAATACAACCAAATATTGTAGTTACAGTAATAACTCTCTTCTTATCTGTGTTTAAAATCTTCTTCACTTACAACTCCCTCCCAACTTTACGTGCTATATAGAGGAAAAACGGAACTCCAATGAGAGCTACCATAATCCCTATCGCAAGTTCTTTAGGAGGGTTTACTGTTCTTGCCCCTAGGTCAGCTAAAACTAATAACATAGCTCCTAATAATGCTGACATAGGAATAATGAGTCGATAATTCACACCAACTATTTTTCTAGCAATATGCGGGATAACGAGTCCTACAAATCCAATAGAACCAACAGCTGAAACAGAAACACCTGCTAGAATAACTACTATAATCATTCCAAGTATCCTCGTTCGATTCGTTTTCACACCTAAATTCGTAGCAACATCATCCCCCATTGATATGAGTGAAATAGACCGCCCTAACACTGTCGCAAAAACAATCGTTATAAAAATAATAGGAACTAAAAATTTCAAGTGTTCCCACTTAACTCCTGCAACACCACCAGCGTACCAAAACGCTAAATCTTGACTTAAGTCATAATAAATTGCAACACCTGAACTTAATGAATGTAAAAGTGCTGCCATAACTGCCCCAGCGATCGTTAACCTCATCGGTGTTAATCCGCCTGCTGTTGCTGATCCGATAATAAAAATGAGTACTGTACTTAAAACCGCTCCAATAAAGGAAACAACCATCAAAGAGGAATACGGCATATGCGGGAAAAAGGCAAAACTAAGTGCTACTACAAACATCGCACCTGCATTTATGCCAAGCACACCTGCATCAGCTAAAGGATTTCGTGTTACTCCTTGCATAACAGCGCCAGCTACTGCAAAAGCCGCTCCTACAACTGCTGCGCCAATTACCCTTGGGAGCCTTAATTCGTAAATGATTTGATGCTGTGTTAATTTCGGATTGTAATCAAAAACCGCTGCCCACACCGTTTGCAAATGAATATCCTTTGCACCAAATGCAACGGCCAAAAATATAGATCCAATTAAACATATAATTGTTAAGCTCATAAAACATATAAACTTAAGATGCATCCAGCGGTTATTGCCAGCACGTATAGTAGACTTATGTAACATGTTTCATTTCATCCTTTATATTCAGTTGTTTTTTATAATTATTTTTTATTTATAATTAATATTGATAATAATTATCATTTTCATTTAGATATTATATCCCCACTTTTTTTAAATAGCAAACTATTTTTTACTTTGTTACATATTAAAATATTTATTACAATTCCCCTCTAAAACTTACAAATACATGCAAAATAAACTACTGGTTTATTTTTTAAATTGTAGTATACTTAGTCATTATTTTTCGTTTTCAAACAAAAAACATCGAAGGAGACACAATGTTCTATATAAAACAACTACTACATTTCACTTACGAGCAAGCATTATCTTGCTTATTCCCAGTCGTCATTTTTTTAACACTAGCTCTTTCAAAACTCATAATGATTCCAGGTTTATATCGGTATGATTTCATACTCATCGTATGTCTTCTTATGCAGTGGTTTATGTATAAGACTGGACTTGAGACGAAAGACGAATTAAAAGTAATTACTGTCTTCCATCTCATCGGTCTTTTACTTGAAATATATAAAGTACATTTCGGTTCATGGAGTTATCCTGAAGAGGCGTATTCAAAGGTTTTTGGAGTTCCACTTTACAGCGGTTTTATGTATGCGAGTGTCGCGAGTTACATATGCCAAGCATGGAGAAGAATGCATTTACAAATGTATCATTGGCCGAAAGCTATTTTTGCAATACCTCTAGGAGCAATGATTTACTTCAATTTTTTCACCCACCATTTCATATACGATTTTAGATGGGTATTAACTTTACTTTTATTCATCGTTTTCTTTCGCACATTTGTGGAATTTTCATTACGAGGCGTTACATATAAAATGCCACTCGTTCTCTCCTTTTTCCTTATCGGATTCTTTATTTGGATTGCCGAAAACATCGCAACATTTTTCGGAGCATGGCAATATCCAAATCAACGAGAAGTATGGAATCTCGTTCACTTAAGCAAAATTAGCTCATGGTTTTTACTCGTTGTTATTAGCATTATGATTGTTACACAACTTAAACATTTGAAGCAGTTGAAAAAATAATGCTGATTATGTAAAAACAAAAAAACACTCTCATTATCTGTCGTACTTACTTTCGTCTTTTTTACTTTTAAATCACTTCCTTTTTTTCTTTTTAAGGACTTTTCCAATCATTTTTCTCTATCCTGCTCAACCTCTTCTTGTAAGCTTGTAATTTTCTTCTGTTACATCTGTGCCCTCATATTACAAAGAAAAAAGACAAAGCATCGAATAATCAAATACTTTGTCTACAGTCCGAGGTTGAGAAAGTATTTTCTCAACCTTTTTATTCGTTGTTTTTATTTTCACTCCATATTTTCTACATTTAAACACTTAGTTTCACAGTAATAGCCTTTGCCGCCAACATAAACCTTTTCTATTTCATTCTTGCTATTGGTTGCTAATTTAACTAATATTTCAGAAGGCGATTCCAAAGAATAACCTTGTTCAAATACATAGACTTCTTTTTGCAAGTTGTGCTGTTCATGAAGGTAGCAAGCTAATGCACCATTTGAAGTTCCAGTCGCTGCTTCTTCATTAATGTCGTATAGTGGCGCAAAATTCCTGCATATAATTCGATCGTCATTAAAAGTATATAGATGCATCCCAACAACATTATAATACTTGCTGATTTCTTTAATTTTTTCAAAACTAGGTTGCAGTGCATGTAATCGTGTTTCGCTTTTTATAGGAATTAAAATATCTTTTAAGCCCGTGGAGACAATTTGAATTGGATATTTATTATCTATAGCTTTCATGTCAAAACAGTCGATGAACTCGTTTGGAGATACAACATCATAGAATATCGGATTGTTTTGTTCCATGAATATGCTGTCATCTTTTATGGTAATAGTAAGAACACCGCTGTTTGTTTCAATTGTATAGCGATTCCTGAAGAGTTTATTTAAATGCATCAGTATCGCGAAAGAGCCAATTGTAGCATGACCACATAAATCAACTTCTTCTTTTGGTGTAAAATACTCAAATTTATAATCAGCAATTTCAGATTCTGATATAAATGCGGTTTCCGCATAACCCAGTTGTTTGGCTATTGCCATTTTTTGAGTAGTGGTCAATGAATTCTCAATAAATACCACTCCTGCTTTATTTCCGCCTTTATGATCCTTACTAAATGCACTTGCAACATAAACAGATATTTTCATAAGATACCTTCCTCACTTATAGTAAGTTGTAGCATAGAAAGCACTACGTATAAATCTTGCATAAAGCAAAAGACAAACTATTTTTTAGCATCTGGACTCTCCAAAATAGCTTATCTACAGTCTGAGCCCATCACTCATTAGAAAGTGACGGACTTTTTTTAGTAATATTTTTTAAACCATCCTTATCAAAGGACTTATAATTTACAAAAGCATAAGCAGTTACACATCATGAACTACTACTAGCAGAAGAAGTTGCTACAGATGAAGCGGCAATCGTGGCCACCATAGCTGCCTGTTGTGCTTGTATGAGGACTTCTATCATTGTTTGTAAACCTGTGTTGGTAGCTTTACTTTCCTCACCTTTTTGACTTACGAATAGTTGAATAGCAATAAGAATATTCGTATCTGTATGCCAACGGAACAATTTCTCTCCCTGCAATTTTTCAATCAACGCTTTAACAGAATGAATCTCTTTTTCTCCATCCTCAAGTAACGCTAGTAGCCCGATAGCTGGATAATGCATCTGTTTCACTTTTACCTTCTCTTGCTTTAATAACTTCCATATGTTTGTACATGTTGCAACTAACATTTCTTCACGGACATCCTTCTTTAGTGAAAGGATATGACTTAGAAATTGAAGATCATTCCCTTTACGCAGACCAGCTTCCGCTAGTTTTTTATAAAGACGTTCCACTCGGTCCATAAGCTTGTCTACATTCTCTGATTGTCCTGCTAGTAAAACCGCGAGCGGGTAATCATTTGTACCTGTAAGAAAAAGATGATCCTCTTTCATGCGTTTATATACTTGCATCGAACGCTGAATGTGCGTGCTATGCTGTTCATTTTCTTCTGTTAAAAGCACAGCTGCTGCAAGATAAGTAAATATACTGCGGCTAAAGCCACCAGCGACCAATTGTTCATATAAGTCTAAAAACTCTCGAAAAGCTTTCTTATAATCTGTAAAGTGAATATCTAATGTTGCGGCCACTACAAAGCGATGATAAGACTTTAAGTATGAAAACATCCCTACCTCATTCTTAATATAACTACTAATTTCTAAAAAACGTCCGAGATCAAGCAATTTATCACTACTTGCATACATAGCAGCAATCATCATTCCTGTTCGAGAATCACTCGTTTTCCATTTTAGTTCTCCCTTTAACTGTGAATATGCATGTATATATTGCTCTAGCTTTTGTTCTAATGTAATCATAGTATTCACCCCTATTTCTAGTTCCTCTCTATTATTATACGTATATTCCATATTTAGGAATACTATATTTCATAATCACACCATAAAAATTAGAAGGTTTCTTTATCCTAATAGATTGGTTTCTTGTCCTTCTTCATCAGTAGCACGATGATAATCCCTAATCCTTCAAGAAGTTATACAAAAAAGGTAGATAATAATTTATCTACCTTTTTTGTAAAAAATAAGAGTGTAACTATTTACAACTCAATTTTGACAAAACTACTGTCATTTCGTTTGTTATATGCAATTCAAACTAAAGAGCCTTAATAATACGTTCCATTGCTTTCATCTGACCAATATGATCTGCTTCATGATAAAGCATCATACCGTAAAGCTCTCCTACTGTTTCCAATCCTAGGAATGGCTCTGGCAGTTTATTCTCAAATGCTTCTGCTGGAATTTCGTTAATACGTTTTGCTTGTTCTTGTAATTGGGCTGTTAATACTTCTAATGATGGTCCTTCTGTTTTCCATTTAGATGGTCTTGATCCATATCCAAACATACCTGGATATTCCGTTGGTAATTGTTTGAATTCTTTTCCAAACATGAAAACTTCTGCTGCCGTTAACACATGACCGATATGCCAGCGAATTGTATTGTTAAAACCCTCTGGCTGCGTATCCGCAGTTTTATCATCTAACGTTTCCATAAATTTAAGTAACGCCCCGCGCGTTATTTCAAATTGTTTTAAACCAATTATTCTATTCATTTTATCGTTCCCTTTCTCCATGTTCAATTTATTATGAACTAAAAATGTTCAATTTATTAAACTTTCACCTTGTTTAATCTATCAGAAACAATGAAGAAATACATCTAATATGCTTAGTAAAAATAATAAAAAGGTTCCACCCTCGTAAATATAGAATTACTTACTACACAAATAGTTTAGTAAGTAAAAGAGGAGTGTTAATTTCATGTTACATGTTTTAAAACAGCAATATAATCTTATTAGCGCTACAAGAGAAACTCTATTCACATTTTTAGAAGAAATCCCATTAGAAAAATTACATAGCACTGTTCCGAATTTCGGGAGCGGTAGCATTATAAAGACACATATTCATGTAGCCGATTGCTATCGATACTGGCTTGGATCATTCGCATTTAAACAAAAGCGAGCAGATTTTTCATTCGCTAGTAATTATGAAATTGAGCATGCAGATGTCACGAAAGTACGTGCTAGATTTAAGTTAGTAGATGAAACTGTACAACGTTTTTTAGATGAATACAATGACCGTTGGCTCGAAAATATAGCAAATGAAGTGAAATGGCAAAAAGAACCTTGGAGTACAACACCGCTATGGCTTTTAACTCATACAGAGACGCATGAGTTTCACCATAAAGGACAAATTGTATCTATGGCTAGACACCTTGGATATGTTCCTCCTGATACAGACCTGATTAGTTAATATCAAAAAGCTTAGGATGAATACAAATCGAGCATGTTTTGAAAACCAATCAAAACATGCTCTTAAAATATTCTACCTTACAATCTCCATATCCTCATCAATACCAAATAGTCTCAGCATAATTATATGCATCACTATTCGGAATTGCATGTTTCCCCTGCGCTTGCGCTTTTCTTGGATCTAAATCATATACCATTGGCGTATAGCATGATGTTTGCCCTTTATTCACAACACCATTTCCTCCCGCACTCCCGCAAGTATATGCTTTTCCATCGGTTTTTCTGACTATCCTTGCATCAGCTTCGCTATTATAAACTGCTGGGCGGGTTACAGTAACTTTTGACCATGCTGTCTTACACGTCGTGCTAAATTTTAATTCCACATAAGAATTTGAATCAATCCACTTCTTCTCTTTCGTTACTGCTGATTGATCACAACTATTGTAATACGGACTTTTCCCATCATACGTATGGTCTTCCGCATATGCTTTATTATTATCGGTCGTACTAAACACACTAGTTACAACGAGCAACGCCAGACAAAGACATGCACTTACTTTTTTAAAAAGTTTCATAGAATTCCACTCCTTTATTAATAACGTCCAGTTTTCCCGTAACCATTATTAATCGTCACCGCTTCGGCATCAGCCGTATAACCAAAATCAGCAGTTAAATCAAATACCATTCCTGTATACGTACTCGTTTGACCTGTTTTTATTGCTCCATTACCACTATTAGAATCTACTGATTTTTGAAATACACCGTTTTTATATTTATTAATAACAGCGTAAGCATATACTCCTCCAGAAACGGAAGGTGCTGGTTGATCTAAAACAAGCTTAGACCATGCTGCATGACATTTATTACTGTAACGTAAATAGACTGTTCCTACTTTTTTACTACCTTCGTACACCGCTGTAGACTTTGCATTAAATCCATCAGCATCACACGTTGTACTTCCACCGTATACCTTTGTTGTTGCTGGATTTTTTCCGTCATAATAACTACTTAAATCAGTAGCTGCAAATGTACTTTCTTGAAAACTAAATAATACACCTACACTAGCTACACTTAACACACATACTTTCATTAGCTTTTTAAACATTGTAAATCTCCTCCCTCAAAATAAGTACGTATATCTTTCCCCTATGTACGCCCCTCCTTTCATGCTGCCTAGAGGCATCTTACAGAAACGAATAAAAGTTGTAAATTCCCTTACGATTATTGGAATATACGAAGAAATTTACTTACCCTTGTAAGAAAAAAAGTTGAGAAATACACATTTGAAAACATCCTTTATTTAAAACATAAAGAACCGATACTCGTTTCATGCAAGCATCGGTTCTCAATACAAAATTACCATTTTTTCTTTTATAGAAAACAAATATTTCTCCACTTAATCCGTTGTAAAAAACTCTCTTGTTACATCAATAAATTGCTGCAGTGGCACTGTCATCCATTTGTCTTTATGCCAAGCGATTTGTGTATAAATTGAAGGAATTGTTTCTTTTAAAACTAACTCCTTTATTGTCCCTTCTCGCATATCTTTTTCTACTACTATAGCTGGTAACACAGCAACACCTAAATCTGCAATGACGCATTGTTTAATTGCCTCGACACTAACAAACTCAATCTTATTTGCTGGATATATGTCTTTCGCACGAAATAACTCCTCAAATAAAGTCCGATATGAGCACCCTAGTTCTGTTAATAAAAGTGTTTCCTTCTCTAAATCTTTTATAGAAACGGAAGTTTGCTGGAGTAAATGATGCCCTGGAGCAGCTACTACTTTTAATTCTTCTTTCATAAGCGGCTCCACATGTAAAGCATCTTCTGTTTTACATTCATCCAAAATAAATGCAAGATCGACTTTTCCCTTCATCAATTGTTCCTTCGCATCTTTATTAGAATGTGCTGGTTTAAATATAAGTTTTATTTGAGGAAATTGTGCTTTAAATCTCTTTAATATAGATGGAAGCCTATATGTACACTGACTTTCTTGTGCACCAATCGTTAACGTACCAGCTATTTCTTCATCATCTTTCACAGCCATTTTCGCTTCGTTACTAAGCCCAATCATCTTATCAGCATATAATTGAAACTTCCTCCCTGCTTCAGTTAAGAAAAGACGTTTTCCTAATCTTTCAAATAACGGCGTACCTAGCTCAGCTTCTAACGTTTTAATTTGCGCCGTTACGCTCGATTGAGCAAAGTTTAATTTCTTCGCAGTTTGTGTAAAGTTCAAAGTATCCGCGGCTATTTTAAAGGTAATTAATTGTTTTATCTCCATTTATCATCCCTCTTTTCAATCGGAATTTCCGATTGATATCATCAAAATAATCCTCTTTGTCTATTGATATTTGTATTGTATGATAAAGAGCATCGACAAACAATATAAATGGAGGTATTCCATATGAAAGCACTTTGTTTCGAAACATTCGGAAATGCTGATGTACTTCAATATAAAGAAATCCCCGATCCAATCATTAATCCAAATGAAATTCTTGTCCGTACGAAAGCAATTGGCTTAAATTTCGCTGATATTTATAGACGCCGAGGCGATTATCATCTCGCTGGTAACCCGCCTTATATATTAGGTTATGAAGGGGCTGGTATTGTTGAAGAAATAGGAACTAACGTTACTACCATCAAGCCTGGAGACCGTATTGCATTTGCTGATGTTCCATTTGCAAATGCAGAATTAGTTGCCGTTCCAGCAGAAAAAGCAATCCCGCTTCCAGATTCAATTTCTTTTGAAACAGCCGCTTCTGTCTTATTGCAAGGCTTAACAGCACATTATTTAACGAAAGATAGCTATCAACTAAAACAAGGTGACACAGCTTTAATCCATGCTGCGGCTGGTGGCGTTGGTCAACTTCTTATTCAAATGATTAAACTGCTAGGCGGAAAAGTAATCGGCCTAACTTCATCAAACGAAAAAGGAAAAGTAGCCACATTAGCTGGTGCCGATCACGTATTTTTATATACGGAATCATGGGCTACGAAAGTACTTGAAATAACAAATGGTACCGGGGTAAATGTTGTATATGAATCAGTAGGCTCTACACTTGAGGAAAGTTTTAACGCTACTAAAGTTGGTGGTACTGTCGTGTTTTACGGAATGGCCGGCGGTAATCCTGCTCCCGTTGATCCGCGCATGCTTATGGATACTTCAAAAACTTTAACTGGCGGAGACCTTTGGAATGTGCTTACTACCTTTGAAGAACGTAAGCAGCGCTCCACTCAATTATTTGATTGGAGCGCTAGTGGAAAATTAAACATTGCAAGCCCTACTACATTCTCTTTACAAGACGGTGCTCGCGCCCATGAATTATTAGAGAGCAGAAAAAGTACAGGGAAGATTTTATTGATTCCATAATTCATAAAATGAAAAGGAATCTAGGTTAAGTTTTATGAAAACCTATAGTGAAAAAAGTTGATAAATGGAAGGACATAACTAATGTGTTATGTCCTTTCTTCTTCAAATCACTCGGATAATTTTCGATCTTTTTTCTCAATTAAAAGCATATGTTTTTTATTTATATATTGCTAGAAAATTATCATTTTATTTATGAATAAGGCTACATACCCATTTAAGCTAAAAACTAGCTTTCGACCCTATAACAACAGTAGCATCTAATTCCTCATTTCGAGCCACTTTCGTGGTAAGCCCAGCACCAGCAAAGATTTCAAAGGTCTGATCTGCCTGCATTTCGCTCGTCTCTATTAAAAGATGACCTCCAGGTGCTAGCCAGAGAAATGCTTCTTTCGCTACTCTTCGCTGAATGTCAAGTCCATCCTCTCCCCCATCAAGCGCCACCTTTGGTTCATGTAGGCGAGCTTCCTGTGGGAGCAGTTTTATTGCATCAGTAGGAACATAAGGTGCGTTTGCAAGTATGGTCTTCACGTTGCCTTTAAGTGAATGAGGCAACGATTTATACAAATCACCTTCAAAAACATGGCCACCGAAACTCGTTACATTGTGGCTTGCACATCGTACTGCAATAGGGTCAATATCAACACAATATAATTCAACTCTTCCTAAAGCTGCCGCTAGAGCTGCACCGACAGCACCTGAACCACAACAGAGATCAACGACAATATCACCAAAACATGACAGCGCTTCGGCTTGGTGAACAAGAAATTCGGTTCGTTGACGAGGCACAAAAACACCCCGCTCCACTTCTATCCGCATCCCACAAAATTTTGCGTATCCAACAACATATTCAAGTGGTAAACCATCGGCTCGCATTTCCACCATTCTCTTGAGGTCTTCTGGAGTTCGGGCTGCTGAAATAAGTAACCGGGTCTCTTCTTCTGCGAAAACACAACCCGCGCTCTGAAGCCTGTTAATTATACATTTTTCTGTTTTATTGTCCAAAAAGGAATTACATTCTTTTCCTATTTACCTCACCACTTTTCTTATTTATAACCCTGTATTCGCTAAAAATTGGAGATATCCTTTTTCAACAAAATGACCCTATTGTTGAAAAAAGAAACACTCTATATAATTTCATTAAAATATTCCAATACACTATATAAATGACATACTAAAAAATAAAAAGGAGGTTAGATTTCTCTAACCTCCTTTTCTTATCTCTATTTAAGATCTAATTATATTTCCACACTTTCTTTTCCTTTTGCAACATAACTCATATCTCCAACTGACTCGACTGTATATGTTCCGTCTTGATATACAATCTTCGTCACACTAGCATTTTCCACTCCAAGTTTTGTTTTACTACTGTCTAGCATTTCTATTAAGGTTGTAATCAACAGCCCATGAACAACAACTAAAACGTTACCGCCGCCATTTTTAGCTGCTTCTTCACTAATATTATCTATCTCTGCTTTTATACGAGTAGAAAATAATTCCCAATCTTCCGCCTGTTTCGTAGGATCTGCTGCTCTAATAAGATCAATAACTTCTTGAATAGAAAACTTCATAAGTTCTTCTGGTGATGCAACGCCTGCAGCTTTTCCAACCGCATCCCACATATTATCAAGTTTTTCACCTTCAAAAATACCAAAATTTAATTCTCGTAATTTTTTTCTTTGCTCAAGTTTCAATTTTGATTGCTCACTATATTTTAATACTAAATTAGCAGTTTCAATCGCGCGGCCGCTATCACTACTATACGCACTTGTAAAATGAATATCTTTTAATCCCGTTCCTAAATTAGAGGCAACTTCCACACCTTTTTCTACTAACGGAGAGTCTGCCCAACCTTGCGCGCGATGGTTCGTATTTAATATTGTTTTACCATGTCTTGTAACATATAACGTAACTACGTTGCTATCTGTTTCTCGATTCTTCATTCTTTTTTCTCTCCCTTTACATTTCTATCTCAATTTTAACACCTCAATTATTCATTGAGCAAAATATATGTAAGTAGCTTCGCTTAATAAAAAACGCTACCTTTCTGTATATCCATACAAAAAGGTAGCGTCTTTTATGATTATATTTCTTAACCGATACTCCTACTCAGCAAATGCACTCGAATATTGCACAACTCCTTCTATACTTTGCAGAGCGTTCTCACTTAACTCAACCGCCATAAACGCTTCATCTGGCACTTCAAATGGTGCTTTTATATTCCACTCACTTGCTTTCTTAAAACCAAATTTCGGATAGTACTCTGGATGTCCTAATACTATAACTGATCCGTATCCAAGTTCTTTCGCTTTTTCTAACGCAGCTACTATAAGCTTTCCACCAATTCCTTTTTTCTGATATCCCGTAGCAACTGATACTGGTGCAAGCGCTAATGAATCTACAGAAGCTCCATCTTGTTCTATCGTAATTTTAGATAATATAATATGACCGACTATTTCTTCATCTACTGCAACGATTGATAACTCTGGAATAAATGCGTCACACTCTCTAATACGTTTTACAAGTTCATGTTCCTTTTTATCACTAAATTCTTCATTTAAAAATGCTTGTTGTACAACTTCTTCCGTTTTTCTATAATCGGTTTGTCGTTCTTGTCTAATCGTTACCACTCTGGATTACCCTCTATTCTTTCTCATTTCTTTTTGAATTTTACGAAGTGCTTTTTTCGATCCCCGCTCAATATCATGCTGCATTTTTCTTTCTTTATAATCGACAAATAGTGTATTTAAATCGTATCCCTCTGGGTATAATTCCTTCGCTGCTACCTCTAACGTAATACGTTTTATATTTACTTCAACAAATTCACCGTTATAATATACAACGACGTTATAGAAATTATCTATTTCCTTATAGATAATACCAAAATCATCATAATCCAATAAGTTTACACGATCGCCAATTTTGTACTCATAATAATTTTCTCTTTTTTCTTGCACAAATTTTGGTTTTCTAATTTTACTTTCATTCAGTTTTTCTAGAGCGTATTCTTTATTTTCCATGTACTCTTTCGCTCTTTTCAGTACACGTTCTCTTACGTTCATTTTATTGGCAATCCAAAGTGCATTACTTTCACCTGATTTACCGATCACTAATTTATAAAGCGGTTCTAGCGTCTCACTATTAAATTGCATTGCTGCGTTCATGAAATCATCGTGCATTTCTGAGAAGCGTTTAATTTCACCGTAATGCGTACTCGCAACTGTAATACATCCTGCAAGATAAAACTCCTCTAAAATAGAAATTGCAAGTGCTGCTCCTTCATTCGGTTCAGTCCCGCTTCCTATTTCATCAAATAGTAGCAACGTATTATTATTTGACATCCTCATAATCTCAGATAAATTTTTCATATGTGATGAAAATGTACTTAGTGCATTTTCAATACTTTGATTATCGCCAATATCTACAAATACATTTTCGAAAATAGCAATTTCTGTTTCTTTATCTCCGGCAATATGCAAACCTGACATTGTCGCTAATGTTAACAATCCAATCGTCTTTAACACAATTGTCTTCCCGCCCGCATTCGGCCCTGTAATAATTAAACTACGATAGTTTTGACCAATTTCAAAGTTTAATGGTACTACTTTTCCACTCAAAAGCGGATGCTTACAATTTACTAAATGAACGTAGCCATGATCATTTAACTTCGGCTCTATTCCATCAATCGATTTACTAAACTTCGCTTTCGCAAACACCATATCATACTGACTAATTAATTCCATATTAATTTTTATATGATAAATATTTTCTACTACCATTCCTGATAAAGTCGCTAAAATTTGATATTCTTCCATCGCTTCTTCTGCTTTCAAACTTGCGAGTTCCGTATTTAGCTTTGTAACTATATGCGGTTCTACAAATACAGTAGAACCTTTAGCAGAAGCTTCAACAATACTTCCGGCAACTTGATTTTTATAGGAAGATTTAATCGGAATCGTATAACGATCATCTTTTTTACTAATAAAGAACTCCTGAATATACTTCTTATTTGCACTGCTATTTAAAAACTTCGTTAAACGTTCTTTTATTTTCCCATCTACCGAATCAATGTTATTTCGAATTCGTTTTAACTCTTTACTAGCGGCAGAATCAATACTATTACCTTTTATTGAAAAATTAATTTCCTCTTCAATACTTTTAAATTCAGTCATTGAATTTGCATAAGAAGCTAATACTGGCGCAAAAAATTCTTTATCTAACATAAACTTTTTAATCTTTCTACATCCACGTAAAAAGTCTGAAACACTGACTAATTCTTCTGGATCTAAAATCATCCCTTTTTCTAATTTTTGAATTGTACTAGCAATATTTGAAATACCGAAAAAAGGCACATGCCCTTCCGCATCTAATATAGCTCGCGCTTCGGTTGTTTCATTTAATCGGTTCCTTACTACTTTTATACTTGCACTCGGCTCTAATTTATTTATTAATTCTTTTCCTAATCCACTTACACAATAAGATTTCACTATATCCTTTAATTCGTTATATTGTAACTTTTCAAAAGTCATCGTATTCATTTTGTTTCTCCTCACTATGATTAATTTTTATCATAAATGAAGATACCTACCCATTAGATTCCAATGAGCCCTACATTATCCAATTACCATTTTTATACATTAAAAACATATACAAAAAAGCTGCGGGGATACCGCAGCTTTTACATTTACAAGGCATGAGTAATAACATATGAGGAAATAAGCCATAAAAACGGATGGCAATCCCCTTATTACACGCTTTATAAAGTATTGTAGGTATCTTCATAGGTATCGAAATAAATCCATGACAAAATTAGGGGTATGGTATACATAAAAATCCCCTGTTCTTATCCGATTTATTTCATTCAATTTTTCCTATTTAGTACCTACCGCACTCACAAAAAGCACCTCTCATTAATTTATATTATAGTCATTGAAATCTAATTTACTGAAATCATCATACTATATGTATAGCAAGAAGTAAAGGTGTCATACTTTAGTCGTACGCACATATGCAGATGTTTTCTTCTTAATGATTCAATATAATTTATTTAGAACAAATTTTGGAGGGATTTCTATGACCGACTTTCAAAAACAATTTTTCGCACGATTACATATAGAAGAAAAAGACAAAGTTTCATTTGAAGATTTACCTAACATTATGTACGCAATGGCACAAACTGTCCCATTTGAAAACTTAAATGTTCTCGAAAAGAATTTTAAGGAAATATCAAAAGAAAATCTAAAAGAAAAAATTTTAGTAAACAACCGTGGCGGTCTTTGTTATGAACTCAATCCTACTATGTATCACTTCCTTAAAGACGCTGGATTTGATGTTCATCTCGTTTCGGGAACAGTGTATAACGCTGCAAACTCCATATGGGCTGTTGATTCTGGCCATATCGCAACCGTTTTAACACATCATAATGAACTTTACTTAATTGAAGTAGGATTCGGATCATACTTACCGCTTGCACCTGTTCCTTTCTCAGGTGAAGTCATTCACTCCGTTACAGGAGATTATCGTATTCGTAAAGAAATGACCGAAAAAGGAAACTACCTGTTAGAGATGCGTAAAAACAATGAGTTTTTGGATCAATCTTCTACTGATGATTGGACGTTAGGCTATGCATTTTATATAGAAGAAGTGGATGAAGAAAAAGCAAATGCAGCACAAAAAATTATTGTTGAACACGATGGCTCACCATTTAACAAAGTACCTCTTATTGTAAAACTAACTGAAGATGGGCATGCATCTTTAACGAAGGATAGTCTGACAATAGCGAAAAACGGTAAAAAAACGAAAGAAAAAGTTACAGATATGCAATATAAAAATCTTTTACATTCAAAATTCGGAATTACATTATAATTTTTTTAGCCTTGCCTTTTAGCAAGGCTTTTTAATTTTCAGCAGGGATTTTTTGCAATTTGTTGTATTTCATAGTTATATAGGAATATAACTACATATTTAGAAAGGAAATGATTATGACAGAACTTAAAGATCGACTACAAGTAGCTGATAAAGAAAAATGGGATTTAACGGATATTTACGATACCATTGAAGATTGGGAAAGCGATTTTCATAAAATTGAAGTATTAACGAAAGAATTACACGAGTTTAATGGAAATATTCACGATGGCAATAGTTTATTAGCCTATTTAACAAAGAGTGAAGAAATTTCTAGCATAATAACTTTAATGTTCGCTTATGCACGATTACAATCTGATCTTGATACACGCGATACTGACGCTCAATCTCTTGTCGATAAAGTAACACAATTACAAGTGAAAGTAAGTGCAGCTAAATCTTTCTTTTTTCCATTCTTACTTAGCGTAGATGAAAACACATTACACACTTACATAGAAGAAGCTGAAGGCTTACAATATTATAAAGAAGATTTATTTGAATTATACCGTTATAAAAAACACGTATTGAATAAGGACCAAGAAGAGATTTTATCACAAATGGGCGAAGCACTCTCCTCTCCGCAACATACATATGGCATGCTAAATAATGCAGATATACTATTTGGTGAAGTGACTACTAATGATGGAGAAAAAGTTACTTTAACACGAGGAATGTATGCAAAGTTAATAGAAGATGAGAACCGCGAAAAACGTAAAGAAGCCTATAAAGCTTATTACAAACCATACGTTCAATTAAAGAATTCTATCGCTTCTACTTTATCTGCAGCTATTAAAAATAATGTTACTGTTTCTAAGCTAAGAAAATATCCATCAGCGTTAGAGAAATCATTATTTGGCGACATGGTTCCGAAAGAAGTATATGAAAATTTAATTGAAACGACGAAAAAAAACATTCAATCTTTACATACATATAATGAACTTCGAAAAGAGAAATTAAATGTCGATGAACTAAGACAATATGACTTAAGTGTCGATTTAGTAAAAGGTGTAAAACAAGATATTCCATATGATAACGCGTTTGACATCATGATTGAATCACTAGCTCCTTTAGGTGAAGAATATATTGAAACATTAAAAAGCTTTAAAGATAAACGTTATATTGACGTAAGAGAAACGCCAGGAAAACGTTCCGGTGCTTATAACTTTGGTGTATACGGAGTTCATCCTTTCATTCTTTTAAATCATCATGATGATTTAAATAGCCTTTTCACTCTTACTCACGAATGTGGGCACGGTATGCATACGCACTACTCACACGGATACCAACCAAGAATTTCTGCACACTATACTATCTTTGTCGCAGAAGTCGCTTCTACAGTAAATGAAGTGCTATTAATTCATCATTTATTAAAAGAAGCAAAAGATGCTAACGTACGTAACCATTTAGTAAACCATTTCATTGAGAAATTTAAAGGCACTTTCTTTACACAAATCATGTTCGCTGAATTTGAAAAAATCACGCATGAAATGGCACAGCAAGGTAAACCATTAAATGCCCAAGTCTTTAGCGAGGTTTATGAAAACTTATTTAGAGAGTATAATGGCGACTCCCTCGTATTTGACGAAGAAGTAAAATACGGATGGGCTAGAATACCGCATTTCTACCGTCCATTTTACGTATACAAATACGCAACTGGATTCGCTTCTGCAATCCAAATTGCTGATAAATTATTAAGCGGCGATCCAAATGCACAGAAAAACTATCTCGAATTCCTTAAAGGTGGAAGTTCAGATTATCCATTAAATCTACTCAAAAAAGCTGGCGTTGATTTAACTACGCCAGAACCGATTGAAAGTGCATTACATCGTTTTAGTGAACTTGTTGAAGAGTTTTCAACTTTATAAAAAAGAAGAGCCTCTCGCTAGAGGCTCTTTCTCTTTCATGCTCCCTTTCCTTCTATTAAATCATTCGCCATTTTCCTAAACTCTTGATTAAATGCATCATTCATACCATTTTGGACGTTAGAGAACAATATGACAAACGTTCTTTTATCCCAGTTAAAATTATTAAAAGTATTCCAGCCTGCTAATACCCCGTGGTTATGATAATAATCTGGATACGTATAGAAACTAAATCCATATTTTCTTGCAGGTGATGCAGTAAACATATCTAATACACTTTGTTTAGATAACAGCTTTCCATCCATTATTGCCTCATCTAATCTTTTCATATCTTCAACAGTTGTATACATTTCACCACACCCATACAACCAGTTCATTTTTAAGCGGGGAGCAGCTATTAATTCATTATCTTTTCTCGTATAACCTTCTGCTAAAAAAATATCTTCTGGGAGAGTCGCCCCCATTCCAGATTCATACATGCCAGCAGAAGTAAAAATATTTTCTTTCACGTATTCAGCGAGCGGTTTATTCGTAATTTTTTCTACAATATATGCAAGCACCATATAATTATAGTCTGTATATTTCCAGCCTGTCCCTGCAGGAAATTGCAATTTTTGCCCTCCAATCCACGTTACTAACTTTAAACGTGACCCTGCATCCACCCTACCTTGTCCTTGATCTGGCAAGCCAGATGTGTGTGTTAATAGATTTCGTAACGTAATGTTTTTATCTGCTGGAAACGATGGAATATACTTATTTACATTGTCCTCAATATTTAATTTCCCTTTTTCTTTTAGCTGCATAATAGATATTGCAACGACCGTTTTCGTAATAGAACCAATACGATATTTCGTTCTTGGCGTTGTTACTACTTTATCTTTCACATTCGCATATCCATAACCTTTTCGTAAAATCACATGATCTTTACTAGCTACAAGAACGCTCCCATTAAATCCTTTATCTTTTAAATATTCATCTAATTTACTAGCTACAACTTCATAGCGTTTTTTCTCAGTTGCATCAACTTCTTGCATATCGTCCTTTTGCTTACTATTTACATTAGAAAATGCCTTTATATCATATTTCTTACCTTTATTTGCATGTATTAGTGCAACGACACTCCCACAAAAAATAGCAAAAACAAAGAAAACGATTAACCATTTCTTTAGCATAATAGGAACCCTCTTTTATATAGTTTCACTTAACGTACATCCATTCTGTTCTATATCTTTTAATTTTCAAATATTTTATAATACTACCTATTATTCACCTAAATGAACTAGATTCCTTTTTCTCATATTCAGTTTTTGGCTACTCTCTATTGTATTTCTTTCTTGCAAAATTTCCACCCTACAATCGGATGCACCCTACTATAATTTCAACATATTATGTAACATTTGTTACACAAGATAAGAAACGGAGTTGTTACGATGAAAAACAGAGATAGAAACAATCGTTTAAATGATATGACGTTTCATTATCCTACAATAAAATATAGTTATAATTTAATATTAAGTAAAATAGATTATAACTTTAAAAGGAAATGATACTAAAAATTTTCAAACAAAATAAATCATGTAAATAACGATAAAGAAAAACAAATCATTATAGCTAAAATTACAGGCAATGAACTTCATTGAAAATGAATCTCATTTATACTTTGATTATACAACAAATAAAAAAAGAAATGTCGCTCACTCGGCATTTCTTTATATTTTCTTCATAAAAAATTTACATTGCTAACTTTCTTTTATTTTTTTGTTTTTTCTATATAAACTGACTGCCGAGATACTTAACAATACTACTATACATAACCACGCATACGTATACCCTTTCTCATCCACAATATAACCAAATAAAACAGGGGCAATAATAATTGCAATTTGATTTAATGTAAGTGCTACACTCACTGTTATTCCTACAGATTCTTCACTTGCCAATTCAGCAACTTCGGCTATAAAAAGACTAAACCATCCAATTGAAAAAAATCCTAACAATGCACTTACACTATACAAGATTCCACTCGTTATTGTATGTATATTCATTACTAACAATAAAATCAAGCCGATAGAAGCGCAGACAGCTATAAATAAAGGTATACGCCGATTCCCCTTATACAACACATCACTAATAGTTGCTAATGCAATACGACCAATCATTCCAGAAAAGAACATAACTGAAAATACTGTTCCGGCTACAATAGATGTAATCGATTGTTCCCCTGCTAAAAATTTCATGAAGTGTCCAACTAACACCATTTGTAATGAAATCATGCAAATACCCGTTATATAAATTGGATACAACTCTTTTTTGCATATCACTACTTTTAGCTCCATCCAAAAGGAAATTTTAATATGTCCTTTCCTCGCTTCCTCCTGAACATATGGCTCTTTATAAAACATAAAAAATAATAGCCCTCCAATTATACAAATGCATGCGATACTATTGATCGCGTAAGTCATATTATATTGTACGGTAAGAAACGGGATTAACACTCCCGCTAACGCGCCACCAATCGGTATACCAGCTTGCCTTATTCCCATCGCTAACCCACGATTTTCTTTTCGGAACCATTTTAAAATCACTTTACTTCCTCCTGGCTGGGAAACACTATAAAACATTCCTATTAATAAAAGTACAAATAATAACCCATTAAATCCACTTACTATATTAGTCAGTAAAAGCGAACTCCCTAGCAAAAATGAACTGATAGAAATTAATATTTTTTCATTATATTGATCAAGTAGCCGACCGACAAAAAGCATACAAAATAACGGTCCAACATTTACAACACTTACTAATAATCCACTCTCCGTATTCGTAAGTGCATATTCTTCTTTCCAAAATAAAGCGAAAACCCCGACACCATACGTTATAAGTGTCGCTGTTGTTTGAGCAATCGTCGCAACAATTAACATAACCCATTTATAAGTACTATTCACCCTTTCTTCAATCAACATAATAATCCCTCCCCCTTCCATTGTATGAAAGTTCTGATATCATATAAAATAAAGATTCATCATATAATCCATCAAAAAAATTGATACCTTTTTGGAGGAATGATACGTGGATATAAAAGATTTAACTGTATTTTACGAAGTCGCGAAGGAAAATAATATTTCTCACGCAGCAAAAAATTTGAACTACGTACAATCAGGCGTAACGATGCGTATGAAACAACTAGAAAACGAATTAGGTGTTCCTTTATTTTACAGAAACGGAAAAGGTGTAACTTTAACTTCTAACGGTGAGATTTTATTAACATATGCCAAACAAATTATCCACTTAATGGATCAATCTATAAAAGCGATTCAAAGTAATGGAACTGAACCAAAAGGCACTTTAAAAATTGGGTGTACAGAATCTACAACTGCGGTAAGGCTCCCCTCTATATTAACGGCCTACTATGAGAAGTACCCAGAAGTCGAATTGATTTTAGAAACAAATACGACTGAACAACTAATTAAGCTTGTATTAGAGCGAAAACTAGACGGAGCGTTTATAGCTGGCTCTACTCAGCATAATGAACTTCATACAAATGTATTTCGTGAAGAAGAATTGGTTCTCATTAGTAAAAAACCTCTATCCTCTCTTACAGACATAGAAGATATGAATTTACTCGCTTTTAGTCACGGGTGTTATTATAGAAGTTTATTAGAAGACTGGCTTCAAGAAGTGGGGATCTCCCCTAAACGAGTATTAGAATTCGGAACAATTGAAGCGATACTTGCCTGTGTAAAATCAAGTATGGGCGTAGCGATTATGATGAAATCAATTTTAAAGGAGCATGAACATGACGTATCATTCAATCCTTTACCAAATAGCTTCAAAAAAGTTCCTACTACTTTTATTACTAGAAAAGATATATTTCGCTCAGCTGCATTACAAAAATTTATGGAGATGACTCACAATGCATGAAAAGAAAATACGTAGGATGAAGCGAAAAACAAACGCTATGATAAAACAAATTGAGGAACATACAAAAACGTTCCCTTCTACTTTCTATAACGATGAATATTGGTATATGCCTTTACCAGTTTCTCAAGCTTTTATCGAGTCTCATAAAACACCTAGAAAAGTAAAACGATTATGTATACAAACCTTAATAGATCGAGTAAATCATTTAATAAAAATAAAACCGAGTGATACACATACATATCGAGTTGTTACTATAATTTCTATAGAAAATTTATGGAGATCGCAAATTATCGTATTTAAAAACGATGACTACTTTCAAAATTTTTTCAATAGAAATAATGAATTTCAAACATGGATCCCTCTTTCAAATGAAATTAATTTTTGGGAAACATGGGGAATTTCAATTCGCCCTACTGCCCAACTGTTGCACTTTCAAGAAGTCATTTATGATGAAGATGCAATCGATAAAAAAGAGATTTGGTTTATTGGAGAGTTATCTTAAAAGGGGTACTTTCAAATGAAAAGCTTCCCTTTTTTCACCTAACAAAATCACTATATAATGAATTTATCATTTTACTATATAGGAGGTTTTCACATGGTAATCCCTAAATATCCTGATGTCCCTACTCTTACGAAAAAACAAATCGATCAAATTACAGAAATCGCTTTTCTAAAAGAAATAACACCACAAAAATGTGATGCCATTTTCGTTTTCGGCGGTTCTCATCCCGGCAATTGGCAAGCTCCTCTAGAAGCTTATCGACAAGGTTTAGGAAATAAAATTATCGTTACAGGTGGTACTAGTTTGCATGGCATGAAACATCCGAGCTGGAATTACGGGGATTTGTCAGATGCAGAAGTAATTGTAAATAAATTACTTGAACATGGCGTACCAAAAGATGCTATCCTATTCGAGAAAAACTCCCTCCATTCTATCGCTAATGTAATGGAAGCGAAAAAGATTTTTGATTTTACAAAGATTAATCAGCTACTATTTATTTGCAAAAGTTTAGGCGCTGGTCGGCAATACAGAGTATTAAAAAAACATTTACCTAAAACTATTACTTGTATTCCATATACATTTGATACAAGTTTCGATGGTGAGTTTATCATTAATAGATATAATTGGATGAAAAATGAGAAAAGCCGCTCTATGATTTTTGGAGAATACTTGAGAAATGTTTGCTACGGTAGAAAAGGTGGTATTGAGCCACCTGAAAAAGAAGTTCAAGGCTTAGAAGAATATGTATCCTATTACTATAATCTAGCATAATAGAAAAAGGTATACCAAAACGTCGGTATACCTTTTCTCCTATTTATTTTTCTTTTAACACACTATGTAACCGATCCGGATAATTTGTAAACATTCCTGTAGCGCCCCATTTCATTAACAATCTCATATCTGGTTTCTCATTAATTGTATAAGGGTGAATTAACAATCCATTATTTCTAGCCATTTTCATATATGACTCATTGATAATTAAATCTCCGCTATCATTGCGTAAGTTCGGTCCAATACCGACTGCATACTTTTTAATTTCTTGAAAATCTTCATTTGTTACACTTTTCGGTTCATGTGTAATGCCAGACCATTCAACAATCTCATTGTTTTCATTTGGATAATACCAAAGCAGTTGAACTAACGGAATATTTTCATTCATACTATGAATCTTTGTTAAACTATCTTTACTAAATGATTGAATCATAACACGGCTAGAAGACATGTTTTGACCTATTAAATTATATTTTTCTAATAAAGCTAATAATTTCTCTTCCATTCCTGGATACACATCTGGTGATTTTGTTTCAATGTAATACTTCATGCTTCTTCCGTACTTTTGGAAAATTTCTTCAAGAGTCGGAACTTTTTGACCAACATACTCTTGCTTAGCCTTTTCTGGATACGCTTTATTGAACCACGATCCTGCATCTAAACTCTTTATTTCGCTTAACGTTTTATCTCGTACTTCACCTGTTCCATTTGTCGTGCGATCAACTGCTGTATCATGCATTGCAATTAATTGGCCATCCTTAGTTAATTGAATATCTAACTCCAAATAATCCGCTTTCATTTTTTTCACTAAATCATAAGAAGCAAAAGTATGCTCAGGTGCATGTCCACTTGCTCCGCGATGTGCAATATTTAAAAACTTATTCGTATTCCATTCATGCTTCCCTTCTGCTTTCGCATGAACAGCTCCCCCAGCAAAGATACTTCCCGTCATAAAGAAAATAACTAACACGCTAATAATTTTTCTCATCCTTCTAACCCTTCCTACGCTGCAAATTTCAACAAGTTAATGAGATTTACACGAAATAGAAGATATACTTTCATCATTTTTATAAGTTTATATTAAAATTCCAATCTTACAAATATAATTCCCCTATGTTATTACTATACTATTTATTTTCCATATCCCCCCTATTCACATGTAACTTCCTATTGATTACATTTCATCAATAAAAAAAGCCATAAATTATTTAGAGGACACTTCTATATCCCTAAATAAATTTATGGCTTATCTCAAATATCTCCGGCCTCGATTAACTTGTCGAAATTAATCATACCAAACCTATTAATATTTGTGAATATTATTTTTTCAGTAAAGTGAAGCATATAAAACAATATACTTCCATAGCTACTTAAAAACTACATAATAAATTACTCATTACCTTCTCCAGTATTACATCTGGATTTACCACTGCTTTTTCCGAACACCATCCAATAAAGCCGTCTGGTCTAATTAATACAGTTCCTTCATTTTCTATCCCATATAATTCACGAAAAACATTTTCTTGAGCAATAAAATCTCCGCTTCCCCCTACTCGATACACATTAATATTTATCCCTAATTTAGATGAAACATCATATACAGCTTCAGCCCAAGAACTATTGTCTACTCCAGTAAGTAATACAAAATTGTTACCAAATAAGTCTAATACAGAAACTTCTTTCCCTTTATACATCCCCCAAAAATGCGGTGCTCGTGTTCCAGGTCTTCCATTCAAATCTACGATATCCATTCTATGTGGAGTGCCTGATTCATCTATTATTGCATCTGAACTATAATGATACCCAACAGTCACAGCTAAACCATCCATATTATTCAAACTGCCTTCCTCTCTATTCGCAGCACGAAACAGTAAACTACTTGCATAATCTGTCGTTAATTTTGCAACAGGGTATCTCTCTTCATGATATGTTTCTAACAATTTCGGGTTTGCTTTTCCTTTTATAACAGCCGCTAATTTCCAAGCTAGATTGTGCGCATCTTGTATTCCTGTATTGGAACCAAACCCTCCAGTTGGCGGCATAATATGCGCTGAGTCGCCAACTAAAAAGATTCGATTATCTTGAAATTTTGCAGCAGTACTTTCAGTCGCTTCCCACGGTAAAACACTTACTATTGCTGACTTAACATTTGTGCTTCCAATTGCGGTTTGAATAATTTGTTTACAACGTTCTATAGTGAAATCCTCTGGTCGCTCTCCTTTTAATGGATCATAGGATACATGGTAAATCCATCTTCTTTCGTTATCAACTGGAATAAGCGCACCAATAACGTCTGGATGGAGTACCATAGAAAAACCAAATGCATCTCCTTGTATAAATTCACTTAAATCCGCTTCAAAATAAATATTCATATAATAACCACCAATTGTTCCACGGCCCTCGGTACTAATCCCTAACTGCTCACGTATTTTACTTTTCGCTCCATCTGCTGCAATTACATAGTCACAATGTATGACACTTTCTTTTTCTGTTTCACGATTTCGAATGGTTGCTTTTACCCCGTTTTCATTTTGTTCAAATGAAACTAATTCATGATAAAAAGATAGTTGCCCGCCTAGCGTTTTCGCTTCCTGTAACATCATTTCTTCTAAAATTATTTGATAACACGCAGTTTGTTTTGATGGACTAATCTCTTTTACTTTTCGAAGTAATTTTTCATCGTTTTCATACTGAGTCACCCTCAATTGTGCGAATTCTTCCTGATTCGCCTCAGCTATTGTATGAACAGCTATTCTTCCTCGGCAATTTTCTAATGTTTTACCCGCTGAACTAATTCTTTGTTCTAAACCCAATTCTCGAAATAACTCCATCGTACGAAAAGTGATTCCACCTGCTTTTGGATGAATTGCAGTAGACGGATGCCTTTCAATAAGTAAGTACTCAATATTATGTTTTGCAAGAAATAACGCAGATGCTAATCCTGATAATCCCCCTCCAACAATTAAAACTGGTACATCATTCAATTCCATATACTTATCCTCCACATCATTGTTCTGAGCTCAGTGACATAAATATAATCAAAAAAACAACAAAGATATAGACTTATATTTCATTTTAAATTATCATATAGATAGATTACGCCCCAAATTACTTTTACTTTTTCATACATCTATAATCCGTTTGAATTGTGCATGTATGCAAGAGTAAAACGAAAGAACTCACTTTAGTAGACATCAAAACAATAAAAACATGATAAGCGGTCGTAACCCTATAAATTATATAGGGTTACGACCGCTTAATTTTTTGCCCAATGACTTAACCATTCTCATTTGGAAACAACGTATTATTACAGCCTTTTTTATCCCCTACCATTTTCAACTCATAAAATTTCATTCGTCTCGATTTTCTTTCCCAATATTGCAGCTCATATAACAATCATGTAGCATTACCGTATCGAAGTAATGGTCCATCATCTTAAACCTTTCGATTAATTTTTTGGAGGTATAGTGATTGAAATGAATAAACAAGAACAATTAAATGTTATAAAAAAAGATTTTATTGATTCTCAAAAAGTATTATTGGCAATTGGTGATGAAACACGTCAAGCTATTTTGTTAGTTCTCATGGAAACGGAATGTCAAACCGGATTACGTGTAGGAGAAATTACGAAACAAACACACCTTTCTCGACCAGCGGTATCACATCACCTTAGAATTTTACGAGAAGCCGGTATTATTTTAATGCGAAAAGAAGGTACAAAAAACTTTTATTATATTGATATACGTACAAAATTAAGTTTATTAAAAAATCTTGTATTAGATATCGAAAAGCTATTGCACAACTTTTATCCCACTTTAACGGGCAGTAAGACCCCCACCTCAGAATTCAGCGAAAGCAAAGAATTTAGATAGGGGATCAACTGCCCATAAAAGTCCGATTGGTTCAACTAATAATCAGTGGGGGATGAAGAACCCCCCACTGATTAAAGTTTCACTTTATTGAAATTTGGAGGTATAAGAAATGAAAGCGATGATAATTGATAAGTACGGAAAAGTTCCAATGCGCATGGCAGAGGTACCTATTCCTGAAATAAATGAGCATGAAGTGCTCGCAGAAATTCATGCAGCTAGTATTAACCCAATTGATTTTAAAATACGCGATGGAAAAGTAAAGATGTTACTTAAATATGAAATGCCCCTAATCCTTGGGAATGACTTTGCCGGTGTCATCATAAAGGTTGGATCCAAAGTAACTCGTTTTAAAGTCGGTGATGAAATATATGCACGTCCAAGAAAAAATAAGATTGGTACTTTCGCGGAGTATATAGCCATTCATGAAGATGATATAGCTTTAAAACCGAAAAATTTAAGTTTTGAAGAAGCTGCTTCAATTCCACTTGTTGGCTTAACATCATATCAAGCATTACATGACATTATGCAATTACAAAAAGATCAAAAGATTTTAATTCACGCTGGATCTGGTGGTGTTGGTACTTTCGCAATTCAGTTAGCAAAAATAATGGGCGCTACCGTTACAACAACTGCTAGTGAAGCTGGTTCCGATTTAGTAAAGTCTCTTGGAGCAGATCAAATTATTAATTACAAAACAGAAAAATTTGAAGAAATACTAAAAGATTATGATGCAGTATTTGATACCATTGGTGGTACAACACTTGAAAAATCATTCAATATTATAAAAAGCGGCGGCAACATTGTTTCCGTTTCAGGAATGCCAAATGCTCGTTTCGGTAAAGAATTTGGTTCTGGATTTTTTAAAACATTCTTATTTTCATTAGCAAGTAAAAAACTTACTGCACTTGAAAAAAAGCATAATGCTCAATATTCATTTTTATTTATGAAGCCAAGCGGGGATCAATTACGCACTATTGCAAATTATATTGAAGCTGGAAAAATCAAACCGGTAATCGATCGCGTTTTCCCTTTTGAGGATGCTCAAAAAGCAATGGAATATTCAGAGGCTGGAAGAGCAAAAGGAAAAATAATTGTAAAAATAAAATAATAACAAAGACCCCATTTTCTTCAAATGGGGTCTTTATATTTACTGTTAAATAGACATAGTGCAGTGAAGTCCTTACAATAGATTGCAAGGGGAAATATCATATTATACTTTTAGCTAATTTTACAAAGAATACATACGTACAAATACATAATAAAAAAATAAACAAGGAGGAGATAAAATGACTAAAAATAATGAAGCTGGTTGGAATTTAGACCATAGTTATACGACTTTACCACAATCATTTTATACAGAAATCCCCCCTACTCCCGTAAGTTCACCGGAGCTAGTTAAGCTAAACCATTCACTTGCGATATCTCTTGGCTTTAATCCTGAAGAATTGAAGAAAGAAGCCGAAATCGCTATTTTCGCCGGTAATGCACTCCCAGAAGGAGCTCATCCATTAGCGCAAGCGTATGCTGGACATCAATTCGGACATTTTAATATGTTAGGCGACGGTCGTGCTCTTTTAATTGGTGAACAAATTACTCCTTCAGGTAAACGCTTTGACATTCAACTGAAAGGTTCTGGCCCTACTCCGTATTCACGTCGTGGTGATGGTCGTGCTGCACTCGGTCCAATGCTACGTGAATATATTATAAGCGAAGCAATGTATGCACTTGATATTCCAACTACCCGCAGTTTAGCAGTTGTCACAACTGGAGAACCTACATACCGTGAAACAAAGTTACCTGGAGCAATTTTAACTAGAGTAGCAAGTAGCCATATACGCGTTGGTACATTTCAATATGCTGCAGCTCGCGGCTCAATCGAGGATCTTCAATCGCTAGCTGACTATACAATAAAAAGACATTACCCAGAAATTGAAGATCATGAAAACCGATATACTGCATTGCTACAAGAAGTCATAAAGAAACAAGCAAGCCTCATCGCTAAATGGCAACTTGTTGGATTTATCCACGGTGTAATGAACACTGACAATATAACAATTAGCGGAGAAACAATTGATTACGGTCCTTGTGCATTTATGGACAATTACGACCAAGGAACCGTATTTAGCTCCATTGATACACAAGGTCGCTACGCATATGGAAATCAGCCGTATATGGCCGCATGGGATCTCGCGCGACTAGCAGAATCTTTAATACCAATTCTGCATGAAGATGAAGAAGAAGCATTAAAAATTGCTCAAGATGAAATTTCAAAATTTAGCGTACAGTATGAAAACCTGTGGTTCCTTGGAATGAAAAAGAAATTAGGACTATTTAGCAGTGAGGAACAAGATCAATCACTTATTGAGCAACTTTTAAAAATGATGGAGAAATTTAAAGCGGATTACACAAATACATTCCGTTCATTAACTCTTGATACGTTAGAAAATACGCCTCTATTCGAAAGTCTAGAATTTAAAGAATGGTACAAACTGTGGCAATCTCGATTAGAACGACAAGAAGAATCGAAAGAAAATACCTACGAGATGATGAAAAATAATAACCCATCCATCATCCCAAGAAACCATCGCGTAGAAGAAGCACTAGAAGCCGCTGTTACAAATGGCGACTATAGCATAATGGAGAAACTTCTTGAAGCTCTAGCAAATCCTTATGCGTATTCTACAGATCAAGAAGAATACTGCGTTCCACCTGCGCCTACGAATCGTCCTTATCGTACTTTTTGTGGGACTTGATGGTTTAATATGTAAAAAAGGTGTGTTCATACAAATTGTATGAACACACCCTTTTTTATATTTTCACCTCTCAACTAGAAATTTAAAATGCCCCCTCCCCCGACACCTTTTCTTTACTCCAAAACAAATTAATACTATTCCAATCGGCTTACTGAAAAGTTTGTTAAACAAATATTGAGAAATAAAAATCGTATTTCTAAATATTGTTATTTTTGATACTATATTTTATAAGAATATTCAAAAAGCGAGGGGATTTCATGAACGTTCAACTACAAGGTAATGAACAAATTACAAAATTATTTAATGATTGGTATTTGGCTATGCTAAAACAAGATGTGTCCCAAGCGACAAACTTAAAGCATGAAATTGAGGAAAAGGAACTAAACTTCGAGGAAGATAAAAATTTAGCATTATATCATTCCTTACTAGAGTTTCGACATAAAGTTTTGACAGATAGTTTAAGTATTTCAAAAGATAGCTTTGATAAAATAGATTCTTACGTAATCTCATCCAATCATCCACTGTCTTACTACTATCATTTCTTTAAAGGCATTTATGCAACTTTAACCACAGACTATAACTTAGCTAGCGAACATTATGAACAGGCTAAGTTATTATTAGTAAATAACACTGATAATCTAGAGCATGCTGAATTTTATTATCGAATGGCGATTTTCCATTATCACTTTTACCAACCAATTGAATCTATTGAATATGCAACTAAGGCTAAAGAGATTTTCGATAAACAAACTGGCTTTGAAGTTAAAGTTGGATTATGTAAAAATACATTAGGTGCCTCATTTGTCTATTTAAAACAATATGAACAAGCGGAAGAGCAATATAATTCAGCAATACACCTTTTACAGAAATCTGATGAAAAAGAATTAATTTTAAGTGTACGTAATAATTTGGGTTGGTTGTATGCCAGTCAAAACCTCTCCACACTTGCAATCCGTCACCTATCAGAAGTGACCGAAAAGAAACCTACACATTTCAAGGCTCTCTTCTTGCAAGCAAGAGAACACTCTAAACTAGATGAAACAAGTATCGCTGAAGGATTAATCCAAAAAGGGTTAAAAATTTGTACGGAATTAAATAATGAAGAATATATATATCATTTTAAAATTCTAAACGAACTAAATAATAATGTTGGTTCTGAAGAATTAGAAACAATTATCCTTAAAGGAATTACGTTTTTCGACAAAGAATTATTATATAACTACACTCAAGAATACTCAGAAAAATTAGCTGTTAAATTTCATAGTGAAAATAATCACATTAAGGCAAGTGAATATTTTCATAAAGCGTTACAAGCAAAAGAAAAAACGTTTGAGAAAGGGGCATTGAAATGATTAAAAAAATTAGCTCTGTTTTTTTAGGACTATCTGTTTTCGGTATTTTGGCTACTGGCATTCATAGTTCATTTACATACCAAGCGGGTCATGCTGATCTTCCTGCACCACAAAGACCTGACCTTGTTCAATCCGTTGACGTAAGTAAAGACTACAACTCAACAACAACTGAAAAAGCACTTTAAAAAACGAAAGACCTTCCATTAAGAAGGTCTTTTTAAATACGCTTATTTAGAATGTTTCCCTTTCAAGTAAACTCTCTTTTCTCATCAACCCTGCAATCGCCCTACTCTCCTCACTACCAACTTTCTCAAGTTTCTCCACAACTAATTTTCTTCTTTCCACAGAATGATTTTGACTTAACTTCGCTTTTCCTTCTATTTTATTTATCTTTACTTTGAACCCAACTATTCCCTTACTTAATCCTGCTATATAATTCGGGTCTACATCATTAAGTGAGTAGGCGCTCTCTGGATCTTCATACTTATGTACTAACTCTTGAAGAGAATCTATTAATTCCTGTTCATCTTCAACAATTTCTAATTCACCATATACATGCACTGCAACGTAATTCCATGTTGGTACTGCATTGTTTGTTTCATACCATGACGGAGAGATGTAACTATGTGGTCCTTGAAATATAGCTAGTACTTGCTGAGTCCCAATATCTTTCCACTGTTCATTCGGCCGTGCGAAGTGACCATGTAAAGTAAGGGTCTCTCTATTTAATAACAATGGTAAATGCGTTGCATATGGTTCCCCATTATGTTGAGAAAATAACGTTGCAAAGCTATTTTGTTCCATTATTTCGTACTTCATTTCTTCATCTTGTATTGCGAAATATTTTGGTATATACATAAACTCCCTCTTTTCCGGTCTTTTATTTCTCATTATATTTAAGTCTTGTGGCATTCAACAGGGCCAGTTTGTATTTGTTTTATAATGGCAGCGTTCTATTTCAAAAGAATAGGCAGCATGTATTCCATGCTGCCTTAGTTTATCTTTTCTAATATATTTGTAATAAATGCTGTCTTACCTTCACTATAGCTCCTTCTACTTTTTGCCTCTCTTGCTAACTCTTCCTTTAAATATCCATATTCAACAGCAACACCTTCATGTTCACGAAGATAATCCCGAAACGCTATATGTCTTCTTAGCTCTTCACTTTCTTTATCACACACATACAAATGATGTTCCATCCAATCTGTACTTTCTCCGTCCCACGGAACGAAAGCGTCCTTTCTGCCAAACGCCTCTCTCCCTTTGTAGCTCCATTCTGCCTGATGATAGTATCCTATCGCTTCAAGCTTTGTTACTACTTTAGGAAAAAACCCATAATCTTCTATTACGATATCAATATCTAATATTGGTTTTGCTGCAAGTCCTTTAATAGATGTAATCCCAACATGTTCAATGGATAAAATACTGTCTTCCATTACATCGTTAATGAGAGTTTGTAACTTATTAAATTCACTTTCCCATTTGATGTTATACTCTTCGATAGTAATTCTCTGTTTCAAAGTATCCCTCTCCTCAAAAGCAACTATAACCTCTGAATATGAGTATCCTTAAAATCCGTCTCATATTTCAATCCATATCCAAACATTCGATCCATTCCAATATGTGCGGTCCATATTAAACCAATCATAATAACTATATCTATCTTAAAATAAGCACCTATGATAACAATTAATATCGATATGATATATGTGTGAAATAAATTATAAATGTTAGCCCCAACATGATTATTTATACCATACGCTAACATTGATAAATCCGGAGCTAAAAGGAACAGAAAAAATATTATCCAACTAAATTCATATAATGAATACGCATAAATCGCAGCTATGAAAACAACTAGCCCTTCAAAATGTACAATACGTTTTTGCATTCTTTATCATTCCTATTTTTCTATATTTACCGATAAAGTTTCATCACTGAAAGTATCCTTTGCATTTTTTGACCAGATGGTTGCTAAAATCGGTCCTGCAATGTTATGCCATACCGCTGCTAACACACTTGGGAGGGCGGCAGCTGGTCCAAAATGTGCTGTTGCTAGCGCAACACCTAAACCTGAATTTTGCATTCCTACTTCTATTGAAATAGCTCTTCTTGTCCCTTCGTCTAGTCTAAGTATGAATGCTGTTATATATCCGAGTAAAAAACCGAAAGCATTATGGAGCATAACGGCAATAAAGATAAGAAGGCCTGAAGAAGTAATACTACTTACATTTGCTGAAACTACCGCTGAAACAATAATGATAATTGCTAAAACTGATATGAAAGGAATAACAGTCATTCCTTTCGTAACAGTTTTTGGGAAAAACTTCTTCACTACTAATCCTAAAATAATAGGTATGATAATAACTTGTACGATAGAAAGAAACATAGACATAGGATTAACCGGCATCCATTGTCCTGCAAGTAATAGTAAAATAAGAGGTGTAGCAATTGGTGCTAGTAACGTTGATAATGATGTCATTGCAATAGACAACGCTAAGTTCCCTTTCGCTAAATAAACCATAACATTTGATGCGGTGCCACCCGGTACTGAACCGAGCAACACTAATCCAGCTGCTAATTCTGCTGGCAGATTCATAACGTAGGCTAGTACGTATGCGACAAGTGGCATAATAATAAACTGAGCACATACACCGATAATAACTGGCAATGGTTTTGTAGCAATAATTTTAAAATCAACAGCCTTTAATGTTAACCCCATCCCAAACATGACAACCCCGAGTAAAATCGTTATGTAACTATTTAACCCGAGAAATGGAGCGGGAATAAAATACGCAATAGTTGCAATACAAATAACCCAAAATGCAAAATACTTTCCAGCTATATTACTTATCGCTTCTAGTACTTTCACCCCATCATCCCCTATCCTTTAACTGAAAAACTTTATTCGGATTCAAAATATTTTGCGGATCAAGAGCTTTCTTTATTTTTTCCATTACGAGTAATGCCGCCCCATGTTCTTCTTCCTGATACTTCCGTTTTCCAATACCAACGCCATGTTCCCCTGTACATGTTCCTCCTCGTTTAAGAGCATATAGAACGATACTTTCATTTATTTCATCTGCTTTTTCCACTTCTTCTTTATCGTTTGGATCAACCATTAAGAGCACGTGGAAATTCCCGTCTCCTACATGACCAAGAATACCACCAACAAGCCCAACCTTATCTAATGTATCTTTCGCATGTTGAATTGCCCCAGCCAATTCTGAAATAGGTACACATACGTCTGTACTCATAAGCTTTTTACCAGGATAGCTATGAACGTAAGCGTATGCTAGGTTATGCCGTGCATCCCATAATTTATTTCTCGCTGCAGTTTCCGTTTCAAAAGCAACTTCTTTACATTTATGATCAAAAACAATTTCTTTCGTAAACTCAACATCTTGCTTTAACCCTGCTTCATTACCGTGAAACTCTAAAAACAATGTAGGTTCTTCTCTGTAACTTGTTTCACTATAATGATTGACTTGTTTCATAGATAGTTCATCAACGAGTTCAATTCTCGCAATCGGAATACCCGCTTGCAATATGTTAATAACAGCTTCTACTGCATCATTTATAGTTGGAAACGATGCTCTCGCGGCCATAACATGCTCTGGTATGCCGTATACTTTTAATGTTAACTCTGTAAAGCATCCAAGCGTACCTTCTGATCCTACGAAAACACCATTTAAATGGTAACCTGATGACGACTTCACAGCTAAATTCCCAGTATGTATTACTTCTCCATTAGCAAGAACGACTTCTAAATCACGAACTTGATCACGCATAACGCCATATTTCACGGCTGTCGTTCCACTCGCATTTGTAGCGGCCATTCCACCTAACGTTGCATCTGCTCCTGGATCTACACTAAAAAACAAACCGTATTTCTTCAATTCTTTATTGAGCTGAGAACGAGTCACTCCTGGCTGTACTTTCACCAGAAAATCTTTCTCTCTTATTTCAAGAATTTTGTTCATTAATGAAAAATCAACCGTAATTCCTTTTTCATAAGGAATTACATGTCCTTCTAAACTAGAACCTACCCCAAACGGAACGACGGGTGTCCCGTGCTCACTCGCTATTTTCATTATCGCGCTAACCTCTTCTGTCGTTTTCGGAAAAACTACTACATCAGGTAAACTACTGGCATGATAAGATTCATCTTTACTATGTAACTCTCTTACTGTCGTATTGATTACTACTCGATCTTCGGGAAGCACACCCTTTAATTCATTTACTAAACGCTCTACTGTTATTTCCATCGTACACTCTCCTACTTTCTATAAATTTGAATTACAAAATATGTTAAGTATTTTATACATAATAATCCGAAAAATTAAATAATTCAAGTTTTATACATATGCAATTCGTTTCATACTGTCGAATAAACGAAAAGAACTTGCAATACCTATCGCAAGTTCTTTTCTATAAAACTACATTTTAAACGACTTCTTTATTAACAACATAAACCAAATTAAAGTAAATGCCATCAGCGAATGAGAAAAACCAACAATATAAGTTAATCCTTTAAAGTCCGCTCCATTTAACTGAAGAAGCCCTCTTGCTGCTAGCGAACCTAACATTAAAATTAATGCGATATTATGTACAACAAACCACTTATTAAAACTTTTCGCTTCATGAAACGCGAATACTTTTGCTAATCCTAAAGCAATTAAAAAGAAGAAAAAGCCGAGTACAAGTGTATGTGTATGTAAAAGGTTTAACAAAGTAGATCCTACAATCCCTTTATACTTTCCATACTCCCTAGCGAAAATCCCTGATAATAAACCGATAATCAAATACGTAAACGATGCATTATATAATTTCTTCATTATGTACCTCCTTGAGTAGAATGTGTAGTGTGTCATATTTAGTAATAATGATAGTTATATAGTAAAAACTCCTAGTCACCTAGGAGTCATTGTATAAGCATCTCACTCTTTACAATCAATTCTAATTATAAAATATCCCTTTATACAAAACAAACGAACTTTATGTGAACAATCCAGGCTCTTTTAAAATATGTTGCGATTTTGTATTACACAATCCATACTAATGATTATAAATGTTAAAGGTGGTGCAGTAGATTGTGATAGTTCTTGAAACGGAACGACTCGTTCTTCGCTGGTTTCATATAAAAGATGCTCCATTTATTCTCGAGTTAGTAAACGATTCTGCATGGATTCAGTATATCGGTGATAAAAGGATTAAAAACTTAGAAGATGCAAAAAAATACATCTTAAACGGACCCGTTGATATGTATAATAAAATGGGCTTCGGCCTTTACTTAGTAGAACGAAAAGAAGATCTCACTCCGCTCGGTATGTGTGGCCTTATTAAAAGAGATTCATTAGAAGATGTTGATATCGGCTTTGCCTTTTTAGAGAAATTCCGTTCGAAAGGATATGGCTACGAGTCAGCTTCTGCTGTAATCGAATACGGAGTACAAAAACTAGGTCTGAAACGAATTGTAGCCATTACTACTACTGATAACATCCAGTCAGGAAAGCTTTTAGAAAAAGTAGGATTGAAGTTCGAAGAGATCATTTCGAACTCAGGGGAAGATTTAAAATTATTCGGCTATAACGCGTAAAAAGATTTCGAAAGAAAAACCCTTGATTTATCTACGCTAAGCAGAAAATCAAGGGTTTTATTTATGTTCTAAGAGGCGTAATGATCAAATAGCATGCTCTTCAATATGTAAATCTGTTTCGTGATGTAGTAAACCATCAATGACATGAACGGCATCCCTAGCATTCGGATTAATCACTTTTGTATGAAAGCTAGAGAATTGATCACTCATAAAGCGATAAAGTGAAACTTTAATTAGTGGGGGTTTTCTTCATCCCCCACTGATTATTAGCCTTCACTAATCGGACTTTAATGGTAGCACCTTTACCTGTTCCGTACTGTGGATTTGCGTCTGCATGTAAAGATGAACCCCCCATTTGCATGCCCATCCCATCTGAAGACGAAGTGGTACCATCTCCCCAATAAGAAGCTAAATCTAGTTGGTACTGGTAATTTACTAATGTTGCTCGTGCCTTATTCATTGAATCTTCACTACTCGTTTTTTATCGGACTTCTTTTTACTGTACTTTTATTTTCTTTATGAGTTATTAGAAAAATAATTGTCTATATAAGTCTTTATTTTTTCAAAATCCTTTTCCATAAATAAGTTTGCTGGTACTTCAATTATTGGAAGATTATTTTCATTATCAAAAGGTGGACACGGTTTGGGAACTACCAAATAGTCAACTGAGTTTTTATCCCTAATATAATTAATCGAAACATCGTAATACTCAGAAAAATATTCCTTCAAATCATCCTGATTCCTTAAAAATGGTAGAGAAAATATTGAACCATAATTTATACCAGCGTCGACAATTAATACAAAGCATATTTTTTTCATGATACACCCTCCTCGTATAATAAGTTTTAAGTTAATAACTGTTCCTTGAAAATTAAATAGTTTTTATCTTCAAGAGCTACATCAAAAAAATGATGTATGGGTAAAATTTAGTCTTGGATACCAGGGGATTCCCCTAGGTAATGGAAGTACAGAAATGGATCCATCGGGAATATGCTTACTCCTCCTGTAGTTCGAGCACGTTAAAAGACTGCGACCCAGACCAAAATGCACTGCATACGCACAAGCTGTATCGGTTTCCTTTTTCTTTATATTCAATTAAATTATATCATTATTTTACATAAATTTACAGACTTTGTTTTTTATTTTATTGGTAAACTTATGCTTAGCGTATAATTTCCGCGTTTCGTCGGCAGGCCCCCTTATATGGAATCTTGTACAATACCGTATTGAAATTAAATATGCCTAAATGGACTGCACATATGGTAGCTACGTTATTTTCTCTTGGTAGTGCCTATCAAGCTTTTGTAAATTTTTTTGTATAACACGCAACAAAAAGGTCGCCACTTACGGCGACCTTTTTACTATTTCACTTCTACCGTATAATTCCCTGTTCCCCCGCCATACTGATACACATGTAAATAATATTTCCCTGGATACGTGTAGTAACTTCCTACTAACTTATTCCCTTCTTGCTGGGCATACGTAACATAATTATTTAAATCTGCTTCCGAATAAAGAACCCAGTTTACTCCAATATTATTTTCCTTCGTTACATTAATTTGCAGGTTTTTCGCCGTTTCCACATTTATTTCAAAGTAATCACTCGTATCACCGTTTCCTAAACTAGCACGTAAAACTTGATTGAATTGCAGTTTATTTGCTGTCTGGAATGAGTTATTCGGCTCTTTTTCCACATTGTTATCTTCTTTCTTTTGAACCGTTACATTCGTTGTAGCAGTATTCGTTAATCCTTTGTCATCTGTTACTGTTAATTTCGCTGTATATGTTCCTTCTTTTGTATACACGTGAGTCGGATTTTGCTCATTACTTACTGCTCCATCACCAAACTCCCATTTATACGAAGTAATTTTCCCATCTTCATCTTTTGATCCATCGCTTTTAAACGAAATTGCTTCATTTACATTTCCACTATAGGGCCCATTTATAACCGCAACTGGCGCTTTATTCACAGCACCTTCTTCTGTATTAATCCCATGGAATACAACATCATACTCAAATTGTCCTGCTGCATTCACACGGTAATTTACGAAATAAGCTGTTACTGTTTTATAGCCTGTCCATTCTTTCGCACTTAAACGTTTTAACGTATCATTTACGTTTTGTGTAATTGATTTCCAGTCTTCATATTCTCCTTTTGCAGTCGTACCTGTATATGTTCCTTGTAGTGTAAATGTATGAAAGAACTGTGATTTGTTTTTCTTAACTGATACATTACTTAATTTTGCTTCTGCTGTAATTTCTGCTGCAATATCTGAAACTGGTTTCGGTGCGTGCGTCGCTAAATAATCATCTGATACTAATGGAACATTATATTTCTCACGGTTATCTACTAACATTTGCATATAGTCTTGATACTCTTTATTTAAATTCGCATCTTTACTTAAAGCAGAGCGGTATGCATCATATGCTGTTACATCATTTTTCCTAATAAGATCATGAATTTTGTCAAACATATCATATCTCTTATTGTACATGTACGATTGTAAAGCGAAGGAATAATTATAGAAATCCCACGTTCCATATTTTGCGTTTAACGTTCTCTCTGCTGTATAACGTTCTGCTGGATTTGAAGATATGCCTCCTATAATACTCTTTCTCGGTACAACATTATCTGTTCTCGTTGCACCTGCAAAAAACTCCGCATTCCCTTCTTCAAACCAAGATAATCTCTCATTCTCATACATCTTCCCTTGTCCCCAAAGTCCTGGCACTTCATATCTACCTTGTAAATAATGCGTGAACTCATGTCGGAACAATTCTTCCAAACTATAAATGCTTTCTTCTGGCGTACGTTCATAAGTAAAGAACGTACCTGTTCCTTCTATATAAAGACCGCCGTTATTCGTTTCATACCCGTATAATTGACGGTTAAATTGATATTCAGCTGGGCTATTATAAATAACCATCGTTAATACATCATCAGGATTGCCTTTTTCTAACGGCTGGTCACTTTCAACCGTACGATGGAATTGTGCCTTCACTTCTTTTGCCGCCCAATATAGACGTTTTACTTTTTCCTCAGTCACCTTATCTCCAGCTTTTAACACAATTGCTCCATCATCGAACGTATACGTTTTCGGTAAATATTTTTTCTTACCATCTTCTCTTATTTGATCTAGATCAACCACTTTACCATTCGCATCTTTCCCGCCATAATTCGTCGCAATTTGCTCAGCAGCTACGAAATATTGCTCACCTAAATACGGATAGATTTTCATGGCATCTGTTACAACTTGTAATCCTTTCGTTTCTGTACTATGGAACGTACCAAGTCTACCTGTATAATAAATACCATTATTAATTAACCAACCATTTTTCGCTGTCACCGTTCCAATTAAGGCAGAACGACTTAATTCATTAATATAGCTATCAATTTTTTGATACCATATTGTATCTTTCGGTGCTTTTCTCGTATCGTACAAATACGATTGAATATCGTAATCAACACCTTGCATAATATCGTAAATCGCATTTCCAGCTGAAAGATTATCTACCAATGTAGAAAAATTATCATTATATTGTTTAAAAATCTTTGCAGCTGCTGTGATCGTTTCCACATCACTTGAAGCATTTCCAATTAATTTTCCATATGATGAGACAACTCTATTTTGTTCTAATGTACCGAGTTTAAAATTCGGGTTATTCGCAATCGTTTTTAGTGCAGGTAAGCATTTATCATGATAGCTTCGCTCATTTAGTTTACTTAATTCTGTATGATAAAATCCTAAATAAAAACCAGATCGTAACACCTCTACTAAAGTCTCAATCCCTTTTGAATCATCTTTCGTATAAGCTTGTCCTTGCTGGTTCAATTTATCAATAATTGCCTGCATTCTACTATCATTTTGATAGAATGCAAGACTATCCTTATTAAACTGAAATAGCCCAGTAATTTGCTCCCAATCAATTGTTACAAGTAAGTCCACTAACTGCTGATTGCTCAATTGATTTAATTCAGCAATTGTATACGTTTTCGCTACAGCTAATGGCTTACTTTCCTTTTTCACTTCAGGCGGTCTTTGTGACAAATCAGCAAATTTTAGCCTTTTCTCAAAAGACTTATTTTCCAACACTTTTGATGAATGAGCTAATTCTTGCACAGGTAATTGTACACCAACTGGTTCCATTTTGAGCACATTCCGATATGAAACTTGCTCTCCCTTTGTACCTTCTGCCAATGCGCCCCCTTGAAAACTCCCTAACATGAAACTAGCAAAACTTACCCCTACTAACACTTTTTTTGAATAGCCTTTCATGCTCTCCCCTACCTTACATTTTTTAGTGTACCGCACCATTATTTTACTATTTTTACTTTTTATACTGTATTGAGAAAAAATAAGGTAACGTTCACACATGTATCCATACCATGCAAAATTAACACTTGACTTTATGTGCGCTTTATATCAAAAAAAGATAGATTATAGCGAAATTCCCGCTACATCTATCCTCGTTTTCAAAACTATGATTTTAACTTTATGAATGTAACTTCTGGTAATGTTTGCATATGCTGAATAAATTCATTCTTTTCTTCTGACGATATGTTTTTCAGTTGCATCCCTACCTTATAAACAATTTCTATCCCTTGCTGTGAAGCTTCCACTTCATATGAAAGTATTGGAATGCCTTTCATATGAAGTGTTTCTAATATTTGTTGTACTGCTTCACGTTTATTTATACACATTTGCACCATTATATTTTGCGGAAATAAAAATTGCACCTTAAAAATACGACTTACAATCTCTAAACCAATTAAAACAAGAATCGTCGCTCCAATTCCTACTACATACATACCAGCACCAATTGCTAATCCAATTCCTGCTGTAGCCCATAAACCAGCTGCTGTCGTTAATCCTTTCACCGCCTGCTTTTGAATAATAATTGTACCTGCACCTAAAAAACCTACTCCACTAACAACTTGCGCTGCAATACGACTCGGATCTAGTGCCATATGTTCTTCATTCATAATATCTGAAAAAGCATATTTCGAAACGACCATTATTAATGCACTCCCTACCGCTACTAGGAAATGTGTTTTTAAGCCCGCTTCTTTTGATCGAATTTCCCTTTCAATACCGATTATTGCTCCTAACAAACCAGCAACACCGATTCGTATAATGAAATCAATATTTACACTCACGAGCCCTTCCCCCTTTCATTCATTATAGATAGATAAAATAAAAATTATCACACACATCCATGTATCGATATGAAGGAATTTTACTAAAATACACTTAATACCTAGGCCATTTTATGTTAATATTTTAAATATTAACATAAAATAAATAACTTCTAATTTTAAACATCCACTCATTTTCTTGAAAAAACAAAGGTGGATAACATGAAATGAGGTTGAGAAAATTAAGAAAACGTTTTCATTTCATGTCGTGATTTTTTTATACATACTACATAAATAAAGGAGCTTACTCACAATGAACGTCTCTTTGCTTACACCTACTACCGATTTACAAGACGAATACTTAGATTTTTATAACGAATGGAAAGATAGCGGTGAAACGATGATTCCGTGGGTTATTACAAAGGATCCTTCTAACTTCCCCGCTATGGTGCAAGAACTACTCGATGCACATAATGGAATAAATCTTCCTGACTCTTGGGTACCAGATTCTACGTATTGGCTCGTTACAGATCATAATAGGATCGTAGGAGCTGTTAATATACGTCATAGTTTAACCGAACATTTATTTAACGCTGGCGGTCATATCGGTTATGGCATTCGCCCTTCTGAAAGAAGAAAAGGTTACGCTACGAAATTACTAGCATTATCACTGGAAAAAGCGAAGCAATTAAACATCACGAAAGCACTGATCGTTTGCGATGAAGTAAATACTGCTTCAGAAAAAACAATTTTACATAACGGCGGGCTTCGTGATGAGGATTTCATTGAGGAAGATGGGAATGTAGTAAGGCGTTTTTGGATTGAGCTATGAAGAAGTCATCCAATGAACATAATCTTGTTATAGAGAGTTATAATAAAAGTAATGAATTAAAAGTAAAACAACTTATTGATTTATACAATGAAGAATCGTACCTATTTCACTTATTACGAAATAATAAAACAAAATGTGCATATGTTGCCTACTATAAAAAAGATGTAGTAGGCATCTTTTTCACCTGGGGCAGTAACTTCCATCCATACTGCACATACTTTCGAATATATACGAATCCTTTCTATGCAGAGCTACACATTGAAGAATTTTTATTAAACGAGATTCAAAAGCGAGAAAACTTTAAACTCCCATTACAAACCTCTATATGGGAAACATCAGCTCATTTAAAAACGTTTTTTGAAGAACATAATTTTACGGAAATTCGAAGAACCTATATGCCGATATTAGACTTACAAAAAATAGTTTCTATCGATATAGTTCCTAATTCAAATTATCATGTACAAACTTTATCGAACATCGTATCAAATAATAATTTATTAGAAAAACTAGCCTACTTAGTAAAAGAAAATTATGAGCAAACCCACCTAGCAAATCCCGTTGCCTCATTCCCACTACAAACTTGGCAAGAGATGATTTTAGCTGATGACGTACTACTAGATGGGAGCTTTCTCATTATAGATGAAGAGCATCAAATTATGGCATACTCTTTCCTCCATACATCAGAAAAGGATAATACGGTAGAACTAGGATGGTGCGGAACTCACACGAAAGACGATTTATCCTTACTGAAACTGCTCGTTTTCGAACAATTTATGTATGCAAATAAACACGGCTATTCTTTCATTCAAGGTGAATTCGATTCAACAAGTATATATGCAATGGAGATATTAAAATCCGTTCCTTTCAATCCTTGTGCTACCTGGATTACGTATCAAAAAGAAGTCGGAAGGTAATTATACACCTTCCGACTTCTTTTATGCTGTTTCTATTTCAAACTGTACTGTAATACCACTCGGATCGACTACAGTAAATCCATTTGTAATTTCGTGTATTTCATGCTGTTTTTCTATTAATCTTTCTTTTACTTCATCTAATGCTTCTTTATGCGGTAATACAATCGTATATACCTTAAGTCCAGTTGCATGTGCTGGTGGATGCGGGTTATTTACTCCGTTCCACGTATTTGCGCCTATATGGTGATGATATCCTCCTGCAGAAATGAATAAGCAGTCATCTTCACGTTGCTGCACTTCCAAGCCTACTGTATCTACATAAAAGTCATGTGACTCTTCTACATTAGCTATTCGTAAATGTACATGTCCAACGACAGTATTAGCAGGTAATCCATCGAACTCATAATCAACAAGCGTTGCTAGTTCTTTTAAATCCAGCGGGGTACTTCCTCCTGGCCCTTCCCCCCATTGATCGCGCGGACGATCCGCATAAATTTCAATACCATTTCCCTCTAAGTCTTGTAAATAAAACGCTTCGCTATACGTATGATCACTCGCGCTATTAAACCTTGAAATTGGTAAAATTTCATTTGAATATGTATAACGTCCCTCTTGCTCAGCCGGACTATCAATTACATTCTTATTACGAATCACACCAAATAATGCCGACGCAAAAGCCTCACGAGTCGGAACCAAAAAGGCTACATGATATATACCAGTCGTACGCGGCTCTTGCAGTACCCCGTCCTCTAACTTTTCAAGAACAAGTAATGTATTCTTTCCACCTTTTCCAGATAAATATGCTTTATTCCCCTCTTGCTTAATTACTTCTAAGCCTACAACATTCTCATAAAAGGAAATTTGACGTTCTAAATCTATCACCTTAAATTCAACATGACCAATACGTGTTTTCGGATGAATTTGTACCATAAATAACTCCATCTCCTTATCCCAATATTCTTCCATTACATATAACCGTTACTATGAAGGATACAACTAAAATCATCCTATGTAAATAAGAAAAGTCAGAATTTACAATTATTTTTATATTCATAATAAAAAGTCACCTCTTCTAACTTTCAGAAAAGGTGACTTTACAAAAATAGTCTGTTCTAATTCTTATCGCATTTTATGTACTTCAGCAACTAACTTTCCGCCCTGAATGCCCATATAAAGTTTCACAGGTGCATCATTCGTGTTTTCAAACACTAAATCTAAGTATGGATATGCAATTGTAGCATCTCTTCCTTGTGGAACGTAACCTACCGTTTTAGAATGTGTTGTTCTCTCTACCATTTTCAAACCAGCTTGATCTGCCGCATTGTATAATGTTGATGATGTTTGACAAACACCACCGCCATATCCATCTACTAATTTACCATCTACAATTTCTTTTCCTAATTGATATCCTTTATCTGGCGTTGTATCACCAATTAATGCATTGAAAGAGAAACGGTCTCCTTTTGCTAATACAACTCCATTTATGCTCGCTGCTGACAAACGAATATTTTCAATACGGCCACCTGTTGAGCCACCTAAATTCGTTTCATATCTACCAATTACCGTACCACTTCCTTGCGCATCACTTAATGTTGCAGTAGGCTTCTTCTCAACAATAGGTAATTGATAGGAAGAATCCCACATACCTACGTTTAATAGTTTATCTACTAATTCTTTTTCCATTAATTCATAAGAAGGTTTCCCTTCTTGCCAACTTCCATCAGATCCTAGACGTGAAGGGACCATCTTTTTGTCAACATTTTTTCCAACTTCCCTAGCAACCTTCTCAACTGATTTTTTAAATTTCGCTTCATCTTCAAAATAACCTAGACTCGACAAATCTAACTTTTTTACTTCCGTACCTGTACGACCATCTACTAAACTAATAGAATCCTGTACTTCTGCTTTAACCTCTACCGTGTGGCCACCAATATCACTTACTAATGCAACATCACTTACTTTTGTACCACAGCCACTCACTACAGCTACACATAAAACCCCAACTAATATACCCTTTACTTTACGGAACAATATACTCTCCCCTTTTCCCCAATACTACTTTTATGTATTATTTCATTTTTATGTATGTTTTGTTACAATCATTTTACAATATATTTATAAATTGTTACAAGTTATTTTTTACTCTATATAAATTACTCTTTTCTTTTCCAAATGTCTATATATATTTACATAAAAGTTTGAGTTTGATAGAATTGTAACCTTTACGTAACCTCTCCCTATTATCCAGTATATACCATAAAACGAACGAAATACAAATGTAAAACTCCATATTCGTATTTATAAAAAACATCCTGTGAACATAAATAGGTATTTGCCGTGCCACACTCCGCTTTTACACATACATTATGGTGAATTAACCTATTTTAAAGAAATGGAGGATGTTTTTATGTACCCCTACAATCCATACGATCCATATAACCAAACTGGTTATCAACCTCAATATGATTTACAAGCACAATACCAACAATATATAGATCCAGTAGAACAAGTTAATCCATATGATCAAACTCGACAATTCCAACTTCCAATCTCTTTTCCTGGTGCTGGAAACCGTCAATTAGAAAGACGAGTAAATGAGCTTGAACAAAGAGTACGTCAATTAGAAAACACGGTTGAACGTCATACACGTAGATTAAACCGCTTAAACCAACGTTTACGTACAGTAGAAAACAGACTGAACATTCCATTTTCAGCATTAGAAGACGGATTTTAATTTCGGAAATAAAAAATATATGAAGGAAGGGGGCTTCCCCTTCCTTATATAAATTGACGAAAGTTTTTTCCATCTCTATACTGATAAGAGTTAATGAAATGAAACAAGGTGATAAATATGGATTTTGAAATAAATTATCTTTCCTTTTATGTTGTACAAGTAGAAGGAAAAGGTGAAGCTGTTGATAAACGCTACAAACATTTTCAAACATTAGACGCTGAAGAGTATGAAGATAGCTCCTTAAAAGAATTTTTGAATGGAGAATTATTAAAAATTTCAAAGAGAAAAGTAGAACGTCATGCGAAAACAGAACAAGCTCCGACAAAAATCGGTCGCTTTATTGTAGAAGAAGGGCACGAACTTGATTCAAATCCTCATTACAACTTATTTAATCGCATCCGCTTTGCAGAAACGAAGGAAAACTTCAAAGATATGAGCGAACCTCTCGTTTATACATATCTTGACACAAGTGCTGTGCGCGGTGGTGTATTTTTAATTGCGCAAGCAAAACTACGCAAATACTTTGATGATCCATTCGTCTTCGTTATGAAATGTGACTTCGAGCCAAAAGTCGCTTCTATTTCCGATGAATCCACACTAATTCGTAACGTTGAAATGGCCATCACAACAAAAAATATGAAATCTATCCAATATCCGTACATGCCCGAAGAAGGTATGGTCGAAGTGGGCGAGCTAAAAATTCACCAAGCATCACACGCCCGTTACTTTGAAGACTTCTTAAAATTCGTCGAATACGAACGCTCTATGCCTGAAATTATGAAAACACAAGTAATGGACATGGTATACGACCAAATTGAAGATGTATTTGAAGAAGGTACGGAAGAACGTGAACAATTCGACCAAGCGATGGAAGTATGGGCTGCCAGTCCAAAACGCGAAATTATGGAACAATTTTCAACCGAAGAAGTAATGGAAGCTACCGCTCAAATCGTCGAGCATGCTCCTGAAGTGGAATTAAAGCTAAAAGCAGATCATATCTCTGTGAAGGCCCTGCTTGCTGATTTCGGGGATCAAATACATATCGCAAAGGTAAATGACCGATACGTATTAATGATTGAGGCTGATACACTTACATTTGAGAAAGGCTTCTCTCCAATTGAGTTTCTGAAGCCAGACGAGTTGCAAGACGTAATTGAGCGGATTGAGAATAAGCAGCAGTATTCTTATGATCCGAACGGGATTGAATAAATTCTTCCATTTAACTGTTTTTACTGGGCGCTTTTAATAAGCGCTCTTTTATTTGGGGCATAGTTTTCATTTATATTAAAAACCGATTCTACTAAGAATCGGTTTTTCTGCTTTATAACAAAATATGTTTATGTTTAAAAATAATTTTGATCCAAGATGACTTTTGTTGCAGAATCAAGTCCATCCCTTTCTGGTTATACAAACGTATTTCCATTAGAAATATCGGCTTCAATATTCCTTATAGACCAAACCCTTCTATAAGTTTTTGGTATTTTTCCTTTTAGTCACTATGTATGTTCTCAAAATTAAAATTTCATTTCACTACCTCAAACTTATTGTACTCGTAAAAAGATAACTGAAAACGATATTCCGGATGCTCTCTCACCCAATCATAGGCTTCTTCTAAAATTCCCATTTTATTTTGCAAGTCATTAAGTTCACTACATTCATTCCTTTTCTGTTTGCACAGAGGACAGAATCCATTCACTATTTCAGCACTCGTCGCCCTAATCGTTTTACTTTCTAAATCAACTACTAAACGAAGAAGAAAAGAATGCTCTTCTTTTGTAGTCACCGTCATTTCAGCAATCCCATCCTCATTCCAAAAGACTCCGTTTAATTCCATCTGTACGTTGACGTCTTTAATATCTAAGTCTATCACTATCACACCCACCTTTTCTAAAACTCTTATCTTACTCTTCTATTTTTATCTTTAACACACCACGACTTAAAGAGATATTAAGCTTTTTCCAATTCTTCTTCTTTGCTATGAAAGGAAGTGTAATTACCGCTAATAGCGTGGTAAATATTATCCCAAAAACTAAAACTGTTACAATGTTAAAGATTGCTTCCATTCAACTTTACCCTCTTTCATTTCTATGGGCTCTAATTTTATGAATATATTAAAAAATTTCTTACCACACCTTAAATTTCAAAGTAGCACAACAAATCAATTCCTATTTATATGAATACTTTATTCATCCATCAATACAATGACAGTAAATTTATGTAGCTAGAAATAGAGAAGAATGTTATTTAACCTCTGCATTCTTCTCCATCTCAGCCAAATACCTAATCTGCCTTTCCGCTTTTCGAACCGCCGTACGAAAATGTTTTTTCAGAAGTTCTATTGTAGGTTCACTTATATAATATCTTTCCGTTATACTTTCCCACGTGTCACTACTTTCAAATGTACTCCAAACGAAAGGACGCTCTGTATTTTTTCTCATTTCTTTAAATACCCATTTTCGCATCTTTTTTTTCGCTTTTTCTGTTAATTTTCCGTCCTTTACAAGCTCGAGTTCACCATGTCTTTTATACCTTTTAGTAATATCTCTCTCGCTATATGCTTTAAGAAGTATGTTCGCTGTATTCTCAGCATCCGCTAAAGCTCGGTGCTGCTTCCCTTCCCATATTAAACCGAGCTGTTCTACTGCAGATTGTAAACTTGGTGTATGCTCAAACAATTCTTCATACGCTTGAAAAACAAATTTTTGTAAATCAATTCTTCTTTCTTTTTCCATACAAGGGCATTCTACACTATGTAACGTACAATCATGAGATAGAAATCGATAATCTTCTTTTCCCCATGTAACAAATATAGAATCTTCTCCGATAAACCGAATAAATTTTTCTATAATTTGCGGGAATTTCTCGACACCAATTAAATCTTTCTTTGTAATTCCCGTTAATTTTGTCGTATGACGAGTAAGTCGTGCCCCCGGTTTTACTAACTCCGAAAATTCTCCAATTACCTTCATTGTACTTGCTTCTATTTTTACAGCTCCGATATCAACTATCTCTGACGGATCTTCTGATTTATACGGCCTAAAATTTCTCTCTATATCAAACACAATAAAATGTGTAGCGTTTTCCAATTTATTTACCTCTTTCTACATTCCTTTTCACACACATACTTTATTTTCAGTATTTATTTATTCATACACTTTATGCATGTAATACTTCGTCTAAAAAACGAAAATTCAATCTCATTATGCTATGTACATAGGAGGTTATTCAATAAAAATGCAAAAAAAAAGAAGGGCAAGCCCTTCTTTTTTCCACAATTACTTCTTGTTAACGTTTGTAGCTTGAGGTCCACGGTTACCTTGTTCTACTTCGAAAGTAACTTCTTGACCTTCTTCTAAAGTTTTGAAACCTTCGCCTTGGATAGCTGAGAAATGAACGAATACGTCTTCTCCGCCTTCAACTTCGATGAATCCGAAACCTTTTTCTGAGTTAAACCATTTTACTTTACCGTTTTGCATGTAAAAAATCCTCCTACAATGTACCTATATGTACATATTCATTTTCAACCACTTTACAAAAATAAGTCAGACATTAAAAAAACTGCAACTCTGAGGAGATTTAACATTGCTATCCTCCTCGGAAGTTACAGCTCATTTAAATCTCTATATTATTAAAAGTAAAATGGTTTAAATATAATATATCATATCAATATAATAAAAGCAAAGTTTTTTTGCTATACAACTTTTTTCTTCCACTGCATCGCTTTTGATTCACCTGATCCCGCTACAAAATAGGCTTCTTTTTGGTTCACAATGCGCCAGCCATGCCCTTTAACTGAATCACATACTGTTACAATTCCTTCTTCTAAAAGTACACGACAAACAGTACTAATCCCAGCCTTATTTTGCGTTGACGTTGTATATAACACATGTTGATCTACACTTAAGTCTAAATAGCTACTTGCTTTCTGCTCGCTTTGACATGTGTGCCAATATGTTTTTTCACTCTCAATACTTTCTTCTATTTTACAAAAAGAAATATTCCCGCTAATCCCTTTGCACGATCCACTGGCTGCTACTAAATAAGAGTTGTGTAAAGTCAACGCTGAGATCATTTGATTCATCACGATTTTAATCCTATTTAATTTACGTGTCTCCAAATTAAATAGCCAAACACCACCATATTTAGCATGTATTTTCGTACCGATAAATAAGTAATGTTTATATAAAAACAACGATCGAATAGATGGTGCCCCGCCACCATACTCAAGAAATGGATGAATGGTTTCCCATGTCGAACCAAAATCATTCGAATGATACAACGTTTTATCTCCATGAGCAATGACAGTTCCTTCTATATTACTACACACATTCCAACTCGTTGCCTTTGTTGGAAAACGTTGAACTGTCCAATTCTCTCCACCATTCATACTACGAATAAAAATTCCTTCATCACCTACACCATACACTACATTATCTTCGCTATGTAAATCCCTAATTCGTTTTTGAAAACCATTTAAAATTTGTTTCCATTCTCCGTTTTGTTCAATAAATAAACCATTATATGTAGTAGCTAACATAAGCTTCCCATCTCTTAACTTTGTAATAGCGGTCGCACTTAACATTGTCTCCACGTTGACACTCCCATTCTTAGAACTTCTCAGCAAATGCAATTGCAAAATTACTGCATTTTTCAACATCCTCTTCATCTTCTGGAGCTAGTTCGATTTTCAATCCTTCTTGTACAAGCTCTGCACCGCGTTCTACAAGCCTTTCTTCAAATATCGTTACCGCTTCACAAAACAGTTCATACGCCGTATCACCTGATCCAAATACCGCTACTTTCTTCCCTGATAAATCAATATTTTCTAAGTCCTCATGGAAATCTTCCGCTTCAAATGGCAATTCACCATCGCCCCACGTATAAGATCCTAAAATGATTCCATCATAAGCTAATAATTCTTCAGCATCCATGCCTTCCATTTCTTGCAATACTACTTCATGATCAAAAGCATCTAAACTAACTTTAATTAAATCAGCAATACTCTCTGTATTTCCTGACATACTTGCATAAGCTATTAAAATTTTCGCCACTTTGGCATCCCCCTCTAACAATAAACGATTCTCATTCTCATTATATTAATAATGAGAATCAATTTCAATTGTATTTTTTATTATTTCTGTTTACTTCATAAAAAAAGCACAGATGACTATACAATCATCTGTGCTTTTTTATTACTTTTTAAAAATACCAAACGGCTTTCCAACTGGTAAAACAACTTTTCCGAAGTGTGTATTTAACACTGCTGCTGCTGAACCATAGAAAGATAATAATGAAATAAGAAGTTCTGAATATGCTGCTAAATTATGCATCGCATGCGGCATAACACCTAAAGTACTTAATGAAAGACCGATAAATAAGAAATCAATAAGGACGAAAATCATAAATAATACTTTATGTGTTTCCATTGCACCAATTGTCATAAAGATTGTGAAAATTAAATATCCGATAAAGGCTACACCAAGCTGTTTTGAATCTGCAGCTTGTGCTAATTTTTCGCCAAATACTCCAAGTTGAATTAACCAAGTCATTCCAACACCTAGCCAAAATAGACCGTATGCACCGAATGCTGTTGTACCGAATGTATTGTTATGCTTTGCATCGTGAATGCAAGCAAAGATTTGTGCAAATCCTCCTAAAAAGATTGCCCATGGTAATACTAGTGAAACGCCATCTGTTAAGCCTAACTTTTGAGATGATGCTACAAGTGTTACCATCGCTAATCCAAATAGACCAATTCCAGATGGATCTGCTGTTGTCATTTTCACATGATGTGTAGTTGTTTGATTGCTCATATAAACCTCCTGATTATAAACATACTCGAATACAATACTTAAATCAGAAGACTATGTCAATGGTTTTTTTTGTATGTTGTCAGACCTTATATTTTATAATGTTCTAATATACTTTCAACCACTTCATACGGTTTTATATTCACTTTTTCCAACTCATATATCGGCAACCATAACGGAATATAAATCCCTCTATCTTTCATTTCGAATTCTTCAGGTGTTTCTCCTTCTTCAATTCCTCCACCTGGAAAAACATAGTACGTTTCATCTTCTCGGATACGTTTTATAAGAGCAATTTTCCCTTCCTGCACAATGATAGCCGCGCCACGATTTCTTGTCATTTTATTACCTCAATACCGATCGCAACTGTTCCCCACTTTTGTTCTTGTTCTTTCGTATATATTTTGTATGTACTTTCTAACATTTCCTCTAAACTATCATTTTCACAATCCAATAATTTTTTATCAATTTGTTCGTACATTGCTTCAAAGTTTTCATATCGTTTTATCTCCGTTACTTTTACAGCCATCGTTGCTGCTGTCGTAAGGTTCGTAAATACAATATGATCGCCTTGTTTTATGAGTTGACGCTTTTTATCGTATAAGCGCACTTCATACACTTTTTTTCCTGATTGAATTGACTGAAAAGGTTTATTATATAATCCCATTTCATATCTCATACATTCCACTCCCATTTATTCATTTTACCTATTAACACTGGTCACCTTACTACACCTTGCATATAATATTCCACGCTTATTTCTTGATTGAGAAAGAAGGTTGAAGAATCATGTTATATTTAAATCAAAAACCTGAATATAGTAAGTATGATATCGGTGATTATACTTATAGTAAAGTAGGTCCAACTATTTTTTCTTGGAATGATGAAACGAAATTAAAAATAGGTAAGTTTTGTTCATTAGGAGAAGAAGTTGTTTTCATACTTGGCGGAGAACATCGCGCGGACTGGATAACGACTTATCCATTTAACGCTCTTTTCAGCGAAGGAGCCCATATTACTGGTCACCCCTCTTCAAAAGGTGATATTGTAGTCGGCAATGATGTATGGATTGGTTATCAATCCTGCATTTTATCTGGTGTTACGATTGGTAACGGTGCCATTATTGGCGCAAAGAGTGTTGTTACAAAGGATGTACCGCCATATGCAATTGTAGCTGGTAATCCTGCAAAATTTGTTCGATATCGTTTCCCTCAAGAAACAATTGACAAACTAGAAAATATCGCATGGTGGGACTGGGACATTTCTGTTATAAAAGGAGCTATTCCATTTCTACTCTCCGACAAAATTGATGAATTTTTCAGCTCACCCGAAAAAGAATCTACATGATTCATACAGAAAGAGCATCCTTCTCTTACAGGATGCTCTTTCTGCATTTATTTTCTCTTTATTTGCAAGTGATCACACGGAGAACATTGAAAAGAAATTTTCCCTAAACAATTAAGATTCGTTTCGCAAATTTGTTCTATCGTTGGAACAAATGGAATAACAACTATATTACTTTCTACTATTTGTGTAACAGGTGGTAACACTGTGCCTACTTGATGTTCGAAACGAATACTTGCTTGATTTATATAATTCCCCGAACCACTTGGGGCACTCTGCACTACTACTTGGAACGAAACTGTTCGTGCTTCACCTGGATTTAAATTCCCTATAAGAAATCCTGATACCGGGCTTACATTTGGTACTGGTGCATTATCAACCGTTACACTTCCAAGGACAAATCGTACACTACTATCTAACATATCTTGAAAACGAATATTTTGTATGACAGTATCACCCGTATTTGTAATAACTGTCGTAAACGTAATGACATCTCCAATCGTTGCTGCCTGTAAATCTGCCGTTTTTACGACTGTCGTTGAGACATTTTGAGGAATAAACGGGATAACAACTGTATTGCTATCACCTTCAACTACTACTGGCGGCTCATTCGGGTTTACAATTGCAAGCCCATTTGCTATAGCAGTATTTGTAACTAAATTATTTATTTGTCCTCCTGTTATTACAACTTGGAAATTAATAATGGCTGCATCATTTGGCTGAAAATCACCTAACGGAATACCAGTATTCGGATTGGCAAATGGGAGAGGTACATCATTTACCGTTACCGTGCCATTTATAAATAACGTATTCGGATCAATGATATCTGTTAAAATAATATTCGTCACAGGAACTGTACTGTCATTTATAACGGCGATTCCATAAGTGATAACATCTCCTACCATCGCTACTTCAAAGTTTGCTCCTTTTGCAACGAATAAGATTGCAGTATTTACCGTTACAATAACTGTATTGCTCGTGTCCATCACTATAACTGGAGGCTCTCCTGGTACTAAAATATATTCTGCTAACGCCCCAGCAACGTTTACTACTGTACCACCATCTGGAAAACTGGTAATCGTAGCTTCATATGTTACAATCGCTGTCTCACCGACTGGAATGTCTACAATCGTAAATCCAACCTGAGGATTTACTCCCGGACGCGCTACTCCATTTACAGTTACACTATTTGGTACAAAAACAGCTTCCGGAGATAGCACATCGATAAATTGAACATTCATCGCATCAGCAGTACCAGTATTTAATATACGAACCGTATACGTTACCGTTTCTCCTACTCCAACGATTGAATTGTCTACTTCTTTCTGCATATCTAAACTACCTCTATTTACTGGTGTGACTGTCGTATTACTTGAATTCGTAATTGTAAACGGAGGTTCTCCTGGAATCAATTCGAAATCACCCGTTACTCTCGCTGTATTCATAATGCTACTAGAAGGCGGAATTGCGATTACATTTACTGCAAATGTAATTAATACGCTATCCCCTACTGCAAGATCCGGTAATGAAAAGCCTATAAATGGATTTAAACCTACTTGCGGAATCCCATTTATTTGTACACTTCCAGGAACGAATTCTAAGCTAGGTGATGGAACATCAATAAACTGAACATTCGTTGCTGTTACCGTTCCCGTATTTGTAACTTGCACACTATACGTTAACGTATCTCCTAAACGTGTCGCTTCTTTATTTACAGATTTTATAACGCTAAATCGTCCTCTATTCACTCTAGTTATCGTCGTATTACTCGGCTCTGTTACTACAACTGGTGGTTCTCCTGGCACTAAAGTAAAGCTTCCTGTTATATTTGCAACGTTCGTAATTGTTCCTGATGACGGGATGTTTGTAACTGTCGCTTGAAACGTCACTATAACCGTTTCACCAACTGGTATATCTCCAACTCCAAATCCAGTAATCGGATTTAAGTTTGGTTGCGGGGCTCCATTTATCGTTACACTATTTGGTACAAATGACGCTCCTGCTGAAATGGTATCAATAAACTGAACATCATTAGCTGTTACTGTTCCTGTATTCGTTATTTGCACTGTATACGTCAATACATCTCCAACTAGAGTAGCGGCTCTATTTACTTGTTTAATAACATTAAAGCGTCCTCTATTTACAGTTGTGAGTGTTGTATTACTTGGCTGGTTTACTATAACTGGTGGTTCTCCTGGTACTAATACAAAACTTCCAGTTACATTTGCCGTATTAGCAATTGTTCCGTTTGACGGAACACTAACAACAGTTACTTGGAATGTGACTTCTACACTTTCACCTGGATTTATATCTGGAAGCGGGAATCCATTATTCGGATTGAATCCAGGTTGTAACACACCGTCTATCGTTACACTGTTCGGCACGAATGCTATAGAAGAAGGTAGTACATCACTATATTGAACATTCGTTGCTGGCACTGTCCCTGTATTTTGAACGACTGTTGTATATGTGATTGTATCACCTACTGCAACAACCGGCTGACTTACTGATTTTAAAACATTCAAACCAGGCTCATTGATTTCTGTTAATGTCGTATTACTTGTCGTCGTCTCCGTAATCGGTGGTTCTGTTTCACTTACAGCAAATGTAGCTGTAACGTCTACAAAGTTAACAATCGTACCACCTTCTGGTATGCTTGTAACCACTTCCTGATATGTGACAAGTACAAAATCATCTACAGGTATATCTGGAACTGTAAAACCGATGAAAGGATCTAATCCTGGTGCAGACACCCCGTTGATGCTCACACTTCCTGGTACAAATGCTACACCAGCAGAAGTCGTATCGATAAATTGAACATTGGTCGCTGGCACTGTTCCGAAATTAAATATCAATACATCATACGTTAAAATTTCTCCTACAGTGGCTACTTCTTTATCTACTAGTTTTAACGGAAAAATAGACGCTATATTAATTGTCGTAACGACTAAATTCGTTAATATCGTTTCCGTAATCGGTGGTTCTTGCGGATTTGGTTGTGAAGTAAATGTAACGTCTGCATCATTTAATATGACTTCATTATCTGGAATTTCTGTAATCGTCACTTGGAATGTGATCTCAATACTTCCACCAGCGATTAATAATGGCGTAACTGTAAATCCTATTTCCGGATTTAAACCAAGTTGCTGCACTCCACCTATCGTTACACTACCTTCTACAAATGTCGTTCCTTCTGGGATGACATCTTGGAAGAACACATCTGTAACTGGTATAATTCCTACATTTGAAATGAGCACGGTATACGTTAATACATCCCCAACCGCTCCAGCTGCAACGTCAACTGTTTTTGTTGCTGTTACTTCACCAGGAGGAGGTAATGGTATTGTAACTACCGTTGTATTACTTGAGTTCGTTGTTGTTACAGGTGGCTGTAAAGGATTTAATAAGAAAGTGGCTGTAGCAGATGCTGTATTTAATACTGCTCCACGTGTAGACGGTGCAACTACCGTAACTTGGAACGTTACTGTCACTGATGTTCCAGCTGCAATATTAGGAAGCGGAAAACCAACATTTGGGTCAAATCCTGGTTGTGGCGTTCCATTTATCGTTACACTATTTGCTACAAATGTTGTTTCTGGAGCAATTGGATCAAGGAAAGAGACATTCGTTGCTGTTACTGTACCGTTATTTCGAATGACAACAGAATACGTGTAAATTTCTCCAAGTGCTGCTTGTTGTACAGAAGAAGATTTTTGTATATTTAACTGTGCTGTGTTTACTTGCGTCACTACAAAATTACTATTTGTAACAGTCGTTATTGGAGGGGTTGCTGGATTTATAAGAAAACTGGCAGTAACGTTCGATTGGTTTCTAACATTTCCACCGCTCGGAACACTCGTCACTGTAACTTGAAACGTAATCGTGGCCGTTTGCCCAACCGGAATATTTGGTACTGGGAAACCTGCCATAGGATTCGCGCCTTGCTGAACGACTCCATTTATCGTCACACTATTTGCTACAAACGCAGTACCGGATGGAATTGGATCTTGAAAAATAATATTCGTTGCAGGAACAGTTCCTGTATTTTGAATAAGAATCGTATACGTTAATGTATCCCCTACTCCTGCTTGTGGTGTATTTACACTCTTCATTATATTAAGTGATCCTACATTCACTCGCGTCACAACAATATTACTAATCGTTACAATTGTAATTGGTGGCTGGAGAGGACTTACTTGGAAATCAGCAGTTACATTCGCATTATTCGGAAGAACTCTATTTGGCGGTACACTCGTAATCGTTACTTGAAAAGTAACTGTTACTATCCCTCCTACTGGAATATTAGCAAGTGGAAATCCAGTTGTTGGGTTTAAACCGGGTTGAGGTAGCCCGTTTATTGTTACACTATTCGCTACAAAAGTGGTTCCAACTGGAATCGGATCAAGGAACGATACATTAGTTGCTGCTACTGTCCCACTATTTTGTATACGTACTGTATACGTTAACGTATCTCCTACACCAGCTTCAGTAGCGCTTACACTTTTTATTACATTTAATCCTGAAGAATTTACGACCGTCATAACAGTATTACTTGGTTCTGTTACAGTAATCGGTGGCTCTGTTGGATTTACAAGGAAATCTCCTGTAACATTCGCACTGTTTACAACATTATTTCCAAGTGGAACTTCATCAATTAATACTTCAAATGTAACAATTACACTCGCACCAGCGGGCAAATTATTTAATGGGAATCCGAATTCTGGATCTGCGCCTTCTTGTAAGATCCCATTCACAAAGACACTGTTTTCAATAAATAATGTACCTTGTGGAATTGAATCTTGGAAAAATACATTTGTAGCTGGTACACTACCTGCGTTTATGACTTCTATTGTATATACTAAAATATCCCCTACCGTTGCAACATCCGTATTTACTGATTTCACAACTTCAAAGTTACCTGATTGTACAGTTGTATTCACAATGTTACTCGGAACATTGATTGTTACGGGTGGTTCACTCGGATTCACTTGAAAACTTGCTGTTACATTTGCTTGATTTAAAATATCTTCATTTTCTGGATCCTGTATAATTAATACATCAAATGTGACTACAACGGTTTGAGCCGCAGGAATATTCGGAAGAGAAAATCCTGTATTCGGATTCAATCCACTTTGCGGTACTCCATTAATTGTTACAGAATTTGCAACAAATGAAACAGCGGAAGAAATAGCGTCTTGGAAAAACACATTTGTTAACGGAACATTCCCCGTATTTTGAACGGCAATTGTGTACGTTAAAGTGTCTCCTACTGCTGCTTGCGTTGTATTCACTTCTTTTATTACATTTAAACCGCCTGTATTAACTTGTGTCACAACTGTATTTGTTTGTCTATTAATCGTTATTGGTGGCTGATTTGGAATAACGACGAAATTAGCAGTTACATTTCCGCGATTCGCAATCGTGCCTCCTGATGGCGTCGATGTCACTCGTACTTGAAAAGTCACTCTCCTACTTCCGCCGGGAGATATATTTGCTACTGTAAACCCAGTAGCTGGATTGGCCCCAGGTTGAGAAACACCATCCACAGTCACACTATTTGTGATAAAAGTCGTTCCAATTGGGATCGGATCTTGAAAAACAACATTCGTTGCAAGTACATTTCCTGTATTTTGAATTGTTACCGTATACGTAAGAACGTCGTTAACCGTTGCAAAAGCTTTATCCACTGTTTTTCTCGTTGTTATATCAGCTATATTAATTGTCGTAACTACCGTATTACTTGTCGCTTGCCCTGAAACTGGTTGTTGACCAGGCACTGGAGTAAAGGTAAATGTTGCACTTGCACGGTTCGGAATTGGATTGACAAGAGGGTTCGATGTTACTCGAACTTGAAAGCGCACTACGGTCGTTTGCGAAGCATTAATACTTCCTAGATTAATACTACTTGCTGGATTCGCTCCTGGACGTGCTACTCCGTTTACCGTAACGCTGTTTGCTACAAATGTTGTTCCTGCAGGAATACTATCAACAAAAATAACATTGTTTGCAGTAACGTTTCCATTATTCGTCACATTAACCGTGTACGTTAATATATCATTAAGCGTTGCCGTCTGTAAATCTACAGATTTTTGCATACTTATAGTTGCTTGATTCACTGTCGTTTGTACTGTATTCGAAGAAGACATACTAGTAATAAGTGGACTACCGACGAAAGGACGGAATTGATATGATACCATTGCACGATTTGGAATAGGATTTGGGTTCGGAAACGATGTTATTCGCACTTGAAAGGTAACAATTCTTTGCGTATTATTTGGGATTGTACCTAAATTAATTCCAGTAGCAGGGTTCGCATTCGGCTGTGTTGCCCCTCCTACCGTTACACTACCAGCAACAAACGTCGTTCCATTCGGAATACTATCACGTAATACAACGTTTTCTGCACTTCCTGTTCCTGTATTTGGAACCGTAATCGTATAGGTAAGAGTATCCCCTACCCCTGCGACTGTTCTATTAACCGATTTAACAGGATTAATAATCGGACCTGTTGCATCAATTTGAACACCAAAACCAGCTGCAGCATATCCATCCCCATTTGTAACAAATCGAACCGTTGCTGACGTTTGGTTGTTTACTAAAGATGAGGAGGCATCTACATTCGTAATATCCCACCCTTGCCTTCGGACGGCCAAAGCTACTCCTAACGGCTGATTCAAATCTCCAAATGTACCGCTCGTATCTAAATTTCCACTGTCATTACAAATTTGTGACTGAAAGAAATTATTCGCGGGATTTCTCGGTCCAAATAAAGCAACTGTAGTATTCGCATTCGGTCCAAAACGAAGTTGATCTCCAGAAATGTTAGAATCACCTTCTTGTGCAGTTACAAGTACCCTTCCTGTTACAGCTCCTGTTGCGGGAGTTGCAAATCCTGAAATAGTGGCATCAACCGGTGGTGATGAAGCATCGATAATTTCTTGCCCTGCATATACTGACAAATTTCGAAGTGGTAAACTTGCATTTTGATACACAACCTCAAGCGTCCAGCCAGCTGAACGACTAATTGTTGGATCAGCTGAAGTTCTTGTAGCTGGCACGGCACCTGTTGTATATGTGCCCGCCCCACCTGCACTAACAAGGTTCGTTACATTGGCAGAACGAGCATAATAAAACTGGTTTCCTACTGAACCTTGCTGCGCGGTAGCAGGATCTGGCGTAACAGAAAACGTCCCTGCTGGCGTTGTAAATGTAATGCTATCATTTAAAAATGGTAAAACATCTTCCGTATCAGTCCGGAAAGTACCAGCCCAAACTAATTCTGCATATAACACACTGCTTCCCGCTGGAAGATTTAAAATTGCACTAGAAGAATTCAATCGCCAGTCATCCGTTGTACCCGCTGGGAATCCTGGTACTTGCAACGCTGTATTTACTGTCGTAAACACAGCAAGTGTACCAAAAATATTACCTGGTGCAGGTGATGTAGGGCTAAGTCCCAGCGTATTCCCAGTAAACGTGACGGCACCAGGCACTGTTGTCGTAAACCGATTTATAAAAGGCACACAATCATCTCATTTCAATTATAGTAAAAATTGCTCTATACTATAAAATGTAGACAAACTATACAATGTACGTTGTCCAACAAAATTCCGCACATATGAGAGGAGTTTATAAAACTATGCGCTACGTTATTATAACAGGAACTTCACAAGGTTTAGGTGAGGCTATTGCCACACAATTGTTAGAAAAAAATACAACTGTCATCTCTATTTCTAGAAGAGAAAATAAAGAGCTTACGAAAATCGCAGAACAATATAATAGCAATTGTGTTTTCTACTCCTTAGATCTTCAAGATGTACATAATTTAGAAACAAACTTTAAAGAGATTCTTTCATCTATTAAAGAAAACAGCGTATCCGCTATTCATTTAATTAATAATGCGGGTACAGTTGCTCCTATGAAGCCAATTGATAAAGCAGAAAGTGAACAATTCATTACAAACGTTCACATTAATTTACTTGCTCCAATGATTCTTACATCTACTTTCATGAAACATACAAAAGACTGGAAAGTAGATAAACGCGTTATAAATATTTCATCTGGCGCAGGAAAAAATCCTTATTTCGGATGGGGCGCTTATTGTACGACGAAAGCTGGTGTAAATATGTTTACACAGTGCGTAGCAACGGAAGAAGCAGCAAAAGAATTCCCAGTAAAAATCGTCGCTTTTGCACCTGGTGTTGTTGATACAAATATGCAAGCACAAATTCGGGAAACAAATAAAGAAGACTTCACAAATTTAGATCGATTCATCGCATTAAAAGAAGAAGGAAAGCTATTATCACCTGAATACGTTGCAAAAGCTATTCGTAACTTACTAGAAACCGAAGACTTCCCTCAAGGCGAGGTTATTAGAATTGATGAATAACAAAAAGGCGTGCTATTTTAGCACGCCTTTTTGTTCTACTTCTCTAAAAATATAAGCACAGACTCCGCAATTTGTTCATAACCAATTTCTTGATAAATTTTATTCGATGTTGGATTTGCCAGGTCCGTATATAATGTCGTTGTTTTGTAACCTTCATCTAACATACGTTGACTAAGTGCCGCTACACAATTAGATGCGTATCCCTTTTTCCTTTCTTCTTTCGGCGTATATACGAAATTAACTGTTATATTATTTTTAGTTGGACGTGTTTTTGCTGCTACAGAAACAAGTTTTCCATCTACTTCTAGACCAAATAAACGATGATTAGTAATTAATGTATGTGCCGTTTGTTTTGTTTCCTCTTTCGTAGTAGGAAGATTCACATCTTCGCAAAATTGGTATATCCACTGTTCTATTAATGTTAGCTCATCACTATTTACTTCTCGAAAGACTTCATCTCCGTTCCACTTTTTCTTCACTTGTTTTAATTCATATATACCTTGCTCCATCGCAACAGTAGTTTTCTTATTTTCTAACACTGCAATCTCTTCGGCTAATCTCTGTACAATTTTCTTATTACCGATTAATCCAGGAACATCTGGATATACTTCCGCTAATTTTTTGGCAAGTTCCACGATGTCCTCTTCCACCATTTCAGACGTAGCAACAATAATTTGTTTCTTCTCTTCTGTTTGAAGAAATACAACCGCAATTTCTTCTCCTTGTTTCGCTATCCCCATAAATATCGGTTGGTGGACCATTTGTAATACGCCTAATATGAGATTATTTTCCTGCTCATTCTTTTCTAGAAATGGTTTAACCTCTTCTTTAAAATTAAAAATCTCTTCATATACATGCAATTGAATCATCGACAATCTCTTCTCTCTATTTATAGTTTTATTAAGGTATTGGCGATTAATTCACTAAATTCCTCTTTTACGATTCAATAATATTCGAAGCTAACGTATTCAAATTATTTTCAGCTTGTAAAATTCTCTGTTTTTCCTTTTCAAATACCTCTTCTTGTCGAAATGACTCTTTTCGATTGTTAATCATGCGCTCCATTTCTTTTTTACTCGGCCCACCGTATACATTTCTTTTTTGTATAAAAGCTTCTGGCGATATAATTTCTTTCCACTCTTTTTCTAATAAAGTTATATTAAATTTTTCTTGTAAGTACATATTCACATCTTTCAAATGTAATTCATGAAGCTCCTTTTTCTGCTCCAATAACATATTTGCAATAGCACTCGCTGCATGATGCGCATGCCGAAATGGAATGTCATAGTTTTTTGTTAAAGCATCTGCGAAATCAGTTATCGTAATTGCATGTTTATAGGAACGATTTTTCAACGTTTCTTCCTCTACCTTCATCGTTCGAATAACTGCATTCATAATAGAAAAAACACGAATAGTCTTTTCAATCCCTTTATATAAGTATGGCTGCAAGTCATCCTCTGTATCAACAATATCACCAAATGGTGTATTATGAATCATTTGAAATACTGTAAATGCTTCTCCTAAAGCACTACTCGTAATTGCACGGGCGTGTTCAATCGAAACTGGATTTCGCTTTTGCGGCATAATACTACTAATTTGCACATATGGCTTCGCCACAGTAATACCATCATATTCTTTCGTCGCTAATAGTAAGAAGTCATGGATCCATCTGCTCGTATTCGTCATCATTACCATAAGTAAAGAGCTAACTTCTAATAAATAATCCGCTCCAGCAACAGCATCATATGAGTTCTCAATTACATTTGTAAACCCAAGTAACTCGGCAACTCGCTCTCGTTTAATTGGGAAACTTGTTGTAGAAAGCGCAGCCGCTCCCATTGGGGAATGATTTAAAAGTTTGTACGTTTTTTTCATGCGTTCTAAATCTCTCTGCATCGTATCATAAATCGCTAACGTATAATGACCAAATGTTGTTGGCTGCGCTGGTTGTGTATGTGTATAAGCTGGCATAATCGTTTCCTTATGATCAGCAGCAAATTGCAGTATACTTTCTTGCAATAACAAATGATGTTCCATTAATCGTAGCACATATCGCCTTAAACTCATGCGATACATCGTAACACCCATATCATTTCTACTTCTACCAATATGCATATTACTTACAAAATCGCTTTTCGCTTCTTGAGAAATTAAATGTTCCACTAAAAAAAAGAGATCTTCATGCTGCTCTGTATAGAGCAATTGCTCTTTTGGAATTTCCTCAACCTTTTTTAGTGCTTGTAATATAAATTTAGCTTCTTCCTTTTTCATTAAATTTTCTTCCATCAGCATCACAATATGCGCTTTATGCACTTGAAACATATCTTTCAATAAGTAATTTCGTTGAAACTCAAATACATGTTGTAATACGCAATTCACGTATGTTTTCCCAGGGAAATCAGCGCCTTCACTCTTTATAAACTCTTCTTTACTTTGTTTCATCACCTTTTCCCCTTTCACCTAAGTATTACTACCCATCATACCCAGAGATAGGAAAAAAGTGCTTGTACACAAAAATAAACTCGGTGCTCTTTGCACCGAGTTTATTTAATAAAAGTCGCATCATACTTATCACTTTGCAACACTTGGAAATGTAAGTTTGCTAAATGTTTCCGTATTTCTGCACTGTCATCTTCATTTAAATTATTTGCTAAGAACACTATTTCTGTACAGTTCCCGCGTTTGTCCATCGCATAAACTGCTTTTGTAACTGTCCATGGCGTATAGCCATTTTTTTGCCCTGCATGTCTAAATGTTTTACGGTATTTCTTAGCGCTCATATCTGTTTCAACGATATTGGCCCATACTTTTTCTTCTGCTTCTGTCAGGTCGCCTTTATGATTCGCCTTTTGAAGTAGTACCATATAATCGTTTGCAGAAGCAGCTGGCAATCGATCTGACCAAATTTTATCGTAACGTTCCTCTAAATAAAGAGGAATTTCCTTCTGTAATAATGGCCCCTTCTTTTTTAAACGCTCATGAATAATCATCGCATATTGACGATATTGCTCTTGAGACATTTCTTTTAACTTTTTCTCTATTTTATATTTCGGAACGTGTAGTTCTTTATGCAAATATCCTGGAATGTATAAAGATGAAACGATTGGAAATAGCGGCTGATGTGCTGGAAGCGATAAACTTTGTAAATTCCGATTAATATTATCTAATCCTAACACTTCCATTAAATATTCAGCATTCGCATTCGAACTAAACTTAACCATTCCTTTTGCCACTTCTTCTAAAGAAATCGCTCCTTCAGTTATCTTACCTGTCTTCTCCAAATACCTTTGCCATCTATCTTGCGCTCCACCATCTGTATTCGGCACATAATAACGATTCACATCATTAATTGAAACAAAACGAGACGAATCAATCTTCCCTTCTGTAACTTGTTTCGTATATTCAAGCGCCACAATTAATTTCATTGTACTAGCAACTGGCAATACAACATCTGGATTTACAGAATAAACAATTTTATCATTTCTCTTTACTAAAAGTGCACTATTTTTTTCATCTTTATGTTCTTCAATAAAGGATGCGATATACTGCGCATCATCATTATTTGAACTCCAAACTTTTTTCACTAAAAAATTACCCGATATTAGCAAAACGAAAATACCCACAATCACTGCGCATACTATAGTTTTTTTCAAGTAAAATTCCTCTCCTATTGTGTAGCTCTTCTCTATCTATCTCTTACAAACAAAATAATGGAGATGATTATTTTAGTAATCATCTCCATTATTTTAACTTGTATTCTCCCATTATGTCTACGTCATAATTTTAACGAAATCTTCGAGGAATTTTTTATAGTGTAACGACCAACCAATTCGAACCCAATTCTTTAAAGCTTTTGCATCAGGTTGAGGACGAAAATCAGCAATACTCTCTCCTTTTGCAATCCCTACTGTATCTACATCGACACGGCGGTATACATAGTCCAAAATAGAGGGATTTGCCGCAACCATCATTGTAACGACGTCATGTACTGGACTCCCTGTTATTTTCGGATTTAATTTTCTATAAGCTTTATAATAATACGTAAAAATCGGTTCAATTAATTTATTAAAACTCGTTTTAGAATGTTTCGTAATGTACTTTACCATCTCTGGCGTAATTATAGCTTCAGATGTAACATTAAGCGGCACCAATGTCACATTCTTGGCATTTTGCATTACTAATTGTGATGCAATAGGATCACCATGAAAATTCGCTTCTGCGACTGGTGTAACATTTCCAGGCATTAAAAAAGCACCGCCCATTATATAATATTCTTTCACATACTTCATCAATGGTTTTTCTAAAATAAATGCTGTCGCAAGTGTCGTTGACCTCCCGGCATCAACTATAATTAATTCTCCTTTATATTTTTCAAGAATGTCAAAAAACTCACAAAAAGGCCTTATATTTGGAGAAAGATTTTTTGGCGGTCGAATTGGTCCTAAACCTTCCGCCCCATGAATTTCTGGATAATACGTTGTAATATCTCCAGATAAAGGGATTTTCGCACCATTAATAATAGGTATATCTTCCCGCCCTGCCAGTTGCAATAAATATGCCGCATTACTTGTCGCCTTTTCTTGCGTTACATTTCCATATCCAGTTACTACACCAACAATATCAATATCAGGATGCAACAATCCATACATAATTGCTAAAGAGTCATCAATTCCTGGGTCTCCTAAAAATAATACTTTTTTCATCGCCCTCAACTCCATCCCCTCAATTGTTATTAATTTATGAATATTCACAGGATTACAGAATAAAAAGAACAAATTTATACGAAAAAACGCAGTCCTGTAAGGACTACGTTTTTCATCTAACCTATACTGTTTTTCTTCACAGCAACCATGCTTCCTAAGATATAAGCGATAAACGCAAAACAAATCGGGAAGACAACTGTATGTATACCGAACGGATTTGAATAGAAAAGATGAATGCACATATATGAGCTTACTCCAACTAAAATGGAGGCAAGCGCTCCTGTTGCATTTCCTTTCCTCCAATATAACCCTAATACAATCGGCCAAATGAATGCTGCTTCTAATCCACCGAAAGAAAATAAATTTAACCATATTAAAAAATCTGGTGGTTTAATTGCTGCTGCATAAACGAGCAATCCTACGATAGCCGTAATCCATAAACTTCCTTTTCTAATCGTACTGTCTGCCGCATCTTTATTTATGTAATTTACGTATATATCTTTAATGATTGATGAACTTACAAGTAATAATAGCGAGTTTACTGTAGACATAATTGCCGCCATCGGTGCGGCTAAGAAAACTCCAGCTAACCAAGGAGGTAACACTTCCATTGCAAGTAGCGGCATTACTTTGTCTGGTACCGCTATACCCGGAAGTACGACTCGTGCAAATACACCCGTTAAATGCATACCAATCATAATGGTACCGACAACAATCGTCCCAATTATTAACGCTTGATGCATCGCTTTTGAATTTTTATAAGACATGGCACGCACACTAATTTGCGGTAAACCGACAACGCCAATTCCAATTAAAATCCAAAATGATGTCACATATGATTTTGTTAAACTACCATCTGCTCCGAATGGTGTAATTAAATTCGGATTGATTTGAACAAGTTCCTGCATAATCTTTTCAATTCCACCACCGGCAACGACAGTAGCGATTAAAATGATTGTCGTTCCAACTAGCATAATGATACCTAATAACGTATCTGATAAAGCAACCGCACGAAATCCACCAATTAATACATACACAAGTACAGAAAAAGTAAATAAAAATAGTGCTGTTGTATAAGAGAGACCCGTTAGCGACTCAATTAATCGACCACCGCCGACCCACTGAGCTACTGTTGCTGAAAATAAAAAGATAATAATACATACCGCAGAAAGTATAACAACTGCTTTATTATTGTATCTTCCCTTTAAATAATCAATAAGAGTAATAGCTTCCATCTTCCTAGCGATAATTGCAAACTTTTTACCGATAACCGTTAAAACGATATATCCTGTTACAACTTGAATCGCAGACAACAATACCCATCCAAGCCCCATATTGTAAGCAATACCAGGACCACCAATAAAGCTACTAGCACTACCGTACGTAGCAATCATTGTCATTGCTAATAATAAACCACCGAGCTCACGCCCACCTAAAAAATATTCTTGCAAAAATTTATTATGGGCAGTCGCTTGTACACGTCTTGAAGCATATACACCAATTAAAAATACAACGATAAACGAAATTATCATTGGAATGATTACATACCAATTCATCTATTATTCCTCACTTTTTTCTTCCTCATCGAGTGAAATATCTTGAAATACAAAACGAACAACTAAACTAAGTAAAATAACCATAACGATAAATCCAACGATACAGCTATAAAAAAACCATGTTGGAAAACCGAATACATATGTATATTCACTTGGATTTTTACTACCAAGCCCATAAGCAAATCCGTACCATATTATAAAATTAATAATTGCAAGTCCAAGACCAATTAACGCTTCTCTATGGGCGATTCGAAAGCGTGGATCATCATGATAATTCTTCATTTTTCTCCCTCCTCTCACGATGTATTATTGTACCACTGTTCCTCTAGTTTTTCCTACTAGAAAGCAAAAACAAGCAGGATTTTTTATAATTATATAGAAGATTCTCTTACATTACATATTTTTTACAATTGTAACACAAATGAAATTTGAATTTTCAGTATTTGTTAATTATGATTTAAATTAGAGGCTTTCCATCTAGTTCCTACATCCTTGATCTCGGAATAAACGCCGTCTCGTACTGCGTTTACATTATATTTTCAAGGGGGTTATACAATGAGTCAACTAGCTGTAAATCTTCATGAAAAGGTAGAAAAGTTTCTTCAAGGTACGAAAAAGTTATATGTGAATGGATCATTCATTGAAAGCGCTTCCGGAAAAACGTTTAACACACCTAACCCAGCAACTGGCGAAACACTTGCCGTCGTTTCTGAAGCTGGTCGCGAAGATATTCATAAAGCTGTCGTTGCAGCTCGCATGGCTTTTGACGAAGGTCCTTGGTCTCGCATGAGCACTGCTGAGCGAAGCCGGCTTATGTACAAGTTAGCTGATTTAATGGAAGAACATAAAGAAGAGCTTGCACAGCTTGAAACGTTAGATAACGGAAAGCCAATCCGTGAAACAATGGCAGCAGACATACCACTTGCAATTGAGCATATGCGCTATTATGCTGGCTGGGCGACGAAAATCGTTGGTCAAACAATCCCTGTTTCCGGTGATTACTTTAACTATACACGTCATGAAGCTGTTGGTGTCGTTGGTCAAATTATCCCTTGGAACTTTCCACTTCTTATGGCAATGTGGAAAATGGGAGCAGCGCTTGCTACAGGATGTACAATCGTTTTAAAACCTGCAGAACAAACTCCACTATCTGCCTTATACTTAGCTGAATTAATTGAAGAAGCTGGATTCCCGAAAGGTGTTATTAATATCGTTCCTGGATTCGGTGAATCAGCTGGACAAGCTCTTGTTAATCATCCACTCGTTGATAAAATTGCATTTACTGGTTCTACTCCAGTCGGTAAGCAAATTATGCGCCAAGCATCTGAAACATTAAAGCGCGTTACACTTGAGTTAGGCGGTAAATCACCAAATATCATCTTGCCAGATGCTGATTTATCTCGCGCGATTCCTGGTGCACTTTCTGGTGTTATGTTTAACCAAGGACAAGTATGCTCTGCTGGATCACGTTTATTTGTTCCGAAGAAAATGTATGATAATGTCATGGCTGACCTTGTCCTTTACTCTAAAAAATTAAATCAAGGTGCTGGCTTAAGTCCAGAAACTACAATCGGTCCTCTCGTTTCCGAAGAACAACAAAAACGTGTAATGGGCTACATCGAAAAAGGGATTGAAGAAGGTGCTGAAGTACTTTGCGGAGGAAGTAATCCATTTGATCAAGGCTACTTCGTTTCTCCTACAGTATTCGCTGACGTAAATGATGAAATGACGATTGCAAAAGAAGAAATTTTCGGTCCAGTTATTTCTGCTATACCGTTTAACGATATTGATGAAGTAATTGAACGTGCAAATAAATCACAATTCGGCTTAGCAGCTGGTGTGTGGACAGAAAATGTTAAAACAGCACACTACGTTGCAAGTAAAGTACGTGCTGGTACAGTATGGGTAAACTGTTATAACGTCTTTGATGCAGCATCTCCATTTGGAGGATTTAAACAATCCGGTCTTGGTCGTGAAATGGGATCTTATGCATTAAATAACTATACAGAAGTGAAGAGCGTTTGGCTTAACTTAAATTAAAGAGAAAGAACCTGACCTATCCGGTCAGGTTCTTTTCATTATGTATGTCTTTAAACTTGCAGTCCCCCGCTCACATTTAATACTTCTCCTGTAATATAGGATGCGTATTCTGATGCTAAGAAGGCAGCTGCGTTCGCGATATCTTCTGGCGTTCCAATTCTACCAACCGGAATCGCGCCGACCATCTTTTCTTTCACTTTATCTGGTATCGTTTTTGTCATATCTGTATCCATAAATCCTGGGCAAATCGCATTACACGTAATACCGAAATTTCCAACTTCTTTCGCTGCCGTTTTCGTTAAACCTACAACGCCTGCCTTCGTAGCTGCATAGTTTGCTTGACCTATGTTTCCTTCTCTACTAATTGAAGATATATTAATAACACGTCCATATCCTTGTTGTCTCATGTAAAGCAGCGCTGGTTGCATACAATAAAAAACTCCAGTTAAGTTCACTTGTAATACTTGTTCCCAAGCAGACTTCTCCATTTTATGTAACATTGCATCTCTTGTAATCCCAGCGTTATTCACCAAAATATGTAATGTTCCGAATTTTTGAACCGCATATTCAATTAACGACTTTGCTTCATTTTGATTACTCACATCACATCGATATAAGCTCACTTCATATCCTTCATCCAAGAACTCACGTGTCGTTTTTTGTAATTTCTCTTCATTTACATCGCTAATTAATACTTTCGCCCCTAGTCTTGCATACACCCTTGCAATCTCTTTTCCAATTCCCTGTGCAGCTCCTGTTACAACAGCTGTTTTCCCGTTTAAAAACTCCATACCTATCCCCCATTTCTATTACTTATACTGTATATTTCGGCTTTTTACTTTCCAATTCCTCTTTGTATAAAAAAGTCTATTTGTGTCAAACTAACTTTGCAACGTCGCATAAAGTGAAACTTTAATCAGTGAGGATTTTCTTCATCCCCACTGATTATTAGCCCTCACCAATCGGACTTTTATGGGCAGCCCGCCCCCCACCTAACTTCTTTGCTTTCACTGAATTTTAAGGTGGGGGGCTTACTGCCCATTAAAGCGGGATAAAGTGCAAGGAGATTGTGTCGAATGAACAAAAAAAATTTCAAACAAAACAAAGCTACTGATGGCATTGATGTAGAGTTCTCTCGTGAACTTGCTGACCACAATGACTTAGAAGCAAACGCACGTGCAAATGCCGCTGATGCACGTCAAAAACGCCAGTCAACTGAAAAATAAGGAAAGCACAACCTTATTCTTTTCAACAGGGACCTACTACCCAACAAAATAAACCGAGAAACATCTCTCGGTTTATTTTCTATATTTTTTTGTATAATGTGCCAAAGTAAGTAGCGGATAAATTTGGGCATAGCTATGATAACGAATATAAAACCCACCAGGTAAACCTGTTCCAGTAGGATATTTTTCATTCACATAAGGATTCGTAAGCAAATATGAAATGCCTTTTCGAATAGCTGGCGTTTCTGTATCATAGTAAGAAATGAGAGCATCTAACGCCCATGCTGTTTGAGATGGTGTACTAAATGGTAAAGTAATGAATCTTTTCTCCATACTACTTTGGCATGATTCCCCCCATCCACCATCTTCATGCTGTATATGTTCAAGCCATAAAGCTGCTCGTTTCAATGATGGATTGTTAGATGGAATTCCGAGTGACCGTAAACCTGTCATAACAGCCCACGTACCATATATATAACAAATCCCCCATTTCCCATACCATGATCCATTTTCCTCTTGTGCATTCATTAACCAATTTATCGCACTTTGTTTTTGTTTCTCAGGTAATTCATTTTGCGTATATGTCCCGAAAAGCTCTAACACTCTTCCTGTAATATCTGGTGTGGAAGGATCTGTAATCATATCACTTGCATTTTCGATTGGTAAATTTGCTAATAATTTGCTCGTCACACCTTTTTCAAACGCTCCCCAGCCCCCATCATTATTTTGTAATCCTTTAACCCAATCAATCCCTTTCTGCCAAGCATTATTTACCTTTTCATTCTCTCTACTTCTTGCCAACACTCTTAGTACAGCGGTTGTATCATCAACATCTGGAACTGTCGTATTTACATCCGAAAAACCCCAACCGCCAGGAGTAAGTGCGGGAGCATGTACGCTCCAATCAGCTTTTTTTGTATGCTGTTTTTTTAATAAATATGTTATTGTCTGTTGAATCATCTTGTGATCTTTCGGAACGTGTGCCTCTTGTAACGCATAGCTGAGTAAAGCCGTATCCCATACAGTTGAAGGAGAGTTTTGCAAGTGACTCCCTCTTTCCATCTTCCATATATAAGATGTTATACCAGCTATAGCCTTTTGAATCAGTGATGATTGAAGAGAATGCCCTAACGCAAGTAAAGCATAAATCATATAAAACGAGGCAGTTGCGTAACTATATAACGTTCCATTTTCATCAATACGCTCTTTCATGAAACGTTCGACTTCCTCATATCCTTTATGATGTAACGAAAGTGGATACGAGATAATTTGTTTTACATCACTTAATAACGTTTGAAACAAAGGAGACCGATCCTCCCGAAACCATTCTCCACCCCCGCCCGCAATGTGATTTAAATTTGGCAATAACTTTTTCCCTACTCGAAATCTTTTATTTAAACACACCATCATCGGAATTAAATGGATACGTGCTGAGCTACTCAATTCAAATATACTGAGGGGGGAATCATTCTGTAGAAACATGATTGGTGTTGGTAAATGAAAGAGTGAAGGATATTCATATTCTCCATGAATTGCTAATAAAAACTTGGTCATAAAATGAGCACGCGCCACGCCTCCGCGTTCCTTAATAAAATTTTCCGCTCGCTTCATATTCGCATCTTCTTTTGTATATTTTTGCGAAGCAAGTAAGGCAGCATAAGATTGAATGGTAGCTGATAAATTACCTCCCACTTCATCTTCATACAATTTCCACGTTCCTTCATTTGTTTGAAGTGATGCTAACCTTTTTACAAACGGTTCTATCTCTTTATCTCTACCTAATAATTTTAATAAAAAAATCATATGGCAATCTGTTAATGGAGCTCCTTCAAAACAAAATCGCCACGTACCATCTTGCCGTTGCATCGTTTGAAGTGCAGTTGCTCTTCTCGCTATTTCTTCATGCACTTTTTCATATAATAACAAATTACTCACCCACCCTTTCGAAATCCGTATAACGATATTCAAGAAAGTAGCTGAATATGTATGAATACAAAGAAAAGCAGAACATATAAGATGCTCTGCTTATAAACAATATCCTACTCCGACAATAATCCCTAATAAAGCACCAACTACTACTTCATACGGCGTATGCCCGACAAGTTCATTTAACTTCTTATATTCTGTTTGTCTACCGTGAAAAAACTCATTCAATATTTTCGCCTGTTTACTTACTGCAAGCCTTACTCCTGAAGCGTCATACATAACTATAATGGCAAAAATAGCAGCAATTGCAAATAAAGTACTTTCCACACCTTCCACAACGCCAACACCTGTCGCCAGTGCTGTAACAGTTGAAGCATGAGAACTTGGCATCCCACCTGAAGCGAAAAACTTTGCAAAATCAAATTCACCCGTTTTAAATAATTTAAAGACTACTTTCGTTAATTGTGCTAAAAACCATGAAATTACAGCGGCCATAAGCGGATCGTTATGTAAAATCGTTTCCACGTTCTCAGCTCCCTACTAGCTATAATGGAAATCCTATAGTATCAGTATAAAGAAAAATGCGTAGAAAATACTACGCATTACGATACTTTTGCTGATTTATTTTTTATAAATTTCGGTTGTTTCTGCACCAAGAACTTTGTTTTCGCTACCGAGAATACAACTAATGCAACCCATATACAGAAAAATGCAATCATATGAGTAGATGTGAAATGTTCACCAAATACGAATACACCTAAAATCAAACTAATTGTTGGTGCAATATATTGTAAAAACCCTACCATATAAAGCGGAATAAGTTGGGCTCCTTTTGCAAAATAAAAAAGTGGCAATGCTGTAACAATGCCCGCCCCTATTAATAGTAATGTCGATGACATTGAGATCGAGCCAAATGAGCCGAAACCATGTACTCCTGTCATTACTAAATAAATAATCGCAAACGGCGTTACTAACATCGTTTCCATCGTAAGTCCAATTGTCGCATCATAGTTTAACATTTTTTTTGTTAATCCATATAATCCAAATGAAAGGGCAAGTGATAAAGAAACCCACGGAATAGCCCCGAAACGTACTGTTAAAATGATAACCCCTACTCCAGCTAAACCAACTGCAACGTATTGCCAAAAGTTTAACTTTTCCTTTAAAACGACTGTACCAAGTAAAATACTGATAAGCGGATTAATATAATAGCCAAGACTTGCTTCAATGACATGATTATGATTAACGGCCCATATGTAGACAAACCAGTTTCCGCTAATCAAGACTGAAGCTATTGTTAATGACATTAATAATTTAGGTCGTTTAAAAAGATTCACGAACTCCCCAATAAACTGACGAAATCTCTTCGTAACACCTAATACGATTAACATAAACACGAACGCCCAAACGATGCGGTGTGCTAATATTTCATCTGCTGGAACTTCCTCAACCCATTTCCAATAGATTGGTAGTATTCCCCACATCGTATACGCACCAGCCGCATATATAATCCCTTTTTTTTGCTCTGCTGATTGACTCCCCATCTTCCTTTTCTCCTCTTCTCGTTTTTCTCCATTATACGGCCCCACGTGCTCACTTTACCAATAATCAATCTTCAATTCTTTCGACATTTCTCATACAACAAAAAGTAAACATATTGTGATAACGACAAGTAACGGTATACCGAAAACAAATTTCTTTTTATGAGTTTTATGGTGAAACATATACATACCGATCCAAGCACCAACTGCGCCCCCAGCTGCCGCTGATAAAAACAACGTACTTTCTGGCGTTCTCCACTGTTTCTTCTTCGCTTTCCGTTTATCAAGCCCCATAAGGCTAAAAGCTATAACGTTAATAAGAATAAAATAAATCCATTTCATCGCTTTCTCTCCCTATGAAAAATTCGCTTAATCGTAACATGAAAAAACGATGGAAACAACTGAAGAACACTTTTTATCAAACTAGTTTAATTCATTACTTGCATATTTATATAACCAATTAAAATCGCAGTTATAGCAATTAAATAGAAGAATGTTATGAGCAAAATCTTATACTTCATTTCCTTCACCCACGACCATATCATCGAAAAAACTTCTCCCAATCACTTTTTCATCAAAGTGAAGAACTACAATTAGCCCTACATATAAAGAAACGAAATTTAAAAACCATTCCCCATTATCATCCTTATTAGCTAAACATTTAAATATCTCTTGAAATTGCATACGCTCGTCTATAGCAACAACCGGTCGCACACCAAAATATTTCAATACGAAATGTAAATCAAGCTGCACGGATAAGGATAAAATATATTTTAATAACTCCGTATAATGAGCAACATTTTTTTGACTATATAACTTCACGAGCTTTTGATGTAAATGAGCAATCGATAATTCTTCATCAGTCATTTTTGTTGCTTCTATCGTTTCAATCATCTTCTTCATATTCATTACATTTACCCCTCCTGTTACAAAACAAAAGCCAAAGCGTATTTATTTTATAATCAGCAATAATTGAGTATTTCTCGTCTCTCTCTCTTCTTCACTAACTAAGTCATACTTTTTTAGAAGGTGAAAGACATCATTTAATATTTCCTGTGAATGATTACCTTGCAAAAATCCCTTTACCTCTTTAAAAATCACTTCCGGTAAAAAACTCTTTTGGCTTTCAAGCTTACTCATTACATCTTCAATAGAATGATCGATATTACACCCCATAATAAAATTCCTCCTCTATCCTTTATAAATAATATCTTCTGCTAACGATGTAAACACTTCTCCAACAAGAGAATCTTCATCATATACAGATGAACCGTTATTTTCTTCACGTTTTGCAAAAGGTACTTGTGCGATTACTTCTGTTTGCAATTGTTCTGCTAACATTTCACCGCCGCCTTTTCCGAAGAGGTAATTTTTCGATCCATCTTGTTCTTCATAATAAGCCATGTTTTCCACAATACCTAAAATCTCGTGTTTCGTATGTTTTGCCATTACCCCTACTCTAGATGCTACGAATGAAGCTACATTATGTGGTGTTGTAACGATAATTTCTTTCGCCTGCGGAATCATTGCTGCAACATCAATGGCAACATCTCCTGTACCAGGTGGTAAATCAAGCAGTAAATAATCTAATTCTCCCCAGTGCGTATTCGCAAGGAAATTTTGAATCCATTTATTTAACATCGGTCCGCGCCACATAACCGGATTATTTCCTTCTGTAAAAAATCCCATAGACATGATTTTAATACCATGACTAATAACTGGAATTGCTGTTTGATCAATCATCGTTGGTTTTTGATTCGTTTCCATCATAGCAGGAATGCTAAAACCATATATATCTGCATCTAATATCCCCACTTTTTTGCCCATACGAGCTAAAGCAGTTGCAAGATTAATTGTTACAGTTGATTTTCCGACTCCACCTTTTCCGCTCGTTACAGTAAGAAATTGTACTCCTGAATCAGGACGAAGCATGCTTGGCATACCAGTTTCTGTTCTAGTATTTTTCTTTAACTTCTCTGTTAAGACTGCACGTTCTTCTTTTGTCATAGAACTAAATGTTACAGCCACTTTAGAGGCACCAATTGCGTGAAGCGATTCTTCAATATCTTGTTGAATTTTTGATTTTAACGGACACCCTTGAATCGTTAGCACTACTTCAAGTTTAACCTCTGTGCCATTCATTTGTATATTTCTAACCATGTTTAACTCTACAATACTTTTGTGTAATTCTGGATCCTCTACATGTTTTAACGCATTCATTATTTGTTCTTGAGTAAGCATAGAACTCATCCCTTCTCGTATTCGAATTTATATATAGCATCTTCTTATCGTTTCAAGAAACGCTTATTATCCACCACTAACAGGCGGGATGAATGCGACAATATCTCCAGCTTGTATCATCTCGTCATTCGTTACAAACTCTTCATTAACAGCCACCATCACTCTATCAAGCGATTGTAAACTATAGTTTGCTTTGAGCCATTCTTTTAATTGCTGCACAGTCATTTCTTGTTTTTCGGAAATTACGAATCGATCTAACCCGACTTCCTCACGCAAATTTGCAAACAGTAAAATTGTAATCATTTTCTCATTCTTCCTTCTTCGGTTTTCCTTCTGGATAAGGTGTATTTTCAAGCTGATCGCCAATCCACATCGTCCCATCTTCCCAAAATTCTTTTTTCCATATTGGAACGATTCGCTTTATCCGTTCAATTGCGTATTCATTCGCTTCATAAGCTACTTTACGATGCGGTGATGAAACTGCAATGACTACCGCAATATCCATTATTTCTAGCCGCCCTACACGGTGCGTAATTGCTACTTTTGCGTCCGGCCATCTTTCACTAATTTCTTCACCAATTCTCATAAGTTGCTTTACTGCCATCGGTTTATATGCTTCATACTCTAAATGTAGCGTTCGTTTTCCCTTTGTTAATTCTCTCACTGTACCAATAAAAGTTGTAATCGCACCTGCGTCTCTTCTTGCAACCTTATTTGTTACTTCTTCAACTACAATCGGTATATCTACAATTTCAAATAGCACTTGTCCCATTAGAATCACCTCTCACTTTATAAAATGTCCAAGGCCATTCACTACCTTCGTTATCTTCCAACAAGAGAACATCTACGAACATATCTTTTTTATACCCTCTCGTACCACCTGGAAGTACAATAAATATATTTGTCTCTGCTAGAGAAGAAACTGAGCTAGATTTATCAAACCCTGACGGATAAGCGATTAACTGCCCTTCGTTATATGTTAGTTTTCCTCGTACAAATCTTGTAAATGGATTTGGCTTTAAAAAGTCTTCTCCTAATAACGCTTTTTCTCTTTTTACATGTGCTTTTTCACTAAACATATACGTTCGAATACAAGGTCTTACAAACAATTCAAATCCTACGTAACAAGCAGATGGATTTCCTGATAATCCAAATAATAACTTGCCATTTAATTGCGCTACAGTCGTAACACTTCCTGGCCTCATTGCAACTTTATTGAAAAGAACTGATGCACCTAATTTTTCATATATAGCTGGCAAATAATCGTAATCCCCTACTGATACACCACCTGTTGTAATGAGCATATCTACTTGGCTTAATGCTTCTTTTACAGCCGTAAAACACGTATAAAAATCATCGCTAAACTTCCCAAAATATTTTACTCTTCCGCCTGCTCTTCGGATTTGAGACAATATCATATACGTATTACTATTTCGGATTTTCCCTGGCTGTAATGAATCGTTTACATCCAGTAATTCACTGCCAGTCGCTAATAGTCCAACTACAGACTTTCTCGCAACTGGCACCTCGCTATACCCGAACGTAGCAAGAAGAGCTGAAATACCTGGATGAATGTATGTTCCTTTCTTTGCAAGAACCGTTCCTTTACGAGCATCTTCACCTTGAAAAGAAATATTATCGCCCGTTTTGAATGACCGTTTCAATTCCATATACTTACTGCCAGCCTCCTCATATTGACGAGTCAGCTCTAGCATAACAACTGCATCACATCCACTCGGAATCTGTGCTCCCGTCATAATTCGAACTGCTTGAAACGGACCTACTTTCTCATCGAATAGCGATCCTGCACCAATTTCACCCACTACTTCAAATACAATTGGCGTTTCATAACTTGCTAAATTCGTATCTTCTGCTCTAATAGCAAATCCGTCATACGGGGAACGATTGAATGAAGGTACGTCATGGTCAGCTACTAAATCCTCCGCTAATACACGTCCATAAGCTAATTCAATAGGTAGTAGCTCCTTTAAACCCCCATTAGCAAATTCCATTACTTTACGAACAGCTTCTTCAACCGTAATTGGCACTCTTCTTTCCATTATTGACACCCCTTTCTATTAACCGAATACGTGATAATATAACTGTTTTGCTTTTAAAATATCATTTGTACCATGAATGAAAACACGACCATCTCGAAAAATAACGACGCGGTACTCATCTAATTGGCAAGATAGTAAATACGGATTCCGATCTACTTTCCCCAGTTTATTTAATACTTTTTCTATATCATCAAAATTGTACTGTCTATTTTCTACCGGTCTAATTTGAACTGTATTTCTTCCGCACAAAACAGCTACCTTCGTTTGGTTTTCGTATGATAAATAAGGATAAGTTCGATTCAAACCACATGAGAGACAAGCATCTGTTTTTATTTTCCCTAATTTTATAAAATGGTTTTGATTACTCCATATATCAAATATGAAAAATGTTTTTCTAATTGCTGCAAAATCTTCTACTAAAATTTTGAGTGCTTCCGCCACTTGATATGCTGCGACGATTTGTACAGTCGGGCTAATAATTCCAGCTGTATCACACGTCACACCTGTAACTGGAACGTTCTTCAGCACACAATGTAAACACGGTGTCTCTTGCGGAATAATTGTACAACTCATACCGTACGAGCCAACGCAAGAACCATATACCCACGGGATATTATGTTTTTGTGATAAGTCATTTATTATAAATCGGATATCGAAATTATCTGTTGCATCAATAATTACATCGACATTTTCTAATAGCCCTTCCAAGTTTTCTACACACGCATCCATTACGAAAGCATGTATTTGTACTTCCGAATTAAGTTTTTCTAGCCGATTTTTAGCAGCGATTGCTTTTGGCAATTTCTCTCTTACATCTTGTTCAGAGTACAATTGTTGCCTTTGTAAATTACTCCATTCAACGTAATCACGATCTATGATCGTCAACTTGCCAATACCTGCACGTACGAAACTTTCGGCACTTGCACTTCCTAATGCGCCTACTCCTACAATTAACACATGTTTATTTCGAATTTTTTCTTGCCCTCTACTCCCAATTGCTTTAAACAAATGTTGTCGTGAATACCGCTCAGCCATTGCATACCCTTCCTCTCACGCACTCTATTTCATATTAGAATGTTGTTTTTGATAACAAGCAAAGTACGCAAATCCAACAAAACCAGCTCCGCCAATTACATTTCCGATAAAGACAGGAACAAAATTTTTAGCAAGATCCATCCATGTGAGATGACCTGCAAAAATAACTGCTGAGATGACAAACATATTTGCTACCACTTGCTGAAATCCAATCACTACAAATGCCATAATGGGAATCCAAATTCCGATTATTTTTCCGACAAAATCACTCGTCCCATAAGCGAGCCAAAGCGCCAAACAAACGAGCCAATTACACCCAATTGCTAAAATTAAAGTTCTTCCAAAAGATTCATGTAACTTGCCTTCTGCTATCGCTACTGTTTTATTTAAATAATCCCCCTCTGTTAATCCGCCAAGATGACCGAAACAATACGCTACGAAGATAGCTCCTACAAAATTCATGAAAGTAATCCAAATCCAGTTATTTAGCACACTAACCAATGTAATTTTCTTTGCATATAGCGCCATAGACAGTGACATCATATTTCCGGTAATTAATTCTCCTCCCGCTAATACAACGAGCATGAGTCCAACAGGAAAAACCGCTCCTCCTAAAACATTTACTAAACTCCCCCAGCGCTCAGGCAAATTACCTAAAACGCGAATGTTAAGTAAAAAACCTAGCGAAATAAACGCTCCTCCTAAAAAACCGAGAATAAGCATTGCTGGCAAGGTCTGACTTACTTTTTGAACACCGGCCTCAATGACAAGCTCAGCAATTTGTTCCGGTTTATGAAATGCCATTACTAATTCCTCCATTTTCTCCAAATAAAAAAGCAGCTTCAAAAAACCTCCTCAAAATAAAGGTTTTTGAATGCTGCTTAATTTCTCTGCACATCTTTTACAGAGAGATCAACCATCACTTTTACTATAAAATAGAAAATCTACAACCGTTGCACATCTTCCATTTTGTATATACTTCATCATATTGTCACTTATATATATCAACCACCAATATGTGACATTTCAATTTTAGGTGCTCTTTTTTTACTTGTATGACTTAAGCGTTCATCTGAATAACGATCTTCTCGTTTGTTCCATATATCGCGTACGACATCTGTTATTTCCTCGTCAGTGTATTCTGATCGAAGCAGTTCTCTCAAATCATTTCCTTTAGAAGCGAACAAACAAGTATATAATTTTCCTTCTGCAGAAATACGAGCTCTCGTACATGAGGAGCAGAAGGAGTCTGTTACTGATGAAATAATACCTATTTCTTCATCACTTCCAATATAACGATAGCGAGTCGCAACCTCTCCTGCATAATTCGCTTCTATTCGTTCTAATGGCATAACTTGATGAATCGTATCTACTATTTCTTGTTTAGAGACAACCTCTTTTAAATCCCAACCGTTATAATTTCCAACGTCCATATACTCAATAAAACGAAGAATATGTTTATTTTCCTTAAAGTATTGCGCCATCTGCAAGATATCCTGTTCGTTTTTCCCCTTTTGAACGACCATGTTTATTTTAATTTTCATACCGACTTCAGCTGCAGCTTGTATTCCTTCCAGAACCCTTTGTACTTTGCTTCTATTACCATTTAAATAGAAAAACCGCTCTTCTTCTAAGGAATCTAAACTAACTGTCACACGTGATAAACCCGCCTTATATAAATCAGGAGCAAACTTTTTAAGTAACGATCCATTAGTTGTTAAACCGATATCCTCCACACCATCTATTTTATTCAGGCGCTCGATAAGCTGCGGAAGACCTCTTCGAAGTAACGGTTCTCCGCCTGTAATCCGTAATTTTCTAACACCTAAAGAAACGAAAATACGCGTTATCCTTTCAATTTCATCAAAAGATAAAATTTTATCATTAGACAAAAACGAGTAATCAGGACCAAATATTTCTTCTGGCATACAATATCGACAGCGAAAATTACAGCGATCAGTAACTGAAATACGTAAATCCTTTAACGGACGTTGTAGTTTGTCTAATGTGACAGATTTCATATTTATTGCCTCGCTTTTACTTATTTTATATTTAAAACACGCTCCGGATGCGTATATACATTTAAGGATTCATTCCGAATAAATCCTATCGTAGTAATACCTAATTCTTCAGCTAGCTGTAAAGCCAACTCAGTTGGAGCTGATTTTGACAGTATAATTTCACAACCAATTTTTGCAACTTTCAATAATATTTCCGAAGAAATACGACCGCTAAAAACAATGATTTTATCTCTTATAGAAATATTATTTTTTAAACAATAACCGTAAATTTTATCTAACGCATTATGCCTTCCGATATCCATTCGACTTAAAATAATACCATTCACATTGCACAAAGATGCATTATGAACGCCGCCTGTATGACGAAATGTCTCCGCAGATTGTTGCATTTCTTTCATTAATCGAAAACAGTCTTCTGCAGTAACCTGTACATGGACGCCATTCATTTTCTTTGCGCTTAGTGCATCATTTGCAAAAACAAATCCTTGTCTACTCATACCACAGCATGAAGTAATATAACGTTTATTTTGCATTTGTTCGTAATACGGATTTACTTTTGCCGTCGTGACATGTACAAATCCTTCTTTCTCTTGTACCCATATGTCATCAATATCTTCATACTTCCGAATGATTCCTTCAGATGCTAAGAAGCCTATTACCATATCTTCTATATATTCTGGAGTACTAACCATTGTAACAAACTCCTGTCCGTTCATTTTAATCGTGACTGGAAACTCTGTTACAATGCTGTCCTCTATATGTTTAAACGCCCCTTGTTCATAACGAAAGATTTCTCTTTCTACCTGTATCGGTTTCACGATCAGTATCCTTCTCTCACGTTATATTTTTATCAAAAACAAATACCGAAACTGCAATATCTTCTTCTACTTTCATATCTGAAAACAAATTCACTAATTTCGCTCCAACAAGTTCCTCCAAATGTTCACGGGAATTTGCAGCATACACTTCTTGAATCATTTTCGTTCTAGCCATATGAACCATTTCCGCACCGTCCATCGTACTTGAAATGAATTTTTCAGTAGGTGTTAAGTTTCCGTAAAGAGTCGCAATCGCCATATTTTCAGCGAAAACAGTATGAATTCGTTCTGGCCCTTTTCCGAAAAGTTCCTTTCGAAGTTTTCGAATCATATCATTAAATTCATGTACTTTTTTTGACATACAATTATACCTCCCAAAAAACCTCATTTTACTTTATTATATATTTTACCAAAATGAGCCTTCCGCCCAAACTATTTCGTACAAACATTTGGGCGAAAAGGTTCACTTCATGAAGTTTATTCTTCTTTTAATCCTTTTCCCATACCTTTTAAGAAATGAAGCCCAAACCCGATAGCACGGTTAATGTCTGGATCTTTCAATACTTTCATAAGATCGAATACCCCTACTTTTTTATTACTCTCTAGATGTTCATTACCTTTTTCTAGCCCTACTAATAAGCTACCTATAAGCTTTTTCGTAAGCTCCGGATCAAGTTCTGTTAAAGCACCCGCAGCCCCCATCATATTATTAATTAAATTTGTAACGGGCTCACGAGTCACTTGACCAAGAACAATCTTTGCGATTGGTTCTTTCGCCTTTAGCATAGAATTTGCTGCTTCTAGCATGCCAATATCATTCAATTCCCCTACTATATTAAACATTTGATTTAGAGCGTCTTCATTATTAGCTAGAAGCTCTTTTAAATCATCTAATTTTTGCTGTTTTACTTCTTCCTCAGTTAATTCTTGTTTTTGAATCATTTTTATAGGTGCAGCCATATTTTTCTCCTCCTACTTATCCGTTAAATGCACATACCCTGGACGTGCCCACTTACGATGTACCTCAATACCAGATTGAGGATGACGTTTTTTATTACGCGGGTTCGCTTTTGGCATCGGATTTTCGCCATCAACTTCCAGCACTTCCATACGCACTTTCGTCTGTTTATAAGCAGGTGTGTTCGTACGCGTATCAACGGCAGGACCTGTTAAGAAATTAATTGCTGTTTCATTATCTGTAGAGTTCATCGGTAAATATAACTCATTCGCTTTTACACGATCTGTTACAAGTGCACGTAATTTTAACGCTCCAAACGGAGAGACAAGACGGACTAATGAACCAGTTTTTACTCCACGTTCTTTTGCAAGTGCTGGAGAAACTTCAACGAAAACGCCAGGCACTTTCGTTTGAATACCTGTTGATTTATTTGTCATATTCCCTTCATGGAAGTGCTCAAGCATACGACCATTGTTAATATGAAGGTCGAACTCAGCTGGGAATTCAGCTGGGCGCACCCAGTCAGCAATCGCAAAACGAGCTTTTTTATCCGGGAAGTTAAATCCATCTTGGAAAAGAAGCGGTGTATTCGTTCCATCAAAACTTCCCCAATGGAAACTATTCCATCCTTCCAATACTTCATAGTTTGCTTGTGAAAATAGTGGTGATAAACTTGCCATTTCAGCAAAAATTTCACTTGGATGACTATAACTCCAGTTTGCACCTAATTTATTCGCAACTTCCTGCACAATCCACCAGTCTGGCTTCGCATCTCCAAGCGTAGGAAGAACTTGATATAGTCTTTGAACACGACGCTCTGTATTTGTAAAAGTACCTTCTTTTTCAAGAGATGGCGCTGCTGGTAATACAACATCTGCATATTGAGCCGTTTTAGATAAGAAAACATCTTGCACAACGAAGAAATCAAGGCTTGATAATACTTCATGTACATGATTCGCATTAGAGTCTACAAGAGCCATGTCTTCTCCGACAAGATACATAGCTTTCATTTTCCCTTCGTCAATCGCGTGAAGCATTTCAATATTATTCAGACCTGGTTCGCTATTAATTTTCACTCCATAAGCCATTTCAAATTTCGCACGTTCCATATCGTTCGTAACGTGTTGATATCCAGGAAGCCATCCTGGTAAAGTACCCATATCACAAGCACCTTGTACGTTATTATGACCTCGAAGCGGATATGCACCAGCGCCTGGACGACGATAATTACCTGTTGCAAGTAGTAAGTTTGAAATCGCAGCGGAAGTATCAGATCCACCTGTATTTTGCGTTACCCCCATTCCCCAAAGGATACATGTACCATCTGCATCACGAATCATTTCAGCTATTTGAATCAGTGTTTCTTTTGAAATACCAGTCATTTCTTCTGCATATTCAAGTGTATATGCTGTAAGGCTCTCTTTGAAATCTTCAAAGAAATTTACATTCTCATCAATAAATCGTTGATCGTGCCAGCCTTGATCAATCATATATTTCGTAACAGCCATTAACCATACTTGATCTGTTCCTTGTTTTGGACTAATAAAGACATCTGAACGCTCTGCCATTTCTGTTTTACGAAGATCAGCCACAATTAATTTTTGTCCGTGTAATTTATGTGCACGTTTAATACGTGTAGCTAAAACAGGATGACCTTCTGTCGGATTACAACCTACAATAATAACAAGACCAGATTGTGCAATATCTTTAATCGTTCCAGCATCTCCGCCCATACCAATTGTACGGAATAATCCGTCTGTCGCTGGTGATTGACAATAACGTGAGCAGTTATCAATATTATTCGTTTCAAATACTTGTCGAGCTAATTTTTGAATCACATAATTATCTTCATTCGTAATTTTAGATGAAGAAATAAAACCGATAGCATCTTTACCGTACTCTTCTTTAATCGATCCTAATTTACTTGCAACTACATTCAACGCTTCTTCCCATGTTGATTCAACAAACGTTCCATTTTTACGAATTAAAGGTTTCGTAATTCGTTCTTTAGAATTTACGAAATCCCAACCAAATTTTCCTTTTACACAAGTAGAAATTGCGTTAACTGGCGCATCAGAAGAAGGCTGTACTTTAAGAATTTTACGCCCTTTCGTCCACACTTCAAATGAACAACCTACACCACAAAATGTACATACTGTTTTCGTTTTCTTCGTACGAGTATCACGCATGGCCGCTTCCACTTCTGATACCGCAAAAATACCGCTATATCCAGGCTCTACTTCTTTAATTAAATCTACCATCGGTTCAAGAATATCTGGCTTTAGTCCCGTCATAAATCCAGCTTCACCGAGCATTGTTTTCTCCATTAAAGCGTTACAAGGACAAATGGTTACACATTGACCACAACTCACGCATGAAGAATCATTAATATTTACTCCTTCATCCCAAATCACTCGTGGGCGTTCCGCTTCCCAGTCTATCGATAATGTTTCATTTACTTGTAAGTTTTGACACACCTCTACACATTGACCACATGCAATACATTGATTCGGGTCATAACGATAAAACGGATGCGTCATATCAACTTCACTTACATCTACTTTCGGTTCATAAGGATATTTTTGATGTTCAATTTCCATTAATTCTGCTGTATTATGCAGTTTACAGTTCCCATTGTTGTTGTCACATACTGTACAGTATAATAAATGATTTTCTAGTAACCGATCCATCGCCTCTGTTTGTGCTTCTTTCGCACGAGTAGAGTTACGTTCAATGTTCATACCTTCTGTCGCTACTGTCGAACAAGAGCGCATTAACTTTCCGTCAACTTCTACAATACAAGTGTCACATGTTTGAATAGGATCTACTTCTGGTACGTAACAAATTTGCGGATGTTCAATCCCGTTCTCATTTATAACACCCAATATCGTTGAACCGGGCTCCGCTGTATACTTTTTTCCGTCAATTGTAATATGAACCATGTTGTTATTCATGGTCTTTCCCCCTTTTTGAGAATAAAAAAACTCCACCACGAAAATATACGCACCACATTTCGGCACGTTATTATCATGGTGGAGTAGTTTATTAGCACATCTTGCTAAAATACCAATCCATTTATTCATAAATAAAACGATAGAGTCATAACAGGTCATATCACGATTCCATCTTTAACACTATAATTATAGCGTTAAAGTTAAAAATATACAATATAAAATTTAAACTACGCATATGTACGTATGGAACTATCCATAATAACCCATATAAAGTGAAACTTTAATCAGCCCTCACCAATCGGGATAAAACATAACAAGGAGTAAGCAAACAAATGGGGTCTTTTAATAAATGGATTCGTGGTGAAAAATCTTTTTCTAACCAAGAGCAAGCTGATCACACATTAAATAAATCTATTTCTTCTTCCCTTTCCCTTAATTTAAAGCACTTGTCCAAACTGTTTAGCGGTATTCCAGAATTAATAACACGCAATTTTCCATTAAAAAACGGACAGGAAGCTGCACTTATATATATGGAAGGACTTGTAGACAAAACTGTTATTAACGTAAACATCCTTCGTCCTCTCTTATTTAAAGAGTGGAATGAAGACGATTTTTGGGAAGCCTCTGTTTCTATCGGAAATATTAAAAAGATTGAGCAGTGGACAGACATTGAACAATCTCTTTTACACGGCAAAAGTATTTTATTTATAAACGGGCAATTATCCGCTTTAGAGCTTGATACGCAAGCGGCACCAAAAAGGAGCATTGAAGAGCCTACAACAGAGAGCTCCATAAAAAGCTCACACGAAGGATTTAATGAAGTAGCGAGCGACAGCCTTGCACTTATTCGTCGATATATTCCAAATCGCGAATTGAAAGTGAAGGAATTCACTGTTGGTGAACGAGCTACTTCAAAGGTTTTTTTGCTTTATCTAGCAGATGTTGCGGACGAAGATGTCGTAAAAGAAATGGCATCCCGTATCGAATCAGTAAAAGTGGATGCGATTCTTACTACTGGTGAATTAGAGGGGTTTGTTGAAGATAATTCCTTTACTCTCTTTCCGCAATTATCAATAACTGAACGCCCTGACACAACAGCACATCATATTCTAGATGGGCGAATTGCTGTTGTTGTAGATCGTTCACCAGGCGTATTAATTGGACCCATGACCTTTTCAGCTTTTTTTCAGACGATAGATGATTACAGCTTCAGGCCAATGATTCCATCTTTTATACGATTACTTCGTTTCACTGGATTATTTATTGCAATTTTTGCTCCTGCTCTTTATATTGCTATGATTTCCTTTCATTATGAAGTGATTCCACTTAAATTATTGTTAACGATTGGAGAATCTCGAGCTAAAATTCCTTTTCCTCCTATATTAGAAGCACTTTTGATGGAATTAGTACTTGAAATGCTCCGCGAAGCTGCAGTTCGGCTTCCGGGTCCCGTTGGACAAACCATTGGCGTCGTAGGAGGGATTGTCATCGGACAAGCTGCAGTTCAAGCAGGAATAGTAAGTAATGTCATGGTTATCGTCGTATCTATTACTGCAGTCGCTTCTTTCATCATCCCTAATCTAGAAATGTCTGCAGGAATTCGACTTCTTCGCTTCCCAATGATGATAATTGCCTCTTTATTTGGTGTCATTGGCATTATGGTTGGGATGGCAATCATTATTATTCATATACTTTCTATGGAATCTCTCGGTGTTCCTTATGGTAGTCCTTTTTCTCCGTTATTTGCTTCGGATTTAAAAGATATTCTTATACGTTTACCATGGAAAATAATGAAGAAGCGCCCACTATCCCTTAACTTAAAACAAGAGAATCGACAACGCGATATAGAAGGAACGGAGGAAGAGAAGTGACAAAGCGTGCAAAGAGGGAGATTAGTTTATTTCAATACACTTTAACAATTAGTGGTGTTCAAGTAGGATTCGGTGTCCTTACACTTCCTCGTGAAGTTGCACAAGGGGCGAATACAGATGGATGGATTTCTATTATTATTGGATGCGCTATCACTACTTTAGTCAGTCTATGTATTGTGAAAATCATGGAAAAGCACCCTGGGTATACTTTACTCAATGTGCTAACTCGTTATCTTGGGAAGTGGCTAGGAAGAGCAGGAATGATTTTTTGGATTTTATATGCTGTCCTTGCAGCTATTTCCTTAATTTTTTCCCTCTTATACGTTATTCACATTTGGATTTTACCTAGAACTCCAATGTTTTTAATTATGATTTTACTATCTATTCCCATGCTTATGCTCGCATGTAAAGGCGTTCTTATTATAAGTCGTTACGCTGTTTTCACTGTGTTTTTCACACTGTGGATGCCTTTGCTATTGTTTATCCCTCTTAAAGATGGGCATTGGATATACCTTCTCCCTCTTCTTAAAGAGGGCTGGATACCAGTTTTAAACACCGTAAAATCAACTATTATTGCATTTCTTGGATTTGAGTTTGCATTTATCCTTTATCCTTATTTGAATAACAAATCCTCTGCCAAAAAAGGGATTGTTATCGCAAATTTAATTACACTATTTCTCTATCTTCAAGTCACGTTCGTTTCTTTCGTTTATTTTAGTCCAGATGGTATAACAAAGTTTTTATGGCCCACCCTTTCTCTTGTTACACCATTTCACTTTTCATTTCTTGAACGGTTTGAAATTATCTTTTTATCTTTTTATCTCTTCATTATTTTTGATTCTTGCATTCCTTACATATTTACTGCTTCAGATGGAATCAATCAATTACTTAACAAAAAAGGGAGTTCCTTGCCTATTTGGTTTTTATTATTCGGGTGTATTGTTGTCTTATTCTTTTATATCCCTTCCTCTTACCAAATAAGTGCTTTGCGAGACTTTTGGGGAACTGCCAGTTATTTTATCGCTTTTCTATTTCCAGTCGTATTTCTCTTATACATGACACTTTATCAGCATTGGAAAAGGAGAAAAATTTAAATGAGACGCTTTATTCATTTCACTATACTTTACTTTCTCATAACCTTTTTAACAGGATGTGGAGATCGACTCGACTTAGAAAAACAATCAATTTCATTAATTTACGGCTTTGACGCAAAAGCAAAAGGAAAATTAATTGTGTACCACGTAAACCCTATTTTTAATGAAGACGTAGAAAAAAAGTACGAAACACATGAAGCGAAAGTACGTACACCTCGAGAAGCAAAAGCAACGTTTAATAGTTCAAGTGGCGGTTTAGTATCTACAGAAAAGTTACAGCTCATTTTATTTAGCACAAATTTTTTAAAACAAGAAGGGGCTATGCCTTACCTTGATGTTTGGTATCGTGATCCTAAAAACACTGGAAACATGCGTATGGTTGCAGTAGACGGTCCAATTTCTTCAGTTATATATAATAACTTTAAAGATAAGCCTGCCCTTCCCGAGTATTTAACAGATTTAATTAATACAAATAAATTATACAATCGGACAGTTTTCACACCATTTCATGAATTTCATAGGCAAACGTTTAATAAAGGTATAACACCTGCTATTTCAGAAATAAAAAAAGGAAAAAAAGATGTTATCGTTACAGGCTCTGCACTTTTAACTTCTCGCGGAATTTATAAGATGTCTTTAAATCGCTATGAAAGTGCCCTTCTGCTCATGTTGCAAAAAAAAGCTAATATACCTGTTGCACTTACAATGAAAATCCCTTCGCATTCAGTTGAAAGTAATAGTCATCTAAAAGATACAGAAGGTGAAGATTTCGTATCAATAAATGTTCTTAGCATGAATCGTGATATCCGTACAGGCTATAGCGATAACCACTTCAAATTTAATGTTAAAATGGATTTAAAAATCGCTGTATCTGAACTTACATTCAATATGGATATAGACAAAGATAGAAAGAAATTAACTTCTCTTATTACAAAACAACTAAACAAAGATTTGAACGATTTAATCCACAACATTCAAAAACAGCAGCTTGATCCATTCGGATTTGGTGATTATGCGAGAGCGTTTCAATATGAAGAATGGAAAAAAGTTGAAGACGATTGGCCGAGTGCCTTTTCAAAAGCTAACGTAAAAGTAGTACCTACTATTAAAATTTTAGAAAATGGGATTATTAAATAGCAAAAACACGCTACTTGTTCTTATACGTTTAAAGAATAAGTAGCGTGTTATCATTTTATTTTGAAACTTCCTATATAATTACGCTTCTGTTTCTGATTCTTCGTTTTCCGCTTGTTCCAACCTTTGCTGCTCCGCAATTTCAGCTGAAATCATCCCATAATAAATTTCTGGATACAATCCAAATATTTGATATACACTTCCTAAAAACGGCATCGGAATCCCTCTTTTCTAAAGTTGTATTGCCACTTTTAAGGATTCCCTTTTCATTCATTATACATTCGTTTTTGGCGTTTCTTCTTCATCATGAACGCTTAATAAATTTTGCCATTTTTTATAAGGCGCACTATTTGGATCTACGTATCCTTTCGCGTACGAACGATCCCACAATTGTTTAATAAACATTTCTTTCTCTTTCTTGGCAACCATATCGGCACCTGTACCGTAATAGTTTTGGAAATATAACTCAATTTCATCAAGGAATAACCTTAATAATTCATCAGAAGTTTCTTCTAACGTTGGATCATATTTCGCTTCACGGTCATACATTAAAATCATATCTAAAATATTATGGACATGCTCTTTACGTAGCCATCTAATATCTTGAGCACCTAATACAAATGGATGCGTATATAAATGTCCACCTTGTATCATCGCCTTTTCTTGTTCTTCTTCAAATCTGGATAAGATGTTTTCATAAATGAACGGATTATGAAGTAATGCTCTGTGCAATTTATAACTTTCGCTTGAAATATTTTTCCCCATCGACTGAATTAAGAAACTACGTCCAACGCCGTTATATTGATACACGAATTGACCATCAACAGCAACTAAACTAATCCAGCGATACATATACGCGTATAGAAGAGCTCGATTACATTTATCATAATCTAACTTCGTTTGCGTTGCATTTAAGTCTGGCATGAATGCTGGTAAGTGCCAATACTTATCTAAATGCGGTGTTAAACTAGATTTTTTACTATTCAACTTGTTTACACGGCGATAGTACGACTGAAAATAATCACCTTTATCATTCATAAATCCATTTGCAATATGTCCAGACGAAAGCTTAGGAAAGTCTTGTAGTGATAAACCGTAATGTGCACGATAACAAATGACTTCAAATGGCGAGAAAGCTTCATTTACTGTATCTTTTTCTTTAAACATTTCTTGCATTAATTCCTCTTGCAGTTCTTTCTTTAAAGATGGATGTATGCCCCAATATTGTAATTCCCTATGATGAGAAACTTTCGGCACGAATGGACTTGCTAAATGGAACAAGTCTTCAATTTTTTCACGAACATATTCATCACGATCACGATTCTTATAATCCGCTTCTTTTCGTAATGCTTCAACGATGTTCAGCTCTAATTTATCGCGATAGCGTATTTGTAATTCATCATAGCAATAACTTAGTATGTGCTCACGATAAAAGTCTTCTACCTTTTTCGATTGAATCTCTTCTGTTTTTGCATCCCGGCAATATTCCCCGTATAAGCTCATATAAATTTCCGCGCATATATCTTTCGGTAATACACCTAAATTTAAATGTTGTTGCATATCTTGCCATATCTTTTCTTGCAACTTCTCTTCAGCTAATACGTATACATTCGTTGGGTTTGTTTTTCCTTCAAATTCCTTGCTTCGTTTTTGAATTTCGAACAATAAATTTTCACGTGTTTCATGTAAATTATCAAAAAACCTTTCCCAATATTGAATCATTTTATTAACTGCTTGATATAGCGATTGATAAACGAGTTCTAATAGCATTTCTTTACGGTATTCGTTTAATTTGTGTACGTACTGCGTTACAATATCTTCAAATTCCTTTTTAAATAAACGCTGCTGGTTATTAATCATTTTTCCAAACCAGCCTTGTTGCTGCGCAATTTCTACTCGGCGTACAGCTGTTACCGTTCCATCAATATTACTCACATTAAATTTCTTATCGTAGTTTTGAATTAAATTACGCTTTTGTTCATTATTTTCATGTAGTCGATTCATTTTTTCGACTAACTGCTTTCGAATTTCATACAACATAAAACGAGCTGCTACTGGATGAACAGAATCTGTTTTCTTTAAAAACCATGTATTTAGTTGATATGACTGTCCTTCAGAACCACTTGGTGAAAAACGATCTGATTCAATCATGTCATATAAAAGTGTCGTTACATGTTCATGTACGCGGCTCGGAATCGCATACGCATATAAACGAACCGCATGGTCTACCCTTGCTACTTCACCTTTCATTTGTTCCGTCATTTTTAGCTTCGCAGCTGAAATTTTACACTCATGCTGCAGACGATTTAATTCCTCGTCTTTTTGTACCGTACGCTGTACATAACTTTCTACAGCTTCTAAAAACAGTTTAGATTTCGCAACACCAACCTTGCCGCCTTCTGCTCCTTCACGCGTTTCATTGTACATTTGTCTATAGAAAATATGAGCCTGCTCTGGACGAGTAGCAAGATGTTCTAAATCTTCTAAATAACTTTTCCCGCGCTCTGGCTTTTCACGCTGCATACCACGTTTTACATCTTGGTCATATCTATGCTTCTTCTCTTGAAACAATTGATCTAAATGAAGCCACGATTCATCTAAACCTTGCACGGCCCATTTTAAAGCACAATATTTTAACACATGCTCATATGGATAAATAATCTTTGCCGTTCCGGCCCCGCAATATCGCCCTTTCCCACTTGATTCTGCTAATTGCTGAATTTGATTATCTTCCTGTGCAAAATGATTTGCAGACATCGGACTAAATAACTGTAAATAAATCGTATTTGCCATTTGCTCCATATAATCTGATAAATTATGCAAATGGTGTCCATGTAAATTTTCATAATCGTATAAGAAACAATAATTGTACGGTAAATGGTGTTGTTTAATCGTGTGATTTGTTCTCCCATCCTCATCTACTTGATCCGGTCGATACTCTAATTCAATCGTAACCCCGCCGCGTTTTGATAACTCTCCAGTAGAACCGAGCGTAATGGCATGTAATTCTTTTAACGAAGCATAGCCATTTGCTTGCACCGTTTCAAACTCTTTCGCACTAACCGTTCTCGTCTTCACTAACACGTCCGGCATTAGAAACGCACCACGTATTAAAATGTTGTGATGTTGCAGTTTTTTCCGAAGCATTTCGCGTAAATATAGTGCAATTTGTAGAAACATTCCTGAACCTGTTCCGCCCGCTAGTGATGTTACGATAATGACACGCACTCCATATTCTGTTTGATCGCTCGTAACCGGAAAAATCTTCTCGATTTCTTGCCAAAAGGACGTGAGTTTATCTTCTTTCATTGCAGCACGTAACGCTAAACGGGAAATAACGCGTAACTGTCCTGCCCCTTCTGTCAGTGGTTTATCAAGTATAGTCGGGTCCATTGGAAACCATTCTGGAATCGTTGGATCTCCTGCAATATACTCCCTAGGCGTTTTGCTCGAACTCGTTTGCGTCTTAAACTTTCGAATATGATCAAATTTACTCAATGTATTCACATCTGTATCAAATACGTGCATTGCTACTTTTTTTCGGCGCTCCTCAGGCAGCCTTTCATATATTTGATGTGTCACAGTACTACCGATTCCACCTAAACCAATTAATATCGTTGGAACTTGTAACGTCATGTGAACCACCTTCCTATTCTTGCTTGTTTGAAAAAAGGAGGGAAAAATAATACTCTCCTCTTTTCCCCATCTACTATTCACACTCGTATTTGTAAATTTCCTTACCATATCCTCTATCAATTACTAAAAGTTCATTTGGATATAGTGTCTTATGTTCCATTCCAACCTCATCCTCTGTTATAAACATCCCATCAATAATCATTCCTACTACTTGTGACTCTTTCGCTACAAATATCGATTTCGATCCTTTCTTTGCTATAAACGTAACGGATTGCACAGTCTTTCTTTCTGCTCTAAACGGAATGCCAAAATAATGTTTCCACCATTTATTTTTAAGTAATTCTGGCTCAGATTGATATAACCAATCTTTCGCTACTTCTTGATCCCATTCGTAATACAATAGTGCTTTCCGGTGAAATCTCGGACGGACAATCCATCCTAAAACGATTATTCCTACTATTAACAGTAATAAAGTGATAGGAATAACAAACTTAAAAATAAGCGCATACTTTTCATAAAACGGTGCATTTTGAATATGGAGTGTTATTTTTTTCTTTACTTCTTGTAATTTTGAATCCTGCACTACGATGGTAGCTTCTACGGTGCCGGTATCTGTAAAATTGAACGTGTCGGAGTAATGAGGGCGAGGATAAATATAAATTTGATTACCATGCTGTTTTATTTCATAGTTGATTGATTGTTTAGATGTGACACCAGTAGATTTTAATAGTTTTTTTACAGCCTCTTCTGTCATCGGCTTATCATCTAACTGTGGTTGTATAATAAATGGTTTACTATTCTCTAAATTTGTTACTTTTTCTTCATAATCTTTCGTGACAGTTTGAAGTGATAATTTAGGCTTTTTCGTTGTTTCGATTTTAAATTCTTTCGTCTGTCTGTAAAACCCCTTTATGTTCATATGAACTTTCCCGCGTACTAATCCTTTAGTAAGCTTCGTTTCGTAATAAAATACATGTCTTTTATCGTCCCACTTCATCGCATGTTGCTTCCCGTCTATTTCTACTTCTGCCTGAAAGTAAGAAGACTGAACTGGCAACTCAGTAGGTTTTGCTTCAATAACAGCTGTCACATCTTCATACATTTCCTCAACATTTTTTCTATCCTTATCCTCTTTGTCATAAGTAGAAACAGTATAATTAAGTGCCGGTTCGACTAGTACTTGTAATCCTTCTTTCTCAATATCTCGGTCCACTTCTATCGTATACGTTCCTGGTTTAATAACTTCCTTATTTTCCGTACTTATATGAACTATATTTCCGAACAATTTCGCTTCGCCTGGTGCATGTATGGAAAAAGAAGATTGTAATTGTAATGGTTTAGAAATTTGTGTGACCTGATAATTAGACAAAGAAGGCGATTGTCGCACAAGCGTCATACGCTTTAATGGAAATGGTGTTGTAATCTCTACTTTCTTTCCTACCACTTTCGTTTTTACAATCGATTCCACAGAGGAGAACGGATCACGATTTGCAACTAATGCCGCCACTTGATTGACGCTTTTTACAATACCATCCTCTCCACTAGATGGCATCGTAACTCCATTTATCTCTTTCTTCCATATTTCTTTAAACGTATTTAGTTGTGCCTTTTCTTGCTGTCCTAAATCCTCTTCCATCGTAATTAAAATTGGATGTAACGATATCTTTTTTGCATCCATTTCTTTCTTAAACTGTGCTAACTTCTGTGTAATTTGTTCTTTTCCACCAATCTTATCTTTCTCTAAATCATTAAATGCCCCGTCAGTTAAGACAATAAGCCAAAATTCACGTTTCCCATCTATATCTGCTTCCTTTTTTATAGATTGCATCGCCGTTTCTACTGCGCTAAACGGAGTATTTAAATACGTTTTCCACGCTCCAATTCCCTCAATTTCCGTTTGTCTCTTATCCTTCGCTAACGAAATGTTTAATGGATCATTCGGCTTGCTCATTGGAACGTAAGAAAATGTATCTTTTTCATCTAATAGCGCAACTAAACTTTGCAAAGCATAATTGGCATATTTCCAGCGATCGTTATTTCTCATGCTGCCCGAATCATCATATACAAGTGAAACGACCCTTTCCTTTGCCTCCTCTCCTTTTGCAAAAGTCCAAAAAGGATGTAACCATATACATAGAAACAACATGAATGTGGCACAAATTCGAATTTTCATGATGAGGCTTCGCCACCTTTGTAGACAAATTCCTATGTTTAAATTTATGAGAGGATACAAGATATATGACTTGTATTTTAGGACAACTAGCGCAGCATAACTTTATTATGTAAACAGTTATAAAAACTGAATATGATTCCTTCTAGCGTTTTCTATCCGATCATATAAGTAAAAAAGCCTGTTTAAGCTCTACACTTAAAACAGACTTTTCCTACTTTTTATTTTAAAAACACATAACAAAAAGTTTGATTTATTGCTTCACATACACTTCAACAATCGGATTATCTTTATGATCCGCATGCAAGCGTATATTCTCCTCACTTGTACTATATATGCTAGCTAATAACATAATTGTTAACACGTTAGGAGTTTTTGCATCACTCCCGTATTTTCTTTCCAGCGCTTCCTTATATTCAAAATCCAAGTCCCCTTGCACATATGTATACACTTCAAAACCATCTTCTAAATTGCAAACTACTGTATCAATAATATCTGCCCCTACTTGCTTTTTCATTTCCTCTCGCAATGCTTCAATAAATTCTTCCCACGGTACTTCGTATGTCTGAAACTGATCTGTAGATTTCATGCCTTTTCCTCCTTATATATCCTCTTCCTATATTTCCCCTTTCCTATAACAATTATGATAGTTAGGGCATTCGTACAAGCCGCACTTGTCCCCCTTACATATCGTATTACTGTAATGGGGAAGGAGGAATGAATATGCATAGACAAAAATGTTATGATACGTGCCGACGTTACTTCGGAAAAGTTGTTCGGATTGAAGACCGTGATGGCCGTATACATTTAGGTAAAATAATCGATGTGACACAAAGCTCTGTATGGATTGAACCGGTGCAACAGCGCTCATCTTTTGATTCAGGATTCGGATACTATGACGCTTATGCAAATGGTGGTTGCGACCTTTGCGGCGGCCTTAGCAGATGTGATAGTTGCGGATTTGGTTGTGGTGGTGGATTCAGCGGCTGTGGATGTGGCGGTCGTGGTTGCAGTAATTGTGGTTGCGGCGGCTGGGGCGGTGGCGGTTGTGGCTGGGGTGTTGAACTCGGATTTGGTTTCATCTTCGGAATTACATTAGCTGCATTATTTTTCATTTAACATAGTAAAGAGTTGACTACCTTTAGCCAACTCTTTTCCTTTATTTTTCACATATAAAAATACGATGACCTAAAATATGTTGGTACATAAGCCTTATATTTTCATGCTGCACCCATGCCTCATATAACTCATTCGGAATAAATTGTGATACATTCCATTCCGGCTCTTCTATATAGCTAGAGATTGTTTCTGCAATTGTACCACCGCCAGCAATAGTAACCCGCCGAAAATTTGCTTTCTGAAATAATTGTACCCACTCGCTCTCAGTTAATAGTTCTTTCATCCCGTATAATTGAGCGATTTTTTCTTCCTCTCCCTTATCAATGTGCCTATCAATAATCATTTCAATGACAACAAGCTTACCGTCTTTCTGTAATACACGATAGCACTCTGAAATAACCTTTTCTTTTTCTGTAAAAGCGAGTATCGATTCTCCGAGTACGAACACAAATGAGTCATGTAAACAAGGTAATTGCTCTACATTCCCTTCAATTAATTGAATGTCTAGTCCTTCAAACGACCATCTATCTTTCGCCTTTTGAATCATAATTTCATTCTTTTCCACCGCTGTTACTTTATAACCACACTCTTTTGTCATATACGCTGCTGTTTTCCCCGTACCGCAGCCGAGTTCAAGGACATTTGCTCCATATCTAAAAGGCAATTGTGCTAACAGTTGTTTTGTTAACGTAAAACCACCAGGATGAGCACTCCCTATTCCATAATAAGCTAGGAAATCAATGTATGTGTTTCGTTTCATAAAATTCTCCTTTAAATTTTCTATAATACATATATTCACCCATCCATAATTAGTGCACATAAAAAAGCATTCCCAAGTGCGATACCGCAACTTGAAAATGCTCTTCTCTTTTTTATTTCTCTTCAATATACGCCCATTTAAAGCTATATTCCGGACTAATATTATGTTTCACAATTCCCTTTACATTCGGTTTCATAACATATGATTTAGCACTTTGATATAAAGGTACGAGCGCTACATCTTCCTCAAGTAATAATTTCTCTGCCTTACCTAACTCTGTCCAACGTTTTTTTGCATCAGCCATCCATTCTGTCTTACTTTTAGTAATAATGTCATCATATTTTGAATTTGAGTAGCTCATCTGGTTTTGCGAATTTTTTGTTTCAAACATATCAAGATATGTCATTGGATCCGCATAATCTGGATTCCAGCCACCATATGAAAAATCATAATCTTGGTCTGATTCTAATTTTAGTTTTTGTTTAAATGGTTGCAACTTAATATTTACTGTCACGCCTTTCAAATTCTTTTCAACTTGATCTTTTACATACTCCCCAACTTTTTTCGCATTACCAGTATCATAATTTAACAGTTCAATTGTTACTTGATCTTTTCCAAGTTCTTTTTTCGCTTCTTCCCATGCTGCTGCTGCCTTTTTAGAATCTTGTTTTAAACCATTCTTGAACGTTTCTGCGAAATCTTTACCGTCTGGTCCACTTGCTAAACCTTTTGGTACTAAGTAATCGACTGGTTTTGAACCATCATTTAAAATGACATTCGTTAAAGCTTTCTTATCAATTGATAATGCGATTGCTTCACGTAATTTTTTACTCTTTAGAGGTGTATCTTGCCCACCACGTTTTTGATTTAGACGTAAGTAAAACGTACTTGTTTCCGAATAGGCCCCAAACTCTTCTTTATTGTTTCTATACTTATCCACGAATTCACCTGATAATAGTGCGAAATCAATTGCACCTGTATCAAATAAGTTTACTCTTGTAGCTACTTCTTTTACTACACTATAGTTGATTTCATCTAGTTTTACAGTCTTTTTATCCCAATATTGATCATTTTTCTTTAATTTCCAGCCTTGCTCATGTTTCCAGTCTGTAAGCACAAATGGACCATTATACAGTGTTGTATCAGACTCTAAACCGAATTTATTTCCTTTTTCTTTTACGAACTTTTCATTTAATGGATAGTATGACGCAAATGCCATTAAGTTCAAGAAATATGGTACAGGTCTTTCTAGTTCTACTTCAAGCGTATAATCATCTACCGCTTTTACACCTAATGTCGAAACTTCTCCTTTTCCTTGATTAATCGCTTCTGCATTTTTAAGATAGTAAGCAATAAATGCATACTCAGCAGCTGTTTTTGGATCTACTAGACGTTGCCATGCAAATACGAAATCTTTCGCTGTTACAGGATCACCATTTGACCATTTTGCATCTTTCCGTAATTTAAATGTATATTTTTTGCCATCCTCGCTTTTTGTGCTAGATTCCGCTACAGCTGGGATTGGCTTATTATCTTTATCTAATCGATATAAACCTTCCATTGTATTCCCTAAAATTTGTGAGCCAAGTGTATCTGTATTTTTTGAAGTATCCATCGTCGGAATTTCATTCGTTTCTGTACGATTTAGCACTTGCTTTGCCGCATATTTAATATCAGATTTCTTCTCTTCTCCACCATTATTAGACGTTGTAGTCGGTTTCTTCTCCCCACCAGAAGATCCAGAACACGCTGTTAACGCCATACTCATCACTAAAACTGGTGCTACAACCGCCGTAAACTTTTTCATCTTTTTCTTCATTTTTGTACCCTCCCCAATTATATGTACGAAACTAACTTTGAGAGATGTTCTATGAACTTAGTTATTAATACCTTTTCACTAATTAACATCCTGTTAATTATCCTCATTTTTGAAGTTTCACTTATTTTATTTTTATAGTAACTAAGTATTTTACTATTACTACTATACGAATTCTCCCCCATCTACTATATGTCAGTACCACTTTTCTTATTCTTCTCTATTTAATTTAATAGAAAAAGAGCGTGTTAAAGGTAATTATCTTTTAACACGCTCCTTTTTATTATTTGCCTTCCGTTACATAAGCCCACTTAAAGCTATACTCTGGACTAATGTTATGTTTCACAATTCCTTTTACATTCGGTTTCATTACATATGCTCTACCTGTTTGATATAAAGGTACCATCCCTGCATCTTCTTCAAGTAATAATTTTTCTGCTTTACCTAACGTTTCCCAACGTTTCTTCGCATCAGACATTAACTCATTACCTGCTTTTTTCACCATTTCATCATATTTCGGATTCGAATAACTCATTTGGTTATATGGGCTCTTCGATTCGAACATATCAATAAATGTCATTGGATCCGAATAATCTGGGCTCCAACCAGCAAATGAAATTTCATAATCTTGTGCTGATTCTAATTTTAGTTTTTGTTTGAACGGCTGAATTTTCGTATTAACCGTTACACCTTTTAAATTTTTCTCAATTTGATCTTTAAAGTAGTCAGCAATTTTTTTCGCTGTTCCATCATCATAGCTTAGTAATTCAATTGTCACTTGATCTTTTCCAAGTTCTTTTTTCGCTGCTTCCCAAGCTGCTGCTCCTTTTTTCGGATCATATTTCAAACCATTTTTAAATGTATCTTGGTAATCTTTACCGTCTGGTCCTGTCGCAAGCCCTTTTGGTACTAATTGATCTGTTGCTTTTGAACCGTTATTTAAAATAACGTTTGCTAAACCTTTTTTATCAATTGATAATGCGATTGCTTCACGTAGTTTTTTGCTCTTTAACGGTGTATCTTGTCCGTTACGTTTTTGATTTAAACGTAAGAAGAATGTACTTGCTTCTGAATATTCACCATACTCTTCTTTATTCGATTTATATTTATCAACGAACTCCCCTGATAATAGTGTGAAATCAATTGATCCTGTATCATATAAGTTTACTTTCGTCGCAACTTCTTTTACTACACTATAGTTAATTTCTTCTAATTTCACAGTTTTATTATCCCAGTACTTATCATTTTTCTTTAGCTGCCATCCTTGTTCATGTTTCCATGAAGCCATAACGAACGGTCCGTTATACAACGTTGTATCTGCTTCTAAACCGAACTTATCTCCTTTTTCTTTTACGAACTTTTCATTTAAAGGATAGTACGATGGGAATGCCATTAAATTCAAGAAATATGGCACTGGTTTTTCTAATTCTACTTCTAGCGTATAATCATCTACCGCTTTTGCCCCTAAATCTGTTAGTGGCTTTTCACCTTTATTAATCGCCTCTGCGTTTTTAATATAGTAAGCGATAAACGCATATTCTGCCGCTGTATTTTTATCAAGTAAACGCTGCCATGCGTATACGAAATCTTTCGCTGTTACAGGCTCACCGTTTGACCATTTTGCATCTTTACGTAGTTTAAATGTATATTTTTTGCCATCCTCGCTTTTCGTACTAGATTCTGCTGCAGCTGGGATTGGCTTATTATCTTTATCTAATCGATATAAACCTTCCATTGTGTTCCCTAAAATTTGAGAACCTAATGTATCAGTAGATTTCGAAACATCCATCGTCGGAATCTCTTGATTCTCTGTACGATTTAACACTTGTTTCGCTGCGTATTTAATTTCAGATTTTTTCTCTTCCCCACCACCGCTAGACGTCGTAGTTGATTTCTTCTCCCCACCAGATCCAGAACAAGCTGTCAACGCCATACTCATCGCTAAAACTGGCGCTACAACCGCCGTGAACTTTTTCATCTTTTTCTTCATTTTTGTACCCTCCCCAATTATATGTACGAAACTATTTTTGAGAGATTTTCTAATAACTAGTTATCAGAAAATTCTTATTAATTAATATTCTACTAATTTTTCCGGTTTTGTAAAGTTATTTTTAAAATATTCTAAAAATTATTTTTTTGTAATAGTAACGAGTATTCTTTACAATTATCACGATACAAGTTCTTTCCTACATCTATCTATTTATTCGCATGTATTCTCATAATAAAAGAGCATTCCAAAAGTAAATAGTCTACTTTTAGAATGCTCTATCATTTTATCTTTCTATTGTGGACAATGAGATTCTCACTACAAAATAAGCTAAGAAACCTATATACATCCACTTAAATATAGCCTCACTACTTAAAAATTATTTTCCATCTTTTTCAGTCATGTACGCCCACTTGAAGCTATACTCTGGGCTAATGTTATGGTGAACGATGCCTTTTGCGTTTGGTTTTTGAACGTATGCATCACCACGTTGGTATAAAGGTACAAGCGCTACATCTTGCTCAAGAAGTAATTTCTCAGCTTTTCCTAGCTCTTCCCAACGTTTCTTCGCGTCACCCATTAATTCTCCGCCAGCTTTTTTGATCATATCATCATACTTCGGATCAGCGAAGCTCATTTGGTTATGAGAATGATTAGACTGGAACATATCTAAGAATGTCATTGGGTCAGCGTAGTCAGGTCCCCAACCAGCATATGATAAATCATAATCTTGCTCTGTTTCTAATTTCAGTTTTTGTTTGAATGGTTGAAGTTTAATATTAACAGTTACACCTTTTAAGTTTTTCTCAATTTGATCTTTTACATATTCCCCAACTTTTTTCGCATTACCAGTGTCATAGTTTAATAGCTCAATTGTAACTTGGTCTTTTCCAAGCTCTTTTTTCGCTTCATCCCATGCAGCTGCTGCTTTTTTCGCATCTGGTTTAATACCATTTTTAAATGTTTCTTGGAAGTCTTTACCGTCTGGTCCAGTTGCTAATCCTTTCGGTACTAAGAAGTCCGCAGGTTTAGATCCATCATTTAGAATAACGTTTGATAGATTTTTCTTATCGATTGAAAGTGCGATAGCTTCACGTAATTTCTGGCTCTTTAACGGTGTATCTTGCCCGCCACGTTTTTGGTTCATACGTAAGAAGTAAGTACTTACTTGTGAGTATGTGCCAAACTCTTCTTTATTGTTTCTATACTTATCAACGAATTCACCCGATAGAAGTGCAAAATCAATTGCATTTGTATCATATAAGTTTACTCTTGTCGCTACTTCTTTTACTACACTATAGTTAATTTCGTCTAGTTTTACAGTCTTTTTATCCCAATATTGATCGTTTTTCTTTAGTTTCCAGCCTTGCTCATGCTTCCAATCAGTAAGAACGAACGGTCCGTTATATACTGTCGTATCAGACTCTAAACCGAATTTATCCCCTTTTTCTGTTACAAATTTCTCATTTAACGGATAGTACGATGGGAATGCTACTAAGTTTAAGAAGTATGGTACTGCTTGTTCTAATTCAACTTCTAAAGTAAGGTCGTCTACTGCCTTTACTCCTAGTTCCGTTACAGGTTTTTCACCTTTATTAACAGCTTCTGCATTTTTAATTGGGAATGCGATAAATGCATACTCAGCAGCTGTTTTTGGATCTAATAGACGTTGCCAAGCATATACGAAATCTTTCGCTGTTACAGGATCACCATTTGACCATTTTGCATCTTTACGTAATTTGAATGTATATTTTTTACCCTCCTCACTCTTCGTGCTTGATTCTGCCGCAGCTGGGATTGGTTTGTTATCTTTATCTAATCGATATAAACCTTCCATCGTGTTCCCTAAAATTTGAGAACCTAATGTATCTGTATTTTTAGAAGTATCCATTGTTGGAATCTCATTTGTTTCAGTACGATTTAGTACTTGTTTCGCTGCTAATTTTTCTTCTGATTTGCTATCTCCGCCTGAGCTAGAATTTGTGCTTGTCTTCTTATCTCCACCTGATGTAGAACATGCTGTTAATGCCATACTCATTGCTAAAACTGGTGCTACAACTGCTGTTAGTTTTTTCATTTTTTTCTTTTTCACTTTCTGTACCCTCCCTAATTCTAAACGCTCTCATTTAAGAATTTTCTGATAATTCTGTTTTTCTTTATATATTTATCAGAAGATTCTTATTAACTATTATTCTACTAATTTTTTGAGTTTTGTAAAGTGTTATTATTGAAAATTTTTAAAAAATTATTTTATTACAGTAATATTCATAAAAATTCCATAATCTTTCGAAACACTATATCTTATTGAATCTTATGTATTGATTTAATAGTCTTTATATCCTTCCACTATAAAACGCCTGTAAAGTATTGTTAATAAATAATGTATATCATAACAAACCTCTTTTCTACAAAAATAAAAAAGTCAGCAAAGCTGACTTTTTACCCGGCCATTTTTTCTCTTTTCATTTCCTCTACTACTTTCATATACTTCTCGTTATCAAATTCATTTTCACTTTTTGCAACTACTACAGTCGCAATACCGTTACCAATTAAATTAACGATAGCACGTGCTTCTGACATGAAACGATCTACACCAAGTAATAGTGCTAACCCTTCTAACGGAATAACATTCATCACAGATAAAGTAGACGCTAGTACAATAAAGCCTCCACCTGTTACTGCGGCTGCTCCTTTAGATGTAACTAACAAAATAGCTATTATCGTTAATTGTTGACCTAGTGAAAGATCGACGTGAAAGACTTGCGCTAAAAATATAGTGGCCATCGATAAATAAATTGTTGTTCCATCTAAATTAAAAGAGTACCCCGTCGGAATGACTAAACCTACTACCGGCTTCGAACATCCGAAGTCTTCCATCTTTGTCATCATTCGCGGTAATACTGATTCTGATGATGATGTCCCAAGAACAATAAGTAATTCTTCTTTAATATGCGCTAAATATTTCCACAAACTAAATTTATAAAATTTACAAATGAAATTTAAAACAATAAAAACAAATAATGCCATTGTTGCATATACACAAATCATTAATTTACCAAGTGGAATAAGTGTACTTAAACCATATTTTCCAATTGTAAATGCCATTCCACCGAATGCTCCAACCGGTGCTAATTTCATTACAATTGATAAAATGTTAAAAAATACTTTCGATAATCTTTCAAAAAAGTCGATTACCGGCTGTCCATTTTTCCCTAACATCGTTAACCCTGCGCCAAATAAAATAGAGAAAAATAACACTTGTAAAATATCACCTTTTGCAAATGCTTCAAACATGTTAGACGGCACAATATGTAAAAAGAAATCCATCCATTTCATTTCTTGCCCGCTTTGTACATATTGTGAAACATCTCCGCCCTTTAGTTTTGAAGGGTCTAATCCGTCTCCTGGACGCACAACATTCGCTACAATGATACCAATTATTAAAGCCGCTGTTGTAACAATTTCAAAATATAATAGTGCCTTTCCACCAACACGACCTACCTTTTTCATACTTCCCATACTTGCAATACCAAGCACAATTGTTAAAAAGATAATTGGTGCAATAACCATTTTAATCATATTGATGAACGTTTCACCAATTGGCTTCATCTCTTGTCCAACACTCGGCCAAATTGCTCCTACTGCAATACCACAAATAATGGCCACAATAACTTGGAATGTTAAATTTTTTACAATTCTCATTTTTAATACTCCCCTGTTTCTTTCATTTCTCCCATACTATTTCAATAATTGCTAATGATATATTCTATGTAATAGCCCCCCTGTTATGTAACTTAAACTATAACTTTATGTTACACTATTATGTTTATTTTGAAAATAGTATATAACATTTCTATATAAACGACATACTATTTAACGTAATAAAAAAGCAGACATTACATCTGCTTTAATTCTCCTCAATCTGCTTTTCACTTAATCCTAAATGTGTTCTAAGCATATTACTCAAACTCTGCAAATCTTTTTTATTAGGATTATAATAATATACACGTTGCCCATTTGGACCATTAGGTAAATATAAATCATCACCAGCTAATTGTATTTTTTCAACTGAACTATTTAAACCGTATTTATAAAAAGATAAAATATCATCCATTGCTAAATTTGTTTTAAAATCACCATCAACCGCCTCAACTATTTTTTCTAGCTTCGTAATCGATCCTACACTTTTTAATTTACTTAAAATCGCTTCCATAACAAGTTGTTGGCGCTGTCCTCTCATTGCATCACTATCAATATGACGCGTTCTTGCTAAGGCAAGTGCCTCTTCCCCTGTTAATTTTTGTAGTCCTTTTTTCAAATGGATCGCGTCAGGTTCATCTTTACTATTTTGCTCCGTAAATTCAACTGGGACATCTACTTCAATCCCATCTAATCCATCAACAATTTTAGTAAATGAATTAAAATTAAACTTTACAAAATAATCAACAGGCACTTGTAATAACTTTTCTACCGCTTCCACTGAAGCTTGCGGCCCTCCATCTTTACCATTTTTAACGAAACCACTTCCATATGCATGCGTTATTTTATCTTTTTTCTTTTCAACCGGAACATATGTGTATGTATCACGTGGTATACTCGTTAATTTCACAGTCTTATCATCTTTATTAAAAGTAGCTAACAGTAGTGCATCTGTATGAAATGCACCATTATACTCCTTTTGTCGTTCTTGATTTTCATCAATTCCCATAATTAAAAGTGAAACATTATTCGTAATCGGTTTTACAGTTTCCTCACGTAAATTTGATTTTTCACCACGTACTAAATTAACATTTGATTTTTGTACGAGATTAGAAGTTTTCTTATATACGTAAGTACCATATCCAAATCCGCAAAATAGTAATATTGCTAACAATACACTTATTATCGTTGTCTTTTTATATTTTCGTTTATTTTTCTGTTCTCTTGAAGAAGAATGATTCTCCATATTGTTTCCTCCGTTTTCTATTCATCTAATATATTTTTCACTTTTTCATACTTAGCTCTATCCTTTTGAAATGTATTCTCTTTCAATCCTTTGTTTATTTGTATCCATTCTGTTGTAATCGAATATTGAATCATACCTTCGTGGAAACTAAGGAATTTTAGCATAATCCCTGTATTTTTCTCTACAACCATTTCAAATTTCCCTCTTAAATCTTCAGATGTACTTACAGGCATTTCTATATTTATTGTCCCTTCTATTTTGTAGCAATCAAGTCCAAGATACTTCGTTTCTTTATAATTCCAATCTTTATATCGGATTAATAGATCAGCAAATTCGGATTGAATACTATACTTCGCGAATCCCACATATTCATCATCATATCTTTTTTTCTCACCTGATTTTCTCAATAACCTTTCCGTAGGATTTAATTTTAATAGTTCATAGTTTCTTTCTTTCGGGCTCCATTTTGTTTCTTTGTACGTATACTTCTCATCATCAAATTCTTTTTTCTTGCCTTCGTTATATATAATGGTTCGTTTTTTCGTTAGCTTGTCTTCTTTTGAAGAGATTCCTCTTTGTTGCTCCGTATCAATCGCATATTTGTATGTTGTAGCAATTCTTGACGAACTAGAATATTCCTCAAATTGTCCTGAAATATTATTAAAATGATCAATGGAATCTAGCATCTTTTCATGAATCTTTTCTTTATCTGGATAATTTGCATTCGCTTTTATTTCCTCTTCATTTTCGTAATCAGAAAATGCCTTTTTCTTTACATATTCAAACACTCCGCCGTTTTGAGCAAAAATTTGATCAGAAAACTCCGACATAGACACAATTGAAAGTGCTAGAACCGCAGCACTTATAGCCATCATATAAACTCTGTAACCTTTCTTTTTTACCGGGAGATTATGTAGTGTACGATTAATCTTTTCATTTAACTCTGGTGGCACTATAACACTCTCTTCTTTTATTCTCTTTTTTAATTTCTCATCAAATAATTTGTCATCAGCCATCCTTTGCACCTCCTATTCCATCTTTAATCGTTTCTGTAGTTGTTCCCTCGCACGTGCCAATCTCGATTTCACTGTTCCTTTTGGTATTTCTAAAAGCTTCGCTATACTCTCTTGATTCATATCTTCATAATAATAAAGTACCGTAACAGCTCTTAACTCTTCATGTAACGATTGAATCGCATTACACAAATCTATATCTTCATACTGATCGCACGCACTCATATTGTAATCATTCTCTTCTGTCACAATTATCTTTTTATACGTTCTAATAATGTTATTACATTCATTCATTAAAATTCGAATTAACCAAGTTTGAAAAAACTCTTCCTTCTTTAATTTTTTTATATTTTCATAGGCTTTTAAAATTGTTGTTTGTATCGCATCCTCTATATTTGTCTCATCACGTAACATAGCCTTTGCAATGCGATACATCTTCACTTTTTCCGTATGTATAAGCGCCATAAACGCTTCATGATCACCTTTTTTCGCTAAAGAAACATCAGTTTCTTCTTTTACAATCATTTTATATAAAGGGATTACTTTCACAATTGCTCCTCCTGTTTCATCCTCGCTTCAAATTTAACTTTACATGTATTAGACGTATGAGCCTAGAAAAAGGTTCATTTTTTTGAATATTTCCATAAAAAAGGTAAACATTTTTCATGTTTACCTTTTTTTATACGTAACTCTGAGGAGATATCCATTTGGATCGACAACTTTAAAGCAATTATTTTTTATAAAACAATAATGACTTTTCTACATCATTTACATATAGCTGCAACTCATTCGTTTCCTCCTTATCAAAAAAAGTCCACTCATATAGTGGACTTTCTACCCTACAACGGTAAATCTCTCTTCTTAAACAATACAATCGCTACTATAAAAATACAAAGCGCTCCCGCAGCTAAACCTATACTTACCGGCCATATATTATACGTTCCTTCCGCAATTTCTTTTGGACGAAACAGTGTAAATAACGATAGACTTTTCATCCACTCTAACTTATCACTTAATTTCCCTACCATATTTAGTACAAAAAATAAAATAGTTAAACTTGCTGAATAACTAAGTGCCTTTCTTTCGTCATTACATATACAAGAAAAGAAAAATGAATAAGCACTAACGATTAAAAATATGAGCCCTCCGACTATATTTATCTTCAGGAATAATTCTTTATTTAAATTATTATCTTGTAAAAACCATTCCGCACCTACTATGCCCGCTACATACGTAACAACTACAATGATTAGTAGTCCTAATATGAGAACAGCGGCTTGCGTGATTGCAATTTTCACTCTAGATACAGGTGTCGCTAATAAATATGCCATCGCCCCTTTATCTACATGCCGCGCAATTAAATGTGTTGCAACTGTAACGCAAAAAATTGTTAATATGATAATAAACAATAGACTATAGTACTCACCAGCTAAAAAATCCATTACATTTTGAATCGGACTTTCCATGCCAACAATTTTTTTCACACTATCAGGCATAGCGCTTATTAATTCATTTAAACCTTTCGCTGATACCATTGAAGGGAATATCCAAATTAACAACCATAAATATAGAGCTGCACCAGTTGCGTAACTCAAAATACTTTTTTGCGTCTCTTTCAAACTAGCTAAAAACAATTGCTTATTCATGCTTTACCCCTTCTTTCTTATCGTAATAATGCATAAATAAATGTTCTAAATCCATTGCTCTCGTTTGAAGTGCCGTTACATTATAGTTTGAAAGTATTTGTAAAACAGTTTGATAGTTTCCTTGTACAATAATCGATGCCTCTCTACCTTTTACCGCTTCAAATTGCAAATTACATTTTGTAAGAGAATCAATCTCTTCCTCTGATGATACGGTTACATCTATCACTTGTCGTCTCATCCCTTGTAAATCATGAATATTTTCAACCGTTACAAGGCGCCCATCTTTAATAATCGCTACTCGGTCACATGTACGCTCAATCTCAGTGAAAATATGTGAAGACATAAGAATCGTTTTTCCCCTTTGCTTTTCCTCTACTATTAAATCTATAAATACTTGCTGCATAAGCGGATCGAGTCCTGAAGTCGGTTCATCTAAAATTAACACTTCCGGATCGTGCATAAATGCAGCAACAATTCCTACTTTTTGTTTCATTCCTTTAGACATTTTGCGAATTGGTGTTTTCACATCAAATTGCAGACGTTCTATTAGTTCATCTCGTCTTTTCGTATCCTTTAGCCCACGCATTCCTTGCATTAACTTCAGAAATTCTAATCCGTTCATTCCTTCAATAAAAGAAATTTCACCCGGCAAATAACCAACTTCCCTTTGAATTTTCGCTGCTTCCTTCCAACAATCCAATCCAAAAATTGAAGATTTTCCAGATGTCGGTTTTATAAATCCCATTAAATTACGAATCGTCGTTGATTTACCTGCACCATTCGGTCCTAAGTAACCGAACACTTCTCCTTCTTTTACATCAAATGTAATATGAAACAAGCCTTTTCCGTTCGAAAATTGTTTTGTGACATTTTGAACTGAAATCATAAATCCACCTCATTTTTTGAAATATTTAATGTATGATATTTCAAAATTATTGTACTCCTCCTCTTCCATATTCGCAACAACTTTTTGAAATATTTATATGTCCATATTTCAAAAATATTGTTTTCACCTATATTTTCCTGTATATTTTTATTGAGGTGATTGTATTGAATGGCTTTGAAAAAGTGAAAGAAAAGAAAAAACGCGCTATTAAAGAGGCAGCTTTCTTATTATTTTCAGAACGTGGATTTAATGAAGTAAAAATAGAACATATCGCAAAAGAAGCAAACGTTTCTCAAGTTACCATTTATAATCATTTTGGAAGTAAAGATGCGTTATTTAGAGAACTTATACAAGAATTTATTATATGTGAATTTCAATATTATAAAGAACTTGCTGAAGAAAAATTACCTTTCCATGACATGATGCAAAAAATGATTGTACGAAAAATGAATACTGGCGGGTTATTTCAACCTGATATGTTGCTACAAATGATGCAAAGAGACGAAATTCTCCGAGAGTTTATTTATAGTTATCAAAATGAAAAAATACTGCCATGGTATTTAGAAATATTAGAACGAGCGCAGCGCAATAATGAAATTAATCCTCATCTTACTAAAGAAATGATGTTACTTTACATTCAAATGTTTACTAAATTAGGTGATGATTTCGGGGCACAGCTTCTTGAAGGGGATCGTGAAAAACATATTCAAGATATTGTCACTATGTTTTTCTATGGTCTTTCTGTTCCACAAAAATAAAAAGACACGAAATTCGTGTCTTTTTTATTTTACAGTGATAACTCTACCTGTTTCACTACTTTCAACCGCTAATTGAATCAGCTTAATAACTTCTAAACCTTCTTGTGCTATCACAGGTAATTTCTCACCATTTATAATACTATCTCTTACACCTTTATAGTACATGTCATAACAGCCAACTTCTGTTGGAATACGTACTAACTCTTCTTCTGTTTCTACAGTAGCAAAATTAGCTTCAGTATCTACTCCGTAACCGTTATCCCCTGGCTTCATTCCATTTTTTAATTGTTCTTCCTGTGAATCTATACCGTATTTCACGATAGAACCTTTATCTCCATGCAGTGTAAAGTGTGGACCTGCCTTTTTCACATAACTGCTACTACGTAAAATGACACGTTTAACTCCGTAATGAAGTACTATGTGGAAATAATCATCCACCTCTGCACCTGGGCGTTGTTTAATTATATCTGCACGTATCGCGTCTGGTTTCCCAAATAATGATAATGCTTGGTCAATTAAATGCGAGCCTAAGTCATATAATATACCTGATCCTGGTAAGTTCTTTTCTCTCCAGCGATCACGTACATGTGGACGGAAGCGATCGAAATGCGCCTCATATGCGTATACATTTCCTATTCTATCCTCTTCTAATAATTTCTTTATCGTTAAGAAATCATTATCAAAACGGCGATTATGATATACACTTAATACCACATTATGTTTCTTTGCTAATGAAATAAGCTCTTCTCCTTCTTCAATTGAAACAACAAATGGTTTCTCTACAACAACATGCTTACCGTTTAATATTGCTTCTTTTACATATGGAAAATGAGTTGTATTTGGTGAAGTAATAACAACTAAGTCAATATCAGCTCGCTTCACCAATTCATCAATTGTACTCACGACGTTAGCATTCGGTAATGTTTCTTTTACTACCTCTTCTTTTGAAGATAATACGGCACGAATATCGTATTCTTCTATCGTTTGTAATAATGGGATGTGAAATGTTGTACTAGAAAATCCAAACCCTACAATCCCTACACCTATTTTTTTCATGTTGCCCCTCCATTTATCCCGCTATTTGTGGGTAGTAAGTCCACTTCATGAGAACGATTTCATTCAGTTATTATAACAAGATTATTATTATTTACATAATAAATTGCCTAGAAAAAAGCATCTTGCCATTATTCATGGCAAGATGCTTTTTTTATTCCGGTCGTTTTTTCGTCCACGTTTCAATAACTTCACCAGTATCATTAACATCTAGCACTAAACTACCGTTACTATACCGGTCTTTATTTCGATACGCTTTCGGATCAATTTCTTCTACAATATGTTTCTCTGTCTTCATGTAAACTAATTCATCGTCTCTAACGATTTCAATACCGACAATGCGGTATGGATTACGTTTTAACTCTTTGAAAATAACAAGACCTCGCTTCGCCCTCGTTGATTTCTCAATTTCTGACGCTTTTAGGCGTTTTATAGCACCGCGCTGCGTTACGAGAATAAGTTGATCTTTATCAGCATTTAATGGTTTACCAGAAGCGACATAGTCATCTTCTTTTAAATTAATTGCTTTCACACCAGCGGCTCTTACACCGACTGGACTTACTTCATCTTCATGGAAAATAAGTGCATATGCACCGTGTGTAGCAAGAACGATATCACTCGTTCCATCTGTCGCAAATATATCAACAACTTCATCATCTTTTTTCAAGTTTACAGCAACGAATGCTCTTGAGTAACGCTGTACTTTATATTGGTTTAATTCTGTTTTCTTAATCATACCGTTCTTTGTTACAAATACGATAAATCGCTTTTCTTCCTCAAAGTTCGGTACGACAGTTGCCCAAATAATCGTTTCATCCCGATCGAGTGAAACGATATTAGCAACGTGCTGTCCTAAATCTTTCCAACGAATATCTGGCATTTCGTATACTGGCAGATATATATAGTTTCCTTTATTCGTAAATAAGAGGACTGTCTCTGTCGTATTCGTATCGAATCGTTCAAGTAAGATGTCACCCTCTTTCATACCGAAGTCTTTGCCATTTGAGGCATTATGTGAGCGCCATCCAGTACGTTTCACATATCCTTCTTTCGTTACAGTAACGATGACATCTTCTTGTGGGATCATCACTTCTACATCGATTTTAATTTCCTCGATTTGATCTTCAATAATCGCGCGTCGATCATCACTATATGTTTTCTTAACTCTCTTTAAATCTGTTTTAATTACTTGAAGTAATCTTTTTTCACTTTGTAAAATTGCCTGTAGCTCAATAATTTTCTTATTAAGCTCATCTGCCTCTTGTTGTAGCGCTGTAATATCTGTATTCGTTAAACGATATAATTGCAAGGATACAATTGCTTCCGCTTGCGCTTCTGTAAAACCAAATTTCGCACTTAAATTATCTTTTGCATTACGCTTATCTTTTGAAGCTCGAATCGTTTCAATAACTTGGTCTAAAATCGATAATGCTTTCTTTAAACCTTCTACAATATGTTGACGATTTTCTGCCTTTCGTAATTCATATTGTGAACGTCTCGTAACAACTTCTTTTTGATGTCCAATATATGCATCTAAAATTTTCGGTAATGTCATAAGCGTTGGACGACGATTATTAATCGCTACCATATTAAAGTTATATGGAATTTGTAAATCTGTATTTTTATATAAATAATTTAAAATACCTTCAGAATTTGCTTCTTTTTTTAACTCTACGACAATGCGAAGACCTGTACGATCTGTCTCATCACGTACTTCAGCAATACCATCTAATTTTTTATCTAGACGTAACTCATCCATTTTCTTAACAAGGTTTGCTTTATTTACTTCGTATGGAATTTCAGTAATTACGATTTGCTGTTTCCCGCCACGAACCGTTTCAACCTCTGCTTTCCCGCGAATAATAATTTTACCTTTACCTGTTTCATACGCCTTTTTAATACCATCAATCCCTTGAATAATACCACCTGTTGGGAAATCTGGTCCTTTCATAACTGTTAATAAATCATCAACAGTACTATTCGGTTTATCAATACGCATCATTGTAGCGTCAATAACTTCTCCAAGATGATGCGGAGGAATTTCTGTTGCATAACCTGCGGAAATTCCTGTAGATCCGTTCACTAATAAGTTCGGGAACGCTGCTGGTAAAACAACCGGTTCTTCACTCGTATCATCAAAGTTTGATACGAATTCTACTGTTTCTTTATCAAGATCACGTAATAACTCAGATGCAATTGGTGATAATCGTGCTTCCGTATAACGCATTGCTGCTGCCGGATCCCCATCAACACTGCCGTTATTACCATGCATTTCAACTAAAACATTACGTACTTTCCAAGTTTGGCTTAAACGTACCATCGCCTCATATACAGAGGAATCACCATGCGGATGATAATTACCAATAACGTTACCGACTGTTTTAGCTGACTTACGGAACGCTTTATCGTGCACGTTTCCTTCTACATACATAGAATATAAAATACGTCTTTGTACTGGTTTTAAGCCGTCACGCGCATCTGGAAGTGCGCGATCTTGAATAATATATTTACTATAACGTGCAAAGCGATCACCTAACACGTCTTCAAGCGGGAGGTCATGAAACTTCTCTGCTTGCATGTTATTCCACCTCCGTCTCCATAATCATTTCATTTTCTAAAATATTTCCTTCTTCTTGCATACCAAACTGTACATTACGCTCAATCCATTTACGGCGCGGTTCTACTTTATCGCCCATTAATGTTGTTACGCGGCGCTCTGCTCTTGCTGCATCATCAATTTTCACGCGAATTAATGTACGTGTTTCAGGATTCATCGTTGTTTCCCATAATTGATCCGCATTCATTTCGCCAAGTCCTTTGTAACGCTGTAACATGTAACCTTTTCCAACTTTTTTCGTTACTTCATCTAATTCATCATCTGACCATGCGTATTCAATTACTTCACTTTTTCCTTTTCCTTTACTTACTTTGTATAAAGGAGGAAGTGCGATAAACACTTTACCAGCTTCGATAAGTGGTTTCATATATCTGTAGAAGAATGTTAATAACAATACTTGAATATGCGCTCCGTCTGTATCGGCATCGGTCATGATTACAACTTTATCGTAGTTAATGTCTTCCACATCGAATTCATTGCCTACACCGCCGCCAATCGCATAAATAATTGTATTAATCTCTTCATTTTTAAAGATATCAGCAAGCTTTGCTTTTTCTGTATTAATTACTTTACCACGCAATGGTAATACCGCTTGGAAGCGTCGATCTCGCCCTTGTTTTGCAGAACCACCGGCAGAGTCACCCTCTACTAGGTATAGTTCATTTTTCTGCGGGTTACGTGATTGTGCAGGTGTTAACTTACCACTTAATGTACCTTCTGATTTCTTTTTCTTTTTACCAGTACGCGCTTCCTCTCTCGCTTTACGAGCAGCTTCACGTGCTTGCGCTGCTTTAATTGCTTTTCTCACAAGAAGTGTGGCTACGTCCGGGTTTTCTTCTAAAAAGTAAGCCAAATGCTCTGATACAATGGCATCAATTGAAGAACGAGCTTCACTTGTACCTAGTTTCCCTTTTGTTTGTCCTTCAAACTGAAGTACTTCTTCTGGTACACGTACAGAAACGATAGCCGCTACACCTTCACGAATATCTGTACCTTCTAAGTTTTTATCTTTTTCTTTTAATAGTGAAACTTTGCGAGCATACTCATTGAACACACGCGTCATCGCTGTCTTAAATCCAGCTTCATGTGTTCCACCATCTTTTGTACGTACATTATTTACAAACGAAAGAATATTTTCTGAGTAGCCATCGTTAAATTGAAATGCTAGTTCTGCTTCAATCCCATTTTGTTCACCAGTGAAGTATACAACTGGGTGAATTGAATCTTTTTCTTCGTTTAAATAGGAAACGAAAGCTTCAATTCCTGTTTCATAATGAAAGACATCTTCTAAATCATTTCTTTCATCTTTTATTGAGATTTTCATCCCTTTTAATAAGAATGCAGATTCACGTAATCTCTCACATAATGTTTCATAATTGTAATTTGTTGTGCTGAAAATCGTTGTATCTGGTTTGAAATGCATTGTCGTACCAGATTCTTTCGTCTTTCCGATTTTCTCAAGCGTCGTTACAGGAACACCGCCATTTTCAAAGCGTTGTTCATAAATATTTCCGTCACGCTTAATCGTTACGACTAACCATTCAGATAAGGCGTTTACAACTGATGCCCCAACACCGTGTAAACCACCACTCGTTTTGTAACCACCTTGCCCAAACTTACCACCGGCATGAAGTACAGTTAAAATAACTTCTGGTGTAGGTTTTCCAAGCTTATGCATTCCCGTAGGCATTCCTCGCCCTTTATCTATAACGCTAATACTATTATCTTTATGTATTACGACAGAAATTTCGTCGCCAAATCCCGCTAACGCTTCATCAACGGAGTTATCTACTATTTCGTATACTAAATGATGCAATCCACGGCTGTCCGTGCTCCCGATATACATACCCGGGCGTTTTCGAACGGCTTCAAGTCCTTCTAACACTTGAATCGCATCTTCATTATATTGGAACTGATGCTTCGCCAAACTCCTTGCCCCTTTCCTAATCCAAAATCAGAACATATGTTTCTATCATAGAATAACGCCTCGACTATAGTTTTGGCAAGTTATCTTATCTCTTTTATATACCATTTTCAATAGAAAAATCCTTGTTTTTTCACAAGGATTCCTCTAGGCTACTATTTCAGAAAAATAATCGTTTGTCAACGAGAAATGGATATGTATTCCAAGATTACACATTCCAAACCTTTATTATGATCCAAATGATCAAGATCCAAAACGGGATTACAAGTAACAATCCCCAAAAACAGCCTTTAAAAAATCTCATGATGAACACCTCGTTCATCGGCCCTACTTATTATCATGAGGGCTGAAGCAATCTTCCTACCTTTACAATCTATACTATTTTGTCATCGCATGTTCTACTTTTATACAACGATCCATTATTACAGTATAGTCTTTTTCTTTTAAAAGTTTGTATGTATCTTCATCTTGTACTCCTAATTGTGCCCAAAAAACATCTGCATCAATCTCTACAAATTCTTTTGCAACATCCATTAAAAACTCTGAGCGACGAAATACATTTACAATGTCAACGTGTTCCTTAATATCCTTTAGTGAAGCAACTGCCTTTTCTCCAAGCACCTCATCTACTGTTGGGTTAACTGGAATAATGCGGTATCCAGCATCTTGCATTGCTTTTGAAACCATATACGATGTACGTTCTGGCTTATCCGATAAACCAACAACTGCAATCGTTTTACTTTTCTTTAATACTTCACCAATTTCCGTACGAGTTGGGTTTTCAATTGTCATAAATTATCCCTCCTATTCCTTTAGTATAGCCGATAAAGAAAGTCTCTTTCAATATGAAAGAGACTTTCTTTTATTCCGATTATTGATTCTTTGTAGCTGAGTTATCTGCTAAAGTAGCTGTTTTCGTCATTTTTTGACCGTTACGATAGAATGTAACTTCTACTTTCTCGCCTACTTTTTTCTTTTCATATAAATATTTACGGAATTGAAGTGAATTTTCTACTTTTTGATTATCTAATGCTACTACAATATCATATTGTTCTAAACCAGCTTTTTCAGCCGGTGATATTGGGTAAATTTTACCTAATACAACACCATTCGTTACTTCTTTCGGTACTTTCAATTGATTGACTGTATAAGCTTGCACATCTTCTAATGAAACAACACCTACTCCAAGAGCTGGACGTTTCACTACTCCGTCTTTTTCAAGTGATTCAATAACTGGTTTTGCGATGTTAATTGGAATAGCAAATCCAATTCCTTCAACTTCTTGTTGTGCAATTTTACTTGAATTAATCCCAATTATTTCTCCGTTTTGGTTAAATAACGCACCACCACTGTTACCAGGGTTAATTGCTGCATCTGTTTGAATAACTTGAGCATTCCAATCTGCACGCTTATCACCATCGATATCTACTGGAATTTCACGTTCTTTACTACTAATAATACCTTCCGTTACACTTCCATCAAATCCTAGTGGGTTACCGATTGCAATTGCTTTTTCACCCGCACGGATTTTACTAGAATCACCTAAAGTGGCAACTTTATTTACATTAGCACCATCAATTTCAACAACAGCTAAATCTAACCAAGGGTCTTTCCCTACAAGCTTCGCATCTACCTTCTTGCCATCACTCAGTTTTACAGCAAGTTTATTTGCACCATCTACTACATGATTGTTCGTTACAATATATGCTTTATTTCCTGCCTTTTTATAAATAACACCTGATCCTGAACCAGCTTGTTGTTCTTGACCTGTCGGTTGCATTGCAAATGGATCAATACTTTGTTGCATATTAATAACACCTACAACAACATCTTTCGCGCCTTCAATCATACCAGGTAAGTCCGTTTCATTTTTTGCTTTATTGACAACAGGAACTACAGTACCTTCAACTTTTGAATCTGAACTAAAAGATGATACAGTCGCTCCATTATTTTGAGCCCATGGCATATATGGTGCCGCAAAACTAATTGAAACAGCCCCAACTACAGCTCCGACTAAACCTGTGAAAAAATAGCCTTTTTTACTGCCCGATTTTCTCACTTCTCTCGTTTCACTATGCTCTTCATTTAAATTTGGTCCGTCGTAATATCCCATGTTTACTTCCCCTCTCTGGTGAATTCGTATTTTTAGTATAGTCACGTTTTGTGTCCTTCTTGTGAACTCATCGTGAAATCCAATTAAAAAAATACACTTATTTAACATTGTAGACAAAAAAAGCATTTTTTGTACATTCCACCTGCAAAAGAGGATATAAAATTGTTATTTTCCTAGACTGAAGCACACAATACGTTCCAAGTTACTCTTCAAATTTATAACCAACACGAATAACAGTACCGATATGCTTCGCTTTATCTCCTAGCTTATTTCGTAGTTTTTTAATATGAGTATCAACAGTTCGGTCATCACCGTAATAGTCATATCCCCATAACTGATCTAATAAATGTTGACGTGACAACACAATTCCTTTGTTCTCCATTAAATAAACGAGAAGTTCAAATTCTTTATGTGTTAATATAATTTCTTCTCCATCGACTAAAACAGTTCTAGATAGACGATTCACTTCTATTCCAGCTAAAGACATAGCATTTTCTTCTGCTACCCCTACCACGCCATCCGCACGTTTCAGTAACGTCTTCGCGCGAGCTACTAACACTTTCGGGCTGAAAGGTTTCGTTACATATTCATCTGCACCTAATTCGAACCCTAGTAATGTATCATCCTCATCCGAACGTGCTGTTAGCATAATAATTGGTACTGCTGATTCTTTTCTAATTCGTCTACAAACAGACCATCCATCTATTTCTGGTAACATAATATCTAACATAATTAAATCAATTTCATGCTCTGCAAATAATTCTAACGCTTTTTTTCCGTCTTCTGCTTCGATTACTTCAAAGCCTTCATTGCGAAAATAATCGCTGACAATTTCACGTAATCTTCTTTCATCTTCAACAAGTAATACTGTTTTATTCATAATAATCTATCCCGCCTTTTTACTCTTTCAATCGAATAATACGTTGATTGGAGCTTCCGCGAAATGGAAGTGTTAAATCTTTTTTCTCGATTTCAAATCTTCCATCGACTAAAACATCCCCATAATGTAACAACTCTATCATATCATTATTTTGAGAACTCTGTATCTCTTCTAACGTATAACCTGTATACATCCATAGATTTTTTTTCAAATCTTTCACGATTTTTGCTACTTTTTTCACTTCAGCAGCTTGGAAAAATGGATCTCCACCTGAAAATGTTACATCAGTTAATGGATTACTTGCAATCTCTTTCACAATTTCTTCTACTGTCATTTCAGTTCCATTACAAATATTCCACGATTTCGGATTATGACAACCGAAACAACGATGCGGACAGCCCGCAAAAAATACGACTGTCCGCAACCCTTCTCCATCTACTACACTATCATGAATGATGTTCATCACTTTCATTTATGTTTCACCCGATCCATCTCTTCACTACGTTTCGCACTATTCCACTTCGACATATCTCCTACAAGATAACCTGTTATACGGCGAATTCTTTCTATTTTAGCCTCATCTTCATTTCCGCAGCTTGGACATTCATTTCCAATAACTCCGTGATAACTACAGCACTTACAACGGTCAACAGGATGATTAATTGAACCGTATCCAACGCCATGTTCTGCCATCGCTTGTACAATTTGTTTTAATGCCTTTTTGTTATGCATTGCTGCTCCATCTAGTTCAATATACGTAATATGTCCCCCGTTACATAGAGCGTGGAACGGGCCTTCTAAACGAATTTTATTTATCGCTTGCATGTTATAATAAACTGGAATATGGAATGAATTCGTATAATAATTATGATTTGTTATACCGCTAATCACGCCAAATTCTTCTCTATCTTTTTTCACAAACTTTCCTGATAACCCTTCTGCAGGAGTTGCAATTACCGAGAAATTCAGTTCATGTTCTTCTGTCGCTTTATCCATTCTATCTCTCATAAAGGAAATGATTTCATACCCGAGTTTCCATGATTCTTCATCTTCTCCATGATGCTTTCCTGTTAAAGCTACTAAACACTCCGCAAGACCGATAAAGCCAAGACTTAACGTCCCTTGCTTTAAAATGGATGCTACAGAATCTTCAGGCTGTAACTTTTCTCCACCGCGCCATACACCTTGTGAGTATAAAAATCGAAAATCTCTTGCTCGTTTCGTACATTGATACTCAAATCGCTCTAATAATTGCTTAATTCCTAAATCTAAATAATAATTTAACGCTTCAAAAAACGCTTCTTTTGAACCACTAATTAATGCTAATTTCACTAAATTAATAGATGTAAATGATAAATTCCCTCTTCCAATCGCCGTTTCTTCTCCATGTATGTTCGACATAACACGAGTACGACATCCCATGTAACATACTTCACTTTCCGGTCGTCCATCATAATGCACAGCATTAAATGGCGCATCTAAAAATGAAAAGTTAGGGAATAATCTTTCAGCCGTTGTCTCTAACGCTAATTCAAATAAATCATAGTTCGGATCACTTTCTTCAAAGTTCACACCTTTTTTCATTTTAAAAATTTGAATAGGAAAAATTGGTGTTTCCCCTTTACCAAGACCTGCTTGTGTCGCTTTTAAAAGTTGTTTAATTAAAAGTCTTCCTTCATTCGATGTGTCTGTTCCATAATTAATAGAAATAAACGGTACTTGTCCTCCGCCCCGACTATGCATACTATTTGAATTATGAATGAAAGCTTCACAAGCCTGATACGTATCATTTTCTGTTTCTTTCCACGCAAATTCTTCTATTTGTTCTTTCGTAAGCGGATATGACTGTAATCGTTTCTTATGTCTCTCTACTGTTTTTCTCACATATGGAGCTAAATCAACATCAAAGAGTGCAAACGATTGACCACCGTGCTGCATATTTTGATTCGCTTGAAAAATAATAGACGAAAGAGCCAATGCACTTTTAATGTCTTGCGGTTGTCTCATATGTCCATGTCCGGTATGAAAACCGTTCGCAAGCATTTGCGCTAACGGAATTTGTGAACAAGTCGTCGTTCCCGTCACATAAAAGTCTAAGTCATGAGGATATAATATATTTTCATTTATCGCCTTTTTCACTTGATCTGATAATAAATTTTCAACAGCATAATATTTCGCACTCTCAGATGCGAACGTTCCCATTACTCCCATTGGAGAGCGGCCATCTACATTTGCATTTTCTTGCATTAAATCTTGTTCATTGCCGTGGACAATCGTCTCAAACACTCTCATTAATTCTTCTCCACGTGTATTTTTTTGTAACATTTATAACCCTCCACCAATATGTTGTTGTCTTTTGATTAAAATGTTACTACATATAGTCTTATTGTTTCTGTGAGAAATGTAACATTCCTGTGAAATTTTTTGCACGAAATAATGAATTTTTCATTTACAAAAAAGAAATGTGCTCTTTACAAATGTATGGTACAATATACGGGAAAAACTCTTTTTACCCTTTATCAACACATTTGAATAAAGGAGACTGAACTTATGGTTACTACATATCTTTTATTTATCGTTGCCTACTTACTTGGCTCGATTCCATTTGCACTAGTCGTTGGAAAGATTGGTTATGGAATTGACATTCGTGAGCATGGAAGCGGTAATTTAGGCGGAACAAACACATTCCGCACATTAGGGAAAAAAGCAGGTTTTACCGTTACAATTGCTGACATTTTAAAAGGGACATTAGCAACAAGTCTACCAATGGTTTTCGGATTAGATATTCACCCACTATGGTTCGGGTTAGCGGCTGTTCTTGGACATGTCTATCCAATCTTCGCGAAATTCCGTGGTGGTAAAGCAGTTGCTACTTCTGCTGGGGTGCTATTATGCTACTCACCAGTTGTTTTTGCAATATTAGCTGTTGTCTTTTTCACCCTTTTATTTACAACAAGATACGTATCACTTTCTTCTATGGTAACAGCAGTTGTTGCTGTTATTGCATCCATTGTTAGCGGGGATAAAATCTTCATTATTGCGATGTGTTTATTAGCAGGTATGGTTATTTATAAACACCGTGCAAATATTGGACGAATTATAAATAAAACTGAACCGAAAGCAAACTTTTCAAAAAAGCAAAAATAAGATCGTAACCCACATAACGCAAAAAGAAAACGTGAAGCATATTAATAGCGTCTTTTTGCGTTATTTTTTATACTAAAGAAAAAGCAACATAATTTGGAGGAACTATACATGAATCTTTCCGTAACAAAAGAAGCAGCACAATGGTATAAAAACGAATTAAACTTACAATCAGGTGAAACACTACGCTTTTTCGTACAATACGGTGGTTGCAGTACTGTGCAAAAAGGACTTTCTTTAGGTATTCGTAAAGATGATCCTGCACATCCTGCTGTGCAAATTCAAGAAGAAGATATTAACTTCTTTATTGAAAGCGATGATGAGTGGTTCTTCGATGGACATAATTTAGTTGTTACATTTAACGACGGTGATGATTTCCCGCAATTTAATTATGAAAAATAAAAAAACGTGGCTTCCGCCACGCTTTTTTATTTTTTCTTGATTTCCTCATATTTCGCATACCACTCTGGATAGAACTTTTTAAATGATACAGGGCGGAACCCTTCTTTTTTTGCACAAATATTCGTTGTACTTGCAGTAATACAAAGTTCGCCATCACCATTATAAATTTCATATCCATATACAACGCGAAGCGGGCTCACTGTATCAACCCACGTTTTTACAATTGCTTTTTCACCGTAACGCATCGCTTTACGATAAGAAATTTGCAAATCTAAAACAGGAGAAATGATTCCTTCCTTCTCCATTTCAACATATGAAAACCCTAAATCTTGTATAAGTTTCGTGCGACCTAGTTCAAGCCACACTAAATAGTTTGAATGGTAAACAACACCCATTTGATCTGTTTCCGCATAACGGATTTCAACTTCATGTTCTGCTACAAACATATGTATTCGCCTTCTTTCACTTCTGCTACCTTGCATACATTTAATCATAATACAGTGACATCAAAAATAAAATAAAAATAGTGAATCTTTTACCGAAAGGAGCAAGCATATGATTCAAATTGTAACGGTTCGTAGCGGTGATAGCGTATATAGCTTGGCATCAAAATATGGATCAACACCTGACGAGATAGTAAAAGACAATGGATTAAATCCAGCTGAAACACTCGTTGTTGGTCAGGCACTAATTGTGAATACGAAAGGAAATAATTATTATGTACAGCCTGGCGATAGCTTATATCGAATCTCTCAAACATATAACGTTCCTCTCGCTAGTTTAGCTAAAGTGAATAATTTATCTTTAAAATCCATTCTCCATGTTGGCCAGCAATTATATATTCCAAAAGGGACGAAACGAGCAGTAGAATCCATCGCTTATTTACAACCTTCAACTATCCCCATTAAAGAAAGTTTAGTTAATTCTACACGTGCTATTAATCCATTTTTAACATACTTAGCCTACTTCAGTTTCGAGGCAAAAAGAGATGGTACGTTAAAAGAACCAACTGAAACAGCTAAAATTGCTAATATTGCAACGCAAGGAAACACCATTCCTATGCTCGTTATTACAAATATTGAAAATGGAAACTTTAGTGCCGATCTAACATCCGTTATTTTACGTGATGCAACGATTCAAAATAAATTTATTACAAACATTTTGCAAACAGCTGAGAAGTACGGTATGCGAGACATTCATTTTGATTTCGAGAGCGTGGCACCTGAAGATCGCGAAGCGTATAATCGTTTTTTACGAAATGTGAAAACACGCTTACCTAATGGGTACACACTAAGTACAACACTTGTACCGAAAACAAGTTCAAATCAAAAGGGAAAATTTTTCGAAGCTCATGATTATAAAGCACAAGGTCAAATTGTTGATTTCGTCGTCATTATGACATATGACTGGGGTTGGCAAGGCGGACCACCGATGGCTATTTCTCCTATCGGTCCTGTAAAAGAAGTACTTCAATACGCAAAATCTCAAATGCCTCCACAAAAAATTATGATGGGGCAAAATTTGTACGGATTCGATTGGAAACTACCGTTTAAACAAGGAAATCCGCCTGCAAAAGCAATTAGCTCTGTTGCAGCTGTTGCACTAGCTCGTAAATACAATGTCCCTATCCGCTATGACTTCACAGCCCAAGCCCCTCATTTTAATTATTTCGATGAAAATGGTGTACAACACGAAGTTTGGTTTGAAGATTCACGTTCTGTTCAAAGTAAATTCAATTTAATGAAAGAACAAGGTATAGGCGGTATTAGCTACTGGAAGATCGGCTTGCCATTTCCACAAAATTGGCGTTTACTCGTTGAAAACTTTACGATTACGAAAAAGGGCTGACAAAAGTCAGCCCTTTTTGTACATTCTGTTAAGATTCATCTTTGATTTCACTTTTTAATGAGTCAATACTTTCTAAACGTCTTTGATTTTTTGCTTCAATAGCAGAACGGTCTTTTTCATTAGAAAGCTCCGCTGTTTCTTTTGCTTCATTAAAGTTATCAATTGTATTTTGCACCATTTCTTGTAACTTTTCAGCGTTATCACTTCGATTATCTGGATTTGGCATGTACTTTCCTCCTAATATTGTATATACACACCATCTTAAATTACCTATCTTCCCTCAAATTTATACATAAAAAAGGAGAATGCAATATTCTCCTTTTCTTTAACCGTTATCAACAATCGGTTGTTTACCCGTTTGGTCTTGCATTTGCTTCCCTTTATTGCCACCAGCTTTTTTTGATTGTGTTCCAATATGATTCGGTGCAAAGTCTTTTGAATTCTTTTTCGGATTACCCATTACTATCGCCTCCTTAACACTAGTATCGTACTAGTGTTAAGAATTATTCAGCTTGCTTAAAAAGTTTCATTTCATAACGTTTTTCAATACGCTCTTCAATACGATCGATTGCATCGCGATCGCTTAATAATTGTTGTTTATTTTCTTTCACAAGTTCGTCAAATGATTTACGGCGACTTCTTCTCATGCTGTTCACCCTCTCTCCATTACTTTCTTATTACATAGTATGAGCAAAGGAAAAACTCTTTAATCAGATTTGTAAGAAAATTTTATGTTTTAATACTCCTAAAAAAACTCCGTGTACAATAAAACGTACACGGAGTTTTTCATACCATAATATTCAAATACTCTTTTAACTTTTCATCTGCATTCATTTCACTTTGTTTATAATCATGCAGCGCTTGCAGTACGAAATCATACTGTTCTAAAATATAACTTTCTAATTTCAAGACATCCTCTAAGCTATTCAGCATAATTCTCGTATTACCAACTTCACTTTTTAATGCCGGTTCACATGCTAAACTCGTACATATTTCTTTCACATCATCTTCTAATATGTCTGTTAATACGTATTTCTTTCGCCCTTTTACCTTTAATCTCATAACTGGATAAAAAGCTTTTATATCTAAATAGCTTCCTACATTCATGCAACGAATCCATGCGATATCACGTTTATTTCGTACAAGTATCTCTTTTACCGCTTCATATACTGCTGTCTCATCAAGTACTTCTGTATTCGATTTCCTTTTCGCCTCTTCTTCAATAGAGGCACATTTTTGATAAACTGCTGCACAAGTAATACAATCATCAAATGCATTATGAGAACTTAAACGAATTCCAAGCATTCGCTTTAACGTTTCAAGTTTATGATTAGGAGCGTGCTTCATATATTTCTTCGCTAAAAATACAGTATCAATCACTTTATTTTTCGGTTCCGGCAACCCCAGCATATTCACATTACTTTTCAAAAAGCGCATATCAAAAGATGCATTATGAGCGACAATTACATTCGTATGTAAAAATGCTAAAAATAAAGGTAACACTTCTTCAATCGTCGGTGCATCTGAAACACGATAATTTGTAATACCCGTTAAACTCGTTATTCGGTCTGGAATTGGACGCTCTGGATTCACATAGGAAACAAATTGATCTACTAGTTCATGATTACGATATTTCACTGCTGCCACTTGAATGATTTTATCATTATAAGGGTTAAATCCTGTTGTTTCAAAGTCAATTACAACATAATCTAACGGTAAGGATATATTCCCCACTCCAAATACACTCCTTTATCTCTCAACGTTTATATTTCTTTTATCATATCATGAAGCTTTCACTACGTGAAAAAGAAAAGGCAGAAATGATTATATTCCATCTCTACCTTTTCACTGTTATTTTAATTTAGCAATTCGTTTCTCCATCTCTTTTTGCGTCATCGGCCCAATAAACTTATCTCGAATGACACCTTTTGTATCTATAAAATACGAAGTTGGGATCGTAATGACTTTATAGGCTGTTGTTACATCAATGTTCTTGTCCAATAAGATAGGAAATGTAATTCCTTTTTCCTTCGCAAAATTACTTACCTTTTCTACTCCTCCACCTTTTTCGGAAGGCGTATAATTTATTGCTAAAATTTCTACGTTATCTTTATGTTTTTTATAGAAAGCTTCCATATCCGGCATTTCTTGCTGGCAAGGTCCACACCACGTTGCCCAAAAGTTTAAAATCACTTTCTTTCCTTTTAAATCTGATAACTTTACATTCGTTCCATCTAACTTCGTTAATGCAAAGTCTGGTGCACTCTTCCCTATTTCAATACCATTACTTGCAATCATCTCTTTCATAGCAGCTTCACTTTTTTCTTGTTCCCCTTGTACCGCCTGATCGTTTTTACCAAACTGTTCATAAGCTGCATATCCCGCTAAACAAAGTAACACTACAATAATCGTAAGCTTCCGCCACATTTTATATCACCCTAACGTGTTTATCTTCTTTTAATATATTCATTCAAATGCTATATACCTTATTTTAGCTTATACGGACAAGCTTGGAAATATTCACAGTCGAAATAATTAGAATATTCTTATTTAAAGTGCATTTTTTTCCTTTTTATCATATAATTAGAAAAACAAATGAAGTATTACCTATCTTCTTCTAGACCCATTCACCTTTTATTTTCATGGTTATATAACCTTCAACAAAAGGGGGATTGTTTATGAATTCATTCGAAAAAATAACATTATATATTCTTAGTTTTCTTTTATATCCAATCGGTATTATTACATGGATCATTTCACTCTTTAGTAAAGATATTAAAAAAAGAAAGTAGGGCGTATTTGTCTTTACATCTCTCTAGTCTCATTCGTCCTTTTCATAATCCTCGGAATTACAACTTTCCTTATGACTGCTACTTTTAATGTTGATCTGAATCATTCCGAATCTATCGAGTATCAAATAAATGACGCTGAATAAAGATAAAGAGCATTGCTCTTATCTTTATTCACACCTCTTAAAAAATGAATGACTTTTTATTAATTTTTCAGGACTTCCACATGCTACAATAATTCCTTCTTTCATGATGACAACGCGATCTGCTAGTATTACTTTCTCTACATCATGCGTAGCCACAATTCTCGTAACCCCTCTTCCTAGTCCTTCTATCATATTCCAAACAAATTCTTGATTGCCCGGATCTAATCCCGCAGTCGGTTCATCTAAAATAATAAAATTCGGATTTGAACCAATTGCTCGCAATAATGCAAGCCGTTTTCTTTCTCCTCCCGAAAACTCTTCACCGCTTTTATGTAGTACAGTTTGAATTCCTTCAGGTAACCCCCTAATAATCGGCGTTACATTTACAAGTTCAGCACTTTTTTCTAACTCGTTTTCTAAGCCCACTTCCCCGAAATACATATTCTCTTTTACTGTCGTCCGAAAGAATCGAGGTTCTTGCCACACTGTAGTCAATCGAGCCTCATTTCCATAATAAGCAATGCTACCGTTAGATGGTTTATACAAACCTGTCATTAATTTTAAAAGCGTTGTTTTTCCTGCACCACTTTCTCCGACAATCATAACGAGTTCACCAGGATTAATTTGCAAATCAATATTATGAATTCTGCATGTCTCTTCACCTTTTTCCTGAAATGAGACATTTGTTATTGTCATCCCCATCGCTCTTTCTACATTACTATTTGCCACTCGTTTATCTAAAAAGAAAAACACTCTACTTGCCGAAGCAACTGCAACTTGTGACATCATTAATAAATCTCCCACATAACGGACAGGGAAAAAGAGCATCTCTATTGTCGCTAAAACTGCAACAAGTGAACCAACTTCCATTTCGCCCTGCATTATTTTTTGCGCACCTATAATAAGAACAACGATATATGCTCCTGTTTCAATCACCGTTCCAACTACTCCAATGCAATGTTGCATCATCGTCTTCTTTATTTCTGTTTTATAAGATTGTGCTGTTACTCCTTTAAATAAGCGAACGGCCCACTTTTCTTTTTGTAAACTACGTAAATCTTGTGCTCCTTTTACAAACTGTGACATCATCTCTACAACAGTTGATTGATTTTTTTGAGCAATACTGGCAATATTTCTTACCTTTTTCCCTAAAAGCATCGGAACCATTGCACTTAAAAATAAAAATGGAGTTACCCACAATATAAACTGTATATCTATATGTTGTAGTGCTATGATCGCACCGATAAATTGCGCAATGGCGTGTATATATTCTATTAATATAGAACCATATAACCTGACCCAGTTCGGAATATCAGATACGACTAACGTTTCTAGCTCTCCTTGTTTGATTTTCTCACTCTCTTCAAACGGTAATAGGAAAAAATGGCGCAATACATCTATACGCTTCTCTCGTAATATTCGCTGGCTCGCTTTTGAGCTTACATAATCAAATGAAAGATTGTTCACCCACATCAATAAGCGGGTAACTGTAAACAAAGTAATGTAAAAATACGCTCCCTTCAGCTCTCGTTGAATTAGGTTATCTACAATTAGTCCCATGAATAGTGGACGGGATAGATTTAAAATAGCTGCAAAAATCCCACTGCATACAGCTGCTATGACTAATATTTTTTCTTTCTGTAACGGTAACAAAATTCTTTTAAATTCTTTCATGACGTTTCCTCCATTTTTTATAGTAAAAAGAAAGGGATGAAACCATTTGGTTTCATCCCTTTCCATAAAATAAGGAAGCTAACAGTTGTTAGCTTCCTTATCATTCATTTCAATTGTTTAGTTCGACACTTTAGACTCTTCAATTTTCTCACGAAGAACCATTTGTAAGATCCCACCGTGACGGTAGTAGTCAATTTCAACTTCACTATCGAAACGAGCTACTACTTCAAATTGTTTTTCGTTGCCATCTGCATCAGTTGCAACTACTTTTACAAGATCGCGTGGTCTAACTGTTTTGTCAATTTGAATTTCAAATGACTCGTTACCAACAAGACCTAATGTTTCAGCACTTTCGCCATCTTTAAATTGAAGCGGTAATACGCCCATTAACACTAAGTTACTGCGGTGAATACGTTCGAAGCTTTCTGCAATTACTGCTTTAATACCTAATAAGTTTGTACCTTTTGCAGCCCAGTCACGAGAACTTCCCATACCGTAATCTTTACCAGCAACAACTAAAAGGCCTGTGCCATCTTCTTTATATTTCATAGCAGCATCATAGATAGATGTTACTTCACCAGTTGGCCAGTATGTTGTATATCCGCCTTCTGTTCCTGGTGCGATTTGGTTTTTAATACGGATGTTCGCGAATGTACCACGCATCATAACTTCATGGTTACCACGACGAGAACCGTAAGAGTTAAAGTCAACTGGTTGTACGCCGTTTTCTAATAAATAGCGTCCAGCTGGTGTGTGCTTACCGATTGAACCTGCTGGTGAAATGTGGTCTGTCGTTACAGAGTCACCAAATTTACCAACTACGCGTAAGCCTGATAACGTTTCAACTTCACCTGGCTCTTTAGATAAACCTTCAAAGAATGGTGGGTTTTGAATGTACGTTGAATCATTATCCCAAGTATATAAAGCTTCGTTTGAAGTTTGGATTTCATTCCAACGCTCATTGCTGTTAAATACTTGTGCATATTCTTTCTTGAACAGCTCAGATGTAACAACGCTTTGAACTACATCTTCAATTTCTTTAGCTGATGGCCAAATGTCATTGAAGTAAACAGCATTGCCATTTGCATCTTTACCGATTTCATCATTTTTCAGGTCAATATCAACAGTACCTGCAAGTGCATATGCCACAACAAGTGGTGGTGATGCTAAGTAGTTCGCTTTTACAAGCGGGTGAATACGACCTTCAAAGTTACGGTTACCAGATAAAACAGATGTTACTAATAAATCGTTTGCTGCGATTGCTTCTTCTAATTCCGGTGCTAATGGACCAGAGTTACCGATACAAGTCGTACAGCCGTAACCAACTGTTTGGAAACCTAATTGGTCTAAATACGTTGTTAAACCTGATTTATCTAAGTACTCTGTAACAACTTTAGACCCTGGTGCTAATGATGTTTTTACGTACTCAGGTACTTTAAGTCCTTTTTCAATTGCTTTCTTCGCAACTAAACCTGCCCCAATTAATACGTATGGGTTTGATGTATTTGTACAGCTTGTAATTGCAGCAATTGCAATTGCACCTGTTTTCATCGTTACTTCTTTATCTTCTAATGTAACCTTCACTTCTTTATCGAACTCTTGCTCATTAAATCCAAGTCCTTGTGTTCCAACTGGTGCTACAACAGCTTTGTGGAACGCATCTTTCATATCTGAAAGTGGAATTAAATCTTGTGGGCGTTTCGGTCCAGAAAGGTTAGATTCGATTGTATTTAAATCAATTTCAACAAGATCAGTGTAAATTGGATCTTTGCTGTCTGCTGTATAGAATAAGCCGTTCGCTTTACAATATTCTTCAACAACGCGAATTTGCTCTTCATCTCTACCTGTTAAACGTAAGTATTCTAATGAAATTTCGTCGATTGGGAAGAATCCACAAGTTGCGCCGTATTCTGGTGCCATGTTTGAAATTGTTGCACGGTCAGCTAAAGGCATGCTCTTTAAGCCATTACCGAAGAACTCAACAAATTTACCAACTACACCTTTTTGACGTAATACTTGTGTTACTTTTAATGCAACGTCTGTTGCTGTAGTACCACTTGGAAGTGTACCAGTTAATTTCACTCCGATTACTTCAGGTACTGGGAAGTATGAAGGCTGCCCAAGCATTCCTGCTTCTGCTTCAATACCACCAACGCCCCATCCAAGAACGCCGATACCGTTAATCATTGTTGTATGTGAGTCTGTTCCAACTAATGAATCTGGGTATGCAACTAAGTCACCTTCAGCATTTTTTACAGCGTGAACAACTGGTGCTAAATATTCAAGGTTTACTTGGTGTACAATACCTGTAGCTGGTGGAACTGCACGGTAGTTATCAAATGACTTTTGTGCCCAGCTTAAAAATTTATAACGTTCTTCATTACGTTTAAACTCTAAGTCCATGTTGAATGCAAGCGCGTCTGCTGTACCCGCTCTATCAACCTGTACAGAGTGATCAATTACAAGGTCTACAGTAATTTCCGGATTAATTTTATCAGGATCCCCACCCATGTCTGCCATTGCTTTACGAAGCGAAGCCAAATCAACAACAGCTGGAACACCAGTGAAATCTTGTAAAATTACACGAGATGGTTTAAATGGAACATCGATATCTTGCACATCTTTCGTTCCCCATTTCGCTAAATTTGTAACATGCTCTTCTGTAATTACACGTCCGTCTACTTGACGAAGTACTGATTCAAGTAAAACTTTCACGGAATATGGTAATTGAGATACGTTGCCAACCCCTGCATTTTCAAGCGCTTTCAAATCATAATAATGATACGTTTTTCCATCTACTTCAAAAGTTGCACGTGATTGAAATGGATTATGTTTGACCATTATGTTTCCCCCCTGTTAAACGTGACTAAGTTGTCTGAATATAAAATGTAGACAAACTTTTCAATACCTTACGATAATATCTTATTACAACTTTCTAAATAAGTAAATAATAAGAAACTTATAGATTATCATAAGTTTTCTTTATGTTTCTAAATTTGAATAGTGTTCATGTTCCTTATGAATACTATTACCATAAAGTAAAGTGCTCTATTAGCGCTTTCTTTACAGTTCATACATACTATGAACTGCTCATCATGCAACTTACAAAAAAGTTATAGAGGTGAAATAAAATGGGTAAAAGAAAAGCAAATCATACTAGTTCAGGAATGAATGCAGCATCTGCACAAGGACAAGGTGCTGGTTATAACGAAGAGTTTGCAAATGAAAACTTAACTGCTGCAGAACGACAAAATAATAAGAAACGCAAAAAGAACCAGTAACGAAAAATCCCAAAAGGAGCATTCACCTTTTGGGATTTTTTCTAATGTTTATAACGTAACAATTCCGAAACCGTTACAAATCGATAGCCCTGCTTTTTCAGTTCAGGTAATATTTTTGCTAGCGCTGCTACTGTTTGACTACGATTATTTCCTCCATCATGTAGCAATACGATATCACCACTTTTAGCATGTTTCACTACATGATTTACGATAGATTCAACCCCTGGATTTGCCCAATCACGTGGATCTTGATGCCACGACCATAGAACAGTTTGATAACCAGCTTCTTTCGCTGTTTTAAATACAGCATCGTTAATATAACCGCCAGGAGGACGGAATAGCAAAGGCTCTTTCACCCATTTTCCGAAAAATTTCTTTCCATCTAAAATATCATTTTCTAATTTTTCATCCGATGAATTACTCGCATACAAATGGTTCATCGTATGATTTCCAATTTCATGCCCCTCTTTTAACACTTGTTTCACTAAATATGGATTACGCTGCACTCGAAATCCAATCATAAAAAATGTCGCTTCTGCTTTATATTGGCGCAATAAATTTAAAATTTGTGGTGTATAAGTTGGATCCGGTCCATCATCAAATGTAATAGCAATAATCTTTTCATTATTAGGTACTTCCCATGTTACATAGCCAGTTGGTTCTAGCTCTTTTCTGAGCAACATTTTCGCTTCCACTTTTTCAACTTGAAATATATGTACTGCGCATAATAAAGAAAAAATGAGTAGAAAAATTTTCTGTTTTCGCATAATATTCGTTAAAGTAAGAGGTTGTCGAATACACAACAACCTCATTTACTTTTCTAATTGATCTACATGCTGCATAATATTTTGAAGATTATTTTCGTATTGCTCAAGTTGTGGGCGTTGTGTTTCCGAAGCTACTTCTAGTGCATTTTGAATCTGTTCATACGCTTCCTGAACCTCTTGGCGTAATTCTTTTAAATCATGACCGTAGTTTGGATCATTTTTTACAATGTTGTTAAATGCATTTTCTGCTTGTGTAACACCTTGCTGCGCTGCTTGAAAAGCTTGTTGCTTATCTTTATGATATGGCATTATACAATCCCCTTTCCATAATAGTTAGTCCCACTTATCTTTACCTTTTTTTCTAAAAACATTCTCGTATAAATTTGCAAACTTCTCTCATTCTAAAAAGAAAGAGGAGGTGTCACAGACAATGAGCAAAAACAATCGTGAAGCGAAAGAAAAAAAAGGACAACCCGAACCATTAAGCGGATCTCATAAAGTAAAAAACCGTAACCATTCACGTCAAAAACATCATGCACATCATGATATGTAAAACAAAAAATGCACACTAGCTACCTTTTCCACATACAATGTTTATATTTTTCCATTTATTCTTCACCCCTACTTCATTCATGCATAACATAGTATGAATTGAGATTTTACGGAGGGTGTCTTACATGGGCAAGAAAAAGAAGGATTGTCTTTTTCATGTTGATGGTTTCGAAGAATGGATGGATCAGTTTTGTTCTGATTCTTGTAGCAACTTTAGTTTCCCAAATCAAATTCATATTGACCTTTGTGAAACGGAACAAGAATACATTTTGGAAACAGATGTACCAAATGTGACAGAACAAAATGTAGTCATTAAAAAGATGAAGACAGGCCTAAACATTTGCATACTTCATAAAAATATTTCTTTGCAGAGGATCATTCCTTTACCCGATAATATTATTTATAAAAAGATGCTAGCCTGCTTAGAGAATGGATATTTAGCCATTCATATTTCCAAAAATGAAGTAGCTCATAAACATGAGGAAAAAGTTCTTTTTCAAATTGAGAATTAAAATAAAGTAAAACTTTAATCAACAGGAGTTTTACTACCCGTTAATAACGGGATAAATACAAAAATAAGCCCCAGCAGATGACTGGGGCTTATTTTATTTCGCATGTAATTCTAAATTACAATTTCCACCATGCCTTTTTTCAATAAACCTTTCTTGAGACTCCCACGACTAAAGTCGCAAGCCCTAATTCCTTACGGATTGACGGGTGGGATTCTTGAATGACTAAACGTTCGCAGTCCATTTCTGTTTTGAACAGACTTCAAGATGAGGACATCTCATTGCCCCTCCTAAGACAGTGCGTATAGCATCTTAGGCTGATTGACTGTTACCATCAATCACAGTTGCGTAGCGAATATTCATCGCCCCAACAATATCACGATGTTTCTCAAATCCACATCGGCACTTGTATTTTCTGTCTGGTGCTTTGTTCTTTTCAGAACATTTCGGACATGTTTGACTTGTATAAGCAGGGTTCACATATTCTACCTTAATACCAACTAAATTCGCTTTGTATTCAATGAATTGTGCTAAACGATAGAATGACCAA
>NZ_JAVGCW010000006.1:0-375381 GCF_052928345.1 Bacillus sp. BSL6
TCATTCATCCTCTCGTTTTGGTTTTTTATTTTATTTACAAATCTTAATTGACGTTGTTAACCCGATAATGACTCCCACACAAAGTGGTGTTGTTTCTGGTTGTACATCTGATGCCCCTTGGATTTCCGCTAACTCTTCTTCGCTTAATTCATTTAATGCTTTTCCCGATGGGTGTTTCGGTAAATCTTTTAACTTCTCTCTTACTTGTGGATCTTTCCACGCCTCTACTAACTCTTCTTTTGTGAACTTGTATCCTTTTGACATTTCATTCATCCTCTCGTTTTGGTTTTTTATTTTATTTACAAATCTTAATTGACGTTGTTAACCCGATAATGACTCCCACACAAAGTGGTGTTGTTTCTGGTTGTACATCTGATGCCCCTTGGATTTCCACTAACTCTTCCTCACTTAATTCATTTAACGCTTTTCCTGATGGGTGTTTCGGTAAGTCTTTTAACTTCTCTCTTACTTGTGGATCTTTCCACGCCTCTACTAACTCTTCTTTTGTGAACTTGTATCCTTTTGACATTTCATTCATCCTCTCGTTTTTGTTTTTTATTTTATTTACAAATCTTAATTGACGTTGTTAACCCGATAATGACTCCCACACAAAGCGGTGTTGTTTCTGGTTGTACATCTGATGCCCCTTGAATTTCCGCTAACTCTTCCTCACTTAATTCATTTAACGCTTTTCCCGATGGGTGTTTCGGTAAGTCTTTTAACTTCTCTCTTACTTGTGGATCTTTCCACGCCTCTACTAACTCTTCTTTTGTGAACTTGTATCCTTTTGACATTTCATTCATCCTCTCGTTTTTGTTTTTTATTTTATTTACAAATCTTAATTGACGTTGTTAACCCGATAATGACTCCCACACAAAGCGGTGTTGTTTCTGGTTGTACATCTGATGCCCCTTGAATTTCCGCTAACTCTTCCTCACTTAATTCATTTAACGCTTTTCCCGATGGGTGTTTCGGTAAGTCTTTTAACTTCTCTCTTACTTGTGGATCTTTCCACGCCTCTACTAACTCTTCTTTTGTGAACTTGTATCCTTTTGACATTTCATTCATCCTCTCGTTTTTTCTATTTATTTATTTGTTTGTTGTTCTCTACAGTTATAAATTTACAAGATTTAAACTTTTTAGATAACTTCGCAAAATTGCATATTTTTAACATTTTTAAAATAAAAAAATTCCTAACCTACAAAATGTAAGTTAGGAATCTCAGTTCTAAATTCAAGATTAAAGAAACAATAATTGACTAACGATAATATCAAAAAGACCCTTTGCACATGGTATTTTTACTTACCACATACAAAGGGCCTCTGCACAACACAAAATAATATTAAAGTTTATATAACGCGCCCAGAGGGATTCGAACCCCCGGCAGACGTGGTACCGGAAACCACCCGTTAATTTTCACGTGAAATATCAGTAAAAACAAGGTATTTCCTTATATATAATGTAGAAATAATCTTTTTAGACATGAACATACAACGTTATGTATGCAAATATATTTCGATTATAAACGCTTTCTTTCCTTTTTACAATAACGAGTACACGCTTCCTCTTCATTATCTTATTTTCATCTGATAGATTAATTCCGTTCCAATCTAACAATCCGTATCTTCTACAAGTGCCATACGCACCACACACTTTCTATTTGTCTGTATCAATCGATTTCTTGACACACAAAAAGAAACCTTTTTAAATAAAAGCCGCGATTATTTCGCGACTTCTTGTAAAATATCTTCAACGTCAATCCCTTGATTTTCACATAAAGCTATCATTGCAGAAATAACCGTAGGAAATTCATGTCTCTTAATAACCTTTGGATATGTAACACCTTTTTTCCCACTTCTAATAGCCCGTGTTTTTCTTGATTTTAAGTTGATTCCTGGTGTCACTTTACACAGCAGATGATTTTGAAGGTCCTTCCACGCCATCTGATAATTCCCTCCATTTGCTTTGCCATACCTAGTTGTTAAGTTTTGGAGTACCTTTTCTGGAGTTTTAAAAGCCACTTCCTCTTTAGCTAACACCTTGATAACCTTTTTTTGTTCCTCTAGCTTCGTTTCAATTTCAGCAATATGACGATTTTTGAACGCCATTAAATCGGTTACGGCTTGTGCTAATGCGTTAATATCTCCCTTCGTAAACGCTTGACCTACCGCAAGTTGTAGCGATTGTTCTTCGTTAATGTCCGCGACTTTAACTTCTTTTGTCGTCTTCTCTTCAATGTTCAATAATTGGGTACGAACTTCTTTTGCAATTTCTGAATCGCGAAGTAACATTCCAACTCTTAAAATTGCACGACGAGAGAAAAGATTTACCCCTCTTTTAGAAATTCTTAACTCACTCACAATGAGTGGATTTGTTTTTTCTTTTACTTCAGCATAACTAGTAAAAACAACGCCATCGCCTTCAATTTCTGTACGATTTCTATCTACAATATTTTGTATTGTTTGTGCTTTTACCTCGTAAAAGTCCGCAACTTGCTTTGTTGTCGCCATTCCTAAATTGGGTAATAGTAATAAACCTTTCACTTTTTCCAATACGTCCACACGGTTCATGTGTGATTCTCGAATATTAGCGTCAATAATGAATGCTTCTTCGTTTTTAATAATTGTAGTCATAATAAAATTCCTCCGAAAGTGTTTTTTGTCCTTACACTTTCTATTTGTCCGTGGCGGTCGATTTCGTGACATTTATTTTTAAATTTTACTGATAATCAAACGGGCTTCCCGCCTTCGGATGAAAAATATATTATGTATTGTTGATATGCCCTACACGGCAAACTAAGAGGGGGCGTCACCCGTTGCGGGGTTCTTCGCCATTCTTCGATTCATTACACATATATTTTGTTTGTGAAATGGCTTCTTTATGAAGGTTTGTAGATAAAGAGAAGTAAATAATGAAATTTTGAATGTTAATAATCAAATGAATCAATTCGAATAAAGAAGATATTGAAAGGTTCGAATGAAAATTCAATCCAAATAAAAAATTATTAAATCAATATCAATGAATGATAAGTAGACAACTCTCATTGCTGTTCCATACACAGGACGTACGAAACATATGTAATAGTAATAGCATTCATTAGTAATCATTGTGTTGCGGGGATACTGGGATTCGCTATCCATAATGAGATACGATAACCAATGCGTCATAGCGTTGCTTACATGTTATTCGATAGTGATAGATAAGTAATGATACATAGGTGTAGTCGTCCTGCTTCCCTCCTGCTGTGTCCTTGCACATAACAAATGCCATGCCGCTTGGAATGCCGAGTTACAAACGATGTACGGCGTGTTAAATAAATCACCCCATTTGAAATATACTACCCGTTCATTTTACATACCCCCTGTTAATGCATCGCCCCTTTAATTTTAATAATAAGAAACTTGCATATTGATATTGGTTAAATGAACGAAAATAACCCACGAAAGAATTTTCAGTTTATTCATTGTGTAGCGAAGAAACTAAAGAATCCCTTCTTTGAAAACGTTGATTTAACAACAATGAATAAAATATTGCATAATGAAAAACTAACAACAAAATAACAATCCCTTGATAAAAGGGCATTTCACTATCTTTTAGTTTACATAACCAATGTTATAGGCAGTCATTTTGAATATGTCATTCATTAACATACAAATGTAACCTGTAAAGAGACCTAATATCTTTCCCCATCCTTTCACACTTCCTTTTATCCCCATTATTCGTAATTACCTACAAATCCAGTAATGATATAGGTTTCTTCGGCTTCGCTACTCAAATATCAAAACAAAATCTGTTACGTATATGGGACGGATTATGCGTATTTACAACGTAACGTGTCTAGCGTCCTCATAGCAATGTCCTAACGTTTCCTAGATTAATAGCACTCATTTGGATACAAAAAAAAGAGGAACAACCGCTATGTGCCGTCGTCCCTCGTATATACGCCCTATTAAATTAAACCAACTGATTCAGCTTGTTCTAAGTGTGCTAAACGTTGCATATTCGCTTCAAGTTTCTGCTTTTGCATGTGTTCTTCGTTTGCCTTCTGTGCTTTCGCTTCCAACTCTGCCAAACGCTTCATTTTTGCTTCAAGTAAATCTTGTTGTTGTCGTTCTTCACGTCGTGACGTGCTGTCGCCATACGCTTGACGCATATTAAGAAATGGATTCCCAAAACTTAGGGCCATTTCTTCCGCTTGTTGTTGTTTACGTGCTTCTAGTTGTTGTACCACCGTTGTTTTTTCTGCGTCGGTAAGTCCTTTGTTATAACCAATTGATAATAATTCGATTGCTGATAATCTATTCATTAATAATTCCTCCTAATTAGTATGCTTTTCGCATATAAGTTGTTTCGTATTGTCTAGTTGGATACGGTAAAGTACCTCCATACGCCGTGCCAATTTCTTGTGGTGTGACATACGGCGAATAACGGTTCTCTCCGTCCGCTACTGGATACGGATAAACAATTGTTGCTGTTATGTCTATTGGATTTTGACCAATACATTTCATGATGCCATCGTAAAGACTCACATCTGCAAACGTATCGTCCGCTAATCCCTTTAATGCCATTACATTCTTTAGATACTCTACTTTTAGGCGTTTAATCTCACTTGCAAGACCCTCTTGTCGGTCTTTACCCGATTTCAGAACCGCCAATCGTTCACGTAACAGGTCGTCCCGCATTGATTTTAATTCTGATAGAAACGTATCATTAAGACGATTCAATTCCGTTTCAACGGTCACTTTCTCCGATAAGTGTTCGTTTAACGTCCCTTGAAGGCTTTCATTCCCCGACGCAATCTCACTTTGAAGATAAGCTATTTCATCGTTTAACTGCATAAGACGAATATGTAGCTTATTGCGTTCCGCTGCCGTCTTTTGTACGACGCTTTCCGCTTGTGCTAATACTGTTTTATTAGTTGTTGTTGACATAAAATTAATCCCCCCCGTAATTTAATTGACGTGTTCGCTAAGAATTCTGTCTAATTCCGCAATCATGTCGTCCGTAAATCCTTCTTCTTTGATTGTAATTGCTTGTTTTGTTTGGATTTCAGCGACGTCTTTAAGTCGTCCTGTTGATTTTAAATATAGTTCCGTCCACTTTGGTGATTTCCCCGATACCGCGTTTTTAACTAACGTTTCCATAACGGATTCGTACGCATCATTAATAAGACGTCTTCGTAATTCCTTTTCCATTTCGACCCATTCCAGACGTTGACGCCAATTGTAAATAGTTCGACGGTCTAGTTTCATATCTTTTGCGATAGCTGTTAACGTTTCGCCCGCCCTTTGTCTCTCGAATATTTGTGTTAGGACTTCTAATTGTGGTGGTGTAAGTTTACGCTGTTTCAAAGAAACCACTTCCTTCTTTTTGTTCAACGAACATATTAATTACAACGATTTCTTCCACCGAATAACCTAGACTAACAAGTCCTTTTGCAATACGGTGATTCGCATGTGGCGTAATCTTGCGACGTCCCTGTTCAATCTTGTTCAAAAGTGCTTCGCTTATGTAACACTTTTTTGCTAATTCATTAACAGAAACACCTTTGATATTTCGTAAGAATTTCACCGTTTTTCGATTGATTCTAAATGTATTAGTTTCCATGTATTGTGACCCCCGTGTTTATATGTAAATTTGATTGTGTTAAAAGGAAAAAGGACAAACATGACTCCTACATCACGTCTGCCCCGTTTAGGAAGGATTTGTTACCAATAGTAATAACTCTATCTGAAATGATTGGTTGCGGAAGTAGCGTAATACTCCCTCACCCTTAAGACCGGCTAACGGCAAGTTTAACAAGAAGAATTGATACAAAATGTGAAAATATTTTTGGACATAAAAAAAGAACCCCGCTTAATCGCAAGGCAAGAGGGAAAGTTATGAAGTTAAAATAATCCAGCAACAAAGACGTAAGGTACTCCTAGTTCGTTATCTTCTTGTTTGTTGATACGTTCTCAAATATCTTTTGTCTTTTAACAAAATTGCCGAAGGCTACGAGAACGAAGTTCGAGTATATGTTTGAATTCTTCTTCAACGAAATATCGTTAGACTTATTCATTAAAGATAAAAGATTATAAGCTAAAGCTTAATGCTAAAGCATTTTGTTTTTAATAACGTTTATTTATAACGTTTAACTCTCTCTATATAGTAGTCCCGTCTATCAGCCTTTTTAACAAGAAAAGAAATGTTACAATTACGTTAAGATTTTTTTATACGCTTTCATCATTGTTATATCAACGTTTAAAACTATATTCTAAAAACACGTTGTTCTTGTGGGATTTTTCGTCATTTTTCAGATTCTCACGTAACCGTAATTTAACAATCCCACACGTTTGGTCATGCTTAAATCTTGTGATTAACGGTATATCAAGGGTTTACACCCCTTCACTATTCACTATCAAGCACACGGCACAAAGGAATGTGATTAGCCTAAGAAACGAAATATTTTACATAGTGAATAATAAATAAACAAATTGAAACTCCATAATAATAATCTTTTTCTATAATAGTTACCTTTCAATATGTAGCGAGGAACGAAAGTATATGTATAATATTTAATAAACTAAAATTGATAAATGTAATCGTTTTTTAGAACAGATTATCGTTTCATGTCTGTTCTTTTTTGCGTGATGCTAGAGAAATAACTTCCTCCAGCATTTGCCGTTTCATGACAAAAAATAGTGTTCACTTTTTTAAAAATAAGGTTAAATTCGTTGACGACTTTTTTGAAAAGCACTTTATTGACATGAGTTTTAGAATGTTGTTTCATAGTCTTTGTATCAAAAAGACCAATACGTATATGTCAAAAAGTAAAAGTTAAAAAAAAAGTATTTATACATATATCGTGTGTCTTATTTTGAAACGTAATATAATAGCAACAACAGCAAATTCTCTATTACATATAAGTTACCATTTCTCAGTTATATAAATGTTTTCATATAACTGAGAATTTATTCTTTTTTTCACTAGGTAATTTACGCTACAATAATAGAGTAAAGAAAAAAGCCTTTCGTATTGGCGTACGAAAAGCTTTATAGAAAGTAGGTGAGTTTTATGGACACAACTACAATCATTGCATTATGTGCAATATTCAGTGTCGTACTAGGCATAGTAACGTTGGCGACGACTATTCTAGTAGCTTTCATTAACTCAAAGAAACAATAACCTTATATCTTTACCTAAAGCATCTCAGTGTTGGCTGCACTTGAGGTGCTTTTTTATACACTAACCTAAAATATTACCTAAGTAATATCCGAAAACGGATAGAAATAATCAGACGAACCTATCCATGTTACTTAGAATACAAGCGTTCGTCAAGATTGAATCAAAATCGATTTCGCATCTTCATTATACATATAAAGTTTAGTGTTTTTCAATATTTCAACTCAAAGTTTACAAATGCAAACATTAATCCGGCTAGGCAGTCCTCTCTGCCCTATTCTAACCAAAACCCCTATTTTAAATCACCAAGATTCGTATTATAACGCTATTAACTTTACCTTTATGAGTAGTTAGGTTATTAAATGTCTTCTAACGTACAATAATTTAGTATCTCCCTTTATAAACCCCTTATCCAATCTTCCCTTTTCTTTTTCAATTCCCCTTTATTAGCTGATTCATTACCCTCAACATTTCCAATTGGATTATATAAGTTAATAGCATACATTTCATAAATCTTCCGGTCTTTCCTAGCACAATAAAAAACATCAACAGAATGAAACACATGATGGAATCTCCTTGTAGTACCACCCTTACCAGTCATATGTTTAGTAAGTCTTTTCCTTAAATTCAAAGACTCCCCAATATAAACAATTTGCCCATGTAAATCCCTTATAAAATAAAAACCTGAATCCGAGTTTACTGTATGAATTTCTGATACAGGGATACTTAAAGAACTCTTAGGAATATCAATCTTTATCAAAATTATCCCCCCGTTTCTAATCTAATTCTCTTTATAACCTAATCCTATGATATACTCATTATAAGTTAGGGAATCACTATCCCCTCTATGTACTTATTTTTTATCTATTCATTTTGGCGTTTGGTCTTTAAGACTAGATGCCCTTTTTCGTTTTCCCCTATATAATTCTTACTCCATATATCATTTAAGCCCCATTTTCATCTATCTTAGTTAGTGTTAGTCACTATAATTTTCCTCTATCCGTCGCTAGTGGTAGAAAGGATTTTAAATCCCTTAAAATCTCTTGACGGTTTTAAACGCCTTTTGACATGGTGAAGCGGAGATTGTAGAAACGGCTGATAGCATAGTTATCCCCTAGTTTTCAAAGTTAAAAATAACTGAGAAAGCTAGAAAGGATAAGTACTATACATGGCTTGCGTTATGCAGTGTCCGTATGCGTAGCCCTATTCACTCAGCGATTTTCACCGCATACACCCTTTAACAATGGCTTGTCCCTTGCATATCGTCCCACAATGACAAACTGAATGTATTTCCTAGCACCGTAATGCTAACAATATCCCACCGAACCTTTTAGAGAATCGTCCCTAGGCAAGTTCTCACCTTACCCCCACCGAATGAATAGGAATCCAGTAAGAGGGGCTGTTTTTGTAGGCGTATACTCTGTACCCCCTGCACGACTAACAGCAAGCCACGCCGTAACACGTTCCCGCTAAATGTATGGTAGCACGGAATTACGGCTTATCAGTTTTTATTTACGTGGTATCAGGCAATTCCACGTTCGGAATTACCGCACACCAACGCCACTAATCACCTAAAAAAGGCAATAAGAAACTAGACCTCTTGCATTATATTTTTTTAAAATTTATAATGGAGGTGCTGAATGTACGGAATATCCGTTATTTAGTTTTAAGCTGAATTGTTTTGAGTCTCCGATTGCCGTCGGGGACTTTTTCTTTGTTCTAAACCTCTAGATTGTCGTTATTACTAGCTTTCATGTACTGTTCAACTACGTGAGTATCTGAATAACTTAAATACACTTGTGTAGTCGATAAATCACTATGACCCAAAATAAGACTTAATGTTCGTATATCTCCACCATTTTTTAAAAAGTTAACGGCAAAAGTGTGGCGTAAACTATGTGGTGAACATCTACATTCTTTCGTCAAACTTGCTTCCTTCCCATAATAGTTCATTCTTTTTCGTATATGGTCAGGATTCAAAGGGTCACCAAACGAGTTAACAAATACAGATGTTCCTAGTCCTTCAAAATACTCTCCTGTTTCTGTTACTAGTTGGGCTAATTCATTTTGAACTTTTTTAGACATCGGAATCACTCGACTCTTTCGGTTCTTGTTTTTCCTACCCGGTAATAAAATAACCCCGTTATCAAAGTCAACGTCGTCGATTTCTAAAGCATTAATTTCGTTAATACGTAAACCACATTTAAGCATTACTAACATGGCTACATAGTCCCTATATCCTGCATAAGAGGTCTTATCGACCATCGCAAATAGACGTTTTATTTGATTGTCGGTCAAAGTATAAATCTTTTGTTCATCGACTTTTAATTTTCTAACACCCATCACGGGATTGTTTTCGATAACCGTTTCTTTTTCTAAACGATTAAAAATCGCCCTAATAGCAGACAATCGAATATTAACCGTTACAGGCGATAACTTTCTAATTTTCAATAGATGATTCACATATTTCCTTATATCTTCTTTCGTAACTTCGGTAATGAGTTGACGATTAATAACATTAATGAACTCCGACCAAAACATTCTATAATCGCTTATAGTACGTTCTCTATATCCTTCTGACACATAGATATCCATAACACGTTCTAACGCCCTATTAACCGTTATAGAAGGCTTAAAAAGAACGATATCTGTATCAACATCACGACGCTTTCCAATCGCACGCCTTTTAACTCTTTTCATAACGAAAAAACCCCCTATACACGATTATTTCTAATCACATACAAGGGGTTTCCCTAATCTTACTACTATTTTTTCTACGTGTTATTAACGTTATTGAGTGACACTTACTTAATATCATAAACCCTTCCGTTTTAGACTAGAACGTGTCATAGTAACGCTAAATGTATGACGGTTATCCAAAAGCTTTCGCAAAGGAATGTATATACAGTAAGGCTTTCACGGTATTTAACGCGCCCAGAGGGATTCGAACCCCCGGCAGACGTGGTACCGGAAACCACCGCTCTATCCGACTGAGCTATGGGCGCATGATAATAGAAAACACTTCATTTTCTTCTCATAATAATAGCAATAAAATTCATCTAAATCAATAAAAATATCCCCGTAATCCTTTATGCCGCTTAGTTATGAGTATATTAACAAAGCACTCACCCCTAAATTTTCCAATCATAAATTCAACCCAACTCACAAATTATAATCTTTGAATTGATATTCCAAAGGGGGCTTCATTCAATGACTGTAATTACAAAATTAAAGCAAACTGTTTCTGGATTAAAAAGTGCACAAGCTAGCTTAGAGGGATTCGCTCTTGATACGGATAACCAACAAGCTAAGCAACTTTTCCAAACAGCTGCGCAGCAAACACAAACGATTATCGATTCTTTAAACCCACGTGTTGAAGAAGTCCAACAAGAAGAACCACAATACTCACAGCAATAACGGATTCGTCATGCTGTGAAATAGAAAAAGGATGATATGCAGTCATCCTTTTTCTATCACATTACATATTGCAATAGAAATGGAATGATAATTATGCGAAAACTCGGCCTCATAACCGCATTATTTGCCCTTCTATTTAGCTCTTTTACCGGATGTGATAATAGTCCTTTAGATAAAAAAGTGAAAGAAGAAGCAAAACGAACGGAGAAAGAGAAAGGTCCTAAATTAACAAAGATGAGTACGGAATCCTTTAATCAATCTATATCACAAGGAGCGAAGAAAAGGGCTCTCGCTATGGATGGGATTATAAAAAGCGCGGCAGTAAATTCAAATTTAGATCTCTACATAGCAGTTATACCGGAGCATCACGAAAGGTTTGGATTAAAACCTCTTCGTAAGAAGCTTCAAAAGCAGCTAAGTGATGAGCATCCTACTTTCGATGTTCGTGTCAGTACAGATAAAAAAATCTTTATGTTACTCGAAAAACTCGAAAGAAAAATTAAGGAAAAAGAAGTATCTAAAGATGAAATTAATAAACAATTAAAATTCATTGGTAAAAAAATGGAGTCTAACACTTAACGCTTTTTTTTAAGAAAAGGAAGGATCGCAATGTCTAGTAAAGATAAAAACTTAACCCCTGTACAACAGGAGTATAAAAAATTCGAACAAGAACGAGAACCGAAGCGCCCTGTCTTGAAAAATTGTATAAAAGCCTTTTTCGTCGGCGGTTTTATTTGCTTCATCGGACAACTCATTTCTACTTTTTACATCACATATTTTGATTTCACTGAACGCTCAGCAGGAAATCCAACAGTCGCAACTCTCATTTTCATCTCCATGTTATTAACTGGATTTGGTATATACGATCGGTTTGGTCAGTTTGCCGGAGCAGGCACAGCTGTACCTGTCACTGGATTTGGTAACTCCGTTATTGCCGCATGTATCGAACACCGCACAGAAGGTTTTGTACTCGGCGTTGGTGGTAACATGTTTAAATTAGCTGGTTCTGTTATTTTATTTGGTGTATTTTCCGCTTTCGTCATCGCACTTATTAAAACGATTCTCGTTCAATGGGGAGGGCTATAAATGTTACAAGGACACCGAACGTGGGTATTTGAAAACAAACCAGTTATTATTTCGACAGGAGTCGTTGGCGGGCCGTTTGAAGCAAAAGGCAAAATTCCAGAAGACTTCGATACCCTCCATGAAGATTTATGGCTCGGACAAGATTCCTATGAAAAAGCACATAAAATTTTGTTCGAAGAAGCTTGTAGCCGCGCTACTGAAAAGGCAAAACTTCGTAAAGACGATATTCAATTTGTACTCGCAGGCGATTTAATTAATCAAATTACCCCTACAAGCTTTGCTTGCCGTACACTGGGCACTCCTTATCTCGGACTATTCGGCGCTTGTTCTACTTCTATGGAAGGTTTAGCACTTGGAGCAAGTATCGTAAATGCAAAAGGCGCAAAATATTTATTAACTGGTGCATCCAGTCATAATACAGCTGTAGAAAAACAGTTCCGCTATCCTACCGAATATGGTGGGCAAAAACCACCTACCGCGCAGTGGACAGTAACCGGAGCAGGAGCTGCTATTTTAAGCGATACTGGACACGGTCCTAGGGTAACATCTGCCACAATCGGACGAGTGGTTGATATGGGATTAACAGATCCATTTAATATGGGAGGTGCAATGGCTCCAGCTGCCGTTGATACAATTGAAGCCCATTTACGCGAACGACAAATTGATGCCTCCTACTACGATTTAATCGTAACGGGTGACCTCGGACATGTAGGACGCGAAATTGCTTATGACTTATTACATAAACACGGAACGAAAGTAACGAGCGAACAGTTTCAAGATTGCGGGCTGCTCATTTATAGAGAAGGGCAACCTGTCATCGCTGGCGCTAGTGGACCAGGGTGTTCCGCAACGGTCGTATACGGTCACTTATTAAACCGAATGAAAAGAGGAGAGTTTAATAAAATACTTGTCGTTGCGACAGGCGCTTTACTATCTCCACTTACATTCCAACAAGAAGAAACGATTCCGTGTATCGCTCACGCCGTTTCGATTGAATTTGGAGGTGCAACGCAATGATTTTTTTCTGGGCTTTCGTCATTGGCGGACTTATATGTGTAATCGGCCAACTTATGTTTGATGTTGGAAAGCTAACACCAGCTCATACAATGGCAACACTCGTTGTTGCTGGAGCTATATTAGATGGATTCAATTTGTATGAACCATTAATTGATTTCGCTGGAGCTGGGGCAACTGTACCTATTACAAGCTTCGGTAATGCCCTCGTTCACGGTGCAATGGAAGAAGCTGCAAAACATGGCATCGTTGGCGTTATTACCGGCATGTTTAAAGTAACAAGCGCTGGTGTATCCGCAGCTATTATTTTCGGCTTCATCGGAGCATTGCTATTCAAACCGAAAGGATAAGGTGTTCGTATGACAGTTATCGCTAGCGTCAAAACCTGCCTTGCTAGTGTAAGGGGCGCTCAAGCAAGTTTGAGCTCCCTTTCACTACATTCACAGGATGCAGAATCAAAACGTGTATTTCATGAATGTATGTTAGAAATGGACAGCATCATCGCTGATTTACAAAATAGAGTTTCAGTATTAGAACGTGAAGAACCTCAATATAAAGGGTTTTAAGTAGACTGGAGGAAATGACTATGTCTCACCTGCCGGAATGGACACTTGTCATTCTTCGCTCTGTATTCATATTAATCATTTTATTCACTATTACAAAATGCTTAGGAAAAAGGCAAATCTCCCAACTTTCCTTTTTTGAATACATAGCAGGAATGACAATCGGTGACATCGCTGCCCAAGTATCTACAGGGCTCGATTCAAAATTTTTTCACGGCGTCTTTGCGATACTCATTTTCGCTGTGGTACCTTTTTTAACAGGAATCCTTTCTTTAAAGAACAAAACAGCTCGGGACTTCTTTGAAGGGAAATCTACCGTATTAATAAAAGATGGAAAGATACTCGAAGACAACTTAAAGAAAGAAAAATATACAAGTGACGAATTACTGGAACTTCTTCGTGGAAAAGATGCCTTCAGCGTAGCTGATGTTGAATTTGCTGTACTAGAACCGAGCGGAGAATTAAATGTATTATTAAAGAAAGATCGCCAACCACTCACAGCAAAAGACATCGGTTTAAAAGTAGCAAACGAAAAAGAACCACAAACTGTTATTATGGATGGCAATGTACTAGATGAACCTCTTTCAGCAAGCGGACATAACCGAGCTTGGTTACATTCTGAGCTCGAAAAACTCGGTGTTGTCATTGAAAACGTCTTTCTCGGTCAAGTGGATTCATATGGACAACTTACTATCGACATTTATAATGACAAACTACAAATGCCTTCTCCTCAAAACAAACCTTTATTATTGGCATCTTTAAAAAAATGTCATGCTGATCTTGAACTATTTTCTTTAGAAACAAAGTCGAAATCAGCAAGCGAAATGTATAGTAAAAACGCGAAACAAATCGAAAAGATTTTAAATAAAGTGACCTATCTTTTAAAAGAATAGATATCGAAAGAACGCTTCAGTAAAAAAGGCGTTCTTTTCTTTTTTTCTACAGTTTTTATAACGTTTAAATTTATGTAATTCGGTTATGATGTTGAAGATACATAAGCAGGGAATTTCAAAAACATAGCGAATATTTCATGGTACAACTACATATTTTTTTGATTTAAAGTGGTTTCGTTTGACCTTTATTGACCATAATTGTATTATAAGACTAAGAAAGCTTTATAAGGAGGAAATAACAGATGAATTTAATTCCTACAGTAATTGAACAAACAAATCGTGGAGAACGCGCTTACGATATTTACTCTCGACTATTAAAAGACCGCATCATTATGCTTGGTAGCGCAATTGATGACAACGTAGCTAACTCAATCGTTTCCCAGCTTTTATTCTTGGAATCTCAAGATCCAGAAAAAGATATTCATATCTACATCAACAGCCCTGGTGGTTCTATCACAGCAGGTATGGCAATTTACGATACAATGCAGTTTATTAAACCGCAAGTATCAACAATCTGTATCGGTATGGCTGCATCTATGGGTGCATTCTTACTTGCAGCAGGTGAAAAAGGAAAACGTTATGCACTTCCAAACAGTGAAGTAATGATTCACCAACCACTTGGTGGGGCACAAGGTCAAGCGACTGAAATCGAAATCGCTGCTAAACGTATCCTATTCTTACGTGAAAAACTAAACCAAATTCTTGCTGACCGCACAGGTCAACCTCTTGAAGTACTACAACGCGACACAGACCGCGACAACTTCATGACAGCAGAAAAAGCTTTAGAATACGGTTTAATCGATAAGATCTTTACAAATCGTTAATAACTAAAAGCGAAAGCGGCTCGTTCAGCTCTGACTGGCTAAGGTTCTTTCGTATAAAAGGCGCTTTTTGCCTTCTTATGCGGAAGGTTCTTAGACACGAAGAGCTAGCCGCTGGAGCTAGATATAACTAAAAGCGAAAGCGGCTCGTTCAGAATCGCAGGGCGATGGAGCCCCTGATTCCGAGGCGCTTTTTGCCTCGAATGAAGGGGCGAAGCGACCGGAGATTCTAACCGCTGGAGCTAGATACAACTATAAAAAAGCGCCCTATTACAGGGCGCTTTTTTATAGTTAAATCTCCGCACGAACATACCCCACTCAGTATCCCTCTAAATATATCGGCTATTTTTCAAATATATCGACCGTAACTCCAATTATATCGGCGATTATTTTAATATATCGACGTTTCGACACAACTTATCGACTTACCGACAATTCTCGACAAGAACGCATACCCCACATACCCCCACCAACAAGCCCCAAACAACAAAAAAGCTATCGCACATGCGCGATAGCTTCTTATTGTACATATGCAGCTAGTGCCTCTAAAGCCTCTTCTGCATCCGAACCTTCTGTTGTAATTGTTATCATGCTACCAGTTCCAATTGCTAAGCTCATAATCCCCATTATGCTCTTTGCATTTACTGTCTTCCCATCTTTTTCGATGAAGATATCTGCATGAAAGCGATTTGCCTCTTGTACAAACAACGCAGCCGGACGTGCTTGTAAACCGTTTTTTAATGAAACCTGAACTCTTTTTTGAACCACAGCTCCATTTCCCCTTTAACCTCTTATTTTTTTGCTACCGTTTCCCCCGCGCGTAATTTCTCTGCAATATCATCAATTTTACGCAAACGATGATTAATACCCGATTTACTAATTTTCCCCCCGGATACCATCTCACCTAACTCTTTCAATGTTACATCTTGATAATCTCTTCGTAATTGCGCAATTTCTCGTAGTTTATCCGGCAATATATCAAGACCAACCGTCTCATCAATATAACGGATATTTTCAATCTGCCTTAGCGCTGCACCAATTGTTTTATTTAAATTAGCTGTTTCGCAGTTCACTAAGCGATTTACAGAATTACGCATATCACGTACGATTCGAATGTCTTCAAATCTTAAAAGTGCATTATGAGCACCTATAATATTTAAAAACTCTGTAATCTTTTCTGCTTCTTTTAAATACGTAATGTACCCTTTTCTTCTTTCCAACGTCTTACTATTTAAATCAAATCCGTTCATCAGTTCACATATAGCATCATTATGTTCCTTATATAACGAAAAGATCTCTAAATGATAAGATGATGTTTCTGGGTTATTTACTGAACCACCTGCTAAAAATGCACCGCGTAAATACGATCGTTTACAACATTTCTTCTCAATTAATTCTTGTGATATATTTCGAATAAATGAAAAGTCGTCTCGAACGATATGAAGATCAGCTAATATTTCGCGTGACTTCTCAACAAGCCTTACGATATATACATTGTTTTTCTTCAATCGCATTTTTTTACGAACAAGCAATTCTACCGTCACGTCATATCCTTTTTTCAAAAGCGTATAAATCCTTCTTGCAATTGCCGCATTCTCCGTTTGAATATCGATTGATAGACGACGATTTGAAAAAGAAAGCGATCCGTTCATGCGAAGTAACGCTGATAATTCTGCTTTCTCACAACATTCCTTCATCTCCAGATTCGTCAACTCTTTCTTTGTTTCTGATGCAAATGACACAGTCAACACCTCCTTATACGATTATTGTGGAACAAAAATCTTGTCCTATATGAAATGAGGAGCGTTACCTCAAACGAGGCAACGCACATCTACAACAGTGAATATAAAATAGAAGCTAGTTTTAATGTATCGTGTCTTACAACACGGTCATCATACTTCGCTAATTGATCTTGAATCACATTAATATTATTTTCAGTAAAACGCTCTTCATCTACTACAACTGGCGCTGACATTTCTTCCTCATATAACTGACGTAATTCACAAGGAATATCACGGTTATTTACAATTGCAGTATCAATAAATGGTTCACCTAAATGATCATGTAACGCCTGCACATGATCAAACGCAGTATATCCCATCGTTTCACCAGCTTGCGTCATAACATTACACACATATACCTTCTTTGCTTTTGCAGCAAGAACAGCGTCCCCAATTTTGTTAACAACTAAATTCGGTAATATACTCGTATACAAACTTCCTGGACCGAAAACAAGTAAATCAGCTCGTTTAATTTCAGTCAACGTTTCATGTAACGGCTCTACATCTTCTGGAGTTAAAAAGACACGGTTAATTTTCTTTCCGAAATAAGGAATCTTTGATTCACCTGTTACAATTTCTCCGTCTTCTAGTTCCGCATGTAGTACTGCACTTTGATTCGCTGCTGGTAATACACGTCCTCTAACATTTAAAACTTTACTCGTTTCTGTAATAGCATGGAAGAAGTCTCCTGTAATCGAGGTCATACCTGCCAATAATAAATTTCCTAACGCATGACCTTTCAGCCCATCTCCCGTTGTGAAACGATGCTGGAATAAAGCTTCCACCAGTGGCTCTACATCTGATAACGCAACAAGTACGTTACGAATATCACCTGGGGGTGGAATTTCTAGCTCATCACGTAATCTACCTGAACTGCCACCATCATCAGCGATTGTAACAACTGCTGTAATATCAACCGGATATTGTTTTAATCCTCGTAATAAAACAGAAAGTCCCGTTCCGCCTCCCATGATAACAATTTTAGGTTTTCTCTCTTTTTTCATCCCTTAATGACCCTTTCTCTTCTCCACATCACGATGAGATACATGAACGCTATACTCTGGTTTCAGATGTTTTCCAAGGTATTCTGTAAGCGTAACAGAACGATGCTGTCCACCTGTACATCCAATTGCAATTACAAGTTGACTCTTGCCTTCTCTTTTATAATGAGGCAGCATGAAAGTGATAAGATCAGTCAATTTCTCTAAAAACTTATGCGTCTCATTAAATTTCAGCACATACGATGAAACTTCTTCATCTAGTCCTGTTAATGGCTTCATATGTGGAATGTAATATGGATTTGGTAAAAAACGAACATCAAATACTAAATCTGCATCAATTGGAATACCGTACTTAAATCCAAATGACATAACATTTACACGAAATGCTTGCTCAGTTTCAGTTGAAAATAGGTGAACAATTTTTTCACGTAATTCTTTCGGTTTTAAATCAGATGTATCAAGCACAATATTCGCGCGTGCCTTCATATCTGTTAATAAATTACGCTCTGCTTCGATTCCCTTTAACGGCAGACCAGTTGGTGCAAGTGGATGCGAGCGTCTCGTTTCTTTATAACGAGTTACAAGTGTGCTATCTTTCGCATCTAAGAATAAAATATGAGGAATAATCCATGTACGTTCTGATAAATCATCAAGCGCTTCCCATAAATGTTCGAAAAACTCTCGGCCACGTAAATCAATACCAAGTGCTACTTTATTCATTTTTCCTTTTGAATCCGCCATAAGCTCAATAAACTTTGGCAATAACATCGGTGGTAAATTATCCACACAGAAATATCCTAAATCTTCAAAACTTTGTAAAGCTACTGTCTTTCCAGCTCCAGACATTCCTGTAATAATTACCATTTTTATATCATTATTCTCTGTCATCGTATCCTCTCCTTGACGGTTTAACTCGGATCTAATCGATATGAAAGCAACTCAAAATCTGGGGTATATACAAATGTACCGTAGATTATGCCATTTCCTTTAATTAAATAATCAATAATGTGATAATCTCCTGGTGCCATTGCTAAATCATCAATTTTATCAAATGTATGCCAACCAATGATGCCTTCTTCGCTCTCTAGTTTGTTTTCTCCTGCAAAATCTGTCGCTAAAAAGGAGAACATCATCCATTCAGAAACAACTTTATCACCTTCTTGGATGACAAAGGTGAAGACCCCCTTTAACGCTGGGTTCTTTAAATAAATACCTGTTTCTTCACGATACTCGCGAACAACGGAATCTCTTACAGTCTCACCACGCTCCATTTTCCCGCCTGGTGCAACCCACCAATTCCGGCGAGGTTTTTGGAGTAAGAGTACTTCATTATCTCTAATTAACACACAGTTTGTCACTCTTTGCATGTTTCTTCACCTCAGCTACTTGCAGCAAATTTCTCACTGCATACTCATTTCATTATACTATCAAAAACAGTTTGCTACAACGAAGGAGCCAGTCCCCCTTTCGCTAAGCACTGCTACTCAACAATTTTAAAAAAGCTTTTTATAACAAGCAATGTAAATGCCTGGACTTTCCGTGAATAGCATGAAAAATCCCCTTAACGACTTTTATCGCCAAGGGGACTCCAGCCCTTACTTCTTACCGAAATAAGTAACAATCGCAAATCCTAAAATAAAGGTAATAATTGAACTTATAATTGAAAATCCTCCAGTTGGAATACCAGGGAACACAATTACAATCGAACCGATAACTAGTCCAATAATTGCCGCAAATGTCATACTTTTATATCGATCTAATAAGAAACTAATTCCTTTACTACTTACAACGAACCCTACCATAACGCCAGCACCAATAACTGCAATTAAAGGTAAGTTGAGGGTAGTTAAAGCATTAATTGCTGTCGGATATACACCAATAATTAATAAAATAAACGATCCGCTAATTCCAGGAAGTAACATCGCCATACTAGCCATCCATCCTGCGAAAAATAAACCAATTGCATTTAAAATTGTTAACGTCGTAATTGGATCTGCTGTCTTATCTGGTTTAAAGAAAGCTGTGATCGCAACAAGAATTGCTGCAACGATTAATAAAACAATATGCTTACCTTTAAACGACGACTTTGCATCAGCTTCTCTCATTAACATCGGTAATATACTAATAATTAAACCGAGGAAGAAAAATTGAGTCGGTTCATAATGATTTGCAAGTAAATATTTAATAACATGACTTAACGTTAAAAACGCTGCTGCCACACCAGCTGCAAGTGGAATTAAAAATCCTAAATGTTTTTTCCATTCACGACTAAAGAATCCGCTAATTGCCGCAAGCAATTGTTCATAAATCCCTAACACAACAGCGATTGTACCGCCGCTCACACCAGGAATTAAATCACTAACGCCCATACAAAATCCACGATATATATTACGCCATTCCATACTGAATAAATTCCTCATTTCTTATAGTGATTTTTTCCGTAAAGTCCAGTATATCAATAAGAAAGCTTATAATCCCAATATTTTTTGACAAAACTTTGACATTTTCACACAAAAAAAGAAGAAAGCTCCTATCGGTAGCTTTCTTCTCAAAAGGTATGTTATCCCTTATTTTTCTGATACGGTTTTTAGTTCTTCTAATAATTCTTCTACGTAATGTTGTGCACTTTGTGCTGCAATACTACCATCACCTGTTGCAGTTACAATTTGACGTAGCATTTTTTCACGAACATCACCTGCTGCGAAAATACCAGGAACTTTCGTTTCCATACGCTCGTTTGTTTCAAGGTAACCATTTTCATTTGTAATACCTAGTTCAACAAATGGTTTTGATAGTGGTAACATACCGATGTATACGAATACGCCGTCAGTTTTGACTTCTTTCTCTTCTCCACTGTTTACATCTACAAGTGTTACACTTCCTACTTTACCATTTGCTTCGTTAATTTCTTTTATCGTGTGGTTCCAAATGAAGTCTACTTTTTCGTTTTGGAAAGCACGATCTTGTAAAATTTTCTGTGCACGAAGCGTGTCACGACGGTGAACGATCGTTACTTTTGATGCGAAGCGTGTTAAGAACACACCCTCTTCAACAGCAGAATCTCCGCCGCCGATAACTACAAGTTCTTTACCTTTAAAGAATGCGCCATCACATACCGCACAATATGATACACCGCGGCCGCCAAGTTCTGTTTCACCTGGTACACCAATTTTTTTATACTCTGCACCACTTGCAACGATAATTGCACGTGCTTTATATTCTTTTTTACCAGCAATAATTGTTTTGTATTCTTTACCATCGATGACTTCTTTCACATCACCGTATGCATATTCAGCACCAAATTTCTTCGCATGCTCGAACATTTTATTTGATAAGTCTGGTCCTAAAATAGACTCATAACCTGGGTAGTTTTCTACATCTTCTGTATTTGCCATTTGCCCGCCTGGAATACCACGCTCAAGCATTAATGTGCTTAAATTTGCACGAGATGTATATACTGCAGCTGTCATACCAGCTGGTCCTGCACCAATAATAATGACATCATAAATTTTTTCTTCTGACACACTATTCACTCCTATCCATTCCTACACAATTAAGTTACCCTCATTATACTGTTCGCATCATTTTTTTCCCAATGATTTGCTTATCTATGTGTGCGTACGCTTAACAGCTTGCACATACTTTCGAACAGTCGCTACAGATACATTATACACATCTCCGAGCTCCGACTGTGTCATCTTATTTCCTTGTTCACTGCGTACGATATATTCAACCGCAGCTGACCAGCCGTATACATTTGTAAAAACTGCCCCAGATGTATATAAACGTATGAACGTACAAAACCAAAATTGTAAACACTCTTCGATTAATTCATCATCTTTTTTCGTATAATTGTATAAAGCATCCGCGATTCGCGCGCACTGTTCAAATTGCTGTAAATCAGCTGGAATACTCTTATGGCTATTCAGTAAAAAGAAATACTTTGCAAGTTGCGATACGATTGGAACACCATTCTTCGCCTGCGTTACATCAAAGAAGAATCCAACCTTCTCCGGCGTTGATAATTCATTCATTAAATATAAAGCTAGCATTTGTTCCTCTAGCGTCGCACTTTGCTGGAATGATTTTCGTAATTCTTCAAATAACACATTTTGTCCTTCATCCGCTAAATTCAATGCATTCCACGGTTCTTTTCCCTTTTTATCAGGGTGCAATTCTACAACATGTTGCCACATTTTTTCAGCTACTTGCTGATCTTTCACCATATACGCAGAATATGCAAACCAATAATAGAAACTAACGTCTCCTTCGTATCCTTGACGCTTTAATAATTTGAACCATTTATATGCAGGCTCGAAATGACCAATTGTTGCAAGTGTCGTCCCAAGTTTCAAACGATGTTCAAACGAAATCGGATATACCGAAACTAACTGAGCAGCTAACACCTCTACTTGTTTATGCTCTCCAATTGAATATAGAAAAATAAGTGTATTACAAAGCGCATGTATATTACCAGGATTTTTCTCTAAAATCATTTCCGTTAATTTCAGCGCCTTATCTACATTACCAGATTGAAAATGCGCAATGGCTAAATTATTATGCCCCGACCAAAATTCCGGATAATCTTTCGTAACAATTTCTAATGTAGCAATTGCTTCTTCCAATTGTCCGTTACGAATATAACGATTGGCTTCTTCCTGCATAACAATTAAATCATCTTCATCCTCAATCTCTTCCGCACCCATCGCTTCTTCTTCCATAATTTCAAGTAATTCTAATGTATCTTCAACAAATTCCTTCTCTTCTGCAACTTCTAAATAGCGATCCGCATACTTCTTCGCCTGCTGAAATAGACCCATATACGCATAATTATTTGCAATAAAATAATAACATTGTTCAAGTTCTGGATTAGATCTAACAAGCTTAAAGAAGGTTTGATTCGACTCTTGATATTCACCAGCCTCAGATAATACTGTTGCTAATTGACATAAAATAAACGGCTCCTTCTCGCTTTGTGCCGCTCTTCGAAAATATTTAATTGCATCTTGCAATTTTTGTCCTTTGTAAGCCCTCATCCCTTTTTTATAAAAGAAGTCCGCTAATTGATTAAAAGAGATAACTTGTCCGTTCTCCTTATATATTCTTTGATTTTTCCCCATATATCCTCCAGTTTTTTGTTTTCTTCGTTCACACATTCTTCTATCTATAAGTATAAACGATTCCGTAAAAAACAAAACAGTATATTATACTCAATTATTTCCTTTTTATTCATTAAAAAAGAAGAGAAATGTTACATTTTTAGCATCAACCTTCTCTAGCATCTATTTCTTCTTTTGTATAAATAACACGCATTGGATTTCCACCTACGAAAGCACCGCTCGGTACATCTTTATGAACGAGTGTGCCAGCTGAAACAATCGCACCATCTCCAATTTTCACACCTGGTAATATAGTCGTATTTGCTCCAATCATCACTTCATTTCCTATAACGATCTCTCCAAGTCGATATTCTCGAATTAAATATTCATGTGCTAAAAGCGTTGTATTATAGCCTATAATCGAATTTTCTCCCACAGTTATCTTTTCCGGGAACATAATGTCTGGCATTACCATAAGCGCAAACGATGTTTTCTTTCCTACTTTCATCCGCAAAAATGTGCGGTATAACCAATTCTTGACCGATAAAAAAGGTGTATAACGTGCAATTTGGATAATAATAAAATTCTTCATTACCTTCCAAAAAGACACTGTTTTATACACGTTCCATAATGAATTTTCTCCTGAAACAGGATAGCGCGTTGTCCGTCGCACTTAAATCGCTCCTCTACTTATCTTTACGAACGATTCATGTCGGACAAAATCGGCAATAAATCACTCATTTTATCTAGCATAAAGTCTGGCTTGTAAGCCTCTAAATACGCTCTACCTTTCAATGTCCATGAAACCGCAGCTGTTTTCGTACCCGCATTTTGTCCGCCAACAATATCATGATGATTATCCCCAACCATCAATGCTTCTTCCGGTTTCGCATCTAATAAATGAAGCGCTTTTTGAAGCGGTTCTGGATGTGGTTTCACATGCTCGACATCATCAATTGTCACGACAACATCAAAGAACTCATCAAGCTTCGATAACTTTAATCCCATCTCAACAGTTTGTCGTGCTTTCGTTGTAACAATACCAACCTTATAGCCTTGCTTTTTTAACTCTTGAACTGTTTCATATACAGTTTCATATTCTTCTACTAATTCATCATGATGATCATGGTTAAATTGACGATAACTCGTAATTAACTCTTCAACCTTACTTTCATCAATCTTACTGAAAGTATCATGTAAAGATGGACCGATAAATGGCAATACATCTTCACGCTTATATTGATCTGGATAATATGTATGTAAAGTATGTAAAAAAGAAGAAATAATAAGTTCGTTTGTATTAATTAACGTTCCATCTAAATCAAATAACACTGTATTTATTTTCATTGCCTTAGTCCTTTCTCTTTCCTGAATATGAAAGAAGCAGCATCTTATAATAAGATGCTACTTTTCTCTAATTTTCTAAATATCTTTTATCAGCTTGCCCCATTTTTCGTCTCACAATAATGAAAATAATAGAAATAACAACAAGTCCAATTGACATTACTTGTGCAATACGAAGCGGTCCTAGCATTAAACTATCTGTACGTAACCCTTCTACGAAGAAGCGTCCTATTGAATACCAAATTAAATATGTGAAGAATAATTCCCCACGGCGTAAATTCACTTTTCTTAATGCAAGTAATAGAATTACTCCCACAAAATTCCATAACGATTCATATAAAAACGTCGGGTGGTAGTACACACCATCAATGTACATTTGATTAATAATGAAATCCGGTAAATGAAGGCCTTCTAAAAACTGTCTCGTTACTTCATCACCATGCGCCTCTTGGTTCATAAAGTTTCCCCATCGGCCAATTGCTTGTCCTAGTAAAATACTTGGTGCAGCAATATCCGCCAACTTCCAGAATGAAACCCCGCGACGTTTCGCAAAAAGAATCCCTGTAATAACAGCTCCGATTAAACCACCATGAATCGCCAAACCACCTTGACGAATATTAATAATTTGACTCGGGTTTTGCGCGTAATATTCCCATTCAAAAATAACATAGTACATTCTCGCAAATAGAATAGCGATCGGTACTGCAATTAATACAAGGTCAACAAATGTATCTTTTGGAATACCTAGCCTTTCTCCTTCGCGAGTTGCTAGCCAAAGACCTAATAGCACACCTGTACCGATAATAATCCCGTACCAATAAACAGGAAACGGTCCAAGTTGGATAGCTACGCGGTCAAGCTGTGGTACAGAACCTAACAGCATATGTATGACCTCCCTCTCCAATGTTTACTCCTGATTTCCTAACTCAATCGCACTCATTAATCGTTCTGAGAACTGCTGTGCTGCATTGACTCCCATACGTTTTAAACGGAAGTTCATCGCTGCCACTTCAATAATAACAGCTAAGTTTCGACCAGGACGAACTGGAAGTGTAATCTTCGTAAGTTCTGTATCAATAATCTTCATCTTCTCTTCATCAAGACCTAAGCGATCATAATTTTTCTTTTGATCCCAAATTTCAAGATTAATAACAAGTGTAATACGCTTATAATTTCGCACTGCCCCTGCACCGAATAACGTCATAACGTTAATAATGCCTAGACCACGAATTTCTAATAAATGCTCAATTAAATCTGGTGAGCTTCCGACTAACATGTCTTCATCTTCTTGGCGAATTTCTACACTATCATCCGCAACAAGGCGATGACCACGTTTTACAAGCTCAAGAGCTGTCTCACTTTTACCGACACCACTTTGTCCTGTAATTAAAACACCAACGCCGTAAATATCTACTAACACACCATGAACAGCTGTTGTTGGTGCTAACTTACCTTCTAAATAATTTGTTAAACGACTTGATAATCTCGTTGTCGTTTGAGAAGAGCGTAATAAAGGCATGCCCGATTCACGCGATGCTTGCAGCAACTCATCTGGTACATCTTGATTACGAGTTACAATAATACATGGCGTCTCCTCAGTACAAAGCGCTTTCATTCTCTCTTGTTTTTGCTCTGACGTTAACGTGTCAAAGAACGTCAGCTCCGTCTTCCCAAGAAGCTGCACGCGATCAGCTGGATAATATGTAAAAAATCCTGCCATTTCAATTCCAGGTCGTGATAAATCACTTGTATCAATCGGACGATGAATTCCTTCTTCACCACTTATTAACTCCAATTGAAATTGTTCAATTAAATCTTTTGTCCTTACTTTCGGCATATGTATAAACCTCCACTCCGCTGCGGGTTCAGTCTCATTTGATGTAAAATTCCATTCTACCGGATATTGTACCATTTTTTTCTGGAAACAAGAAATACGGTTTCTAATAAATAGAAAAAAACATTTCATACATATCATGAAATGTTTTTCTTTTTGTCATTTTCTCTTTTTTTCATATAAAGGTTCCACAATTGCCTTTTCAATAATCATATTAAAAATTGAAATACAAATTGCCGCAACGATCGCTACACCGAAACCTGATATATTAAATGCGTCTCCTAATAATGAATCTGCTATTTTTAACGTAATCGCATTAATAACAATTAAGAAGAAACCGAAAGTTACAACAGTAATTGGTAGCGTAATTAAAATTAAAAACGGTTTTACAAACACATTTAAAACAGCCAAAATAATACTCGCAATAATTGCAGTTTGTATATTTGCTACGTAAAACGCGTCTGGTGCAATCCCTTTTAAAAGTCCCGATACAGCGATTAACACAACGCTATTTACAAGAAGTGATACAATCCATCTCATTTCTTTACACATCCTTTTAACATATATATTTCATCATACGCTAATAGATAATAAACGCAAGTATCATGCAAACACTTATATCAACTTATTCTACTCTTCATGCTTGTATACCTACTAACAATTCTTTGCGAAATAAGGCCCACACCATCTATGCTCATGCGTTTTCACAAAAGTCCAAGTGAAATCTTTATCTACAATATAAACATCGCCTTTATACATATCATCTGTTTCACGCAATATATCATCCATACTTAATAAACTCGCATCTTTTATTAGTAGTACATCATCACAGTGTTGATAGAAGATGTAGCAATCCTTTTTCACTTCATTATGAAACGCGTTCTCCGCTTCTTCTCCCTCTACACACTTCTTTCTCTCATAACTAAATATGTGCCATAGATACCCACATGCATACTTATCTCCATAAAGGAAAATATCTTCTTTTTCCTCATCACTTACATGATTTGCAAAATGGTCCTTCCAGCGCTTCCTAAAATATACACCCCAACTTTGAAACTCTCTTACCTTCATATTTTTCTTTCTTAAAACATCTATAAACTCCATGTTCTCCCCCTATGAACGAAAAACCGAGTGTCATTGCCACTCGGTTTTTAATAATACCTTATTGTGATAGTTCTACTTCTTTTATCTTCTCTTTCATTCTTGCTTTATCACGGTTTAAAATCTCTTTTAAATATTTACCTGTATATGAACGCTCTTCTTTCACTACTTGCTCTGGCGTTCCGGAAGCAACGATTTGTCCACCTTTGTCTCCACCCTCTGGTCCAAGGTCAACGATATAATCCGCTGTTTTAATTACATCTAAATTATGTTCAATTACAAGTACCGTCTCACCGCTCTCAACAAGACGTTGCAGCACTTCTAGAAGACGTGCGATATCATGCGCATGTAAACCAGTCGTTGGCTCGTCTAAAATGTATAGTGTACGCCCCGTAGAACGACGGTGTAATTCAGAAGCTAGCTTCACGCGCTGTGCTTCACCACCAGATAACGTCGTTGCTGGCTGGCCTAATTTCATATAACCAAGTCCAACATCTACAAGAGTTTGAAGTTTACGCTTAATTTTTGGGATGTTAGCGAAGAACTCTACCCCATCTTCAATTGTCATTCCTAATACTTCAGAAATGTTCTTATCTTTATATTTCACTTCTAACGTTTCACGGTTGTAACGTTTACCATGACAAACTTCACACGGCACGTATACATCTGGTAAGAAGTGCATTTCGATTTTAATAATTCCATCACCACGGCATGCTTCACAACGTCCACCTTTTACGTTAAAGCTGAAACGTCCTTTTTGATATCCACGCACTTTCGCTTCATTCGTTTGGGCAAACACATCACGAATATCATCGAATACACCTGTATAAGTCGCAGGGTTAGAACGCGGTGTACGACCGATTGGCGATTGATCTATATCGATTACTTTATCTAAATGCTCAAGACCTTTAATCTCTTTATGAGTACCTGGCTTCGCTTTCGCTTTATATAACTTTTGCGCTAACGATTTATATAGTACTTCATTAATCATCGTACTTTTACCAGAACCAGATACACCCGTTACCGCTACAAACGTACCAAGCGGGAATGACATTTTCGCGTTCTTTAAGTTATTCTCCTTTGCACCGACAATTTCCACTTTTCGTCCGTCACCTTTACGTCTTTCAAGTGGAACTGGAATAAACTCTTTACCGCTTAAATACTTCCCTGTTAGCGAATTCTCATCTTGCATCACTTCAGCTGGTGTACCCGCTGATACGACTTGTCCACCGTGAATACCTGCGCCAGGCCCGATATCAAGTAAATAATCAGCTGCCATCATCGTATCTTCATCATGCTCAACGACAATCAACGTATTACCTAAATCACGCATTTCTTGCAATGTACGAATAAGACGGTCATTATCGCGCTGATGCAAACCGATAGAAGGCTCATCAAGAATGTACAGTACGCCAGTCAGACGAGAACCAATTTGCGTTGCTAAACGAATACGTTGCGCCTCACCACCTGATAAAGTCCCTGCGGCACGACTTAACGTTAAATAATCTAAACCGACGTTCACTAAGAACCCAACGCGCTCCTGAATCTCTCTTAAAATTAAATGAGCAATTTTTTGTTGTTTCTCTGTTAGCTCCACATTTGAGAAGAATTCCTGTACTTCTTGAACAGAATATTTCGTTACATCAGCAATCGTTTTTCCGCCAACGAAAACAGCTAAACTTTCAGGCTTTAAGCGTCCGCCTTTACACTTCGGACAAGCTTGTTCTGCCATATACTTTTCCATTTGCTCACGAATGTAATCCGAACTCGTTTCACGATAACGACGTTCAATATTCGGAATAACACCTTCAAATAAAATCTCATTTTCCTTTACTTGACCAAATTCATTTACATAGCGGAAATAAACTTTCTCTTCACCGCTTCCGTACAACACTTTATCAAATAAATCTTTCGGTATATCTTTCACAGGCACATCCATATCAACGCCGTAATGATTACATACAGATTGTAAAAGCTGTGGGTAATATTGTGAACTTGTCGGCTCCCAAGGCGCAATCGCATGTTCATTTAATGATAAATCCCAGTTCGGAATAACAAGTTCTAAATCTACCTCTAACTTTGAACCAAGCCCATCACAAGAAGGACATGCCCCGAACGGACTATTGAATGAGAACATACGCGGTTCTAATTCTCCAATTGAAAAACCACAATGCGGACAAGCATGATGTTCACTAAATAGAAGCTCCTCTTCTCCCATAACATCGATTAACACGCGGCCCCCGCCAAGCTTTAATGCACTTTCAAGAGAATCTGCAAGACGGCTTGCGATTCCTTCTTTTACAACAATACGGTCTATTACAACTTCAATGGAATGCTTCTTATTTTTATCTAACGCAATATCTTCAGACACATCAAGCATTTCACCGTCAACACGTACACGAACATATCCTTGCTTCTTAATATCTTCAAGCACTTTCACATGTGCACCTTTACGGCCAGAAACGATAGGAGCTAGCACTTGTAATTTCGTACGCTCAGGATATTCAAGAACACGGTCTACCATTTGCTCTACTGTTTGTGATGTAATTTCAATGCCATGATTTGGACAAATTGGCGTACCAATTCGCGCAAATAATAAACGTAAATAATCATAAATCTCTGTTACCGTTCCGACAGTTGAACGTGGATTACGACTTGTCGTTTTTTGATCGATTGAAATCGCTGGAGATAAGCCTTCAATCGTATCTACATCCGGCTTATCCATTTGCCCTAAAAACTGGCGTGCATACGCAGATAACGATTCTACGTATCTGCGCTGCCCTTCTGCATAAATCGTATCAAATGCTAATGAGGATTTCCCTGAACCAGACAATCCTGTTACAACGACAAGCTGATTTCTCGGAATGGTTACATCAATATTTTTTAAGTTATGTGCTCTAGCACCTTTTACAACAATAAAGTCCTTGCTCTTACTCACTCTTTTCACCCTTCCGCTTTTAATTCTAATAGTAAATCTCTTAATTCAGCTGCACGCTCGAAGTCTAACGCTTTTGCTGCTTCTTTCATTTCTGCTTCCATCTTCGCAATTGTCTTTTCACGCTCTTTTTTCGTCATCTTCTTAGCTGGCGTTGCTTCATATGTTTCTGTCTCTTCAGCAGCTGTCGTTGCACGGATTACATCACGCACACCTTTTTGAATCGTTTTTGGCGTAATACCATGCTCTTTATTGTAAGCTTCTTGTATAGTGCGACGACGCTTCGTTTCTTCAATTGCAATTCCCATCGATCTCGTTATACGATCTGCGTACATAATAACGCGGCCGTTTTCATTACGTGCTGCACGGCCAATTGTTTGAATTAATGAACGTTCTGAACGCAAGAATCCTTCCTTATCAGCATCTAAAATCGCTACAAGTGATACTTCTGGAATATCTAATCCTTCTCGTAATAAGTTAATACCGACAAGAACATCAAACTTACCAAGGCGAAGATCCCGAATAATTTCAATACGTTCTAATGTTTTCACTTCAGAATGCAGGTAATTCACCTTAATTCCTACATCTTTTAAGTAGTCTGTTAAATCCTCTGACATCTTCTTCGTTAAAGTCGTAATTAATACACGTTCATTTTTTGCAATGCGATCTTGAATCTCTCCTAATAAATCGTCTATCTGCCCTTCAATTGGTCGTATATCAATTGGCGGATCTAAAAGCCCTGTTGGACGAATAATTTGTTCTATTACTTCTGGCGACTGCTCTAATTCATACGGTCCTGGCGTTGCTGAAACGTAAATAACTTGATTCGTTTTCTCTTCAAACTCATCAAATGTGAGCGGCCTATTATCTAAAGCTGATGGCAAACGGAATCCATGATCCACAAGCACTTGCTTACGCGCTTGGTCCCCGTTATACATCGCTCTTACTTGCGGCACTGATACGTGTGACTCATCCATAACAATTAAGAAATCTTCCGGGAAATAGTCTAATAACGTATACGGCGTTGCTCCCGCTGGACGAAGTGTTAAATGACGGGAATAGTTTTCAATACCTGAACAAAAGCCCATCTCACGCATCATTTCTAAATCATAACGTGTACGCTGTTCTATACGCTGCGCTTCTAACAACTTACCGTTATCATTTAATTCCTTTAAACGCTCTTCTAATTCTTTTTCGATATTTTCAATAGCGACCTTCATCTTTTCTTCACGTGTAACGAAGTGAGATGCTGGGAAGATTGCTACATGATCACGTTCTGCTAATACTTCCCCCGTTAAAGCATTTACTTCGCGAATACGATCAATTTCATCACCGAAAAACTCAATTCGGATACAATGCTCGTCAAGTGATGCCGGGAAGATTTCAACTACATCTCCGCGCACACGGAATGTACCACGCTTGAAATCAATATCATTACGCCCATACTGCACATCAACAAGTTCACGAAGCAATTGATTGCGATCCTTTTCCATACCAACTCGAAGTGAAACAACTAGCTCGCGGTATTCTTCCGGAGAACCTAAACCATATATACATGAAACACTCGCAACAATAATTACATCATCCCGTTCAAATAATGCAGACGTTGCTGAGTGACGTAATTTATCAATTTCATCATTAATCTGTGCGTCTTTTTCAATAAACGTATCTGTTTGTGGCACATACGCTTCTGGCTGATAATAATCGTAATAACTAACAAAATATTCAACTGCATTATTCGGGAAAAAGTCTTTCAACTCACTATATAACTGTCCTGCTAACGTTTTATTGTGAGCCATGACAAGCGTTGGCTTTTGCACTTCTTTAATGACATTTGAAATCGTAAATGTCTTACCCGTTCCTGTCGCCCCAAGCAACACTTGCTTTTTCTTTCCACTATTAATTCCCTCTACAAGCTTCTCTATAGCTACCGGCTGATCACCTTGCGGGGAATACGCTGAGACAATTTCAAATTGACGTTCCAAGAAAATCCGACCTCCTCATAAAAATCTGTATTATTATTTTACCACGAATGCCCATAAAAAACCTAAAAAAAACGAACAGATATTCGGTAAAGTTTTCGACAATATATATATAAAAAGGAAGGAGAGTACACTTCCTTCCTTATCAAATCTTCTTCCGCATGAACAAACAGTAAGCACCACACTGATTAAGATTCCACTTCATTTAAAATCAGCTCTTTTTCCTACTGTCATCCTCTCCTATACAAACTATCGGTATACTAAAAAAGCTACTTTCCTCTAAGAAAGTAGCTTCTCTTTCTCCTTCTCCTTCTTCGGAAAAAGAACATATGAAAATGAAATAACTGTATCCACTAAAAGTATAATCGCCCAAACTTGGCTAACCCGACTCGCTGCTTTATTTAAAACAATTCCCGTTTCTAACCAATTACGCCATTGTTCAACCGGGGCAAGACCGTACAGAAAGAAAAAGAAAATATGCACAACAACAAACAAACTAAGGTGCACTACCCAATTTTTTATTTCCTGCTTCGCATAAGCCATACCTGTTAATTCTACCTGTTCTTCTATAATAGGCGCCGGCTCATTCCGCCATTTCGCAACTAGCTTTTGCGCAAATATATCAAGCTTCTTCAAATCCTTTTTCCCATAAAAGACTGCATACAATAAAATGATTACAGTAATGATTTGAAAGTTAGAAAACTTTCCTGTTTGATAGTAATCCACTACCCCTAAACTTAAAATAAACACTTCATTTACGAGTAGCACAATTCCCATAATAAAACTCGCCTTTTTCAAACGAAATCCGTAACGGAGTAAAAAGAAACCGATAGCCGATAACCAAAATACAATTTCTGCCCCAATTAAAAAATACCAACGATATTCTGCGAGCATACTCATTTAGCCCTCTCCTTTTCATCATAGATACGAAAAGCTTCATCCATATATAGTAAAAGTTCTTCTTCAATTGGATACATGCTCATTTTCTGTGAATCTTCCTTCGATTTTCTAACTTCCCATAACTTATCTAAAAACGCTTCATCACCATTAGCCATTTCTAAACATTTCTGTATTAATTTCTTCGTTGCCCCTTGTACCTCATCACTAGCTACTTCTTTACCGTCTTTCATAAAAGTACGGAATTGCTTTAATAAATCTACCCATTCTAAAACATTCGGATCTTCCTTACTCATGTTTGGTAAATTATGAAGCAATTTTTGTTCTTCCTTTGAAAATACTTCATTTTGAAATATTTCACGTATACGAGAAGACTGCTTCGAAAGCTGAATCAGTTCAAACATAACTTTCCAATCGAGTTCTCCTTCCACATCTACCGAATAAACAACTGCTTGTAAAACACTCTCCATTCGATTAAATTTCTTTTGTTCTTCCTGTACAAACCGAAGTTGTTTTTCAAGCGAATTTTTTAAATCGAGCTCACCTTTTACTAACATATTCGCAGTTTCTTTTAAAGAAAATCCCATTTCCTTTAAAAACAAAATTTGTTGCAAACGAATAACGTCCGCTTCACTATATAACCGATGTCCACCCTCTGTTTTACCACTCGGCTTTAATAAATCTATTTGATCATAATAACGTAATGTACGTACCGTAACCCCTGTTTCTCTCGTCAATTGTTGAATTGAAATCACTACCATCACCTCTTCTCCTTCATTATAAAAGATGACGTTACGTAACTTTCAAGCCTTTTGTAAAAAAATACAAAAAGCTGTTTATACTCTTTGTATAAACAGCTTTTATGGAAATAACCCCTTGTGTACAGCACGCCCACAAAATAAAATAAGTGCTCCAACAACAACGCTCGTTGCTGTTTTATGATAATGAGCTAATAGTAATAAATAATACGATAAACCTACAGTACCAATCACAATACAAATGCTTGGCACTGGATTACGAGAAAAATTTTGCATTCCCCAAAGAAGCGCAAATATGACTGTAGCGACACATAACACCGGTAATCCCATCCCAGTTCCCCTTTTTCTATCTATCCCTTGTTGCGAAAATACTCGTTGATGCCATACTTATTAATAAACCAAAAATAACAATATATAATAACTCATTTACATGTACTACTGGCCTATCTAAATACTTATTTACGCAAAGATACATAATGAACAAAAAAACGAAGCTTATCATACAAATCGTAAAATATGACTTCATCTTATTCACAACACGCTCATCAATCGACGGCACTCCCTCTTCTTTCAAACGCTTCTGTTCTTTATATTCTGAAACTCCATATAAAATAACTAGCGCTACATTCGATATGAAAATAGTTCTCCACGAAATACTTAACATTATTAAACTCGCATTTAAAATAAGACCCGCTAAAAATAAACTTCCTATAAACCTTATAACATCTTGCTTACTCATACATGATCAGCCTCTTTATTATTTCTATATTTCCATTTCGGCCAATAGTTCACAAAGAAATAAACAAACTGCCCTAGTACAAATAACACAAACGGCATACCAGCACTTCCGTAAACTATTAAATTGTACAAACTCCATATGGCTAAACTAATCGCTAAAAACAACCCTAAATATTTAAACGCTTTATCTGACTGAAATCTCTCAAACTCATCCTGCATTTTTCATTCCTCCTATCGCTATGCTCGTTTTCCTATCACCACTCCTATGATGAGACTACCTGCAAATAAGGAACTACATATTATAAATATCTCTTGCACAGGTATAACAGCCCTGCCTATTGCTTTACTCGTAGCAATATAAACAATAAGCATAAGAAATGCGAATACAAATGAGACGTTTACATGCTTCTTTATATTTTCATTTACTCGCTCATCTATATCGGGAAGTTCCTCTTCTTTGTACTTACGCTTTTTGTAATTTGTATAAAACACTAGAAATACAATCGCTAAAATGTTACTAACTACGAGCGGTAAAATTGGTATAGCCGGATTCATAATATGAACTATAATGTCTCCCAACAACAATCCAAAAAACGCACCGATATACAACTTTCTAGCATTGTTCATTTTCTCTCCCCTTACTCCAACGTAAATATTTCTTCCACCTTCACTCCAAAATATTTGGCGATTTTTAAGGATAACTCTAGACTTGGATTGTAATGATGGTTTTCAATCGCCACAATCGTCTGCCGTGTCACCTGCATCGCCTTTGCCATTTCAACTTGTGTTATATGATGTTGCTTTCTTAATTCTTTAATTTTATTTTTTACACCCATAGGCTCCACCTTCAAAAGTAAAGATATCTTTACTTAAATTATAAATATTTTCCAGATATAAGTAAAGATATCTTTACAAATTTTAGAAAAACATTTCACTGAACATCTTTTCTAACAAAGTACAGAGGAAATTAAATTTATATCAGCGATTTTCCAAATATATCGACTTACCGACATCCGTAGCAAGATAAGCATAAGAAAAAGCTGTCCCCAAATACCTTCGGAAACAGCTTTCTCCTCTACTACATAAATCCTAACGCATATACAAGAACATATCCAAGCACCGATAAGCAAACCGAGCCAATTAGCCCTGCCACGAATGCTTTGCTTCCTAACTTCCGGAACGTTTTAAACTCTACATTTAAGCCAAGCCCCGCCATCGCCATTGCGATAAGCATATAAGCGATGACTACAATATATCCCGCAACAACTTCTGGAATCACGCCAAGAGAATGCACCGCACTCATCGCTAAAAATCCAAAAATGAACCACGGAATTGGAAGGTCGCGCCATGATCTTTTTTCCTTGCTTCCCTCACTCTTCCCAAACCATACTCCAATTAAAATCGCTACTGGTACAAGCATTGCTACGCGCGTTAATTTCACGATAACTGCGATGTCTACAGCCGCGCTGCCTCCTGGCGCCGCAGCTGCGATGACATGAGCGATTTCATGCAGCGTCGCACCCGAGAATACACCGTAGCCGTACGGAGAAAAGCCAAGCACTGGATATAATAACGTATAAATAAGTGTAAATATCGTACCTAAAATAGCAATAATTGCAGCTCCAACTGCCGTTTCATCGTCCTTCGCTTTCACTTGCGGTGCAATTGCCACGACCGCAGCCGCCCCACAAATCGCTGTCCCACATGCTGTTAAAATCCCAAGTTTTTTCTCTACTTTAAACACTTTCGTTAGCCCATATACAACGAAAATCGTGAATGTAATAACAACCGCTGCGATGACCAATACTTTCGGCCCTGCCTTCGCAATATCAACAAGATTTAATCGCATTCCAAGTAAGATAATCCCAAAGCGAAGCAATTTCTTACTCGCAAAGTTCGTCCCTGCAATCGCATCGTGAGGAACTCCAATTGCCGCACGCCAAACCATCCCAATTAGAATAGCAATTACTAATTGTCCCATAATATTTAAAAATGGAAGCTCCGCTAAATATTTCGCCACGATTGCGATTAATAGTGTAATCCCAATTCCTTGCGAAAATCCAAAACGCTTCTTCTTTTGTATAACAAGTGTTTGTTCCACTTTGAACCACTCCAATAATCGTATTGGAACATGCATGTTCTTTCTACTTATATTATAAGAGAGTTTCTATAATAAGTTTAATACCAATACCAAATCTCTATCATCAGAAATACTTATGATAAGATGATAGAAAAGAAAGGAGCCGATTATATGAACGTAGATATTTTAAAAATCTTTGTTACTGTCGTTGAGCAGAAACATTTCTCCCGTGCAGCAGAATTATTAAACCTCTCACAGCCTGGCGTAAGTATGCATATACGCAACTTAGAAAATGAATTTGGGACTACACTCATTCAGCGCTCTCCAAAGCACGTTCAAGTGACCGAGGCCGGAAACATTTTATATATACATGCAAAGCAAATGCTCTCTCTTTACGAAGATGCTAAGCAAGAAATTAACGAGCTACATAACGTTGTAACAGGAACACTTCGCATCGGTGCTAGTTTTACAATTGGCGAATACTTACTTCCGAAAATACTAGCTGACTACGCGAATGAAAATCCACACGTCGAAGTTCATACTTTTATCTCAAACACAGAAGACGTTTTGCAAAGTCTTCGGTCTAATCAAATTGATATCGGCTTAGTAGAAGGGCAAGTCGTATACGCCGACGTTGACGTTGAAACGTTTATGCAAGATGAAATGAAGCTCGTCGTTCCACCAAACCATCCACTGCTCCGCACAAATGAAATAAATGAAAAGACACTCCAAGATCAAGTATGGGTATTAAGAGAAAGTGGTTCTGGTACACGTGCTTATAGTGACCGTTTTATTCATCAACACCATTTAAAACTAAAGCGTTCCTTTACATTCAGCAGTATTCAAAGCGTGAAGGAAGCGGTGAGTGCTGGGCTTGGCATCGCTATCCTTTCTGATTGGACTGTACGGAAAGAGCTACTTGCAAAAGAACTATTCCACGTCGAAGTTCCAAATGAACAACTCATCCGGCCATTTTCCATCGTCCGCGGCAAATATTTCATCCCATCTAAAGCTATTCAAGTGTTTTTAAATCATGTGAATTCTTTTGCGAAAAAACAACATTGACCTTCACATTAGTGTGAAGGTTTACAATACATGTAAAAAGGTCACTAAGACATTACGAAGAAAAGGGATTACTCCCTTCGAAACGCCTCGCAAATGGCTACCGTGATTTTGATGAAAATGCTATCGAAAAAGTGGAGCTTATTCAAATGTACTTACAAATCGGCGTGAACTACCCACCACTTAGTATCTCTTACGAACCTACTTGAAGTGGGGGCTTCTCGGTTCATCGCTACTTTTGATAGCTAACGAATTTGTCCTAGGACAGCCGAGCTAACTCCCTTGTTCCAAAGGTTATTTTGTTACTATTTATGCCAACACTAATAAGCGAATGGCTTCCTTTTTGATATTGATCGCTGCATTATAATCACGGCCAATTGTGAGTCCACACAAACACGCATACACGCGTTCACATAATGGCATTTCTTTTTTATTTCCACAATTACTACACATCTTTGTAGAAGGAAACCATTTATCTATTTTCACAAGCTGTTTTCCTTGTTCTTGTAGCTTATATGCTAAAAATGTCGTGAACATCCCCCAACCATTATCTGCTACACTCTTACCAAATCTAAATGCTCGTGACATTCCTTTCATATGTAAGTCTTCGATTGCTACAACGTCAAAACTCGTAGCTAATTCTTTAGACTTATGATGAAGAAAATTTTTACGTTGATTGGCGACCTTTTCATGCAATTTCGCTACACGAATGCGTTGTTTATTCCAGCGCTCTGAACCTTTCACACGTCTTGCTAATACTCGTTGTGCCTTCGCTAATTTCTCTAACATCTGACGATAAAAGCGAGGATAATTGGCTTTCTCATCTTCGCTACTCACGTATAATTCAGCCATTGCGAAGTCTAATCCAACTACACGTTCTACTTTTTTTGGCGTGACTTCTTTTTCATATTCGGTCAAAATAGACACGTAATACTTACCAGTTGGTGTCATCGAAATCGTACACGATTTGATGATATGGTTTGGTGGTATTTCTCTATGTTGCTTCAGTTTCACCATTTTCAATTTCGGTAATTTGATATAACCATGAAATAACATAATATTTCCATTTACTCGATTCGTTGTATAGGATTTTCTACTCTTTTTGCTTTTGAATGTTGGAAAATCATTTTGACCACTAAAAAAATTCTTATACGCAGTTTGCAAATTTAATTGCGCGTTGGCCAACGCTAAGGAATCGATTTCTTTCAACCATTCATACTCCACTTTGTATTTCGCAGGAGTAGGGAATTTTTGTTTCTTCAGTTCTTCCTTATTCGCTTTGTGTTTTTCATATGCTTCTTTTCGTTCAGCCAGCATTTTATTATATACAAATCGTACGCAGCCGAATGTTTTACGTATGAGATGTGCTTGTTCTTCTGTTGGATACAGACGAAATTTGTAAGCCTTATTCTGCTTTGCCATATCCATTCACCCCATTTTCCGCTTCATTTCCCATAAGCTATGACGGTAATCACACAACCTGAACACTACAAAATTATTATCTACTTTCATTGTTATACCAAACCTTACCTCTTATAAGAATAATTATATCAAAGGCGAAATAAATAGGAAAACCAAATGTTTGGCTACGCCAAACCGAAATTCATCTCCCACCTGCCGCTAGACTATCGTCTTTCACACGCCTGAGGAAGGAGACTTCTTTCGGATAATACGTTAAATTTAGAAGAGACGGCAAGGATGCTGCGCTGCCTTGAAATAGAGCCGCACCTATACGACAATCCGTGCAGCAGCATCCTTACACTTTACGAAGATAAACTCAATGAAGTAACAAAGCAAATCTCATTGCTTTCCAACATTCAAACGAATTTGCAAAAACACGTTTCACTCCTAAAACAAGCAAAAGAAAAGGAATGATAACATGTTTGTTATACATGGCAGTTCAAGACAAAACGGAAATACAGAAACTTTAACACATATGATGATAGAGGGCATTGAAACAGAACAAATTTACTTGCGAGACCATACAGTCCATCCTATTACAGACCAACGTCATGATGCAGAAGGATTCCAACCTGTAGATGATGACTACGAGCAGTTAACGAAACGCATGTTAGAGCACGACACAATTATCTTTGCTACACCGCTATACTGGTACGGAATGAGCGGACATATGAAAAACTTTGTTGATCGCTGGTCACAAAGCTTACGCGATACATCACTTCATTTCAAAGAGAAAATGAAAGGTAAAAAAATGTACGTTGTCATCGTTGGCGGAGATAACCCAAAGCTAAAAGCATTACCGCTTATCTCCCAGTTCCAATATATCTTTGATTTTATTGGTTCATCGTTTGAGGGTTATATTATTGGAGATGCGAATGGGTTAGATGAAATTCAAAATGATGCTGAGGCGCTGGCGAAGGCACAAATTTATAATAAAGAATTCAAAAATCACAAGCAGAAATAAGTTTGACAAACTATTTAGACTTAGCGACGCAAGAAGAATTAGAAAGCATGTTACAAGAATATCCTGGCACTATACTTTTCATTAGCCATGACCGTGCCTTCATTCGTTCTGTTGCAGACCATATTCTACAAGTAGATGAAAGTGAACCAAGAGTATTCCACGGTAATTACGAGCAATACACAAACCGAACAGCCGATGCTTCTGTAAACGTTACTGCACAAGAATTATTACGATTACAAACAAAATTAACAGAAATCATCGGCCGAATTTCCAGACCAAATCATCACGATGACGTCACATCTCTCGAACAAGAATACGAAACATTATTAGTTAAAATCCGGAAATGTAAAGAAGCACTCTAATGTCTTCCCTATATATCGACGGGACCTTCCGCATTTCCCAAGAAATATTGAATCTTCGACATAGCATACAAAAAGCCGTGCAGTTCATCAGCACGGCCTTTTACTTTATATACGGACAGCAGTCCCGCTCACAGCAACCATTAGCATCCCTTCGCGAACTACTTCGTAATCCACATCGATACCAACGATGGCATTCGCATTTTTTTGTCTTGCGAGAGTTTTCATCTCTTCCATTGCAATGTCACGTGCTTCTTTCAATTTGCTTTCGTAAGCGCCTGAGCGACCACCGACAACGTCACGGACAGAAGCAAAAAGGTCACGAACGATATTCGCCCCCATAATCGCTTCTCCATTCACGATATCGACATAATCAATAATTTCTTTCCCTTGAATTGTAGAAGTTGTTGTTACAATCATACCGTATAGCCTCCCATATAAGATTTCCACTTACTTATGGTGCGCTAATTCGGCAAAAATTATATTTACGAACTAAACTGCGCTTCGTATAACCTGCTGTATCCTCCGCCTTGCTCAATTAATTCATCATGTGAACCTTGTTCTGCAATCCCATCTTTATTTACAACAACGATGCGATCTGCATTTTTAATCGTTGCAAGTCTATGAGCGATAACTAACGTCGTACGACCGACAGATAGTTCAGCAAGTGATTTTTGAATCGCAAGTTCCGTCTCTGTATCTAGCGCAGAAGTTGCTTCATCTAATATTAAAATTGGCGGATTTTTCAAGAACATACGAGCAATCGCTAAACGTTGCTTCTGTCCGCCTGAAAGTTTCACGCCGCGCTCACCGATAACAGTATCTAAACCGTCTGGTTGCGAGTAAATTAAATCTTCTAATTGAGCTCTCTTTACCGCCTGCCAAATTTCAGCCTCTGATGCTTTTAAATCTCCGTAAGCAATATTTTCACGAATCGTTCCTGAGAATAAGAACACATCTTGCTGCACAATTCCGATTTGCTTACGAAGTGAAGATAACGTCATATCTTTCGTATCAATACCATCAATTTGAATCGATCCAGATGATTGCTCATAAAAACGTGGTAATAGGCTACATAACGTCGTTTTCCCAGCTCCAGATGGTCCAACGAACGCAACCGTTTCACCTGCGTGGATTTTCAAACTAATATCATTTAAAATCGGTTCTTTATTTTCATAACCGAACGTAATGTTGTTATATTGAATATCACCGTGTACATGCTTCACTTCCATTGCATCTTTAGAGTCTACAATGTCAGGCTCTGTTTCAAGAAGCTCTACATACCTTTTAAAACCAGCAATCCCTTTCGGATAGCTTTCAATTACCGCATTAATTTTTTCAATTGGGCGGAAGAAAATATTCGTTAATAAAACAAATCCGATAAATCCACCGTACGTTAATTCACCTTGCAGAACAAACCATGTACCGCATATTAAGACGAAGAGCGTTACGAGACGCATAAGCATATAACTAATCGATGAATTTAATGCCATAATTTTATATGCCATTAATTTCGTTGTACGGAAACGAGCGTTGTTCACAGCAAACTGCTCTTTCTCAAACTTTTCATTTCCGAATGCTTGTACAACGCGAATACCACCAACGTTGTTCTCAATACATGCATTGAAATCAGCAACGTCTGAGAACAAACGTCTAAATGTACCTGTCATTTTTTTATTGAAGTAAAGCGCTAACCATAATAAGAATGGAATGACAAAGAACGTTAATAGCGCTAACTTCCAGTTGATCATCATCATAAATGAGAACGCCCCAACTAAAGTCATAACAGCGATAAATAAATCCTCTGGCCCGTGGTGAGCAATTTCTCCAATTTCCATTAAATCGTTTGTAAGACGCGAAATTAGATGACCGGTTTTATTATTGTCAAAAAATCTGAATGATAGCTTTTGAATATGATCAAATAATTTCTGCCTCATATCTGTTTCAATGTTAACACCAAGCATATGTCCCCAATATGTAACAACGTATTGCAAACCTGCATTTAACATATAAACTGCAAGTAACCCGAAACAAGCCCATAAAATAAGCGTCCAGTTTTGCCCTGGCAATAACTTATCAATAAATTGATTTACGATAAGTGGAAAGCCAAGCTCTAGTAATCCTGCGACAACTGCGCAAGAAAAGTCGAGTATAAATAAACCTTTGTAAGGTTTATAGTAAGAAAAAAATTTACGTAGCATATCTTCCCTCCATTTTCCAAAATTAAAAAGACTCCCTAAATGATAACCATTATCAAATAATTATTCAAGTTATCCGTCTATAAAATTAAAAAAGTAGATAAATATAAAAAGCCTAACTCCTCATTTATACCCATGAAAAATTAGGCTTCATTTCTGTATGTTACTGATCGTATTCAAAAAGAAGTGCTCTACTGATAAATTTCGTTCCTTTTATTTTTTCACAACTACATTCTTTACATAGTTCAAAACTTATCGTACTCCCGATAAATCTTTTGCTTCTCTGTTCTATCCGGTAACTTCCAACTGTGCATTAAACGGTTTAACTGGTAGGTCTAAAGTTACGTATTAACCCACCCTAAAATCCCCTCACTACACTTGAATTTGAAAATAACGACGAACAGTTTCTTCAATCTCATGTTTTTCTAGCTTTTCTTTTGTTTTTTCTTTTCCATCCACAATAATTAGCGTGTCTCCTAACAAGGTGATGCGCCCATTTTCTGTCACTCTTGAAAGGAAATATACTTTATTGAACATTGATTCTGGAGCTGTTTCAGTTAAGACACAGATTGGATGAATATTCTCCAAGTCCCATTTATGAGAAGGTTGTTCAAATCGATATAGAATCTCCCAGTCATCATCAGTCTTTTTTTGCAAATAATAAAATGATGTTGCTGCATCTTTATTTACTCGATAAAGACCATCACTATCCACAACTTCCTCTCCATTGAGCGGAACAGGAATTCTTGGGGAATTCCCCCCCATGCCTACATCCACCAAGTACTCTTTGTTATCAATTGGGACGATTATAAATAAATGAGCATTTTCAAGAGCCCAGATTCCTTCTCTTACATATACAGTTCCTGCCATAAGGTATGGATTAAAACCTAATTCTTCTAACAGAAAATAAAATATTCCATTTAACTCGTAGCACACGCCTCCCCGTTTCGCATGAACAATTTTTTGATACAGGTCTTCTTCACGCAAAGACAAAGGTTTTTTTGCAAGAATATCAAGATTCTCAAAGTGTACGTTGAGTACATGTTGTTTTTGAAGATGAGATAAATAATTGAAACTTACCTCTCTTCTTTCAGATTGAATATGTTCTAAATATTTTTGAATGTCCAAAAATCATCCACCTCATTTTTATCTATATATAAACTTTTACAATATTTCTTTTCACACTCATATTATAAAATTGATTATTGATAAACAAAAATATAAAATAACTATCATATTAATAACCTACAGTATATAAGGGAAGGTGAATATATTTTATGGAATTGCTGCAACTCAAGTATTTTAAGACAGTCGCTCGGACGGAACATATAACGAAAGCGGCACAAGAACTTCATATCTCCCAACCAGCTTTAAGTGTTACTATCTCTCGATTAGAAGAAGAGTTGGGAGTTCCCTTATTTGATCGAATCGGACGGAAAATCCAGCTAAACACTTTCGGAAAAGCTTTTCTCAAGCAAGTGGATACAGCCCTTGAAGCGCTCGAAGTAGGCAAACGACAAGTTACAGACATGGCTGGATTAGAGCATGGGAGTGTTTTCATAGCTACTACAACCTTAAATCGAGTGTCGGAACTACTGACGCCTTTTTTAGCCTTATATCCACAAATTAACTTCCGCATTACACAAGCATCCACAGAAGAATTGAAAGTTCAGCTCCTTGAAAAAGGTGAAATTGACTTTTGTTTCACTCCTTCGCCTATTGAACAACCTGGAATCTATAGTCTTCCATTAATGACTGAAGAGATTGTACTAGCTGTACCAAGTACACATCGCCTCAAAGATCGCCATTGTATCAAGCTAAGCGAAGTAGCCGATGATCCATTTATCTCCCTAAAACCAGGATACAGCTTCCGTGAAATCACAGACAATTTCTGCAGGCTAGCTGGTTTTACACCCAATATCGTATGTGAAGGAGATGAACCGGCAGCCATCAGCGGCTTAGTACGTACCGGCCTTGGTGTTGCCTTCTTGCCAATCGCAGCAAAAAAAGAATTGCCACCACTAACGCTTCTACATATTGAAGAGCCTATTTGCCAATGGACGTCTCATTTATTGTGGAATGAAAAACACTATTTATCACTTGCTGCACAAACGTTTCGCGAGTTTGTTGTACAACATTATGCTCAAGTAAAACCATAAATTATAAGAAAAAAAGACTGTATAGCTATAATGCTATACAGTCTTTTCTTTCGTATCATATTTTATTACATCGCTTCCGAATCCCACTCATGCTCCTGCTGAACAAATACAATACCTAATTCGTGATGTCCTCCGGCGTATAATGCCGTTTGAGCAAGGCGAAGCTCACCATTTGTATCTAATACTTCTAATTTACAAAATGCTCCTGTCGTCTTCGTTTGAAGCGCATTATAAAATTCCTCAGCGCTTCTTGGAATGACTCCATTTACTTTCGTAATCATTTCTCCGGGTAGTAAATTCAGCTCTGCCCCAATTGTATTCGGGATAGTATCTAATACAACAAGTCCATCATTACGTGCAGCGAAATACGCCGGTCTTGTCTCATCAGAAATTTTCTCTTGCATGGAAATCGTGAATCGTCCAAGCATCGCAACACCCATCGCGATAATTGCAAGTACGTGCCACCAATAACTTGCGATTCCTAAAACGAGTACAAGTCCTGCTAATCCGTACACACGTCTTCCTGTAAATAATAAAGCTTCCGTCGGCTCATAACTTCTAATCCTTCTCATAAATCCAATTAAAAATGGAACGAGGAATAAAGAATATGTATCAGAACCGATTGAAACGACAGGCCACCATGAAATAAACTGCGTTACTGCGTCACCTGGTACGAGAATAAAAATAGGAATGATCCATAAACGCTTTGATTCGTGTAAACCAATCTTTAGTCCACGCTTACCCTTCCTAATCTTCGGCGTCGAATATCCTACTGCATTTTTAGAAATCAACAAGCCCTCTACAACGAGCATAATGCCTAGCAAAATAGCAAGGGATACAATTGTATTCTCTTCACCTTCTCCAAGCTGTAAGAAGGAAACTGGTAGCTTAGAAGATAATAGAACACATACAATTGCGATACTGAACGTATAAGCTGCTGATAAATATCGGTACATAGCAGTTAATCCAAATAGTAATGTCCAAAGTAAAATGGCCCATAAGCTCGCTTTAGAAACAACAAGTCCGAGCCCAATCGTAATAATAGATACCACGAATCCATATCCAATCCCCGCAAATAAAGATGTTCGCAGTTCAAACCAAATATCATAAACTTTAAAAGAAAAATCTTTTCGTTCTCGTAACATACGTAAGTATCCAACGAAGATACTACTTATTAAAAATACATAGACAGCAGGGTGTAAGAAAAAACGTCCAACTGCCCGCATTATTTCAAAAATCCATGCCTCCACGAACCCATTCACCACCATTTATATCATTCTTTCTTTTTATATTATCATAACTGGACAAGCGTTTGTTTAACACAAAAAAATACAGGCAGCAAACTGCCTGTATTTCTTTTTATTTCGCCATTAATTTTAATGCTGACTGTAATTGTAGATCATTTTCTCCAGAACGGATTTTTTCAATAATTTTCGTTTGAATCGCCTCAGCTGTCTTTTTATCGAGCTGTCCTGTCGCTTCCATCTTATTCGCATTTTGGAATGCTTTCAGTGCTGATTCTGTCTCTTTACTAAAGTAGCCATCTTCACGTCCTGGTACATATCCTAAACTCTTAAGCATTTCTTGGGCATGTTTTACTTGTACATCATTTGCATTGTATGAAAGTGTCTTTTCAATTTGAATTGGTGTTGCATGATAATAATCTGGTTGTTTCACTTCTACAGTTGGCTTGATTCCTTTTTTATGAATCCAGTTTCCATCCGGTGTTAACCATTTGAACATCGTTAATTTGATATTGCTGCCATCTTTAAATGGAACAGCTTGCTGAACAGTACCTTTGCCAAACGTTTTTTCACCAATTAAATCGTATCCTTCTCCCTCTTTTAGCGCACCCGCTAAAATCTCTGAAGCAGAAGCACTTCCGTTATCAATTAATACTGAAATTGGATATGGCTTTCTCTCTTTTAGTTCCGTAGAGAATTTCTTCTTCTCACCATTTCTTTGCTCTACTTGTAGCATCGGCTTTTTATCCGTCATAATTTCTCCTAGTATCTCTTCTACACTATTTAAGTAGCCACCTGGATTACCACGTACGTCAATAACTAAGCCTTTTATGTTTTTCTTCTCTAACTCTTTTAACTGATCCTTAAATTCTTTCGCTGTATTTTCAGCAAAAGAAGTGATTTGCATATAACCGATATCTTTTCCACTCTCTTGTTTCACAGAGCTAAACACTGTGAAGATTGGAATTTTTTCACGCTTAATTTTAAATACAATCGGATCAGCTACTCCTGCACGCTTAATTTCAATCGCAACAGTCGTTCCTTTTTTACCACGAATCTTTAATACTGCTTCTTCACGTGATAAATCTTTCACACTATTTCCATCTACAGATAAAATTTGGTCATTCGGTTTAATTCCAATCTTTTCTGCTGGTGAGCCTTTAATTGGAGATACGATAATAAGCTTACCGTCTGTTTTGTTCACCTCAGCCCCAATCCCTTCTAACTCGGGATCAAGCGATTCACTAAACTGTTTAGCCGTTTCTTTATCCATATACGTGGAATAAGGGTCCTTCAGCGTAGACAACATGCCTTGTATTGCACCTTCGACTAATTTTTCATCTTTCACGTCTTCCACATAACGTGAATCAATTAGTGCATACGCCTCATTAATTTTTGCCAAATTCCCTTGCGCAGTGCTAGCGTTTCCATTCGAAATTGTTTGCGTTACTTCTGCTGGGTTAACCCCAAATAAAGACATACCTGCAAACATTCCGCCAGCACCAATTAAAAATGCAACAACCATTCCAATAATTGCAACTCTACGTTTCAATGCGGAATTCCCCTTTCCAAAACACACAGGTGGTGTAGCAAAAGGCATCACACAGTGTGTGATGCCTTTACCTATTTCTACTATATGATAAGCTTGTACGAATTATGTTTGCAACTTTTTATACTTTTAAGAAGCGACGAATTGACATTACACTTCCCCACATACCGATTAAAGCCCCGATTAACACTAGTAAACCAGCTAATTGGAATACGAATGGGCTGTATGGTAGAAGTTCGAAAATTGTTCCGCCAAGTTTTTCGTTAAACACACCTTGCAATGAATTATACGTAACTAGAATTAAGCCAATTGGAATAATTGATCCTAATACTCCTAGGAATAATCCCTCTAATAAGAACGGCCAACGAATAAACCAGTTTGTTGCACCTACAAGTTTCATAATTTCGATTTCTGTACTACGAGCATAAATTGTAATTTTAATTGTATTAGAGATTAAGAACATCGCTGTGAATAAAAGACCAGCAATTAACACAATCCCGATGTTACGACCAGTTTTTACAGTATCAAATAATCGTTCAACTTGCCCTTTTCCGTACTGAACATTACTTACAAACTGCATTTTTTCAATCTTTTTCGCAATTGTTGCTGTATCTGTTGGTTCTTTTGCTTTTACAACGAATACGTTTTTAAGTGGGTTATCTTGTTCAAATAACTCAAATGTCTTTCCGCTATCGCCTAAGCTTTTAATTAAACGTTTTAACTCTTCTTCTTTAGAAGAATATTTAATAGAGTCTACTTTTGCAATCTTACTCATATCATCTTCTAATTTCTTTTGATCAGCTTCTTTTGCTGCTGGATCAATGTGTACACGAATTTCTACATCTTGCTCTACTTTCGTCGCAAAATGGTTCATATTCATAATCGCTGTTAAAAAGACACCTACAAGTAATAATGTAACTGTTACTGCACTAACAGAAGCAAACGTCATCCATCCGTTACGTGATAGATTCTTTACACCTTCTCGCAAATGTCGACTAAGGGTCTTAGCCTTCATATCCGTATCCTCCCTCCATCTCATCTCGAACAATTTTTCCGCCTTCAATCGCGATTACACGATGACGGATTGTATTTACGATATCTGCGTTATGTGTCGCCATAACGATCGTTGTACCACGCTCATTAATGCGCGTGAAAATCTTCATAATATCAAGAGCTGTTTCAATATCTAAGTTACCTGTTGGCTCATCGGCAATTACAACCTTTGGTCTATTAACAATTGCTCTCGCAATCGCAACACGTTGCTGCTCCCCGCCTGAAAGTTCGCTTGGAAGTGCGTCTGCACGATCTTCAAGACCTACAAGACCTAACACTTCTGTTACACGCTCACGAATTGCATCTGGCTCTTCTTCAATTACTTCTAAGGCAAACGCAACATTCTCATATACCGTTAATTTAGGTAGTAATTTAAAGTCTTGGAAAATCACGCCTAATTGACGACGGAAATATGGAACGTCTCTTTCTGCTAATGACTCGATAGTAAGACCATTTACATTAATTGATCCTGTAGATGGCTTCTCTTCACGATACATCATTTTAATAAATGTAGATTTTCCGGCTCCACTCGGTCCAACTACGTATACAAACTCGCCTTGTTTAATGTTAACTGTGAGACCAGCAATGGCTTTCATACCATTCGGGTACTCCTTATAAACATTCGTCATTTTTATCATTATTTATCACCCAATACTTAATGATTTTTTTCGAAATACTTTTCTGTACATTTGAAAATAAAAGCTAAACCTTTATTCTCTTTTAAACCACTCTTGTTGAAGGTAGTCTACTTATACTCTTTTTCTAAGCAATACTACTCTATGTAATATATTTCAGCAAAATTCTACAAACCTCATTGTAACATCAAACGGTTTCCAGTTTGGATACATTTTTGTTACAGTTATGTTACATTCCAAAAAAAGGGAAACGAGTTGATTATATGAATCAACTCGTCCATTTTACCCCTTTTTATTTATGTTCAGCTAACCACTCAGCTACTTTTTTCGCATCTTCACCTTGAATAAGTCCTGGCGACATTGAACCGCGACCTTTTTTAATAATTTCTTCGATATCTGCAGCGTCGTACTTCCCGCCTACTTTTCTTAAATCAGGTCCAGTTGCTCCTGATAAATCTGTTGCGTGACACCCAGCACAACTTCTTTGGAAAATTTGTTCTGCACTGTCTGTACTTGCAGACTGGTTCGAAGGCTTACTCTCTTCTTTATTTCCACACGCTCCCAAAGCAAAAACGACTGATGTTCCTAGCGCAATAGCCAATAATTTCTTTTTCACTTCTATCGCTCCCCATTGTTGATATTCTTTTCATTCCTAACACACTCATTTTCATTATAAGCATTATCTTTATATAGAAAAACTAAGGTATATTTCATATTCTTCAAAAATAAAGTGAGAACCCTAATGATATAAAGCTTTTATAAGTTGTTTCAATTCTGTGAACAACTTATAAACTTCTATAAAGGATTCTTTTTGAACGGGAATTTAGAAAATTTCTGTAGAAAGCCTTACTCTATTGCCAATCTGTTTTACTATTTTCTACTTTTTACAAAACAATATACAACATTGTATGCTACATATAATCCCATCAAAAAGAGAAGTTGTCGTTTCCAACTTCTCTTCCTCTGTACTTCATCCATATAAATAAAATAGCACTCTGTATGTCCTCTATATCCTCAACGTGCGCCAACAATTTTGTTGGCTTTTTTTCACTTAGCTTATTAGATGCGAGAACGTAAGTAAGCATCAATAAACGGATCAATTTCTCCATCCATAACTGCTTGCACATTACCGACCTCTGTATTTGTACGGTGGTCTTTCACAAGAGAATATGGGTGGAATACGTAAGAACGGATTTGGCTACCCCATCCGATTTCTTTTTGTTCTCCGCGAATTTCATCTAACTCCGCTTGTTGCTCTTCTAATTTCTTTTGATATAATTTCGCTTTTAACATCTTCATCGCATGCTCACGGTTTTTAATTTGAGAACGCTCTGACTGACACGTTACAACCGTATTTGTCGGTGTATGCGTAATACGAACTGCTGAATCTGTCGTATTAACGTGCTGTCCACCCGCTCCACTTGCACGATACGTATCAATTTTCAAGTCTTCTGTACGCACTTCAATTTCAACTTCATCATTGAACTCAGGTACAACTTCACAAGATACGAACGATGTATGACGACGGCCTGAAGAATCGAATGGTGAAATACGTACAAGACGATGTACACCTTTCTCAGCTTTTAAGTAACCGTAAGCGTTATGGCCTTTAATTAATAAAGTAACGCTCTTAATACCAGCTTCATCACCTGGTAAGTAGTCAACAGTTTCTACTTTAAACCCACGTTTTTCAGCCCAACGTGTGTACATTCGTAGTAACATAGAGCCCCAATCTTGTGACTCTGTTCCACCAGCACCTGGGTGTAATTCTAAAATGGCGTTATTTTTATCATAAGGATCGCTAAGTAGTAACTGCAGCTCATACTCATTCATTTCTTGAATTAAGCCTTTTACTTCTGATTCAAGTTCCTCATGTAAATCTTCATCATACTCTTCTTTTAAAAGCTCATGCGTAATTTCCAGGTTTTCGAACGTCTCATCTAGCTGACGGAACTTTCCAACCATATCTTTCAGTGCATTTGCTTCGTTAATTACAGCTTGTGCGCCTTGTTGGTCATCCCAAAATCCTGCGCCCATCATTTTCTCTTCTAATTCTGCAATTTGTTTCTCCTTAGTAGGGAGGTCAAAGAGACCCCCTAAAAGCCGCTAATCTCTTAGCCATTTTCTCTAATTCCTGTCTAATTTCTACTAATTCCATTTCCTTCACCTCTATGTAATTGCTGTTACTTTCGTATGAAAACAAGGGAAACTCTCTCCACTTATGACGGAGAGAGTTTAATCCTTCTTAATTATACATTTTTGATGTAAAAGTTTGCAAAGCAGCCTGGGCTACCGCCCTATATTACTTCCCAATGCCACAGCAGTTTTTATATTTTTTACCGCTACCACATTTACATAAATCGTTGCGGCCCACTTGGTCACCTTTTACAACTGGTTTTTTCTTCGCCTCTTCGCCATCGCTAGATGGGTGAACAGCTTCACCTTGAACAACTTCTTGACGCTCTAAGTTTTGTTCAATTTCAGCTTTCATAATGTAACGAGAAATTTCCTCTTCAATAGAAGCAATCATTGATTCGAACATTGCGAACCCTTCCATTTGATACTCACGAAGTGGATCAATTTGACCGTAAGCACGTAAATGAATACCTTCACGAAGGTGATCCATCGCATCGATATGCTCTGTCCATTTCGTATCTACAACACGGAATACAACAACTTTTTCGAACTCACGCATTTGCTCTTCTGGCATAAGCTTTTCCTTGTCATTGTAACGCTCTATTAATTTCGCAATAATTGGCTCGCTCATTTCCTCTGGAGCAAGGCGACGTAATTCTTCTTCTTTCACATCTCCTTCTTGCAGAAGGTTTGTATTTAAGTAGTCAACAAGACCTTTAATGTTCCAATCTTCTTCAATTTCCTCTTGTGTATGAAGTGCAACCGCACGCTCTACTGTAGATTTCATCATACCTTCAATAATACCGCGTAAGTTCTCAGACTCCATTACCTCTTGACGCTGTTTGTAAATAACTTCACGTTGCTGACGAAGTACATCATCGTATTGTAGTAACTGCTTACGTGCATCATAGTTATTTCCTTCTACACGTTTTTGCGCAGATTCTACTGCACGAGAAACCATTTTACTTTCGATTGGCTGAGAATCATCCATACCAAGGCGATCCATCATCGCTTTCATATTATCAGAACCGAAGCGACGCATTAGTTCATCTTCCATTGATAAGTAGAACTGCGTAACACCTGGGTCCCCTTGACGACCAGCACGACCACGTAACTGGTTATCAATACGACGACTTTCGTGACGCTCTGTACCGATAACGGCTAAACCAACGTTTTTCACATCGTCTCCAAGCTTAATATCTGTACCACGACCTGCCATGTTCGTCGCAATCGTTACAGCGCCTTTTATACCTGCTTCTGCAATGATATCCGCTTCACGCGCATGGTTTTTCGCATTTAAGATGTTATGACGTACACCTTTACGCGTTAACATTTTTGAAATAAGTTCTGACGTTTCGATCGCAACTGTACCGACAAGAACTGGTTGCCCTTGTTTATGACGATTTACAATATCCTCAACAACAGCATTAAATTTACCTTCCATTGATTTGAAGATTAAATCTGCACGGTCATCACGAATAATCGGTTTGTTCGTTGGAATTACGATAACGTTCATATTATAAATGTTACGGAATTCCTCTTCCTCTGTTTTCGCTGTACCAGTCATACCAGATAACTTTTCGTACATACGGAAGTAGTTCTGGAATGTAATTGTCGCAAGCGTCATACTTTCATTTTGAATTTCTACGCCTTCTTTTGCCTCGATAGCTTGGTGTAACCCTTCGCTATAACGACGACCTTTCATAAGACGACCAGTAAATTGGTCTACAATTACGATTTCGCCTTCTTGTACAACATAATCTGTATCACGATGCATAACAACGTGCGCACGAAGTGCCTGATTAATATGGTGAAGAAGCGCTACATGTTTTAAATCAAATAAGTTTTCAATATGGAAAGCTTTCTCCGCTTTCGTAATACCATCTTCTGTTAACATTACATTTTTCGTCTTCACATCAAATGAATAATCTTTTTCATTTTCTAACGTACGAACGAATGCATTTGCAAACATGTACAGCTCTGTTGATTTTTGAGCTTGTCCAGAAATAATAAGTGGCGTACGCGCTTCATCGACTAAGATAGAATCGACTTCATCGATAATAGCAAAGTGCAATGGGCGTTGAACGCACTGCTCTTTATATAAAACCATGTTGTCACGTAAGTAATCGAATCCAAGCTCATTATTTGTACTATACGTAATATCAGCAGCATAAGCCTCTTGTTTCTCTTCGCGTGACATACTGTTTAAATTAATTCCTACTGTTAATCCTAGGAACTCATGAAGTTGTCCCATTTCGCTCGCATCACGTTGTGCTAAGTATTCATTGACTGTAACAACGTGAACACCTTTTCCTGTTAAAGCATTTAAATATACAGGTAATGTAGATGTTAACGTTTTACCTTCACCCGTTTTCATCTCAGAGATATTCCCTTCATGTAAGGCAATACCACCCATTAACTGTACACCATACGGACGCATTCCAAGAACACGAGTCGCAGCTTCACGAACAACCGCAAAAGCTTCAGGTAGTAGATCATCTACTGTTTCACCTTTTGTTAGACGTTCTTTAAATTCAAGCGTCTTCCCTTTTAATTGTTCATCAGTTAATGGCTTAATAGATGGCTCTAATGCATCAATTTGCTCAACTGTCTTCTGCATACGTTTAATTTGGCGTTGATTTACATCAAATACCTTTTTTAAAATACCGATCATAGGAAATACGCTCCTCTTTTTTATTAAAATAAAACTTCCGATTGTTTTTCTTTTTCTCTATTACAATCAGTCGTTATAAAAATCAAATGTATGTTATGCCAATTTTTCTCCTAATTAAAAAAACCAAAATGTATATACCTAATGATAATTGTAACACTTGTCTTATAACTATGACAACAATCGGCAAAATGTCGGGCCTTATATTCAAAAAAAGTTTTTATTTTATTTGTTACGTTCCTTTTCTCTGTCTCGCTATTTCAATTTCACGTTACAAATTTCGTATTAAATCTAAATCGATAATTACAAAAAGCCGGAAATTTCGCAGGTGCAGCATCCATGGATACTTACACCTACGCAAAACCTCCGACTTTAAAAGATAATATTATATTGCAAGATCTACTCAACCACGGCACCCAAAAAGCACACTTAAAATATATTTGTATCAATCATGCATTAATTTATCGGTATTTCTAATTCATGATATTTCCCTTTCTGATCCTTCATAAAAGAAATGAATTTCACTTTAGTTGATTCATTTGAAAAGTTTTTATAATTTTTATAAGGGTCATCTCCTATAAAATAATTTGTCCCTATATATCCTCGCACTGTTTTACCAGCAGGTATTACAGGCTCAAACTGATATTTTTCAGGTAATTCCATTGAATACGGAATTACATTATAAAACTCTCCTATTTTAGAATAAAACATTGTATTAGAAATAGACTTATTACTAAGCAAATTAATATCCCGATTCATTGTATTTGTAATATCTAAAGGTAATACATACGTCACTACTTCACGGTCTTCATAAGGATCATAAACTTTTGTAGGATCAAGAGGATTAAGTGCATGAAAAGTAACTCCTTGCCCATCTTCAAAAGTTCTATTAGATAAAAACTCATCTTTTACCACTTTATAAGATTCATTATTAAGATTTAATGTTTTAAATCTTAATAAACTAGCAAATATACATAGCAACAGACACAATCCAACGCTTATTAAGACATGTTTTCTTGTCACTCTTAATCTACCAACTTTCCATTATTAACATGTACAATACGATCTACCATTTCATTATCTAGAACATGCACATCATGACTGGCTACAACAATAGTCGTTCCTTTAGACTTTTCTACTTTCAAAATATCCAAAACATCTTTTATCCCATCACTATCTAAAGCATTCGTTGGCTCGTCTAATAACAATAGTGTTGGTTGCTCCATTAAAGCTTGCGCTATCCCTAAACGTTGTTTCATACCTAAAGAGTATCTTTTATACTTTCTCTTATCTGTTTTATCAAGTCCAACCCTTTGAATAATATTATAAATTTCCTCATCAGAGATTTTATTGTTAATCGATGATAAAAATTTCAAATTCTGAAAACCAGTATACCCTGGAATAAAACTTGGATATTCAATCAATATCCCCATAGAATCCGGGAATTGCTTTTGTTTTCCAATCATTTCATTATCTACGTAAACAGCTCCAGAATTTAAACGCATTAATCCTGATATAGCACGTAAAATCATTGTTTTACCAGAACCATTATGCCCCTTCAAAACTAAAAACTCTCCTTTTTTTACTGACAAACTAATATTATCTAACACAATATTTCCCTTCAATCTTTTCGTCATACATTCACATTTAATATAATTGTCCATAAATTATTCACCTATCACATCTAGTTTTTTAAAACAAAAACTACCTAATAAAATCATTACAACAACAATTACTACTCCTATTAGAAGTAAATCATTCCATTGAATAGATTGATTATTACCTAAAGTCAATTGAATTGAACTGTGATCAACAAAATACCAACGATTTGGCATAACAAAAGATCCTAAAAAATAAATACTATGAAAGAAAATAGACAAAAATAGGTACAACAACATTAGTACAAAAACAATAGTTATTGGCATATAGAACGTTAAAAGCTCAAAAATTAAAGCTAATAAAAAGCTGATAATGATTTGAATTAGCATAGTACCTAATATCTTATAAGGAAATTGACTATATAAAGAACTCTCGCCATAAGGAAGCAAATAGTACACCGTAAACCAAATAAAATACATAACAACCCAAATACAAACTATGTAAAAAAACAAAGATAGCATTTTCGTTAACCACAGAAAATGCTTCTTCTTAACACGAGGAAATAAATAAACACCATTCTGTTGAATATCTGAAAGGGCAAACTTCCCTACTAGCAACAAAGGAACGATTTGAAAGAATATCCAATAAAAAGGGATAGAAAATCGCCCCTCCTTATAAAAATAAGATAAATCCACAAAGTCTACTCCATGAAAAAATCGATAAAAGGTAACATCTACTAATACAGATTCTTTACCATTACTAAGAGGCTGATTGTATAAAAAAGTAACTACAATCATAGCGTAAATTAAGAATAAAAAAGCCATTATCTTGATGGAATCTCGAAACCTTACATGTAAATCTCTTTTTAACAAATAATATAAAATCATAATGTAAACTAGATCACCTCTGTCTCATCATTCATAGAAATATAACTTTTTTTAGATAAAATCCATACACTTATAAAAAAGATAGAAAAACATCCAAATAAGCGTATAAGTAAACCAGTAGCATCTTCAAACACATTTATATAAAAAGCATTTGTAAATAAAAATCCATGTAATATAAATCTATCTAATAAAACAGCAGTAATCATACATATTATTACAAGTAAACTAGGTAAAAATAATTGCAAGAAAGCACTTATCATGCATATAAAAATATTCGCAAATAGTTGAATGCACAATAATAATGGATAATTTACATCAATACTAGTTACAGCCATCATATTTGACATCAAAAACAACTGTAAAATCATACTCCCAGCAAAAAAGCAAACAAAAACAATTAGTTTCAAATAATAGATAGAAACTAATTTCAATGCATTATTCACTCTGTAAACAACATAAACACTAAAAAAATTCGACATAGAATATACAGAAAAAACGATTGTTAAAGGAATAAATATGGTCGACAAATTATAAAACGAAATAACCTTATACAAGGTTTCCAATTCGTTCATTTTCTCTTTTACAATTCCAGGTTCAAAATAATTGAACAAACAACCTATGATACTGACATTAAGTAAAAAAAGAATACTTAACCAAATATATTTCATCCTTATAGTTTCTTTCATTACATTATAAAAGAACATGCTTCCTACTCCCCTGTAAATAAAGAACTACAGAACAAAACCAAATACATAACAATACACTAAGAAAAATTTTTAATTCAAAAAAACCGAGATCTTTAATTAAATAATCTTTAGGATTGAGAATTCCCTTTCCAATACCAAGCCAAAAAATATGTAAAATAAATGGCACTAAATAAATAAAATAAACTCGTTTTATAAAAAACGAAACTGATAAAGCCAAACTTGACAAAACCGCACCGTATAAACCATTTAAAAATACATACATAAGAAAATATAAAGTAGGATACTCATAATAAACCGTATGAAATTGAGCTGTTGGTGAAACAGTAGCAGCCATATAATTTAATACCGGATGCGGAGCAACTGTTGGATAAGTCATTGCATATAAATAAAAGTTAAATAGTAAAGGGACACTTATAATAAAAAAAGATACAATAAAATTAATAAAATAAAGTAGCTTAAAATAATAACCCGTTCCCATTTTAGAAATAACAGGATAAATAAATCCGTAATTTTTATCGATTCTATAAATCCCTGCTACAGCCATTGCAGAGATCATAGGAAATATAAGTAGATAAAACTCACTATAAAATGGTAATCTAGTAAAATATAAAATATTAGATAAATACGGTGATACCTTTATAATCCCAGTATCATTAAATCCTTTAGTTGTTACTAGCATAGAAATATATTGAGCAGTAATAATTACTAACATAATAAATAAAGACAACCAAAACATTTTGCCTTTTAAAATCCTTCTTAAAAAGTAACTCATCTACAGCTCCTCCATAAACCATTAATGAAATTCAAATCTTTTTTAATATGAACAGTTGATCCGCAACACCATAACATTTATTTTCTCTATTTAACCAGATGTAACGAAAAGAAACATTTGCTCTCTCTCCTTCAAATTTAGGAAACTCAACTTCATACTGATAAACATCATTTGTACCTTTTCTTTTTACACTCTTAACTTCTTGTTTCCACTGAATTATTTTTCCATCAATTTGTTCAATCCGTCCCAAAAGATACGTTGGTTTTTTCTTACTCGTAACACCTGTCAAAAAAACATAATAATTTTCTGGTATAACTCCTGAATTTATTTTTTTATTTGAAAGATTATCTTTTATTGCAATATCATTTCTATCTATTTGCCCTTGAAAGAAATCATCACCAGTTTCATTTTCCATAAATACTTGTTCAAAAACAGTATTTTTATTAATTTCTTTCAACTGAATACTTTTCAAATTATCTTTTTCCGTTAAAGTATCTTCAATATTTACAATAGGTTCATCTACTTTCTTATGGCAAGAAGCTAATAAACAAATAATTAATATAAAACAACAGAATAAAATATATTTTGAAATAAGCTTCATTGCAGCCCCTCCTATTCAAAAAATGAAATAGTAGAAAAAGTCGTATAATCCAGATGACGAACTAGACGACTTTTTCTAACGTTACACAATAAATAATTTTAATTTATAATTTCTAAATCAATATTCAGTGTAAGATCCACTAGGTCTTACACTATCAGGACTCCAAGCAGTAGGATAAGCATTATTTTCTCTAGAATAACCACCGAATCTCACAGGTACATTTTTTCCATAGTTTTCATATGCGTAATTTTGGAAAAGATACGTTTTACCTGGTCGCACCGTTCCTTCATGCTTACCTGACTCACCTGAAACATTTACCCAATCTCTATCACCTTTACCTTTATTTTTATCTGCTTCTGTCCAAACGTTGAAAGAACCACCGCCCTTTTCACTACTCTTCACACGCATATACATAGAAGTAGGTGTCTCTTTAGGACGTGCATTAGTATAATCATATGCATTCCAAAGTCTAAAGGTAAATTCTACATGATCATCCCTTGTATCAGCATTAGCTGGTTCGGTTAAAACGAAAGTACTAGCTAAAATACCTAAAGATAAAACAGATCCAAGCATAAAACGACTTTTTTTCTTAATGCTCACTAAAAGCACCTCCGATAATTTGTAGCATTATATTGATTTTATTTTTCCACTGAATGAATAAAATCCATATAATACGATATTATAGTAACAACACCTCAACATATCTTCAATTGATTTCAGAATATTTAATATTACTTTTACACTTGCGAACATTTTGTTAAATTTTCAAAAACAATCATATACTCCTAGCAAAGAATTACTTGTAAAGATAGCTACATTCCTATGCTTGTTCCAAATAATAACGAGTAACTCACTTCTCTAAGTTTTGAATTTTCTCATGCGATTTTAACGAAATAATGCCTAAAATCACTTCTTAATGAAATCGGCTACTTACAAAGCTTTTTAACCTTGCTGCGAAAAATAAAAATACAAAAAAGCGCAGCCATTTCGGCTGCGCTTTTGAATTATTATTTAGTTTCAATTAAACCATATTTCCCATCTTTACGGCCATATACAACGTTAGTTTCATTTGTATCAGCATTTGTGAAGACGAAGAAATTATGTCCTAGCATATCCATTTGTAGGATTGCCTCTTCAACGTCCATCGGTTTTAAATCGAATCGTTTTGTACGTACAAGTTCTAGTTCATCCTCTTCTACCTCATCCAGAACAGCTACTGCTTCTGGAAGGATAAAGTTCGTTTTCATAGAACCTTTCTCACGTAACTTACGATTTACTTTTGTTTTATGTTTACGAATTTGTCGCTCAAGTTTATCAACTACTAAATCGATAGCAGCGTACATATCGCTATTAGTTTCTTCTGCACGAAGTAATAAATCAGTAAATGGAATTGTTACCTCGACACGTTGCTTGTCAGAGTATACTTTTAAATTAACTTTAATCTCTGGGAATGTATCAAAATAACGCTCTAACTTACTTAGTTTTTTCTCTACATATTCCTTTAATGCTGGAGTTACTTCAATATTTTCACCACGAATGTTGAATTTCATAGATGAATTCCTCCTTTCAAGCCTATGTACTATAATTTCGACACCGGCTTAAAAACTCCTTCTAACTTTTTTAAAAAAATTAGTGGAATTGCGATTTTTTTATCGTTTTTTGTTGAAATGAAAAGATGCATCGTTTCTATCTTTATTTTATCCTATTAACATCGTGAATAACGAATATAACTGTGGACAATTCGTTACAGAAAAGAAACAACTTTTTGACAACTCATTTTATAACAAAAACCCCTTGCAAAAAAACAAGAGGTTCTACCATATATATAACGTTGCCACAAGCGCAGCTTTCTCTTCCCAAAAACAATATACCTACAGTTTTACAACATTAGCTGCTTGCGGTCCACGTGCTCCCTCTACAATATCAAACTCAACTTGTTGCCCTTCTTCCAATGACTTATATCCATCTTGTTGAATAGCAGAAAAATGAACAAACACATCATCACCATCTTCACGCTCAATAAACCCAAATCCCTTTTCTGCATTGAACCATTTTACTCTTCCTTGCATGTTCATTCCATTCCCTTCACTCTAAAAATCAGGGCATTTGCCCCATAATTTCACTATAACGAATGACAACATACGAAGTCAAAGAAGACTTATCGTCTTTTTATTATCTCTTTCGACAGTTACAGATTAACTTCTACAGAGCGTCAAACTAGAAACTTCGCTTGCTCCTTTATCATAGAAAAGACTTCCAATTTGTCTCACTGTAATTCCTGTCGTATATACATCATCAACAAGTAAAATGTGTTGACCATGAAACATCTCTTCTCTCTGAAAATAAAAAGGATTACTTCCCGAAAGCCTTTCTTTACGCGATTTCTTACTTTGCTTTTCTGTTTCCTTCCTTCTTAATGATGAATAAAAATTTTTGACAGGCAAACATGCTGCTAATAACTCTGCTTGATTAAAACCTCGTTCATATTCCCGTTCCCTACTAAGCGGAACAGCAATAACAGTTGAAACGTCCGTAAAATACTTTTGAAATAACTCCCGAAAAGATTGATAAAAAATATGAACTAACTCCGCATCACCTCGAAACTTAAACTGCGCTAGTATACCTTTCATGTCATCATTGTACACGTACAACGAACGATTTTTAAAAGGACGATATCCTTCCTCATTCCTCCATCTTACACAGTCCATGCAAATATCATTTTCTTTATATCGAGTAGGTAAGTCATCTAAAGGACGACCACAATCCATGCAAATTCCTCCTATAATATAGGAAAGTTTTTGCTCACATCTATCACATACATATTTTTTTGGGGACTTTACAAAGAAGGTGTACCAACTAACTGTTTCCACCATGTACTCATCACAAAGTAAACAATGCATTAATCGATCAATCCTTGTTCTTTCGCATTTTTGTTCATACTTTGAATATGTTTTTTCGCACGTACCATTGCCTCTGTCTTACCGTAATGAAAATACATAACCTCACCATATGGCTCTTCAAAACTACGCCCCGCTCGGCCTGCAATTTGTACGAGCGCACTCTCTGAAAAAATTTCTTCTTCAGCTCCTAACACAGCCACTTGTAAGTTCTTCACAGTTACTCCTCTTTCTAAAATTGTCGTTGTAACTAATAACGGAATGTCTCCCTTTCTGAAAGATGCTACTTTTTCTTTTCTCATCGAATCTTCTGCATGCACGCCATCGATTCTATTATCCAACCCTTTCAACAACTGACTTATTTCTTCTATATATCGCACATGAGGAACAAATAAAAAAATAGGATACTTTTTATTTAAGTTCATTTTTAACCATTGTAGTAACACGCGAGGAATTTTTTTATGATGGAGGCTTTTCTTCCAATTTCCGCACCAACTAAATAGAGGAACTGGTAACGGGTGACGATGGTATCGTCCTGACACAATAACACCTTTTTGTTTCCCCTTTCTGAAATTACGCTTCCACTTTTCATCAGGGGTTGCAGTTAAATAAATACGCGCTGCTTTCTCTTTCATTGCTTGCCTAACTGCATACTGTAACATTTGATCTGCATGATACGGGAAGGCATCAATCTCATCTACAATCATCACATGAAACGCTCTATAGTAACGTAACAGTTGGTGAGTCGTTGCAACGACTAACGCTGCATCTTTTTTATGATCTACACTCCCTCCGTATAAAGCAGCTACAGTTATACTTGGAAACACTTCTTGTAATCTCGGCGCTAATTCCAGTACAACGTCAGTCCTTGGCGTTGCGATACAAACTCTTTCTCCTTTTTGGAGCGCCTCTTCTATACCGTAAAATAACATTTCTGTTTTTCCAGCCCCGCACACAGCCCAAATAAAAAAAGATTCTTTCTGCTTAATCGCTTCTATAACTCCTTGCGCCGCCAACTCCTGACCAATCGATAAAGCCCCATTCCACTGTAATGGATTTAGCTCCCCGTCTCCGTTTCTTTCATGAATCCCGCGAACAAGTACAGTACATTCGCTAACTCTCCCCATCGTGATACACTTCCGACAATACGCGCATGCTTTACCGCACCTTTTACATAAAAATGATGCAAATAGCCGCTGCTCTATATTTCCGCAGCGCTGACATATATATTTAGAAGTATTCTTTGTTATACCTTGTACACATACAACCTCTCCCTTCTTTTTCAAATCACTTAATTCTCTCCGTAAATCTGAAGAGAGTTCTTCTAATAGCAACTGTTTTCCAGCAAGCATTAGCACTCACCTCCAGCACTACTATAAGCCTTTCTTATAATCTCGTAAAAACGCAAAAAAGCCGATAACCTACTTATAAAATAGTAAGCTATCGACTTTATACACATGTTTTATTCGATTATAAATCCTAGAATCTACCGTATCCTAAGAAATGTTTTTGGTTGTAGCTACTGCTTAAGCTAGCGTAAGCAATACCTTTATCACCAGCATGAATCATTTGGCCATTACCAACGTAAATACCGATGTGAGATGGGCCTGGTTTATAAGTACCTTGGAAGAATACTAAATCTCCAGGTTGTGGGCTACTTACTTTAGAAACTGAGTTCCAGTAACCTGCAACGTCTTGACGACCTACACCGAATACGTAAGAAATGAATCCACTACAGTCAAAACCACCGTTTGATGGAGATGCACTTCCCCAAACATATGGTAAACCTAAGTATTGTTGTGCTTTACCAATTACGCCAGGAGCTGGAGCTGGGCCTGGTGTCGGTTCTGGTTTTTTATCTTCTTTTTTAGGTGCTTCTTTTTTAGGCTCTTCCTTTTTAGGTTCTTCTTTTTGAGCTTGTCCACCGTTGTTTGCTGGCGCTGCTGGCTGAGCAGGTGCCGCTTGTGCTGGTTGAGCTTGCGCATCTTTAGCAGCTTGCTCTGCTTGTTTTTGAGCAGCAGCTTCTTGTGCAGCTTTTTCTTGCGCTTCTTGTTCAGCAATACGTTGTAATTGTAATGCTTGTTTTTCAAGATCTTTCAATTGACTTTCCGTACTTGTCATTGAAGTTACAACTGTATCCATTTTACCGCTTAAATCGTTTACTGCCGCTGCTTTTTTCTCTTTTTCAGCGTCAAGTTCTTTCTTAGCAGTTTCAATTTGAGCTTGTGCTTCTTTTAATTCTTTTTGCTTTGTTTTTACCGTTTCAACATCTTTTTTCACGTTCGCTTGATCTTCTTGTTGTGTTTTCATGATATCTTCGTCAGACTCAAGAATTTTAGAAACAGAAGTTAAACGATCAACTAAATCTGCAACGTTTTTAGAGTTTACAAGAACTTCTGTTACAACGTTTGTGTTTGGTTGCTCTTGAAGTGCAACTAAACGTTTTCTTAATAACTCCTCACGTTTTGCAATTTTCGTTTGTAATTCTGCAATATCTTTATTTTTCTTTTCGATTAATTGCTCAGTGTCCGCAACTTTTTTCGTTGTTTCATCAAGCTTTGCAGCATTCTCTTGAACAGACTTATCTAAACCTTGAATTGTTTTGTTTAAGTCATTCATTTGTTTTTGTAATTCATCACGTTCTTGTTGTTGTTTATGTAAAGTGTCATTTTGTGTATTAATTTGTGATTTCACGTCAGAAATTTTATCTTCTGCAAATACATTTGGTGTTAGTCCTGAAAACATTAACCCTGCCACTAATGCGCAAGATGCCATTTTTAGCTTTTTCATTTTATTTTTTACACCGCTTTCTTTTTTCTTTTTCCGTATATAACCTATAAAATTTATACCATAATTCGGGATTTTTTTTGCTAATGTTACGCTTTTGTAAAACAAATGTAATATTATATGTAACACTATCGCAAAATATGCATATTTTTGTACGTATGTGTAGAATTTTAAATACTTTTTGTAAGCAAAGAAAAAAACGCAAGGTTTCCCTTACGTTTTATTAAATATACTAATACGGATGAAATCAAAACGTTATTTCATCCATTTCTCAGCCCAATTTTGGACTTCATCCATAACACTTTCTAACGCTTTTCCCTTGTCCGTTAAGCCGTACTCGATTCGAACTGGTACTTCTGGATAAACATTACGAACTACAATGCCTTCGCTTTCCAATTCCTTTAAACGCTCTGATAACATACGATCGCTCATATTCGGTATAATATCTGCGATTTCTCTAAAACGTTTTGACTCTTCCAGCAAAGATTTAATAATTAAGCCAGTCCATTTCTTACTAAGCAAAGTAAAAGCTGACTCAAACTTTGGACATAAACAAGAATTATGCTCCATATGTTTCACCTCTCTTCTATTATAATATAGTTTCTTGTAAAAAGTAAGTTATAAAACTTTCCTCATTATTTTATTTTACGTACATTTTACCATTTCCAAATATTAACTTGTCAACTTCACGTAAAATATCCGTAAAAAAACCCTCTTCCGAAAGAGAGCTTTTTATATCTTTATTACTTCGTATACCATCCAAGACCTAGTGCACCTTCACCTAAATGCGTTCCAATTACAGCACCGAAATAACCTGTACGGATTGTAACATGAGGATATTTTGCTTCTAATTCTGCCTTCCATTCATTCGCTTCCTCTTCACGTTGTGCATGAATGATAACTGCTTCCATAGGTACACCTTTACTTGCTTGCTCATCAAAAATTTCAATGATACGTTTTAACGCTTTTTTACGCGTACGAATCTTTTCAAACGGGATAATGATTTTGTCTCTAAAATATAAAACCGGCTTTACTTGTAACAGACTACCGATGAAAGCTTGCGCACTATTTAATCGGCCTCCACGTTGTAAATGGTGTAAATCGTCTACTACAAAATAAGCGTCCATCGTTTTCTTCATTTCATCAAAACGGGCGATAATCTCTTTTGGATCCTTCCCTTCGCTTGCTAACTTTGCACCTTCACGCACGTAGAATCCTTGTACTTCACAACTAATTTCAGAGTCGTACGTATATACATCAATACCCTCTACCATTTGACCAGCTGTCGTTGACGTTTGATATGTACCACTAATCCCACTTGAAAGATGAATGCTAATAACTGCATCATAATCCTTAGATAATTCTTCATATAGCTCAACAAACTTTCCGATTGCTGGTTGAGAAGTTTTTGGAAGTTCTTCTTGCTCACGTACTTTTACATAAAAATCATCTGCTGAAATTTCAGCTTCTTCTTGATAAGATTCCGTTCCAAACACAACGTTTAATGGAATCATATATATATTGAGTTCATCACGAATATGCTTCGGTATATATGCTGTACTATCAGTAACAATAGCTGTTTTCATTTTCGTACCTGCCTTATAAAAAAGTTTTTATTTCCTAATTTTACACGAAAACTAAAAATGGTGCATCCATACATGAAAATGCGGGTTTGAAATTATACTCATCATCTCGACAAATTACAACAAAAAGGTAAAACACTCACCAAAAATTTCAGCTTATTTATAAAAAATGTTTGAATATAAAAACGCCCGCTTTTAAAATGTAAAGTACTAGTCATTTTGATGGATAGGAGCGTATACAAGTGTTATTACAATATTTAACAATAAAAGACTACGGTGAACACGAAATTGTTATTCAAAAATCAAGATTCATCTGTTATGTTAGTCGTGCTACAACCGAAGAAGAGGCTCAAGAATTCATACAAAAAATCAAAAAACAAAACTGGAATGCAACACATAATTGTTCTGCTTATTTAATTGGCGAACAAGATCAAATTCAAAAAGCAAATGATGATGGTGAACCTAGCGGTACAGCTGGCGTACCTATGTTAGAGGTACTAAAAAAACGCGGTTTAAAAGATACCGTCGTTGTCGTTACCCGCTATTTTGGTGGCATCAAACTGGGCGCTGGTGGATTAATTCGCGCATATGGAAAATGTACAAGCGAAGGCATTAATCATGTCGGTGTTGTCGAGCGAAAATTAATGCGTGTTATGCAGACCGAAATTGATTACACATTACTTGGCAAAATTGAAAATGAATTACGCAATTCAAAATATGCCATTAAAGATATACATTACCTCGAAAATGTCACATTTGATACGTATGTAGAAGAAGATGGAAAACAACCATTCACGGATTGGATGATTGAATTAACAAATGGGAAATGTACAATTACAGAAGGAGATATGTTGTACTTAGAACAAGATGTTATCTAAGAATAAATACTGTATCGCCTTTAAAGATTAATGTAGTGAATTACTTTCCTACAAATGAACTAAGGAGATTATATATGGAAGAACGTTATTATCATCTCCAAAATAGCAGAATAAAAAAGAAACGAAGAAGAAAGTTTTTCTACTTCCTTATTTTCTTATTTTTATTTGGCAGTGTAGGACTTTATATATTAAATTCCTACTCTTCTCTCATGGGGATGTATAGTGGTTTTACTCGTGAAAAATCGGATTTGAGAACCGAAGATGTAGAAATTACAAAGGAGCCTTTTACACTCCTTATTATGGGTATAGAAGATTATGCAACAGACGGTCAAAACGGTCGTACAGATTCATTAATGTTTGCGACAGTCAATCCGAAAACGCAAAAGATTTCGCTTATGAGTATCCCTCGTGATAGTCGCGTTCCAATTGTCGGAAAGAATAAAGAGGACAAAATTAACGCTGCGCATGCTTACGGCGGAGAAGAAATGGCAATCAAAACTGTCGAAGGTTTTCTAAAAGTGCCTGTCGACCATTATCTTAAAATTGATTTCCAAGGCTTTAAAGGTATTGTTGATGCTGTTGGCGGTGTGACTGTTGATGTCCCCTTCGATTTTTGGGAGCGTTCAGACGTGGATTACTACAAAAAAATCGAATTTAAGCAAGGACAACAAGAATTAAATGGTGAAGAAGCACTCGCTTACGTTCGTATGCGAAAGCAAGATCCGAATGGTGACTATGGTCGTGCCGCTAGACAAAGACAATTACTAGCTGCTGTTGTTCAAAAACTAAATTCCACCTCTACCGTATTTAAAATTAAAGATTTGACAGCAGTCGTTGGAAAATATATAAAAACTGACATTCCTATTTCTGATGGCCTTGCTCTTTACAAGAAACTTTCTGGGTTTGATCCTTCCACAATACAAACACTCAAACTTGAAGGAGAAGACAAAAAAATAGGTGGTATTTATTACTTCCTTCCAGATCCAAACGGTGTTGAGGCAGTACGTAACGAAATTAAAAAAGAACTAGGAGAAAAGGTAACCACGCAAGAAAATTCAACAACAAAAACGGAATCCACTCCTTCTTCAAATTCGAACTCTAACGAGAAAGCGAAGAAAGAAACGAATCAGAATCAGAACAAAACACCAACTGATCCCCCTCCTTCTACGAATGCTCATGCAGAGTGGATTATGAGAAATCAGCAATAAAACAGCCAAATCGCATGCGATTTGGCTGTTTTTTTATTTATTAAAATGTTTTAAGATTGCTTCTACAATACGCTCTGATGCACGACCATCACCGTACGGATTAGATGCTTTTGACATCTTATCATGAGCTTCTTTGTCTGATAACAACTCATCTGCAAGACTAAAGATTGTCTCTTCGTCTGTTCCCGCTAATTTCAACGTACCTGCTTCAATACCTTCTGGACGCTCTGTTGTATCACGAAGAACAAGAACTGGTACACCTAATGACGGAGCTTCCTCTTGTACACCACCAGAATCAGTTAGCATTAAGTATGAACGAGCTGCAACATTGTGGAAATCAATTACATCGAGCGGCTCAATTAAATGAATGCGGCCATGATCGCCTAAAATATCATTTGCAGTTTCACGAACAACAGGGTTCATATGAACCGGATACACAACTTGTACGTCTTCATGCTTATCAACAAGACGCTTAATTGCACGGAACATATTACGCATTGGCTCTCCTAGGTTTTCACGACGGTGAGCTGTCATAAGTACAAGACGATCACTTCCAAGTTTCTCTAGTACAGGATGACTATATGTTTCTTTTACAGTCGTTTTTAGTGCGTCAATCGCTGTATTTCCAGTGATGAAAATACGTGACTCATCTTTATTTTCTTTCTGTAAGTTCGTTGCTGATTTTGCTGTAGGTGAGAAGTGAAGGTCTGCCATTACGCCTGTTAATTGGCGGTTCATCTCTTCTGGGTATGGAGAATATTTATCCCATGTACGAAGTCCTGCCTCGACATGACCTACTGGAATTTGATTATAGAAAGCAGCTAAGCTTGCGATAAACGTTGTCGTTGTATCACCATGTACAAGTACGATATCCGGCTTTGCTTCTTTCATTACTTTATCCAAACCTTCTAAACCACGCGTTGTAATATCGATTAAAGTTTGGCGATCCTTCATAATATTCAAATCGAAATCTGGTGTAATTCCAAAGATACTTAATACTTGGTCTAACATTTGACGATGTTGTGCTGTTACAGTCACAATCGATTCAATTTTCTCTGGATGCTTTTGCAACTCTAATACAAGAGGTGCCATTTTAATTGCTTCTGGACGTGTCCCGAAAATTGTCATTACTTTTAAACGTTCAGTCATTTCATTGCCTCTTTTCTTTCACTAGTTACAAATCCTATTATGACATATAAGAATATACATGAATACATACCTTTTTAACGAATAACGGAAAAATCCCTCTTACAAACACTTTCTCTTCCAACAGAATAATAATCTATTCCTTGTTTCTCAACATCCTTATTAGTATAACAATTTCTTCCATCGAATAAAATAGGTTCTCTCATGAGGTGTGCGTACTTTTCTAACGGATAAGCCCTGATTGTTTCCCACTCTGTCACGATAAAAGCCGCACTCGCTCCTCTAATCGATTCATCTATACATTCACTATATTGTATAGTCTCCCCAAAGATATTTTTCATATTGTGAATCGCCTTCGGATCATATAGAACTACATCCGCCCCTATATTCAATAATTCTTGTATTATAATAAGGGACGGTGCGTCTCTTATATCATCCGTATTCGGTTTAAATGCCGCCCCTAGCACGGCAATCCGTTTCTTATTCATATTTATTACTTTCTTCGCTTTCTCAATCAATAACAACTGTTGTTTATTATTTACTTCAATGACGGCTTTTAACAAGCGAAAATCATGTGCCACATTCCCTGCAATTTGCACAAGCGCTTTCGTATCTTTCGGAAAACACGATCCCCCGTAACCAATGCCAGCATTCAAAAAAGACGCACCAATTCTCTTATCCATTCCCATCCCTTGTGCAACATCTAATACATTAGCTCCTACCTTCTCACATATATTTGAAATTTCATTGATAAAACTAATTTTTGTTGCTAAAAAGGCATTCGATGCGTATTTAATCATCTCTGCACTTTTTATATCTGTAACATACGTTTGCAAATGTAATTTACTATATAAATTCTCAACTTTTCGCGCCGCTTCCTCATTATCAGCTCCAATTACAATACGATCTCCCTGAAAAAAATCGTAAATCCCTGAACCCTCCCGTAAAAATTCGGGATTCGATACAATATGTAATTCATGCCTATTTTGTAATGTCTCCTCAATCCATCCCCTCATAGCACCATTCGTCCCTACAGGAACAGTACTTTTTGTAACAACAATAATGTCTTTAGTCGCATATGCTCCAATATCAAAACATGCATTTTGAATATATGTTAAATCTGCTGTCCCATCTAATAACGATGGCGTTCCAACTGCAATAAATATAAATTCTGCATCATGAAATGCTTCTTCTTTACTTGTTGTAAAAGTTAAACGATTATTCTCACACGCATCATGTATTAATTCATATAAGCCAGCTTCATAAATAGGCAGATCCCCTTGTTTTATCCGTTCCATTTTCTCATCATTTATATCAAAACATGTAACCGAATGTCCCAATACTGCCAATCCTACTCCTGTAATCAATCCAACGTATCCGGTACCTATTATCGTAATTTTCATTTCCTTTTCGCACAGGAATATACAATAGAAAATATACGAATACATAGAATTTCCCCTGTGCTTCCCCCTCTCACATTAAAAATGAGAAAACTCTTTTACTTCTTTATTATATGAATTGCTTTCTTCATTCTTTTTTAAGTTTTTGTAAAATTAAATATTGTCCATAAAACCAATAGAAATTTTACCGAGATTAAAGCTGCACGTTCAGGCTTGAAAAATTCCCACATTTTAACATGGAACTTACTCATTTCTACGTGTAACACTTATAATATTGAAATAAAATTATTTGCTATTAAAGAGAAAGAGAAAATGTCATATTCCAAAGCCCAATACGATTAACCTTCTCAAACGATTCAACATTCTGTATACCATTGTCATATATTCTATCCGCTTCCATTTACCATAAAACGAAAAAAAGATTGAATTCTAATCTTTTTGTGATACCATATGTTATGAGCCTGTAAATAAACATCATAATTTTCAGATAAATATATTTAAAAAAAATTACGTTAGACTATAAAAGGGTGGGGTATTAATGGACTCACAAGTGATTTATGCCATTTTGGCATCTTTCATCACTGTACTCGTCGTTACTCCTTTAGTTATTAAGTTAGCTTTTAAAATAGGAGCAACAGATAAGCCAAACGCGCGTAAAGTGCACCAAAAGATCATGCCTCGTCTTGGCGGGTTAGCAATATTTATTGGTGTGGCTGTTGGATTTGTTGTCGGTGGCTTATACGAACAAAGAATGTTATCGATAACGCTAGGTGCGATTATCATTGTAATCATCGGTATTTTAGATGATATGTACGAGTTATCTGCGAAGGTAAAATTCGGTGGACAACTAGTAGTTGCCATTATGATTGTAAAAAGTGGATTATTAGTGCAAGTATTATATATTCCAATCCTCGGGGATACTGAACTTGGATGGCTTGCTTACCCAATTACAGTATTTTGGATTGTAGGTATTACAAATGCCATCAACTTAATTGACGGCTTAGATGGATTATCCGCTGGTATTTCATCTATCGTACTGGCAACGCTAGCATACATGGCCTTCACTAGCCCATGGGGTACTGGAACGGCTATCATTTTACCTCTAGCACTAATTGCACTTGCAAGTACAATTGGATTTTTATTCTACAACTTCCATCCAGCAAAAATTTTCATGGGAGATACAGGAGCACTATTTTTAGGATACTGTATTTCTGTTATATCGTTACTTGGATTATACAAAAGTGTAACGCTATTCAGCTTTATCGTTCCAGTTATCATTTTAGGCGTACCTGTATTTGATACGGCATTTGCAATTATCCGTCGTATCGTAAATAAAAAACCTATTTCAGCACCAGATAAATCGCATTTACATCACCGTTTACTTGCAATGGGCTTCTCACATCGCAAAACGGTACTAATTATATACGCGTTTGGTATCTTCTTTAGCGTAAATGCTATTATTTTTACTAGTGCAACATTATGGTTATCCATTATTCTTCTTTTCGTTTTAATCTTCTTTACAGAAATTATTGCTGAAGTAATTGGACTTGTACATGAACGTTACAAACCACTTATTTCCTTTTATAAAAAAGTGAAAAAACGCGAAGACTAATTGTAGTATAGCCTTTACTATTATGAAATATTCAAATAGCATCCTCTTTCTTATAAGAGGATGCTATTTTTATTCATTATTTTACATTTCCAAAATATAGCTTGTTTGAGAGTTCCGCTATTGGAGAAAGATATACATAATAAGAAAAGGATTATATTTTCTTTTTTACATCTTGATTGTCAAACTGAGGGTGAATGTTATGATCAAGCGAATATTTCAATACATTATTTTATTTTTAACGATTACTATGTACGCGTCATCTCATGCAGGAGCAACTACCATTCCCCCTGCTGAACATCATCCAAATACCGAAACTACCTCTTCTACCCAAAAAATCGCGTACTTAACATTTGATGACGGACCAAACAAATATACTACGCAAATTTTAAACATCTTAAAAGAAAAGAACGGAAAAGCAACTTTCTTTGTTATTGGTGGAAAAGTACCACATTATAAAAAGACAATGCAACGATTAATTAAAGATGGACATTATATCGGACTTCACAGTATGTCCCATGATGTAAAACGCCTTTACACCGGTAATCCATCTGCTTTAATTACAGAGATGGAACAAACACAAAGCATCGTTCAGCAAGTTACAAAATTAAATTCACATCTCGTTCGTGTCCCGTATGGTAGCATGCCTTATTTAAAAAAGAATTACCGTGATGCACTTGTATCAGCCCAGTATAAAATGTGGGATTGGACAATCGATACATACGACTGGAAAAGCTATGATAACCCTTCTGCCATACTAGAAAGGGTACGTAATCAGAGCGATGAACAAGTCGAAGTAATTTTAATGCATGATTCGAGTGTAACCGTACAAATACTGCCACAAGTAATTGATTACTTACAGTCACAAGGATACAAGCTTCTTCCCTATAATCCATCTTCTCATCTCGAAGTAAACTTTTGGAAAGACACAAGATTGTAACAGCTTTAGTGCCTATGTGCTAAAGCTGTTTTATTTTTCTCTTCCCACCCTTCCCATTTTTGTGTAAAATTTTAAATAGTGATGAAGTTTCGAGGTGAATAGAAATGAAACGAATAGATCTCATTTTTAACGCAATACAAAAAAGCAATTATACAGAAGGTGTAACTGCATCAGAACTCGCTACCCTGTTGCAGCTAGATCGAGCCAATGTAAGTAGCGACTTAAACAAACTCGTAAAAGATAAACGTTTATTAAAAACAAATACGCGTCCTGTTCGTTTTTATATAGAAACGAACCCTTCGTTGGAAACGCATTCAAAAGAAGTAACTTCATTAGATACATTTGCAGTTGAAAATACGAGCCTTAAAATCGCAATCGAAAAAGCGAAAGCTTCTATTCTCTATCCTCCAAACGGTATGCATACTTTACTGCTCGGAGAAACAGGCGTCGGAAAATCCATGTTTGCTTCTTTAATGCACGAATATGCAATTGAAGTTGAACAGCTTCCTAAAAATGCACCATTTATCGTCTTTAACTGTGCTGATTATGCAAATAACCCACAGCTACTACTCGGGCAATTATTTGGGATTAAAAAAGGAGCGTATACAGGAGCAAGTGATCAAAAAGGGTTAATTGAAAAAGCACATGAAGGGATCCTTTTCTTAGATGAGGTACATCGCCTTCCTCCAGAGGGACAAGAAATGCTTTTCACCTTTATTGACCGCGGAGTATATCGCCGCCTTGGAGAAACAGAAAACGAACGTAAAGCACAAGTATTGATCATTACTGCAACAACAGAAGAACCAAATTCATTTTTATTAAAAACATTTACAAGACGTATACCAATGACTGTCACGCTGCCACCACTTCGTGAGCGTACACATAAAGAACGTTTTGCTTTACTGCAACTATTTTTCACAAATGAAGCAATTCGCTTGCGAAAAGAAATTCACGTTAGCCCGAATGCAATGCGTGCTTTCGTTTTTTACAATTGTCCCAATAACATCGGCCAATTAAAAACGGATGTACAAATTGCCTGTGCGAAAGCCTATTCTGACTTCGTGACAAAGAAACGTGATTCTGTCTATGTTTCAAGCACAGACTTACCTTGGTATATGAAAGAAGGACTATTCATTGAAAGAAAGAGCCGTCATCTATACCAAATACCGAATGAAACATTTATATTTACAGGTGATGAAGGTTGGAGTAATCATAAAATAGAAAATGAAAAACAGTCTTCTATTTACGATTATATTGACTATAAATATGAAGAACTTCAAGCTCGTGGTATTGAAGAGGAAGAATTAGAATTACTAATAGAAAATGATATTCAAAGCTTTTTCGTACAATATTTTAACCAAATGTCAAAAAAGACAAGTCATGAAAATGTTTTTAAAATTGTAGATCGTAATATCGTTTCCGTTTGTGAAAAAATTGCTGAACTTGCTGAAAAACATTTATCCAAGACGTTCGATGAAAAAGTATTTCTCGCTTTAAGTTTACATGTACAGACAACCTTACAACGTTTACAGGCTGGAAAACAAATTCATCACCCGCAATTAAATCAAATTCGTACGAAATATAAAGAAGCTTTTTCCGTAGCAATGCAATGCATTCAACTACTGGAGGACGAATTACAAATAACAATGCCTATTGATGAAGCAGGCTTTTTAACAATGTTCTTCGTTGTTGATCCGATTCCTGCCTCACAAACAGAAGTAAAAGTATTAATATTAGCGCACGGCAACGGCATAGCAACAGAAATGGCCAACGTCGCAAACGAACTGCTCGGCATTGATGAAGTAACTGGTATCGATATGCCGTTACATGAATCGCCGAAAGATTTCTTAGAGCGTGTGAAAGTGTATATGAAAACACTCCAAAATGTAAACGGGCTTCTCTTACTCGTTGATATGGGATCTCTCGCTTATATTGGTGATATATTAGAAACTGAGTTCAAAATTCCAGTGCGTGTTCTTTCCATGACAAGCACTCCACATGCACTAGAAGCGGCTCGAAAAGCTCAGCTTGGCTACTCGTTAGATGCATTATATGAAACGGTGAAGAACTTAACACCGTTTTACTTAAACGTACAAGAAGAAAAGAAAAAACCGCTATCACCAATGAAATCTGTTATTTTGACAGCTTGTTTAACTGGGGAAGGTAGTGCTTTAGCTATTCAAAAAATGTTGGAGAACTATTTGCGATTTGACAAAGACTTAATTGAAATTATTCCGATTAGTATCGTCCATGAAAAAGATTTAACAAAAATGATTGAGAACATAAAAAAAGAGCGGAATATCATTTGTATCGTTACGAATTTTGATGTGCAAGTGCCATGCTTAACGTATCATTTCCAAGACATTGTAAACTACACAGCGATTCAGCCAATTCAAGAATTAATTACGTATGAAGAAACATATGCAAAAATGGCTGATATTCTTGAACAACAAATGCAGCGTAACGACGGAGCATTACTTATTAAAACGATCCGTTACGCATTGAATACAATTCAAGAATTAATTTCCTTACAGCTAACTCCTGACAGTTTAATGGGTGTTATTCTGCATATGAGCTGTATGGTTGACCGTCTTCAAAAGGGAGAAAGCCTCCTCCCTCATCCAGATAAAGAGAAACGAAGACAAGATGAATACTGGATGTATATGAAAGTAAAAAAAGCATTGCAGCCAATTGAAAATACATTTGAAATACAAATACCTGATGACGAAGTGTTTTATGTTATGGACTTCTTCATTAAAAATCAGCCTGTAAAAAATTAATCGTGGCAGTTTTGTAATATATCGACCGTAACGCAGATTTCATCAGCGATTTTCAAAATATATCAGCGCAACTCAGATTTTATCAGCGATTTTCAAGATATATCGATTTACCGGCTATATTCATTAAAATTTGTACCTTATAGCAAAAAAGGCTGCTCCAGATGAACAGCCTTTTTGCTACTTCTTTACTTTCCTAATTCTCCCCCTTATTTCACCCTTCTTATGGGACTTCGTATAAACATTTACATATACATTCGCCTGAATGATTTCTTGCAGTAAGCTCTCAAACGCTCGCCCCTGTAAAGGCCCTTCAAAATCCCCCACATTAACTACACCAGTGACGACTCCTTCATTAACACTAATACCTTGCTTTAATGGACCAAATAAACTTAAAACAATTGGACCAATTTGATTTACTTTCCCTAAATGAATTTGGCATGATGTAACTTTTTCAATGTTTTTCAATATGACCCGATATTGCAACTTCTTTAAATTCTCACTAAATATAAACTCTGCTACGCCATAAGCTTCTGTATTTACAGGAGGTATTTCCCTCTTACCTGTTAACCTCGCAAAGAAATGTGTTGTCATACGGGCATTCTCCTTATATAAATTTCCCAGCACTACTTCTACTACTTTATGGTTTATACATAATCATTTATGACTTTTTCAAGCTTTAATTACGAAGAAAAGATTCACACAATCTTTACATTAGAATCGTTCCTTTTGCTTTACTACCTCTTGTATAATGCACTTAGAAAAACATTCTAGGAGGTCATTTTGAAAAAAAACAAATACACTTTTCACACATTATTAGAGATTTTTCTCGTCTCATTTAAATTAGGACTTACTTCGTTTGGTGGCCCCGTCGCCCATCTCGGCTATTTCCACCACGAATATGTACAAAAAAGAAAATGGATGGATGAACGGAGCTATGGAGATTTAGTAGCACTAAGTCAATTCCTTCCTGGTCCTGCTAGCAGCCAAGTCGGTATGGGGGTTGGATTATTAAGGGGCGGACTATTAGGAGCTATTATTTCATGGATTGGATTCACACTACCGTCTGTGCTCGTTTTAGTTTTCTTCGCTTCATTCTTTAATCAGTTCGATCTTGGAAGTGCTGGCTGGATTCATGGGCTAAAACTTGTAGCAGTCGCTATTGTCGCTCATGCCATATGGGGAATGGCGCAAAAATTAACGCCAGACCGAAATCGTGCGACGATTGCAATTGCAACTGCCGCAATCGCCTTATTATGGCCAAGTAGCTGGACACAAGTCATTCTCATTATCATATCTGGCTTTATCGGTTGGTTTTTATATCGCAATCAACCAATTAGCCAATCTCAACATATAAAAGTACCTATTTCAAAAAAGATAGCAGTTTCTTGTCTCGTCTTATTCTTCGGACTATTACTACTGCTACCAATATTAAGACCGTTCTCTTATTACATCGCTTTATTTGATAGTTTCTATCGCTCTGGCGCACTTGTATTTGGAGGCGGACACGTCGTACTACCTCTTCTTGAGGGTGAATTCGTACAAAACGGAATGATGACGAAAGAACAGTTCCTAGCTGGATACGGATTAACACAAGCAATGCCAGGACCACTATTTACATTCGCTTCTTATATAGGAGCATTGTTAAACGGAACGCTTGGGGCAATACTCGCAACCATTGCGATTTTTCTTCCTGCTTTCTTACTCGTTATTGGTGTTTTACCCTTTTGGGACAGTGTGAGAAAAATATCTTTCATACAAGGCGCACTACTTGGAGTCAATGCCGCCGTTGTCGGTATTTTAATTGCCGCTTTTTATGACCCTATTTGGACAAGCACGATTAAGAACGCTGTAGATTTTGTTTTTGCATCTCTTCTATTTTGCTTGCTCACTTTTTGGAAAACACCTCCTTGGGTTATCGTTATACTTGGAGCCTTTGGCGGATATATTCTATCCATTTTGTAAATAAAAAAAGACGGCATAATGTAGCCGTCTTTTTTCTATTAAAACTTTACAAGCTCTATTCCTTCAGGCAACTCACTCTCTGTTAAAATACGCAATTCTTTCACACGATCCATTACGTAAGAAGAACGTTTCACAAGCTCTGGGTCAATATAAGCTGGATGAACCATAATTTCTACCGTTTGTTCACCTTGTACTCTTTCTTTTAACTTCGCAAAGTAATCTTCCGTCACACCATCTGCGTAAAAATCACTGTAAAATACGTCAGAAAATGGGCGTACCGCTCGCTCTTCCTCACAACGACGGATCGGAACATTATATGTAGCCGCTAATCTCTCAAGAACATCGTGCAAAATCGGTAATCCGTGCACATGGTGATGACTATCTAAATGAGTTGGCGTTAATCCGTAAGATAAGAATTTCTCAATTTGAGCAGTCCATTCTCGCTCGACTTCTTCCGGATTTATCTTCCCTTCCCATACGATGCTTTGTTTATGAAACAATCCATCGCTACTTACAAGTGATGGTACGTCTCCAAGAAGCGGTTCCCCTGCTGTTAATACGAGATGTACGCCTACTCCTAATGTTTTATACTCTTTTGCTAAGCGTACCGCATGCTCTGTTCCTGGCATATTCATCATCATCGTCGTTGAATTTACAAGTCCATTTATATGTCCATCAATAATGCCGTAATTTGTACCTTCTGTAAGACCGAAATCATCTGCATTTACAATTAATTTAATCATCGTAATACCTCCTAATAGAATAAAAAAAGCGGGCTAAATAGCGCCGCTTTTATTTCTCTACCTTTTTGAAGAACTGCGGAAGATATTCTTTATGCGCTTCCAACATTTCATCTAAAATTTGTTTTGCCACTTTATCTGATGGTACAAGTGGATTAATTGTCATAGCAAGCAGCGCTTTATGATAATCCCCTGTAACAGCAGCTTCAATTGTTGTGCGCTCAAATGATTTAATTTGTTGTACTAAACCGCGAACTGGTACTGGAAGATCTCCAACTGCAATTGGTTTTGGACCTTCTTTCGTAATAATACAGTTCACTTCAACAGCCGAATCATGTGGCAAGCTTGCAATTGTTCCGTTGTTTCGTGTATTAACAGGCTGGATATCACCTTTATTATTATAAATAGACGTAATTAAGCTACATGCTGCGTCACTATAATAAGCGCCTCCACGTTTTTCTAATTGTGGTGGTTTAATATCTAAATTCGGGTCTTTATATAACTCGAATAAATCATCTTCTAATTGTTTTACTACTTCTGCACGTGTACCTTTTTCAACCGAAGCTTCTTTCTCTTCTTCTAACATTTCACGTGTTTTGTAGTAGTAACGGTGATATGGACATGGAATTGCACGAAGGCCGCGAATAAAGTCTGGCTCCCAGTTAAGCGCAGCGATATTTTCCATCGTAATTTGCTTTTCTGGATCTGTTACAAGTTCTAACACACGATCCATTACACTTACGCCATCTAAGTATACGTCTAATCCATATACCATGTGATTTAAACCTGCAAAATCAACGTGAACACGACTTGCATCTACTTCAAGCAATTTTGCAAGACCCATGCGGATTCCGATTGGAACGTTACATAGACCAACTACTCTTTGAATATTTGTATAACGAAGAACAGCTTCTGTTACCATACCAGCTGGATTTGCAAAGTTAATTAACCATGCATTCGGACAAAGCTCCTCCATATCCTTACAAATATCTAAAATAACAGGAATCGTTCTCAATGCTTTGAATAAACCACCAGGACCATTCGTTTCCTGACCGATTACATCATATTTTAACGGGATTGCTTCATCTTTTGCACGAGCTTCTAATAAACCTACGCGAAGCTGTGTCGTTACGAAGTCAGCATCTTTTAATGCTTCGCGACGATCAAGCGTTAAATGTACCTCAATTGGTAAACCGGATTTTTTCACCATACGTTTCGCTAAGTTACCAACGATTTCTAACTTCTCTTTTCCTGCCTCAATATCTACTAACCAAATTTCACGAACAGGAAGCTCATCATAACGTTTAATAAATCCTTCAATTAACTCTGGTGTATAACTAGATCCACCGCCGATTGTAGCAATTTTAATTCCAGTCATGCTTTATTCCCCTTTCGCTTCAAGCTTTTTATAAAGATCGATAAACTCTGCTGCTAATTCTTTTACTGTAATCGCATTCATTAAATGATCTTGTGCGTGAATTAAAAGAACACTAATCTCTGTTTTTTCTCCTCTTGCTTCTGATTGTATGAGCTCCGTTTGGAAATGATGCGCTTCATTAATCGCTTCTTTCGCCTTTACCATCGCTTCATCAGCCTCTGCCATTTTCCCCTGTTTGGCAAATTGAAGTGCCTCCATCGCAAAGCTTCGTGCATTACCACTATTTAAAATCAATTGGAATGGAATTTGTTCTGCTGTAGTCATCATAATTACCGCCCTCTCTATTATCGTTCAACCGACTTACATACCCCTTCAGTTTGAACATTTCTATTAAAATATTAATTTATGAATGATAGTTTGGTGTTCTTGTAGATGGATCTCATCTTTTTGAACATGATATAAAGGTGATTGTCCTCACAGATAATGTTATCTGTGAGAACAATTACTGTGTTACATAGGTACAGAGTTGTTATTTCCTTGTGCTGCTGCTTTTTCAGTACGAACAACAGAACGATCGCATAATACAACGAATGGATAATAGATTACCATCGCAATTACAAAGTTGAATAACTGTAGAATTGCGCCTGAAAGATGCCCACCTGTTACAAGATAACCACTAATAATTGGTGGTGTTGCCCATGGAATCATCGCAACTGTTTTTGGTACCCAACCAATAGATATAGCTGTATAAGAAGTAATTACTAATACAATTGGTGTTATGATAAACGGTAAGAATAAAACTGGATTTAAAATAATTGGCGTACCAAAGATTACTGGTTCGTTAATATTAAATGCACCTGGTCCAATTGATAAGCGAGATACACCGCGTAATTGTGCACTTTTTGCTACAAGTAATACAACTACTAAGAACGCTAATGTTGCACCAGAACCGCCCAGATATACGAAAGTATCAAAAAATGGTTTTGTAACAATGTTTGGAACATCAAATGCAGATGTACCACCTTGGAATAACTTCATATTTTTCTCTAATGCCGGTAAGTATAATGGCTCAATAATACCACCAACGATATTCGGACCATGTAAACCGAAGAACCAAAGAAGATGAACAAGGAGTACAATGACAATTGCACTTGGTAATGTCCCTGCTAAACTTTGCAGTGGTGATTGAATCGTATTAAAGATAAATTCATGAACACTTGTACCAGCTAATTTCACTGCTAATTGAATACCCGCAACTACTGTTAAAATAACAAATGCTGGAACTATAGCTGCAAAAGATCTTAAAACTGCTGGTGGTACTCCATCAGGCATTTTAAAAGTAATGTTTCTTTGTACGAAGAAACGGAATACTTCAGTAACAAGGAGTGCCACAATAATTGCTACGAATAACCCTTGTGCACCTGTCCAAACTAAGTTCAATCCGCCTTCTTTCGGTGTTGTTGGCGTAAGAATAATTAACGCACCAAATGAAATAATACCTGCTGACAAACCATCAACGCCGTAAGATTTTGCTAAGTTATAACTTGTTGTAAATGCTATGATCAGTGCTAGAATCGCAAAAGAACCAGTCCACATTCCACCGCCAACTTGTTTCCACGTTTCACCAAACAAACCTTTCATGAAATCTTGGAAAGCTTCAGATGGAAAACCATTAATTAGTGATGCCAGTGCACCAACTAAAATAAGTGGCATAACTGCGATAAATCCGTCACGGATCGCAGCTAAATGACGTTGCGACCCGATTTTACCAGCGACAGGAACAATATATTTCTCCATGAATGCAATAAACTTTTGCATTTTGCTTCCCCCCTAATTATTTTTTAAGTGTTAATGCGTGATCTAAAACTGCTTCTCCATTCATCATGCCGTAGTGCATTGGATTGATAACGTCGATTCCAACGTTTCTCTCATCAGCAAGCGTTTTCATTGAAGAAAGCATGTAACGAACTTGTGGTCCTAATAATAATACGTCTGCTTGATCGATATTTGTTTTTACTGCATCCCCAGATACAGCCCAAATCTTTCCTTCTAGACCGCGAGCTTTTGCAGCCGCTTCCATTTTTGTAACTAGTAAACTTGTAGACATCCCTGCTGAGCAACATAATAAAATATTCATTTGAAAATCCCCCTTGTGTAGTATAAAAAATTTATATTTTATTTATTTTTCTTTACGTTATTTATTAATGCAATTAGCGTGCCAACTTTTTAAAACCACTAAAATCAGCACTTTTTCGACCATTTTCTTTGTGTGTTAACGCTTTCAATTAGTGTGTCGACCAAAAAACACACAGTGTGTTATAAAACAACACGCTTTTAACACATAACTGTATGAAAATAGATTAGTGTTTAGTTGTCTAGTTGTATTTAAAACAAAAAAACACTAAAAAAATTTTTTTAGCGTGAAAATCTATTAAAAAAACTCCTCTATCTATTGTCCAAGCAAACTCTACTAAATCACATAGAATAGAGTAAAGTAACACAATTCGAAAGGGGATTCCTATGCCAAAACATAGAAAACAAAGCAAAATAAAGATTTATAGAATAACAAGCTATAAAAAAGACAAACGTTCTGAATTAGACTCTAACAAATTTGAACTAGAACAGCAGGAAATAGAAAATAAGCAGGACAAGCACGGTAAACAAGACAAACAAGACAAACAGGACAAACAAGACAAACAGGACAAACAAGACAAGCAAGTACAAACGGAAAATGTAGTCATAGTACCCACGGATTCACACAACCTAGATATATGGGATGAAATTTCTTTAAAAGAAATACAAGCTGGTGAACATACAAATTTATTTGCGGAACAAAGTAGTTATCAAAATATTAATTTGGTACAAGTTAGTGATATCCGTTTATATTTGGACAAGCAACTACAATTCAGTTCCGTCGATGAGCAAATTTATCATGAAGCACTTGTGCATCCAATTATGTCAAAAGTAATTGATCCAAAACGTGTTCTCATATTAGGCGGTGGCGATGGTCTTGCCCTGCGAGAAGTTTTGAAATATGAAACTGTGCTACATGTAGACCTTGTTGATTTAGATGAGGCAATGATTAATATGGCACGTAATGTTCCAGAAATAGTATCTTTAAACAACAATGCATTTTTGGATAGTCGCGTGAATGTGCACGTATGTGATGCGAAAGAATTTCTAAATTCTCCTTCATCCTTATACGATGTAATTATTATTGATTTTCCTGATCCAGCAACAGAAATTTTAAGTACTTTATATACAAGCGAACTTTTTGCTCGGATAGCTACATTCTTAACAGAAGATGGTGCATTCGTCTGCCAATCTAACTCACCCGCTGATGCACCTCTAGTATATTGGAGTATCGGTAACACAATTGAACATGCGGGATTAACTGTGAAAAGTTATCATACAATCGTTCCTTCTTTCGGAACTGACTGGGGATTTCATATTGCCGCTAATTCTGCCTATGTACTCGATCAAATTGAGCAATTATATGTAGTGCCAACACCTCGAACATTACCTTCTCTTCTTTCTCCTTTATTTCAATTTAGAGAAGAACATTTAGAACAACGTAATCTCGCTCTTCTAAACTCAGAATCGAACCTTATCCTGCATCAATGTTATAAACAGGAAATGGAGTTTTGACGATATCACAGGAAGGAGTGCTACCTTATGGAATATTCTACTTTCGGTAAGCATATAATAGTAGATTTGTGGGGAGTGGATTTTTCCCTCTTAGATGATATGTACTTTTTAGAACATCATTTAGTTCACGCTGCTGATCAATCTGGTGCCCACGTTTTAAACGTAAGTACAAAAGAATTTGATCCGCATGGCGTTACTGTTTTAGTTTTACTATCAGAAAGCCACCTTTCTATTCACACTTATCCCGAAAAAAACTTTGCAGCTATCGACTGTTATACGTGCGGTACAACCGTTGAACCGCAAATAGCGATTGATTATATCGTAAGTATATTGAAACCAAATGAGATGCATATAAAAAAACTGATTCGTGGTATAGGAGAAATTGTTACTGTCGATTAAATATCACTCTTACTCATTTGTAAAAAGGAGGATTGTAAATACCATCAGTGGAACAAACACTCCACTGATGGTACAGACACATACATAAAAAACCTTGCATACGCAAGGTTCATTCAGCTACCGACATCTTCTTATATAATTCTACAAATTCACTCGCTAATTCCTTCACCGTAATTGCATTCATTAAATGATCTTGTGCGTGCACCATCAGAAGGGTAACTTCGGTCTTTTCACCACCGGCTTCTTTCTGTATGAGATCCGTTTGTACACGGTGTGCCTCTTTTAATTCCTCTAACGCTTCTTGTAATTTCGCTTCTGCTTCTGTAAACTCTCCACGCTTCGCGCAATCAATTGCTTCCATTGAACAACTTCTCGCATTTCCCCCATGCAAGATTAAGTGAAAGGCCTTCGTTTCTACCGTATCCATTTTAGTTCTTTACGCCCCCTTTTCTTCCGCTATTTTTTGTTTATCCCATATTTTTAAGAACGGTAAATATATGACGAACGCTAGTGCAAAGTTAACGAGTTGCAAAATCACACCTGAAATTTTGCCACCCGATCCTAAATATCCACTAAATAGAATTGGTGTCGTCCATGTTACAGCAGCACCACTTGGGCGAGCTACCAATCCCCATTCCATTGCGAAATAAGAAACAATCGTTAATACAACAGGAACTACTATAAATGGAATAAGTAAAAGTGGATTCATGACAATTGGCATACCGAAAGTTACCATTTCATTAATATTAAAAATACCAGGTGCAATTGACAATCGTCCTAAACTTTTTAATTGCTGACTTCGCGCAAACAATAACATTCCGACAACTAAGGCTAGTGTTGCACCAGAGCCGCCCATATAAATCCATAAATCAAAAAACTGTGCGGTAATCGTATTCGGTACATCTTGGCCCGCTTGAAAAGCAATCCGGTTCTGATCCATTAACGATAACCAAATCGGGCTCATTACACCGCCCACAATTGTAGCTCCATGAATTCCACACGCCCAAAGGACATGAACGAGAATAACCGCTATAACTGCTCCCCAAAGACTAGCACCAAGTATACTCAGCGGTTCTTGCAGTAGCTTCCCTACAACATTATGAATGCTTCCGAAAGTTGTGTGTTCAAAAATCAATCTAATGATCCAAACAACTGTCACAACAATAAACCCAGGAATAAGCGCTGCAAATGAACGCGTTACTGCCGGCGGAACTGTCTCAGGCATTTTTATAATCATCTTTTTTTGTACAAGAAATCGGTATATTTCAGTAGATATAATTGCAATAATCATCGCTACAAATAAACCTTGGCTTCCCATTAATGCCGCTGGAATTACTCCATCTACCAGTATACTTTCTTTCGTACCCGGCATGATATATGAAACTTGAAATGGAGTTGCAAGTAAAAATGTCACAAGCGACAATGCCCCGGATGCTAAAGCGTCCACTTTATAATATTCCCCAAGTCTGTAAGCGATTCCAAAAACAGCTATTAAAGCCATTATATTAAAAGTTGCACTAACTGGATACCCTAATGCTACGTTCCAGTTTTTCCCGAACAAACTCGCCATGAATTCACTATACCCTGGGATTGGTAATGTACTAATAATAAGAAAAATTGATCCTATAATTAAGAACGGCATCGTCAATACAAGTCCATCACGAATTGCTAGCAAATGCCTCTGCTCTGCAACCTTCCCTGCTACCGGCATTACATATTTCTCTAAAAACCGTATCATCTATCCCACTCTCCTCATGGTTTCATTGACAAAGCTGCTTGCAAGATAGCTTCCCCATTACAAAGTCCGTAATGAACGGATTGAATGACATCAACAGGTACCCCTTTCTCCTTACATAATTCCTTCATTTTCGGTAATAAATAACGTACTTGTGGCCCAAGTAAAAGCACATCGGCTTTATCAATATGGCTATTTACTTCAGAACCTGATACAGCCCAAATCTTTACCTCTATTCCTCTTGCCTCTGCTGCTTTCTCCATTTTAGTAACAATCAAACTGGAAGACATTCCCGCTGCACAGCAAAGCAAAATATTCATCTCGCTTCCCTCCCCCTTTTTCTAAACCTAAATTATGGTGCATCCCTTACCACAACTAGGTTACAAATATATATGTCTAGATTTCCTGCTGTATGCCGAGCTTAAAAACAAAAATTTCTCGGTTTTCACGCTATTCCATCTATCCGTATTCTCCTAGTAAAGAGGGCTTTAACTCGCTATAATAATTCAGTATGATTTTTTTAATTGATAGGAGGATATATTTATGAAGGCATATCGCTTTCCACTTATTTTATTATCTTCTATCCTAATTGGTGGTTTCATTGGTTATTTCATGGGTGCCGATGCAGTTGCTTTAAAGCCGCTTGGTGACATTTTCTTAAACTTAATGTTTACGATTGTTGTACCGTTAGTGTTCTTTAGCATCGCGTCATCCATTGCTAATATGGATGGATTAAAACGTTTCGGTAAAATTATGTCTAGTATGGCTGGGACTTTCTTATTTACAAGTATTTTAGCTGCTATTTTTATGATTATTGTCGTGAAAGTATTCCCGCCAGCACAAGGTGTTGTATTAGAACTAACCCAACCTGACAAAGCTGAAAAAGCAGTTAGTGTTGCAGATCAAATCGTCGGTATTCTAACAGTATCTGACTTCTCGAAGTTACTATCTCGTGAAAATATGTTAGCTCTTATTTTCTTCTCTATTTTAATGGGGATTGCAACTTCAGCAGTTGGTGAAAAAGGAAAACCATTCGCTACATTCTTACAAGCTGGTGCAGAAATTTCAATGAAAGTCGTATCTTTCATTATGTACTACGCTCCAATCGGACTTGCTGCTTACTTCGCAGCATTAGTTGGTGAATTCGGACCACAGCTTCTTGGAACTTACTTCCGAGCAGCAATGGTATACTATCCAGCGTCTCTTATTTACTTCTTTGTATTCTTTACGTTCTATGCATACCTTGCAGGTCGCAAGCAAGGTGTACAAGTATTTTGGAAGAACATGGTCTCTCCTACAGTTACATCTCTTGCAACTTGTAGTAGTGCCGCAAGTATTCCAGCGAACTTAGAAGCAACGAAGAAAATGGGTATCTCTTCTGACGTTCGTGAAACAGTTGTCCTTCTTGGATCTACACTTCATAAAGACGGCTCTGTTTTAGGCGGCGTATTAAAAATTGCTTTCTTATTCGGTATTTTCAACATGGAATTCGAAGGACCGAAAACATTAGCAATCGCACTTGTTGTTTCTCTATTAGTAGGAACAGTAATGGGCGCTATTCCAGGCGGCGGTATGATTGGTGAAATGTTAATCGTTTCTTTATATGGCTTCCCGCCAGAAGCATTGCCAATTATCGCAGCAATCAGTACAATCATTGATCCTCCTGCAACGATGTTAAACGTAACAGCAGATAACGCTTGTGCCGTAATGACAGCTCGCCTTGTAGAAGGTAAGAACTGGATCAAAAACAAATTTGCTTAATAGATAGAAAGAGGATGCTCGTTTTGAGCATCCTCTTTTTGTCGTTATTTGTTGATAAGTCGATATCCCTTGTCGAAACGTCGATATATTGAAAAAATCGTTGATATATTTGAAGTTATGAACGATATATCCGAAAAATCGTCGATATAATCTATTCCGCCACAAATTTGTTAAAATCTTCACAAATATTCCACATCCATTATCCATTCTCCGTACTATAATCATGTATGGAAAAGGAGATGGACATAATGACTCAAAGCGCACCTGAATTTAAAGTTCTGCAAAGCATTGCATTCCTTGCTGTCGTCTTGCAAAGTTCCTTATTATATACAATGAATCAAGGAAATGTCTTACTTGAGCAATCCCTCATTATGGGCATGCTATTTAACCTTGCAAAATTTTCAGCACCTGCATTCATATTTATCGTCGGCTTCCACTTAATTCGTCACTATACAAAGCAATTAGTATACAAAGAATATATTTCTGAAAAAGCCGCACATTTACTCATTCCTTATCTCTTCTGGTCTATTCTTTACTTATTAACAACAAACGATATGATCACATTACAAGGCGGAATAAAAAGTTTATTACTCGGAACAGCCGCACCCCATCTTTGGTATGTGATTATGATGTTTCAAATTCACCTACTGTTCCCTTTGCTGTGCACACTATTTTATTGGTTTCAAAAACGAACAGAAAATAAAAAAGACATATATAAATATATGACCGTCTTTGCTTGCCTATATTTCCTCTTAATGTGGTATTCTTCGCACTACATTTTTAATGGAGAGAAATTGACTAGCTCAACCATTTTACATTATACAGACCGTTCCTTTTTCTTCTACTCATTCTATTTCGTCATGGGAGGAATCGCTGCTGTCGCACTAAAAGCGTGGCGTACATTTGTCATAAAACATATTCCGCTTATTACAATCTTATTTTTTATCTTATTTTTATTCATCAATTATGAGTTATTTAGTTTTTACGGAGCAAACTCTATTCATTTAACCGTTTCGACTTATTTAAAGCCATCTATGTTTTTATATATCGTATGCGAAATTATCATACTTTACGTGCTATCGATTACAATCGTACAACGACGCGGTTTCTTATATAAAGCTTTACGATTTATCGGGAATTACACGTATGGTGCTTATTTAGCTCACTTTTTCTTCTTGCAACTATGTACAAAGTTTCTTTCTTTATTCATACTGCAAGAAAACACAATATTGTATAGCTTATTATTATTTACAATAACAGCCACAATCTCGATTTCAACAATGGTCATATGCAGTACACTACCATTTCATACATGGATTACAGGACCGTCTCCTAGGGCAAATGTGAGATGGGCGAAGATCGTACTTCGAAAAAATCACGAAAAAGTATGCAAACCATATCTTTGATATAATAGAATTCCATACAAGAAAAGAAAGTAGGATACACCTATGATTAATCAAATTGGACAAATTATGTTATATGTAAATAATCAAGATGAAGCCATGCAATTTTGGACTGAGACAGTAGGGTTCCAAATTATTGCGGAAGAAAATAATGGACAAGGATTTCGCTGGATTGAAATTGCGCCAGCAAAAGAAGCAGGGACAAGCATCGTCCTTCACGATAAAGCGTTAATTGCAAAGATGCAACCTGAATTAAACTTAGGTACTCCTTCACTTATGTTCTTCTCTAACAACTTAGATCAACTATATAAAGATCTTTCTGAGAAAAACGTTACTGTTGGACAAGTTGTAGATTTACCTACTGGCAGAGCTTTTAACTTTGCTGATAATGAAAACAATTACTTTGCGGTAATGGAACGTAAATAAAAAAGAAGCTATCCGAAAAAATCGGATAGCTTCTTTCATTTTAAGAAACTTTTTCTACATTCGTTTCCCTATGTTGTATATGGCTCGTAATCCAAGCAATTCCACCAGCAACAACGAGATAGCATAACAATATTAAAATTTGCATTTGTAATTGCGACCAATCTCCTAAAGAAATCACATCTTGCAATCCTCTAAGAGAATGGGACATTGGGAGAAATTGTCCAATCTTGCTAAGAACAGCTATATTTAATTCTCCTGGGAAAGTCCCACCGCTCGTCGCTAATTGCAAGACGAGAAGCGTTACCGCTAAGAACTTTCCAACAAGACCAAATACCGTTACTAACATAAGAATAAACGTCATGAACGTAAAGGAAATAACGATACTTGATAAAACAAAGAGTGGCACACTTGCAACTTCTAATTTCATAACTCCTAGCACAACCACATCCACTAGTAATGCTTGAATAAGTCCAATTAAATATACTAATCCTAATTTATTAATAAAATGTACCGTTCCGCTTACTTTCATATTTTGTCTACGGCCAAGCGGTAAAATATTTGATGCCATAATTCCGCCAACATAAAATGCAAGCGATAAGAAATATGGTGCAATACCTGAACCGTAATTAGGCACGTCAGAAACTGTTGATTTCACTAATTGAACCGGCTCTGAGAACATCGTATTGCGTGCATCATCATTCCGAACATCTGCTATCTTCTCTGCGCCCTCTCCTAATTTCGTAGAAAGTTCTTTCGCACCATCGTCAAGTTTAACAAGTCCGTTCGTTAACTGATCAGCACCATGATTCAGCTCTGTTCCCCCGCTCGCAAGTTGATTTACACCTTCTTGTAATGATGTAAATCCAGTTCCCCATTTCGTAAATCCACTAGCTAAATTCGCCGCACCATCTGCTATCTTTTTCGTTCCAGCAGTAGCCTCATTTAACTTAACTCCGAATGTATTTATACCTTCTTCCATCTTATGTTGACCATCCGCAAGCTTCTTTGCACCTTGCGTCAATTGTTGCTGGCTATTATTTAAGGTGTTTGTTGCTTTAGCTAATCCATTAGAAGTAGCAACGATTTTTTGAAAATCAGGATCTTGCTGCACTTCTGGATGACTTTTCACGTACTCTTCTAATTGTTGTTTTACACTATTTGCTGCATTGTCCGCTTTCACTTGCCCGTCAGCAAGTTTCTCACTTCCGTTCACCCATTCATTTGTACCAGCACTTAATTCACTAACCCCTGATTGTAAGTTTTTTTCACCTTGTGCTAATAACTCCATACCACTATGAAGGGATTTTGCCCCTTCACTCAGCTCATTCGCTCCATCAGTTAAAGCTGATTGACTAGAAGCAAGTTTTTCACTTCCCTCTTTCACTTTTGATGTCCCGTCACTTAAACGATGAATACCATCTGCAAGCTGATTTGCCCCATTTCTTGCATCTGTCGTTCCTTCTTGTAACTTCCCAGCACCATTACTTGCATCACTCAACCCTTGTGCTAAGTCTTGAAACTTTGAAAAGACACCTTCTGTATAAGATTTCGTAATACTATTTGAAATTTTTGTTTTCATATTTTCAACAGCTGTCGTTCCAATTTGCGCTGCTACAAAGTTTTTACCCGGATTTACTTTGTACTGAAGCTGCGCTGGCTCTGGTTTCTCATCCATAAGTGTACTTACCTTTTTAGAGAAATCCTCTGGAATCGTAACAACCATATAGTACTTATCTTCTTTTAGCCCTTCATCAGCATTTTTTTCTGATACGAAATGAAAAGCTAGTTCCTTATTCTCTTTTAAATTTTTTACAAAATCGTCTCCTGCACGAATTGTTTTCTCATCCATCGCAGCACCCTTATCTAAATTTACAATCGCAACAGGTAATTTATCTAATCGTCCGTACGGATCCCAATATCCAGCTAAAAAGAACCCTGAATAAATTAAAGGAACGATTAATAAAAAAATTAAAGCGATACGCCCATGTTTATGGTGCCACATCGCTTTCCAATCTTTAAATACAAGTTGAATTCCTTTCATGAAACATACTCCTTCTCCGAATTTCACACCATTAGAATGGTTTAACAGATTTACTATACACGTCCATTTCCATACTGTATAATACATCTTTAATTATCAATCCATTCCTTTTGGTCTATAGAAAGGAGAATCAAAATGGAACTTCTTCAACTAAAATACTTTCAGACAGTCGCAAGATTAGAGCATATGACAAAAGCTGCTGAAGAATTGCATATCGCACAACCTTCGCTTAGCAAAACAATTGCTAGATTAGAAAAGGACTTAGGCGTTCCATTATTTGACCGCCAAGGTCGACAAATTACATTAAACTCTTTCGGGAAAGTATTTTTAAAACGAGTAGAGCGCATTTTTCATGAATTAAGTGAAGGCGAACGAGAAATTAAAGATTTAGCTAACTTACAACAAAGCTCTATTACGTTGGCTGTTTCTATTCCAAGAATATTACCCGAACTAATTGGTTCTTTTTTACTAGAACATCCTAACGTTCGATTCCAACAATTTCTCGCATCTACTCCTTCTATGAAACGACAACTAGATAATATAGAAATTGACTTTTGCATTTCTTCTGTGCCAATTGAAGGCGAAGAGATTATTTGGGAACCACTTATTACAGAAGAAATTTTCTTAGTCGTCCCTTCAGGCCACCGTTTATCAGAACGTGAAAGTGTATATTTGCATGAAGTAAAGGATGAACCGTTCATTAGTATGAACACTGGTTACGGATTTCGGCACTTAACAGATGAATTTTGTAAAGAAGCTGGCTTCACTCCACATATCGCTTTTGAAGTAGATGAACCAACCGTGATTAGCGATCTTATTAAGCAAGGCCTCGGCATCGCCTTTGTCCCAAGTTTAACTTTATTAAAAAACTCTACTTTAGCATTAAATAAGTTACGTATTATTGAACCAAATTGTGAGCGAACGATTGGGTTAAGCTGGTCAAAAAAACGTTACTTATCGAAAACTGCTCAGAAATTCCGTGAATTCGTAATTGATTACTTCTCCAATATTAGGACTTAAAATAATATTAAACAATAAAAGATGCCATCCCCATAGGGTGGCACCTTTTATTTTTCACTCTTCTCTAATTCTATTTCAGCTAAAAGCGGCAAAACATTATCAAAAATATGCGTATTGTTATTTTCGCCTGTTACATATCCACCGTAATATCTACTAAATACGTTGTCATTTCGGAATGTGGCCATATGATCATATAATTCCTTTGCGAACTTTGTATCACCTGTTTGTAGTACGTACAAAATCGTTAATCCGTAAGCGGCTGGCGATTCATAATTCACAGTTTGTTTTCCCGTTTCTAAATTGTAACGACCGTATAGCTTTCCATCCTCCTGGAATTTCTTCTTTATAAATTCCAAATAAGCATCTGATGAAAGACCACCTAAACTACGATGATATGCAACGTATGATTGGTCAATAAGATTCACTTCTTTGTCGTACGTAAATGTACCATCTGCTTTATACTCTTTCGGGAATGCCCATCCATGCCTTGGATAATCCGCTAAAAATTGAACGACTTCCTCATATTGCTGAGCAGAAACTTTTCCATACTTTTTCATATAGGAGAATGCGCGCGGATTTATATATGACGTTGTTGCAAAATCATTTTGTTTCCTTGCATCTGCATCATAATAATCAACATAATAATTATCTTTCTTATTATAACGAATTACAGCATCACTCAATTGATCTGCCAAGTTTTTATATCGCTCTTCCTTGTACATTTCATAAGCGCGATATAACTGTTCTATAATACGAAGATCATCAATAAGTGCATTTGTAGCTGACTGCATTTCTCCCTTTTCAGAGATTTTCCATAAAACAATTTGGTTCTTATGTACAAAGTTATTTTGAATAACCTTAACTTGTTCATCGAATAACGCTTGATCGTCTTTATCGAGTGTATATTGTAACCATAGTCCCGCTGATTCCGATAAAGCTTCACGGCCCTTCGCTTCACCCGTTCCTGCCTTTGTATCCGCTAAACGATATGTAGCAAGCGTCCCATTTTCATTCACCATATGTCTTAAAATAAAATGTTCCGTACGGTTTCCTTGCAAAGCTGACCAAAATACAATTCCACCTAAAGCGATTAAGAGAACAACCCCAACCCCTATATATAAACGTTTCCGCAATCCTTTCACCTCCCTATTAAGGCTAACCTTAATTTTACCAGAACATACACAAATTTAAAAAAGACAATCTATTAGATTGTCTCCCGTTCCTTTATCATCCCTCACAAGCCTCTTTAGAAGGTCTATATAGCGATTCTACGAGTCGATCATACTCACTACGCGTAATCTCTTTATTATACAGCTTCAATAATAAATCTCTATGCTCTTTTGAAAATGCCATCTTTTTAATGACTTCAGGATACATAAAACATCCTCTCCATTTCACATAAACTTCTTCACTTCGAAAACAGAACTTATGTTCGCATAAAAGATTATAAAATATTCCTTACTAAAAAACAAACAAAATATTAACTTCTTTCTATTTAGAATATTCAAACACAATATTATCATATCCACTTTTTAAATACATATATATTTTTGGAAGTTTTTTTGAATAAATCTTCCAATTCAATCAGAAAATAATGGCAAAAAAGAAGAGGAGTTTACATATGGATACGGTAACATTAGCAAGAGCATTTTTCGGTTCTTCACTAGCATTCCACATTATCTTCGCAACACTTGGTGTCGGACTTTCATTAATGATTTTTATAAGTGAAATACTCTATCACTGGAAGAAAGATTCCGACTACGCCATTATGGCAAAAAGATGGACAAAGGCCTTTGCCATCCTTCTTGGTGTAGCAATTCCAACTGGAACAATCGTTGGTGTACAAATCTCACTGCTTTGGCCTGGTTTTGCCAAAATTGTTGGGCAGGTTATTTCTGTTCCCTTTCAAATTGAGATTTTCGCCTTCTTTTTAGAGGCTTTGTTCATGTCCATTTATGTATATGCAGCTGACAAACTACCTCCATTCATGAGATTAATCTCGCTATTCTTCGTCATGATTGGTGCCACGGCATCCGCCGTGCTTATTACATCGGCAAATACATGGATGAATACACCCGCGGGCTTTTCAATGGGACCAGATGGATCAGTTTTTAACGTTGATCCGTGGAAAGCTTTCTTTAATCCGAGTTTTGGCACGAGCGCATTCCACGTTGTGATTACAGCCTACGCAACTGGAGCTGCCGTCATTGCCTCTATCGCCGGATTTAAATTATTAAAGAAGAATGTAAGTGAACGTGAAGTGGCATATCATAAAAAAGGACTACTGTTAGGACTCGTCGTGACATTTATTACAGGCGCTACGATGTGGCTTTCGGGACACGAATCGGCAATTGCTTTACATAAGCATTCCCCTGAAAAACTGGCATCTGCTGAAGCTTTATTTGAAACGACATCACATGCACCGTTATCAATTGGCGGCGTTGTAGATCCTAACACACTTGAACTAAACTATGCACTAGAAATTCCGAACATGCTTAGCCTACTAGTAGGACTAGACCCTAACACTGTCGTAAAAGGACTAAAGGAATTCCCACAAGAAACATGGCCACCATTTTACACGCATACACTGTTCAATTTAATGGTTGGCACTGCTGCCTTTACCTTTGCAGTTGCAGCAATTGCCCTCTTATATTGGTACTTTGTTTACCGAAAAAAAGAAACAGAGCTACCGAAGTGGCTTCTTTGGGGAGCTGCCGCATGTGGACCAGTTATGATGCTCGGCATTGAATTTGGGTGGATTTTCAGCTGTAGCGGTCGTCAGCCATGGACCATTTACGGTATGCAACGTACAGTCGATGCTTCTACACGCGCTGATTTTGTCGGTCCTTTATTTATTCTATTCATCATTTTATATATTGGACTCGGTATTTTAACAGTTTTTGTACTACGGACATTCTTTAAGAAACATCCGCTTACAAATGATTTACATCACGAAGGAGGCGATTCTCGTGCATGAGGAAAGTATTGCAATCATCATCTTATGGGCTCTTATTTTCGTATACAGTATATTAGGGTCCATCGATTTTGGAGCAGGTTTTTGGGGCATGGTATACGCAAAACATCCAACGCTAGCTGCCAAGCTTGCCAACCGATACTTATCACCGACTTGGGAAGTAACAAATACATTTCTCGTCTTTGTCGTTGTCGCTTTTCTTGGCTTCTTTCCGAAAGCCGCTTTTACCCTAGCAACGGTAATGTTCGTACCCGTTATGTTAATTCTAGTACTCGTGGCAATTCGCAGTACATTTATGGTATTTGCTTATTCCCTGCCGAAGTACCAACACCTTCTTCGTATTATTTCAGGTATTACAGGACTCTTAATTCCAGCCCTATTAATTACCGTTTTACCTGTTACAGAAGGTGCCTATATTACAATGTCTGAAGGAAAAGAAGTACTCCTATATGGAAAACTTCTTTCTAGTCCTGTTATTTATTGTTATATGCTCTTCGGACTAACTTCGGAACTATTTCTTTCCTCCCTCTTTCTTGCTGATTTTGCGAGAGAACAAGGTTCAGAAGATGCATATAGAATTTATAGAAGAAACGCGATTATCCTTGGTCCTGCAACGCTCGTTACGGCGATTATTGCCCTCGTTGTAATGGATCCGGAAACACACTGGCTTATGCAAGGGCTAATAAAGCAATTCACATGGTTTACAGTTTCTATCGTTTTATTCATTATCGGATACTCTTCTCTTTGGTGGACAAACAAGAAGTATGACACACTAGGATACCCTCGCATTGCCGTTTTAGCAGTCGTCGCTCAATATGCATTTGCAAGTTATGCTTACGGCGTTGCGCATTTACCGTATATTATTTATCCTGATGTAACTGTATTTACAAGCTTTACAACGGTCGAAACATTCTATGCATTGCTTATTCTATATGCAATTGGGATTGCAATTTTATTACCAGGATTTATTTTCTTCTGGAATTTATTCTTGAAGGATCGAACTTTTTTGAAGGAAAAATAATATTGTAGGGCCTGTTCCAAAAGGTATTTTGGGATGGGCTCCTTTTGTCATGTTTTGTCGATAAGTCGATATAATTTAAAAATCGCTGATATATTTTGAGTTGCGCTGATATATTCCAATAATCGCTGATATATTTTGAGTTGCGCCGATATATCTCAATAATCGCCCATATAAATTTCATTTACTATCTTACTGCCCTTCTAATTTATAGACTCCTCTCACAATAGTTATTTCACTATTCGTGACACATGTCCTTTCGCTTGAAAAACACATATTCACCTTATTCCATTATATGTCTAGTTCTTCCTATTTTCCGCTGAATATACTACCAATACAAACCTTAAGACAAGCTACATTACTTTAAGGAAAAGTAGAAAGGTAGGTAAAATATGAGCATTGAAATATGGATTACTATTATTGTATTCTTCTTAACAATGATTGTTATCTTTTGGCGACCTCGTGGTTTAAATGAGGCGTGGCCGGCAGCAATTGGCGCTGGCATTATCCTGATTACTGGACTTGTATCAAAACCAGACGTCATGGACATTATTAGTAAAATTGGCGGTGCCTCCATAACAATATTAGCGACCATCGTTATGGCGGTTATATTAGAAAGCTTCGGATTCTTCCACTGGTCCGCAGCGAAACTTGCAAACTTAGCAAAAGGCTCCGGGCGCCGCTTATACTGGTATATTCAATTATTATGTTTTCTTATGACTCTTTTATTTAATAACGACGGTAGTATTTTAATTACAACGCCAATCTTAATTCTTCTCCTAAAAAATCTTCAATTAAAACCGCATCAACAAATCCCTTATTTATTAAGCGGTGCTTTAATCGCTACTGCATCTAGTGCACCAATTGGTGTAAGTAATATCGTAAACTTAATCGCATTAAATATCGTGAATATGACTCTTTATATGCATACTGCTATGATGTTTGTACCTGCAACATTAGGACTATTGTTTATGTCATGGCTTATGTATACGGTTTTGAAGAAAAAACTTCCGAAAAAATTGCCTGTTTCTTCATATGATATTGAAGAAATATTCTTCACGAAAAACTTTCATCCGTTAAAAGGAAAAAATTCAGTTGATACGAAACAAAAACGGACAAGGTTCATGCTAAAAGTATTAGGCTTCGTCTTCCTTATGCGCTGTCTTCTATTCGTTGCATCCTTCTTATCCATCCCAATCGAGATTGTTGCCGTACTCGGTTCACTCGTTCTTCTCATTTGGAGATGGTACTACTTACGAACGAACCCTGTCGACATTTTGAAAAAGACACCTTGGCACATTTTGATTTTTGCTTTCTCTATGTATGTCATTATTTACGGGCTCCACAACGCAGGATTAACAGCAGCGCTTGTCCAATGGCTTGAACCAGTTGTAAGTCAACATCTGCTTTATGCTAGCTTTGCAATGGGTGGACTCGTTTCTCTCCTCTCCAATGTCTTCAATAATCACCCTGCACTTATGATTGGTACCATTACGTTAACAGAAATGGGATTAGATCCAGTCACATTAAAAACTATCTATCTCGCAAATATCATTGGTAGTGACATCGGTTCACTATTATTACCAATCGGTACGCTAGCTTCTCTCATTTGGATGTATATCCTGAAACAAAACAAAATTAAAGTAAAATGGAAAGACTATTTAAGTGTATCCCTTATCGTTATTCCACTCACAACAGTCGTTACATTATTCCTCTTATTCTATTGGGTACATCTCTTCTTCGCCTTATAAAGTGAAACTTTAATCAGTGGGGGTTTTGTACATCCACCACTGATTATCAGCCCTAACCAATCGGGCTTTTACGGGCAGTTGCCCCCCACCTAACTTCTTTGCTTCCGCTGAATTTTGAGGTGGGGGTCTTACTGCCCACAAATAGCGGGATAAACAACAGAAGCCCACTTTGCTACCGTCTTAGCAAAGCGGGCTTCTTCTATATTTAAGTTAGGTACTACAGTGTGATCAATCAAGTAAAGAGGTGTAACGTGTTATTGGTATAAATGACTACCAGTTTCTTTAAATTCTTTCGCTTTCTCTTTCATTCCTTTTTCAATTGCTTCTGTCGTTTCTAAATCATTTTCTTTTGCGTATTCACGAATATCATGTGAAATTCTCATACTACAAAACTTCGGTCCACACATGGAACAGAAATGAGCCGTTTTCGCACCTTCTGCTGGCAACGTTTCATCGTGATACTCCATCGCGCGTTCAGGATCTAAAGATAAATTAAATTGATCGCGCCAACGGAATTCAAAACGAGCTTTTGAAAGTGCATCATCACGCTGATGAGCCGTTTTGTGCCCTTTCGCTAGATCAGCTGCATGCGCAGCGATTTTGTACGTAATAACACCTTCGCGTACATCATCTTTATTCGGTAAACCTAAATGTTCTTTCGGCGTTACATAACAAAGCATCGCCGTTCCAAACCAGCCAATCATCGCAGCTCCAATTGCGGATGTAATATGGTCATAACCTGGTGCAATATCTGTCGTTAACGGTCCAAGTGTATAGAATGGTGCGCCCTGGCAAATATCAAGCTCTTTCTCCATATTTTCTTTAATTAAATGCATCGGTACATGCCCAGGCCCTTCAATCATAACTTGCACATCATGTTTCCAAGCAATCTTCGTTAATTCACCAAGTGTTTCAAGCTCAGAGAACTGCGCTTCGTCATTTGCATCTGCAATCGAACCTGGACGTAATCCATCTCCAAGAGAGAACGAAACATCATACTGCTTCATAATTTCACAAATCTCTTCAAAATGAGTGTATAGGAAGTTTTCTTTATGATGGTATAAACACCACTGCGCCATAATTGAACCACCGCGCGAAACGATACCTGTCGTACGCTTTGCAGTAATCGGAATGTAACGAAGTAATACGCCAGCGTGAATTGTAAAGTAATCTACGCCTTGCTCCGCTTGCTCAATTAACGTATCACGATACACTTCCCACGTTAAATCTTCTGCAATTCCGTTTACTTTTTCAAGAGCTTGATAGATCGGTACAGTTCCAACTGGTACAGGCGCATTACGAATAATCCACTCGCGCGTCGTATGAATGTTTTTACCTGTAGATAAATCCATAATCGTATCTGCACCCCAGCGAGTAGCCCATGTCATCTTCTCTACTTCTTCCGCGATAGAAGAAGATACAGCAGAGTTTCCGATATTTGCATTCACCTTCACGTGGAAATTACGTCCAATAATCATCGGCTCTGCTTCCGGATGGTTAATATTTGCTGGTAAAATAGCGCGACCTTCCGCAATTTCCTTACGAACAAACTCCGGGTCTACTCCTTCACGAATCGCAACATATTCCATCTCAGACGTAATGATGCCATTACGTGCATAATGCATTTGCGTAACATTTGCACCTTGCTTCGCTCTAAGCGGTTTGCGATCCATTTGCGGGAAAACAGGTGTATGTTTCGAAGCCACCTTCACACCGTCATCCTCTGGTTTTACTTCGCGTCCTTCGTATGCCTCTACATCTCCGCGCTCTAGGATCCAAGAGTGGCGCGGCGCCTGCAACCCCTTCTCTAACTCGACTTTATACGCAGGATCTGTGTAAGGACCGCTTGTATCATACACACGAATTGGCGGATTCGGGACGCCATTTGTATCGCTTTGTTCAATCTCACGCATCGGTACTTTCATACCTTCTCGTGGTCCATCCACATACACTTTCTTACTTCCTGGTAAACTCGATTTCAATTCAATTTGCTCAGCTGAAACAGACTGTTTCATAACCTTTGTTGCCCCCCTGTACGTGACAAGGACGAGATATGGCCAGCGTATGCCAAAATAAAAAGAGCCAGGTCCATAAAAAAATAAGGACCTGGCTCATAAAGACATCATTATGTAAAGCCGTTAACTTCCCTACGCTGGTACGAGCCAGATCAGGTCCAAAGGGTTAAGAAGTTCACGCGCTTCTCTCTCAGCCTACGCATACGTTAGGCACCCCTAGTTTATCACTGATTTAATTTTCAATACTTTCTCATCATACACGATAATCTGAAAAATGCAAAGTTTATTTCTCTCGCTCTTTACGGAATCATCCAAGTTAAATAATAGGCCTGAACATAAGTCATAATCCCCACAATTATTACGAAGAACAAACTATGCTTCACTGTAAACCGGAATAAATCTGATTCTTTTCCAGCAAGTCCAACTGCTGCACAAGCAATGGCAATTGATTGCGGAGAAATCATTTTTCCGGTTACACCGCCCGTTGTATTCGCTGCAACGAGAAGTACTTCAGATACACCGACTTGCTGCGCTGTAATTGCTTGTAAATTTGAAAATAATGCATTCGCTGACGTATCAGATCCTGTTAAGAATACACCGATCCATCCTAAGAATGGTGAGAAGAACGGGAATAGTCCGCCAGTTCCTGCTAGTGCTAATGCTAGTGTAGAAGATAGCCCAGAATAGTTTGCAATAAATGCAAATCCTAATACAAATCCAATAGATAGAATTGGCATTTTTAATTCACTTAAAGTTTCTTTAAATGTTACCACTGCATCATTTACACTCATTTTCAAAATAAACATGGAAATGAGACAAGCAATTAAAATTGCTGTTCCCGTTGCTGATAATACATCGAACTTCAAAATTGCCTCGTAAGGCGTCGCTTTATTTACAATAGGCTCTGCTTTCATTACTAAATTGTGCAAGCCTGGAATTTCAAACTTAAATACAAGACTTTCTAACGCGCCTCCTGGAGCAAATAATGCTTTAAAGAAACTTTGACTCCAAATGACTACCATAACCGTTAATACGATAAATGGAGACCATGCCTTTACTACTTTTCCTAACGTTAATTTCGGCATCGATGCCGCTGTTGTTGCAGCTGCTTCTCTATTTGCTTGCCCAGATTGATAAATTTCTTTCGGTTGCCATACTTTTAAGAACAGCGCTAAACTAACTAAACTTACAAGTGCCGACGTAATATCCGGAAGTTCTGGCCCTAAGAATGTCGCTGTAATGAACTGCGTAATGGCAAACGAACTACCCGCTACAAGTAAAGCAGGCCATGTTTGTCTTACCCCTTTTAATCCGTCCATTAAAAATACGATAAAGAACGGAACAAATAATGATAAAAACGGTAATTGATGTCCAGCCATTTGTCCAATTTTATGTGGATCAATACCTGTTACTTGTCCAGCAACTGTAATTGGAATTCCCATCGCTCCAAAAGCGACTGGTGCTGTATTTGCAATTAAACAAAGACCCGCTGCATATAAAGGATTTAACCCAAGACCCGCAAGAAGTGCTGCCGTAATCGCGACTGGTGCACCAAATCCTGCTGCCCCTTCTAAAAATGCTCCGAATGAAAAACCGATTAAAATAACGAGTAAACGATGGTCATTCGTAATGGACAATACAGATGCACGAATTACATCGAATTGACCTGTTTTCACAGAAATTTTATATAAAAATACCGACATAATGATAATCCAAGCAATTGGCCATAATCCGTATAAGAAACCATATCCGGTCGCTGCCATTGCCATCGTGAACGGCATCTTATAAGCGAATAACGCCACTAAAATTGTCAGTACAACTGTAATAAATCCTGCCACATACCCCTTCATGCGGAAAACTGCTAAAGCTAAGAAAAAAAAGATAATCGGAATAAGTGCGACCGCTGCCGAAATCCAAATGTTTCCGAACGGATCATAAACTTGTGTCCATGTGTTCATTATTCTCTCCCCCTAAAGAATCCCCTTTTAAATAGAATAACCTCATCAATAGACTATCAGGTCATCATACCTTTAAGTCTAAAAATAAAAAAACGTTTAAGAAAACGTTTTCAATAACTTTCATTTATACTGTACCATAACAATTTCCATTTAAAAAGATTTTTTTGAAAATTTTATCATTTAACGAAAAAATCTTACAAAATCGTCACGTTCTTGTAATGTTCATCGATAGCAAGCTCGCTACCTTTCCTGCATAATAAAGGTATAACAACGGATATTATTTATGAGGTGATATATATGAACGGAAACAAAATATTAGCAGCTTTATCATACTTTAGTGTATTATTTGCCCCTATCTTATTCCCGATTATTGTGTGGATTGTGGGAGACGCGGAAACGAAACCACATGCAAAACGTGCTCTATGGACACACATTATCCCAAGTATTGCTACATTCATTGGCATGATTATTTTAGGAGTTATGGGTCTTGGATCTGATCAACCGGATGTAACACTGGGCATCGGTACAATGATTGTCTTATGTATTTGCGGAATCATTAGCTTATACTACTTCATTTGGAACATCGTGAAAGGTATAAAAGTACTGAAAGCTTAATTTTAAACAAACGTTTGATTAATAAGAAAAAACCGTCCCAAAATACTTTTTGGGACGGTTTTTTTTATCTTCTGCGTTTCTTCTTTTTTCTCATCATTTTCTTGCGTCGCGTATTCACTTTATCCGCTATAATGTGAAGCGTGCTTGCCACAACAATTCCCATTACGAACGTTACAATTTCAACCTCATGTTCCTTCGCCATTTCTATTAAATTCCCGTCAAGCGCGATTACATTTAATAGGAATAAAAACGGAGAAAACACAATTAACATGTATGCAATACGAATCACATCACCAAGTATAATTGTGTGTGTAAAGAAGGAGCGATGCGGCATCACCTTCTTATACGGATACCAAAATATACGTAGGAATCCCCATTTATTATACGCATTACTATACGTATCTAAATCCGGTGTTAAAAATGTAGTACCTACTAAAAAGCCAATTGCAAAAGTTAATAAAAAATCAAAATTTGTTAGTCCATACGAAAAGAGCATAAACAAAACAACCGGAAGGGATATTAAGTTTATTTTCGTATGCGTTCTTCCTGATGGCATAATGCACTTCCTCGCTTACGTTCGCCCTGTCACCATGTGACAGTTCTTACCTATTGATCTAATTTCTGATCGATAAAGGATGTGTCTATATCCGAACCAAACCATTCTGCCAACTTCACTCGCGCCTTATCTTTTACAGCATCATCGACGTATAGCGACGCTTGTAATAATGCAGCCATTAACGCCCCTAAATCATCCGTATAACCAATTCCAGCAACGAAATCTGGAATCGCATCAATCGGTGCAATAAAATAAGCAAGTGCTCCAATTACAATAATTTTCACTCGTTTTGGAACATCTGGTTTCTGCAAAACGTAAAACAACAGTAAACTTGCATAAATAACTGACTGCCCTGCCTGCTTTGCGACATGTTTTACTTTCTTCCAAAATGCTTCAACTGAAAATTTTTGCTCCATGTAAAGGCCTCCCTATTTTTTAAAAGAAATAAGCTACAATATGTTTTCAGTAAAAGTTCATCAAAATTACACATAATCTATCAATGAACTTTCATTGTAACAAACAAACCCGAAAAGAACAAGTGTTCGTTAATTTTTACATATTTCCCTTCATATAATAGGTTTCTAGATAACCACTTACCCATTGTCATTTCTTATTTCTCAACAAGAGATTTTTCACTTTCACTTAACATTCTGCTCTACCTTTGTTATATTTTCTAGTTGACGGACATATAAACGAATGTTAAAGTTTTCTCTGGTAGTGACAAATCTCATACAAAAAATGTAAAATGTTATAGTGTTTCTCAGAAATGAATTTTGTTGTATAATACAGAAATGACGTTATGCTTATGAGTAACACAAGAAACTAAAAGGGTATGCATAGTTATAGTCGTATATGGGTGAATATAGAACCTCTAATTATGGCCAAGAAAACTATGTATTTTTTATTTTAGCATTTTTCGCTCCAAAATCGACCAAGCCTGATAGAGAAAGGGTGGAAATGAATGAAAGAAACCTTGAAATCACAATTTCAAAATGTGCGTTTCACTGCATTCGTAGCTTTAGCCTTATGGTTGAAGACATATCTTATTACACGCACAAGCTTTGATTTAAAACTTGAATCTTTCATGCAAGAATTCATTTTATTCCTGAGCCCATTAGCAGCATCATTACTGCTTGTTGGTCTTGCATTATTTGCAAAAGGGAAAAAACGTAACTATATAGCACTTGGAATTAATTTTGTCTTAACAATCGTTCTTGTTGGTAACGTAATGTTCTACGGATTCTACAATGACTTCGTTACTTTACCAGTACTAGGACAAACATCTAACTTCGGAAGTTTAGGTTCTAGTGTAAAAGAATTGTTTAACTACAAAATTATCCTCGCATTTGCTGATATTATCGTATTCTTCATTTTATTGAAGAAGATGAAGAATTTTGCACCGACAGAACGTGTAGCACGCCCAATGCGTTCCCTATACTTCGTGTCAACAATTGCTATTTTCTTCGCAAACTTAGGATTGGCAGAAGCTGAGCGTCCAGAACTATTAACACGTTCATTCGACCGCGTTATGCTTGTTAAAAACTTAGGTTTATATGTACACCAAGTGTATGATCTTGGCTTACAAGCAAAATCAAGTTCACAAAAGGCATTTGCTGACGGTAGTAAGTTACAGGAAACAGAGAACTACGTAAAAACAACGCAAAGCAAACCAGATCCAAATATGTTTGGTACTGCAAAAGGGAAGAACGTAATCGTTGTCTCTCTTGAGTCATTACAAACATTCTTAATTGGTGCAACAGTTAACGGACAAGAAGTTACACCATTCTTAAACCAATTTACGAAAGAAAGTTATTACTTTGATAACTTCTTCCATCAAACTGGGCAAGGAAAAACATCTGATGCTGAATTCTTAGTAGATACTTCAATGTATCCACTAGACCGTGGTGCTGTATTCTTCACACACGGTAACAACGAATACACAGCAACTCCAGAAATTTTACGTCAGCAAGGATACTACACTGCAGTATTCCACGCAAACAACGCAACATTCTGGAACCGTAACATTATGTATCCGGCACTTGGTTATGATCGTTACTACAACGAGCTTGACTATAAGATTACGCCAGAAACGAAATTAAACTGGGGATTAAAAGATATCGAGTACTTTGATCAATCTATCGATATGTTAAAACAAGTGAAGCAACCGTTCTATACTCGCTTCCTTACTTTAACAAACCATTACCCATTCACTTATGATGACAATACAAAATTAATTGATGAATACAATTCTGGTGATGGCGTATTTGACCGTTACATGGTAACAGCTCGCTACTTAGATGAAGCAATGAAACACTTTATTGAACGTCTAAAAGCAGAAGGTATTTACGACAACTCAGTTATCGTATTCTACGGTGACCACTACGGTATTTCTGAAAACCATAACCGTGCAATGGCACAGTTCTTAGGAAAAGAAGAAATTACTGCGTTTGACCATATGAACTTACAAAAAACACCAATGTTTATTCACGTTCCAGGTCAAAAAGAAGGTAAAACAATTTCAAAACCAACTGGTGAAATTGACATTAAACCAACTATTCTAAACTTACTTGGTGTAGACTCTACGAATGACGTTCGATTCGGTCATGACGTATTCTCACCTGACAATAAAGGGTTCGTTGTTCTTCGTGATGGTAGCTTCGTTACAGATAAGTACATGTACACGAACAGTACATTCTACGACCGTGCTACTGGTGAAGTTGTACAACTACCAAAAGAAGAATCTCAACCACTTATTGATCGCGCCCAAAATGAATTGAGCATGTCTGACAAAATCATTGAGGGTGACTTACTTCGCTTCTCTGAAAGCAACAAGATCAAAACTGGTGAAGTAAAGACAGCTATTAAAGAAGAAAAGAAGAGCGCTGAGTAATCTCAGCCTTTTTTTTTATATTCCTCCATACAATTACTTATATTCATTAACTTTAACATTACATAACCTTTACCAAATATTCATATAAAATTAATGAAGTATCTCTATAATAAAATATGTAAACGAGGTTCTATATATTTCTTATCTCTCATCTGTAATAAGATCCCTTAAAGAAATATGTGAATCGTTTATTTCTACTTTCTTATAATTGTCTTTCAATATGTTTTGTTTTGTTTCCATACACAAAACATTCAATAAGACGATGTCCCTATGAAAAATAGCTACCCTCCTTGTGCAGCATTCCATAAGAATGTTGCTTTTTTTTATTTAAAAGCAGGATTCTTATTTCTTATTTTCGAATTTGTATATACGAAATGCTGTAAATCACTACCACTTCTCTACCATTTACAAATACATATACGTCATATGTAAAGAATTACTCACATAAAAATTACTGTAGTGATTTTTATTCCAAATGAATGAAAACTTCACTTTACTTATGCACTGACGAAAGGATGGGACGAAAATTGGCATATGAAAGATTTGTACTTTGGAATGATGCAGTTATTGATACAACGAAACAAAAAACGTACATAGACCTTGAGGAAAGAGGCTTGCAGTTTGGTGATGGTGTCTACGAGGTTATTCGTCTATATAAAGGGAACTTTCACTTATTAGATCCGCATATCACAAGATTATATCGCTCCATGGAAGAAATAGAATTAACACTCCCTTTCTCAAAAGCGGAACTGATTACCCTACTTTATAAACTAATCGAAAATAATAATTTCCACGAAGATGGAACGATTTATTTGCAAGTATCTCGTGGTGTACAAGCTCGTACCCATACGTTCTCATATGACGTCCCTCCAACAATCTATGCCTATATTACAAAGAAAGAAAGACCAGCGTTATGGATTGAATATGGTGTACGTGCCATATCAGAACCGGATACGCGCTGGCTACGCTGTGATATTAAATCATTAAACTTATTACCGAATATATTAGCTACTACGAAAGCGGAACGAAAAGGTTGTAAAGAGGCCCTTTTCGTACGAAATGGTACTGTAACTGAGGGTAGCCACTCTAACTTCTTTCTAATTAAAAACGGAACTCTTTACACACATCCAGCTAATCACCTTATTTTAAATGGCATTATTCGTCAATATGTTCTTTCTTTAGCGAAAACCCTTCGTATTCCAGTACAAGAAGAGCTTTTCAGCGTTCGTGATGTTTATCAAGCGGATGAATGCTTTTTTACAGGAACGACGATTGAAATTTTGCCGATGACTCATCTTGATGGAACCGCAATCCGAGATGGTCAAGTTGGCCCTATCACGAAAATGCTGCAACGATCATTTTCTCAGAGTTTGTTACAATCCAATATGTCATCTTCTTAAACACGAATAATTTCTATCCTTTCTACATTCAATATATGTATTTAAATGGAAATCAAGGTATAGATTTATGCCTTGATTTTTTCTTGTAATCTTTTTGTCATATTCAGATTCCCGCATAAGTCTTGACAGTAATCGACATGCTCTTTAGAATTTTTAACAGTTGGTAAATATTTCTTCACTACATTACAGACAGAAAGGAATCGACAAATTATGAAAAAATACCTTGCCGGTCTTGCGGCAGTGTCTGTAGCAGGAGGAGCAGCACCTACACTTGATAGTGTTCAAGCTGCCCCTGAACAAAATACACAAAAAGCTGCTACAACTGTCCAAGCTTCTGCATCAAACAGCTCATCTTATACGGTAAACGCTGACGTATTACATGTTCGTGCAGGATCAAGTACTTCTCACGACATCATCTCGCGCGTTTATAACGGTCAATCACTAAACGTGATTGGCGAAGAAAATGGTTGGTACAAAATTAACATTAATGGAAAAACAGGCTTTGTTAGTGGTGAATTTATATCAAAAAATGGTGCAAGCAATTCCAATGTAAGTACAACAGGTGGAAAGAATAAAGTTACTGCTGATGTATTACGTGTACGTACCGCTCCTAACACTTCTAGTTCTGTTTCAGGACGTGTATATGAAGGACAAACATTAAACGTAATTGGTCAAGAAAATGGTTGGGTAAAAATCAACCATAATGGACAAGTAGGTTATGTAAGTGGTGAATTTGTATCTGGCGTTTCTGCTAATACAGGTTCTTCAAACAACAATACGAATAATAACAACCAAGAATCTGTAAAACCAGCAAGCGGAAACTATACAGTAAATGTATCTTCCCTTCGTGTTCGTACAGGTCCTAGCACTTCTCACACAACTGTAGGTTCTGTTACAAAAGGACAAGTAGTACAAGTTGTTGGCGAAGTTCAAGATTGGTTCAAAATCAATTATGCAGGTCAAACGGCTTACGTAAGCAAAGACTACGTAACAAAAGGCGGTTCTAGCGATAACGCTACACAAGGAAACAACCAAAATAACAACCAAAATAATAACCAAAACAATAATGTAACTGTTCAAACTGGTGGTACTTACGTTGTTAACGCAACATCTCTACGCGTTCGTACAGGTCCTGCTACTTACCATAGCGTAATTGGTGGCGTATTAAATGGTACGACATTAAACGTAATTGGCTCTGAAGGTAGCTGGTTTAAAGTTAACTATCAAGGAAAAACAGGCTACGTTAGTAGCGAATTCATGAAATTCGTTAAAGGTGGCACTACTACTCCTGAGCAACCAAAACAACCTGAACAACCTAATCAAGGCGCAATTGGTGACTACTACATTAATGCTTCTGCCTTAAATGTACGTAGTGGTGAAGGTACAAATTATAGAATCATAGGCGCACTTCCACAAGGACAGAAGGTTCAAGTAATCTCTGAAAACTCTGGATGGAGCAAAATTAACTACAACGGTCAAACTGGTTATATCGGAACACGTTACCTTTCTAAAACACCAGTTGGCGGCGCAGTAGATAATAAGCCTAACAACAATCAAAATAACAATCAAAACAATAACAACAATACAGGTAATAATAGCGGCAACAGTTCTTCTATACTTGCATATGCAAAAGGAATGCAAGGCGTACCATACGTTTGGGGCGGAACTTCTGCTAACGGTGTGGACTGCAGTGGCTACATCTACCACGTATTTAAGAAATTTGGTCATAACATTAGCCGTCAAAGTGTTGCGGGATATTGGGGTAGCCTACCACAAACTTCAAATCCACAACCAGGCGACTTAATTTATTTCCAAAACACTTATAAATCGGGTCCTTCTCACATGGGTATTTACCTTGGGGGCGGATCATTTATCCAAGCTGGAGATAAAGGTGTAGCAATCGCTTCATTAAGCAATTCTTATTGGAGTAAGCACTTCTTAGGTTATACGAAAGCACCTTAAGTTATATTTTTAGAGCCTTCTAGATTACTAGAAGGCTCTTTTTTAATGTGTATAACCTATTTCCCTAAAAAAATAATGTATCTATTTTCCTATTTCATACACTATATTCTACAATAATGATCCATAACGTTATCATAATGTATATTTTTACACAAAAAACATAACCTATTTCATGTCTAATCATTTTATATGTGTTTTTTTGAAGAATTTTCTTTTTATTTAAACTTTTCGTTAGACGTTTGACCTCTGATGTCCATTATGATAAGTTACTTAAGATGTTATATTTGCAGAAGTATAGACAACTGTTTTATACATTTTTTTACTATGAGGAAGGAGCATACACTGCATGAATCTTTTATGGGGAATTGGCGGCGTGATTGGAGTATTAGCAATCGCTTTCTTACTATCTTCCAACCGCAAAGCTATTAATTGGCGCACGATTTTAATCGCGCTAGCATTACAAATGTCATTTTCATTTATCGTATTACGATGGGATGCCGGAAAAGCAGGTTTAAAACACGCTGCAGATGGCGTTCAAGGATTAATTAATTTTTCTTACGAGGGAATTAAGTTCGTTGCTGGGGATTTAGTCAACGCAAAAGGACCTTGGGGATTTGTATTCGTTATTCAAGCACTACTTCCAATCGTATTTATTAGTTCATTAGTAGCAATCTTATATCATTTCGGTATTATGCAGAAATTTGTTAGTATCGTTGGTGGTGCATTAAGTAAACTTCTTGGAACTTCTAAAGCAGAAAGTTTAAACTCAGTAACAACTGTATTTTTAGGACAAACTGAAGCTCCAATCTTAATCAAACCTTACTTAGCACGTTTAACAAATAGTGAATTCTTCGCTATTATGGTAAGCGGTATGACAGCTGTTGCTGGATCAGTTCTTGTCGGCTATGCAGCAATGGGTATTCCGTTAGAACACTTATTAGCAGCAGCAATTATGGCAGCTCCATCAAGTCTATTAATTGCAAAACTAATTATGCCAGAAACAGAAAAAGTAGATAATAACGTTGAACTTTCTACAGAGCGTGAAGATGCAAACGTTATTGATGCTGCGGCACGTGGTGCATCAGAAGGTATGCAACTTGTTATTAACGTAGCAGCAATGTTAATGGCTTTCATCGCATTAATTGCTTTATTAAATGGCCTATTAGGATGGATTGGCTCTTGGTTCGATATTAAACTTAGCCTTGATTTAATCTTCGGTTACTTACTATCACCATTTGCAATTTTAATCGGGGTTTCTCCTGGTGAAGCTGTACAAGCAGCAAGCTTTATCGGTCAAAAACTTGCAATCAACGAATTCGTTGCATACGCAAACTTAGGACCACATATGGCAGAGTTCTCTGCAAAAACAAATCTAATTTTAACATTCGCAATCTGTGGATTCGCAAACTTCTCTTCTATCGCAATTCAATTAGGTGTAACAGGAACATTAGCTCCTACTCGCCGTAAACAAATTGCACAATTAGGGATTAAAGCAGTTATCGCTGGTACACTAGCTAACTTCTTAAACGCAGCAGTTGCAGGTATGATGTTCCTATAAAATACAGCAAGTCCCCTCTTTCTAAAGAGGGGACTTTTTATTTTCTTAGTATATATTAAATACTTTATGCCGAAATATAAAAACATTATGATACAATAATTATCAAGTCTGTTTATTTTTTCTTACAAAAGAGGGATACTACTTATTGTTGCTCTCTCAAAAAGAATATAGTCATCCGGTCTATTTCTTAATAATTGCGCATACTACAAGTATCCTTGTATGGATTATCTTTAAGGAGGAAAGTTTTGTGAAAGATAACTTCTATAAAGTCCTCTCTATGTGGATTTTACAAATTTTATTTTATTTTACAACTGTACATGTAACGCAATATGAGCATGCTCTCATTTTTACAATTATATATGTAATTGTTAATGTACTATTTCTATTTTTGCCTGATAAAACTGCATTTGTTTTCTTCATATTAGGAACCATTATTTCGGTATTCTACCTGTTCTACCAAGCATGGCTTTACTTATGGAGTACATCAGAACAATGGGAATACATTATTACTCACTTCCTAATGGCAGCAAATTTCTTCATTGTATATATCTCCACTCATCTATTAAAGAAGGTTATTCATGAAAATAAAGAATTAACCGAACGTGTGAGAACGTTAGAACAATACATCGGAGAATCGAAATTATTAACAAGACAAGAATTTGAGAGACGACAAGCATTATTAATCAATGCAATGAATCGTCGTAATGAAACAGGCGTTATGATTTATTTTGATTTCACTTCCTTTAGTAAATATACGAAGGAAAGTGTTATGGACCGTGTAGCTTCCTTATTAGTTGGAACGGTAAGAGCTGACTTTGACCTTGCTGCTAAATATGATAATAATACGCTCGTTATTTTATTACAAAATACAAATGAAGCCGGTGCTGACATTGTAATGAACCGCCTAAAGCCAAAAATGGAGCAATGGCTTGCTGCTGAAGCGATCCAAGATATAAAAATTTCACGCGAGCAAATTGGGAACAAAGGACAGACGTTATTATGATGACACTCGTTATACTTCTTTTATTCCTCTTGTTTTGCGTACTTGTTTTTTGGATTAGCATCACATTTTCGATTAAGTATGTACTTATTTTTACAGCCTTTCTATTCTCTGGCTTACTCGTTTACTATTCTTTCTTAACACTCGCAGGTCTAGTTCACCGAAATAGTAAACGAAAAGATCGTACGCTAAAACATTACCCAAGCGTCGATATTTTAATACCAGCTCACAATGAAGGGGTCGTTATTAAAGATACTTTAGAGGCGATGGCGAAGATTGAATATCCAGGCAAACTAACTGTTTATTTATTGAACGATAACTCGCAAGATGAGACACCTGAAATTGGTGACGATTTTGACAAAGCTTATGCTCATATTCGTCACATTCGCGTTCCACCTGGTGAACCAAAAGGAAAATCACGTGTATTAAACTATGGCCTTAGTATTTCAGATGGTGAATACTTCTGTGTTTATGATGCAGATAACCAGCCTGAACCACATGCACTGCGAATGCTCGTAGAACACGCTGAAACAACCGAGGATGCTGTTGGAGCTGTTGGGCATGTTCGTACTGTAAATGAAAAAAGAAACTGGCTAACACGAATGATTTCGTTAGAATTTCAAATCTTCCAGCTCCTTATGCAATCCGGACGTTGGTTACTATTCCAAACAGGTTCACTAACAGGAACAAACATGCTTCTTCGCCGCGCTGCATTAGAGGAACTTGGCGGCTATGACCCTTATGCAATTGCAGAAGATGCTGAATTAACATTACGAATTACACAAAAAGGCTATCTCCTGCCAATCGTTCCAGAATCGGTTACATGGGAACAAGAACCTGAACATTTAAAAATCCTTATTAAGCAGCGTACACGTTGGCTTCAAGGGAACTTGTACATTTTAGAAAAAATGTTTTCTTCATTAAGTTTCTTTAAAGGAAAACTTCTCGTCCATTCTTTACAACAAGTTTTAGTGTATGTTGTATTTTGGTTATTCTTAATTATTTCGAACGTTTGGTTTGTAATTGGGTTACTCGGGATATTCCAAATTCAATATAGCATTCCGCTACTATTCATGTGGTATGTCGCATACATTACATATGTTTCTCAATTATTTAGTGCCCAGAGTGTGGAACGAACCTTTACACCAACTAATATTTTTATTAGTGTGATCATGTACTTTACGTACGCACAGCTCTTTACGTACTTATTCATTCGTAGCTTAATCTTATACTTACGTGCAAAGAGCAAGAAACAAGTCATTGGCTGGGACAAAACTGTTCGATTCAAAAAAGATAAATAAAAATAAGCACAGAGCGCCGTATGCTCTGTGCTTATTTATTGCCGTATAAATTATATATCAGACAATACCCCTTAGCTGAAAGTAATTTCACGTCCATCCCCCAACGAACGATCGACCTTCATTTATATACGAAAAAGTGATTGCTATTTTTGTAGAACCAATTGCTTCTCTTGCTGCTCTTTGCGCGTTTCAGTCTTAGGTTCCGTGCTTTCTTGGACACTACGATGTGCCACACGTTTCAAACAAATATGCTTCCACTTTCTTTCGTAACGTTTCATTATTCTAGATGTCCCCCTTGAATGCGCTTTAAAACTATTTGAAATCGCTTACAGGAAATAATATAGCACATATATATAAACGTGACAACACATTTCCGACAATTTTTTGTCAAAAATACGAATAGAATCCGCCATATATCGAACATTGTCGAAATGTATCGATTTTTCTCCATATAAAAGGCATACTACTAATATATTGACACTCCCACGGCTAAAGCCGCAAGCTGACTAACGTCAGTGGGATTCTTGCTACCAAAGGCGACGTCTATTTCTAGTATCGCTGACGTGCAAGATTGCGGTGTGCCATCACCACTCCGTATCCAGTGCATCTAGCAGATACGGCACTCGTTCTATTACCAAACGAGTCAGATTTTGAGTTCTCAAATGTGTTTTAGCGTCTTGTACTTGACGACTCAATACATTTTACGGAGCAGAAGAATTTGTTACTCCAACCTCATATGTATTCTGTTTTCAGAGAACAAGATTGTTTTAGAGACTTTTACTTGTCTGTTATGAAAATTATACCATTTCAAACACTTGATGTACAGAACATACTTTCGGTATTTTATCTGTACATCGCATTTGACCTCACTATCATCCCACCCCTAAAGGGGGTACTATCGCACCGTAGTGGGCTTTCCTATTCGGAAAATCTGTAAAGTATTTTATTTCCCTTACTTGCAGTTCAAGTTCCTTCTATATAAAAAAGAGCTGATACATAATCAGCTCTTTTTCCTTCTATTATTTATGACGCTTCATACGCCCTTCTTTTTGTAACTCTTTAAATAATGCTGCCATCATAAAGAAAATAACGAAGACGAATGGGAATGCTGCAATGATAGCTGCCGTTTGTAAGGCTTCTAATCCACCTACATATAATAAGATAGAAGCTAGAGCAGCTAAAACGATACCCCAGATCATTTTAATGCGGTTTGGCGGATTTAAACTACCATGTGTTGTTAACATTCCTAAAACGAATGTCGCTGAATCTGCAGATGTAATAAAGAATGTAGAAATAAGAAGAATAGCTAGAACAGATAAAGCCGATCCAAAGCTTCCCATCTGATCAAACATAGCGAATAATCCTACTTCTGTTCCCATCTCTTTCACTTTTTCAAAAATATGTGCATCACCGAACAGCTCCATATGAATACCAGTTCCGCCGAAAACAGAGAACCAAAGGGCACCAATTACGGTCGGTACGAGTAACACACCGATAACAAATTCACGAATGGTACGTCCTCGTGAAACACGAGCAATAAATGTACCTACGAATGGTGACCATGCAATCCACCATGCCCAATAGAAAATTGTCCACGATTGAATCCATTGGTTTCCACCTTCATCTAATGGACTTAATCGGAAACTCATGCTTGGTAATTCCTGAATGTAAGCACCAATTGTTGAGGTGAAGTAATTCATAATAAAGTTTGTTGGACCCGCAAATAATACAATAATCATAAGTGCAAATGCCAAAATAATATTCGTATTACTTAAATATTTAATTCCTTTATCAAGACCTGTTTGCGCAGATAACATAAATAACACTGTTACGATTGCGATAATAACTAACTGAGTCGTTAATGAATTCGGGATGGATGTTAAATAACTAACACCACCGGCAATTTGTTTTGCACCAAGACCTAATGATGTTGCCACACCAAACACAGTCGCGAAAACAGCTAACACATCAAATAAATGAGCAATACGTCCATGGTCCCCGCCTTTAAATAACGGTCCTACTGTCGCACTAATTGTACTTGCTTTTCCTTTTCTAAAAGTAAAGTAAGCAATACAAAGCGCTACAAATGCATATAGTCCCCAAGGATGTAATCCCCAATGGAAAAATGAAAAACGCAGTGCAAGACGTGCACTTTCCTCAGTTGCACTCTCTCCAAACGGAGGTGCATACAAATGGTTTAATGGTTCCGCAACGCCCCAGAAGACTAAGCCGATACCCATACCAGCACTAAATAACATAGCAAACCATGTCATATAACTATAATCAGGCTCGTCATCATCTTTACCTAAACGAATAGAACCGTATTTCGAAACAATTAAAAAGATAGACACACCTAAAATAATAGAAACAGAAATAATATAGAACCATCCAAACTTACTAACTAATGCAGTTTGAATTGCAGTTGTTACATTTCCTAGGCTACCTTTTCCAATAATAGATTCGGGAATAATCCCCCAAAGTGTAAATGCAATACATAATGTTAATGAAACGATGAATGTTTTTGTCAGTTTCCTCATCAAATCCCCCTTCGTAGGTTTCACTTTTGTAAATAACATAAATTCCGATATGTAAAATCGGATAGAAAACTATGATTTTTGTGGTGATTTTCTTACTTTCACCTTCACCAATTCGAATTCTTATGGACAGCCTTACCTTCCGTATAACCTTTTCACTCTGCAAGAGCTATAAGATCGAAATACTGCTGTCAAATTGTGCGAGAAAAATGCGGATGGGAATGTATTTCCCCAAAAAAGGTGTGTTACAGATGTAAAAAAGGGCATTTTTCTTCCTTGCACCCCTTTCTTTTTGTAACAATTATGCGGTTTTTTTGCTAGTATATAGCACGTGTTTATAGTTTCACAAATGAAATGTTTATGTTTATATAACTATATTACCCATAAAACGGTAAAATACTCAAGGAATGTAATCGTTTAGTAAACATCATGTAACACTCATGTAATATTTTTATTTACGACGAAAACAATATGTTGTATTAAATATTTTGAATATAAGTAGAAACCTACTAATCATATAGAGTGAAAAACGCTTTCCTATATTTTTTGTTATATTACAGCATGTTAACGACTTATTACGAATGGTTTGTAATTGTGTGTTTTCCCGAAATCCGAAAAAATCTGTTGCTATAATGAGGACACGAAAACAAACGCAATGGAGGCTATCATGAAAAAATTAATTGGAATAGCAACAGCAGCAGTTTTTGGTCTTGGGATTTTCACATCATCTGCTAATGCAGAAACTGTTGTAACAACAGACGTACTAAATGTACGCGAAAACCCTACTACTGAATCAAAAGTTGTCGGTAAATTACTAAACGGTAATAAAATAGATGTTCAAAATACAGAGAACGGATGGTCAAAAATCACTTTAGATGGTAAAGACGCATTCGTAAGTGCAGAGTTCACTAAAAGCATCTACTACGTAACAGCTAACGTATTAAACGTACGTGCTGAAGCGAACACAAACTCAGAAATTCTTGGGACGCTTAAGAAAGATGATATGATTGAAACAACGAACCAAGTACAAAATGAGTGGTTACAATTCGAATATAACGGAAAAACAGCTTACGTTCACGTTCCTTTCTTAACAGGTACAGCACCTGTTATTGAGAAACAAGAACAACCAGCTCCTGCTAAAGCGCAAGCGCCAGCTAAAGCACCTGCAGCACAAGCAAAACAAGCTGCTAAGCCTGCTGTAAAGGCTGCTGAAACTAGCACACCTTCTGGTGGTCGTGAGTTAACAGTTGTAGCTACAGCATATACAGCTCATCCGAGCGAAAACGGTGGCACATATGGCGGCCGTGTATTAACTGCAATGGGTCATGACTTAACAGCGAACCCAAACATGAAAATGATCGCTGTTGATCCGAAAGTAATCCCATTAGGATCTAAAGTATGGGTAGAAGGTTACGGAGAAGCTATCGCTGGAGATACTGGCGGTGCAATTAAAGGTAACCGTATCGACATCCTACTTGGATCAGATAGCGCTGCTCAAAAATGGGGACGCAAAACTGTTAAAGTGAAAATTTTAAAATAACCAATGACTGCTAAGGCCAGTTCTCTTTGTTGAGAGCTGGCTTTTATTTTTTTATAATAGTTATAAGGAGGCTATACTCATGAATGTACAAGCAAAAGTAGACTGGATCGGTACACCAAAACCGTATATATATAAAGATGAAGTAACATATGACGCTACTTCTATTGATTTTTCACTCGCTGGCGACGACAATCGCTATAAATTAATTGTGCTCAAGTCTGAAGAAAATACACATTACAAATTTGTCCAATATGGAATCAAACCCGGCTCACAAAAGCCATTCCCTATCGACATTCCATTCGAACAAAACATGTTACCAATCATAGAGCAAATATTACATGATCCGTATGTACAAGCAATATTAAAAGAGACGCGCTCATAATGGTAAAAAAATATATCAACGATCTTTCAATTATATCTATCATAACTTACAATATATCAACGGTTTGACACGAAATATTGAGTAGCTACAAAATAAAGAGGCTGTTCAAATATTGAACAACCTCTCTCATATTAACGAGTTGGACCAGATACTTCCTCTGATTTCAACGTATTATTCGCTCCAAGAGAATGGTACAATATCTTTCCATTTCCATTCACAGTAACGATATGATCATTATTAAAGCTTTTGAACTTCACAGAGCCATCACCGTAACGAATATGATATTCTTCATATGTTGTTACTTTATATTTCGTAGCACTTTGACGCTCTACATTACGAATTTCCATTGTTAATAAATCTTCTGTAATTCCTTTTTTGTGTAAATATTGTATGTAATCACGGTCTTCCTTGTACGATTTCCCGCTCTTATCATAATTATTTTCAATTAGGCTAAAATCATTTAATGAAATCGCACGCACATTATCATAAAGATGATTTCGTACAAAGTCACCGACAGCCGAACTTGATGTTTCTTTCGGGAATTTTAAGTAATATGTACTTTGATCTCCAATTTTAATACTTTCAGATTTCATCACACCGAAATCAGTAGTTTTCTCTAAGTGTACTTCCACTGTTTCGTCTGTCGATACAGGACCAAGATTATAACTTCCGTAATTTAATTTCCCACGTTTTTTACCGTTCACAAACACAGTTGCATCATTTTCATCAGAAGAAATCGTTACATACTTTCCTTCAAGTGATAAATCGACTTCTACTTTCCCGCTCTGTTCATCTGCTAAATCTACTTCTTCTTCTGTTTCTAATTCAGTCAGTTCAGTCTTCGCAGTCGCCTTTACAACATACGTACCTGGGAAGTATGGTCCTAATTCTTTCGAAGTTTTATCACTAGAAAGTTCGGTTTCTTTTTTGTCATTCACATATATTTCAGCATTTTTTGCAGTGGTGCTAACTCTCATGTAATAAGATTTCATACTGAACTTATACTTCGGATATAAGAACCACTCTTTTCCGTCTTCGACAATTTGTCCATCTTTAAAGGACGCTTTATCTTTTACTAACCTTTGATTTATAGTCTCTTTCTGTAAATAAGATAGTAGTTCTTTATTATACGAAGGATTCTCTTTTAAATAACGCATGTACGCCTTAATATCTTCTATCTTAATCTTTAAGCTTGGATCATCTGCTTTCACAATTTCATCAATTGCATTTACATCTTTCTTTTGGAATGCTTCAATCATTACATTCACTTGCTTTTCTTTTGAAAACTTATTTGCTCCAAACTTATACGCCCCAAATAATACAGCCGCAACGATGAGGAAACCGATGATGAAAAATAAATTTTTCTTACTTTTCGCTGGTTTTATCTCATTTTGTACTTCTGTGTATGAAGCAGCATTGTTATCAACAATTACTTCAACTTTGCTTCCGCATTCAGGACAAAAGTTCAAATGGTCTGCAACGTTCTTTTTACATGTTCCACAAAACTTCAACATGCTCTCCCCCTATTTTTTAGCTAATTTCATTCCAGCAAATGCCGCCACATATGTCACAATAAAACTAAACATAGTTAAATATATAAATGAATTTTGCATAGATAATACAGTACCGCCCGCTCCAAATAAATTCATTACATTTCCAGATACATCAATTTGGAACTTAGAAATGATGTTCATTACAATCATCATAATTGTGTAAGAAGCGCTACAAACAGCTAGTGTGATATACATGTTCGCAGTTGGTAATTCCGCTAATTTTCTCCCAGTTATGAACATAAAGAATGCCGGAATAATAAGTAGTAATAAACCGTAATGGAATGCACCATTTACTTCTTCTACTTCAGCGAGATCCTCTTGGTTTCCGCCTTGTGCAACTACAATATCCTTCATTCCGATACCATTTACAGAAATACCTGACACAAATGAAAATACTAATTTGTTATCAGATGCTTTCTTACTAAACTTTTTAAATTCATGATCCAATGCTGGACTTTCTACTTCTAATGGAGAAAAATGAGCCATACTCCATAATTGAGGTGTTAATTCTAGCGCTAATAATACACCTTGTGTTTTAGATTCTTTCATTTCTTTTAACGGTGCAGCACTGTCTTCTACATTACTTACTAACGCTACAGCTAAGATGCACATTACTACCGCTGTCACTAAAAAACCTTTTATCATAGATGAAATTCCATAATAAATAGACGCTCCATATGGTATTAACTCTTGAAATGCTGCTGCCATATTGTTTTTGCTTGTATGAGCAATAAATCCTACTAAAGTAAATAACGTTCCGGATACAAAACCGCTCAAGAAGCTCTTAATTGCTGAATATCCAACTGTAATCTTACCTGCATCCGAGAATGGAATTGTAACAGATTGTGACGCTATAAAGCTTATAATGAATAAAAAGACGCCGTAAATAATACCAACTGTTGCCGCTATAAAAATTTGATCTTTAATCGTTTTTGCAACACGCTGTTTTCCTAACCATATTCCTGTTCCAGCGAAAATAATAAATGGGATGATTAATAATAATGTAAATGGAGTATGCCAAGATAAAGATAATATCAATCCACTATCATCACTAGCTGTAAAACCAAGTAAATGGTAATTTAACAACGTAGCAGTTGCACTTGCATAAAAGCTTGGTAGCATTTCTAACTCTTTCGCAAATTTACTCATCATCTCACTTAATATAGACGCAAATAATACACTACCAATCCATCCTGCAATTAACATGAGAATACTTGCAACAGCCCCACCAATAAAACCTGTTTTTAACACGGCTTTATCTGCTTTGAATTCAACATTAGGAGCACCGTCCATCGTAGGTAATTTTATAGCCTGTTCTTTTTTCTTTACAACAAATAACGAGTGCCCACACTTTTGACAATATAAATTTTGCTGAGCATTTTCAGTACCACAGCCTTTACAATATTTCGCGTTATCTTGTTCTAACGTTACTACATCAGTAGCTCCAGCCATCTCCATACTACCTTCATTTGGGCAATAATTTACTTCTTCACCATGTTGCTTTCCGCACGTGCGACAATACATCTTATTCACTCCCCACTTTGCTTAATTCCACAAACCGGACAGTAAGTAGAGTTTTTATCGATATGCTCATCACATGAAATACAATTTGCCGTTTCACCGTCATTTTCTACCGCTAACATTGGGTTAGGATTTCCGCATGAACCACAAAACTTATCGTTCATCGATAAAGGTCCACCACATTCACATGTAGCTTTCTCGCCTTGTTGTTTTTGCAATTCAACAATGCGTTTTCTCGCTTGATAAATAGCCACATCAAATTCTTGAACTGGAGCAATCATCTCTTTCAAACTTTCTTCATTTACTCCGTTCCCTCTTAATTGAACATATACTTGTTGTCCAACCTCTAATAGAACCTCTGCCTTTTTCTGCATTTGTACTTGCATTCCCTTTTTCAATTGAGCAATCTCTTGTGCAACTTGTAGCTTCATCTTCCCTTGCTCAATTCCTTCTTGTAACTTATTCATTCCACTGCCTAACTTCGTCTGCAAATCTGACAAACCTATTCTCCCCCTATAAATATATAGTAATATACAAAATTAACATTTTATATATTACCATGATTTTCAAGTAATGTAATCTAAATTTCATTTTTTCTGTTTTGAGCATTTTTTGTTTATAATGGTAAAGGAAAGAAATATGTGTACGGAGGAATATTATGCTGCAACACTCAATTACGAAAGATGAAATTATGATGATTGCGAATGAGTTCGTTCAAGGACTAGATCCACAGCAAACAGCTGATCAGGAACATGTCGCTACAGCTCGGCACCTATATCGTAGTGGTGTTGTCTACAACGTTGACTTTGATGGCTATACGCTATCAGGAACTGTAGATGCTGAAGGCAGCGTATATAGCGTCCATATCCCGATTCGTAACGTAGCTGAAAGCTATTGCGATTGCTTCGCACCAACGCAGTGTGAGCATATGCTCGCTGTGTTACTATCGGCAGCATCTAGTTTCGGGCAAGTAGGAGATGTATTAACTTTATTCAAAAATAATACGAAACCTTCTCTTCCTCCTATTCGAACTGCAAGACAAGTATTGCAATCATCAGCTTTTGAAGAAACGGATTATAAAAGTTGGCAATCCTATTTTGATAACGAATATGAATCATTTAAAAAAGAACAAGCTCGGCTTACTTATAAACAAATGTATTTTCTTATGAGTATTTTTACGGACTTCTATACGAAACTCGAGCGGAAAGCTCCGCGTATCATCGTGATACATGAATTGTTCAGGTTACATGCAGCGCTTTATTGCTTTCAAAAATTATTAGAAGAAATTCAGGAATTTGAAGCAAATAAAACGTATTCTTATCACCAGCCTGTTAACGTCGTTCGTCTCTTTGTAGATAAAGTGGAAGCCATCGTTCGGGACTTACAATCAGAAGCGACTTCTTCAGAGTCTGAAGCAATTTTGCAAGAAACAGCTCGTCTCGTTCATGAAGTATTCTTCTCGACCGATGCCTATACGCAAGAGAGGTTCTTTATTTATCGTCACATATGGAGTGAACTGTTACACAATAAAGAGCAGCTGCATGAAGAAGAAAAACGAATCGATACGAAAATGAATCCACTTTCCAAAGCACTAGCATCTTCTCATCTACTCTTTTTAAATGATGAAGATCTATTAGCGATGGACTTATTAAAAAAACAGCCTGCTTCTGTTGTAAGTCTGTACTTTTACTGGTTAGAAGAGTTATTAAATACAATGAAGTGGGATCGTGCGAAAAACTGGCTTTCCTTTACGTATAAACAAGTAAAAACAACGATACAGGAGCAAGAAAATACGATTTTCATAAAAGATATCGTTCGCTTATTCGTCATCATGTATGAAACGTATGCAACCCATACAAATGAACAAGCTGGACTCGAAATGATTTTGCAAGAGCTATTACCATATAGTTTCGCAAACTATGAACAATACGTACTCGCGAAAAAGCAGTATCGCACATGGACGGAACTTCAGCTCTTACACGGTTTTGAAGCGATTGAACTTTTGAAAGAGCCGCTGAAAGATATTGAAAAGGAAGCACCAGAAGCAGCACTTCCTCTTTATCACCTTGCTACTACCGAAGCCATTGAAGAGCGAAATCGCAAATCATATAGACGTGCAGTTCGTTACTTAAAGAAATTACGTACATTATATAAACGATTAAAGCGTACCGATGAATGGGATGCTTTCATTATTCACATCGCAAACTTACATTCACGTCTGCGTGCACTACAAGAGGAATTACGGAAAGGAAAATTAATCGATGATCAATCAAACTGAAGTAACAATTAGGCTCCAGCACGTTAGTCACGGTTGGTTCCTTTGGGGAGAAGATGATAGCGGTACTCCATTATCCGTAACAAGTTGGAAACGAAATGCATTTACATGGCACTCCACTTCCTTCTACGGCACGTTTCTAAAAGAAGCAAGCTTTGAAGGAAGACAAGGTGTTATGCTAACAAACGCACAAGCATTTGAATACATCGCGAATAAACCGATGAACTCCTTTGCCCGTATTCAAATGAACGGCCCTATTACAGCACTTACGGAAGATGCGAACGAATTGTGGGATGCCTTCACAAGCGGTAGCTTCGTACCTGATATGGAGCGCTGGCCTAAACAACCATCTTGGAAAGTTCAAAATACTCCAATCGAAGATGAAACATTGGCATCTCTTTTCTCGGCTGCAGTAAATGAAAACATATTACAAGATAACCGTTCAAATGACGGATGGGAAGATGCAAAGAGACTTTATGAACATTACGACTTTACGAAAAGACAATTAGACGCAGCACTACATGAAGAAGATTGGCTTCGAAAAATTGGTTACATTGAAGATGACCTTCCCTTTACAATCGGACTACGACTACAAGAGCCGCAAGAAGAATTTGAAATGTGGAAGCTTGAAACAATTGTTACACCAAAGCGCGGGGCACATCGCATATATGTATATGAAAGTATCGATTCTTTACCAAAACGATGGCACGATTATGAAGAACGTATTCTTGAAACACAAGAAGGCTTCAGTAAGCTCGTACCGTGGTTAAAAGACGGTGATACATTCCGAAGTGAACTCTTTGAAACAGAAGCGTGGAACTTCTTAACAGAAGCAAGTAACGAATTACTCGCTGCAGGTATTACGATTTTACTACCATCATGGTGGCAAAATTTAAAAGCGACAAAACCAAAATTACGTGTGCAACTGAAGCAAAATGCAACGCAAACGCAATCTTTCTTCGGTATGAATACGCTCGTTAATTTTGACTGGCGCATTTCAACGAACGGCATTGATTTATCAGAAAGCGAATTTTTTGAACTCGTTGAACAAAACAAACGGTTATTCAATATAAATGGTCAATGGATGCGACTAGATCCAGCCTTTATTGAAGAAGTACGAAAGCTCATGAATCGTGCCGATAAATATGGACTTGAAATGAAAGATGTCCTTCAGCAACATTTATCAAACACCACTGAAACAGAAATTGTAGAAGAAGATAGTCCATTTAACGATATTGAAATTGAACTAGATGGATATTATGAAGAGCTATTCCAAAAACTATTGCACATTGGAGATATTCCGAAAGTAGATGTCCCTTCTTCACTAAACGCTACACTCCGCCCGTATCAACAACATGGCATTGAGTGGTTATTATATTTAAGAAAGCTTGGATTCGGCGCATTGTTAGCTGATGACATGGGACTTGGAAAGAGTATTCAAACGATCACTTACTTACTATATATAAAAGAAAACAATCTCCAAACAGGTCCTGCTTTAATCGTGGCTCCGACATCTGTTCTTGGAAATTGGCAAAAAGAATTTGAGCGTTTCGCACCGAATTTACGTGTTCAGTTACATTATGGAAGTAATCGAGCTAAAGGGGAATCCTTTAAAGATTTCCTTCAATCAGCAGATGTTGTATTAACGTCTTATGCATTAGCTCAGCTTGATGAGGAAGAACTTAGTACGTTATGCTGGGATGCTGTTATTTTGGATGAAGCACAAAATATTAAAAACCCACATACGAAACAGTCTAAAGCAGTGCGAAACTTACAAGCAAATCACAAAATCGCATTAACTGGAACACCGATGGAAAACCGCCTTGCCGAGCTTTGGTCTATTTTCGACTTCATTAATCATGGATATCTTGGCAGCTTAGGACAATTCCAGCGCCGCTTCGTCTCACCAATTGAAAAGGACCGTGACGAAGGAAAAATCCAACAAGTTCAACGTTTTATCTCACCGTTTTTACTGCGTCGTACGAAGAAAGATCAAACAGTCGCATTAAACTTACCAGATAAACAAGAACAGAAAGCTTACTGTCCACTAACTGGTGAACAAGCTTCCTTATATGAACAACTTGTTCAAGATACATTGCAAAATGTAGAAGGATTAAGCGGAATTGAACGACGCGGATTTATATTACTCATGCTGAACAAACTTAAACAAATTTGTAATCATCCCGCTCTTTATTTAAAAGAAACGGAACCGAAAAACATCATCGAACGTTCCATGAAAACGAGCACGCTCATGGAACTCATTGAAAATATAAAAGATCAAAATGAAAGTTGCTTAATCTTCACGCAATATATCGGTATGGGGAACATGCTAAAAGATGTGTTAGAAAAACATTTCGGTCAGCGCGTCCTCTTCTTAAACGGTAGTGTACCGAAGAAAGAACGTGACAAAATGATCGAACAGTTCCAAAACGGAACGTATGACATCTTCATCTTATCGTTAAAAGCAGGTGGTACAGGGTTAAACTTAACAGCTGCCAACCATGTCATTCACTACGATCGTTGGTGGAATCCAGCGGTAGAAAATCAAGCAACAGATCGTGCATATCGCATTGGTCAAAAGCGTTTCGTTCACGTTCATAAACTGATTACAACGGGGACACTTGAAGAGAAAATCGATGAAATGTTAGAAAGAAAACAGTCATTAAACAACGCCGTCATTACAAGCGATAGTTGGATGACCGAACTATCTACAGATGAACTAAAAGAATTACTTGGTGTATAAACAAAAGGAGCTAATCTTTTCGAGATTAGCTCTTTTTTCTATTCCAAAACCAATTACTTATTATAATACCTGTTAATCCGCCGCACGTATCCAGTAATGAATCTTGCCACATCGGTGTACGATCGCCCGTAAACCATTGATGAATTTCATCAAACGTTGCATATCCCGCAACGAAAAGGAGCGCGTACATGAAACATCGTTTTCTCGAACAACCCGATCGATGAAATGCATAATACGTCAATGAACCGAGCATAAAGAACACCATAAAATGAGCACCTTTACGAAGGAAAAACTCAATAAATCCACCTACACCTTTATTTGCAATACTAACAGGTGTACCACCGCCGTAATCGATAGATACCCATGAAAAATGCTCTTTCACAAACTCCACATTTACATATTGTTCAATATCCGAACGCATATCCTGCTTTTTATACGGTTGTGCCGAGGAATAGAAAATCAGCCCCATCCATAGTAAAACAGGAATCCAAAATAACCATTTACGATTCATTCTTCCGAAACCCCTCTCTTATTCTTTTAAGAGTACCAAAAAAAAGAATAAATTTCACGCCAAAACATGACATTTGCATCCTATTTATATAGTGAAAGGGGGTGATAAACATGGCAGTCGAAACAATCGTAATGGATTTAACTTTACGTCTCGTCTTAAACAATGGATTAGATAAGAATGGAAAAACAGTTTTTAAGAACAAACAATTTAAGCGCGTAAAAACAAACGCAAATTTAGAGCAAGTACAAACCGTAGCTCGTGCTCTAGCTTCTCTACAAGCATCACCACTTCACGCTGTACAACTTGTTAGCACATCAGATCTTTCTAGCCTTTAATGTGGCAATGTAATCAGTGGGGACGTCCCCACTGATTACAAGATAAATAAAAAGGAGGAAACACCGTATGCAAGTACTAGAATTAATTTTCGCGAAAGAAGATGGAAAAACAGTTGTCTTTTCTATCGAGAAGCCGATCACACCTATTGATGCACAAGTCGTAAATCAAGTAATGGATACAATCCTTGCCTCATCTGTATTTTCATCAATTAATGAAAATACCCGAAAAAAAGGAGCTCGTCTCGTAGAAAGGACTGTATCTGAAGTTCCTATTACCTTATAGACAAAAAGACGAATCTGCATCATTTTGCAGATTCGTCTTTTTTCTTCGGCATTTCAATTGGAATAAAGATTTTTGAAAAACCGACGCATACATATTTATAGTGTTCTCCGCCGATATCAAATTCCGTCTTATATGTTGAGAAGAATATATAATCATCTCGCTTCGTATAATGATCGATTAATAATCCAACTTGCGGCTCAACATATTTTTTCGCCAACTTCTTACCAGCCGATGCTAAATCACCAAGGAGACCCTCTTCATTTTCCTTTTGCACTTCGTCTAGCTTCTTACTTACATCGTTACGTTTCATAAACTGCTTCGCTGCCCAATCCGTATATTCACCTTTACTTGGATTACTATTTGCTAAATATACTAGAAGAACAACAACTAGAGCCATAATAATATACCTTTTCTTCATACTATCTCACCGCCTACTCTTTTCTATTTTCATATATATGTACAAGCGATGCAAATTAGAAAGACTAACATCTATTGATTGTAAACGAATAGCCAAAATTTACAATATGAAATAAAAGATTAACAATTAATTTACTTAATTCGTATATAATTATATTGAGAATTATTATCATTTATAAAGGAGGAATTAAATTTATGAATGACGAAAATGCTATTATTATTTCTAATTCTACAATGATGTTAGAGCCTTACAAGCATCCTTCTTATTGCACAAAAATGATCGACAGTAGTGGGAACCATCTTTACTCCTGTCAAACCGCTCTCCAGCTCATAAAGAAATCTTGTCTAACCAATGTACACACTACTTATCAAGGCAGACGTAAAGCAGTTCAAACAAACTTTCATTTCAAACAAAATGTCCCGATTCCAATTAATCATAGAGAATATATTTGTGCTTTCCCAACAGAGTCTCCTTCTTCTCCAAACTGTATATGGCTATTTTATAATCATATAGATGACATAGAATTTTTCAAACAGAGTAAAAAAGCTACCATTCATTTTTCAAATGGCACAACTACAACTATACATATCAGTCCCCATAAGTTAAAACAACAATTATTAAAAGCTGGATATGTATTATCACGTATGAACATGCAAGATTCACTACAATTTAAAAACCTCTTATTACATTTACTACCTTAACAAAATAAGTAGAATGGAAAGCAATATCACTTGCCTTCCATTCTTATGATACTATTTATCCTCTTAAGCTATTTCGCATTTTCTCAAGCGCCTGCCGATATATCCACCTCACTTGATAATAGGTCATCTCTGTCTCTAAAGCGATTTCCCCCATCGTTTTCCCTACAAAAAAACGTTCAAAAATAATATACTTCTCCTTCTCATCTAATACACTCATAAAATCCTTCACTTTCATTTCAATATCTTCAAAATGAAAGATATCTTCATACCCTCCTACACATACACACTTTTCTTGCACTGTGAATTCTTTTTTCAACCTCTCTAATATATAACCACGCACCGTTACAACTGCATATGCAGGAAAACTCCCTTTCTCCGCATCAAATTTTTCATACGCATGCCAAAGACCGATTAACCCACATTGATAATACTCTTCATAATCTTGATAGATCCCTAACTTCTTTATTTGATTTACGATCATTCCCTCATACAACACAACTGCCTCTTTAAAAGTCGCTGGCTTCACACAGTACCCGTTTCTAAAAGGTATACCTTTCTAATATTCCGCGGTACCTTCACAATATAAAAATAAAGAAAGGATTTCACTGTGGGTAATTTTAAATAGTATCGCTGAAATTTGAAATTACACTAGGTTGTATTTGAAATTTCAACGGCGATATTTGAAGTATGGTTAAAAATAAAAAAGGTGACTCTTGGAAGAGCCACCTTTTTTATTTTTATTTCCTTATTGGAACATACCTTGTAAAGCTCCCATTCCAAGAGTTAAGACAAAGAAAACAATCGTAATAATTGTCGCCTGTTTTTTAGTTAAGCCTGCTGTAATTTGAAGACCTAGCCATGTAACTACATATCCCCAAATTGTAAACACTTCAAATTTACTTACAATACCTTTTACAACACCACTACTCGAGGCGAAAATTGGTCCTAGGCCAGTGTACATTTCTTGACCCGACCCACCTAAAATATAAGCTAAAATTATATTTATTAATACACCGATTAAGGAAATAACACTTGAATATACAGTAATCGCCAATAATTTTTTATAAGAAGTATCATTGCTCATAAATACCATTAATACTTTATACACTACAGCACTTAGTAAGAAACTAAATCCCATACCAAGAGCACCAACACCGAATCCCATACCATATGTCATTCCAGCTGAAACAGTAACACCTAGTTCCTTATTAAGCTTAATAGCTTCAGGTGTTAGAGAATATACATAAGCAGCAAATCCCCCAACAAGTCCACCTAACAAAACAAGTAACCAAAAAGCCCCCCAAACTGCATTACTCGTCTTCATTCTCTCAAACTGTTCACCTGGAGAAGTAATCATTCCAAATAATGATGGCTTCTTTCCACCTGCATCTTGCGTATTAATATTTGCTTCCATTATAACGCCTCCTTCTATGTATATAACCCGTTCTAACGGGCGGTTCACTTCCTCACATAGAGGCTACGAACCGCCCACTAGAACGGTAGTGTGTAGTTCTACTACACTAGTAATTACTCATAACGTAATGCTTCAATTGGATCTAATTTCGCAGCTTTATTTGCTGGAATTAATCCAAAAATAATACCGAGTGTCATCGAGAATAATACGCCGCCAACGACAACTTCCCATGAAACAAGAGGTGGCCATTTTGCGAATGTGGAAACGATATATGCTCCGCCATATCCAAGACCAATTCCGATTAAGCCGCCTAGAAGTGTTAACATAACTGCTTCAATTAAAAACTGTAATAAAATTTTACTACGCGTTGCCCCAAGTGCTTTACGTATCCCAATTTCACGCGTACGCTCCGTTACAGATACGAGCATAATGTTCATAACGCCAATACCACCAACGACTAATGAAATACCCGCGATACCACCGATAATCATCGTCATAATATTAGTTACTTTAGAAACATTTTCTTGGAATTCTTTTAAGTTCACCAGTTCATATTTACCTGGAATTTCACTTGGCTTACGACTATTTAATACATCAACAGCCTGTTTCCCAGCTGCTTCTAAATCGTCTACATTTTTAGCTTGAATTGCGATGTTTTGAATCTCATCTGTTCCGTATAAAACAGGCCATAACGTAAGAGGGATTAGCGCTTCTTCCATTTCAAATCCCATAAACTCATTATCAGATGTATACACACCGACAATTTGCATTGGCTGCCCCTTCATCTCAATAATTTGTCCAACTGGGTTTACGTCCTTAAATAACGTTTCTTCTGTTTTTGTGCTAATCATCACAACGTTATTTGCATGAGTAATATCTGATTCACTTAAAGTACGTCCCTTTACAACCTTTACTTTATTAACTGCAAAATATTCATTATCAAGACCAATAACATTCAGATTTGCCTTTTTATCATTTACATCAAGCACCTCTGAATTCCGGTTTGTCGTAATAACGTGTGAAACATCTTTCACTTGTTTTACTTCCAAAATATCCTCTTCCGTTAACTTTGGCATTTCAAATCCACCCATAGCAAACTCATCATTAATATCTGGTTGAAATTGAATTGGCATAAGATTATTACCACCAGAACCTGCGAATTTCGACTTCAGCATTGCTTCCCCGCCTTGCCCAATCGCAACGACAGTAATAATGGAACCAACACCGATAATAATACCGAGCATCGTAAGAGCTGAACGCAGTTTATGAGCTAAAATAGAAGAGAGGGCAATTTTTATACTATCTAGTAAACTCATACCGCACACCTTCTATCTTCTGTAATTTTCCCGTCTCGCAGTACAATGCGGCGGGAAGAATACGCTGCTACTTCCTCTTCATGCGTAACCATAACAATCGTTGTACCTTCTGCATTAAGCTTCGTGAAAATATCCATAACTTGCTCACCAGACTTCGTATCAAGCGCACCAGTCGGCTCATCGGCCATAATGAACGTTGGATTATTTGCAATAGCTCTTGCAATTGCTACACGCTGCTTCTGTCCACCTGACAATTCGTTCGGTAAATGATGCACGCGATCTGCTAATCCAACTTTACCAAGCGCCTCTAAAGCACGCTGGCGACGTTCTGCTTTCTTTATGCCACCATATACGAGCGGAAGCTCAACATTTTCGACTGCTGAAAGACGCGGCAGCAAATTAAAGTGCTGAAACACAAAACCGATATATTCATTACGAATTAAAGCAAGCTTTGACTCGTCTGCTGTTAAGATATTCACATCATTCAACATATATTCGCCTTCTGTTGGACGATCTAAACAGCCGATAATATTCATAAGCGTTGACTTACCAGAACCAGACGGTCCCATAATCGAAACGAACTCCCCGCCTTGAATTGTTAAACTAATACCATGCAAAATCGGCACTGCCAATTTTCCTTGATAATACGTTTTAGCAATATTATTTAACGTAATCATTTCTCTTTCACTTCCATTCCGTCATACACATCGTCGGAAGGATTTTTAACCACCTTTTGCCCCACTGTTACGCCTTCAGTAATCTCTGTCCAGTCTCCATCAGTAGAACCTTTTTTCACATTTTGTTTACGAAGCTTTCCTTTATCCTCAACATAAACAAATGCATCATCATCTTTTTCTACAATACTCTTAGTCGGAACAGCAACCATCTTCTTATTCTCTAAATTTACTTGCAGAGAAACGTGATAACCTGGAGATAAACCATCTTGACTATCAAGACTTGCTTTATATGTATATTGAGACATATTTTGAGTCGCTTCACCCATACCGCCAGCTTGCGCCATCTCTGCACTTGTTGGAAATTCACTTACTTCTGTAATCTTACCTGTCCACTTCTTCTTATTATTTGCTTTCGCAGTTACAGTAAATGTTTGATCCTTTTGAATTTGTGACTTTTGAAGCTCTGTTAACGTACCTTGAATTTGGAATGGATCTTTAGAAGCCACTTGTAAAAATGCTTTCCCTTGACCACCTAACGTTTGAGATGAACTTTGTGCTGCATCTTTATCTAACTTTTGAACAACGCCAGCAAAGTTACTATAAATCGTAAGCTCTTTCTGCTTTTTACTTAACTCTTCTTTCTGCAACTTCCCTTTCTCTTTCTCAAGATCCGTTGTCTTTTGCGCTATCTCCAGCTCACTTACTTGCTCTTCCATCGGATCTGTTACTTCTTTCCCAGCTCCGCTATCTTTCGCTTTCTTAATTTCTTTCTTCAGCGAATCAATTTTCTTCTTCCCTTGATCATAACGCATATCTGCCATCTTCTGATCCAGCTCAGCTTGCTTCATTTGAAGATTAATCTCTTCATTATCATAAGAGAATAACTTCGCACCTTTCTCTACCTCTTGCCCTTCTTTTACCTCAATATCTTTCACTTTTCCTTTGGCTGGATCCGCATAAAAACTTTCAATATTCCCAGGCTTCACCTGACCAGAAATTAACTTCGTATTATTCAGCTTACGCTCCGTTACCTTCTCGAAACTTACAGCATCAGCAGATGTTGATGCCCCCTTCTTCTTCCCTTGCATTACAAAAATATTAACTGCTGCTACAATAACAATTAGTGCAATAACCCCGATAATAATCCATTTCTTCTTCTTGTTTGGAGTACGAACCGTATTTGGTACCATATTCTCTCTCCTTTTTATAACTTAATAGTTTAATATAAAAATTGTATAAAACTTTCTGAAAATGAATTACATATTATTACATTCTTTTTACAAAGTTTTACACATCCATTTATATTGTAACAAAAATTCCAATGATTAGAAATATGACATTATGTCTTTTAAGATAGATTTAAGGAAAGATTATAATAATATAAGAAAAGCTATCCAAAATAATAATTGGATAGCTTTTCAAACAAAATATTACGCCGCTTTAGGAGCTTTGCTCTCATGTCCACGCTGAACGATGAACAAGAAGATCGTTGATAAAATAGCACCTGTTAATAGTAAGATAAAGCAACCATCCCAGCCAGAACGATCAACAATAACACCAATTACTGCGTTTGCTACAAGACTTCCGCCTACGTAACCGAACAGACCACACATACCAACTGTCGTACCTACTGCAAATTTCGGTACTAATTCCATCGCACTTAAACCGATTAAGAATTGTGGTACATAAATTAAACAACCGATAATAGAAACTGCAATACTTACAACAAGTATGCTAGTTGCTTGCCAATATACAAACGTACCAATAACAACTCCGACCATACTAATGATACATAATGGCATACGTTTTCCTTTAAATAATTTATCACTTAAAAGACCAACGATTAATGAACTTGGAATTGCCATACCTTCAAAGATTGCGTACGCCGCATGTGCTTCATTTTTTGAGAAACCTTTAACTGTCGTTAAATAAAGTGGAACCCAGTTAATAACGCCGAAACGAATTAAATAAACGAATGCATTTGCAATACATAAGAACCATACAAATTTATTTTTCACTACATACTTCATTAAAATTTCTTTTGGTGACATCTTGTTAGCATGATCTGCTTTTTCAAGATTTTCATAGTCATTACGATACTCATCAATTGGAGGAAGACCTTCTGATTCCGGTGTATCCTTCGCATTAATCCAAACAAGAACTGCAATTACCATTGCGATAATCGCTGGGAAAATAAACACGCCGCCTTGCCAATGGTTTTCACCAAAAATACCTACACCAATTCCGACAAGTGGTGGCACAAGCATTCCACCAACGTTATGTGAAATATTCCAAAGACCTGTTTTCGTACCACGTTCTTTCTTCGAGAACCATTTCGTCATAACGATACTACAAGGAGGTGCACCCATACCTTGTACAATACCATTCACAACAAGTAATGTAACAATCATCCCAAATGAAGATGCAAAACCGAAGCAAATATTTACAAGCCCTGATAAGAATAAACCGACTGCGATAAAGCGCTGGGCGAAAGCTTTATCTGATAAATTCCCCATAAAGAACTTACTAAATCCATAAACAATTGCCATTACTGAACCTAGTAGACCAATTTGAGCTGTACTAAAACCATATTCTTGTACTAAATACGTACTTGATAACGTAAAGTTACTACGAACTAAATAATAAGCAGCATATCCAACTGAAATTCCGATTAACACACGAATACGTAGTAATCGATATACACGGTCGATCATATCCGCAGGCAATCTTTCAATTGCAGGTGCTGGCTTGAGCCATTTAAACATATTCTTTCGTCTCCTTTTCTCACTTCTGAGAGAGACGTTGTCTATTCCATATCTCGATTATTCCACTATTTGATATATGTTGGTTCGTTCTTCTAACCGGCTGTCCTTCTATTTCTTTCTCGTTCTTCGCAAACATCGTTGGCACGCCAAACGAAACCTTTTCTAAAATGTGACCCGCTTCTTCTGATAAACAATAATCAATAAATAAATCCGCAATAATACCATTCGGTGCACGTTTTAGTTTCGAAATCGCATTAACAGATAACCCTGTTTGCTCAGGTACGATACTTACAACTGGAAAACCTTGTTTTTGAAGCATTCTCTGATCTCCCATGAAATTGATGCCTATCATATACTCACCACTCGCAACAAGCTCTACTGGCATGTAACCATTCACCGTTACTTCACCAACTTGCCCTGCAAAGCTCTTAACATATTCTTTCGCTTTCTCTTCACCTACAGTATCAATAAGTGATTGAAAAAACGTATAGGCTGTTCCTGAAACATTTGGATCTGGCATAACAATCTTTCCCTTATATACTGGATTTAATAAATCTTGCCACCTTGATGGATAAGGAAGTCCGAGCGGGGCTAATTCTTCGTTCCACCGCTCTTTATTGATCGCAATTGCCAGCTTCTCTACTTCATAACCGTACCAATAACCATCTTTATCTTTCACAGTTTTTGAAATACGGTTCGCATGCTGACTCGTAACAGGAATAGATAGATTTTTTTGCTTCATCATTTGATGCGCGTCTACCGTACCGCCAATAATAATATCCGCTTTCGGATTTCCAGCTTCCTCTTCTACCCTCCGAAGAAGCTCTTCTGTCGAAAGACGAATAAATTCATACGTACAGCCGCGTGGTTTACAAAATGATGAAAGCAACGCTTCCCCAACTTCCTCGCGAGCCGCTACATACGCAACAAGATGACGATCATTCAAAATAGGGAGACCACTTTTATTATATTTAATAGAGGTTGTATCTCGAGAGCAACTAGACATCGCTCCTCCTATTACTAGCAAAAAGAAGAAAAAGGCTATCTTTCTCATGACACATTCTCCTTTACAAATACATTTGCGAGGGAGCTTTTCATATACATGACATTCCCATTATTATCACCGAGATATTGCACAACAAAATACGATGGATACACAGAAATAGTAAGAATGTCTTCACGCTCATTCTTTATACGCTTACCAGTTTTATAAGCGGTAACATAAGCGATCGGTTCATTCTGTGATTGTAATAACTTCTGAATTTCTCCGTAATCTGTAATTTGCTTTGCATACCGAATCGAATCAAGTATGTGCGTAACATTCACCGCACGTTCTACATCACCTTGACGTACTATGACATCCTGTGCTGACGCAAAAAAATCATGAATACGTTCTGGTGTGTAATACAGGCTTAACAAATACGTTTGCAATGCTGAAATCATTGGATCCGTACCATTCTTTCCGTACATATCAGCCCCGTACTGGAACAAGTCACCTACTGCAAAAGTACGTTTCTGTCCATTCAAGTACGTTACTTCTCCAGTAAATACTTGTTCTTGATTCTTAGCTTCACTCGGATTGATTTGAATTCGGTCAAAGAATGAAACAATCGTATGCAAACGAACTTCATCCGTTATAACAATTTCTCCCCACTTTTCATGCCTAACCTTCATTTCAGTAGGCAGGGATTCATTCACTCTTTGTAAAACAGCTTGTTTGTCATTCACAATTGTGATCCGATTATATATTTGCTTCTCCATCACATAAAACAAAATAAGAGAAACAATGATACAAAAGACAAACATAAGAATTTGAAATGATAGCCTTTTCATTTCTGCCTACCTCCAAGATAAAAAAACGTTGTTTCGAAAATATCGCATAATTGTTTCATAAATGTATCATTTAACCGCTTTCAAGTTTTTTATGTCTTCCATCCGTCTCGGAAGTAAGAATGTAATAAATATGGTAGTACCAACCTCTTCACTACTCTCAATTCGCATACTTCCGCCCTGCTTATTCATAATCTCCTGACAAATATACAAACCATACCCGTTCCCGTAACTAGAAGAAAGTACCTTCCCTTCTGGCGATTCATTCCACTCTGCCAGCACCCCTTCATCGATACCAATGCCATCATCATGAACAAACACTTTCGCCTCACGCTCATTTACAATGACATTCATACGAATTTGCGCAGCGTCGCTATATTTTATCGCATTATCAAGCACATTTAAGAAGATCTGTTTCGTCTTATCGAAATCGGCAACAACATATACATCTGTTAACTCATTGATAACTTCAATCTCAAATTTCTGCAGACGAGGTTTCACGATTGAAACTGCTTCTTCGGCTAATTCCTTTATATTCACAACTGTAGGTGATATTTCAAACGTACTCGTCCCGTACTTTGAAGACTTAAGTAATTCCTCTACAAGTGATAATAAACGCTCACTTTCTACAGCTACATAGCGCAAGCTCTCCTGTACATCTTCCTTCGCCTTTAACTTCGGAATTAAATCCACATAGCCAATAATCGCCGTTAGCGGTGTTTTTAGCTCATGCGTAATGCGGTCTAAGAAATCTTTCTGCTTCTCTTTCTCTTCCTTCAATTGCTTAATATGTAGTTCAATCCCATCAGCCATCGCATTAAAAGACGCTGAAAGCTGCGCAATTTCCACATATTCATTTAACTCAATCTTACTTTTATAATCACCATTCGCAAGCCGGTGCGCCATTTGTCTTAACTGATCAATCGGCTTATGAAGAGACTTTGCCAAACGAATTGCAAAGAAAATACCTGCAGCTACGAGACAAAGAGATGTCATTAAGAACGTCCAGCCGACATTTGTTAACACTTCCTTCTCACCCGTTAACTCATTTATAAAACGAACACTTCCAATGACATCGTTTCCATAATAAACTGGGCTTGAAAACAAAAGAATTGGAGCTGGATCTCCCTCTTCAAAAACATAAGATTTCTTCCCCTTCAAAGAGCTCTCAATATCAATATTCCGATGAAGAAGTGCTCCCTTTTGCGTATCCGCCACAACATCTCCATTCTTCCCAATCATCTGTACACGGACATCCATGCGCTTCGCTAAATACGAAGCAATTAAAAGTGAATTCGGACCTAGCGTCTCTACCTCTGCTTCCTTCTCTAAATAGTTCATCGTATAAATTTGTGCTTCTACACTTAACTTTTCTAAAGAATTTGCCGCATTATGATACATATTCTTCTCTAACGTAATATAAACAACTGCGTACAAAAGAACAAAAATCGGGATTAACAGTCCAACAATTCCAAACACCATATTTCTTTTTAAAGACATATCATCACCACTTAACAATCCAGTTTATAGCCAACGCCATAAATCGTCTTAATATATTCCCCGCTCTTCCCGAGCTTCTTCCGCAGTCTTTGCACCATAATATCAACCGCTCTCGTATTTCCGATATACTCAAATCCCCATACTTTCTCAAGTAGCTCATCTCTCATAAATACACGTTGCGGATTTGAAACAAACAACTGACATAAATTAAACTCCCTGTACGTTAACTGAACCTCTTGTCCACTCACATGCACTTTTCTTTCCTTAGGGCAAATCGTTATCTCTCCCGCCCCAATTACTTCATGGCTTACCGTTACCTCTTTCTTCTTCACGCGCCGCGTCATATTCTTGACCCGAAGAATAAGCTCCGCATAATTAAATGGCTTCGTCACGTAATCATCTGCACCAAGCTGCAAGCCAAGCAATTTATCATTCATCTGACTCTTCGCAGTTAACATGAGCACTGGAATATCACGATCCTTCTCCCGGAACAAACGAAGTAACTCATACCCATCTGTATCTGGAAGCATAACATCCAAAATTAAAACATCCGGTCCTTCCTTCCATCTCTCTAAAGCTTCTCTCCCGTCAGCCGCCGTAAGCACTTCATATCCTTCCATCTCAAGCTGCATTCGAATTAAATTACGAATACTCGACTCATCATCCACTACAAGTATTTTCATTGTTCTCCTCCTTCCATCCTGTATTATAGTACAGTTTAGTATAGCAAAAATCTTATAAAAAAAGAGAGGGTATTGTCGAACATATGTTGAACGACAATACCCTCTCCCCTTTTATTATTTAGCTACAAAATAATCCGTTACATATTGTGCCCAAACTTCATGACCTTTAGCAGTTGGGAAACCAAACTCTTCTTTTAAGTATGGTAGGATAGCCTTTGTTGTTGCATCTGGCCACGCTCCCCAATGATCAATATATGTATAATTATTTTGCATCGCAAATTGTTTTAACGCTTCAATCGCTTTCGGATAATTCTTCGCACCATACACTGGGTTTGGTGGTTGAATCATAATCGTAGCACCCTTCGCACTAGTAGAAAGTGCTTGTACAAATTTCTGCGTACTCGGAACTGAGTTTCCATTACCAGTCTTACCATTGTCGGTAATAAATGGTGGCTCGAATAAAATCACATCTGGATTTTCTTTTGCAATCTCTTTATCACGCTTATTTGCGATTAACTCTTCTGTACTTTCACCCTTATATTCTTTGACTGTCACATTCCATAACCCTTTACCATAAGAAGCATCTAGGTTAGCAGTTAACTTAGCTGCCCAAGCATCTTTTGCAGATGAAGAAGCTTCATCACCAACAATAACAAGATTTACTGCCTTTTTATCCTCAGCAGCTTTCTTTACCTTATCTTTCACTTCATCCGGTAAATTCTTCGCGTATGCCTCATTAAAAGATGACTTCGCATCTTGTTTTTTCTCTGTTTTCTTCGCACCGCTATCTTTCACTTCAGACTTTGTTTTCGTCACTTCACTCGTTTGTCCTGTCGCATTCGCAATCTTCTTATTCCAGTATAATTTACCACTCACAACCGAAGCGACAAACAATACAAAAATAACTAGGACAAGTACTGCTTTCTTATTCATCGATTCACCTCATCTATTATTCTCACAACATATAATACTAATATAAATTCACGCAAAAATAAACCCAACTCCTACCAAAGGAGTTGGGTTATTACATATTACTTAGTCACTTCAAGGTGCGCTCTTAACTTATTCGTAATATCTTGTTTCGCTGCATCTGGAACGTAGTAGTACCAAATACCATCAGCGGCTTTGTGGCCGTCACCTGGGATTTGGATTTCCTCACTATTTTTCAAGCAATCTTTATAGTTCTTTTGCATATCAAACATTTGATCTTGCGTTAAGTTTGTCTTCACATTCTTTTGAATCGCTGTTAATACATTACCATAGCTTGATAAAGAAGAGAAGCTTGCGCCTTTCTTAATAACAGCCTGCATCACTTGACGTTGACGCATTTGACGCCCGAAGTCGCCGCGTGGATCTTCTTTACGCATACGTGTGAATGCTAGAGCTTGATCACCAGTTAAGTGGATATTCCCTTTTTGGAAGTGCTTTCCTTCTAGAGAAAACTCTAAATCATTATTTACATCTACACCGCCTACTGCATCGACAATATCCTTAAATCCTTCCATATTCACTTCAATATAGTAGTTAATAGGTACATTTAAGAACTTTTCTACAGTTGCGACAGACATATCTACTCCACCAAATGCATAAGCATGGTTAATTTTATCACTTTTCCCTTTTCCAACAATTTCAGTATACGTATCACGAGGAATACTTACAGTTTTCATTGAATTATTTTTAGGATTTAAAGTAATAACCATTAAAGAATCTGAGCGTCCTTTATCTTCACCACGTTCATCAGCTCCTAGTAATAGGATAGATACGGGTTCAGATTTATTAATTTTTTCTTCTTGTTTATTACCTTCATCACGCTTTAATGGTTTATGAACTTCATCTAATGTTTTTGAGACTTTGGAATATACATTATAGGCATATACTCCGCCGCCTATAATTATTACTCCTATAATCCCCAGTATCCATAATAGGATTTTCTTTTTCATAGTTTTAACCTTCTTTCTTTAGGCACTACTATCAAATTATTATGATGTCAAAATACATTATACATGTAATTGAATTTTGAAGCCAAACTATATTGATAGATGTATGAAATTTTTAGCACCCTTTAACGAACCTTCGAGTTAATAACCTCTTGATATCCATCCTTATTTTCAGATTGCCATCTCCAAGAATCTGCACACATTTCTTCTAATCCATATGTTGCTTCCCAGCCTAACTCACGCTTTGCTTTCGATGCATCAGCAAAGCATATCGCCACATCACCAGGACGACGCTCCGTAATTTTATAAGGCACTTTTTTGCCTGAAACCTTTTCAAATGCTTCAACCATCTCTAGTACACTATACCCTGTACCTGTGCCCAGGTTATAAGCATCTACTCCTGTTGTATTCAGTACCTTCTCTAGCGCTTTTACGTGACCTTTTGCTAAGTCTACAACATGAATATAATCACGGACGCCTGTTCCATCTTTCGTTGGGTAGTCATTTCCAAATACACTTAATTCTTTTAGCTTACCTACTGCCACTTGTGTAACATATGGCATTAAGTTATTTGGAATTCCATTTGGATCCTCTCCAATACGTCCACTTTCATGTGCACCAAATGGGTTGAAATAGCGAAGTAATGCGATACTCCATTCTGTATCTGCAAATGCCACATCACGCATCATTTGTTCAATCATTAATTTCGTTTGACCATATGGATTTGTTGCACTTAATGGAAATTCTTCCGTAATTGGTGATGTTTCTGGAACACCGTATACTGTTGCAGATGAACTAAAAATCATCTTCTTCACATTACGCTTTTGCATCACTTCACATAATACTAATGTGCTAATAATATTATTATGATAATACGTTAATGGCTTTGCTACCGATTCTCCTACAGCCTTTAAACCTGCAAAGTGAATCACAGCCTCAATTGCATTTTCCTCAAAAATTTTATTCAGTGCCTCGTAGTTTACAAGATCCTCTTTATAAAACTTGAATTGTTTCCCCGTTATCTCTTTTACTCGATTAATAGACTCTACTGAACTGTTTGACAAATTATCTACTACAATAATTTCATAACCAGTATTCAGTAATTCTACACATGTATGACTCCCAATATATCCTGCTCCACCTGTTACAAGTATTGCCATACTTCCAAACCTCCCGTTACTACATATCCCTATAATAAGCATATAAAAAATTAACCTAGCTATATAATTTTAAATAGCTAGGTTAATAAAACAACTTCTTAATTTACAAAACATATTCTTACAGATTCTCATTCATGTAATTTATTTTTATAATTATAAAGAAACTTTTTCACGAACTACAGCTGGTCTTCCTACTGAATAGTAGTCTACATTAAATTTCTTCACGTATTCTAAGCCATGGCAATTACGTCCATCAAAAATAATAGGTTGTTTCATTAATTTGATGTACTGTTCAATAGGGAATTCCTTTATATCATCCCATTCAGTTACAATAAGTGTTACATCGGCATCTTTAACTGCTACTTCAACAGAAGATGCATATTGAACCTCATTAGGTAATATTTTCTTTGCATTTTCAGTAGCAATTGGATCATAAGCTACGACATTTGCACCCATTTTCACTAAATTATCTGCAATAACAATTGATGCTGCTTCTCTCATATCATCAGTATTTGGTTTAAAAGCTAAACCAAGCATAGCAACTTGTTTTCCTTCTATATCACCTAATACATTTTTTATCTTTTCAACAAGTGATGCCTGCTGATTATTATTTACTGTAATAACTGATTTTAACAGATCAAAATCATGCTCTACATTACCAGCAATTTGTATTAAAGCATGTGTATCTTTTGGAAAACAAGAACCACCATATCCAATACCCGCTTTTAAAAATTGTGTACCAATTCTTTTATCTAATCCCATACCATTAGCTACATGCTCTACATCCGCACCTAACTTTTCGCAAATATTAGCAATTTCATTAATAAAACTTATTTTTGTAGCTAAGAAAGCATTTGCTGCATATTTAATCATTTCTGAACTTCTAATTGTTGTTTTAAAAACAGGAACATTAAAAGGTTTATTTACTTCTTCCATAACATCGGCAATTTTGACATCATCAGCGCCAATAACTATACGATCTCCATAAAAACTATCGTGAATTGCAGAACCCTCTCTTAAAAATTCTGGATTTGATACCATGCTAATTTTCACATCTGATTTTAAATTTTGCTGAATTAAATTTTTAACATGATCATTTGTACCAACTGGAACCGTACTTTTAATTACTATAATCGAATCTTTTTTTAGATTATTAGCAATATCCAAAGCAACTTGCTCAATATATTGTAAATTAGCTGAACCATCTGCTTGCTGTGGAGTACCTACTGCTATATAAATAACATCTGCTTCTTCAATTCCTTGGCGACAATCCGTTGTAAATAACAATCTATTTTCATTAATATTTTTACTCATCAATTCATCTAAGCCTGGTTCATATATTGGTGAAATGCCAGCTTTCATTCTAGTAACTTTATGTTCATCGATATCAATACATGTTACACGATGTCCAATATCTGATAAACATACACCTGTTACTAATCCTACATAACCAGTTCCAAAAATCGCTATATTCATAGTTAATTCCTCACCTTTATTATCTACTTATTTTTTTTAAAAGCATTAAAAGCATATAAAATAAAATATAGAAACTTCCTAACAATATTTAAATCTTTCTGTCCCCACAAAACCTTCAAATAATTCCCTGCCGCTTTAAGTTTATTTCTAGAAACTGATCCCTGTACAATTCTATATTTAGCCAGCGACTCTTGAATACCGTACGCCTTAAATCCTGTTCTTAATATTTCCAACCATAAGGCTGTATCCTCAGGTTTAACATTTGGCATTCTAAATTCACCAATTTTTTCTTTATTTAGCATTACCGTTAAACAACCAATTATTGTATTTCCTAAAAGTTCATTGTATCTAATCTCATTAGGGGCTTTTACCTCTTTTCCTAAGCTATTACCATGTTCATCTATAACCTCATAACCACAAAAAGAGAACGCAATATCTTTTTCTTCCATGAATTTAATTTGCTTTTCTAATTTTGTATATTCCCATATATCATCACTATCCAAAAATGCTATGTAAGTTCCCCTAGCAATTTCTATTCCCTTATTCCTCGCCACTGCAGCCCCTGAGTTTTTTTCCAATTCTAAAAGTTTGATCCTATTATCAATTTCTTCGTAAGCTTTAACAATTTCCCTTGTATTATCTTGAGAACAATCATCTATTACTATAAGTTCCCACTTTTGAAATGTTTGTTTTACTACAGATTTGATTGTTTGTTTTATAAATTCCTCACTATTATATGAAGGTGTAATTATAGAAACCTTAGGTACTATTTCTTTTTCTATTTCTTTTTCCATTCAAACTCCCCTAATTCTTATGATTATATTACTTTAGACTAAACTTATTTTTTGTTCCAAACCCCATGGTAATTTTCAGCTACTTTATCCCACGTATATTTCTCATAAGCTTTAATATAACCGTTTTCGACACATTGATTTCTGAAATCTTCATTTTCAATCATATAATCTAATTTCATTGCTAAATCATCGCTATTATTTTCCTCAAATATCAAACCTACATCACTCACAACATCAGGTATTGATCCACTACTTGAGCCTATAATAGGAATTTTACATGCCATCCCTTCTACCAATACCCTACCAAATTGTTCTGCCCAAGGAATTTGTAAGAAAGGTAAAACCTTTGCTAATTTACTTCCTGCATACTTCATCTGCTTAGAAGGTAAAACCAATACATCCATACAAGACATATAAATCGGTAATTTTAATTGTTCTACATAATCAATAATTACAACCCTATCCTCAATGCCTAATCGTTTAATTTTTTCTATTAAATTTTCTTTTTCGGGTCCTCTACCAATCATAAACAATTTAGCATCTTTATTTTTAATCTGGGCAAACGCCTCTATCAAATTATATATTCCTTTTTGCAAAGTAAAGTTACCAACATACCCTATTACAAAATTATCTAAACCTAATTTTATTTTCAATTCTACATCCAACTGTGGAGAAAAAACTTCCTTATCAAATCCATTAGGAATAACTGTAACTTCCCCCTCGTATCCCTTTTGTCTCAAAACATCAATTGCTTGAGTTGATACAGGACAAATATGATTCACATTTTTATAGGAAATTTTTTCGATTAAAGAGAATGGAAAAATATATTTATGATATATATTTTGTGCCGCACGAATAGTTAGCCTCGCTTCAGGACAATACTTTTTTTTAAGTTTAATTGCTTGCCAAGTACTAATATATCCAGCTTCCCCTATAATATGGATAACATCCGGTTTTTGTTTAAATAACTCTTTTATTTCCGAGGGGAATATTGCCGTAGCTGCATGACCTGTTAGCTTCTCTGCCATCCCCTTATATATTTTTACATTCACATTTCTTTGCTTTATTTCTTCTAGTCTATTCAATCCTTTATCCGAGGGAGTTGTAGTAGCTACCGTAAGTTGTACACCATCAAGATCAGCTACTCCCTTTAAATAGCTATTCCAAACCTCAACCCACGCACCACAACATAATATTAAAACTTTCACTCTAACCTCTCCTTATTTAAAAGTATATCCTCCGAAGACTCATTCCAACTTTTACCGAAATTCAAAACACTAACTATTAATGCTGGTAATAAACCTATTAACCAATGTCCGTCCCTAGGTGCATCAAACTGTGCTGTAAACACCCATCCTATATAAAATCCTAGAAATGCAAGAACTAAATTTTTATGAATTGTCCCTATATAATTTGCTTTTTCTTTAAGGGATTTGATTACATGAATAGTTGTTACTAGTGGTAATACAAGAAATAGAATTGTCCCAATAAGCCCCATATTTACTAACAAAGTAGCATAATAACTATGAAAAGTTGGACCTGGTCTAATTACTCCCTTGGTTCCTACAAGCATGGCCTCATACCTTTGTCCAAAACCAGCCCCTATAATAGGATAATTATTAAAAACTTCTCTATATGCAACTAATCTCTCTGCGCCTCTATATCCCTCACCCCTAGTCATTTGATAAAATACAAAGTCTAATCCTTTACCACCTGGTTGTATAATATCAAATAGTAATAGGGCTAAGATAGAACAAGAAATTAAGCTAATAATAATTTTTGTGCGATTCTTATGGAAAAGAATTAACATAAATAAACTAGCAAGTACAGGAACTATGAAACGCCTAGACCCACCAATTATGATATCCGATAAAAATAAAATAATTAAAATCGCATAAAATAACTTAGCTTTCAATTTCCCTTTGCTAATGATTAAAATAATGAGTGGAACTATAACGATATGAGAAATATATCCACCAATTGCAGCACTTCCAACCACTAAACGATCATCTGCAGTTAAAGAAAATAAGGCCATAATTATGGCCATTATCGTTAATAAATACAAATTAATTTTCACTGATTTTTCATCTACTAATGTTAATTTAGTAATAAAATAATAAATAGGAATCTGTTGAATTGCCCAAACTGAAATTAATATATCTTTACCAGCATGGCCATTATAAATCCCATAACACAATTCAAATATTCCCCACAAAAAGAAGATGAACATAAAAAAGTCTATTGGTGATTTGGAGATGGATTTATAAGTTGAGAAATTCATTATTGTTTTAAAAGCTAACACTAACAACAATAACGAAAAGATAGCAAATTTGATTACTACTAATACTGTTACATCAACATTTAAAAACATCACTATATTTATAACTAAAATTGTTATTGATAACCATATCGGGGGATACCACATAAGTATGATAATTAAAATTGGGATACCAATTAATAAACCCGTCAATAAATTATGAAACGCAGGATATGCTAAGGTTGTTAATAACGCTCCCACAAAGCACAAAATAGAGATTTTAAACAATTTTGCGTTGTGATTCAAATTATTGTTCTTGACCATCTAATCACCTAATTTTTTAATAATAGATTTAACTCTTTCTTAGTAATTAATTTAGTTTTATAAGCTACATAATAATAACTAGTAAATACTATAGCACTTAAAGACAGACTCAATATGATGCTTAAATGGGAATTAATCATGTATAAGCTACCACCTAATACTAGGTTTAAAATTAACCCCTTCCATAACAGGGATAATTTAAAGTTTATTCCACCGACATTTAAACCCATTTTTGTATATATCAAGTATAAATAAAAAATCAATAAAGCTAAGTATGGAATAATTTTACTGAAAGCAGCTCCTTCAATTCCAAATTGTGGAATTAAAATGTAATTTAAAGAAACATTTATAATAGCAATTATAGGCAGTGCTATAGATCTATATTTAGCATATCCTATATAATCATAAATACCGTTCAGTAAATCTACACTTACCAGCACAACGTAATAGATTGCATACCATTTTAAAACATTAATTGATTCAAAATAGTTTTCTCCAAATAAAAATAAGATTATATTATTCGCACCAAAGAACATCCATAGCGTTAAAGGGATAAAAAGAATACAGATTAACTTTATTAACTTTGATAAAAAAAGTATTTGTCTCGAATTATCCTTAATTTTTGTAAAACTAACTGAAACCATTTTTCCAATGGCCCAAGCCGGTGCTCTAGAAGCCTCAATTACCAATCTTGTTACTGAATACCACGCCACATGTTTAGGGCTAAAAAACATAGATATCATCATGATATCAGAGTTATTAAATATAAAATTAGACATTTCTATAAAAATAAAAGCAAAAGCATATTGCAATACATTCTTTATATTAATAAAGAAGTCACTTACTCCCTGCTCTATCTTATTAAAATCTATAATAGCCCTATAAAATATACCAATTGGGATAAGCAGACTTATTAAACCAGAAATAACTTGCCCTAATAATACTCCTTTAAAACTAAAACCATTTAAAACCAAAATAATAGGTAATATTAATCTTCCTAACGCATTAAAAGTCAGAATATTGGTTAAAACTATTTGTTTCTTGATTGAGTTTAACAAATGCTCATAATATAATATAAACCCATTAGATAATGTCAATAATGATATCAGTAATAATGTCTTATTATCAAAGTTAACTTTATATAGCTTCTCAAAAAAATATTCATTACTAATCAAAAGAATTACTACGCCACATAAATAACAAACAACCTGTAAAAACAATCCACTTATAATATATTGTGTTTTCTCTTTCTCACTATTTGCATTTAAAATATGTTTAGCCGTAGAGACCGAAATACCACTGTGAAAAACTATAGTAAAAAAGGTAACAATGCTTGTTACTAAATTTATTAGTCCATAATTTTCAGGATTCATAAACCGTGCCAATAAAATCCCTGCTAAACCACCTAAAATAATTTGAATAATTCTTGACGTCATTAATCTAACTGTTATATTTTTACTAAACAATTTTTTCTTTAACAAGACAGACATTTTTTAATACCTTTCTTAACTATGAATCTCATGTGCTACCACATGAGTTTATCTAGCACCACTTCCCGTTATTACAACTGAAATTGTTTTAATCATAATTTTCAAATCCATTATTAAACTTGCATTATTAATATAATAAATATCTAATATTAGTTTTTCTTTTGGGGTAATTTCATATCCACCATTTACCTGTGCCCATCCTGTTAACCCTGGCCTAACTTTTAAGCGATTTTTAAATCCTGGAGTTTCCTTTTCGAACTTTTCAGTAAAGATAGGCCTCTCAGGTCTTGGACCAACCAGTGACATTTCACCTTTTAAAATATTTATTAATTGGGGTAATTCATCAATTCGTGTCTTACGTATAAATAAACCTATTTTTGTAATTCGCGGATCATTTTGTTCTGCCCACTTTGCCCCGTTCTTTTCCGCATCTTTTCTCATAGAGCGCAGCTTTAGTACTTTAAAATTCTTTCCGTTTTTTCCTAATCTTTCTTGAGAGTAGAAAGGGGACCCTGGAGACTCTAATACAATAAGCAAACTAAATATCAGTATAACTGGTGATAATATAACTAATCCTATTAAAGAAACTATAAAATCTATCACATATTTAATACGTAAATATACGGTAGATGGCTCTTGCTGAATATGAATATTTTGTGTATTGACACTTCGTTGGTAATCTATCGCTATATTTTCATTAGCTTTCACTTTCCCTCTCCCCCACTCCTATTTCATCATTTTTTTATTTACTAATTCATCCATATAGCGTAATAATTGTTGATTTAACTCCTCATGCTGTAACGCCATTTCGATAGTCGTTTTAATAAATCCGAATTTCTCCCCAACATCATAACGAGTACCATCAAAATCATAAGCAAACACGCGTTGAATTTCATTTAATCTTTGAATCGCATCCGTCAACTGAATTTCTCCACCAGCCCCTGTTTGTTGATCTTCAAGGAACATAAAAATTTCTGGTGTTAAAATGTAGCGACCCATAATTGCTAAATTTGATGGCGCTGTACCTTGTGCTGGCTTTTCAACAAATTGACGTACTTGATAACGACGGTCATTCTGTTCAACTGGATCGATAATACCATAACGATGTGTTTCATTTTCTGGTACTGTTTGTACACCAATAACGGATGATTGTGTTCCGTCATATTGATCCATTAGTTGACGCAAACACGGTGTTTCTGCTTGCACAATATCATCACCAAGTAATACTGCAAATGGCTCGTTACCAATAAATTTACGTGCACACCATACTGCGTGCCCTAAACCTTTTGGCTCTTTCTGTCTTATGTAATGAATGTTAATTTTTGAGGAAGCTTGTACTTTTTCAAGTACTTCCAATTTCCCTTTTTCAAGCAGAGTTTGTTCTAACTCAAAGGAATGATCAAAATGATCTTCAATGGCACGCTTTCCTTTTCCAGTTACAATAATAATATCTTCAATTCCTGATTCTATCGCTTCTTCTACTATGTATTGAATTGTTGGTTTGTCAACGATAGGTAGCATTTCTTTTGGCATCGCTTTCGTTGCTGGTAAAAATCTTGTCCCCAGTCCAGCAGCTGGAATAATCGCTTTTCTTACTTTTTTCAAATCTAACCCTCCGCATTTAATTATTTATATGTAGCAATAATAAAAACCCTACCTATAGAGTCATTTTTATAACTCCATAGGTAGAGTTTCTATTAGAAATAAATTATGGGCATCTAACCCAACCTCACGCCATACTCCCGACGACAAGCGTCTAAGGTAGGTTCGAAATAAAAATTTCTACCCACAGCACGACCGAGTGCCCCCGTTGATAACGGTTAGGAGACATCACCAACTCTTTATTTAAAAAATACCAAACAATTTTTTACGACAAATTTGTTCTGGATCTTCTTTATAAATTGCTTTCCCGCTAATGATTAAATACGGATTCTCTCTTAAATCATTCATAACAGTTGCACCGAATTCTTTCTCTATCAGTTCATAGCTTTCTGCTAAATGAAATCCTCTTGTTGTTGTGTTATGTGCATCTGAAGCAACCATATGTGTTAAATTATGTTCCACAAGCTGCAATGAAAACTTCTTAATTTTTTTACCAAACTTACCTAGTAAACTACCTGCTGTCACTTGTGTTAAAGCACCTTTATTGACAAGGTTATATAACTTATCTGGTCGCTCGATTAACTCGGCATTACGTTCGGGGTGAACGATAATTGGGATCATTCCTTTTACACGTAGTTCATACAATAGTTGTTCTGTATAACGAGGTACATGATTAGATGGAAATTCAATGAATATGTATTTGTTTGTTTCATTTAAAGTAACGATTTTACCAGCTTCATAGTCTTCTAATAAATCACCGTATAACCTGACCTCTTGCCCTGGTAAAACTTTCAGTGGGATTTCATGTTGTTGTAATTCATCATTTAATTGCTTCACTTGATGAATAATAGAAGCACGCTCATTTACATATTTCCCATTTTGGTGATGTGGTGTTGCGACAATTGTATGTATTCCTTCTGCCACAGCTTGCTGTGCCATTGCTAAGCTATCAGTTACTGTTTGTGCACCGTCATCGATACCAGATAAAATGTGGCAATGTAAATCAATCATTTGTTTTGTCCTCCCTCGCTTATAGTAATCTTTTTTCCCTTGAATATGAGGTATCCCTCATATTCAAGGGAAAAAAGGAGATATGTTCTTCCCATATCTCACTCTTTTCATTAATTTGCACCGTAGTAATAATATAAGCCCTGTTCACGTTCACGATCGTTCAGAACAACACCTAATAATTTACCTTTTGCAGATTCCAATAATACTTTTGCTTTTACTGCTGTTTCCTTTTCTGTCAATTCACTACGCACAACAAGAATAGATGCATCGCATACATTTGCCATAATTTGCGCGTCTGTTACAGCTAAAATTGGTGGCAAGTCAAAGATGACTAAGTCGTACATACTATATGCTTGTGCAAGAAGTTCCTTCATTGATTTTGAACCTAATAATTCCGCTGGATTTGGCGGAATTGGCCCACATGCTAAAAAATGTAGATTATCAACTGCTGTCTTTTGTACACACTTCTCTAGACGTTCACTATGTGTTAATACGTTCGTTAATCCGAAAATATTATCTACTTGGAACATTTGATGCATCGCTGGTTTACGCATATCTGCATCAATTAATAATACTTTCTTTCCTTGTTGAGCAAACACAACCGCCATATTCGCTGTCGTTGTCGTTTTCCCTTCACTTGGATTAGCAGATGTTATCATTAATGAATGTATATTTTTATCAACAGCTGCAAATTCAATATTCGTTCGAATATTACGATATTGTTCTGAAATTGGTGCTTTCGGTTGTTGATGAGCAATTAATTGCCGACGTTGACGATGATTTTTTTTCTTTTTAAATAAATTAAGAACCAATTGTTTGTCCCCTCACTTTTCTTGATGATGGAGCATGCGATTTCACATTTGTTGTTTCTTCATCCATACGAGCAACAATACCTAACACTGGTAAGCCAAGTAAACTTTCCACATCTTCTTCTTTTTTTATCGTATTGTCTAGATACTCAAGTAAAAATGCAAGCCCAATCCCTAAAAGGATACCTGCTAAAATCGTAATAGCGATATTTATAAACGGCTTAGGTTTTATCGGAACAGGTTTTTCACCTAATTCAGCCTTTGAAAGAATTGTTATATTATCAACATTCATAATTTTTACAGCATCAGTTTTAAATACCTCAGCTAAAGTATTTGCGATATCTTCGGCTACTACTGGGCTCTCATCTTGTACAGATAATAAAATAACTTGAGAATCTTTTTCATTTTCAACTGTGATTTTTTGGTTCAATTCTTTAGAAGTAATATTCAAATTTAATTTTTCTTTTACCTGATCTAATATAACAGGACTTTTAAGAATAACCTTATATGTATTCGTTAATTGAATATTCGTTTGAATCTCACCAGCTTGGAACATTGCACCCTCTTGCTTCTTCTGGTTAACAAGAATTTGCGTCGAAGATTGATAGATTGGTGTCATAAAGAAGAAGCTAATGATAGCACTTACAATAGCTGCACCAAAGGCGATTACGAGGATCATTGCTAAACGTTTTTTTAAAATATGAAATAACTCTTTCAAACTAATTGTTTCTTCCATAAGTTCCTCCAACTTTCTAAAATTTGCACATAAGAAAAATTATAACATATAAATGTTACATTTTTTATTTTGATTGATTTCGTTCGACATTTATTCACATCAAGCACATATAATCTTACAAAATAATCTTAAATATGACAACACATTCCAACGATTTTCCAAAATTTCCATTATATCAATCTTTTTGTATAATGCAATAAAAAATTTTATAAAAATTCAAAAAGCCGACAAAAAATATTTGCCAGCTTTTACATTTTACTATTCTATATACTATTTTTTAATAATATCCATATTGTTCCTTTTCTTCTCTCTTATCGTTTAAAACGACACCAAGTTGTTTACCAGATGCCTTGTCTAATATTTGCTTCGCTTTTACAATTTTATCTTTTTCTGTTTTTTCACTGCGCACGACAAGTACGACACCATCACATTTGTTCGCTAATATTTGTGCATCACTAACTGCAAGAATCGGTGGTGTGTCGATTAAAATGATATCAAACATGTTATATGCTTCTAGTAAGAGCTCGTCCATTAACCGGCTACCTAATAGCTCAGCTGGATTTGGCGGGATTGGACCTGACGCCATTAAATATACGTTCTCTATATCTGTTTTTTGTATGCATTGCATCAGTTTCGCTTGTCCTGATAATAAGTTGGTTAAGCCATTAGAGGTATGAATAGCAAATAAGTTTTGAATGGTTGGCTTACGTAAATCTGCTCCAATTAACAATACTTTTTTCCCTTGTTGACCGAAAACAACGGCTAGATTTGCAATTGTTGTTGTTTTCCCATCTCCTGGGTCTGGTGAAGTGACAACGATAGAACGAATATGAGTATCTACAGATGTAAATTCAATGTTTGTACGAATGTTACGATATTGTTCTGCAACACGCGATTTCGGCTCTTTATGTGTAATTAGTTGCCTTAATGGTTTTCTTTTTTTTCTCCCGAACATGTTATGATCTCCTCTTTTCAAAATGCAACACTTACCCTTTTATCTTTCTATGCTCGATATATTACGCCCATTTTTCATTTACTCCCACTGGTAAAATCACCCACAAGTTCCCTCTACACTTCATCATAACGAATTATAATGAACTTTGTCCTACCTCATACTCTCCATAATGTGACAACACTATCTCTATTTTTATTGTGCTATCATTTATCTTAATTTCAAGATATTATATCGTCATTATATACGAACTTCCATTCATTTACAATTAAAATTCTGATTAATCTGTATTTTTATATTTCGAACAAAAGATATATGAATTAAAAAAATTCTTCTGCAACATGCAGAAGAATTTTTTTAATTAACATCTATTCTTTTTTATCACCAATCGCAAATGTAATTTCAGCTTCACAAGCAATTTCACCATCTACTGTTGCGATTGCTTTTCCTTTTCCGATTGGACCACGTACACGTGTCATTTCTACTTCTAGACGAAGTTGATCACCTGGACGTACTTGTTTTTTGAAACGACAATTGTCGATACCTGCGAAGAAAGCAAGTCTTCCGCGGTTTTCTTCTTTTTTTAATACAGCAACTGCTCCAACTTGTGCCAATGCTTCTACAATAAGTACACCAGGCATAACTGCGTAGTCAGGGAAGTGCCCGTTAAAGAATTCTTCGTTTGCGGATACATTTTTAATTCCAACCGCTCTTTTCCCTTCATCTACTTCTAATATTTTATCAACAAGTAAAAATGGATAGCGGTGAGGAATGATTTCTTTAATTTGTTCTATATTTAGCATATAACAATCGCCCCTTTTGTAATATTGGTCTTACCACTTGGACATATTGTCTATTATCCCATTTTGTTTATTGTTTGTCATTATAAAGTGAAACTTTACTTCCTATTTATAAAAAAATGCATACACTCTATTCTCTTAAAATAGTTGCACATCCTTGCAACTGACACGGAGGTAGAAAAGAGTGTATGCCCAGATTAGGGAAAGGCAATATGTATTAACACATGATTTGCCTTAATGTCGTATTCGACTCATTATATTATAAACGTTTTCAAATACGGAAATATTAAATTTAACCATATATATGAATATTTTACCTATATTCTTCGTTTTTCTTTATTTTTCTTCTATTTTCTCAAAAAATCGAAATAAAAAAATAAAAATACAAAAAAAAGAACTAAGGTTTACACCTTAGTTCCTTTCACTTTATCGTAAAGCACGCTTTGGTAATCTATCGATATTCTCTAACATAATACCTGTACCAACCGCAACGCAGTGCATTGGGTTTTCAGCAATTAATACTGGTACTTTTAGTTCTTCTGCTAGGAGCATGTCAATGCCGTGTAGTAAAGCTCCACCGCCTGTTAGAATTACACCGCGGTCGATGATGTCCGCTGATAATTCTGGTGGTGTGCGCTCTAGTACGCCTTTTGCAGCTTGTACAATAACAGCTGCATTTTCTTTTAATGCTTCTGTAATTTCTTCTGAGCATACTGTAATTGTGCGTGGTAAACCTGTTACCATGTCACGTCCGCGAATTTCAAGTTCTTCGCTACGTGCACCTGGGAATACTGTACCAACTTTAATTTTAATATCTTCTGAAGTACGTTCTCCGATTAATAGCTTATACTTACGTTTAATGTAGTTTAAGATCTCCATATCAAACTTATCGCCAGCCATTTTGATAGAGGAAGAGGTAACAATATCACCCATAGATAGTACAGCGATATCCGTTGTACCTCCACCAATATCAACAACCATGTTACCGCTTGGTTGGAAGATTTCCATACCAGCACCAACTGCGGCTACTTTTGGTTCTTCTTCTAAAAATACTGTTTTACCACCTGAACGTTCAGCAGCCTCACGAATTGCTTTTTGTTCTACTGATGTGATATTTGTTGGACAACAAATTAAAATGCGAGGTTTTGAAAAGAAGCTCTTTACGTCCAATTTGTTAATGAAATACTTTAACATTGCTTCTGTAATTTCGAAATCTGCGATTACACCATCTTTTAGTGGACGAATGGCTACAATATTACCAGGCGTACGTCCCACCATACTTCTTGCTTCTTCACCTACTGCTAATACTTTACCTGTGTTACGATCAATAGCAACAACAGATGGCTCATTTAATACAATACCCTTACCTTTAACATGGATTAATACGTTAGCCGTACCTAGGTCAATTCCGATATCTCGCGCAAACATTCCCGTTTTTTCCTCCTCGATATTCAAAATCAGGTTACACCCGAATTCTTTTACACCTAATTTCTGATTTTATCATAAATTTAACAGAAACGTAATATTCGCAAAAAGAATTCTTCTGAAAAATATTACCGAATTGAAACGGAATGTTTGCGATTGCATATTTATTGACGTACCGGCTTTTCTACATCTTCTTTTCTATACTTTTGTTTTGTTGCTTCTCCGCCTCTTAAATGACGAATAGACTTATGATAATCAAGAATTTCTTTCACTTCATTTGCGAGCTCTGGATTAATTTCTGGTAGACGTTCCGTTAAATCTTTATGGACTGTACTCTTTGATACCCCAAATTCCTTTGCAATGACACGCACTGTCTTTCTTGTCTCCACGATATACTTACCAATCTTGATAGTTCTCTCTTTGATGTAATCGTGCACACCACTCGCCTCCCTAAATTGGATGTGAGAAGGGTGAAATGAGCCTCGCTGCATACGACTAAGAAGTAAGTGTGAGTGCTGTTTGTAAGCGTTAAACATTCTTGGATTTATAATGAAATGATTCACGATTTCTCACCTCAAACACTCTCTTTGCTTTGGTTTATACCATTGTATTGCCCGCACTACTGATATATGCTACATGTTCACTATTTTTGCGGACTAAGTTAAGAAAAATTACGTTTTTTTGTGAGAAATACGTTAACAGTGACTATTTTGGCGAAAAAATGACACCTTGTATATAAGGTGTCATTCTTCTCGTTCCAACTCTTCTTCTAACAATTGATGGTGGGGAACCTCTTTCTTACCGGCAATATAATAATATAAGGTGAATAAAACAAACAATAAAATAATAGCAGTCGACAGAACAAACAAAAATGACACAGTATCCCCTCCCTTTTGTAATATATATTCGAGAATCTCGTCATTTTTCCTTGTTATTGCAACTTTTTTCTCGAAATTGAGTATTTTTATATGAAAATAAAAAAATCAGCTCTCCTAGTGAGAACTGATTTTTTCACTTTCTTATTCTTGTGAAGAAGAACTGTTAGATGATTCTGTAGAACCATTTGTTGATTTTTCTTCTTTCTTCGGTTCTTCTTTTTTGTCACTAGTTGAACCGCTAGTTGATTTCTCTTCTTTTTGAGACTTGTCTTCTGTTTTACTTTCTGGTTTCGTGCTCGTTGACTTTTCTTCTTTTTGAGATTTGTCATCAGCTTTTTTACCAGAAGCGTTCGTTGCCTTTGCAGCACCTGCATCAGCTTTAATTTCTGCTACTGACTTATTTAAGTAGCGCTCAGGGTTCACAGCCACATTGTCTTTACGTACTTCAAAGTGAACGTGAGAACCTGCTTCTTTATTCATTGCACTTAGACCGGATTTTCCTAATACTTCACCTTGTACAACTCGTGCACCTTTTTCTACTTTTACACTGCCTAAGCTTTGATAAGAAGCTGCTACACCATTTCCGCTATCAACTGTTACAACATAACCAAGAAGTGAATCTTTTTCAGCTTTCGTTACTGTACCACTTAAAGCAGCTGTAACATTGAATTCTTTTCCATTCTTCGCAGCAATGTCAATTCCTTTGTTCGGGGAATATGTGTTGTTATAAAAGACAAGTGCTTTTTCTTGTTCCGCCTCAGTTGCTGCATCTTCATAGAACTTCTTCTGTACAACTACTTCCGCACTCGCGGCAGCTGGCATTTTCACTACTTCTGAAGACTTCGTTACTGGTACTGCTGGATCTTCCGTTTGTGTATACGGCGTTGCTTGATCTTGGTTCGGAGTCTTCTTCGGATTAGCTCCTTGGAACCATAGTGCAACCATTAAAATTACCGCTGCACAAGCAATGTATAGTGCCGGAAATACCCATCTTTTTTGAAATAAATGTACTACCTTTTGCGACTTTTTATTATTTCTTCCTCGCATTCCATCATCACCTCAGCAATCATTTTGAACAATATTCACGTATCCTATACAACGTATAACTAATTACTTTTCGACAAAATCTGTAAAAATATGTATGGAAATTGTAAAATTTCCGAGGAAATGATAGAAAATAGAAAAAACTGAGCGTTTCGGCTCAGTTTTTAGTCCATTTGTTTCTTTTTGTAAATTACAATACAAAGAATAATTGAAAGCACACACCAAATTATAATATTGATTAAATCACCACTAACAGTTGAAAATCCTTTTCCAGCCAGCAATTTCGGCATTGCATCTGCAAGATGTTTCGTTGGAAGAAAATCGATTGCCTTTTTTACAAACTCACTTTTAATAAATCCTCCTAACATTGGAGCTAAAAGAAAAACAAATAGAATCGGCATACCTACTACTGATGTTGACGCCGTTGTTTTAGCTATTAATCCAATCGCTGTACCTAACATAAGGAAGAAAAATATACTAACAAGTAAAAATAGAGCAATTAAAACCATATTTCCCTTTATTACACCTAAAATAGCAAAGTTACTAATACAAATTACGAATGTAATAAGAGCTGTTAATGCGCTTTTTCCTAGCAATACTTCTAATGTTGATGCTGGCGATAACATCATTACACGTAGCGTATGCTTTTCTTTTTCTTCCGCAATTAAAGCCGCTTGAACAAAGCTTCCTACCATTGTTAAAGCCATTAAAGTTACCATATTAGCTATTTGCTCTTTCGGCCCATCCATCTGTTGATAAACAAAAGAAAATACAAGTGGCAGTGCCGCCATTACGAGTACAGATGCATTTGCTTTAATATCCTGTACCTCTTTCCGAAAAATAGCTGAAAATCGTCTCATTGAAAATGTCATTATAATCCCCTCCCAGTAACTTCAATAAAGATATCGCCTAACGTTGGTTCGTGTGAGTGAATGGATAATAATTCGCCTTTTTTCATCCATTCTGAAATACGTTTTGCACCTAATTCATCTTTTTGTACCGTTTCTTTCTTCTTATCCTTTAACACGACTTGTATTTGATCTTTCGCGTATTTTAAGCGAAGGTTCTCTGGTGTATCAAGCGCTACAATTTCTCCGCCACATAGAAAGGCAATGCGGTTACAAAGCGTTTCTGCTTCGTCCATATTGTGCGTCGTTAAGAAAATTGTCGTTCCTTCTTTATTTAAGTCTTTTAAGACTTTATGAATGTTTTGTACGTTAACTGGATCAAGTGCAGATGTCGGTTCGTCTAAGAAGAGGATATCTGGTTTATGAAGGATTGCTCTAGCTAATGTGACGCGCTGCTTCATTCCTTTTGATAATTTCTTCACTAATGTTTTTTTATCATCTAATAGATTCACTTGTGCTAGCACTTCATCGATTCGTTCTTTTTTGCAATCATATAAGTCACAAAATAATAGTAAGTTATCATAAATGCTAAGTCTCTCATATAAACCGCTGTTGTCTGTTAAAATACCAATTCGTTTATAATCGATGCTGCTTGGCCCTGTAATATCTTTCCCTAATACTTTTACCGTTCCAACGCTATGAAGTAATTGAGAAGTTAATATTTTTACTGTTGTCGTTTTCCCAGATCCACTCGGTCCGAGGAATCCGAAAATCTCGCCTTGCTTCACCTCGATATTTACATTTCGAAGTGCCGTTTTTTCGTTGAAACTTTTCATTACATCTTTCATTTCAATTGCCAATGTCATCTCGTCATCCCCTTTGTTTTTTTCTTTTATAGATGAAAGTCGCTTTAGCGCTTTTCGTTTGTTTGTTTCGCTTTTCTTGACTCAATCATATGAAAAACAAAGGGGTTACGCAGTAAAATACCGGTAAAAGGAGTATTTTTACCGGTGAATGAATCGTATTTTGAGCTTATTGGAGCGAATTTTATAGCCCAATTACACCTTTTAACTCATCCATTCGTCCTTTCGAAAGCGGAATTGAACTTTTTCTTTCGTCATCCAAAATTAAACTAAAGCTATTACGAGTCCAAGTAATCACTTCTCGTACTCTTTGTAAATTCACAAGGTACGAGCGATGACATCTAAAGAAACCAAAACCTGTTAATCTTACTTCTAGTTCACTTAATGTTAATGCGCATACGAAATCCCCTTCACGAACATGAATATGTGTCACTCCGTTTTGCGTTTCAATGAAATGGATTTCCATTGGGTCTAATAAAATGATTTTATCGTTTACTTTCGCTGGTATTCTTTCTAACTTCATTTGCGGAATCATTTGAATGACTTTTTCTTCATCGACTTCTTCTGCTTCTTCTCGTTCGATTTCTATTTTTTTCACACCATCATTGTTTAATATGTATACATCTTCTGTTAACGAAAGGGCATCCGATAGAAATGATGACGTAATAAAAATTGCCTTTCCTTGCTCTTTCATTTTCATAATCGCTTTTCGAATAATAATCGTACTCTCTGTATCTACATTTTGCTCTGGTTCTTCCAAAATAACTAAGTCCGGATTATGAATCATAACTCGCCCAATATGAAGACGACGTTTCTCTGAAAATGATAGTTTTTCTATTTTAACGTTTAATTTATCTAGGAGACCGACAGATTGTACTACTTCTTCCGTACTCATATTTGATTCATAAAGCCCTATTAAGAACTTGAAGTATTCCTTTACCTTCAAACGATCATATGCCTCATCTTTCAAAAAACAAAAACCGATGCGGGAATAATTTTTCTTTCCAATCACTTCATCTTCAAATAGCACATTGCCAGTTGAAGCTTCTTCCTCACCAATAATAATGCGGTGCAAAATTTTTGCTGTATGGTTATTACACTGCAAAACAACACATTGTCCCTTCTTAACCTTCAGTTCAACTGCCGGTAACTGGTTCGTCTTACCTAATTGTTTCAACTCCAGTAACGCCATTTTGTCTCCCCCAAATACTTTTTATCCTATTATATCAAACAATTAATGGAAAATTATGATATTTTAAACAAAAAGCAGGTGCCAGGAGACCCTGACACCTACTTCTTCACCATCAACTTACCTTCATAATCATTCATCGTCTTTATTTCAACGCCTTTGTAGTAATGAGCGACGATATCTGTATATTTTTTGCCTTCTGCTGCCATGCCGTTCGCTCCGTATTGGCTCATGCCAACGCCGTGGCCAAAGCCTTTCGTCGTAACAACGATTTTATCTCCCTCTTGTTTCCACGTGAAATCAGAGGAGCGTAAATCTAATTTGTCACGCACATCTCTTCCGGTTAATGTTTTCCCTTGAAATGCTACATCTTTTACACGTTTTCCTTCCGTACGTCCTTTAATGTCGCCAACTTTTCCGTCTGCTAACACTTTCACACCGAGACGTTTTTGAAAGTCAGCTACTGTAAAGGTTTGCTCGCTCGTAAATTTCGGAGAAGCTTGATCCCACGGACTATCTACACTCTTTAAGTACGGATAATCATTTCCCCAATAATCAGCCGCATTTTCTGTCCGGCCATTACTCGTTGAGAAGAATGATGCTGAGATTGGTTTTCCCTCATACGTTAAAACTTGTCCTGCGGTTTTCGAAACGGCTTCCTCGATTTTCTTTAAATTATTTTCGTAGTTATTGCCCCATTGTTTTTTCAATTCTTCTTTGCTCTTGTACACTTGATCTTTCACCGTATCTGTCACGTCCGCATTGTTTTTCTTTCCTCCGCTTAGCATACGCTGGACTACAAATGTTCTCGCTGCTAATGCCTGCGCCTTTAGCGCCTCTATTTCAAAACTGGCATTCATCTCAGAAGCTACTACACCGGTCACATACTCCTCCATAGGTAATGACTCTACCTTTTTCTGTTTCTCGCGATATACAGCAACTTGAACCGCTGTATCCACTTTCCCTGGAGCTGGTATACTTTCTATCGCTGGAGGAGTGTTAGAAGCTGCTTTTTCCTCTACTTTTGCTTTCGCAAACGGAATCACAAGAGCAGCAGGTACAATGATAACGAGCGCTATGAGAAGCGCTACTGTAATAAAAAGTGGCTTTGAAAATTTCATCTTATTTCCCCCAATATGAAAAAGCTTTACTCCATTCATTCTTATGGAACAACTCTTTCTTTTAGAACATACTTAAGGGGAACCATATAAAACAAAAATTTTCTAAATATTTTTACTGGTACGTGCATAAGTATAGAATTTCTTGACTATAACAGTAATAAGCCCAAAAAAAATAGCCTCCATGTCAAAAGACATAGAGACTATTTCAATTAAGCGTGAAGATCAGAAACTTCTTGTTCTTTCACTTCTTCTACTTTTTCGTTTACACGTTCAATAGTTGCACCTAATGCAGCTAATTTCTTATGGAAGTTTACATAGCCACGGTCAAGATGTTTTAACTCAGTTACACGAGTGTAACCTTCTGATACTAAACCAGCTAAGATTAATGCAGCTGCAGCACGTAAATCAGTTGCTGCTACTTCAGCACCTTGTAAGCTGTTTGGACCGTTCATAATAACAGAACGACCTTCGATTTTAATATCAGCATTCATACGACGGAATTCTTCAACGTGCATAAAGCGGTTTTCAAATACCGTTTCTGTAATCATACTTGTTCCTTCAGCTTGTAGTAATAATGCCATCATTTGTGATTGCATGTCTGTTGGGAAACCTGGGTGAGGCATAGTTTTAATATCAACCGCTTTTAACTTATCTGGGCCGATAACACGTACACCTTCATTTTCCTCAATAATTTTAACACCCATTTCTTCCATCTTCGCTGTAATTGAGCGTAAATGTTCAGGCACAGCATTTTCAATTAAGATGTCTCCACCAGTAATTGCCGCTGCAACCATGAATGTTCCCGCTTCAATACGGTCAGGAATAATAGAGTGGTTTGCACCATATAATTTATCAACGCCTTCGATACGAATCGTTCCAGTTCCAGCTCCGCGTACTTTCGCTCCCATCGCATTTAAGAAGTTAGCTAAGTCAACGATTTCTGGTTCTTTCGCTGCGTTTTCAAGGATTGTTGTCCCTTTTGCTAATGTAGCTGCAGACATAATGTTTTCTGTCGCGCCCACGCTTGGGAAGTCTAAATAAATTTTAGCTCCTTTTAGTTCTCCCTCAACGTATGCCTCAACAAAACCGTTACCAACCTGTACTTTTGCTCCCATTGCTTCGAAGCCTTTTAAATGTTGGTCAATTGGACGTGAACCAATTGCACATCCACCAGGAAGTGCAATACGAGCACGACCGTTACGTGCTAATAATGGTCCCATTACTTGAACAGATGCACGCATTTTACGTACATATTCAAATGGTGCTTCAATGTTTAGCTCTTTAGAAGCATCGATTGTTACTTTGTTATTTTCAAATACGACTTCAGCATTTAAATGACGTAATACCTCATTAATTGTGTATACATCAGACAAAACTGGTACTTCAGATAGTACATTCTTTCCATCACTCGCTAATAGGGCTGCAGCGATTATAGGTAATACAGCATTTTTTGCGCCCTCAACACGCACTGTGCCGTTTAACCGCTTTCCGCCACGGACGATGATCTTTTCCAAATTATTCCCCTCCGTGTCCTTTTTTCAGTATCTATTCACTCAATACTCAGAAGTTATGATCGGTGTGCCAACCACAATTGTATCTTTGTTGTCTGTAGAACGTATTGCTATTTGCACATTTATTTTCTCTCTATTTGTTGAAAGAGCGTCATCCCACTTTTTATTGTATGCGGAGACTGACACAAATGCTCTTTCTTCTATCTGTTCGATCGCTCTTGCTGAAAGATCTTTCAAAACCTGATTGGTTTTATTTTGCAAAACACCTTCAATCTTATCATTCAGTACACCTTGAACACAAGTGTAAATTATAGGTTTTTCACTAAAAATTTTATTCGTTTTTCGAATATACTTCGGGTCCCATTTTGCCCCGCTCACTTCAAAAATAATGAAAGTGTTTTCTTTAGTATTTTCCTTACTCCAAGTTACTACTACTCGTTCTTCATAAGAAGAAAATTTTTTATAGGATGTAGCTTTATATCCATCTGGAGATTGCTCTAATTCCCACTTTTGAATATTCGCCTTATCCTTCACATCGTTTAACAACTTTTGAAACGTATGTATATTAGAAATTGTTTTTGTTTCTCGTGCTAACCATGACCATTTCTCTACTTTAGCATCATTTTTCTCTACAGCTGCGATCATGTTCTCCATCTTCTGTTCATCGCTTATCGGTTTCATCTCTCTATATCCAACCAAAAATAAAACAACACTAAGTGCAACAATAAGAATGGCTTTAAGCTTCAATTTCATCCCCTCCTATCCCCATTGTTAACGGAGATATGAGGTTCTATACACTTACTTTACTAAATACGTTAAACTCTTTGAATAGCCTAAATAATCAAGGAAAAAGTTACTTACAGATGTCCCAATTGCAATTGTAATTAAAATGAGTAATACTCTCGTCTGCATCACCTTTCCAGGCTTCATTAAACGCTCAATGTGAATACCTTGTAAGGCCCACCACGTAATGGTAATAAACAATAAATGCGAAACGATGGCAATCAGTGCTTGTTGCCCTAAAAGATGTGCCAAAAAACCGACCCCTTTTTACCTAGCTACTACTTACGAAATCTTATAAAAACGATACCATAATAAGTAGGAGCCACACTTTTTCAAATACAAATAAGCATCTTACATGTTACATCGTAATTTTTCTCTTTAAAAGCGTATACTTATATGCATTTTCAATTGTAATTCACACAAAATAAAAAGCGCAGAGTAACGACTCCACACCTTTTATTTTCACTATTGTACCACGTTCCCTAAGAAGAAGAAATCTTTCATTAATGGAAAATATTCATAAAAGAAATTGTATCCAATCATCGGCATAATCCCTAGTATTACAATCGAAATTGCACAAAGGCTCATCACAACCTTTATATTGAGTGGCAAACGAATTTTCTCTTCTACTTCTCCCGTACGGAAAAACATTTGCTGTAAAATACGGAAATAATATACGAATGAAATGACTGTCGTCCCCATCATAATAGAAGCTAGTACGTAATGAGCTGGCTCTACGTGAAGTGCACCTAAAAAGATGTTAATTTTCCCAATGAAACCAGCTGTTCCTGGTATCCCCGCTAGCGATAAAATAAAAATCGTCATCACGATTGCTGTAAATGGCGACCTTTTATATAATCCGGTGAAAATGGTCATATTTTCTTTGTCGCTTTGTAAGATTAAAGCGTGGATAATTGCAAACGCGCCTATATTCATAAGCATATACGCAAGCATGTAAAACCACATGCTATCCATCGTAAATGGCGATAATGCTACAAGCGGTACGAGTAAATATCCTGCATGCGCGATTCCTGAATAAGCAAATAAGCGTTTTACGTTATATTGCTTTAATGCGACTACATTTCCAATAATCATCGTAATACTAGCTAGCACAGCGATGTATATGCTCATACGTCCGTATAAAGATTGCATGTCTCCTTGCACCGATACACTTGCAAAAACCATGAGGAACAGACGAATAATGAGTAAAAACCCAGCAATTTTAGAAATTGTTCCAAGAAAAGCAGTAACGGGTGTAGCTGCCCCTTCATACACATCAGGTGCCCACATATGAAACGGCACTGTCGCAATTTTGAATGAGAGGCCAACGAGTAATAGTAGAAATGCGAGAGCTAGCAATAATTGAATGCCACCAGCCAGTTCCCCAGCAAATACCTTTTGCATATCCACAATATTAGTTGATCCTGTAATGCCGTATAAATAACTCATTCCAAAGAGCGTAATTGCCGTTCCAATTCCTCCATTAATGACATATTTCATTGCTGCCTCATTTGATGCACGGTTCTTTTTTCGTATTCCTACTAAAATGTAGGAAGAAAGTGAAAGCAATTCTAAACCGACGAAAAGTGTAATGAAATCAACGCTAGAAGCCATAAACATAGCCCCAAGAAGCGCCATTAAAAATAAGTAATAATATTCTCCCTTATCTTCAATTGGATTTTTCTTATCATCGCTCATTGCGGTGCACAAAATGAGGGCCGCCCCGCCTAACAACAACGTTTTAAATCCTTTTGAAAATCCATCTAACACAAACGATCCATTTAAAATATCTCCCGCTGGTTCGCCATATAGCGTAATTAGTGACACGATTGCTAATACGACTGCCGCGATTGCACCAAGCGCTACGTATCTATGGTTCAGCTTAAAAAACAAATCACATATGGAAAGAAGGATGGCAGCCCCGAGAATGATGAATTCTGGCACCATGAGATGCCATGATAAGCTAAGTAACGTATTCATATCCATCCTACTTCACCCCCAATGTTTTCAATGTATTTTGAAGCGGATCCCCTAGTATTTCTGGCATTACGCCAATTGCAATAATGCAGAAGATAAGTAGCAAGATAGGAACATACTCCCATCCGTGTATATCAGCTTTCGCTTCCCACTCTTTCTTACCAAATGTTACTTGAAGGGTTGCTCTTAATACGTATACAGCGGTTAAAATGATGCCAAGTACTCCGGCCGCAGCAATGACTGGCTCCCCTTGGAATAAACCGAGAAAGGCAAGAAACTCGCTAACAAATCCAGACATTCCCGGCAATCCAAGCGATGCCATTCCTCCCGCTAAGAAGAAACCGCTAAGTACTGGTACACTTTTTGCAAGTCCGCCAAGCGCCGTAATATCCGACGTTCCAAAACGCTGTTCTATAACACCAAGTAAGAAAAAGAGTAAAGCTGCAATTAAACCGTGCGAAACAACTTGGAATAAAGCGCCTTGTGTACCTGGTGCATTTAACGCCGCAATGCCCATTAATACAATACCCATATGCGAAATACTAGAGTAAGCGAGTACCTTCCGAAAGTCTGTTTGAATGAGCGCTAAGAAGGCTCCGTACAATAAATTGATAACTCCTAAAATCGCAATGAGCGTTGCAAACTCGCGAAAGTATTCCGGGAATAGCCCCTGCCCGAAGCGAATGATACCGTATGCTCCAATCTTCAGTAAAACACCTGCATGCAGCATCACTACAGCCGGATGTGCTTCAATATGTACATTGACCATCCAGCGATGTAACGGGAAAACAGGTAGTTTAATCGCAAAAGCGATCATTATGCTAAGAAACAAGCCGAACTGTAAACTATTTGGGACAGCCATTCCTCCGCCAGCACCTACACTCGCTAATATTTCTTTCAGTACTGTAATATTTGTTGTACCTGTTTTCGCAAATAAAACCGAGAAAACGATAAGCAAAATAGCGGAGCCAATACCGTTATATATTAAATAACTATAAGCAGCTTTTTCACTCGACAATTTCCCCCACTTCCCAATTAATAAAAACATCGGTGGCAATGTAATTTCAAAGAAGACAAAGAACAACATTAAATTTTGAGCAGCGAAGACACCGAGCATCCCTATTTCTAACATGAGTAATAGCATATAAAATGCTTTCAAATTCCTTTTAATCGTAAATGCCGCAATTGCTGCAAGCATCGCTAGAAGGGCCGTCAGTACCATCATAACGAGCGATAAACCATCAATACCAAGCTCGTAATAAATGGAAAACCACCTTTTATCCACCGCTGCAAAATCCCCGAATTTAATCCATTTCACTTTTTCATCAAATAGAGACAAATCCCTTCCAGAAGCATATGTACAAGCGAGGACGATAGCCATTCCAAATGGAAGCACCGTTCCAAATAAACCGAGCGCTCGCACTGTACGTGATTCTTTTTTCGGTGTTAATGTAAGTAAGAGAATTCCTAAAAGCGGGGAAAAAATGAAGAACGTTAATAACAAATCATTCATCGTAAATCCCCTCCCGTATAAAGCAAAATAATGAAGAGTACTGCAAGTGAAACAGCTGTTACAGTCCCGTACACTTGTACATTTCCGTTTTGGAGTCTAGAGCCGACTCCGCTCATCCCTTTAACTAAACTCCCTATTAAAACGGCAATCCCTTCGACTACATACACTTCAAATAAGCGAAGCACATGAGCGATTCCTTTCGTAATAGGAAGCACCGTCATATTGTATAGTTCATCCACATAATATTTTTCTTTCAAAATTTTATAAAGAGGTGCTTCCTCGCCACCAGCCCAATCTCTAGCAATAGATTTCTTGCCATATATGAAATATGCAAGAGCAATCCCAGCCAAAGAAACGAGCGTCGCAACAATCATAATCCAAACTGGGCCGTGTGCCTCTTGCACTTTAAATGCTACATCTTTCGTAAGCCAATCCCCGAGAAACGTTCCAAACCACGGTGTATTTATATAACCTGCCACAACTGCAAGGACGCCAAGGACAATCATCGGATACGTCATGATGCGGGGCGATTCATGCACATCTTCCTTCGTCTTCGCTTCCCCCGTAAAGACGAGAAAGTATAGACGGAACATGTAGAACGCTGTTAGGAATGCTGCAAGTATCGCTAAGACGAATAAAACATAATTGCCGTTCATCCAAGCTGCCGCTAAAATTTCATCTTTACTAAAGAAACCGGAAAGGAGCGGCACACCACTTATTGCAAGGGTACCGATTAAAAATAGCGCAGCAGTTACTTTCATCTTCTTCTGTAAGCCGCCCATTTTATTAATATTTTGCGTATGCACGGCATGAATGACACTTCCTGCCGCCAAAAATAGCAACGCTTTAAAAAAAGCGTGTGTCGTTAAATGGAACACACCAGCTACATAACCGGCAGATCCTAATGCAAGCATCATATACCCGAGCTGACTAACTGTAGAATAAGCAAGTACTCTCTTTATATCCGTTTGTACAAGACCGATGGAAGCTGCAAAGATTGCAGTAAAGGCGCCAACAATTGCTACCGTCTGCATCGCCACCGCACTTGCTGAAAATAGCGGAAACATCGTTGCCACTAAATATACGCCAGCTGCGACCATTGTCGCCGCATGAATAAGTGCCGAAACAGGCGTCGGCCCTTCCATCGCATCCGGTAACCACGTATGAAGCGGGAACTGACCTGATTTCCCCATTGCACCAATAAAAATTAATATCGCTGTTATTGTAATCATCGTAGGGGTAAGATCCCCAGTATGAATCGCTCTAAAAATTGCATCATATTCAAAACTACCTGCATGCCAGAAAATTAAGATCATCCCAATAAATAAACCGACATCGCCAATACGTGTCATAATAAAAGCCTTCTTCGCGGCAGCCCTCGCTTCTTCTTTAAAGAAATAAAAACCGATGAGTAAGAACGAACCAAGGCCGACTAACTCCCAAAATATATAAAGCTGTAATAAATTCGGTGATATAACAAGCCCGAGCATCGCAAATGTAAAGAGTCCTAAATAGGCATAAAAGGTTGGTAATCTTTCCTCACCTTTCATATAGCCTTTCGAATACACGTGTACAAGTAAACTCACAAGGGTAACGATAAACAGCATTAAAGCCCCTAATGCTGTCACTTCAAAGCCAAATGATATATCAATATCTCCAGCTCTAAGCCATACCCACTTATGCTTCACTGGTACTGTCGTAAATCTTTCTATTAATACAAGTACCGCACATATAAAGGAGAGAAAGACGAAGAAAATACTAAGTACACTGCTTCCTTCTCTAATTTTCTTCCCGAATATAATTAATAACAAAAACGAAACAAGCGGGAAAAGCGGTATGAGCCATGCATAATCGATCATTGTTTCCTTCCCCCTTTTCGGTCACAATGTTATCCTTTGAGCGTATCCATTTCATCTACATGAACTGTCGTACGATTACGATATAAAGCAATTAAAATGGCGAGTCCTACCGCCGCTTCCGCTGCTGCTACGGCCATCGTAAACAGAGAGAAAATTTGCCCTGTTACATTTGGAAACAAACCTAATTTACTAAACGCTACTAAGTTTAAATTGGCTGCGTTAAGCATTAATTCAATACAAACTAATACAATCACCGTATTTCGCTTCGTTAAAGCTCCAAACAAACCGATGCAAAACAAAATAATCGCAAGCGTTAAATATGCAGAAGCAGGTACGCTACTCATTGGAATCCTCCTCTTTCTCATCTTTCTTCGCAAGAATAATTGCGCCAACAAGTGCTACAAGTAAAATAACTGAGGTTAACTCAAATGGAATAATATATTTTGAATAGAGAAGTGTACCGATTTGAAGTGTGTTTTTTTCATGGAGAGGTAAACTTCCTTGTGCGCTTTCATTTGCAAAATCAATATTGTTAACAGCGAAATACATAACTGCCCCAAATGCTACAACCGCAAAGAAGATAATCCATTTTCGAAGAGTAAGACGTGATTCATTTTCTGCGTTATGTTTCGTTAACATAATGCCAAAAATCATAATAATTGTGATCGCACCAGAGTAAAGTAAAATTTGTGCAACGCCTATAAATTCAGCTGATAAAAGAAAGTACAAACCCGCAATGCTGAGAAATGTTAGAACGAGAGCTAGCATCATATGCATGACTTTCGTTAAATTCAACATAAGAACGCCGCCGATAATTGCAGACAAGGATAGTATAAAGAATGCTATAAACTCGCCATTCATGCTTTATTCTCCTTTCTGACGTTTTCGTCGTTTTCATCAAGCCACTGCAAATTTTTAAATAAGTCATCCCGTGAATATTCCGCGAGTTCAAAGTTATTTGTCATAACGATCGCCTCTGTCGGACAAACTTCTGTACATAAATCACAAAGAATACAAATTTCAAAATTAATATCGTACGTGTCGATAATTTTTCCTTTTTTCGTAGGATCCGGATGTTTTTTCCCCGTTAACTGAATACAGTCTGTCGGACAAATATTGGAGCACTGGTTACAAACGATACACTTTTCTGGATAAAACTTTTGAATCCCTCGAAACCGGTCTGGCAATGGCAACGGTTGATTCGGATAATCATACGTCACTTTCTTTTTACTCAAATTGCTTAATGTATATTTTAGTCCTTTAAATAGACCTTTCATCTCTTACTGGCACCCCCCTCATAGATTAGAAGAATAACTCCTTAATCAATGCCGTTAAGAAAATATTTGCAAGTGCAATTGGCAATAATACTTTCCAGCCAAACTCCATTAACTGATCACCTCTTATACGCGGAAACGTAACGCGGAACCAAATTAATAGAAAAACTACACTGCTAAACTTTAAAGCAAACCATACGGCACCTGGGATAAATCCAAGGAACATAACTGGATTCCATCCGCCTAAAAAGAGCACTGTAATTAACGATGCCATCCCGAAAAAATATACGTACTCTGAAAGCATGAAAAACGCCCAGCGAAACCCTGAGTATTCCGTATGATATCCAGAAACAAGTTCCGATTCTGCTTCTGGTAAATCAAACGGCGTCCTATTTAACTCTGCTACCGCTGCGATTAAGAACACGACGAAACCGATTGGTTGCACGAAAATGTACCAAACATTCTCCTGCGCTGCTACGATTTCATTTAAATTTAAGCTACCAGCTAACAAAACGATCCCGATTACACTCATTACGAGCGGAATTTCATAAGAAATCATTTGCGCCGCTGCACGCATCCCCCCTAAAAGGGAATATTTATTATTCGATGCCCATCCGCCGGTTACGACGCCAATCGTCGTAATGCCAGAAACAGCAATGTAATACAGTAAACCTACGCCAATATCTGCGAACTGAAATTTATCAGTAAACGGGATGACTGCAAGCACCATAAATGCTGGTGCGAACGCAATGACAGGTGCTAATATAAACAACGGTTTATCTGCCGCTTTCGGAATACTATCTTCTTTCAGTAGTAGTTTTAAAACATCAGCTACCGTTTGCAGTAAACCGAACCGGCCCCCGACTTGGTTTGGCCCAATTCGTCCTTGCATAAAACCCATCACTTTCCGTTCTGCCAAAATACCATATGTAACGAAACCAAGGACTGCAAATAATAGGAGCACCGCTAATCCGAAAAAAATGAAGAAATTCGTCCAGCTAGAAGGTGATTGTAAGAGCGTTTCAATCATTAGCCATCAACCTCCCCAAGTACAATATCCACTCCACCTAAAATCGTAATTAAATTGGCGATGTTTTCACCTTTCAATAACTTCGGTAAAATTTGCAAATTGTAAAAAGACGGCCTGCGAAACTTCAAGCGGTACGGCTCTTTCTTTCCGTCACTAGCAATATAGCAACCAATCTCTCCTCGCGGCGACTCTATACGGACGAATGCTTCCCCTTTAGGAGCCTTAATAATCTTCGGTACTTTCGCAAGTACTACTCCTTCTTTCGGGAACTGCTGGACTGCTTGCTCAACAATCTTTAAAGACTCCTCAATTTCCTTCATACGGCAAACGTAGCGATCCCAAGCATCCCCCACGCCTCCAACAGGAATATCGAAATCAAAACGGTCGTAAATGGAGTACGGCTCATCTTTGCGAAGATCCCAGTTTACTCCGGTGCACCGCAAATTCGCTCCGCTTAAAGAATACGAAATCGCTTCCTCCGCGCTATATATACCAACGCCTTTTACACGATTTAAGAAAATCTCATTGCCGCTAACAAGATCATGATACCCTGCCAATTGTTCTCTCATATACGGAACAAATTCTTCCACTTTTTCAATCCAACCATCCGGTGCATCCCACTTTACACCACCGACTCTCATATAGTTAAAAGTAAGCCGTGCACCGCATAATTCGTTTAATAAATTTATAATCATCTCTCGTTCACGAAACGCGTACAAAAACGGGCTAACCGCTCCTATATCAAGAAGATTTGTCCCCCACCAAACGAGGTGGCTCGCAATCCTTCCAAGCTCCATTGCAAGTACTCGCAAGTATTCGGCACGCTCCGGGATTTCAAGCCCCATCATCGTCTCTACAGCGTGGCAAATGACGTAATTATTCGTCATAGCCGATAAATAATCCATCCGATCTGTATAAGGGATAATTTGCGTATACTGTAAGCTCTCTGCAATCTTTTCGGTCCCGCGATGCAAATATCCAATAACCGGTGTAGCTTCTTTAATAATTTCCCCGTCAATTTTAATAACGAGCCTGAACACACCGTGCGTACTCGGATGCTGAGGACCTACATTCAAAAGCATTTCTTCCGTACGGATCATTTAGCTACACCTCCACATCATACGGTTCATAATCTTTCCTAAGCGGGTGCCCTACCCAATCATCAGGCATTAAAATACGTGATAAATTCGGATGCCCCTTAAATACAATACCAAGCAAATCATACGCTTCCCGCTCTGGCCAATCTGCCCCTTTCCAAAGCGCTGTCACCGATTCCACTTGCGGCGCTTCCCTATCCAGCTTCACCTTCACCGCTACTGACTGTTTCTTTCCATATGAAAATAAATGAACATACACTTCCATATGTGTCATAAAATCCGTCGCATGTAGCTCTGACATATAATCAAATGCAAGTCCCTCATGGAATCGCAGTAACTCCATTACTTCATAATATTTTGCGGGTTCCACCACAAGAGTTGGTACATCTTTTGACAGTTTATTAATGTAGGAATCTACTAATATATCCTCTCCTATCTTTTCCTTAATAACTTCAACATACTGATTTAAATACGGTTGATTCACGGATGGCTCTTCCTGCTTCACTTCCTCTTCCTTCTTACCTTCAGTACCCTTCATCTTCGCCCTTGCAGCCGCTGCCGCTTTTGCCTTCGCTGCTGCAATTGCCTTCGCCTTTTCATCTCCCGTATCCCCATTACCTTGCGATGCTTTCTGCTTCGCTAATGCCGCTGCTTTTGCTTTCGCGGCTGCGACTGCCTTCGCCTTCGCTTCGGCCTTTTCTTCTTCCGTTACTTCTTCTGTTCCTTCTCTTTTCTGCTTCGCTAACGCCGCTACTTTTGCTTTTGCGGCTGCGGCTGCCTTCGCCTTCGCTTTGGCCCTTTCCTCTTCCGTCACTTCTTCTATTCCTTCTCTTTTCTGCTTCGCTAACGCCGCTGCTTTTGTTTTTGCGGCTGCGGCTGCCTTCGCCTTTGCCTTTTCCTCTTCCGTCACTTCTTCTGTTCCTTCTCTTTTTTGCTTTGCTAACGCCGCCGCTTTCGTCTTCGCTTTGGCCTTTTCCTCTTCCGTTACTTCTTCTATTCCTTCTCTTTTCTGTTTCGCTAACGCCGCTGCTTTCACTTTTGTGGCCGCGGCTGCCTTCGCCTTTGCTTTTGCCTTTTCCTCTTCCGTCACTCCTTCTGTTCCTTCTCTTTTTTGCTTTGCTAACGCAGCCGCTTTTGCTTTTGCCGCCACGGCTGCACGTCGTTTTGCTTCTTCTATAGTCATATCGTCATTTTTTGGTAGCGCTTTCTCTTTTTCGCGATTTTCTTCCTCAAGTTTACTTATTTCCACACCATGTTTCGCAACGAGACGCTTTCTCGCCTCTTCTTTCGCACGCCTAGCCGCTTCTCTTTTTAAATCCTCTAAGTCTTTGTTAGGATCACTCATTTATTCGTCACCTGCTTTCCAGTCTTTGCTTCGTAACGAATTTTTTCTTTTAATTTATTAATTCCATAAATTAAAGCTGCAGGGTTTGGTGGGCAACCAGGGATATACACGTCAACTGGCACAATTTGATCTACACCTTTCACAACAGCGTACGAATTTACATATGGACCACCTGCTGTCGCACAAGATCCCATTGCAATAACCCATTTCGGTTCAGGCATTTGGTCATATAAGCGCCGAACAATAGGAGCCATCTTCTTCGTTACCGTTCCCGACACAATCATAACGTCCGATTGCCTTGGTGAAGTCCGAAAAAATGACCCAAATCGATCTAAATCATAATGTGATGAACCTACTCCCATCATTTCAATTGCACAGCATGCCAGTCCGAATGTCATCGGCCATAAAGAATTACTTCGCGCCCATCCTTTCAACTGTTCCAATGTAGAAAAAAAGATATTTCGTTCTAATTCCGCTCGCTCATTTGGATGTAATTCCTCAAAATTTATAACCATTGTAACACCTTCTTTTTCCAAGCATACGCTAATCCAACTAGCAACATTACAACAAAGATGAGCATTTCAATCAGTGCAAATAAACCGAGGTTGTCATATGCAACAGCCCATGGATATAAAAATAAAGTTTCTACATCAAAGATGACAAACAATAAAGCAAAAATATAATAACGAGCATGAAACCGAATATTCGCATCATGAAAAGGCTCAATCCCACTCTCATACGTCGTCGCTTTCGCTGCACTTGGTTTATTTGGGCGCAGCATCCTTCCTAATGTAAGAGCCACTACCGGCAGCAATATACCTAATAGCAAGAAAATCAAAACGATCATATAACTATTTTCATATACACTTGCCATTGTGAAACCCTCCCCCCTAAATTAAGAACAAGTTCACTTAGTAAACAATATGTCCTAGTTGCAGCAATTATTATTTTTAAATTTTTCTAAATAATGCAACTATTTTAATCATTATAGCAAACTTCAAATTCCTATGTCGATATGTTGGGGACAGAAACGAGAATTATTAAAATCTGTTTTTATAACTTGCTATACTTGCGCAAAATAAGTATATAGGTTATATATGTTTTTTAAGAAACTATAAAAAATACAAAAGAGGAATTTATATGTATATACCGTGGGTGAGATAGATGAAAAAACAAACACATGTAAGTATTCTTATAAGCATTACATTGCTATCTATAGTAATTCATTACGTGGCAATGCCTTTTCTATATGAATACTCATTTCCCTTTCAAATATTAATTGGAATGAGTACTTTATTCATTGATATTATCGCTTGTAGTTATATACTTTATTTTTCAAATATGAAAGAAGGGTTACCTCGTTTATTTTGGGCGATATTATGCGTTGGAACTCTCTCTTATTTCATTGGGGATATCGTCGTTGCCTATCAACGTTTAATTTTAAAGGACTACTATACATTCGTTGATCCGTCCGACTTTTTTTATTTACTTTTTTTAATTAGCTTTGCATTCGCCTTTCTATATGAAATCATTTATAACCGAGATTTATTAGAAAAGCTTTTTATGATATGTGATATTTGTATTATTGTTACAGCACAATTCACTTTAAGTTACTACTTACTTATTGAAAGAACCATTCACATTTCTTCAACATCCTATATCGACATATTTGTTCAACTTACTTATCCAATGACCGATTTACTCTTTTTCCTCATAGGAATTAATCTGTTATTCAAGCCTTTATCTTTATTATCCAAAAAGGTTGGCGCACTTCTTGGCAGTGTTTTACTTTTATATGCTACTACAGATGCGATTTATGCTTATATCAAATACTTCATACCCGAGTATTCTATGTTTACAGTTACTCCTCTTTATCAAGTAACTTTAGTACTAGTAGCAATCGCATGTATTATCCATACAAAAGAACCTGAAAAACAAGAACAAGTGCTATTAACACCTAAATTGGGGGAAGCGATCAGATTATCATTACCTTATATTTCTGTCGTAATGCTTATTGTTTTCATATTAGTCGAATATGTTTTTGCGCCTATTATAGTAATTGGGCTTATGATAACTTTCTCCTTCGTTCTCATACGCCATAGTTTAGTTCGAAAACAAAATAAAATATTATTATTAGCCCAAATGCAATTCAACTCAGAACTCGAAAAACAAATTGAACTGCGTACAGAAGATTTAGTAGAACAAAAAAATGAACTGTATCATAACCAACAAATGTTTAAATCTTTATACGAGCATCATCCAGATCCAATCTTCACATTAGATTTGTATGGTAACTTTCTCAAAGTGAATAATGCCGGTACAACTTTACTCGGCTATCAAACAAACGAATTATTAAATCAACCTTACTACTCACTCATATACGAAGAAGATTTAGAAGAAATTATTAACACCTTTCATCGCGTAAAAAAAGGGCATTCTATTTCTTTAGAAATACGGGCATATCATAAAAATAGAGATATTTACTACTTGCATGTTACGGCTGTTCCTATCTTTTTAAAGGATCATATTTCGGGAGTTTATTTAATGATTAAAGATATTACGGAAAGCAAGCAACAACAAGAACAAATTAATTTTCTAGCATATCGTGATACTCTAACAGAGCTTGCAAACCGACGTGCATTCCACCAATATGTAGAACAAGCAATTGCTCGATCCAAAATATCAAAAAAACCTTTTGCTGTTATGTTTCTAGATTTAGACCGCTTTAAAGTTATTAATGATACCCTCGGTCATAGGGTAGGCGACCTTTTATTAATTGCAGTAGCAAAAAGACTCGAAAGAATGGCGACACCAAATATGAAGCTCGCCCGTCTAGCTGGGGATGAGTTCACAATCCTTATTGAGAACTATAATAAAAGACCAGATGTAAAAAAAATGGCTGATACGATTGTAGAAGCTATGAATGAACCATTTGAAATTGAAAATCAACATTTACAAATCTCACCAAGCATCGGGATTGCCATATATCCTGAAGCAGGTGAAGATCCATTGTCGATTCTACAACATGCCGATATGGCCATGTATGAAGCAAAAAATAGGGGCAAAAACGGTAGCTCTCTATACACGAAAGAACTGTACAAAAAAATGGAACGAAAAGCTCGAATTGAAAAAGATTTGCCACTTGCTTTAGTGAATAAAGAGTTCTATCTCGTATATCAACCGCAAATTGATATTACAACGAAAAAGATTATTGGCGCTGAAGCATTACTACGTTGGAAACATCCACTATTAGGCGATATTCCACCGTGTGAGTTTATTCCAATTGTAGAAGAAACTCCACGGGTCATCCCACTTGGACATTGGGTATTACAGGAATCTTGTCGTCAGTTAACAATTTGGCATTCCTTCGGTTACAAAGATTTAAACATAAGTGTTAACTTATCAGCAAAAGAATTCCAGCAAGATCATTTAATCGAGAACATTTCACAAATACTAACAGATGTTAAAGTCGATCCAAGGTATGTAACACTTGAATTAACAGAACGAATTGCGATGATCGATGAAAAAGAAACATTATCAAGACTAAAACAATTAAAGGAATATGGTATTCAAACGTCCATTGATGACTTCGGTACCGGCTATTCTTCTCTCGCTTATTTATCTATTTTCCCTATCGATACATTAAAAGTACCGAGAGAATTTACACAACTAGCTGATCATCGACCTGAAGAGAGAGCCATCGTTTCCACCATCCTTTCCCTTGCAAATACTTTAAACCTTTCTGTCGTTGCTGAAGGAATTGAAACAGAAAAACAACTTAAGTTTCTACAAAAGAACAACTGTAAATATATGCAAGGTTACTATTTCAGTAAACCACTTACTAGTCAGCAATTTATAAAATTTCTACAAAAAACACCTAGTATGAACCAATAACTCATACTAGGTGTTTTTATCATGCTATTTGCGGACTACAAAGCTATTCATCGACGCAGGGTGTCCGACTCACTTTATAATGTCGGAATTTTTTTCTCGTAATATTCCTCTGCAATCTCTTCATAAAAAGCTGCTGACGTCGTATAAAAATATGGAATTAGCCATAAGAATCCAATCCCGAGTGTAATACAACTTAATATAAACCAACCAATAAAACTCAAACATAAAATGAAATACTCCATCTTATGTCCATCCATCATACGACGGCTTTCTGTAATCGCTTGATTTATAGAATACTCCGGGTTATCATTTATAATAAAGTACGTCATCGCATAAGAAAATGATTTAATAATGCCTGGGATAATGAACAGTAACGTCCATAAGAAAAGATAAAAATTTACTAATAAATATAATAAAAATGACTTTAAAAATCTCTTTCCCTCTGAAAACCAAATGAACACATTACCGATACTAGCTTGCTTTTCACGAAGGATATTTAAAGCAAGATAATATCCACCTAAAGTTAAAGGCCCAGTAACAAAAAATGTAATGATATTTACTGAAATTGAATTTTTCGTTTCTTTCCAATCAAAAATTGAAGAAAATACCCACTCAATACTAAAACTAAAGGTCGTAAGAAGAATCGAAATCAGTAATGTTGCCCCGACAGCTAAGCCCCATTTCCCTTCTAATGAATCCAGTGCTTCTCCCTTTAAATCACTAATCATGTTTAGCCTCGCCTCCTATACACAATAATTCTATTAGTATAGCATACTCCTACTGCAATTCTCCCTTTGAAATGTAGCGATAAAAATGCGCTGTCGTTGTACTCACGTACGGACTAAGCCATAGAAATCCTATTCCGAGTGTAAAAATCGCTAAAATGGCCCACCCTATAAAGCTTAGCCATAAAAGAAATAGATCTAATTTGTGCCCCTTCATCAGATTCTTACTTTCTTTCATTGCCTGCGAAACACTATATTCTGTTTTTTCAACCATCACATAATATGTCATCGAATATGAAAAATACAAAATAGCCATTACAATAAACGAAATAGCTAATAAAATAAAGAAAACAATTATAAATGATGGATTTGCATTCTCATCAAGAAAACCTAATAGCCCAAATACAATCGTTCCTAGCATCGGAACCCATGTACCTGTATATAACAAAATCGCAAGCATAGCCCACATCGTTTTCATCATTCTTTTAAAACCACGAAATCCTTCAAATAAATAATCTACTCTAGCATCTTCTCGTTTGCTTATTTGTAGAAACAAATTCGTATAACCGTACGAGGTAATGCCATAAGCCGCATAACTTAAAATTATCATAAGGCAGTAAAAAAGCCCAAACGTAATAGCAGCTCCAATTGCCATCGCGTCTTCTTCAATGGAACCAGTTGAAATAGACAATAAAAGAACTATTATAACTGCTGGAATTGATAGGATAAGCATTACAGCCATTGAAACGACGTAACTTATAATATGATATAAAATCGTTGATCCAACACCTAGTCCCCATTTTCCTTTTAAAGAGTGCAATGCTTCTCGCTTCATTTCACCGATCATTTATTCATCCCCTTTATAAATTGTTGTACATTCTCTACTTATACGAGCACCAATATAATTATACCATTTTTGTAAAATTATCCATTAACTACATAAAAAAATCCGTAAAGGCTTTGCCTTTACGGATTTTTTTATTTCATATCGGAAACGTTTAAACGGTTCACAGCGCGTTGTAATGCCATTTCTGCACGTTTAAAGTCAACATGTGCTTGTTTATCTTGCAGACGTTGCTCAGCACGACGCTTCGCTTCATTTGCACGATGGATATCGATATGGTTTGCTTCTTCAGCAGATGATGATAATACAGTTACTTTATCTGGACGAACTTCGATAAAACCACCACTTACCGCTACATAATCAGTGTGTCCACCATGTTTCAGACGAACTGCACTAATTTTTAATGGTGCAACAGTTGGAATGTGACCTGGTAAAATCCCCATTTCCCCACTCTCTGCTTTTACACTTACCATTTCTACTTCTTTTTCGTAAACCGGTCCATCAGGAGTTACAATACTGACTGGAAATGTCTTCATACTTCGTCCCTCCTAAGGCCTTACGCCATCATTTTCTTCGCGTTTTCAATAACTTCTTCAATGCCACCAACTAAGCGGAATGCATCTTCTGGAAGGTCATCATATTTTCCTTCTAGAATTTCTTTGAAACCACGAACTGTTTCTTTTACAGGTACGTAAGAACCTTTTTGACCTGTAAACTGCTCCGCTACGTGGAAGTTTTGAGATAAGAAGAATTGAATACGACGAGCACGATGTACAACTAACTTATCTTCTTCAGATAACTCATCCATACCTAAGATAGCGATGATATCTTGAAGCTCTTTGTAACGTTGTAAAGTTTGCTGTACTTGACGAGCCACTTCATAATGCTCTTCTCCTACGATTTCTGGAGAAAGTGCACGAGATGTAGATGCTAATGGATCTACGGCTGGGTAAATACCCATTTGTGTTAAACGACGCTCTAAGTTTGTTGTTGCATCTAAGTGAGCGAACGTTGTAGCTGGTGCTGGGTCAGTATAGTCATCGGCTGGTACATATACCGCTTGGATAGACGTGATAGACCCTTTATTTGTAGATGTAATACGCTCTTGTAATTGACCCATTTCTGTTGCAAGTGTTGGTTGGTAACCTACCGCAGATGGCATACGACCAAGAAGGGCAGATACTTCAGAACCCGCTTGCGTGAAACGGAAGATGTTATCGATGAACAGAAGAACGTCTTGTCCTTGCTCATCACGGAAATGCTCAGCCATTGTTAAACCTGTTAATGCAACACGTTGACGTGCTCCAGGTGGCTCGTTCATTTGTCCGAATACCATCGCAGTTTTCTTAATTACGCCAGAATCGCTCATTTCGTGGTATAAGTCATTACCCTCACGAGTACGCTCACCTACACCAGCGAATACAGAGATACCACCGTGTTCTTGTGCGATGTTGTTGATTAATTCCTGAATTAATACCGTTTTACCTACACCGGCACCACCGAATAGACCGATCTTACCACCCTTAATGTAAGGAGCAAGTAAGTCTACTACTTTAATACCAGTTTCAAGAATTTCTACTTTAGTAGATAATTCTTCGAATGCAGGTGCTTGACGGTGAATTGGATCACGACGTACATCCGCAGGAACCTCACCATCTAAGTCAATTGCATCACCTAATACGTTAAATACACGACCAAGTGTTGCATCACCAACTGGTACAGAAATTGCTTTACCAGTATCTTCTACTTCTGTGCCACGAACAAGTCCATCTGTGGAAGACATTGCAACTGTACGAACTGTGTCATCACCTAAATGAAGTGCAACTTCAAATGTTAAGTTAATGCTTGTTCCGTTTTCGTTGCTCTGTTTTACCGTAAGGGCGTTGTAGATTTCTGGTAGCTTTCCGCCATCAAACTTAACGTCTACAACCGGACCCATGATTTGCGTAACGCGCCCTTTATTCATCGGGTTCCCTCCTAGCTTTCTTTTAATTAGCCAACTTTCTACGAGCAGTTAGCTTTTCATTTTTTATTAGTTTATAGCTTACGCGACTCTTTTGACAGAGCCGCTTCCACTTTTTATTGAATCTAGTTCCAGCGGCTAGAACAGTCGGTCATTTCGCGCCTTCCTACGAGGCAAAAAGCAACTCTTTGTCAGGAGCTCCAATGCCCTCCTGTTCTGGACGAGCCGCTTCCACTTTTTATTGAATCTAGCTCCGGCGGTTAGAATGTTCGGTGGCTTCGCTTTTTCCTGCGAGGCACAAATCGCCTCTACGTCAAAAGCTCCATCCCCCTCTCATTCTGAACGAACCGCCTACGCTTTTTATTACTATTCTAACGCTGCTGCTCCACCAACGATTTCCGTAATTTCTTGCGTAATCGCCGCCTGACGCGCACGGTTGAATGAAAGTGTAAGTGAATCGATAACTTCCATTGCGTTGTCTGTAGCACTCTTCATTGCTGTCATACGCGCTGCGTGCTCACTTGCTTTACCGTCTAGTAATGCACCGTACACTAAGCTTTCTGCGTATTGTGGCAATAGTACTTTTAAAATTTCTTCTTCAGAAGGTTCGAATTCATAAGCTGTCGTCGGTTTATCAGACGCCACATCAGTAAGCGGTAAAATTTTATTTTCCGTTACTTCTTGTGAAATTTTACTTACGTAATGGTTGTAGTAAATATACAGCTCATCATAAGCACCATCTGCGAACATCGCAATTGCTCGAGAAGCAAGGTCTTTAATATCAGTAAATGATGGGTGGTCAGATAATCCAACTACTTCATCAATGATGTTAAAGCCGCGACGTTTTAAATAATCACGTCCTAGTCGTCCAAGCACAATAATTGAATATTGGTTTGAATCCATATTATGACGTTCACGAATTACGTTACTTACTGTACGTAATACGTTACTGTTATAACCACCTGCTAGTCCGCGATCAGATGTAATAACGATGTATCCTGTACGCTTTACAGGACGCGCATTTAGCATTGGATGATTAATTCCTTTACTTCCTTGCGCAATGCTCGCTACTACTTCTTGAATCTTTTCCATATACGGAACGAAAGATTTAGCATTTTGCTCTGCACGGTTTAACTTAGATGCAGATACCATCTCCATCGCTTTCGTAATTTGACTCGTTTTCTTTGTCGAGTTAATCTTCGCTTTTATATCGCGTAAAGATGCCACAGGTTTTCACCACCTTTTTTCCGGAAGTTGGCACGATTAGTAAGAATCCTCTTCCTAATCTACGTTGCAAGATATTCTTGCTCATGATTGAAGGAAAAGAATAGGTGCACCTACTCTTTTCCTTTACATAACCGTCAGCAATCTCAGAAATTGAGATGCCTTATATATTATCTAGCTCCAGCGGCTTGAATGCTCGGTGGCTTCACTTCTTCCCCCTCACGTTCAGGACGAGCCGCTTCCGCTTTTATTAATCTAGTTCCGCCTCCTAGCCCCTTTCGTCTAAGAACCTTCCCCACGAGAAGGTAAAAATCACCTTCTGTGGGAAAGAACCTTAGCCGATGGGGCTAAACAGTCGGCTTCACTTTTTATTACTCAGAAGCTACGAATACTTTTTTAAATCCGTTAATTGCTGCTGCAAATTTGTCGTCATCCGCAAGTTTCTTAGTTGTGCGGATTTCTTCTAATAAGTCAGTCGCATTAGAATCTAACCAAGCATGGAATTCTTCTTCGAAACGAGTGATATCTACTACTGGGATATCATCTAGGAATCCACGTGTTAAAGCGTAAAGAATGATAACTTGTTTCTCTACACGTAACGGTTTGTGTAATCCTTGTTTTAATACCTCAACAGTACGAGCACCACGGTTTAGTTTCGCTTGAGTTGCTTTATCTAGGTCAGAACCGAACTGAGCGAACGCTTCTAACTCACGGTAAGATGCAAGGTCAAGACGAAGTGTACCTGATACTTTACTCATTGCTTTAATCTGAGCAGATCCACCTACACGAGATACAGAAGTACCCGCATCGATCGCTGGACGTACGCCAGAGAAGAATAGGTCAGATTGTAAGAAGATTTGTCCATCCGTAATTGAGATTACGTTTGTTGGGATGTAAGCTGATACGTCCCCTGCTTGTGTTTCGATGAAAGGTAGTGCAGTTAAAGAACCGCCGCCTTTTGCATCACTTAATTTTGCTGCACGCTCTAATAAGCGAGAATGTAAGTAGAATACATCCCCTGGGTAAGCTTCACGACCTGGAGGACGACGTAATAGTAATGACAGCTCACGGTAAGCTGCTGCTTGTTTTGATAAGTCATCATATACTACTAATACGTGTTTACCATTGTACATGAACTCTTCACCCATTGTTACACCAGCGTAAGGAGCTAGGTATAATAATGGAGCTGGTTGAGAAGCAGATGCAGTTACAACGATTGTGTACTCTAATGCACCATGCTTACGTAGTGTTTCTACTACGTTACGTACAGTTGATTCTTTTTGTCCGATAGCTACGTAAATACAAATCATATCTTCATCTTTTTGGTTAATGATTGTATCTAGTGCAACTGCTGTTTTACCTGTTTGACGGTCACCGATGATTAACTCACGTTGACCACGGCCAATTGGTACAAGAGCGTCAATCGCTTTAATACCTGTTTGAAGTGGCTCATGAACAGATTTACGATCCATTACACCTGGTGCTGGACTTTCGATTGGACGAGTGTTTGTTGTATTGATTGGGCCTAAACCATCAACTGGTTGACCTAATGGGTTTACAACACGACCAATTAGTTCTTTCCCTACTGGTACTTGCATGATGCGACCAGTACGACGAACTTCGTCGCCTTCACGGATTTCTGTGTAAGGTCCTAAAATGATAATACCTACGTTGTTTTCCTCTAAATTTTGTGCTAGTCCCATAACGCCGTTAGAGAACTCTACAAGTTCACCAGCCATAACGTTATCAAGACCATGAGCACGCGCGATACCGTCACCAACTTGGATAACTGTACCAACATCACTAACTTCGATTTCAGACTGATAGTTCTCGATTTGTTGCTTTATCAGTGCGCTAATTTCTTCAGCTCTGATGCTCATGTGCTTCACCCCTATCTATTCTTCATTAATTCACGCTGAATACGTGCTAATTTTCCTTGTAAACTTCCGTCATAAATGCGATTTCCAATACGTACTTTAATGCCGCCTAGTAAATCTTCATCTACAACATTTTTTACGCGAATTGCATCTTTTCCTGTTCTCTTTGCAAATGCTTCTGCAATGTTAAGCTTCTCTTCTTCCGATAGAAGGCGAGTAGAATATACAGTTGCATCCGCTACGTTACGTTCTTCATTAGCAAGAACAACATATTCATCTGCAATTTCAGGTAAGATATCAATGCGCTTGTTATCAATTAAAATATATAACGTATTTAAAATAGATTCAGAAACAGATCCGAATACGTTTGCAAGAAACGTCTTCTTTTGTTCCTTTGAAATGTTCGGTTGCGTTAAAAAGCTATGTAGTTCTCCGTTCTTTTCATAAACGTTTTGTACAAGGCGTAATTCCTCTTCAAACATTTCTAATACGTGTTTTTCTTTTGCAATTTTAAAAAGAGCGACAGCATAACGTTTTGCTACAATTCCATTGCTCATCGCGCTTCTCCTACTTCTTTAATATAATCGCGAATTAACTTCACTTGATCTTCTTCTTTTAATTCTTTTTCAATTACTTTAGAAGCAATTTGAACAGATAAAGAAGCAACTTGTTCTTGTAAAGCAGCAATTGCTTGCTCTTTTTCGCGTTGAATTTCTTGTACAGCAGATGCTTTAATTGATTCTGCTTCTTCTTTCGCAGCAGCAACAATCGCATCTTTTTGATCATCAGCTTGCTTTTTCGCTCTTTCGATTAACTCTTGTGCTTCAACACGTGATTGTTTTAACATCTCACGTTGTTCTTCTACTAATTTCTTCGCTTCAGCATTATTCTTTTCTGCAGCGTCGATTTCATTAGCAACGTGCTCTTCACGTTCTTTCATAATTCCCATTAAAGGACCCCACGCGAATTTGCGTAGCATTACTAATAAAACTAAGAACACAAATAGTGTATAAGCAATCGTTCCAAATGGAATGGCAGCTCCTAATAATAAAGTTGGCACAAGGATTCACTCCCTTCGAGATTTCTAAATTGACTATATGAAAAAAAAGACATATATTTTGTTCATAAAGCAATGGCGAAGAAAGTTCGGAAAAACACTCTTCGCCATCTATGTAAGGGGAGTCTCCCTTATTTGTTCATTACGATGAATGCAATAACTACACCGATAATTGGAAGTGCCTCAACTAATGCAACCCCGATGAACATAATTGTTTGAAGTGCGCCTTTTAATTCTGGTTGACGAGCAACACCTTCGATTGTACGTGATACGATAAGACCGTTACCAATACCTGCACCTAATGCTGATAAACCAATTGCAATTGCAGCTGCGATTACACCTAAACTCATTTAATTTGTCCTCCTTTGTATTATAAAAAAATAAATTTTTTCTTACTTAAAATTATATTAATGGTCATGGCTTACTTTATGAGCCATATAAACCATCGTTAACATTACGAAAATAAATGCTTGGATTGAACCAACGAATACACTGAATCCCATCCATGCTAACATCGGTACAAGCGCACCTAATGCACCAAGGAATGATGCTCCTCCTAATTTAGCAAGTAATCCTAATAGAATCTCACCTGCATAAATGTTACCGAATAAACGAAGACCTAACGTTAATGTGTTAGCAAATTCCTCAATAACCTTTAATGGGAATAAAAATTTCATAGGTTGGAAATAACCTTTAATGTATTCTTTCGTACCCTTCATCTTAATTCCATAGTAATGGGTGAGGGTAACTACCATCACGGCTAATGTTAATGTAACTGCTGGATCAGACGTTGGTGATCTCCACCATGCAATATGTTCACCAGCCTCAGTTGCTGAGTACATGAATGGTAAACCGAGCATATTTGATACGAAGATAAACATAATAAGCGTAACGCCCAGCGTTAAAAAGCGCCCACCTGTTTTCCAATCCATTGTGCTATTAATAATTCCTCTCACGAAGTCCAGAACCCACTCAAAGAAATTTTGCATTCCTGTTGGGCGAAGAGCTAAGCTTCGAGTTCCAATAACAGCGATTAAGAAAACAATAACTGCTGCTACAGTAACCATCATAACTGATGACAAATCGAACGTTAAACCTAGAAATTCAACTAATTTACCGTGTTCCACTAGTAATTCACCTCTCTTCCCTGCTCTTATACTCTAAATAAAGAAAATCTATGATCATGACAAGGTATCCTGTCAGCAATCCTACACCTAAGCCCCACATCGCAATTAACTCTTGATATTTGGCTGCAAATAAAATCAATAATCCAATCGTAGCGAATCTTGAATATGTACTTACTGCTGTCGCCTTAAACTTTACGTTTTCTCCATTTGTTACGCGATCCAACAGCTTGTCTGTTCTACGTGCAATGATGCGCAAACTAAGAAAACTGAAAATCGTTCCGATAATCAGTCCAAGAAATACATCCTTGTAAGAGGTGAATCCCCATCCTAGCACTAGAAGCGCAAGCAAGTAGTACATATATTTCTTTTGTCTTTGGACAAGTCCATGTACGTCTATCATCATTGCTCTCCCGAATAGTAATGTCGAATGAGTCGAATCATTGCGTATACCCCTGTTCCTAATCCGAGTAATAACCCTATAATAAGAAACAATGGAAACGTTCCAACCTTATTATCAATCCACTGCCCACCAAAGATCCCAACAAGAATAGAACCGACTAACTGAGCAAGAATACCTGACATTAAAGCATAAGCTTTTATATGGCTGCGATCGTTTTTTTGCAAGGATTCATCCCTCCAATATGTAACCCTCATTCACGATGTGTTAATAATAACTCATTTTTTTGCATAAATCCTATACAAAATAAAAAGTTTACATTTTCGTCACGGAATAGATGTATTTTTGTCACTGAAAGCCCTACCATCTATCCCCGTTGTTAGCATACAATAGGGTATTAACAGTGTCAACGAGAAATCGTAAAAAATCAAAAAATTTGAGTATTAGTCATTTCCTCCCAAAAATGAAAACGTTCCCCTTCTAAATACTGGTTAGAGATATGCAATTTCTAACAGTTTTCCTTTTATAATAGAAGGAAATGTTCACAAGTTTGTCACCATTATATTTTTACGATATAACGCTTTCCTTCCATAATATAGTGCTCTTTAGACGTAAGACTTCTATATTATATGTGAGGTGTATGCAACTTATGTTGTATATACTATGTATATTTATCCCCCTCCCCTACCTCATCAAGGTACAAAAAAACGAGAGGGGAATCCCCTCTCGTCAGTTGTCTTACTTCGTTCCGAATAAACGGTCACCAGCATCACCAAGACCTGGTACTACATATCCGTGGTCATTTAATTTCTCATCTAATGCTGCTACATAAATATCAACATCAGGATGTTCTTCTTGTACTACTTTTACTCCTTCTGGAGCTGCAACGATACACATTAATTTAATTTGTTTTGCACCGCGCTTTTTCAGAGAGTTAATTGCTTCAGCTGCAGAACCACCTGTTGCTAGCATCGGATCTAGTACGATAAAGTCACGCTCTTCTACATCCGTTGGAAGTTTCACATAGTATTCTACCGGTTGCAATGTTTTAGGGTCGCGGTATAAACCAACGTGTCCTACTTTTGCTGCTGGAATTAATTTCAGAATTCCATCAACCATTCCTAAACCTGCACGTAAAATCGGAATTAAACCAAGTTTTTTACCAGCGATCACTTTTGTTGTCGCTTTGCTTACAGGTGTCTCAATTTCAATGTCTTTAAGTGGAAGGTCACGAGTAATTTCAAAAGCCATTAAGCTTGCTACTTCGTCCACTAATTCACGAAAATCTTTCGTACCTGTATTCTTGTCGCGAATATATGTAATCTTATGTTGAATTAACGGGTGATCAAATACATACAGTTTTCCCATGTGAATCTCTCCTTTAGATGATATTCATGCGTTTGCACGCTTTTTTACACTATTTACGATTGTAAAGAAAACGCTACTAATATTCAAGGGCAAATTTGGCAAAATCATGATTTTCCGATGAATCTATCTAGTATCTTTACCAATTATGGGAGCTGTATCCTTCATTATATCGCCAAAATTTATTCATCATTTGTATACATACTTAAAGAACAATATATGTCCACAAAAAAGACTGCCAAAACAATTACGTTTCAGCAGTCTTCTTCAATCTATTATAGATCTGTGTACATTGGGAATTTGCTCGTTAACGCTTCTACACGCTTACGTGCTTCTTCTAATGCAGCTTCATTTTCATGATTTTTTAATGTGTAAGCAATAAGTGAAGCAATTTCATCCATGTCTTCTAAACCGAAACCACGAGATGTTACAGCTGCTGTACCGATACGTACACCACTTGTTACAAATGGGCTTGCTGTTTCAAATGGAATTGTATTTTTGTTCACTGTAATACCAACTTCATCTAATACATGCTCTGCTACTTTACCTGTGATTTCTAAGTTACGAACATCAATTAAGATTAAGTGATTGTCTGTTCCACCAGAAACAAGTGTAAGTCCTTCTTTTTGAAGACCTTCAGCTAAGCGGTTCGCATTGTTAATGATATTTTGTGCATATGTTTTGAAATCATCTTGAAGTGCCTCACCAAACGCAACAGCTTTTGCAGCGATTACGTGCATCAGTGGACCACCTTGAATACCAGGGAAGATTGATTTATCAATTTGTTTTGCAAATTGCTCTTCACATAAAATCATACCACCACGTGGACCACGTAATGTTTTATGTGTTGTTGTTGTAACGAAATGTGCATGTGGCACTGGATTTGGATGTAAACCAGCCGCTACTAAACCTGCGATATGTGCCATATCAACCATTAAATATGCGCCCACTTCATCTGCAATCTCACGGAATCGTTTGAAATCGATAACACGAGGGTACGCACTTGCACCTGCAACGATTAATTTTGGTTTATGTTCTTTCGCTTTTGCTAATACATCATCGTAATTAATACGGTGAGATTCAGCATCCACGCCATATTCTACGAAATTATATTGTACTCCACTGAAGTTAACAGGGCTTCCGTGTGTTAAGTGACCACCATGAGATAAATTCATACCAAGTACTGTATCGCCTTGCTCTAAAATCGTGAAGTATACTGCCATGTTCGCTTGTGCACCAGAATGCGGTTGAACATTTACGTGCTCTGCGCCGAAAATTTCTTTTACGCGATTACGTGCGATATCTTCTACTACGTCTACATGTTCACAACCACCATAGTAACGTTTCCCAGGATATCCTTCAGCATACTTATTCGTTAAAACAGAACCTTGCGCCTCCATTACTGCTTCACTTACGAAGTTTTCCGAAGCAATTAACTCAATCTTCGAACGCTGTCTTCCTAGTTCTGCCTCAATTGCAGCAAATACCTTTTCATCTTGACGTTTTAAATGATCCACCAAAATCCCCCTTTTCTGAACGAATTACATCGATTCCCAACAGTTTTTTCTTATTTATTCAGAAAAAACGAAAATTCAGGTTGTAATTCTTTCGAACCTTCATGTTTTCAACTACATTCTAACATGACTTTCTATATCATAAAAGAAAAAAAAGACCGAAAATCGGTCTTTTCTTTCTTCTATAATAAAGTCAGACAACATACCTTATTCATAACTTTAACGGCAAGTGATAGTCTCTTCCTTCGCCGCATAAACAGCACGTGCTCCACCAATTAGCTTTCCACGTGTTGTTGCCATCGTTACATGTGCACTTCCAATTTCCTTCACACTAGTACGAACCGGAACAGCTACGTGCTTTAAATGCATACCGATAAATGTATCACCAATATCCATTCCCGCATCTGCTTTAATAAACTCAATTACTACCGGATCTTTCAAATTGTGATAAGCATATGTTGCTAATGCGCCACCTGCTGATCTAACAGGCGTAACTGTTACAATTTCAAATTGATATTTCATCGCCAACTCTTTCTCAACTACTAAAGCACGGTTTAAATGCTCACAACATTGAAACGCCAACTCAATACCTGTTTGTTCTTGAAATTGTTTTAACTCAGAAAAAATCGCCTCTGCTACTTCCATCGTTCCTGATGTCCCAATTCTTTCTCCTAGCACCTCGCTCGTACTACACCCCACTACAAAAATTTGACCACTTTGTAATGAAGCTTGTTCTTGGAAATCAGAAAGCGAAATTTGTAGCTGTTCTCTTACCTTTACGATTTCTGTCATTACGCCTCTTCCTTTCACAGGTTGGTTCACCAAATTATATTTCCTACTGCTTCTAGTTAGAATCTATTACTTTGCTTCGTATGTTTTAATTTTTCCTACGCGGTTTTCGTGACGGCCGCCTTCAAATTCAGTTGTTAACCAAATTTTTGCGATGTCGCGTGCTAGGCCAGCACCAATTACACGCTCGCCCATTGCTAACATGTTTGTATCGTTATGCTCTCTCGTTGCTCTCGCACTGAAAGTATCATGAACTAACGCACAACGAATACCATTTACTTTGTTTGCAGCAATTGACATACCGATGCCTGTCCCACAAACTAAAATACCACGGTCTACTTCGCCATTTGCTACCATTTCCGCTGCTGGAAACGCAAAATCAGGGTAATCAACAGAACCAGCTTCACATTCACAACCTAAATCAATATATTCAATATTTAACTCTTCTAATAAACTTACAAGTTCTTTACGGATATTCATACCGCCATGATCAGATGCTATTACTACTTTCATTTTTACCCCTCCAAAGTTTCAATCCATTATCTTCATTTCTCACTCGCTCCTGTAATGGAACGAAGTGATCTCCAATATCGTATTATACACGAAACATCAACCTTCTGAATGTTTTTTCAGTAAAGTTTGTACAAGTTTTTCCATCTCTTCTAACGTTTCTTTATAAATAGAAAGCGATCCGCCAAATGGGTCTGAAATATCCTTACTTATCCCCTCAGTTACTCCATATAACGTATCTACTTTCTTTTCAACACTCGGATAATGCCCAAGTACAATTTGTCTATGGTTTTCCGTCATTGTTACTATAATATCTGCCCAATCAATCAAAGTTTCGTTTATCTGCTGTGCGGTATGATCGATTGCAATTCCCTTTTCAGCTAAAGCTTCCTTTGCATGTACCGATGCATCACTTCCAGGATAGGCAAAAACACCAGCAGATTGCACTTCAAACTTACCTTCCCCATGATGACGAAGTAACGCCTCGGCCATCGGGCTACGGCATGTATTTCCAGTGCAAACAAATAATACTCGTTTCATCTAAACCCACCCCTTTTCTCTATTTCCTACCTTTTATCATAGCGTACATTACAATAGAAAAAAAGAAATGTGAATATACGAAAGGCGCATTTCTCTTATATTTTTTCTAAGAAAAATGCGCCTTATCCACATATATGTGAAACCCTATTTCCAAGTGCCCAAAGTATTTTACCATACATAAAGAACAGACTACAAAACAAAATAAGGAATCCATTTCATACGAAACGGACTCCCTTCATGTAATAATTATTTCATTGTAACTTTCATTACTTCTGTTGAACCTTTTGTAGCAGTTACACCTACAGTTGTCTTAATAGACTCAGCTGCATCTGTGTTTGTAATAACGATTGGAGTAATTGTGCTTTTCGCTTTTTCACGAATTAATTCTAAATCGAATGAGATTAATTTATCTCCAGCTTTTACAGCTTGTCCTTCAGAAACGTGAGCTTCGAAACCTTCACCTTCCATTTTTACAGTTTCTAATCCAACGTGGATTAAAATTTCTGTACCGTTTTTCGCTTTAATTCCAATCGCATGCTTCGTGTGGAATAATTGTACGATTTCACCATCAACTGGAGATACAACTACACCTTCAGTAGGATCGATTGCGACACCGTCACCCATCATACGACCAGCGAATACTGGATCTGGTACTTCTTCAATATTTTTCACTGCTCCAGTTAATGGAGCTACAATTGTTTCTTCATTTGTTTTTGAACCAAGACCGAATAATTTTTTAAACATAGGATAGTCCTCCTTATAATTTACCTAAAAGTTTATAGGGCAATCTCTATTAAAGATCAGAATAAACGTAAGACTTCATACTTCGAATATTATACTGTAAAAACGCTTTCGAAATAAATTACGTCATTGCTACTAGACTCTTATTGTAGCGTCTCACAAAATTCCAGTCAATTCTGATTGTCTGAATAACAATAAGAAGTTAACTTCTACTTATATTTTCTCTTTTTTTACTCAACTTGTCTAGAGGTCTTTACTACATTTTATTTTTTGTCGCTAATTTGTAAAATTAATTTCAAACTTTTTCCGAAATCCACTTGACTAAAGTAAGTAACTATTTTATTATTACTTACGTAAGGTAAGTTAATAACTTTTAGGAGGTTTTCAAAAATGATGGATTTCGGTCTTCTTATTATTCGTCTTATTATAGGTATTACATTCATGGGTCATGGTGCTCAAAAATTATTTGGTTGGTTCGGCGGTTATGGTTTAAAAGGAACAGGCGGCTGGATGGAATCAATCGGTTTACGCCCTGGTGTATTCATGGCATTTATGGCTGGTGCAACTGAATTATTAGGTGGTTTCTTATTCGCATCAGGTATTTTCACTGCAATTGGTTCATTATTTATCGTTGGAACAATGTTAATGGCAATCTTCACTGTTCATGGGAAAAATGGTTACTGGGTAACCCAAAACGGATATGAATACAACTTAATGTTAATCGCTGTTGCGATCGGTGTAGCTTTAATCGGGCCTGGCGCATACGTTTTACTATAATTTTTACCTTGAATTCGAGATTGTTTAGATGGAACTTACTTCATTATTATTGAAGTAAGTTCTTTTTATGTAATAAAAATATTATTTTCAGCAGGAGTTTTCCACTAACATCTTGTAAACAAACAATAAGTCGTCATATTTAGAAAGGGGATTTCAAGCATGTTATCCATTAATCCAAATGAACAAACAGAAAAAGAGAATTACAAATTACTTACAGGAAGTATTATTCCACGCCCTGTCGCATTCGTTACTTCTGTAACAAAAGACGGCGTATTAAATGGAGCACCATATAGTTATTTCAATATTGTTGCTGCTAATCCGCCACTTATCTCAGTTTCTGTACAACGAAAAGCTGGAGAAAGAAAAGACACTTCTCGAAACGCAATTGAAAAAGGGGAATTTGTCGTACATATCTCTGATGAATCATATGTAGCGGCAATTAACGAAACAGCAGCAAATCTCCCGCCAAATGAAAGTGAAATTGAACTAGCAAAATTAACACCAATTGAAAGTGATGTCATCTCCGTTCCAGGTGTAAAAGAAGCAAACATCCGAATGGAGTGCGTACTAGAACGCGCAATCCCCCTTGGCGGAACAGAAGACTCACCAGCTTGCGATCTACTAATTGGACGCGTCGTTCGTTTCCACGTCGCAGAACACCTATACGAAAATGGGCGCATTCATGCAGAAGGACTAAAACCAGTAAGCCGCCTAGCAGGACACAACTACGCAAAACTAGGAGAACAATTTGAATTAGTGAGGCCAATCTAAAAGCGGACGCGGCTCGTTCAGAATCGCAGGGCATTGGAGCTCTCGACCTTGAAGCGCTTTTTGCTTCATGCGAGAGAGCGAAATGACCGGAGATTCTAGCCGCTGGAGCTGGATAACAACTAAAAGCGAAAACAGCTCGTTCAGAATAGAAGTAACAATAATATAAAAGGGTGTACCAAATTAATTTGGTACACCCTTTTCATAGAAGAAGAAAAATAATTTTTCAGTATTGGTCATCGACCGCTTTTACCATTATTGGTCATCGGTAAAAAGTAACAGTGTGATCGGTTATTGGATGATTGGTTGTCCCTTGTCCATCACAAAATCTCATTTTTACAAAAGTGGCCTTCTTCTATGCCTTGAAGCGGAGTCTCACCACTTCAAGGTTTAAAAGTATTTTTCACCATCAAAGTCTAATTCGATCGCGTAGTTTTTCGCATTAATTAAGTTGGACAATCTATTAGCTTGTCTCTCTAACTCTAAACCTTTTACGCGATATACTTCAGGATCAAACATGGCTACTTTTACAAGCGATGATGTTTCACCGTAAGAATATACATGTTCTTCTTTCTTACTCACTCCAAACTCTTTACACTTCCGAGCTTTTGCACGTAGTTGCGTTGCAAGTTCTATCGCTTCAACAATCGTTATATTTTCTCCGTTGAAATTCACTTCATTTCGGATATTTGCTTCATACATTAATTTATCTAAAAGACGAAAATCAGCGCGAACATCATCTAATTCCTGTTCAACCTGTACCAATGTACGCGTCTGTTTTGGAAGTGTATCACCTTTTTCAATTTCAACAAATCCAATTTGATTCATCTCTTCTTCTAATTCATGTATTCTTTTCGATAAAACACTTTTCAATTTTACAGCTTCTGCTAAAGAAATGTTAGACATAGTATCCCCCTTATATCTCTTCCTTCTGCTCCTCCAAAGTAGGCACTTTCTCTTTTTTTGGTTTCCCAAGCTTAATGACTAAGAAATATAGGGAAAGCAATGTAATGAGAAAAACAATTAAAAATGGGTATGGAGAATAAAAGGCACGCGCCGCCTCCGTTTTTCCCGCAACAAACTTCAATGACTCAATATCTAAAAACTCAGCAAACATTTGTACACCGAGCATACTAAACCAAAAAACAAAAAAACTAATAATAATACCGAAAACTTGCTTCAATCTCGTCATCCATCTCATCCTTTCTATATGTGAAATTTTTTAGCGTAATCAGTATAGTACAAACAAAACTATGCACAGAAAGGAACTATCTTACCATTCGCAAATTAATTTAATCCAACCTAAAATTGAAATTTGTAAAATAACGCCCTCCCCCTAAAATTATATAGGAAAAAGGAGATATAATCCAAATCCAACCAAAATGATACCACCTACTATCTCACCATATGTACCGAGCATACCTTTCGCATGCCTACCAATGAATAAACCAGTCCACGCTAATAACATACTAATAAATCCAAAGAGTAATATCGTAATAATTGTCTGTGCTCCGTAAATACCAAGACTAAGCCCTACTGAAAAACTATCTATACTAACACCAAATGCAAATACGAATAAACTAATTCCAATAGGGGCTGTTCTAGTCTCTTCATTCTCTAAAATAGAGGAATACACAATATAAAATCCTAGTCCTATTAATAAAATAGCACCTGCAAAATGTGCAATATCTCCATACTGCTCTGATAAAAAACGACCTAATACCATCCCAATAAATGGCATAATAATATGAAATATCCCTATCGTCACACCGATATACAGGATCTGTCTTATCTTTAAGGCCATCATTCCCATACCAAGACTCACCGAAAATGCATCCATCCCTAAGGCGAATGCCATAATTATTAAAGGTATTAGCTGTTCAAACGTCATTCATGTCCCTCCTCGGACGTGCTACTTCACAATATGCTTATCCGAGGAGAAATATTCTGTTTGCTAATCGTACCTTATCATTCAGTAATAATATGATGTCCTGCCGCTTTTGTTAAGCGATTCATAATCGCGTTTCCTATTCCTTCATTCGGGAACGATTCACTAAAAATAACATCCACTTCACTTGCATCAAACGTTCTAAGTACATCATATAATTTAGTCGCAACGCTAGCTAAATCACTTCGAACACCACATGATAATACAACATCCGCATTATATATATGGTGATACTCTTCTGTCGTTAATACACCTACTTTGAATCCTTCTTCCTTCTTCTCATCCACAAGGCGCTGGATAAACTCACGTGATCCTTCAACGATACTGAGCGGCGCTTTCGGTGCATAATGTGTATACTTCATTCCAGGTGATTTCGGTTTTTCTTTCTCATCCTTTAAAGCTGGATCTAACGAAACCGTACCAATCACTGCTTCCAATTGTTCTTTCGTAATCCCACCCGGGCGTAAAATCGTTGGAACAGCACTTGTACAATCAATTACAGTTGATTCAACACCTACTCCTGTTGCACCACCATCTACAATACCTGCGATCTTCTCATTTAAATCTTCATATACATGAGACGCTAACGTCGGACTTGGACGACCAGAACGATTCGCACTCGGTGCTGCAACAGGTACATTTGCCTCTTCAATAAGAGCAAGCGCTACTGGATGATCAGGCATCCTCACTCCAACTGTATGAAGTCCTGCCGTCACCTTCTCTGAAATTCCTTCTTTTCTAGGTAAAATAATTGTTAACGGACCTGGCCAAAAATGCTCCATCAACTTCTCTGCAACTGGCGGGATTTCCTTCACAATACCATCTAACTGCGTTTTTGTCCCGATGTGAACAATAAGTGGATTATCACTCGGTCTTCCCTTTGCTTCAAAAATTTTGGCAATCGCTTCATCATTCATCGCGTTTGCACCTAGTCCATATACCGTTTCTGTCGGGAAGGCAATCGCCTCATTTTCCCTTAATAATTTTGCTGCTTCTTGTAACTGTGGATAATATTTTTTTCTTTCCACAACATTATCCACAACCCACATATTTGTATGCATTTTTTCCCACGTCCTTTTCTACCCTGAAATACTTGTCTATTTTTAGTTTACTATGAGATTTATCCAAAAGACAAACAAGGTTTATCCACAAAATGTGGATAAACCTAATTAATCCGTGGATAACTTTGTGAATAGCTGACAATTTAGTATTATTGCATTTGGCTCTTTTATATTTTTACAAAAGTGTTCTAACTGTCGAATTCCCTCTGGTACGTTCTCTTTCTCTATCGTAACAAAGTCAAAAAACTGAAAGATCGTTATAGATTGTGGATGATTTGTTAGTAAGTACAATTGTCGAATATTTTTTTCTTTCATATACTGCAAAAACATTTCAAAAAAATATAAGAAAGTCTGTTTATCCACATTAGGTGTGAATAAACAAGAACGAATAAGTGCGTTTTCTTCACTTTGTTCATATCCAATGACTGCCCGTATTTCTTCCGCCTCTTCCAAAATCATAAACTGTGCGTACAACTCATTTATTTTATCATCTTTTTTATTAGCTTGTCCGAAAAAAGAATGCAATCTTTCCACATCTGCTTTCGTCGCAAAATATACCTTCTTCATAATAAATCCCTCCTCTTTTTTATATATGAGAAGGGATTTACGAATAGTACTATTTAGAGAATAAAGATGTAAAAGCTTCTACAATAAATAACTTAACTTCCGGCTTTTCTTCTTCCTCTTCTACTTTTACATACTCATTTCGCTTTTCTTGTTTTTGTTCCACAGGTTTCTCCACTTTTTCCACAGTTTTTGTTTCCTCTTTACTTGCAGGTTGTTCTTCTACTTTCGTTTCATTTTTTACTACTTTTTTTTCAGAAGCTGTTACTTTTTTTGCGACTTCCTGCTTTACAACTTTCTTTTCTTTCACCTCATCCTCTTTTTTCTCTTCTGCATTTACTACTTCTTCATCATCTATTTGTTTTACTTGCTCCTCTTCTGGAGATTCAGCCTTCACAACATGTTCTTCTTTCCTTACAGCTGTACCACTTGAAAAATCTAAGAAACACATCGGTGGAAATAATACACACCACCAGTTTGCCCCTTCACCTTCCCCAATTGTAATTAAAACTGCTTCATATTCCCCTGCCGGATAAATAAAATTTCCATATACCTTTGTAGGAAACTTTACATTTTTACTGAATTTCACTTGGAATGAATCTTTGCTTCCTTCTTTTTTCAACGTATTTGCCACTGTTTTTTCGATTTCTGGAATATGACTTTGAATGACTTTGCGCGCTTCTTCAAATGAAGTTAAATCAGCTACCCATCCATCAATTTGTGCTTTTACTTCATCACGCACTTTGCGCTTTAACGCCTGATCTTTATCTGAATCACTATTTGCTAAAATCCGTAATCGAACGGCCTCTTTCGGAATAACTGAAGGTCCTTTCGCATCAGCTTTCATATATCCAAACTGCACAAGTAACTGTGCACCAATTAATAATAAAAGAAGATAAGCAATAACTTGTTTTTTCATTTCCTCCACCGTCCCTTCTACAAACAGTGTGGACAGACTTTCATCTTTCTAAACTATTAAATTCAAAATCTATATGAATTTTTCCATAAAAAAATAGAGTAAGGTGTAATCCTTACTCCATCTCCGCAAATACCATACGATCTTTTCCATTAATATCAAAAACAACCTCAACATGAGCATGTGGAAAAGCTTGTTGTAACAGCCCCTTCACGTCCTCACCTTGTCCTACTCCAATTTCAAATGCTACAATTGCTTTCTTCTGCAACACATTCGGCAACTCTTCCATAAAGCGGCGATAGAAATCTAATCCGTCTTCACCACCAACAAGCGCTCTCTTTGGCTCATGCTCTTTCACCACAGGAGAAAGACCACGCCAATCTTCTTCCGGTATATATGGAGGATTTGAAACAACAACATCTAACTTTTGACCCGTTTCATAAAATGGTGATAATAAATCACCATGATAGAACGTTACGTCTGCGCCCAAAGTTTTCGCATTTTCTTTTGCAACTTCAATTGACTCCTGTGCAATATCTACCGTATATACATGAAGATTTTTATTTTCTAAAGCAAGCGTAATCGAAATCGCCCCGCTACCCGTACCGATATCCGCTACATGTAGTTTCTCACCACCAAAATGGTGCTCGATTCTTTCTAACACTCCCACTATAAGCTCTTCTGTTTCCGGTCTTGGTATTAATACTTCTTCATTCACAAAGAACGATCTTCCATAAAACATTTCATGACCAATCATATATTGAATCGGAATACCTTCTACATGCTTGTGGATAAACTCTGCAAAACTTGTTTCTTGTTCCGCAGTTATTTCTTCACGCATGTTCATCAATAATCCTGTTCTATTCGTCTTTAATACATGACAAAGGACAATTTCTCCCGCATTTTCATCTCGCCCATTCTCCTGTAAAAAAGAAGAAGCCCATTTCAGGGCTTCATAGACACGCATTACTCAGCTGCCTCCATCCTTTGAGCCTGATCTTCCATCACTAAGGCATTGATGAAATCATCTAACTTACCTTGTAAGATTTGATCTAGCTTTTGAATCGTTAAACCGATTCGATGGTCTGTAACACGGTTTTGCGGGAAGTTATACGTACGAATACGCTCTGAACGATCACCCGTACCAACAGCTTGTTTACGGTTTTGATCATACTCAGCTTGTGCTTCTTGTCTAAACTTATCATAAACACGTGCGCGTAATACTTTCATCGCTTTTTCTTTATTCTTAATTTGTGATTTCTCATCCTGACACGATACAACTACACCAGTCGGTAAATGCGTTAAACGTACCGCTGACATCGTTGTATTAACGCTCTGTCCACCAGGTCCACTAGAAGCGAATGTATCAACACGAACATCTTTCTCATGAATATCAATTTCTACTTCTTCTGCCTCTGGTAATACAGCTACAGTTGCTGTAGATGTATGGATACGTCCACCAGATTCCGTTTCAGGAACACGTTGTACACGATGAGCGCCATTCTCGAATTTCAGCTTCGCGAAAGCACCTTTACCATTAATCATAAAGATAATCTCTTTATATCCACCTAACTCTGTATAGCTAGCCTCGATAATCTCCGTTTTCCAACCTTGTACCTCAGCGTAACGGCTATACATACGATATAAGTCACCAGCAAATAAAGCGGCCTCGTCGCCACCAGCAGCTCCACGAACCTCAACGATAACGTTCTTATCATCGTTAGGGTCTTTTGGTACAAGTAAAATTTTCAGACGCTCTGATAATGTTTTTTCTTGTGATTCTAACTCAGAAACCTCTTCTTTTACCATTTCACGCATTTCTGCGTCTAACTTATCTTCTAACATTGCTTTCGCATCTTTTAATTGCTCACGAACATCCTTATACTCACGATACACCTCTACCGTTTCCTGTATATCAGACTGTTCCTTTGAATATTCACGAAGCTTATTTGAATCACTAATAATTGCTGGGTCGCTTAGCAATTCATTTAACTTCTCATAACGATTTTCTACAGCTTGCAAACGATCTAACACATCATTCACCTCTACATCCTAGTATCTAATACAAATAGTATATGGTACTTACTCAAAAAAACGCAAATTATATTTAAAAGTGGCGGTGGCTCGTTCAGCTCTGACCAGCTAAGATTCTTTCGACCTAAAGGTGCTTTTACCTTTCGGGCGGAAGGTTCTTAGATGCGAAGAGCTAGCCACCAGAACTAGATATATTTAAAAGCGTAAGCGGCTTGCTCAGAATCGCAGGCCATTGGAACTCTCGACCTTGAAGCGCTTTTTGCTTCAAGCGAGAGAGTGAAATGGCCGGAGATTCTAGCCGCTGGAGCTAGATATCGCAACTTAAAGCGCAAGTGGCTCACACCACTCACACTCTCTATTCTGAAAAAAACCCGCCTTGCGCAGCGAGTTTTACTTATCTTTGTTTGTAGGAACTGCATGACAATGACGACAGCGTGGTTCATACGATTCTGAAGCACCAACTAAAATAATCGGATCATCAAATGCCGCTGGTTCTCCATCAATTAATCGTTGTGTACGACTTGCCGGAGATCCACATGCAGAACATACTGCTTGTAGTTTTGTTACATGTTCAGCAATCGCCATCAGCTGAGGAACTTGTCCAAATGGTAGACCACGGAAATCTTGGTCTAAACCAGCTACAATGACACGATAGCCACGATTTGCCAATACTTGCACCACTTCCACAATGTCCCCATCAAAGAATTGCACCTCATCGATTGCAATTACATCCATTTCTTCAGTGATATGTTCAAATATATCTTTTGAAGCTGAAACAGGAACTGCTTTTACCTTTAATCCGTTATGTGATACAACGTCTTCTTCACTATAGCGATTATCAATACATGGTTTAAATACAATTGCATGTTGTTTCGCAAATTGCGTACGACGCACACGGCGGATAAGCTCTTCTGATTTACCAGAAAACATACTACCGCAAATCACTTCAATCCAACCGTTCTGATTTATTAAGTACATGAAGCTCTCCTTTCATCTACTTTTTAATTAAAAGTAGGGTAAAGGTATAATATTTTCGCAAAAAAAACAGACAAGCGAATAGATACACTTGCCTGTTTTATGTTTTTATTACTTAAGACCGTATTTCTTATTGAAGCGGTCAACGCGTCCGTCTGCAGTAGCAAACTTCTGACGTCCAGTGTAGAATGGGTGAGAATCAGAACTGATCTCAACTTTTAGTAATGGATAAGTGTTACCATCTTCCCACTCAACAGTTTCGTTAGATCCTCTAGTAGATCCGCTTAAGAATTTGAAGCCTGTGTTTGTGTCCATGAATACAACTTTCTTGTAATCTGGGTGAATTCCTGCTTTCATTCTTTTCATCTCCTTCCGCCCTGAATCATTTTCGAAACAGAGTTTTTCATCTTCAGCTGCATACACAACTATATTGATGAAACACATATGATGAAATTATAACAAGGCTAACTTCATTTTGCAACTACCTGTTTTTGTCTTTTTAAATTAAAAGTGGAGACGGCTCGTTCAGCTCTGACTGGCTAAGGTTCTCTCGCACAAAAGGTGCTTTTTACCTTTAGTGCGGGAGGTTCTTAGACACGAAGAGCTAGCCGTCGGAACTAGATACAATTTAAAAGCGCAAGCGGCTCGTTCAGAATGGGAGGGGGATGGAGCTGGATATTATCTTAAAATGGAGGCCGCTCATCCAACTAGAACCAACTAATGCCCTTCCACTCATCTCTCTTTAAGATCACCTAAAAAACATAAAAAACTCGCTTACCATAAAATAAGCGAGTCCCAATCTTTTCCCTTTACTTCGTTGTTACATATCTTTTCGAATCTGCAACAATGTTTTGTAAAAATTCTTCATTTGTCTTTGTTTGACGAAGTTTACGTAAGAAACCTTCAACAAAGTCTGGTGTATCACGCATTGTTTTACGAATACCCCATAGCTTGTCTAAATGTTCTTTCGGAATTAATAGATCCTCTTTACGTGTACCAGAACGGCGAATATCAATTGCCGGGAAGATACGACGCTCAGCTAATGAACGATCTAAATGAAGTTCCATATTTCCAGTTCCTTTAAATTCTTCGTAAATTACATCGTCCATACGAGATCCTGTATCGACAAGAGCTGTTGCTAAAATTGTTAAGCTACCGCCTTCTTCGATATTACGTGCAGCTCCAAAGAAACGCTTCGGTCTATGGAAGGCAGCTGGGTCGATACCACCCGATAATGTTCTACCACTTGGCGGAATAACAAGGTTGTAAGCTCGCGCTAAACGGGTAATACTATCCATTAAAATGATAACATCTTTTTTGTGCTCTACAAGACGCATTGCACGTTCTAACACAAGTTCTGCTACTTTAATATGATTTTCTGGTACTTCATCAAAAGTAGAGCTTACAACATCTCCTTTAACAGAACGTTCAATATCTGTTACTTCCTCTGGACGCTCATCAATTAAAAGGACAATTAATTCAGCTTCCGGATGATTTGTTGTAACACTGTGTGCGATTTCTTTTAATAGACTAGTTTTACCAGCCTTTGGAGGCGCGACAATTAAACCACGTTGTCCAAATCCAACTGGTGCAATTAAATCCATGATGCGTGTCGGTAACTTTTTCGGTTCCGTTTCCAATTTCATTTGGCGATCTGGGTATAATGGTGTTAATGCAGGGAAATGCACACGCTCTTTTGCTGACTCTGGATCATCTCCGTTTACAGCTTCAACTTGTAATAACCCAAAGTAGCGTTCATTTTCTTTCGGAGGTCGTACTTTACCAGAAACCTTATCTCCATTACGTAAATCGAAACGACGAATTTGCGAAGCTGAGATATAAATATCTTCTGAGCTTGGAGAGTAGTTGATAGGACGTAGGAATCCAAATCCTTCTGATTGAATAATTTCTAATACGCCTTCCATGAAGAAGAAACCTTCTTTTTCTGCTCGAGCTTTTAAAATGGCGAAGATTAACTCTTTTTTCGTTAATTTGCTATAATACGAAATTTTAAATTCTTTCGCAAGCTCGTATAACTCTTTTAATTTCATGTTTTCTAATGCTGCAATTGACAAATTCATTCAGACACCACACTTTAACGTTATTCTCTTTTCACATGGGTAAAGGGAAAAAATACGGAAGGCAAATAATTAATAATGAAAGGCAATAAGTTCAAGTAGGGTAATATTCACTATTGTAACCCTTTTATCTAGTTTTAATCAATACGTTGAAACACAAATACAAGAAGCGAAGACAAGAAAATTTGTCTTCGCTTTTTATTTAATCCAGCTTCAGCAGCTAGAATGGTCGGTGGCTAGAAGGATCAGTCATTTCACCCCTTCCTGCGAGGCACAAAACGCCTCTTCGTCAGGAGTTCCAATGCCTTCCCCTTCTGAGCAAGCTGCTTACGCTTTTTACTCAATCCAGTTCCAGCGGCTAGAATCTCCGGTCATTTCACTCTCTCACTCGAAGCAAAGAACGCTTCAAGGTCGAGAGTTCTAAATAGCCTGCGATTCTGAACGAGCCGCTTGCACTTTTTATTTAATAACCAAGTTCGGTTTTTTATTTAAGCTGTGACGTCCGTCTACGAAGCGTACTGTGCCTGATTTTGCGCGCATAACAAGGGATTGTGTTGTTCCTACGCTACCTTTAAATTGAACGCCGCGTAATAGTTCTCCGTCTGTTACACCTGTTGCTGCGAAGATTGCATCGTCACCTTTTACTAAGTCCTCCATGCGAAGGATGCGGTTGATGTCGTCTATGCCCATCTTTTTGCAACGCGCCAATTCAGCGTCGTTTTGTGGTAATAATTTCCCGTGAATTTCTCCACCTAAACATTTTAATGCAACTGCTGCTAATACACCCTCAGGCGCACCACCAGAACCGAATAAAATATCTACACCTGTACGATCAAATGCAGTATTAATTGCACCTGCTACGTCTCCATCATTAATCAATTTAATACGAGCACCAGCTTTACGAATCTCTTCAATAATCGCTTGATGACGTGGACGGTTTAAAACTGTCGCTACAACATCTTCAATATCTTTGTTTTTCGCTTTCGCAACTGCACGTAAGTTATCGATAATAGGCGCATCAATATCGACCGCCCCAACCGCTTCTGGGCCAACCGCGATTTTATCCATGTACATGTCAGGAGCATGTAACAAATTACCGTGATCTGCAATTGCAATAACAGCAAGAGCATTCCATCCACCAGCTGCTACAATGTTTGTCCCTTCTAAAGGATCAACTGCAACGTCTACACGCGGACCATATCCTGTACCTAATTTTTCTCCGATATATAGCATTGGTGCTTCATCCATTTCACCTTCACCAATTACAACTGTACCTTTCATCGGAATTGTATCAAATACATCACGCATAGCTGATGTTGCTGCACCGTCTGCCTCATCCTTTTTCCCGCGTCCCATCCAACGCGCTGATGATAAAGCTGCAGCCTCTGTTACACGTACTAACTCCATAGATAAACTTCTTTCCACGATAATCCCTCTCCTTTAAGTCTTTATATTTCTGCCGTATTTTGTGAACCGTGTTTTTTCTATAAAGTGTACTTCCGCAAGTAGTGATGCTTCGCTTCCCCCTTGCGGAAGTATCACTTATGCGTTCTTCATTTCTTCAATTTCTTGCTTTGTCATTTGTTCTCGCCAAATGTTTGCTCCAAGCCCTTTAAGCTTGTCTACTATATTTTCATAGCCTCGATCAATATGCTCAAGTCCGGTTACTTCTGTAATTCCATCCGCCATTAATCCTGCGATAACAAGGGCTGCTCCAGCTCGCAAATCACTCGCTTTCACTTTTGCACCTTGCAATAAAACAGGACCAGTTACGATAGCTGACCGACCTTCTACTTTAATTTGTGCATTCATACGACGTAATTCATCAATATGTTTAAAACGCGCGCCATAAATCGTATCCGTTACAACACCCGTTCCATGCGCCTTTGTTAAAAGTGTTGTAAACGGCTGTTGTAAATCTGTTGGGAAACCTGGATATACAAGCGTTTTTATATCAACTACTTTTAATCTTCTATCACCGTTCACTGTAATCTGGTCATCATTCGTTTCAACTTGGACACCAGCTTCTCGGAGCTTCGCCGTAACTGACTCTAAGTGCTGAGGAATAACATTATCAACTGTTACTTCTCCTCCTGATGCAGCACCTAAAATCATATACGTACCCGCTTCAATACGATCTGGAATGATCGTATGATGACAACCGTGCAATGAATCCACACCATCAATTCGGATTACATCTGTACCAGCACCTTTAATGCGTGCTCCCATGCTCGTTAACAGTGTAGCTACATCAATAATCTCTGGTTCTTTCGCTGCGTTTTCAATAACAGTTCTACCTTTCGCCCGTACGGCTGCTAGCATAATGTTAATCGTAGCTCCTACACTAACAACATCTAAATAAATACGAGCCCCGCGTAGTTCATCTGCTCTTAAATAGATAGCACCTTGTTCATTCGTAACATGTGCACCTAACGCTTCAAACCCTTTAATATGCTGATCAATCGGCCTCGGTCCTAAGTGACATCCACCTGGAAGCCCAATAACAGCTTTTTTAAAACGGCCAAGCATCGCACCCATTAAATAATAAGAAGCACGCAATTTTTTCACTTTTCCGTTTGGTAAAGGCATTGCAACCATGTTAGAAGGATCGACTACCATCTCTTCCTCCTGTCCATACGTTACTCTTCCTCCAATTTCCTCTAGTAAGTCTCCTAACATTTTCACGTCCGAAATATTAGGGACACCACCAATAGTTACTGGAGTATCTGCTAAAATTGTCGCTGGAATTAGTGCAACGGCGCTGTTCTTTGCACCACTCACGCGAATTGTTCCATTTAAAGCTCTTCCGCCTTCAATTAGCAATTTTTCCATATTGAGCTCCCTTCTTGTGAATGTATTTACTTTCTATATTTTTATAGAAAGCTCCCCCTTAAGAATCTCAATCACTCTTTCCACCCTAACACTCAATAAATAGGAAACCATCATCTTCATTTCTCCTGTCATACAAAAAGATAAAGATTAACTATTTATCGAATTTACTTTATCAATTTAGATACATTATCACATTTATTAATAGGACTATGCACATTATTTTCTATTTCAAAAACAAAATGATAAAATCTTTAGACTTGTTCACGCTTTCATTATACAACGAAAGGAAACCGTCTAAAAGAGTAGACGGTTTCCAAAACGGAATTTTATTCTTACGCTTTACCGTTAGAACCGAATTCGCGAATTTTACCAATAACAGTTGCTTTGATAGCGTCGCGGCCAGGTCCGATAAATTTACGAGGATCGTAAACTTCTTGGTCTTTGTTTAATACTTCACGAACAGCTTTTGTAAACTCAATTTGGTTCTCAGTGTTTACGTTGATTTTTGAAGTACCTAAAGAGATAGCTTTTTCGATATCAGCAGTTGGGATACCAGTACCACCGTGTAATACTAAAGGTACGCCAGTGAAGTCACGAACTTGTTCCATTTCAGCGAATCCTAAGTTAGGCTCACCTTTGTAAGGACCGTGTACAGAACCTAAAGCTGGAGCTAGGCAATCGATACCTGTTGCTTCAACAAGGTGCTTACACTCAGCTGGGTCAGCGTAAATTACGCCTTCAGCGATTACGTCGTCTTCTTGTCCGCCAACTGTTCCAAGCTCAGCTTCAACAGATACGTTACGAGCGTGTGCGTATTCTACTACTTTTTTAGTAGTTTCTACGTTTTCTTCGAATGGGTGGTGAGAAGCGTCGATCATTACAGATGTGAAACCTGCATCGATTGCTTCTTTACATTTTTCGAAGCTTGAACCATGGTCAAGGTGAATCGCTACAGGAACAGTGATGTTCATTTCTTCGATTAAAGCTTTAACCATAGCTACAACTGTTTTGAAACCAGTCATATGACGAGCTGCACCCTCAGATACACCTAGGATTACAGGAGATTTTTCTTCTTCCGCAGCAGCTAAGATAGCTTGAGTCCACTCTAAGTTGTTCATGTTGAATTGACCAACTGCGTATTTTCCTTCTAGTGCTTTGTTTAGCATTTCTTTCATAGAAACTAAAGGCATGGTGAATCCTCCTAAAAAACGTTTTTTGTATCCGATAAGTTCTTATCGCTGGTAGTATGACCAGAATAAGGTAAAATATGTATATCTACATACCGGACTTTTTTCTACACTCAATAGGATAACAACTTGTACTCAAAAACTCAACCGTATTCACCTGCACAATAGTCCATGTAAACGCTTTTTTCCATATTTTTTATAAAAAATTCATTTTTAAGCCTCTACAGCGAGCTCATTTCTCACCGCTTGACGAATTTCATCAATATCAAATGGTTTAGCAAAATGCATTAAAGCACCTAAATCTTTTGCTTCTTGGATCATATCAAGCTCTCCGTAAGCAGTCATTAAAATCACTTTAATACTCTCATCAATTTCTTTTACATGCTTTAAAATCTCTATACCATCCATACCTGGAATTTTCATATCTAACACAACTAAATCTGGATTATCTTTTTTCACGATATCTAAAGCTTGAAATCCATTCGCTGCTTGGAATGTCTGATAACCTTCTTTTTGGAACACTTCATGTAATAACACACGAATGCCATATTGATCATCAACGATTAAAATTTTCCCTTCCATAACTCCCAACCTTTCTGTGTAAGTACAAGATTTAAAGCTTCTTATATCTTAACGATTAATTTTCGCTATTCTTTACCAAATTCCTTCCTATTTCTTTCTTATTTTACCGTTTCCTATTTTGTTATGCCACCTTCGATTTCACCTTTCTAAAAAAATAAATTATAATGAAAGCCGGTAAACACGTACGAAGGGAGTAACATTATGTTAAAAATTTTTTCAACCCAATTAAGTGGTTATTTCTCCAGAGTTTCTCAAAAAGAGGAAATGAATATAGAAGATAGCGCCCGTCTACTCGCTCAAGCATTAGTTGGCGAAGGTTTCATTTATTTACATGGTACAAATGAAATGGAGGGCGTTGTTGCTGAAGCGCTATTCGGTACTGAACCAATGAAGCAAGCAAAACGATTATTTGAAAATGGTAAAGAAGTAGAAGTAACTTCTGCAGATCGTGTACTTCTTATTAGCCGTTTTTCAACAGATGAAGAAATTGTAGCAATAGCAAAAAAACTTCAAGCAGATGGACACTCTATTGTCGGCATCTCTGCTATTCAAGAAGGTACTGAATCACTAGAACAATATACAGATGTACATATTGATATAAAGCTGTTAAAAGGGCTTATTCCAGACGATGAAGGTAATCGCTACGGATTCCCAAGCTTAATGATAGCTTTATTTGCATATCACGGGATCAAATTTACAATTGATGAAATGTTAAATGAATATTAAAAAAAGCGCCCTATTTCAGGCGCTTTTTTTTATTACTTGCTCTCTTTATTCGTAATAGAAGCTTTTACGAAGTCATGGAACAATGGTTGTGGACGGTTTGGACGAGAAACAAGTTCTGGGTGGAACTGTGCTGCTACGAACCAAGGGTGATCTTTTAATTCAACGATTTCAACTAAACGGCCGTCTGGGCTTGTACCAGAGAATACAAATCCTGCTTTTTCCATATCCGGACGGAATTGATTGTTGAACTCATAACGATGACGATGACGCTCATATACAACCGGCTCATTGTAAGCGTTGTAAGCATTTGTTTCTTCAGCAAGCTTACATGGGTATAGACCAAGACGAAGTGTACCACCTAAGTCTTCTACATCTTTTTGTTCTGGTAATAAGTCGATGATTGCATATGGTGTGTCAGGATTGATTTCAGAAGAGTTAGCTCCTTCTAATCCTAATACGTTACGTGCGAATTCGATTGATGCAAGTTGCATACCCAAGCAAATTCCTAGGAATGGAACTTTGTTTTCACGAGCATATTGAATTGCAACGATTTTACCTTCTACACCACGATCGCCGAAGCCACCTGGTACAAGGATACCGTCTGTGTCACCAACTAATTCTTGTACGTTCTCTGCTGTTACATGCTCAGCGTTTACCCATTTCACTTCTACATCTGTGTCGAAAGAGTAACCTGCATGACGAAGTGCTTCTACAACAGAAATGTATGCATCTTGAAGCTCTACGTATTTACCAACAAGAGCGATTTTTGTTTTCTTAGAAAGGTTACGCACTTTTTCAACTAGCGCAGTCCACTCTGTCATATCTGCAGCTGGATTGTCTAATTTTAAGTGATCACAAACGATTTGGTCCATATTTTGCTCTTGAAGAGATAATGGAACCGCATATAAAGTATCTGCATCGCGTGCTTCAATAACTGCTTTTGTATCAATGTCACAGAATAATGCAAGCTTGTCTTTCATATCTTGAGAAACAGGCATTTCTGTACGAACAACGATAATATTTGGTTGAATACCTAAGCTGCGAAGCTCTTTAACGCTATGTTGCGTTGGTTTTGTTTTCATTTCACCTGCTGCTTTTAAGTACGGGATTAACGTACAGTGAATGTACATTACATTGTCACGACCGATGTCGCTCTTAATTTGACGGATTGCTTCTAAGAATGGTAGAGACTCGATGTCACCAACAGTTCCACCAATTTCTGTAATAACAACATCCGCGTTTGTTTCGCGACCAGAACGGTATACGCGCTCTTTAATTTCGTTAGTAATGTGAGGAATAACTTGAACTGTTCCTCCTAGGTATTCACCACGACGCTCTTTTTGAAGAACTGAAGAGTAAATTTTACCTGTTGTTACGTTGCTGTATTTGTTTAAGTTGATGTCGATGAAACGCTCATAGTGACCAAGGTCTAAGTCAGTTTCTGCACCATCATCTGTTACGAATACCTCACCGTGTTGATATGGGCTCATAGTCCCTGGGTCTACGTTAATGTATGGATCAAACTTTTGAATCGTTACGTTTAAACCACGATTTTTTAAAAGTCTTCCAAGAGATGCTGCTGTAATACCTTTTCCTAGAGACGATACTACACCGCCTGTTACAAAAATATACTTAGTCATGAAAAAGCTCCCTTCTATTTTGCTGTTATATAATCACCGTTGCAAAGCGCAACGTATGTAGATAACACTGTATCCATCTTATTGTTAGACTCTTTTTATTTTCTAAACAAAAAACAAAAAAGAAAATTGCTCCCCTCATCACATAAAGTAATAAGTAGGGAGCAATTTTCTTTTATATTTACACTTTAAAAGTATTATCGTCCTTTTTTAAAGAGCCCAAAAATGATTCTACATGGACGATAATGAAAAGTCAAGAACTACAGTTCTTCCTCTTCTTCTTCTTCCGTTTCATCATACTCAAGTTCTTCTTCAGCGAAGTCATCTTCATCGTCATCTAAATCATCAAGATCATCGTCGTCTCCGTCTTCTTCTTCAAGAACCTTGTCCAAATCTTCTACATCATCATCTTCGTCTTCATTTCCGTCTACATCATCAAAGTCATCTTCATCTTCTTCAATGTAGTCGTCAAAACCGTCTTCTTCAACTTTACGTTTCTTCTTCGGTTTTGGTTGAGGCAAGATTTCTTCATCAATTTGCTCGTATGGGTACCAGCTGCGTAGCCCCCAACGATTTTCTCCTAAATTAATGAAACGTCCATCGATGTTTAAGTCTGTATAAAATTGTGCGATTTTCGCATTAACTTGCTCTTGAGATAGTCCCAGCACTTGAGCGATTTCTTGAACCAACTCGTTGAATGTCGTTGCTTGTTTTTTATCCCCTAAAACGCTATGTACAACTTCAATCATTGAACATTCTTTTAGCTCTTCTGGTGAATATTGCTTAAAATCCACTTATGCGGCACTTCCTTTCATCAAATATAACCTTATATATAACGGCCTGCTTAAAAAAATCCATACTATTCATTATAAACAAAAGTCGCACAAATATGCTACAAAAAAAAACGGGAAACTTTTATAGGGTAGTAAAATTATAATTTGTGCATTCCTTATTTCGGAAGCATATGGGCCCCTTGTAATACATACCTAATTTGCATGTCTGTATATTCTTCGAGCGTATATAGCTTTTGCAGCGCCCAACGTCGAAATCCCCACATCTGTCCTTGTATAAAAATATTATGCGCAAGAAGCTGTATTTCTTTTTTATTTAATGTAAATGTTCCATTTTCCGTACACTGTTCTAAAATATTCTCAAACATTCCTACCATTTGAAACTCCTTTTCTAATACATACGGGAGTGATTCTTTCGGTAAAAAACGTACCTCTTGATACATTATTAATACTTCTTCCTGCAATTCGTCCATCACTTTAAAGTAATTCGTTATTGCTATCTTCAAACTCTCTATACTCCCTTTTTCTGTACAAACTACTTCCTCTAACCTTTCTTTTACATGTTCATAAATACTATCACAAACTAAATACAAAACATCATCTTTTGTACGGATGTATTCATAAAGCGTACCGATACTAAATCCAGCTGCCTTTGCAATCTCTCTCGTTGTTGTACGCGGAAATCCTTTTTGTTTAAACAGTTGCACTGCACCTTTAATCATTTGTTCACGCCTTAACGCGACTAATTTTTCATCTTTCACTGATGCATGCACATTATGTTTAACCATCCCCTTCACCTCTCTATTATTTTTTGGAAGGAAAAAGCGTAGGAAAATACCTACGCCTTTGATCCTACTTCGTTAACATACGAGAAATTACGAGCCTTTGAATCTCTTGTGTTCCTTCATATATCTGTGTAATCTTTGCATCTCGCATGTATCGCTCTACTGGATAATCTTTCGTATAACCGTAACCACCAAATACTTGTACCGCTTCCGTCGTCACCTTCATCGCTGCATCACCTGCAAATACTTTTGACATCGCTGACTCTTTCCCATACGGAAGCCCTTCTGATTCAAGCCAAGCCGCTTGGTATGTTAGAAGGCGCGCCGCCTCCACATCCGTTGCCATATCTGCTAGTTTAAAACCAATCCCTTGCTGCGCCGCAATTGGTTTCCCAAACTGGTGACGCTCCCTTGCATATTCTACGGAAGCATCTAAAGCTCCTTGTGCAATACCAACCGCTTGCGCCGCAATACCGTTACGGCCGCCATCTAATGTTTGCATCGCTATCTTAAACCCTTGCCCTTCTTCCCCCAGTAAATTTTCTACAGGAATGCGGCAATCTTCGAACATAATTTCAGTTGTTGGTGAAGAGCGAATCCCTAACTTGCTTTCCTTCTTCCCAACTGAAAATCCTGGTGTATCACTTTCTACTATAAATGCACTCGTGCCACGCTGTTTCGATTCAGGATCAGTTAATGCGAAAACAACATAAATATCAGCAATACCACCATTAGTGATAAATATTTTTGATCCATTTAATACATAATGGTCTCCATCTCTTTTGGCGATCGTCTTCATTCCACCAGCATCCGATCCAGACCCTGGCTCCGTTAAGCCGTACGCACCAATTTTCTTTCCTTCAGCCATCGGTCGTAAAAATGTTTGCTTTTGCTCTTCTGTTCCAAATTTAAAAATTGGCCAACCAGCAAGTGAAGTATGTGCAGACAATGTTACACCTGTAGAAGCACATACACGCGATAATTCTTCAATAGCAATTACATACGCTAAGTAATCGCTTCCAATTCCGCCGTATTCTTCAGGCCATGGAATACCAGTTAAACCAAGCTCGGCCATTTGATCAAATATTGCACGATCAAATCTCTCTTCTTCATCACGCTCAGCTGCCGTCGGTGCTACTTCATTCTTAGCAAAGTCTCGAACCATTTTTCTTATCATTTCATGTTCTTCTGATAGTTTAAAATGCATGCCCGTCTCCCCCTTGTGCTTTTATAAAGCTCGGCTAATAACAAGTTTCTGTATTTCACTCGTTCCTTCATATATTTGCGTGATTTTCGCATCACGGAAAAATCTTTCTACTGGATAATCTTTCGTATAACCGTAGCCACCAAATACTTGCACTGCTTCAATCGCAACTTCAACAGCCGTTTTAGAAGCGAATAATTTCGCAATAGATGCTTCTTTACCACATGGTAATCCTTGCGCTCTTAGCGATGCCGCCCTATATACGAGTAATCGCGCCGCTTCTACACTAGTTGCCATATCTGCAAGTTTGAAGCCAATCCCTTGCTGCGCCGCAATTGGCTTTCCGAATTGCTCACGTTCTTTCGCATAATCAATCGCACATGCAAGCGCCGCTTCAGCAATCCCTAATGCTTGCGCCCCAATCCCAATTCTTCCAACATCTAAATTCGCCATTGCTACCTTAAATCCTTGTCCTTCTTCACCAAGTAAATTCTCAGCCGGTACCTTCATATCCTCGAACGTAAGTTGTACAGTGCGAGAACCGAGCAGTCCCATTTTATGCTCATCTTTACCGATAATTAAGCCTGGTGTATCTTTCTCTACTATGAATGCAGAAATCCCACTCTTTCCTGCCTCTGGATTTGTAGAAGCGAATACAATATATGTACTTGCTTCACCACCATTTGTAATGAACACCTTCGATCCATTAATAATGTAATGATCGCCTTTCTTCACAGCTCTTGATTTCAAACTTCCTGCATCCGATCCTGCATTTGGTTCTGTTAATGCAAATGCACCTAAATATTCACCAGTCGCAAGTTTAGAAACGTATTTCTCTTTCTGTTCTTCTGTTCCGAAATATAAAATCGGGTTCATTCCAACTGACGTATGTACAGCTAAAATTACACCAACCGTTGCGCTTACCTTTGAAATTTCTTCAATTGCTAAAATGTAAGAAATAAAATCCATTTCTGCCCCGCCGTATTTTGCAGGCGCTGGAATTCCCATTAATCCAAGCTCACCCATCTTCTGCAAAATCTCTTTTGGAAACACCCCTTGTTCCATACTAGGAACAAAGGGAGCTATTTCCTTCTGCGCAAAATCTCGAACCATTTTCCTCATCATTTGTTGCTCTTCATTAAAACGAAAGTTCATATACCCCGCCTCCATTTGCTATATATCCTTTTAACAATTTGGTAAGACCACTATTTTGTAACAAAGGGTAATTTATTCGTAAACGTAGAAACCACGACCTGTTTTACGTCCTAACCATCCTGCATTTACGTACTTACGCAGTAATGGACATGGACGATATTTACTATCACCTAAACCTTCATGCAACACTTCCATAATATATAAACACGTGTCTAAACCGATAAAATCAGCGAGCGTTAAAGGACCCATCGGGTGATTCATACCAAGTTTCATTACTTCATCAATCGCTTCTTTCGTCGCTACACCTTCATATAACGTATAAATTGCTTCGTTAATCATCGGTAATAAAATACGATTCGATACAAATCCTGGGAAATCATTTACTTCAACTGGTACTTTGCCAATTTTCTTCGTAATATCTTCAATTGTTTCGTATACCGCATCATCTGTAGCCAAACCACGAATAATTTCAACAAGTTTCATAACCGGAACCGGATTCATAAAGTGCATACCGATTACTTTTTCCGGACGTTTCGTTACCGCGGCAATTTCTGTAATTGGCAAAGATGACGTATTTGTCGCTAAAATTGCGTGTTCTGGAGCAATTTCATCTAAATTCGCAAAGATTTTCTTTTTAATATCCATTTTCTCGACAGCTGCTTCGATAATAAGATCCGCTTCCTTCACACAATCTAAATCAAGCGTTACTGCAAGACGGTTTAATGTCGCTTCCTTTTCTTCTTCCTTCATGCGCCCCTTTTCTACTTGGCGTGCTAAGTTTTTCGTAATAATAGCCAATCCTCTATCTAATTGCTCCTGTTTTAAATCTTGTACCTTCACATCGTATCCTGCCATTGCACATACTTGCGCAATTCCTGATCCCATTTGTCCTGCACCAATTACAACAATTTTTTGTACACCCATTTCTTCTTCCCCCTTAATTTTTAATAAACTATATATCTTCTAATCTTAATTAGTGAACTTCAATCATCACTGCATCGCCTTGACCGCCACCACTACAAATCGAAGCAATTCCAATTCCACCGCCGCGTTGCTTAAGTGCATGGATTAGTGTAACGATAATGCGCGCTCCGCTTGCTCCAATCGGATGCCCCATCGCCACTGCGCCGCCATTTACATTCAATTTTTCTGGGTCAATTCCCGCAATCTCTGTACTTGCAATTGCTACTGCTGCAAATGCTTCATTAATCTCGAATAAATCGATGTCTTCAATTGTCTTGCCTGTTTTTTCAAGCAATGCGTTAATTGCATAACCTGGCGTCCTCGGGAAATCTTTAGACTCCACTGCAATTGCTGTATGTGCCAAAATTGTCGCTAACGGCTTTCTTCCTTCTTGCTTCGCTCTATCTTCGCTCATTAATACAAGTGCAGCGCCACCATCGTTTAGCCCTGGTGCATTACCAGCTGTTACCGTCGCTGTCTTATCAAATACAGGTTTTAATTTTGCTAACTTTTCAATTGTTGTATCCGCGCGTGGCGCCTCATCCTTTGCAACGACAATAGGATCCCCTTTTCTTTGCGGAATCGTTACTGGCACGATTTCCTCTTCAAAGCGTCCTTCTTTATGTGCTGAAACCGCACGCTGATGGCTACGATATGCCCATTCATCTTGCGCTTCGCGGGAAATCCCATCTTCCTTCGCAACTTCTCCGCCATAAACACCCATGTGTATACCTGAAAATGCGCATGTTAAACCGTCAGCAACGTTTAAATCAATGACTTCGTTGTTACCCATTCTGTATCCCCATCTTGCTCCTCGTAAAATGTAAGGACTGTTACTCATCGACTCCATACCGCCAGCTACAATTAGTGATTGATCGCCAGTACGAATAATTTGATCCGCTAAAGTCACCGCACGAAGCCCTGATGCACAAACTTTATTGACAGTTTCCGTCTGCACTTCCCAAGGGATTCCAGCAGCCCGTGCCGCTTGGCGCGATGGAATTTGCCCCTGCCCACCTTGAATAACCGTTCCGAATATAACTTCCTCAACATCACTAGCTGAAACATTTGCTCTTTCAAGCGCCGCTTTAATTGCAATCCCTCCAAGTTCTGTTGCTTTTACATCTTTTAAAGATCCTCCAAATTTCCCAACCGGTGTTCTTGCTGCACTTAAAATAACTGTTTTACTCATGTTTCTTTCCCCCATTTCTTTTTTTAGCACCGAGCGCTCGCTCGGCATTGTTACGCTGAGAAGAGGTGCAATGATTGCACCTCCCTCTAAAGTTGTATTCATGCTTGCAGATTACATTGCTTCTTTCTTCTGTCCGATAACAGAGCGTTCTAAAATCTCTGTTACATCAAGCGTTTGAACCTTCTCTTCTACTTCTTTCGCTTTCGTCCCATCACTAATCATCGTTAAACAATATGGACAACCTGTACCGATAATAGATGGTTGCACAGCTAACGCTTGTTCTGTACGAGCAACGTTAATACGAGAACCTGTTGTTTCCTCCATCCACATTAAGCCACCGCCTGCTCCACAGCACATTCCCGTTTCACGGTTACGTGCCATTTCTACAAGATTCACACCAGGAATCGCTTTCAAAATGTCACGCGGGGCTTCGTATACTTCGTTGTATCTTCCTAAGTAACAGGAATCATGGTACGTAACTGTTTCCTCAATAGCGTGAACCGGTTTTAAGCGTCCTTCTTTCACCCACTGAGCTAACAGTTCTGTATGATGATAGACTTCTGCTTGCAAGCCAAAGTCTGGATACTCATTTTTAAATGTGTTATAAGCATGAGGGTCAATCGTAACGATTTTCTTCACTCCTGCTTTTTCAAATTCCTCGATATTTTTTGTCGCCATCTCTTGGAAGACGAATTCATTTCCTAGGCGGCGCGGTGTATCTCCAGAGTTCTTCTCTTTATTACCGAGAATCGCAAATGAAATGCCTGCTTCGTTCATCAACTTCGCAAACGATATCGCAATCTTCTGACTACGGTTATCGTATGATCCCATTGAACCAACCCAGAATAAATATTCGAACTCCTCGCCAGCTTTCGATTTTTCTTTTACAGTTGGAACCGTTACTTCATCATCACCTTGGCGCCAAGTTTCACGCTCTTTACGGTTTAGACCCCACGGATTCCCTTGACGCTCGATGTTTGTCATCGCACGTTGCGCTTCCGCATCCATCTTTCCTTCTGTTAAAACGAGATAGCGGCGTAAATCAATAATTTTATCAACGTGCTCATTCATAACCGGACACTGATCCTCACAGTTACGACACGTTGTACAAGCCCAAATCTCTTCTTCTGTAATAACATCCCCGATTAAACTTGGATCGTAAGCGAGTGTTGCAGCCGCTGATTCTTGTTGCCCTTTCCCAGCTGCCATCATCGCTAACTGATTTCCTTGTGTATTATTAAAAGCAACTACTGGAACCCAAGGCGCTTTTGATGTTACTGCTGCTCCTTTGTCAGTTAAATGATCGCGAAGTTTTAAAATTAAATCCATCGGCGATAACATTTTCCCTGTTCCTGTCGCCGGACACATATTTGTACAACGACCACACTCTACGCAAGCGTATAAGTCAATAAGCTGATTTTGTCTAAAGTCTTCAATTTTACCAACACCAAATGTTTCTTGTGTTTCATCTTCAAAGTCAATCTTTTCAAGTTTCCCTGGATTTGAAAGACGACCGAAGAAAACGTTAGCTGGTCCAGCAATTAAATGCGCGTGTTTTGATTGTGGAACATAAACTAAAAACGTTAACAAAATTAGTAAATGCACCCACCAAGAGAAATAGAACACAGAAATGGCTGCGGTTTCATTTATCCCTGAGAAAACGTAAGCGATTGCAGAAGCGATTGGCTCACTCCATGAAAGCTCCTCGCCATGCCATATAATTCCCATTCCATTACCCAGTAGCACAGAAATCATTAAGCCACCAATAAAGATAAGAACAAGACCTGATTTGAAATTACGTTTTAAACGAACTAGCTTCTCAACATAACGTCGATGAAAAGCCCAAAAGACTGCAATTAAAATAACAAGTGTGACAATTTCCTGGAAGAATGTAAATGCAGGGTATAGTGGTCCAAGTGGAAGATGTGATCCTGGTGCGAGTCCTTTCCAAACGAAGTCAATTGCTCCAAATTGGACAAGAATAAATCCGTAAAAGAACATAACGTGAATAATGCCGCTCTTTTTATCTTTCAGCAGCTTTTTCTGACCGAAAACATTGACCTTAAGGAGATCCCAACGCTCTTTAAAACGACGGTCAAATTCAATCTTTTTTCCTAACTGTATGTAGGCCATCCTCGTTCGTATAAGATACACAAACAAATATCCCGCATAAGCAATAACAGCAATGGCAGCCAGCCAATTCATGATCAGTAAGCTATTCATTTTTATGCTACCCCTCTCTTTGTAAGCCCTCTTTCTTTTTTAGAATCTTCAAAAACATATAATTTTCTGAATTTTATCCCCTACCTTCATTATATAATGAGTGAGCATTCAGTCAACAGTTTTTTGTTATACAACAACATATTTTTTCATAAAGCTGTTTATTTCGGTGAAACTATAAAGTGAAACTTTAATCATTAGAAGTTATTTACTCCCTACTAATTATTAGCCCACAAATAACCGGATAAAATGAAGGTTTGATTTATAAAAAACAAATGGTGAAAAGACCGTGAAGGAGGGAATTTACTCATGTTCTTCTTATCTCTCTTATTAATAGGCAGCACTCTCTGGATTGTAATTGATCTTTCTTATGGGAGAATTGTTCATTTAAGGCGTGTACGTTCTCGTTCTTTCCCTTTACGTCAAAGTGATTTTCACCTTTATACATACGGAAAAGATTTGTATGACGCTCTATTTACTGATATAAAACAGGCGAAACACCATGTGCACGTTTTGTTCTTCATTGTAAAAAACGATAAAATCAGCCGGGAATTTTTAAAGTTACTTATTGACAAGGCAAAGGAAGGAATTGAAGTAAGACTTTTACTCGATAGATTTGGAAGCCATCATTTATCAAACGAAGCCGTTCGCTCCCTACAAAAACATGGTGTCTCTTTTTCATTTTGTCACAAAGTAAAGTTTCCTTTTCCTTTCTTTTCTGCAAATCAAAGAAACCATAGAAAAATTACAGTTATCGACGGGAAAATTGGTTACATTGGGGGATTTAATATTGGTGAAGAGTATTTGGGACATAATGAGCGGTTAGGATTATGGAGGGACTATCATTTACGTCTTACAGGCGAAGGAGTACAAGATTTACAAAAGCAATTTTTACATGACTGGTTTGATGATACAAACCAAAATTTATTGGACGCTTCTCTTTATTTTCCGAAACAGCAACCCGGTACTATCGAACATCAATTTATTCCAACTGATGGTGCCTATTTACAACATACTTTTTTACATTTAATTGAAGGTGCAAAAAAGGAACTCTTTATCGGTACACCCTATTTCATTCCTGGAAGAAAAATTATGAACGCATTATTAGAAGCACGAAAACGCGGGGTTCAAATCACGATTCTCGTTCCAGAAAAAGCGGATCATGCCCTTGTTCGAGAAGCAAAATTCCCGTATTGCCGAAAGTTAATTCAAGCTGGATGTAATATTTACGCATTTCAACAAGGTTTTTTTCACGCTAAAGTTATTATAGTTGATGACTATATCTGTGATATCGGAACTGCAAACTTTGATATGAGAAGTTTATATATTAACCATGAAATCAACTGCCTTTTATATGATGAACATTTTATACAAACAGTAAAAAATAAATTCCACGAAGATCTAGAAAATGCGTCATTACTTTCCTTGAAAGATGTTAGTCCGAATTCTCTCATTAATAGAGGCAAAGAATGGATAGGAACAATACTTGCTTTCTTCCTATAGGAAAGATAATGCATAAAGGAGATGTATTCATTATGATTATGCGTTTCGGATATGTCTCACATGCAATGGCACTCTGGGACTGTTCTCCGGCTAAAACGATGACATTTACAAGCTTTCAAAAGCTTAGTAAACAAGAACGAGAAGATAAATTATACGATGTTACGCGGCAAAATCTTGAGCATACAATACGTATTCTTCATTACAATATAGCGCATGAAATTCCATTATATCGCTTATCTTCTTCCATCGTCCCACTTGCAACACATCCCGAAGTCGAGTTTGATTACATCGGATTGTTCACACCGCTTTGGCGTACAATTGGGGCATTAATTAAAGAACATAATTTACGAGTAAGTTTTCACCCAAATCAATTTACGCTATTTACAAGTGATAAGCCACACATTACAACTAACGCTATTACAGATATGACTTATCACTATAAAGTATTAGATGCAATAGGAATTGCAGATTCTTCTTATATTAACATCCATGTAGGTGGGGCCTACGGAAATAAAGAAAAAGCGGTTGAGCGTTTCCATGAAAACATAAAAAAACTTCCTGCACATATAAAGAGGCAAATGACACTTGAAAATGATGATAAAACATATACAACAGCTGAAACGTTATCTATTTGCCAAAAAGAAAAGATCCCATTCGTATTTGATTATCACCATCACATGGCAAATCTTTGCGAAGAACCGTTAGAAGAGTTACTTCCTGCAATTTTTGAAACTTGGTCACATACAAATATCGTTCCTAAAGTTCACATTTCCTCTCCTAAATCAAAAAAAGAATTTAGGGCTCACGCGGAATATATTGATTTAGAGTTTATTAAACCTTTCTTACACGTTGCAAAAAAAATCAATCATAATTTCGATATTATGATTGAAAGTAAACAGAAAGATTTAGCGATGCTGCAATTCATACATGAATTATCCTCTATAAGAGGAGTAAAAAGAATAAGTAGCTCAACATTACAATGGTAAATTGTAATGTTGAGCTATTTTTTTCAAAAAAAGTAATTTTTTTAGTAAAAAACACCCTATTTTATATGCTATGATTGGAATTAGCATTTTCCACCTGTGATTCAACTTTATTGAAACGGAGTCATAATATGATTAATCAAAAAAAATACGTACACTTTGTCATAATGTACATAATTATATTTTCTCTTTGGATATTTCTTATCCCTAAGAACTTGAATATAAAAGAAATTGGAATTCTCTTCTTATTTTGTTTCGCTACACTCTTTTCTTGCTATTGCCTATATAAAGCAATTAAGAAAATGAAGCGCGGTGACAAATTATTTTGGGTTTTGGTACTATGCACTTGCCTATGTGGATTGACAATGGAGATAACTCTATTTCTTCATTCACTTTCTATATATGACCAAGTCATATTCTCATATAAGGCATTGCCCTTTTTTATCGTACAATATATTTTGCTCTTTTCTGGCTTTGCTATAAAGTTCATAAAACATTACTCTATTAGAGGACTAGCTCAATTTTCATTCGATAGCATCTTTATCGTTATTATGAATATTTATTTTACCTTAACTTTTATTTTGGACATTTCAAGCTTTCGTATGTTAACAATAGATACCTGGGTTTTAATTGGATATTTTATTGCACAATCATTAGTCATTTACGCCGTAATTAGTCTATATAGAAGAGAAGAATATTCTTCTAGCAGAATTTCATTAATTATCGGCTTTACTATTATACTCGTGTACGGATATATACACCTGTTTCAATTAAACGCAGGGATAAAACCTTCTTCTGAAGTCTCTTACTTAATACATACTGCTTCGATTTTATTAATTGGTTTGTCATCCATACTATATATTTTAGATAAACCAATACAGCATGAAACGAAAACAAAATATTATCGGTTTGATTATGTGCGCTTTATATTACCTTATTTTAGTATAATCATTACTTTTTCTTTTATTATCTTTCAACCTTGGGATGATAAGTTCATGTTGATCGGTCTAGTATTATCTCTTATCTTATTATTCTTACGACAACTTTATATGTGGAAAGATAATCAGGCACTAATCGATACATACGAGCAGTTGACTACACAACTAGAAGATAAAGTAGAAGAAGGTGCATCTGCGTTATCAAAGAGTGAACAACGTTATAAATCTTTATTCGAAGATCACCCGGATGCTGTTTTCTCTTTAAATATGTATGGTATTTTCCAGCAGTCTAATACAGCTTGCGAAAGCTTATTTACTGCCTACTATTGTGAAGTAGAAAGCTATTCCCTTTTACACTTTATTGACTCAAAAGACCATGATTTACTAAAGAAAGCTTTACAACTAACGAAAGAAGGTAGACCACAAACTTTAGAAGTTCGCACAAAGGAAAAAGAAGGTTACTACTATTACCTTCACATTACACTCATCCCTACTTTCATAAACAAGGAAGTTGTCGGGATGTTTGGCATAGCACGTGATATTACAACTTTATATGAAAAACAAAAACAAGTAGAACATTTAGCCTTTCATGATGCACTTACTGGACTACCAAATCGCCGTAAGTTTGAAAAAGATTTAAAAAACATTTTAAATACCGCTCAGGCTAGCGCAAATGATGTTGCCGTCATGTTTCTTGATTTAGATCGATTCAAAAAAATTAACGATAGACTCGGTCATGACGTCGGAGACTTGTTATTAATTGAAGTAGCAAAACGATTACGCAGTTGCCTACGTTCAAAAGATGTCGTTGCTCGCCAAGGCGGAGATGAGTTTACAATTCTATTACCAGATATGTACTCAGAAAAAAGTGCGGCCTTTATAGCTGAACAGATTTTAACCATTTTAAACAAACCATTCTTCATTAAAGATGAAGAACTGTCTATTACGCCAAGTATCGGAATTGCAATGTACCCTGATTGTGGAACAGATGTAACAGCATTAATGAAAAATGCTGATATGGCTATGTATCGCGCGAAAGCAAATGGAAAAAATCGATTTGTTTTCTTCTCAAAAGAAATGAGTATCGCTCAAAATGAGAGTAACTTCTTAGAAGGAGAACTTTCAAAAGCATTACAACAAAATGAATTTTTCCTTGAATACCAGCCACAAGTAAGCACAAAAACAAAACAAGTTATTGGTTTTGAAGCATTAATTCGTTGGAAACATCCAAAGCTCGGTATCGTATCCCCAGCCCAATTTATCCCTCTAGCAGAGGAAACTGGATTCATTATTGAACTTGGAAATTGGATTTTACGTACTGCTTGCTTAGAAGCGAAAAGATGGCATAATCAAGGTTTCTCTCACTTAAAAGTCGGTGTGAATTTATCTGTAGTTCAATTTAATCATGCAGATTTAATCCCAACTATTTCAAAAGTTTTAGAAGAAACAGAGTTAAAACCAGAAGCACTAGATATCGAAATTACAGAAAGTATCGCCATTAACCAAAATCAATCTGTAGTTGCAAAACTAGAACAACTTCAAAATCTCGGTATTCAAATTTCAATTGATGACTTTGGAACTGGTTATAGTTCTTTAGCTTATTTAACAAAATATCCAATTAATACATTAAAAATTGCTCGAGAATTTATTTGCGGAATTACAACTAGTCCTTTAGAGGAAGCGATTATTTCTTCCATTATTACACTATCAAAAGAACTAAATTTAGAAGTTATCGCAGAAGGTGTAGAGACCGAAGAACAATGGAAGTTTTTATATGAGCAAAACTGTGACCACATTCAAGGATTCTTTATTAGCAAGCCCGTTTCTAGTAAAGACGTTTGGAGGTTACTCCACAAAAAAACAACCGTCTAAGTAAGACGGTTGTTTTTTTTAATATTCAAAAGGTAGGTCCGAAGCTAATTGTACCTCTTGATCATTATGAGAAATTACTTGGCTTTTCTCTAAAGCTGTATCTGTTAATGAAATACCCCATGCCATTGCTAACGTTAATAAACTACCAATAAGTAATTTTTTCATATTCCATCACCCACATTTTTTCTTTTAATATATCATGAAAATTTATCTATGCCGTATGCAATTATGCATATCCATTTTTTAGGGTTATTCATTGATTGATTTTATTTACAATTGCCTCTTTATATGCATGCATTTCTAATATATCAAAAAAGAAACTTGCTTTCTTATATGTATCTTCAATCTCTGCCTCATCATACTCCAACCTTTCTAGACATTCACCTCTTTGATAGTACAGCTGCCCAATTAATGCCATACTATTAATTCGGCAAGATATTTCAATCGCCTTATTCACTTGATATAAGGCTTGTTCATATTGATTATCTAAGTATAATGCTTTTGCATGATTATATCTTACCTTCACGTCGAATTCTTCATTATCATGCAATGACTCTAATTGTTTCAATATACCTTCAAATAACTCAATACTCTTCTTAAAATAGCCATTTTCAGCATAAATATTTGCGATTGCATTTTCTATATAGAGGTTTTGGTATACATCTATTCCAGCTAGTTGTTGGTTTAACAATTTTTTCAATTCTAAAATACAATATTCGTAATCAATTTTCTTCAACATGTAAGCTGCTACATGATATTGCCATTGAAGAAACTGCTGGAATTCGGGATGATATTCTTCCTTTTTCAGCTCATTCCATACTCTATTATAAATCTCTTTATATTTTTTTTCCTTACATAGCGTAATGACTTGATCTTTAAACTGCTTTTTTCTCTCAATATCTGAATAAATGAGTACCTCATAAAAATGAATAATGGGAACTTGTAACTTTGCTGCAATACCTTGCAATATATCCATACTTGGGTATACTGCGCCTGATTCAATTCGGCTCACTTCCGATTGATGACATATGTTCTCGGATAACTGTTTTTGTGTTAATCCCCGCATTACCCTAATTTTCTTAATTTCACTTCCTAATTTTTCTGCGTGCATACTTACTCACCATCCCATTATAACAATATAATTTGTTAAGTTGTCATACCACTACAATAATGTGAGTTCGACAATTTTTGACATGAAATAATGCATAATATATATAAAATTCGGCAAATTCTTCATACAATTCGTCTCACATATAATAATAGATTAGTGGTTTTATAAATAAATTATAGAAGATTCGTCCGTGCCTTCGTTACATTCGGTCTTCTTTTTCCTTTATTAGCAGTAGCAGAAGTTATTCACACCCAAGAATTAGACAGAAATGAAGTAAAATTTGAAATTACTTAGCCTAATTTAACGCTTAAAAAATTACACAACCTCAAAATGATACGAAAAAAACATACTGAAAAAGTATTTAAAAGGTGAGATAAATGAGGCAGAAGCTCAACAAAAGTGAATGACAACTGAAATGAATATAGATTCCCAACTTACAAATAAAGCAACAAAAGAAAATCAAACCAAAGCTCGCCTTGCACAAACATATAAAAACTATAAAGTATATGGCCAAGATCTCATTGTAAAAGTAGATAAAAATGGAGTAATCACAACTATTAGTGGTAAAGTTGTCCAAAACTTAGATCAACAACCTAATCTTACTATAACAAATTTTTTGTCGAAAAATGAAGTAAAATCTAAATTACACGATATACTTCAAATCCTGAGCGATGCGACTGTGACGAAACTCTCTATTGAAATACTTGTTTATAAGAAAAAAGAAGTTTACCATTCATAGGCAAACTTCTTTTCATATCCATCCCTTTTCTTCCGCAATTGTAATTGCCTCAATTCTATTTTTCGCATCAAGCTTCGTTAATACTTCAGAAATATAATTACGTACTGTACCTGGCGAAAGATAAAGTGCCTTGGCGATTTCATTTGCCGTCTTTCCCTCTTTCGCAAGTAGCAATACTTCTTTTTCACGATCTGATAACGGATTTTGCTCCTGCCATAAGCCGAACATTAAATCTTGAGAAATCTCTCGTTTACCTTTCATTACGTTGCGAATCGATGCAGCTAAATCCTCGCTTGGGCTATCTTTTAATAAATATCCGTGCACACCAGCTTTCATCGCTCGTTCAAAATATCCAGGGCGCGCAAATGTTGTTAAAATCATTACTTTACATGCCGATTTTTCTTTCTTCAACGTTTCTGCAACATCTAATCCGCTTTGAATTGGCATTTCAATATCCATAATGCTTATGTCGGGTTTTAATGATTCAATTAGTTTTAGTGCCTCTTCCCCGTTCGCTGCTTGCCCAATTACTTCAATATCATCTTCTAGATCAAGTAGGGCTCCTAACGCACCACGAAGCATTCGCTGATCTTCTGCAATAATAATTCGAATCATGCCTTCACCTCATCTTTTCCTGTTCTAATAACAACTGGAACTTTTACTGTTAATAGTGTTCCTGGATTAATCGTACCCAGTTCAACAAATCCATCAATAAGAGCAATTCGCTCCTTCATACCACGAATACCATTCCCGTCGTGATTTTGATCCGCTAAACCGATTCCGTTATCTTTTACTGTCAAAATCAATTCACCTTGTGATTCTAGTAAAGAAACTGTGCAATGCGTTGCCTTACTATGCTTTACAACATTCGTAACAGCTTCACGTAAACACATTCCTAAAATATTTTGTTCAATGGGTGATAGCGAACTTGCACTCGTTTCTTGTTTGATCTCTAATTCAATATTAGCAGCTTGTAAGATTGCTTTTATTTGCTCAAGCTCTTCTTCTACTGTAATCATACGCATATCAGAAATTAATTCTCTTAGCTGCTTTAAAGCGGTACGAGATGTTTGTGTAATTTCTTTCGCTTCCACACTTGCGCGTTCTGGATTTTTCACAATTAACTTCTCCACGAGCTGACTTTTTAACGTAATAAGAGATAGTGTATGCCCGAGCGTATCATGAAGATCTCTTGCAATCCGCTGCCGTTCTTCACGTTTTACTAAGTCTTTAATTTGCTCATTTGCTTCATTTAATTGATTTCTTAACATCTTTTTCTGATTAAAGTTGCGCATACCAAATGGTGTAAGTAGCATTAAAATAAACATCGGGACGATATTTATTAAACTTGTCGGTGTTATTTGATCCATATTTACAAATACAAATGCTCCAAGCATAACACCTAACAAACATAGTAATACCCGAAATGCTTTCTTACTTGGTGCAAATCCCATCGCACTTGCCGTAAAAAAGCCAAAGAATATCATGAAGGGATTATAAAATAAAGCAAATAAATAGATGAGCACCATCTGTATACATGCCCACAAAACAAACGTCTTCTGAACGAAATAAAGTTGACGGTATGTGATAATAAAAAGTATCAACATACCGCTCCCTAGCACAAACTTCCATCCTGACACTTGTGCTAAATGGTAAATCGGAAATAATAAATACACGAGAAACATATACGGAAAGAAACCCATATGTTTCGGAAAAATCTCAATCCTCTTCTTCTCTATCATTTATACCGCTTCCTGTCTTTTTCTTATATATATTGATATTACAACAAATATAAGGAAATAACCTCCTAGTACCGCGATATTTTCCCAACCAATTGATTTTCCAGCTACAATATCCCATGCACCACTTCCGAAGTGATATGTTGGTGTCCATTCACCGATAGATCTTAATATTTTCGGGAATACTTCGATTGGCATCCATAGACCGCCAATTACAGCTAAACTCATATTTAAAATATTCGCTAAACCCGCTGCTGCATCCGCCTTCTTAATAGAACCTATTACTGTTCCAAGTGCTAAAAATGGTGTTACCCCTAACAATAACCATAATCCAGCACCAATCCACTGCCCTACCGTTAACTCCACATGATTAATTAATATCCCTGCAATAAAGATAACTAAGATTGAAAAAGCATTTACTACTGTTTGAGCGATGATCTTTGCTGTTATATACGCACCCTCTGGAAGTGGTGTAATTTTTAACAAATATGTCCACCCTTGACCTTTTTCCTGAGAAATTCTTACACCGAAACTAAAAAGTGCTGTCCCTACAATACTAAACGTCGCCATTGAGATTAAATAATGTGCTTTCCATGCATCACCGTTTTGTGGTACTTGAATAACATTAGTGAAAATGTAGTAAAACATAACTGGCATTAATAATGAGAAAAAGATAAATAATTTATTGCGGAACGTACGTAAAATTTCTATTTTGCATTGCATCCATAAAGCTTTCATGCGATTTCCCCCTTCTGATTTGCGACAAACTGTTCAAATGCTTCATCAAGACTTCCACGTTCAACTAAAATATTTGTTACAGGTAAGTTCTTTTCATAAATTGCTTTTAAGGTTGCATCCGTATCTTCAGTTATTAAAGTGAAGTGACCTCCGTTTGATTGTACTTCTGTTACGCTTGGTAACTCTTTTAATAATTTTGCAGGAATACTTTCCTTCGAATAAAATGTAATTGTTTTTCGTGAAATCGTCGCTTTCATCTCATCTGGTGTACCATCTGCGATAATCTTTCCATTTGCAAACAATAAAATACGATTCGCCAATGCATCCGCTTCTTCTAAATAGTGCGTCGTTAAAATAATTGTTTTCCCTTCACTTGCTAACTTTCGAATCGTTTCCCAAAACGTTCTTCGAGACGTAATATCCATTCCAACCGTCGGTTCATCTAAAAATAGCAAATCTGGATTTCCTGCAAGTGCGAGTGCAAAATTTAACCTTCTCTTTTGACCTCCTGATAATTTCTCACATCTTTGCTTTCGTTCCGATTTTAAATTCGATAACTGTAGCAACGTTTCTTTCGCTACCGGATTCGTATAATAACTACGGAATAACTCAATTGCCTCTTCCACTGTAATGCTATCAATGACACTTACTTCTTGTAACATCGCGCCGAGTCTATTACGAACATCTCTATGCTTTGGACTCTTTCCGAATATAGAAACCGTTCCTTCCGTCGGATCCTTTAATCCAAGCATCATCGACATCGTCGTCGTTTTCCCTGCACCATTCGGTCCAAGCAATGCTACGATTTCTCCTTTATTCACATGAAATGAAACGTTATTTACTGCTTTTATATGTTTAAATGTTTTAGAAACACTATTTACTTCAATAATCTTTTCCATCTCTCCACCCCCGCTGTTTCTTATATTTACATTGTATTCCTTGGAAAACTTAGGAAACAGTATGATGCGTCATGACATCGATATGACAATTGTCATGTATTCTTTATGAGAGGAATCAATCCGCCATACTGCAAGCGAGTAGCAGGACGAAAATAAACATGATACAATCGGGTAAGATATATATTCGAGGAAGGACAGTGGTTTTCATGATTATTCGTAATGAACAAGATTTAGAAGGCTTACGAAAAATCGGCCGCATCGTTGCGCTTGCACGTGAAGAAATGAAAAAAGAAGCGAAGCCAGGCATGACAACGAAAGAGCTTGATTTGATCGGTAAAAAAGTATTAGATGAGCATGGTGCTATTTCTGCACCTGAAAAAGAATATGATTTCCCTGGCGTAACTTGCATCAGTGTAAACGAAGAAGTTGCTCACGGTATTCCAGGTGATCGTGTATTAAAAGAAGGCGACCTTGTAAATGTCGACGTATCTGCAGCACTTGATGGTTATTATGCAGATACAGGTATTTCATTTGTACTTGGAGAAGATGAAGCAAAAGAAAAGCTTTGCCAAGCAGCTGTTGATGCCTTTTGGGCAGCAATGAAAAAGGTGAAAGCTGGTTCAAAACAAAACCAAATTGGTCGTGCCGTTTCAAACTTTGCACATAAAAATGGATACAATGTTATTCAAAACTTAACTGGTCACGGTATTGGTCTTAGCTTACATGAAGCACCAAACCATATTTTAAGTTACTTTGACCCAATGGATAATGCGCTTCTAAAAGACGGTCTTGTTATCGCTGTAGAACCATTTATTTCTATGAAAGCTGATCACATTATCGAACGTGGCGATGATGGTTGGACATTCGTTACCCCTGATAAAAGCCTTGTTGCACAATGTGAACATACAGTTGTCGTAACTCGCGGCGAACCGATAATCTTAACAGAAATATAAAAAAAGAACCGCTTCTTAGTAGGAAGCGGTTCTTTTTTACATACTTTTTTGAAAGGAAGCAATACGGTTGAACTCATTGTCATTTACGTATATACTTTTTAACGAAGGTTATTGATGATTATCTTCCATAGAGGATAATTAAGGGAGTACCTTCTTTTTTTATATAATAGCATCGATTAAAGTAGTGGCGCTCTATCTATATGAAAAGAGCTATTTTCGCTTTAATCTACAAAATTGTATACTCTTTTAAACAGTACATATTCTCTTCATCCTGGCCAAATTCAATCTACAATTTATTACTACCTCAATATAAAAGAAATAACATTTACAATCGGATACATTATTTTGGTTAGCATGTATCGTAAAACTTACCTTTATAACAATTCTTTTCACATCCAATCATATTCTTACTTGATTGGATGTTTTTTTATACAAAAAGGACGATACATACAGTATCGTCCTTTTAACGGGGTGAGGCTGTCCAAAAGTACGGAAAACCTTTGAACAGCCTCGTATTTTCATATGGATGCCTTACATATATCACTGATGATAATTATGAAATGCGGAAACATATTTATCATCACATGATTCAAACATGAGAAAAGAAACCCTACAGTGGATTCTTTTCTCTACATAATCTAAAGTTTGGGTACACTAGATTCATGCAATGTAGGAGCTTTCCAAGTAGAAAGCGAACCTTCATTTAAGATGATAGCATACATATCTCCATCAAACATATGCAAATATGCATATGTTTTTTATTTCTCAATGTCAGAATATTGAAAATTAAAAAATATAAAGGTAAAATGAAGTCGTTATCCGTCTTCTTTTGTCAGTCAGAGAGAATAGAAGAATAGGAGAGAAAAAAATGAAAAAATCTTTGAAACAAAAAATAGTAAGCTCTTTGCTTGCTGTATCACTCGCTGTTAGCTTAGCTCCGATTGGACAAGCTAAAGCTGATTCCACGTCAGAAATCAAGCAGACTTCATCTATTACAAAACAAGTTGATGCAAGCCGCGCTATCGAACACATCCGTTTCTTATCCGAAACAATTGGCCCTCGCCCCGGTGGAACAAAATCAGAGGAATGGGCTTCTCGCTATGTTGGTATGCAGCTTAAATCAATGGGCTATGAAGTAGAATATCAACCATTCCAAGTGCCGGATCAATACGTTGGATTTATTGAATCACCATTATCCACAAAGCGTAATTGGCAAGCTGGTGCTGCCCCTAACGCACTAATTTCTACAGAGGCTGTTACAGCTCCTCTTATCTTTGTTCAAGGTGGGACAAAATTAGAGGATATCCCAAATGAAGTAAACGGAAAAATTGTTCTATTCGAAAGAGGAACAACAGTAGCTGACTATAATAAACAAGTTGAAAATGCCGTTAGCAAAGGTGCAAAAGGTGTTCTTTTATACAGTTTAATTGGTGGACGTGGAAACTACGGACAAACTTTCAATCCCCGCCTAACGAAAAAGCAATCTATCCCTGTCTTCGGTCTTGCTTATGCGCAAGGAAATGCATTTAAAGAAGAAATCGCTAAAAAAGGAACAACAATTCTTTCCCTAAAAGCGAGACATGAATCTAATTTAACATCATTAAACGTCATCGCTAAAAAGAAACCAAAAAACAGTACAGGTAATGAAAAAGCTGTCGTTGTAAGTTCACACTACGATAGTGTCGTTGGAGCACCTGGAGCAAATGATAATGCTTCTGGTACAGGATTAGTATTAGAATTAGCTCGTGCTTTTCAAAATGTAGAAACTGATAAAGAAATTCGTTTTATTGCTTTCGGTTCTGAAGAGACTGGCTTACTTGGCTCCGATTATTACGTTAATAGTTTATCCCAAAAAGAACGTGACCGGATTTTAGGTGTCTTTAACGCAGACATGGTTGCAACAAATTACGATAAAGCAAAGAATTTATATGCTATGACGCCTAACGGTTCTCCAAACCTTGTAACAGATGCAGCCTTGCAAGCAGGTAAACAGTTAAATAATGAACTTGTACTGCAAGGAAAATTCGGCTCTAGTGATCACGTACCATTTGCTGAAGTTGGCATTCCTGCCGCTCTATTTATTTGGATGGGTGTCGATAGCTGGAATCCATTAATCTATCATATCGAGAAGGTATATCACACACCTCAAGATAACGTATTTGAGAACATTTCACCTGAACGTATGAAAATGGCACTAGAAGTAATCGGAACTGGTGTTTATAACACTCTTCAAAAACCTGTTACGCAAACAGAACAGAAAGCTGCTTAATCATTTGTAAAAGACCACTGATAAAAATCAGTGGTCTTTTATTGAGAAAAAATATATATGCATAAAAGCATATTTTCTCCTACTCATTATCGTATACAATATTAACTGTAACAAAAATGATTACAACAATTAAGGAGGCTTTTCTACTATGAAAAAAATGATTTTAGCCGGTGCATTAACTTTAGCAGGAATTACTGGTGCTACCACGTTTATTCCTGAAACAAAGGCTGCTGCTGCAACTCAAGAACAAAGCTTTACAAAATTTTATTCTTTGCAAACTGGAAGTAGTTCTGAGCAAGAACCTATTTTCCTTCAAAAGGGACAAGAACTAACAATTCAACCTAACAGCAAAACTCCTAGTTACAGTGTTTATGACTCAAATCATAATCTTATTGGACGTTATTCTGATGGCTACGGCCGAATTTTCACTGCAAAAACAGATGGGAATATGTACGTTCAATTTCATGCACCTTATGTTTACTATAGTCCTGTTAGCTTTTCGGTTACGTATACAATCCGATAAAATAAAGGGCCCTTCCCAAGGGCCTTTATTTTGTTTCCCAATTCACTTTTACAAAACCATCTTTCACCATTAAACCACTTATACTAAATACATACTTTTCATTCGCTTTCAATGTAGCTTTAAAAGTACCTTTTTTTGATTCACAGATTTCTTTTAGCTCCCTTATCCCTTCTCCTTTCCTTTCATACAAGCTAAAGCATAAATTCCCACGTTTTGCATCTGTCTCATAAGAAAATGTTACTTCTGTATCTTTTGCATACTCAAATTCAATGTCCTTCCCAGCAATATCCCATAATGAAAATTTTGCCTCGTAACTTGTTTTCCCTTGCTTCTCATTTTCTAAATATATATCTCCTACTCTCCACGCATCATCTAACGTTTGTGCAAAAGTAAAACCACTAAGTAATACAAACATTGTACTTGCCAATATCGCAACTAATGTTACCTTCTGTTTTTTAACAACATTCATCTTATATTCTCCTTCAACTTTCTTTTTACTTCTTCTTACCATATATAATAAAAATCCAATAAAGAATGGCAATATAATCGCTAAAACACTCCACCCTTTACTCATTTGATGTGCTTTCGCATCTGTATATACCCATGATGCAACACATATTAAAAGTGCTATAAAAGCTAAAAACATTGTCACTCCAGCTACTTCAAATATTACAAACGGATTAGCGAACTCTTTCATGTAATTTATACTCCTTCTTTAAAAATGACTGTATTACAACATATATCGGGATGTATACGTGCATCATAATCACAATGGCTATCAACATAGAAATTTTATGATCCAAATGAGTAACAAATTGTTCTATAACAACTGTTAATAAAACAATCCAAATGGCGTGAATACAAATCATCCATCTCTTCTCTAAATTCCGAGCATCTCGCATGCCCTGCTTCGTATTATTTATTAGCTCTTCGCTAGGAATCATCTCTCCCCCTAAACTACTTTTTATCTTTTGATCAAATTTATCTTCCTTCATGAACGAACCCCTCCAAATGTTCTCGCATTTGCTTCTTTGCATAATTAAGACGGTATTTCACCGTACCAATTGGTATATTTAATATTTCACTCATTTCTTTGTAAGAATATTGTTCATAATAGTAGAGTACGAGCACTGTTTTATATTTTTCGTTTAATAACTGTATAACTTCTCTTATCATTTCTGCTTCGACTTTTTGAATGAATTCTTCTGATATATTCACATCATCTGCAAACTCTATTTCTCCACCATCTTCTTTATGAAATAAATCCAATACACGATCTTTCCATCTTTTCTTTTTGCGATAAAAATCATAAAATGTACGAACACAAATTGTAGTAATCCACTTTTTATAATTCTCCACGTAAGAAAGTTGGTGCCGCGATGAAAAAACTTTTATCCACGTCTCTTGAAAAATATCTTCCGCGTCTTCTTTCGTCTTCGCTAATTTATAGCATAAGGAATATATTTGCTGCTTATATATATCAATTAATTCTTCTACCTTTTCTTCCATCGGAAACCTCCTGTCATTTATATAAGACGACGCAAATTCTCCTTTTGTTTGATAAAATTTTATTTTTTTATTATCTCCATACAAAAAGGCAATCACAACATCGTGTGATTGCCTTTTACTGAAAGCGAAAATCGGCTCCGCTTTTCTCTATTGTCCAGCTTCAGCGGCTAGAATACTCGGTGGCTTCGCGCCTTCCTCCGAGGCAAAGTACGCCTCTCTGTCAGGAGCTCCATCCCCCTCCTATTCTGAACGAGCCGCTTCCGCTTTTCTTTATGTCTAGCTCTGCCTCCTAGCCCCTTCCGTCTAAGAACCTTCCCCACGAGAAGATAAAATGCATCTTCTGTGGGAAAGAACCTTAGCCTTCGGGACTAAACAGTCGGCTCCGCTTTTCTTAATTACATTTTTTCTGGTGCAGATACTCCTACGATTGCTAATGCGTTTTGAAGTGTAGTGCGTACTGCTTTCATTAACTCGTAGCGAGCTTTACTTAATTCTAAGTTATCTTGGTTTAATACTTTTTCTGCATTGTAGAAGCTGTGTAATGTTGCTGCTAATTCAAATGCATAGTTTGTAATACGGTGTGGTAAACGTTTTTGTGCTGCATCCGCAACTACTGCTGGGAATTCACCAAGTTTTTTCAGTAACTCTACTTCTTTCTCAGAAGTAACAAGTTTGTAGTTCACGTCTCCGCCTGTAGCTAATCCTAATTCTTCACCTTGACGAAGGATACTGCATACGCGAGCGTGAGCGTATTGCGCATAGTATACTGGGTTTTCGTTAGATTTTGATACAGCTAAGTCCATATCGAAGTCTAAATGAGAATCACCGCTACGCATTGCGAAGAAATAACGCATTGCGTCCACACCTACTTCTTCCATAAGCTCACGAAGTGTAACTGCTTTACCTGTACGCTTACTCATTTTCATTTTTTCACCATTTTGATACAGTTGTACCATTTGGATGATTTCTACTTCAAGTGTTTCTTTATCGTAACCTAGCGCTTGAATAGCAGCTTTCATACGTGGAATGTAACCGTGGTGGTCAGCACCCCAAATGTTGATTAACTTATCGAAACCACGCTCTAATTTATCACGGTGATACGCGATATCTGGCGTTAAGTACGTGTAAGAACCGTCGTTTTTAATTAATACACGGTTTTTATCATCGCCGTAAGTCATTGAGCGGAACCAAGTTGCTCCATCTTCTTCAAAGATCTCGTCACGCTCTTTTAATACCGCAAGAGCTTGATCGATTTTTCCGTTTTTGTATAATGATGTTTCTGAGAACCATACATCAAATTTAACACGGAAACTTTCTAAGTCTTTTTGAAGTTTTGCTAACTCATATTTTAAACCGTACTCACGGTAGAATTCATAGCTTTCTTTTTCATCAGCTTTCGCATAACGATCGCCAAACTCTTCTGCTAAACGTTTACCAATTGCAATGATGTCTGCACCATGGTATCCGTCTTCTGGCATTTCTTTCTCTAAGCCTAAAGCTTGCATGTAACGAGCTTCAACAGAAAGAGCTAAGTTATGGATTTGGTTACCAGCATCATTAATGTAGTACTCACGAGATACATCATATCCTGCTTTTGCTAATAAGTTACATAACGTGTCACCTACTGCTGCACCACGTGCATGTCCTAAGTGAAGGTCACCTGTTGGATTCGCAGATACGAACTCAACTTGTACTTTTTCACCTTTACCAGTATTCGTTTCACCGTAAGCTTCACCAGCATTAACGATCGTTGGGATTAAGTCTGTTAAGTAGCTATTATCCATGTAGAAGTTAATGAAACCAGGACCTGCGATTTCAATCTTTTCAATAGAAGCTTTTGCTTTATCGAAGTTTGCAACTAATTCTTCTGCAATCATACGAGGTGCTTTTTTCGCAACGCGTGCAAGTTGCATTGCCATATTTGTAGAGAAGTCACCATTTGTTTTATCTTTTGGAGATTCTAATACTACATTTGGAATCTGTTCTTCTGTCGCTAATTCTGCCTTTAATACAGCAGCTTGAATTTCTTCTTTAATTAATCCTTTTACTTGTTCTAAAGAATTCATTATTTTGCCTCCTTCAAATTAATCGTAATTGTATATCTGCCAGCTTCTTGTTCACTTAGAAGCAATGCGTACGTTAAGAAGAGTTGTCCTTTTTTCTTTTCATCCGACCATTTAAAAAGAACGTTATCAGTCTTTGTTTGCAATGCAAACGTACCAAGTTCACTCGTGTACGTACCAGTTGTCCATTCACCTTTCACATGCGTTTGACGCATAGAAACAGCACCTGAACGCATAATGAGAACTTGTTCATCTTGAATTTTAATAATTGTTTTCACTTCGCCTTGTTCGTTCGGCTCTTGGAATGTTACATATGTACCTTGACCTTTTACATAGTATTGACCATTTGCTTCAAAAGCAACGGTTTCCTTCCTCGCCCCTTCACGGATTTCCGTTACGAAATGAACGTGTACCGGCAAGCCTGCAAGTTGTTTCTCCACGTCTTGCACACCTTTCAAATGTTATAGATATTAAATACTACTTATAATAAATCACTTTTCCTATCATATCAAAAAAAACCTCTGTCTGTCTGCTGAAAAATCAGGAAAACTCCATTTCAAAACATAATTCACTTTCACTTTATTTCATATGATAAAATATTTCTTAAATCTAAATATTCTTTCTTTTGAAGAGGTGAATGAAGTGCTACCAACAAAATTGAAAAAAGGTGATGAAATTAGAGTGATTTCACCATCTTGTAGTTTAAGTATTGTCTCAACTGAGAACAGGAAGCTTGCTGTAAAAAAGTTAACCGAAATGGGCTTTCACGTTACATTTTCAACATATGCTGATGAGATAGACAGATTTGCTTCCTCTTCTATTTCTTCACGCGTTCAAGACCTTCACGAAGCATTTAGAGACCCGAATGTAAAAGCCATTTTGACGACACTTGGCGGATACAATTCTAATGGCTTATTAAAACATCTCGATTACGATTTAATTCGAGAAAACCCGAAATTTTTCTGTGGCTATTCGGATATCACTGCACTAAATAATGCAATTTACACTAAAACAGGACTTGTTACATATTCAGGCCCCCATTTCTCTTCATTTGGAATGGAGAAAGGGCTCGAGTATACAACCGATTACTTTTTAAAATGCTTAACCTCTAATGAGACTATTGAAGTCCTGCCATCTGAAACATGGAGCGATGATTCTTGGTATATAGATCAAGAAAATCGAGAATTTATTAAAAATGAAGGGTACGTTTCGATTCACGAAGGAGAAGCTACGGGAGATATTATCGGTGGTAATATGAGCACATTGAACTTACTGCAAGGTACACCATATATGCCAAACTTAAAGGATAAAATTTTATTTCTTGAAGAGGATAGTTTAACTGGGGGAGCTACTCTTAAAACTTTTGATCGATATTTACATTCTCTTATGCAGCAGCAAGATTTTGAACATGTAAAAGGCATCGTTATAGGAAAGATGCAAAAAGGTGCAGAATGTACGATAGGAGACATGCAAGAAATGATTGCTTCAAAGCCTGAGCTTGCACATATCCCTATCATTGCAAACGCAAGTTTCGGTCATACAACCCCGATTTTTACTTTCCCAATTGGCGGACGTGCAACAATCATTTCTAACAAAGAAAAAACATCTATCACGATTTTAACGCACTAAAAAAGGAGCGCATGAGTCGCTCCTTTTATCGTTTTTCTATTTTTTCCAACGCTTTTTGCGGAATTGATTCTTTCGGGATTTCAGCCCATCCTTTTCCTTGCATACCTTTTGCATAAATTTTTATAAAAGCACCCGTATGCAATTCACGGTTCATCATTCTTTTAATAACCTGTAACTTTCCATCTTCTGTATACCCTTTAAAAGTATACAAGTATTCTCCGTCTTTTTTCTCACCTTTATCTATAACCGCATAATAATCTTGTATTTCTTTATTTGAAAAGAAGTTGTCTACAAAAGCATGTACACCTTCTGTTTTTGTGTTCAAATAATACGCTGTTCCACCTAGAATGATGGCGAATACAACTAAAACTTTAATTACCAATTTCATATATGAGCCTCCTGTTTGCACTTCTTTTTCCCTAGTCATATATCTGTACTTGTATTATACGAAAAATGACATACTATACTCTATCTAAACACCTTACACTTTCCTTACATTATTGTAAGGCATCTTCACCTTATGGCAATTTCTCAATAAAAAATTTTTCCGTTTCATGAACTTTTATATTATTATTGAATGATACAAATTTTTATTACAAAAATCAAAGGAGACAGTTTTCAAATGGCTATCTTGCAAGGTTTAGCACTATTACTTGTTGTACTTTGTCTATTTACACTTTTTAGTTACCGTGCTCCTTACGGCATGAAAGCAATGGGTGCTTTAGCTAATGCAGCAATCGCAAGTTTTCTTATTGAAGCATTTCACCGTTATATCGGTGGAGAAATGTTTCATAATGACTTTCTACAATCAGTAGGAGAAGCTTCCGGTAGTATGAGCGGTGTCGCAGCAGCGATTTTAGTCGCATTAGCAATCGGTGTTTCACCCGTATATGCTGTTTTAATCGGTATCGCTACTAGTGGATTTGGTATTTTACCAGGATTTTTCGCTGGATACGTTTGTGCCTTCGTCGTGAAATTTCTCGAAAAGAAATTACCGGCTGGTGTAGAGTTTTTAGCAATTTTATTTATCGCTGCACCAATCTCACGCGGAATGGCAATGCTTATGGATCCGCTCGTGAACGCAACGCTCGGTAAAATCGGTTCTATGATTTCAGTTGCAACTACAGAAAGTCCTATCATTATGGGTATTATGCTTGGTGGATTAATAACAGTTATTTCTACCTCTCCACTGAGTTCTATGGCACTCACTGCAATGCTTGGATTAACAGGTTTACCAATGGCAATTGGTAGTCTTGCTGTAGCAGCCTCAGCTCCAATGAACTTTATTTTCTTTAAGCGACTAAAAATTTGCTCAAAGAAAGACACAATCGCTGTAGCAATCGAGCCTTTAACACAAGCCGATGTTGTTTCAGCAAATCCAATTCCAATTTATGCGACAAACTTCGTTGGCGGTGCACTTGCTGGTATTATTACATCTCTGTTCCAGCTCGTTAATAATGCACCAGGAACAGCATCACCAATCCCAGGACTTCTTGTTTTATTCGGATTTAATGACGTTGTAAAAGTAACAATTGCTGCTATATTATGTGGAATCGTTACCACGATTGTTGGATACATCGGATCAATTGTGTTCCGTAAATATCCAATTCGCTCTGCTGATGACATTCGCGGCATTACTTCGGAAGAGAAGGTTGCATAAGAAAAAGAGCTATTCCCGTTGTTTTGGAATAGCTCTTTTTAATGTTACGTAATGGTAAATGAAATTATATCGACGATTTTTCAAATATATCGATCACAACTCAAAATATATCAACGATTTTTTCATTATATCGACGATTCGACAAGACATATCGACTTACCGACACATAACGACAAAATAAGAGCCCCTAATCATATAGAGGGCTCTTATTTTATCCAGCTACAGCGGATTCCGCTTTTATTTCACCCAACCGAGCAGCATTTCCCGCACGAATTTGCTTGCTGCGACTGGTGTTTGATCACTATGGTCGTAGACAGGAGCTACTTCTACTAAGTCTGCTCCAACTACATTTATATTTGAATTTGCAATTGCTACGATGGAATCTAATAATTCTTTAGATGTGATACCACCAGCTTCTAACGTTCCTGTTCCTGGAGCGTGAGCTGGGTCTAATACATCAATGTCGATTGTGACATAGACTGGGCGTCCTGCAAGTTTCGGTAATACTTCTTTTAACGGTTCTAATACGTCAAATTTATATAAGTTCATACCTACTTCTTTCGCCCATTCAAATTCTTCCTTCATTCCAGAACGAATTCCGAAAGAATATACGTTTTCCGGACCAATTAAATCACACACTTTACGAATTGGTGTAGAGTGGGATAAAGGCTCCCCTTCATACGATTCACGTAAATCAGTATGAGCATCCATATGGATGATTGCTAAATCCGGATATTTTTTTGCCATTGCCTTAAAAATTGGCCAAGACACTAAGTGCTCACCGCCGAGACCTAGTGGAAACTTATCGGCATCTAAAAGTTTTGATACATATTCTTCAATCATGTCTAAGCTGCGCTGTGCGTTTCCGAATGGTAATGGAATATCACCCGCATCAAAATATTTTACCTCTTCTAGTTCACGATCTAAATACGGACTATATTCTTCAAGACCGATTGATACTTCACGAATACGTGCAGGGCCAAAACGAGATCCCGGACGGTAACTTACTGTCCAATCCATAGGCATCCCATAAATAACTACCTTCGACTCTTCAAAACTTGGATGACTTTTAATAAATACTTTACCTGAATAAGCTTCATCAAAACGCATATTCTTTTCCTCCTTATGTGGAACTTAAGGTATCCCAACCTTTCATTATTTCTCAAATTTGGAGCGAATTGCTCCTCTTTCTCGATTTACCGGGTCTTCTATTTCATACAAAGAAGACAATTTTCTTTACAGAAGTGTAAATAGCTAGCATGTTCAAGTCTTCTGGACAAACACCTTAAATGAGCTATTTACACTTTATTTGTTCCGTGCGATTCTCTTACTTAATTAAATCGCCAACAAATTTCGGTAATGCGAATGCTGCATTGTGTAATTCTTTTGTGTAGTATTTCGTTTCGATTTCGTGGAAACGCTCTTCACTTACTTCTAATGGATCATGTTTTTTAGATCCGATTGTGAACGTCCAAAGACCGCTTGGGTAAGTTGGAATGTTCGCTGTGTATAAACGAGTAATTGGGAAAATCTCTTTTACATCTTTAAACACAGTTGTAATTAGTTCTGGCGTAAACCAAGGGTTGTCCGTTTGTGCAACGAAAATACCATCTTCTTTTAACGCTTTTGAAATTCCAGCGTAGAAGCCTTTTGTAAATAGGTTTACTGCTGGTCCTACTGGCTCAGTAGAATCTACCATAATTACGTCATATTCATTTTCGCTTTCTGCGATATGTAGGAAACCGTCTCCTACTTTTACTTCTACACGCTCATTATCTAATGCACCTGCAATTGATGGTAAGTACTGTTTAGAGTACTCAATTACTTTTCCATCGATTTCAACAAGAGTTGCTTTCTTTACGCTTGGGTGTTTTAACACTTCACGAATAACACCGCCATCGCCGCCACCTACAACTAATACGTTTTCAGGGTTTGGATGTGTAAATAAAGGTACGTGCGCTACCATTTCATGATAAACGAACTCATCTTTTTCTGTTGTCATAACCATGCCATCTAAAATAAGCATGTTTCCGAACTCTTCCGTTTCGACCATATCAAGTTTTTGGAATTCTGTTTGCTCCGTATGTAATGTGCGGTTAATACGCGCCGTAATCCCAAAATGTTTTGTTTGTTTTTCAGTGAACCATAGTTCCATCGTACAATCACGCCTTTCAATGCAAATTTATAATAGGGACATCATTAATGTCCCCTAACAAAAATAAAACAAAACATCCAAAATGTATAGTTAAAAGTACAAAAATACCGAAAATATATTTTAGTCAGAGGGTTCTAACATATGTGCAGGAAGGGTTTGCACCGTAAAAGGAAAGAAAACCCTTTCTTAAGAAAGGGCTTTTGTCTCTATTTCTACTGGTTTACGAATTGGAATTAGGATCATAATACAACCAACTAACACCACGATTCCACCTACTAAAAACGGACTTTGTGGTGAAACAGTATGACCGATAATTCCTGATAAAATCGGAGCAATTGCGCCACCTAACCAACGAACGAAGTTATAAACACCAGATGTAACAGATCTTTCATAAGGTGAAATATCCATTACATAACTTGTAAATAATGCATTATTTAATCCTGATGCTAATCCTGATAGAACAATTAATACAATTTGTAACCACATAATTTTCACGAAGAATGGTGCAATTAAGAACAGCGCAAATACGAGTAAACTGCCTTTCAACAATGTTTTCGGCTCATATTTCCCTTCTAGCTTATGTGCTAAAATTGCAGAACCGTAAGCTAACGCGAGTCCCCATCCACAAAATACAAAACCTAATTGAATAGCAGATAAATGCATAATAAGTGGTGAATATGCTAACACAACGAAAAATCCGTAGTAGTATAACATTCCTGAAATGGCGCCTTGCATAAACGGCTTATACTTCACCAGGTTAAGTAATTCTCCTACGCCTGCCGCTTTACGCTTCACTTTTCGCTCTGGTTCTTTCACAAAGAAGAAAACTAAAATAAATGCTAAGAAAATTAAAATACTCGTCGCAAAAAATGGGTAACGCCAAGAATGTCCACCTAATATCCCACCTAATAATGGTCCACCTGCCATTCCTAAACCGATAGCTGCTTCATATAACCCTACTGCTTCATGAACTTCTTTACTTAATGCAATCAATAAAGTCATCGCCGTTGCGAAGAACATCGCATTCCCTAATCCCCATCCAGCGCGGAAAAGAGATAACTGAGCAATCGTTTGCGATATACCGCATATAAACGCAAATACAGTCACGATCGCAAGACCGATTGTCATCATTCGTTTATCACCAAATCTCGATGCAAATATTCCAGCTGGTAACATCATAATTGCCATCGTTAAAATATATGCTGTAAATAACATCTCTACTTGCCAATGCGATGCACCAATCTTTTCAGCAATAATTGGCAAAATTGGATCGACTACCCCTATACCTGAAAAGGCAAGGAAAGTAGCCAACACTGTAATCAATCTCCCTAGTTTTTGTTTGCTCTCCATTTTGATTACTCTCCTTTTGTATTCTCTAAAAATGTCACTGCACGATGTAAGCTGTCTTCAAGTTCTCCCTTTACACGCTGCATTTGCTCCATTTTCTCGTCTAGCGTTTGCACTTGTTTTTCAAGCATCTCTTTAATTTCTTGAATCACTTCACGATCACGGGGATTCTCACTATTTCTTCTTTGCTCCATTCTTTCTTTTAACGATAAAAAATGTTGCATTTCTTGAAGCGTAATCCCTAACACTTCTTTCGCTTCCACAATTCTTTTAATTCTAGCGATATCTTCGTCTGTATACAGGCGAATGTTCCCCTCACTACGTTCTGGGGGATGAATTAAACCAATTTCCTCATAATAACGAAGTGTACGTTTTGTTAAACCAACTTGCTTTGTAACTTCATCAATCTTATACATGTTTATTCCTCCCTTCACTCGATTATTACATTTTACGTTAACGTTAACTTTTGTGCAACTGTTAGACTTTTGTAAATGTTTGTCATATTAAATTGTATTTTTTCAAAAGCAGTTTCATAATGAAAGAAAAGAAATGATAAGGAGAATTTCACATGAGTAATCCACTTATTTTCGCTCATCGCGGCGTAAAAGGAACACATCCAGAAAATACGATGATTGCCTTCCAAGAAGCTGAACGCATCGGCGCCCATGGCATTGAACTTGATGTCCACCTATCAAAAGATGGTGAACTTGTCGTAATTCACGATGAAACAGTCGATCGTACAACGAATGATGTAGGTCTTGTCTCTGAAAAAACGGTAGAAGAGTTACAAACTTTAGATGCCGGCAGCCATAAAGATCCTTCTTTCCATGAAGCAAAAATCCCAACGTTACGCGAAGTATTCATTTGGTTATCTACAACAAAGTTACAGCTCAACATTGAGTTAAAGACAGATGTCATTCACTATCCAAACATTGAAGAAAAAGTTGTTGCTCTCGTTCGAGAATATCATCTTTCTAATCAAATTGTATTCTCTTCATTTAATCACGACTCTGTTTCATTATTAGCAGAAATTGCTCCTGAAATCCCAAGAGCAATTTTATATGATACACCACTTGCTGATCCTATCGCTGAAGCAAAAACTAGAGATGCAACTGGTTTACACCCAAACTTTCAACTACTAACAAAGGAATTTGTTCAACTCGCGCAAAAACAAGGGTACGTTTTCCGCCCTTACACAATTAACGAATACAAAGATTTGCAAACTATGATTGATTATGGCGTGGATGTCATTATTACCGATTGGCCAGCACGTGCATTTGAGCTCCTTTCTTAATTGAAGGAGCTCTTTATTTTCAAAATTTCATTGTTTAAAATAATCGAAAACCCTCAATACTAATACAATAATGTTTGTATGAATGAGGGGCTGAAAAAGATGGATCAAACTATGAATCCAAAACTTAAAAAATATAAACGTCTTTTCTTCACCGTAATGTTTTCTTCTGTTCTTTTTTTCGTTTTTTCCTTTTTTGTTATTATTATAGTTGCAAAAATTATGGGACCTCCTCCTGTCGCTGTCCCGCAAACAAGTGTCTTTTATGCTAACGATGACACTGTTATAGGACAAAGTAATGAGGTACAAAAACGATACAATGTATCTCTCAAGGAAATTTCTCCTTACGTAAAAGAGGCAACACTTTCTATCGAAGATCAAAGATTCTACAAACATCATGGCTTTGATATGAAGCGTATCGCTGGTGCCATTGTTGCTGATTTAAAAGCGATGGCAAAAGTCCAAGGCGCTAGTACGATTACACAACAGTATGCCCGTAACCTATACTTAGATCATGATAAAACGTGGAAACGTAAACTATTAGAAGCAATGTACACAATCCGTCTTGAAGTGAATTATAATAAAAATCATATTTTAGAAGGATATTTAAATACAATTTATTACGGGCATGGTGCTTATGGAATCGAAGCTGCGTCCCGTCTATATTTTGATAAAACAGCAAAAGAATTAACATTAGCGGAAGCTAGTATGCTCGCGGGTATACCAAAAGGACCTAGTGTCTACTCTCCCTTTTTAAAAAAAGATCGTGCGAAAGAACGACAATCTCTTATATTAGATGAAATGGTAGAACAAGGCTATATTACGAAGAAACAAGCAGCTTCAGCGAAGAAGGAGCCACTAACCTTCGCCTCATTAGATACGAAAAAGGTGGCAGAGGTTGCACCTTATTTCCAAGATGCTGTACAAGCTTCTCTTCTTCGTGATATCGGATTAGATGAGCAAGCGTTACAAAAAGGCGGCTTGCGTATTTATACAACGCTAGACCCGAAATTACAATCGGTTGCAGAACAAGCTGTAAAAGACCACATACCTGACACGACAAACATACAAACTGCGCTCGTCTCTATGAATCCAAAAACAGGTGAAGTAGCTGCCCTTGTTGGTGGAACTGATTATAATACAAGTCAATTTAACAGGGCTACACAGGCCGCTCGCCAGCCTGGATCTACATTTAAGCCATTTCTATATTATGCGGCATTAGAACGAGGATTCACCCCTGCTACGCGCTTAAAAAGCGAATACACCGTGTTCACTTTAGGTGACGGTGTTTCAAAGTATAAACCGAAAAACTATAAAGACTATTATGCAGACGATTTTGTAACAATGGCGCAAGCTCTTGCGGTCTCTGATAACGTATATGCCGTGAAGACCAATTTATTTTTAGGCGAAGACATTCTTACAAAAACGGCGAAGCAATTCGGCATTAAAAGTGCATTAAAAGATGTCCCTTCCCTCGCGCTCGGTACATCTCCTGTAAAACCAATTGAAATGGTTAACGCTTATAGCATGTTCGCAAACGGGGGAAAAGAAGTAAAACCTATTTTCATTCGCCGCATTATGGATCATGAAGGAAATATTTTATACGATGCTCATTTGGAGAGTAAACAAGTTCTTGATAAGAGCAAAGCATTTGTGATGGAAGAAATGATGACAGGCATGTTTAATAAAAAACTAAGCAGTTATGCTGCTGTAACTGGTCAATCAATGTTATCTAAACTATCAAGAACCTATGCCGGAAAATCTGGTTCTACTGAAACAGATAGTTGGATGATTGGGTTTACCCCGCAACTCGTAACTGGCGTATGGGTTGGATATGATCAACCTAAATCAATTTCAAACGTAGCAGAACAAGGCTATGCGAAAAGAATATGGACTGATACGATGGAGAAAGGCTTAGATGGACAACCTAAAAAAGAGTTTAAACAACCAAGTGACGTCGTTGCAGTCGATATTAACCCTGAAAACGGGAAAATCGCTACAAAAAATTGTCCAATTTCAGTGAAAATGTATTTTGCAAAAGGCACAGAACCAACTGAATATTGTATGGATCACGTTGATGATAAAGAGGAATTTGAAAAGACAACTGAAGAAAAGAAAAAAACAAGTTGGTGGAAGAAATATCTTCCTTGGTAGAATATCAAGCTATTTCACTGAACGTGGAATAGCCTCCTAGTCGAATCGTTGATATATTTTCATACAACAAGCCAAAATAAAAAGGATGTCTCACTAGTCGATTGTTGACTAGTGAGACATCCTTTTCTTTTATTCACTTAATAAAGCACGGCGCAATTCTTCGCTAGACTCGTTCCAAATCGCTTCATTATGTTCTTTTAAGAATGTACCAAGTACTTTTTTAGATGATTCGTCCATATGTTCAACCATAATGTGACGCTTCAATGATTTATCCATTTTGTTTACGTGCTCTGGAAGTGACTTATATCCGCGGCGAATTTCACGGTCAACTGTCATTTCACAAGCTGTTACACCTGCGTAATACGCACCTGTTGCTGTTCTTTCAATCGTTACCCATACAAGCCAGTATGGTTTTCCGTTTGGAACTTCATCTTTATTTGTTAAAAACTTAATACCTTTTTCTACTGTACTACGTGCATGCATCGCACCGATATCAACAAATGCTGTTTTCTCTAGTACATCGACAAATACAGGTGAAATGTTTTCTAGACTTAATGCCCCAACGCCAAAACCACCATGTCCATCTGTTGAATCATTTTTCACGATATTAAAACCGATTTTTTTCTTTTTCTCTGTCATATGTAAATTCCTCCTCACTTAATGATTATAAAAGGCCAAAAATAGGCGCAATAATACTGTTTAAAAATGCAAATACGTATGGAATGACAACATTAAAAATAGGTTGGATTGTGTAATTGCTAAGCGGTGTAATAACAAGAATTAATAACGCAATTGCCCCGTATTTTTCATACTGTGTCATTTTTGCACGAATATTTGTTGGTGCTAAATCCTCCACTACGCGATATCCATCAAGTGGCGGGATTGGTAATAAGTTAAAGACAAGTAAAACGATATTCAACATAATAAAAATCTGGAAAAATTGAGCTAGCGTATCTGCTACTGCAAATGGAATTGAGTCTAATACACCAAATGTTAATAAGCTATACCAAATAATTAAACCGATTGCGCTTAAAATTAAGTTACTAATCGGTCCTGCAATTGAAACTAATATACCTGCAAGACGAGGTCTTTTAAAGTTATATGGGTTAACAGGAACTGGTCTCGCCCAACCAAAACCAAGAATTAATACAGCAATCATCCCGATAGGATCTAAGTGTGCCATCGGTGATAAAGTTAAGCGACCTTGCCGCTTTGCTGTATCGTCTCCAAATTTATATGCAACATATGCATGCGCAAATTCATGCACAGATAACGCAATAATAATGGCCATTGCTACCAAAGGAATTTGGTGCAACGGGTATCTAAATAACTGATCCATGCTTCATCTCCTCTTCAATATGTCAAAAAAAGAAATTATTTGTTTTTTGATTGTTCTTCCCCATAATCCGCTATAATAAGAGTGTAACTTACATAAAAGGAGCGATTATATATGCCATACGTAACAGTGAAAATGCTAGAAGGACGCACAGAGGAACAAAAGAAAGCTCTTGCTGAGAAAGTAACAGCAGCAGTAAGCGAAACAACTGGTGCTCCTGAAGAAAACATCGTTGTTTTCATCGAAGAAATGTCTAAAAACCATTATGCAGTTGGCGGAAAACGCTTAAGCGACAAATAATTTCAAGTTCTTTCATAAGAAGCAGCTTTTAGCTGCTTCTTATTTTTTTCCTTCGAGTAACTCGATGATTCTCTCTTTATATTTTCCTTTTCTTCCATCTTCATAGATTAAATCATGTGGATAGAATAATTTTTGATCCCTTCTCTTCTTACCAGTAATCGCCTCAACAATATCCGATTCACGTGAAAGCTCTCTAAGCTCCCCATTTGGCATAAGAAGTAAGATTGGCAAACGTTCCTCTTCTTCACCAGCACGGTAAAAGTCGTACGGTAAATCTGATGTTGAATCAACTACTAAATAATATTCGGGATCAAGTCCAATCTTTTTGAATAAGCTACTTAATTCCATCCAATTATCTAAACCGTGCTTATCTGTAAACTCTACATATTTAAATAGGTTTCGATTCATAAAACGACGGCATAAATCACTTAAAATTGGATCCTCTTCGTCTTGCCATACTTGGAAGTAATAATACATAACGTTCTCGTCTAACTTTAAATAATCCTCTACTGTTACTTCTTCTTCAAATAAAGAATAGAAATGAACCGGATGATTTTTAAATGTATAGTACTTCTCGTGCAATGATTTTGCACGGTGTAAAATCTTCGTTAAAATAACTTCAGCACTGCGTGTTACTGGATGGAAATATACTTGCCAGTACATTTGATAACGACTCATAATATAATGTTCAACAGCATGCATACCACTATTTTTAATAACTACTTGATTTCCGTACGGACGCATAACGCGCAGTATACGTTCCATATCAAAGTTTCCATACTTTACGCCAGTGAAATACGCATCTCTTAATAAATAGTCCATGCGATCTGCATCAATTTGACTGGAAATCATGCTAATCGCTAATTTATTAGTAGATGTTTTTGCGATTACATCCGCTACCTTTTGCGGAAAGTCTTTATCCACACGACTTAATACGCGATTAATTTCTGTATCTCCAACGATAATCTTTTGCGTAAATTTCTCATGATCTAATGAAAATACTTTCTCAAACGAATGAGAAAATGGGCCGTGACCGACATCATGAAGTAATGCCGCACATAAGCATAATAATCTATCTTCAGCATTCCAGTTCGGTCTGCCATCAAACACATCATCAATCATACGACGAATAATTTCATATACACCTAACGAATGAGTAAAGCGACTATGCTCTGCACCGTGAAATGTAAAAAATGTCGTTCCAAGCTGCTTAATACGGCGCAAGCGTTGAAATTCTTTCGTTCCGATTAAATCCCAAATAACACGATCGCGCACGTGCACATATTTATGTACCGGGTCTTTAAACACTTTTGTTTCGCTGAGTTTGTCGTTTAAATATACCACTTTCCGACATCCCCCTTTCTTTACTGCATTCTTACTATATATTATAAACGAAATAGGAAACAGAAAGAAATGAAAGACTATATTAATTGCCCTTATATAAAGAAAAAATCACTTTTACCGGAGTAAAAGTGACCTCTTTTTATATATTATTTCCCTAAAACGAACTCAGCAACTTCATCTAGGATCATTTCTTTACCTAGTGGGAAGTAACCTTTGTTTAATTCTTCGTTTTTAATTGTAAATACGTGGTTGTTTTTAACAGCGTTCATATTTTTCCAAATTGATTCTTCTTGGAATTCTTTTAGGCGCTGAGAACCGTCACCAGTCGTAAATACGAATAAGTAATCTGGGTTGTAATCGATTAAAGCTTCTTTTTGTACTTGTACTAACGGTTTATCAGTTGGTGTACCTTTAACTGCTGGTAATTTTAAATCATTAAAGATTACACTACCGTAACCGTAGTCACCGTATACACGGAAAGCGTTTGGATATGCAGCCATTTTCATGAATTTAGCATCGCCAGTTTTCGCAACGATTTTGTCATGTAATTTGCTTGCTTTTTCGTCATACTGTTTGAACCATTCTTTTGTTTCTTTCTCTTTACCGAAGATTTGACCTACTTCTTCGAATTTTGGACGCCATTGGTCTAATGGAGTTTTTAACATAACTGTTGGTGCAATTTTAGATAATTGATCATAAATCTTTTCTTGACGATTATTTACAAGAATTAAGTCTGGTTTTGCAGCAGCTACTGCTTCGATGTTAATTTTATCTCCCCAAGCAGAACCAACTGGTTTTACGTCTTTTAATTTCTTTTCAATATGTGCATCAATTTTTTCTTGAGATGTATTAGCAGTAATAATTGGTTTCATACCAAAGATTAATAATTCTTCTGTTGAACCACTAAGGTCAGCAATTTTCTTGGGATTTGCAGGGATTTTAATTTCCCCTTTTGCATGTTGTACAGTGCGCTCTTCAGTCTTCGCATCCTTCGCATCTGCTTTCTTTTCTTCTTTGTTAGAACAAGCTGCAAATAGTACAGAAGTAACGACTAGTACCATTGCTAATAACGCCATTTTAAAATTCTTCATGTTCCCACTCCTTCTAGCTGTATTTCTCTTATAAGTTACAGTGAACTATAAGAAACAAGGTTAACAATTAATAAATATATATTGATTAATTGTTGCTTATGCCCCCGTTCTAACGGGTGTTCAACTTCCTATTTACTAATAAGAAGCTCAACGTCCATTAGAAGCCCCCCTCTTTACGAGGGGGATTCTACTTATGCTTTTTTACGCAATTGATTACTAATCATCGCTAAATCATACGTTAAACAAATTGGCTTACAGTTTACTGGACATGGAACAATTTGAGCTTCAATCTCAAATACATTACGAAGTGTTTCACTCGTCATCACTTCATCTGGCGTTCCTTGTTTCATTAACTTACCAGCTTTTAATGCAATCATATGATCTGAGAAACGAGAAGCATGGTTTAAGTCATGGATAACCATAACAATCGTTCTACCTTCTTCTTCATTTAACTTTTTCAATAAGTTTAATACTTCTAATTGATGAGCCATATCTAAGTACGTTGTCGGTTCATCTAATACGAGTAATTCTGTCCCTTGTGCAAGAGCCATCGCAATCCATACGCGTTGACGTTGCCCACCTGATAATGCCTCTGCTGGACGATTTGCGAATTCTGTCATTCCCGTCACTTCAAGTGCCCAATGAATGTAGCGATAATCCTCTTCTTTCAACGTTCCAAATCCTTTTTGATGAGGAAAGCGTCCATATGAAACGAGTTCAAATACAGTAAGGCCAGTTGGTACTTCTGCAGTCTGTGGTAAAATTGCCATTTTCTTTGCGATTTCTTTCGTTGGTTGTTTCTCGATTGCTTTTCCGTCAAGATAAACAGTACCCTTTTTCGCTTTCAAAATACGAGAAGCCGTTTTTAATAATGTGGACTTTCCACAACCATTTGGTCCAATAATTGTTGTAATTTTCCCTTCCGGAATTTCAACTGTTAATCCATCAATAATTAACCCTTCATTATAGCCAACAGATACCGCATCAACTGCTAAAGTTGCCATACAAAAAGCCTCCCTTTACTTTGTCCTCATAAGTAAGTATATAAAATACGGTGCACCAATTACAGAAATAACAAGACCGACCGGTATTTCTGAAGTTGGTAACACACTTCTTGAAATTACGTCTGCGAATAAAAGTAAAAACGTTCCTATTAGTGCAGCTGTAGGCAGCATAATTTGATGTTTCCCACCAACAAGGCGCCTCGCTAAATGGGGAGCCATTAAACCGATAAAACCAATTCCTCCGGCAACAGCGACAGATGCACCTGCTAAACAAACTGCAATAAATAATAATTTACGTCTTTCCTTTTCTACGTTTACACCAAGACCAACTGCTGTAGAGTCGCCTAGGTTCATTACATTTAGTATGTGTGCTTTACTAATAGCTAGTGGCAAGAAAATAACCATCCATGGAAGGACACTTAGCACGAACTTCCAATCTGTGCCCCAAAGACTTCCTGCTAACCAAATCGTAGCAAAGCGGAAATCGTTAGATGTCATCTTCATAGAAAAAATTAAACTAACAGCACCAAACCCAGCTGCAACAGCGATACCCACAAGTATCAATCGAGTCGATGAAACGCCGTCTTTCCATGCTAGTAAATAAATAATAACAGCTGCTAATATCGCTCCAACTAGTGCGAAGAACGGAAGGATGAATACAGATAAAAATGTACCAGTTCCTACTTTCCCGAAGAAAAAGTAGACAAAGATAACAACTGTTAATCCCGCTCCAGCGTTAATACCGATAATACCTGGATCAGCAAGTGGATTTCGTGATAACCCTTGCAAGATCGCACCTGACATAGCTAAAGCAGATCCAACTAATATAGCAATGACCATACGCGGCATACGGAATTCAAATAAAATAACAGACTGATCTTCAGCCCCGAGTCCAACCAATGACTTTAATACGTCCATTGGCGGTATTTTAAATGTCCCGGTATTTAAACTCACTAAAAATACAGTAACGATTAATCCTACTAAAATTGTTAAAACCGAAACGTTCTTTTTTGTTAAGACACTTGTCCTCACATTTTTCCTCTCCCTTCGTTACGTGCTAAGTAGAGGAAGAATGGAACCCCAATTAGCGCTGTAATTGCTCCAATTGGCGTTTCAAACGGCGGATTAATAACGCGAGATAACATATCTGCACATTCAATTAACAGCCCGCCTAAGACCGCAGAACATGGAATAACCCATCTATAGTCTGAGCCTACAAGGAAACGAGTCATATGTGGGATGACAAGACCAACAAATCCAACCGATCCTGCCATAGAAACTGCCGAACCTGTTAACACAAGAACAAGTACTGTCCCGATAAATTTAATTAATGTCGTATTTTGACCAAGTCCAATCGCAATTTCTTCACCGAAGCTTAAAATTGTAATATACCTCGACATCATAATTGCAATGAAGAGACAAACTAGGCCAATCGGTACTAACATATTAATACTTTCCCATTTCACTCCAGCAACTCCGCCTGCATTCCACATACTTACCTCTTGGGCAAGATTGAAATATAGCGCAATTCCAGATGAAATGGCCCCTAATAAAGCACTAATCGCGGCACCCGCTAAAGCTAATTTCACAGGCGTTAATCCACCTGGTGAAGAAGATCCAATTCCATATACAATGCTCGCTCCAAACGCAGCACCAATAAAAGATGCGATAACGAACATTAAATAAGGTGAATTAGGGAAGAATGCATACATAATTGCAATTCCAAATACAGCCCCATCTGTAATCCCCATTAACGATGGTGATGCTAGTGGATTTCGCGTCATACCTTGCATAATTGCTCCTGATACCGCTAAAAAGGCACCTGCTACTACGCCCCCTATTGCTCTAGGCATGCGAAGTTCTTGAATTACATTATGATGCGTAATAGAACCGTCAAACTGAAATACAGCTTGCCATACAGTCTTTAAACTAATATCTGCAGCACCAAACGAAATAGACAGTGCCATGCTTAAAGCTAACAAAATTGTACCTGCTACTAAAATAATAGAAGCAATGAGCGGCCTGCTCTTAATCTCTTTAACATTCACATCTTGCTGTTCTATACTCCTTGCGCTCGCTTCCATCCCTCAACCATCCTAACCAACAACATATGTTTAATTTAATGAAATGAAATTTATTCTCAAATAGCAATAAAAAAATTAAATGAATCGGCCCTTTTCTGATAATGATTCTCAGAATCAGACACCTTCTATTCTACCTATCGCTTCAAAAGACTGTCAACCATTATTTTGAAATACAAATTCATATAGGCCAAGACCTTAATAAATAGATAATGCCTATCTGTCATGAACTATTATCATCACCAGTTAAGCTTTCTCAGAATAGATTCTTCCTCTTATGGGCATAAAAAAAGAAGAGTAATCTGTTCACTCTTCTTTTCCTTACTTATTTAACTTCGCCTCAATTTTTACAATTAATTCGTCTTCTGTTGGCGCTGCAACTGGACGATTATTTACAAATGCGAATGATTTTTTACGGCCAGGGCCACAGTAAGACTGACATCCAACTTCAATCGTTGCACATGAATCTACTTTTTTTAGCTTTGGAATCAGCGTTTTAACGTTCGTTGCCTGACAATCATCACACACACGAAATTCGTTTCCCATTATATAACACTTCCTCTATTTTAAACTTTTCTCAAGTACATTTAAAAATAAACACTAAATGGTATTTTACCGCTCTTTGAAGCTCGTTGCAAGTTTCCTTTCGACGCTCTTTCCTCATATAATGCTACATATTTATATGTTTTCCTACAGCAGCTTCCGTCATTCTTGGCAAAATTTATCCCGCTTTAATGGGCAATAAGATCCCTACCTTAAAATTCAGCGAAAGCAAAGAAGTTAGGTAGGGGATGAAGAACCTCCCCACTGATGAAAGTTTCACTTTATACCTCTCATCGAAATCTACCATATTTTTAAAAGCTTTGTATAAAAGCTCACTTTTTTGCCCATTATAAAAATAGGAAGTTCATAAAAAGAAAGGGAGTTGAATCTATGAAAGTAAGACAAGATGCTTGGACGGATGAGGATGATTTATTACTTGCTGAAACTGTACTTCGTCACGTTCGAGAAGGAAGTACCCAATTAAATGCATTTGAAGAAGTAGGAGACAGATTAAATCGTACATCGGCTGCCTGTGGTTTCCGTTGGAATGCTGTTGTTCGCTATAGCTATGAACAAGCTCTTCAACTAGCAAAAAAACATCGTAAAGATAAAATGCGTGCTGCAAGTGGTGAACAAGCGAAAAAACGTTTACTTTATACACCACCAGCTTCAGATTCGATAACTAATTATGAAGAGTTCGTACAAGAGGAATCAATTGTACAATATAAAGAAGCTACTCCATATCAAGAAACTACCGTTCCTACTGCAAAAGGCTCTATGACAATGCAAGATGTTATTTATTTTTTACAAACAGTCGGATCTTCAAATATAAAAGTGACAGCTCTTGAAAACGAGAATACGAGATTGAAACAAGAAATTAAATCACAAATCCTTCGAAATGAAGAACTAGAAAAGAAACTGGAAAAATTAGAAAAACAATCTCATACTGTACAAGAAGATTACGAAACACTTATGAACATTATGAACCGCGCTCGTAAGCTGGCAGTCATGGATGAAGAAGAACGTTCTCAAACATCTTTCCGAATGGATCGAAACGGTAATTTAGAAAAAATTGCAGAGTAAAAAGGATGCATTACATGCATCCTTTTTGTTATTTCACTTCAACCATATGTGCTTCTTCTACTTTAGAATCCCTCTTTATATCTGGAAAAATCTTTTCCTTTGGATTCTCTTTAAAGGATGCTAAACCAATTGTTTTTACCGGTTCACTTATTTTTGCATATTCTGCATCACTAACAACTGCATACATATCTGTATATTTACGCGCATCACCAATTACTACATTGCCTTCGTACTTCATTTTCTTTCCATCAATTACTACATCTTTTTGTTCCTCTTTAGCAAATACAATTCCAGCTTCATCAGAAATAGCCGGCAATGCTTTAATAGGTTCTACATCTTCTTTCACTACTTTTTTCAGCATGTTTTCCTTTACTATCTTCTCAGCCGTTGTTTTATTCATGATTAAAACCTTTTTCCCATTAACAGTACCTAGTTTAGCTTCAAATTTATTTTGAGATTCAATTTTATCTTTATATTGATCCATTGTTTGTTGAACGCCTGTTTCATCTCCGTACATAACAACACCCGTTGCTTGTGGTGCAATCATATCCATAATAGAACAGCCACTAAATACAGCAGCTGACATAATCGCTACGATTCCTAATTTAACATTTTTCATTTGTATGCCTCCTAAAATCAATAATTACATCTCTTAGTTTAGCCATCTTAGATCATTTAACCAATTCACTTTCCTTACAACAACCTTACAATTCAGTAAGATTTTCTCTTAAAAACTACTTTCATTATTTTTTGCTATAATAGAGATTGTCATTTTAAAGATAAGGGGTTAGTTATATGAGCAATTCCCGTTCCATTTTATCTCAGCCAGAGTGGCGTATTGTAGATCAGTCTAGTTTGGGACCAACATTCCATGCATTGCAGTCATTCGCAATGGACGACACATTATGCACGAGTATCGGAAATGGTCAATCAGCTGCAACAATGCGTTCTTGGGTTCATCACAATACAATTGTTCTTGGCATTCAAGATTCACGCCTACCGCACTTGGAAGAAGGTATTTCCTTTTTAAAAGAAAACAACTTCAATGTTATCGTTCGTAATTCTGGCGGACTTGCAGTCGTACTTGATGAAGGTGTGTTAAACGTATCGCTTTTATTCCAAGAGACGGAAAAAGGTATCGATATTGATCTTGGATACGATACAATGTGGCATTTAATTCAGGAAATGTTAAAGGATTACGATGTTACAATTGAGGCAAAAGAAATCGTTGGTTCTTACTGCCCTGGTAGCTACGATTTAAGTATTCGCGATCAAAAATTTGCTGGTATTTCACAGCGCCGTATTCGCGGTGGTGTCGCTGTCCAAATTTATCTCTGTGCTACAGGAAGTGGCTCTGAACGTGCCGCACTCGTTCGTGATTTCTACAACCTAGCCATTCAAGGAGAAGAAACACGCTTTACTTATCCTGAAATTGTACCGAGTACGATGGCTTCACTTTCAGAATTACTTGGCGAAACCATTACAGTACAAGATTTAATGATGCGCCTTTTAAAAACATTGCAACAATTCGCTCCAAAGTTAACACCATCTCAATTAACAATAGATGAAATACCTTTATATGAGACGAATTTACAACGTATTATTGATCGTAACAATAAAGCACTTGGCTTAGAAAAATAAAGACCGTCGCTATTTTAGCGACGGTCTTTATTTCAATTCGTTATAGAATTAAAGTGCTTGAGCTGCTGTAATTAAAGCTAACTTGTACACTTCTTCTTCGTTACATCCACGAGATAGGTCGTTTACAGGCATGTTTAAACCTTGTAAGATTGGTCCTACTGCTTCGAAGTTACCTAAACGTTGAGCGATTTTGTAGCCGATATTACCAGCTTCTAAGCTTGGGAATACGAATACGTTAGCATCACCTTTAATTGTAGAACCTGGAGCTTTTTTCTCAGCTACAGATGGTACGAATGCAGCATCGAATTGGAATTCTCCATCTAGAGCTAATTCTGGAGCCATTTCTTTTGCAATGCGAGTTGCTTCTACAACTTTTTCTGTTTCTGGAGATTTCGCAGAACCTTTTGTAGAGAAGCTTAACATAGCAACGCGTGGATCAATGCCGAATAGTTCAGCAGTTTTCGCACTTTCGATACCAATTTCAGCTAAATCTTGGCTATTTGGTGCAATGTTAATTGCACAATCAGCGAATACATATTTCTCTTCTTCACGTACCATGATGAATACGCCAGAAGTTTTTGTAACGCCTGGTTTTGTTTTAATGATTTGAAGTGCTGGACGAACTGTATCAGCTGTAGAGTGAGCTGCACCACTTACTAAACCGTGTGCTTTACCCATGTATACAAGCATTGTACCGAAGTAGTTTTCGTCTTTAAGGATTTTGCGAGCGTCTTCTTCAGTTGCTTTACCTTTACGGCGTTCAACGAAAGATGCTACCATTGCATCCATTTCTTCGTATGTAGCTGGATCGTAAATATCAACGCCTGCTAATGTTAAATTCATGCTAGCAGCTTTTGCGCTAATTTCTTCTTTATTACCAACTAAGATTGGTTTTACTAACTCTTCTTTTGCTAAACGCTCTGCAGCGCCTAAAATTCTTTCATCAGTTCCTTCAGGAAGTACGATAGAAATGCCTTTTCCTTGAACTTTTTCTTTTACTGTTGTAAATAAGTTGCTCACGAATAAACCCTCCTACATATGTTAAAAAAACTCTATCTTTAAGAATACTTCTTTTCCTCTATATTTTAAACTTATAGCTCCCAAAAAATAGATAAAATAAAAATGATTATATTTTCATAAAATTCAGCCGTTAAATTCACCTTGCTTAAACACTTAAATGTGACAATTTTATGCGCCAAGGTTTTATATAGATGATTTTAAAACTATATATGCTATAGTTAACGTGTAAAACTATCATTAACTGAGGTGAATAGAATGAGTGAAGCAACAACAACGTTAGATGGCTGGTATTGTTTACATGATTTACGTTCTATTGATTGGGCTGCATGGAAAACATTATCTAGCGACGAACGCGGACAAGCTGTGTCTGAATTTTTAAATGTCGTTGAAAAATGGAACGACGTAGCTGCTGCAAAAAAGGGCAGTCACGCAATGTATACAGTTGTTGGCCAAAAAGCTGATATTATGCTTATGATTTTACGTCCAACAATGGAAGAGTTAAATGAAATTGAGACAGAATTGAATAAAACAACTTTAGCTGAATATATGGTTCCTGCATACTCTTACGTATCTGTTGTTGAACTAAGCAACTACCTTCCAGCTGATGAAGATCCATACCAAAATCCACAAATCTTAGCTCGCTTATATCCTGAGTTACCGAAAGCAAATCATATTTGCTTCTATCCAATGGACAAGCGTCGCCAAGGTGATGACAACTGGTACATGCTTCCGATGGAGGAACGTAAGAAAATGATGTACAGTCATAGTAAAATTGGTCGCCAGTATGCAGGTAAAGTACGCCAAGTTATTTCAGGATCTGTTGGATTCGACGATTTTGAGTGGGGCGTAACATTATTCGCTGACGATGTTCTTCAATTTAAAAAACTTATATATGAAATGCGCTTCGATGAAGTAAGTGCTCGTTATGGTGAATTCGGAACATTTTTCGTTGGAAACATTTTACCAGACGAAAAGGTAGAGAAATTTTTACACATATAAACCGTGAAAAAGGAACGAAATTCGTTCCTTTTTTTATTCCCCTCTATATTTCTCCTCAAAAAACTTCTTTTTTCCGCAAATTTGAACAAAAATCGACAAATCCCTTCTAAATACCTTACAAAATTGTAACCTTTCTATATCCAAATTTATGCTAAAATGGTACGAGCTATATGCTAATAACGATGCGAAGGTGATAATGTATATGAAGAAAATCTTTTCTATTTTACTAGCGTTTCTATTGTCAATTTCTTCCTTAGGAGTAACAACATCCCATGCGGAAGGAAAAATACACATTGAGGCAGCTGCTGCACTTCTATTTGATGCAGATACAGGAAAAATACTGCATGAACAAAATCCAGATGAATTACTAGCTATCGCTAGTATGTCAAAATTAATTGTTGTTTATGCCGTGTTAGAAGCAATTAAAGAAGGAAAAATCACTTGGGATACAAAGGTAAATATTTCCGATTACGCTTATGAAGTTTCACGTAATAATGAATTCTCTAACGTGCCGTTCGAAAAAGGACGTCAATATACTGTAAGAGAACTATATCATTCTATCGTTATCTTCTCTGCAAACGGTTCTAGTATTGCCTTAGCAGAACTTCTTGCAGGAAGTGAGAAAAACTTCTTAAATCTTGCAAATGAACATGCAAAAAAACTAGGGTTAAAGAAATATAAATTTGTAAACGCTACTGGTTTAAATAACGCTGACTTAAAAGGAAAACATCCTGAGGGTACTGATCCAAATACAGAAAACTCTATGTCAGCTCGCGATATGGGTATACTTTCAAAAGCAATGATTACAAAGTATCCAGAAATGCTAGAGGATACAAAACAAAGATTTAGAAACTTCCCAGATAATCATCCGAAACCAATTCGTATGGAAAACTGGAACTGGATGTTACCAGGAGCTGCTTTCGCTTATGAAGGTACTGATGGTTTAAAAACCGGAAGTTCTGATACAGCTGGATACGGATTTACTATTACTGCTAAACGTGGTGATGTACGTCTTATTTCGGTTATTATTAAAACAAAATCAATGGACGAGCGCTTCACAGAATCTCGTGAGTTAATCGAATACGGGTTTAATAACTTCGAAAAACAAAAACTAAAGGTCGATAAAAACAATACACTCTCTGTCGTACAAGGGAAAGAAGATCAAGTAACTGTTGCACCGGAAAAAGAAATAACCGTAATTGCGAAGAAAGGTAGCAAAAATCCTTATAAAATTGGGACTGAAGTTGATAAATCTCTTGCTGAAGATGGTCATTTAGTTGCTCCTATTAAGAAGAATGCCAAAGTAGGTTCGATTACTTTAGAATCAACTGATAAATATGGTTTCTTAGACGGTAGTAAAAGTATGAAAGTTACTGCAAAAACGACAGAAGAAGTTGAAAAAGCAAATTGGTTTGTGCTAACAATTCGCTCTATCGGTGATTTCTTCTCAAACTTATGGTCTAAAGTTTTTTAATAAAAAAGCTGGCTCACGCTAGCTTTTTTTATTTTCCACTCCCAATGTAAAACTTCGTTTGGTTGTCATATCTGAGCCCTTTTCCTCATACGTATGAACTAGTAATTGTTACACACTTCATCTAGAGATAAACCTCTTTCCACAAGGTATTCCAAAAAGAGAGGTGACACATAATGGGCGTTATCGCATATAACGAAGAAGATGTAAAGTTATTAGCTAGACTTATGCGTGCTGAAGCTGAAGGAGAAGGACAACAGGGGATGTTAATGGTTGGGAATGTTGGGGTAAATCGTGTCCGCGGAAATTGTTTAGATTTTAAAAAAATACGTAATTTGCGGCAAATGGTTTATCAAAATCCTGGCGGTTTTGAGGCAACTCAAAAGGGATATTTTTATCAACGCGCAAGAGAACAAGATATCGCATTAGCAAGACGAACAATTCAAGGACAACGCTTTTGGCCTGCCAACTTTGCCTTATGGTTTTTTAGACCGGAAGGCCCTTGTCCACCAACTTGGTATAACCAGCAAAACTCTGGTCGCTTCAAAAAGCACTGCTTCTTCCAGCCAAATGCTGGGGATTGCCCTAGCATATATTAAGGAATGAAAACAAGGAGGGATTTTTGAATGGCACAGCAACAAAATCCGTATTACGGAACAGGTTTCTATCAACCATCTGGAACTTACGTACAACCGCAACAAATGACCCCACAGCAACAGCAACAACAGCAAGCAATGCAACAACAAGCTGCGCAAGCTCAATATGCTGTTTCTCAAGGCATGTTACCTCTAGAACAGTCATATATTGAAAATATTCTTCGCTTGAACAAGGGCAAGCAAGCCACAGTTGTAATGACTTATGAGCGTGGTAGTTCACTCGGTACACAATCCTATACGGGTATTATCGAAGCGGCTGGTCGTGATCATATCGTAATTAGTGAGCCACAATCAGGGAAACGTTATTTATTATTAATGATTTACTTAGATTATGTAGAATTCCCAGAAGAAATTATATATTTACCTAGTCAACAAGCAACTTATGCTCCAAGACCATAAAAAAGCTGGCATATGCCAGCTTTTGTTCTTTATAGCCCTTTTACAACTGCAGTTCCAACTAAGATCCATGCCACGATAAACGCGACACCACCAAGAGGTGTAATTGGACCAAAAAACTTAATCCCTGTTGTGCTTAACGCATACAGACTACCTGAGAACATAATAATCCCAGCTACCATAAGCCAACCAGCAGTAGTTAAAAGTGATGATTGAATCTTATCCATCAATAATGCAACTACGAATAGCCCACCTGCATGGAACATTTGATATGTAACACCTGTTTTCCAAACTTCTAACATTTTTGCAGAAATTTTATTTTCTAAACCGTGTGCTCCAAATGCTCCTAACGCAACAGATAGCCCCGCTGCAATACAACCTAGTAAAAAGAAAATTTTCATCTTAATTCCCCTTTTTTACCTTTATCATAAGCAATTTTTACATATAAGCCAAACGATTTATCTTCTAAAAATCAAATAAAGAATTACCGTTTGCATCACTTTCTTTTATATATACTGGTTCTCCAGAAACCGGTGCGATTGGTTGCATCGTTACTGGCTGTGATCCCATTATTTGTGATTGAATTTGCGGCTCTCTATACGTAGAAGATTCAACTTGCTCATCTAATAATAAATCGCATAAAGCTCGTACAACTAATAAATGCTCTTTTGATTTTTGTCCTTCACTACTTTTTGCCTTTGCAATTTCATTCGCCATTTTATTTAAAATCTTATCGCTTGATATTTGCATTCCTTATCACCTCGTACTTTGTAGTTCTTTCTCAAATTGTCCCAGCTTCTCTACTGAACCAAATACTATTATCATATCATGTTCTTGCAACTTTTCCTGCCCCGTTGGATTATGTATAACATTCCCATTTCTTAAAATCGCTAAAATTGTTACATCAAATTGATTTCTAACATCACTCTCTAATAATGATTTATTAGCTAAAATAGAGCCCTCACCGACTGCAATTTCTTCAATTACAAATGATTGTTCCACACCATACAGTACTGTATCAATATAATGAACTGTTAGCGGATTCGCAATGCCTTTTGCAATATGAATGCCGGCCATACTAGATGGATTAATCACCTTATTTGCCCCAGCCCTCTTTAACTTGTCTTCGGTTTCTGGTTTTTCTGCTCTTGCCACAATTTTAATTGCATCGTTTAATCCTCTTGCTGTTAATGTAATAAATACATTTTCAGCATCATTTGCTACGATGGCAACTAAACCAGCTGCCTTTGAAATTCCAGCATGGTGTAACACTTTGTCTTCCGTTGCATCTCCATGTACATACAAAAGTTTTTCCTTCTCTAATATGCTTTCATCTTTATCCACGACGACAAATGGGATCTTCTTTTCTTGCAATTCATGTACAACTTGTAGCCCTACTCTACCGCAACCACATACGATAATATGATTTTGTAACTGTGCTATTTGTTTATCCATCTTCTTCCTCCGTACTGCATGAAATAAATTCCCTTCAATAATCATAGCTGCCACTACACCAATTGCATACGTAACAATACCAACGCCAACTGGTATGATAAGGAGCGCAAATACTTTTCCTGCATGTGTTACAGGAATGGCGTCTCCGTATCCAACCGTTAATACGGTAATCATCGTCATCCAAAATGCTTGAAATAAACTAATCTCTTCAATTGTCATAAATCCTAATGTTCCTAGAATTACAACAAAGGTCATACATATAACTGCTATCCATAATTGTTTACGTGCATTCATATCGTGTTTCAACTCTTTTCTCTATCTACAATCTTTGCCAGTGGAAATGAAATACGTATATACTAGATACGGAATCTATGAAAGAGGTTGATATAATGAAGACATTTCTTTCCGCCTTACAATGGGCACTATTTATTTTAGCTGGAAGCCTTATTGTACCAATTAGTGTCGCAACTAGTTATGGCCTAGATGGTGCTGAAGCTATTGCATTCGTACAGAGAACATTATTTGTTCTTGGCTTTGCTGGCTTATTGCAAGCTATATTTGGACATAAACTTCCTATTCAAGAAGGTCCTGCAGGCCTTTGGTGGGGCATTTTCTCCCTTTATGCAAGTTTAGGCGTCGTATTATTTGGATCTAGCAATGAAACGCTTAAAGTCCTTCAGTACGCTTTCCTATTAAGTGGTATCATTTGTATTATTCTTAGCGTTTTGGGACTCATCGATAAACTAGTTCGCTATTTTACACCGACAGTCATTGGAACGTATTTATTTCTTCTTGTCGCACAACTTAGCGGGGCCTTCTTAAAGGGAATGTTTGGTCTTGACGGACAACATACAGAAGTACAAGCTGACGTATTTATTCTTTCACTCATTGTTATTTTACTATCCTTTTTCATTATGAAGCTACCTATTATCGGACAATATTCTGTTCTTTTCAGTATCGTTTGCGGCTGGATATTATTCGCATGCTTCGGATTATCTAATCCAATAACACCTGTGACAGACATAATCCGTCTGCCCTCTTTATTTGTTTTCGGCATGCCTCGCATTGAATGGAACATGGCCATTACGGTCGTTTTCGTTACATTATTACTTCTAACAAATATGTTAGCAAGTATTCGTGTTGTGCAAAAGGTTGTCTCTAAATATGAAGAAAATGCTGCATCAGATCGTTTCAAACAAGCCGGCATCATAACAGGGATCAATCAATTACTAGGCGGTCTATTCTCAGCTATTGGGCCTGTCGCCATTTCTGGATCAGCAGGTTTTATTGCAACGACTAATATTTATAAGCGACTCCCATTTATGTTAGGATCAAGCTTTATTATTGTCGTTAGTATATTCCCAAAGATTACTTCATTCTTTGCAGCAATCCCAGTTGCAGTTGGTTATGCTGCTATCTATCCTGTATTTGCAAGTATGATTGGTCTAGCTTTCCGTGAATACGACACAGTACAAAATAAAGAACGATTATTTAAAGTAGCGGGTCTTTCCATCTTTACAGGAGTCGGGGTTATGTTTGTCCCAGCAGGAGCATTTTCTACGCTCCCACCATTTCTAGCATCATTTTTAAGTAACGGCCTCGTTCTTGGATCTGTAATGGCAATTCTGCTCGAAATACTATTTTCTCGTTCTACAGAGAAACAACTATCGTAAATTGGAAAACTTCCATTATTGCACTCTACCTGTAGAGTTGTTACGATAAATTATCATGGGCAATACACCCATGATAATTTATCCACTTCTTTCCTAAGAAGTTCGATGTCTTACTATTATTCCTTAACATCTTCATTAACATGTAATTTAAATAAAGAAGGGAACTTTCAATATGACTTATAAAATGATTGTTTTAGATTTAGATGATACGTTATTACGTGATGACCATACTATTTCACCTCGCACGAAAGAAGCTCTAATGACTGCGCAAGAGCAAGGAGTAAAAGTTGTACTTGCTTCTGGACGTCCAACATTTGGTATGCGCAATGTAGCGAAAGAACTTCGTTTAGAAGAATACGGAAGCTTCATTCTATCTTTTAATGGCGCAAAAATTATTAACTGTAAAACAAACGAAGAAATCTTTAGTAGTACGCTATCTCCTGAAATCGTTCACAACTTATTTGAAATTAGTAAAACTGAAGATGTATGGATTCATACTTATATTGGTGATGATATCGTAACAGAAGAAAATAATCCTTATACTGAAATTGAAGGCGATATTACTGGTATGCCAATTGTTGTAGTAGATGACTTTAAAGCTGCTGTTAAAGAGCCTGTAGTAAAGGTATTAATGAATAAAGAAGCTGAACGCCTTGTTGAAGTAGAAAAGAAACTACAAAAACAACTAGAAGGACAATTAAGCGTTATGCGTTCTAAACCATTCTTCTTAGAATTTACTGAAGCTGGTGTTACAAAAGGAACGAGCTTAAACCAATTAATCCAAAAGCTTGGCATTAAGCGTGAAGAAGTTATCGCAATGGGCGATAGCTATAACGATCAGGCGATGATTGAATTTGCTGGTCTTGGTGTTGCAATGGGCAATGCACCTGATGATATTAAGGAAATTGCAAACTATGTAACAGATACAAATATGAACGATGGCGTTGCAAAAGTTGTAGAGAAGTTCGTACTAAAAAGAGAAGCGCTTGTTTAATATTTCCACCCATAAAACCTATTTGAAGTCAAATACTTCAAATAGGTTTTTATTTAAATTACCATGCTTTTGTGACTATATTTTGAACTTTGTACTATTCTCGTAGTGTAAACTTTCTTTTTGTATATAATGAAACAAAATAGACTATTTTATTTTGAAAAAGAATACAAATTTACTATAAACAAGCATATGTTAAAGGAGGCTACTTCATGTTATCTACACCAATCGGACGATTAAGAGCAATCGGCTTAATTGAGGGGATTTCTTTCCTATTACTATTATTTGTAGCAATGCCATTAAAATATTTCGCAGGATTTGCAACAGCTGTTAAAATTACAGGCATGGCTCACGGCGTTCTATTTATTCTATTCATCTTCGCAGTAATTCAAGTAACAATCGTACACCGTAAGTCAATTGCATGGGCACTTGGGGCATTCGTTTCATCAGTTATCCCATTTGGTACGTTTGTACTGGATGCAAAATTAAAGAACGAGCAACAATAATAAAAAGGTAGTTAACGACTGTTAACTACCTTTTCTATTTATAAATTTGGAATTTCCCAATCAATTTCTCTTTCGCCCATATTAGCTAAAATCGTATTTACTTTAGAATACGGCTTACTACCAAAGAAACCACGTCTTGCTGATAGTGGGCTTGGATGTACAGATTCGATAATGTGGTGCTTCGTATTTGTAATTAATTTTTTCTTCGCCTGTGCATGGCGTCCCCACAATATGAAAATAACTGGCTTTTCACGTTCATTTAATAGCTCAATTACGCGATCTGTGAAATGCTCCCATCCTTTTCCCTTATGAGAATTTGCTTCACCTTGTCGAACTGTTAATACAGTATTTAATAATAAAACGCCTTGCTCTGCCCACTTTACTAAATAACCGTTATTTGGAATATCATACCCATATTCATCTCGAAGTTCTTTATACATATTTAACAATGACGGTGGCGTTTTAATACCAGGTTGCACAGAAAAGCTTAAACCATGCGCTTGATTTGGTCCATGATATGGATCTTGTCCTAAAATAACGACCTTTGTATTTTCATAACTTGTATACTCTAGAGCGTTAAAAATATCTTCTTTCTTTGGGTAAACAACATGTGTACTGTACTCTTCTTTCAAAAAATCAGCTAGCTTACGATAATATTCTTTCTCAAATTCTGGTGCCAATAATGGCCCCCAATCATTTTTTAAAACATTTTCCATGCTTTCACTTCCCGTCTAATTAATTCACCATATCCTGTTTTGTAAATACTACAAATGAAATGATAAGGGAAACAACTGCCCAAACCGTTAAATTCATTAAAGAAAACTCCATCGATAAACCTTGTAATGCAGGTAGTTTTCCTGATAGATAATCTGTTAACGATAAATTCACACTAAAAATATATTTCGCACCTTCCCAAGATGTTGCGAACGAGCTTAAAATACCGCCTGCAATTAATGCAGCTAGCATAACGCCCATACCAGCTGGTGTATTACGAATTAAAACAGAGACCATAAATGATATAGTTCCGACAACGATAGCAACAAACCAAGCTAATCCATACGCCATCAAGATATATTGCCATTGCGGAATAAGATGTACAAAATTCGTATTTAACGTTTCCTTATCAATAACAAATCCTGTTAACACAGGTAAATTCCATCCCGAGTATCCAAATACAAGCCCTGATAATACGTAAGCAAACACACCTACAAGAAGCAGTATAAGTGAAATGAAAAATAACATCGTCACGTACTTACTAAGGAGTATTTTCCAGCGCCGAATTGGCCGAGTAAGTAACATCTTCATCGTTCCATCACTTCGTTCTCCTGAAACAATATCAATGGCGACAATCATGACGAGAAGCGGAATAAATAATGTAATTCCTTGCTCAATAAACGCCCTTACAAAAGTTGGTGCGCCCGGTGCCATTGGATTAATATCATGATCTAAATAATATTGTTGCTGCTCTACTCTTACCTTTAACCAATCACGCCATTCTTCTGGCAATCTAGAGTTGTTCAAACGGTTTTGAGAATCAACAATTTGTTGCTGCAGCGAAACTTTCCAATCCGTTGTACCTAGCCTTTTTTGTGTCGTTTCTATTTCACGATACTGCGCATACACGAAGAGCGGGATTAAGATTGCTAAAATAAGCATGACAACAAAAATACGCTTCTTACGATAAATCTTCTCCGATTCGTTTAAAACTAGATTCGCAAATTCACGCATGCTGCTCACCCCTTGTGAGTTCAATAAATAAATCTTCTAGCGTAAACACAAGCTCTTTAACACTATGTACATCTATCCCGTTTTCTACAAAGGTTTTATTCCAATTACTTATAGATGAAATATGCATCCGGCATAGTAATCGATTACCTTCTATACTCACTTCTCTTACTTCCTTAGCATCTTCTAGCATATCCTTTGCCTTAGAAATTGGTGTAACAATCCATTCTACGCGATCACTTGCTGTTTTAATTAACTCTTCAACCTTGGCAACTGTTATCATTTTTCCTTTATGAATAATGGCCACACGATCGCATATCATTTGTACTTCGCTTAGCAAATGACTTGAAATAAACACGCTCATATTTTCTTCTTTGACAAGCTTATGTATAAATTCCCTAAGCTCTCTAATCCCTGCTGGATCTAAACCATTTGTTGGTTCATCTAATATGAGTAGTTTTGGATTTCCAAGAAGCGCTTGCGCAATTCCAAGTCGTTGTTTCATACCGAGTGAGTATGTTTTTACCTTTTCATGAATTCTTTCATCTAAATGAACCATGTGAGCAATTTCAATAATACGTTCATCTGATATACCACCTAACATACGAGCAAATTGTTTTAAATTTTCCCATCCCGTTAAATATGTATACAACTCTGGGTTTTCAACGATACTCCCAATTTGACGCATCGCTTCTCTAAAATTTTCCTTAATCGAATAACCACCGATAGAAATCGTACCTTCTGTCGCCTTAATCAATCCGACTAACATTCGAATGGTAGTCGTCTTTCCAGCGCCATTCGGTCCTAAGAACCCGAACACTTCTCCTTGCTTTACATCAAAGGAAATATTCTCTACAAGAGTCTTCTTTCCAATTACCTTCTTCAAGTCTCGTACGGAAAGTATCGTCGTCATTTTACCCCTCCTTGTTCTAGCTTTAATTTACTTACAACATTTTGAACTAATCGGTCCGCCATATATGTATACCCTACTTCATTCGGATGGAAATGATCGGAGTATAATAAATCTTTCCCACGGTTTTGGAATAAATCAAATGTCGGTGTAATATACACATTTTTATTATTTATCGCTAACTTTTCTAAAGATGCATTCCAATCTACAACAATGTTTGAAGACCCTTTTAAATCTTCTACATCTTCAAAAGGATTGTATAAACCAAGCCAAAAAATCGGACTATCTGTATTTAATTTACGAATTTCTTCTATAATTTTCTTTGCTTCATTTTGAAACGTTTCTGTGTCAGGACGATACGTCTCTAAATCTATTTTCCCAAGCGATTCCCAACCGGGAAATAGATCATTCCCTCCAATCGTTAAAACGATTACATCTGCTTGCTTAATTGAATATTGAGCGCCACTACTCTCAATTTGTTTTAATAAGTCAGGCATTTTCGCACCACTAACCGCTAAGTTAGTTAAGGCCACCTTTTGCTTATAATCTTTTTGTAAATCTTCTTTCATCCGTCCAATATAGCCAATTCCTTCTTTATCACCAACACCACGTGTTAATGAATCACCTAAACTAACGATTTGTAACGTTCCTGTTTTCTTTTTCTCTTTTGCCACTACATCGGTCTTTTTAATTAAATTTGAAGCTTTCGGATTTAATACATCATTTACACCTGAAACAAAGCCGTATGCAAATAAACAGAAAGATGCAATTGTAATGAGTAGAATTACTTTTACTACTTTTGATCTCATATCAAAACCCCTTTTAGCCCTCATAGATTGTCCATAATTATACCAAACGCAATTTTGAAAAGCGATTTTCATACCTTATCTATTATGTTGTTTCCCTTTGTACGAATTCTGGCAATAACTCTACGTGCTTTATATCTATTTGCTCATCATTAATCTTTTCATATAATAATTCAAATGCCTTCACGCCAACATTTTTACTAGAATATGAAATCGTCGTAATGCCTAAAATGTCTGCTACGTCTTGATCATCACAACCGATAATCGTAACATCTTCTGGAATACGAATTCTTTGTTTTTTCGCCTCCGTTACCATTCCCGCTGCAATATGGTTACAAGATACAAGAAACGCAGTTGGCTTCACTGACATACAGGCCCATTCCCTAATTACATTACGCCCGTCTTCCACTGTAAAACAGCCTTTAAACTTCCAGGTCTCTAACGGTGTTACAGCAATCTGTTGAAATGAATCTTCATATGCTTGTTTTCTTCTCTGGCTATTAATGCTATTACTTCTTCCAATGCAATACCCAATACGTGTATGACCGGCATCTATTAAGTTTTTCATCCCTTGTGAAAATACTTTATAGTAATCAACATGTACACTTGAAATGTATTTTGAATCTATTTCCTCACACATAACAATTGGACCAAATTTCGTATATTCTTCAAGCTTTTCCTTACTATTTGCCCGCGAACATATAATAACCCCATCAAGCTTTTTCATTTTTAACATATTCAAAATTTCTAATTCTCTTTCCTCACTATAATTCGTCTGACAAAGCATCATATTATAACTGTTCTTTGCTGTTTCCTTCGATATGCCTTCAATAATAGCGCTATAATATTGATCATTAACGTGCGGTAATAAAACGCCAATTACATTCGTTTTTCCTTTCACTAAATGAATTGCATTCACATTTTGCGTATAATTTAATTCCTCTATAATTGCTAAAATTTCCTTTCGTTTCTGTTCATTCACATAAGGATGATTATTTAGTACACGTGAAACAGTTGAAACAGATACCCCAGCAAGTTCAGCAATCTTTCTTATATTCGTCATCTCATTTTCCCCTTCCCCGCAAAAATTCTCCCTTGACCTGGTAAGCTTTCCACAATATATCCTTTCCTAGCAAATACATTTTGAAAGGATATACAACTATGTTTCGACTCAAATTAGAACATATATTTTTCATTAGCGGTCTACTTATTCTCGCCATCGGCATTAATATGATGACGACAATTACTTCCTTTGGACTTAGCCCTTATGATTCCTTCTTTATTGCACTATATCAAAATTTCGGGATAAGTATCGGTTTTTGGATTTTCATGATTAACTTTGCTTTTACCCTTATCGTACTCTTTTGGAATAAAAAACAAATTACGATCGGTACAATTGTAACAATGGTTCTTATTTCTCTTTTTGTTGATTGGATCGGTTCCATTACAACTATTATGGACGCTATCCGTTCTCTTCCAAAATATATAACACTTATTTGCGGAAATCTATTCGTTGGAGCTGGAATTGGTCTTTACGTCTCTACAAATCTTTGCGCAGCACCTCAAGAAGCTTTCGTTTTAACAGTTGCTGAGAAAAAGAAATGGACATTTAGAAGAACGGAAATTTCGTTAGCATTCTTATTTTTAACATTAAGCTTCTTATTAGATGGACCTATCTATTTTGGGACAATCATTTTATCCTTTACAACAGGCTGGATTATACAAGCATTTATTCAAGTTGGTACGAAGATTTTAAATAGAAAAGAGCCTATTAAGCAAGCTGCTTAATAGGCTCTTTCTGTTTTATGATACGAGATGCTACTTCGCATCTCCTTCAATTCGATAGTTTGCTTTCAAACAATCTATTTCTTCATACCCTTGCAACGTATGTAGAATATAATCATAATCAGCAAGAGAAGCACGATGCGTTACAATTACAATTTCAGCTTTTCCTTTCTCTTCAAGTGGCATTTGAATAATTTTTTCAAAGCTAACGCCACGCTCAGAGAATAACGAAGTAATTTTTGCAAATACACCAATTTCATCTTTCACATGAAGTCTTAAAAATTTCTTCACAACAATTTCGTCTGGCTCTTTTAATACTTTTTGATATTGCGGGACTACAGCACTATTTCCTGTTACCCCTAATCTAATATTTTGCATTACAGCTACTAAATCAGAAACAACAGCTGTTGCTGTCGGTAAACTCCCTGCACCTGGTCCATAAAACATCGTTTCTCCAACTGCTTCACCATACACATATACAGCGTTATATTCGTTTTGCACGGCCGCAAGAGGATGTGTATTTGGTAGTAATGTCGGTTCAACTGTAACCTCTAATTTTTCACCATCTCGCTTCGCAAGACCGATTAATTTAATCGTGTACCCTAAACTCTTACTGTATTCAATATCTTCCTCTGTAATAGAAGTAATCCCTTTTACCTTCACATCTCCAAGCTCTACATTTGTAGAGAAACCAAGAGTAGCCAAAATCGTCATTTTTCTTGCTGCATCTAAACCTTCTACATCTGATGTTGGATCTGCTTCTGCAAATCCAAGTTGCTGGGCTTCTTTTAACACGTCGTTATATGCTCTCCCTTCATCTGACATTTTCGTCAAAATAAAATTTGTCGTTCCATTTACAATTCCCATTACTTTCGTAATAAGATCTGAAGAAAGTCCTTCTACGATACTTCTTAAAATCGGAATTCCTCCGGCTACACTTGCTTCATAAAACAAATCTGCTTTATTATCTTTTGCTACCGCTAATAGTTCCGCCCCATGTAACGCCATTAAATCTTTATTAGCAGTCACAACATGCTTCCCGCTTTGTAAAGCTTGTAAAATATATGATTTTGCATCATCAATGCCACCCATTACTTCGATGACAACGTCAATATTTGGATTATCTAAAATTTCATGTGCATCTTGTGTTAATAGAGTAGAAGGTACCTCTACTTCTCTCTCTTTTTCAATATTTTGTACTAGTACTTTCGTTACTTTCACAGGACAACCTACTTGGTGTATAAGCCGCTCTTGATGATCTGTAATGATACGAACTACACCGCTACCAACTGTCCCAAGACCTAATAAGCCAACTTGAATTTCTTTCATAATACTGTCCACCCCTCAAAAATTGTGTTTAGATGAAATTATATGAGTAAAAAATCTGAAAAACAATGTTTTTCGAACATTCGGAAAAATATAAGTTAATCTTTACAAAGAAAACGTTGCCACGTGCGACACAATCTTTTTTTATAATACATAAGGGGTTTCTTGATACACGTAATAATTCAGCCAATTAGAGAATAATAGATTCCCATGGCTCCTCCACCGTACAAGCGGCTTCTCATTTGGATTATTATGTTTAAAATAGTTTTTCGGCACATCAATATTTAACCCTTTGTCACGATCTCGTTCGTATTCTTGCTTTAACGTATCACAACTATATTCACTATGACCGAGCGCAAACACTTGTCTTCCTTCTTGCCCAATAACAAGATGAACGCCCGCTTCCTCAGAGTTGGCTAATAACGTTAACTCCTTCACTTCTCTAATGTCACTCTCTCGTACTTCCGTATGACGAGAATGCGGGGCAAAAAATAACTCATCAAACCCTTGTAACAATTTCACATGTTGCTCACGAACTTCATGTTCAAATACACCAAACATTTTTTCCTTAAGAGGATACTTTTGAACGCCATAATGATGATACAAACCAGCCTGTGCCCCCCAGCAAATATGAAGCGTAGATGTTACATTCGTTTTTGAATACTCCATAATACGTTTAAGCTCTTCCCAATAATCTACCTCTTCAAAAGAAAGGGTTTCAACTGGTGCTCCTGTAATAATGAGTCCATCAAATTTCTCATTCTCAATATCACGGAATGTTTTATAGAAACTCATTAAATGTTCCTGTGCGACATTACGAGACAAATGCGATTCCATATGAAGTAAATGAACATCTAATTGCAACGGTGTATTTCCAATTAAACGAAGTAATTGCGCTTCTGTTTCTTGCTTTGTAGGCATTAAATTTAATATAGCAATTTTCAATGCCCGGATATCTTGTGTTTCTGCTCGCTCTTTTGTCATTACAAAAATATTTTCCTCCTGCAACACTTTGCGAGCTGGCAAATCTTTATCAATTATGATCGGCATGTTGTTTGCCTCCGACTAGCGCTGCTTCTAAATCTGCAATAATATCCGAAACATCTTCTATACCAACTGATAAACGAATTAAATCTGATGTGACGCCAGCTAAGCGCTGATCTTCGGCACTTAATTGTCTATGCGTTGTACTAGCAGGATGTATAACGCAAGTTCGCGCATCAGCCACATGCGTTACGAGAGTTGCTAGTTTTACATTTGCGATAAATTCTTTTGCTGCTTCTAATCCTCCCTTAATGCCGAATGTTAAAACACCACTAGCACCTTTTTTCAAATACTTTTGTGCTAACGAGTAATTTTCATTACTATTTAATCCCGGATAGTTCACCCATTCAATACGTTCATGATCAGCAAGCCATTTAGCAACTGCAAGAGCATTTTCACTATGACGCTCCATTCGTAAATGCAATGTTTCTAAGCCGATATTGCTAATATACGCATTAAATGGGCTCATACAATTTCCGTAGTCTCTTAATAATTGAACACGTGCCTTCACAATATAAGCTGCTGCACCAAAATTTTGAACGTAACTTACGCCGTGATAACTTGGATCCGGTTCAACTAGTTCAGGATATTTCCCGTTTGTCCAATCGAAGTTCCCTCCGTCAATTACAATGCCACCTAACGAACTTGCATGCCCATCAATATATTTCGTCGTAGAATGAACGATAATATTTGCTCCATGTTCAAATGCTTGGCATAAATAAGGAGTTGCTAATGTATTATCCACGATAAAAGGTACTTCCAACTCTTTCGCTGCATCTGAAAGTTCTTTGAAATTTAAAACATTCATCGCCGGATTTCCTAGCGATTCTGCATAAACGAGTTTCGTCTTATCATTAGCAAGGGCCACAATTTCATCAGCAGTTAAATTCGGATTAAAGAATGTAACATCGATACCAAGTTTACGCAAACTCACTCCAAATAAATTAAACGTCCCGCCATAAACTGTGGAAGAACAAAGCAAGTGGTCTCCGCTACTACAAATATTTAAAACAGCAAGCATAATAGCAGCTTGCCCAGAAGCCGTTGCAACAGCTCCTACGCCACCCTCTAAATCTGCTAGCTTTTGCTCAAATGCAGCTAAAGTAGGATTTCCAATACGCGTGTAGATATATCCTTCTGCCTCTAAATTAAATAATGCTGCTAAATCATCCGAAGTATCATATTTATAAGTTGTACTTTGATAAAGCGGTAAAACACGCGGTTCTCCATTCTTTGGCGTATAGCCACCTTGCACACAAATCGTTCCTTTCCCCCATGATTCTCCCATTTCTCATTCTCCTTTCTTTTATACAAAATAAAAAACTGCCCCTTTCCTGAAAACAAGAAAGGAGCAGTTTGAAAACACGCTCTAAAGGCTCTTTCTTATCTTTCAGGATTACTACCTGCAGGATTTGGCACAATTCCGTTATACGGCTGTTGCCAAGGTTTCATCGGGCCTGTCCCTCCACCTTTTCTTGATAAGACTATGCAATTACCGTTGATTTTATAGCAATAATTTCCTAATGTCAATTAGTTTTTCTGAATGTTCTAAATTAAATACAAAGAACTTAATGTACATAACAAAAGAAATATATTCTATATCCATTTGAAAAAGACCTTTTAAAACCTCCGCTTAATTTACTATTACCAATGCTTGGGGCAGCTACTATCGGAAATGCATTTCCACTTCCAAAACATAACGAAACTACAAATTAAAAAAATAGGCAATGTGGACAAAAGTTCCACTGCCTATTCTCATTACACATGTTGCTTCAATAATGCATATAACTCCTCAAAATTATGCACTTCATATGTCGGTATAATCCCACTATCATTTAATTTCCTTTCTGGATTAAACCAACAAGTATCAATTCCCGCTACATATCCACCTTTCATATCAGCGCTTAACGAATCCCCAATAATGAGCCCTTCTTCAGGCACAAAGTTAGGAATCCTTTCAAAAACATAATCAAAATACTCTTTCATCGGCTTTTGATAACCTGTATCTTCAGAAACGAAAATATCTTGAAACAAGGCATGTAACCCTGCATTACGTAATCGTTTATCTTGCGTCTTAGAAATACCGTTTGTCACTATATATAAATCGTACTCACTTTGAATTTGATTTATAAATTGTAAAGCACCTTCCATGAGCTGATTTCCTTCTTCTAAGTAACTGCGATAATTATTTTCGAATAATATCCCATCTACTTCTTCCCCGTATTCTTTAAACAAAATTGAAAATCGTGTATTTACAACTTCATCACGATTTATTTCACCTTCTTCAAAAGCAGTCCAAAGACTTTTATTAATTTTTTTATATTGCGCTTCAATCTCGCTAGTTAGAGACATCCCTTTCTCTTCAAAAAGCATACGTAATGCCGATTTTTCTGCCTTTTGAAAATCCAACAATGTATCATCTACATCGAATAATAATGTTTTATATTTTTTCATAAGCCCTTCACACTCTCTTTTCTACAAAAACAAATTTACGTAAATCGTATCATTCTTTCTTGTAAAAATAATAGGAGATATCTCATACTAAACATGAGGTGAAAACATGAAAGTCAGCAGAAATAGCGAAGAAATCTCTCATTACATACAAACTTACAATTTCCATACTCTTTTTTCTTTTGATATCTTACCGTATGCTGAACTACATTCCTTTCAGAAGAGAGAAAAGATATGTAATGAAGGGGTCGATGTTCCTTATCTTTATTACTTAATTTCTGGGAAAGCAAAAATATATATGAGTCACAAAAACGGAAAGGTCTCCTTGATTAACTTTATTCAGGCACCTTCGTTCATTGGGGAATTAGGATTAATTGGCGTAGAATCTGTTACGAAAACGGTGGAAGTAATTGAAGATTGTATATGCTTAGCGCTTCCTCTTAAAGATTGTCAGCATCTTTTGTTACAAGATGCTACCTTTCTACAGAAACTATGCAAATTTATCGGTGAGAAAACCATTACCCGAACAGAAAGTTATGCTAAAAATAATAGTTATCCGTTCGAAAATCGATTAGCGGCGTTTATTCTATTAACAGAACAAAATAACAGTTATATAGAAAAACATACTGAGGTTTCGGAATACTTAAATGTTAGCTACCGTCACCTTTTATATGTATTAAACCAATTTTGCCAACAAAATTACTTAAAGAAAGATGGAAGAACCTATTACATACAAGATCGAATTCAGTTAGAAAAACTAGCTGACGAACTTAAAATATAAAAAAGTAGCATTAACGTTTATCTGTTAATGCTACTTTTTTGAGTGACGATTCTATTTTCAATTAAAATTTACTTGCTACTTTAGCTGCTTCTTCAAGACCAGCTGCAATGATTTCTTCTGCTTTATCTGGGAATTGGTTATGTCCTTCAATAACTACTGTTTCCATGTTTGTTGCGCCGAAGAAGCCCATCATGCTTGCTACATATTTAACAGCCATTTCTACTTCTGCTGCTGGACCTTCAGAATATACACCGCCGCGCGCGTTTAATAATGCAATCTTCTTATCTCCAATTAGACCAACTGGACCTTCTGGCGTATATTTAAATGTTTTACCAGCTCGGTTTAAATAATCAATATATGTGTGTAATACTGCTGGAATCGTTAAGTTCCATAATGGGAAACCGAAAACGACTTTATCAGCTTCTAGGAATTGATTTAAATACTTATCAGCAACTGCTACTGCTTTTGCTTCCTCTTCAGTTAAATCAAACCCTTTACCAGCTTTGAATGTACCATTAATCATATCTACGCCTACATATGGTAATTCTTCTTTATATAAATCAAGTTCTACTACTGTATCGTTTGGATGCGCTTCTTTGTAACTTGCTAAAAACGCTTCATATAATTTTACACTAACTGCTTGTTCCGCTGGACGGTTGTTTGCTTTTACGAATAAAACTTTTGTCATTATGTTTTCCTCCTAGTACTAACTCTTCTGTTGTTATATGCTTTCAAAAAAGGTATCCCTTGTAATTGTTGTTTTGTTGCTTACAAACATATTTTATCTTTATATAAAGACAATTTCGTCCTCACATAGACGTATTTTTCCATAAAAAAAGTCCACCTTCTAAAGGCGAACTAGGTCTTACGACTTTCGTCTTATACAATTCCATTTTTCACTGCATATAATGCTGCTTGCGTACGATCAGATAAATTCAACTTACTCAAAATACTACTTACATGAGCTTTTACCGTTTTTTCCGTAATAACTAAAACAGAAGCGATTTCTTTATTACTCATCCCTTTCGCTAATAGCTGCAATACTTCATTTTCTCTCGCTGTTAACACGTCCACTTGAATAGAAGGCTCTTCTTCCTTTTCTTCTACAGGTAATGTTTGAGAGAGAAGAGCATTTGCTATATCAGGATGTAATTGAATATTACCTTTATATGCACTTCGAATAGCCTCAACAAGCTGATCCGGTTCTACATCTTTTAAAATATACCCGCTTGCTCCAGCCCTTAATGCTGGTAACACATGCGCCTGATCAGAAAAGCTAGTTAATACAATTACTTTCACATCCGGATATTCTTTTTTAATACACGCTGTCGCCTCAACACCATCCATTTCGGGCATATATAAATCCATTAGTACAACATCAGGATTCGTCTCCCCTACTTTCATTAGTGCCTCTTTCCCATTACTTGCTTCTCCAACTAACTCTATATCTTCCTGTGTACTTAAGAAAAATGCTAATCCTTTTAAAACGACTGTATGATCATCAACTAACAATACTTTTATTTTCACAAACTTCCCTCATTTTCACATCATAATGGTACGTTTATTTTTACACTTGTCCTTTTCTTATCACTTACAATTTTAATTGTTCCACCGACTAATTCTACTCTTTCTCGCATCGTAGTCATGCCAAGTGATTTCTTCTCTTTTATATCCTTTTCTACAAAGCCGTTTCCTTGATCGACTATTTCTAATGATACATTCTTCTCCGTCACTTTGAAATAAATCGTCGCTTCCCTAACATTTGCATGCTTACTTACATTATTTAAAGCTTCTTGTCCAATTCTCCATAGCGCTTCCTCTACTACGCGTGGCAAATCACGGACACCTGTAACTTGTTCTCGAATTTTCAATCCCAAACTTTCACCATATTGCTTTAAAGCTGGTAATAATCCTTTCTCCAAACCCGCTGGACGTAATTGCCAAATTAACGTCCTCATTTCTTTTAAAGCTCCTTGCGCTAGTTCACGCATGTCATGCAAAGATCGATCCACTTTTTCGTTTTGACCTTTTAAAACCGCCTCAGCGCCTTTTGTCATAAAGGTTAACGAAAATAGCTTTTGTGAAACAGAGTCATGTAAGTCCCTTGCTAATCGATTTCTTTCTTCCATTCGTACGAGTTCACGTCGTTGCTCATTTAACCTTAAATTTTCTATCACGAAAGAAATATGATTTGTTATTGCTTGAAGTACATCTAACGTATTTACATCAAATTCACCATTATTTGAACTAACACATAAAACACCAAATATGTGAGTTTGAATCTGTATTGGGGTGGCGATAACCGTCCTATTAGAGGCTACCTTATGACTGATTTGATCGTTTAATAAAATAGGTTCACCTTTTTCTAACGCTTCTTTCGCTGCTTCTTTTATATCCTCGTGCCATTCTTCCTGGCAATAAGATGCCCGCAAGGATAATTCTTTCTCTTCCCTAATAAAGAATGCGACTTGATTCCACTGAAACACTTCACCTAATTGATTTACAACTTTTTCAGGCAATATATTAAATTGATGAATCGTTCTTAAAACTTGAATGAAACGTTCTAATTTCACATAATAATGCGCTCTTCGCTTTTCATTTTCATATAACTTTGCTCGTTTTAAAGCCGTTCCAATTTGGAAGGCAACTGATTGAAGCAATACTAATTCTTCTTCTGAAAAATGTGTTTTACCTGGGCTTGCCACATTTAACAAACCAAATTTTTCTCCTCCAGCCTTTAAAGGAACCGTAGCATGATGAAGAATCCCTTCTGTATCTCCCCAATTATATTCAATTGCGTTATTAATTCTTTTACATTCAATAATATTAACAGCTCTCTCTAACTTTCCATCCACAAAGCCACGTAAACACCAACATTCCCCTTCACACATCGGGCGTTTATTTTCATATGTAAGTGCCTCTGGTAATTGATAATCAATTAATTTTGTATATCTACCATTTTCATCCGCAAGAAATATCCATCCTGTCGTTAAACCTGTTACACTAAGTAATTTTTCTAGCACTGCTTGTAATACATGGTATGTATCATTTGATGTATTTAGCGTTTCTGCAATCTCTTTTAATATAACTAATTCATTTGTACGATTCTCTTGAAACATAATTCGTCTCCTACATACAAGATTTTACATAGTTCCTAACATAAATCATCTACTTTTCACTTTGTACTTATTCGTAACATTGATATAATGGTGAAAACATAGTTTTCATTATATCACCTGAGGGGGCTTTTCATAATGACATTAAATAAAGCACTTACTATCGCTGGTTCTGACACAAGTGGCGGTGCTGGTATACAAGCAGATTTAAAAACATTCCAAGAACTTGGTGTATACGGAATGACATCACTTACGACAATCGTAACGATGGATCCACATAACGGTTGGGCACATAACGTATTCCCAATCCCAGCTTCTACATTAAAACCACAATTAGAAACGACAATTGAGGGCGTTGGCGTAGATGCTTTAAAAACAGGTATGCTTGGATCAGTAGAAATTATTGAAATGGTTGCAGAAACAATCGAAAAACATAATTTCAAAAATGTAGTAGTTGACCCTGTTATGGTATGTAAAGGTGCTGATGAAGCATTACATCCTGAAACGAATGATTGCTTACGTGACGTTCTTGTTCCAAAGGCATTAGTTGTAACACCAAACTTATTTGAAGCTTACCAATTAAGTGGCGTCAAGATTAATTCTCTTGAAGACATGAAAGAAGCAGCGAAAAAGATCCATGCTTTAGGTGCGAAATATGTCCTAATTAAAGGCGGTAGCAAGCTTGGTACGGAAACTGCAATCGACGTCCTATATGATGGAGAAACATTCGACCTTCTAGAATCAGAAAAAATTGATACGACAAATACACACGGCGCAGGTTGCACATATTCTGCTGCAATTACAGCAGAACTTGCAAAAGGAAAACCTGTGAAAGAAGCAGTAAAAACTGCTAAAGAATTTATCACAGCTGCTATCCGTTATTCATTCAAGATCAACGAATACGTAGGCCCAACACATCACGGTGCATATCGTAAATTCGTTGTATCAAAAGAGCTTGTCTAACCTATAAATAAAAACACCCACAGAGTGTGTATTTTCCCTCTCTGTGGGTGTTTTTATTTATAAGCTCTTCTGGTCATCTTATCTTTAAGATGCAGAACTAACCTGATTTCTACCATTTCTTTTGGAGTAATATAATGCATCATCAGCAGCTTGAATAAATTGCTCTGGTGATTGTTCATATACTGAAACGCCTACTGAAACTGTAATTTTTATTTTTGTTCCATTTAACAATTCGAATGAATGGTTTTCAACAGCTGTGCGAACTTTTTCCCCCGTATGCATTCCGTAAGCTAATCCCTTCTTTGGTATCAAAAGCGCGAACTCTTCTCCACCTTTTCGAAAGGACAAATTTGGGAACGGTGAAACTTCCCTTAAAATACTACCTATTTGTTTTAACACTTCGTCTCCTGCAGGATGCCCGTACGTATCGTTTACAGACTTGAAGTGATCAATATCTATAAATAGTAAACAAAGTGAATCATTTTTCGTGCGCTTATTACTAATATGATGATTCATTTCTAAATCAAACTGCCTTACGTTTCCTAAACCTGTCAATGCATCTATCGTTGCATATTGCTTCATCTTTTGAAATAACTCATTGGATTGCAATACATAATTTGCGCTTATAAATGTGATATATGCCGCTACACTACTACAAACTAAATATAATGCTACTATAGACATATCTTTAAATAACATAGAAAGTGGCACTATTAAAATAGATAAACTATATACATTAAACCAGATCCACCTTATAAATATAGAAGCTTTCATCCGCCAAATAAAAATAATTCCAACACCTATCAACACAATAGTATAACAAGCCAATTCAGAGGCTAAAGAGTACTCGGTTAAAAATAATCGGGTAATTAAAATAATCGTAACTGTTATACTACTAGCTATCGGACCTCCAATTATAATTGCCAAAATAACAGCTAAATAGCGTAGATCTAACATAATATCCCCAATATGTACGCCAAAGTACATCAACAGTACACTTAATATTCCAGTAAAAATACCTACTACACATTTCTGCCAAAAAGAGAACTCTTCTTTTAACGGTTTATCTCTTAAAAGCTGACCTCCAATAAAAATAAAGGAAAGAATAATTGTTGTGTTTACAAATAAGTCCCTTAACATAAAATAATCTCCCTACTTTTCTATCTATCCCTTTCCTTATTTTATTGTATACGAAATCCCTATAATTCCCAAAGATTTTTATTTATTTTTTGCTGTTCCACGTGAAACAGCAAAAAATAAAAAGGACGAAAATTCGTCCTTTTCACTAACAACAGCGCGATATCTTTCCACCCTTTGCATTAAATCTTGCTTCTTGCGCTTCTGCAAAAAATTGTTTTTGACATACAACTTCTTCTTCTGGATGATGCTTTTTCATATGCTCTACATATGTTTCATAGCTTGGTACCCCAACAAGTAAGCTAATAAAGTGTTTCCTTTGTCCCCATACTTGCCGTAGTCTTTTAAGCATAGTTCCTCGACTCACTTTCATCTTTAGGGATATATGGTGCCTCTTTTAGCGGCATCGGCTTATTTCTTAATACTTGAATCCAAATTCGAATTGCAGAAATTAATACAGCGATTACAACTATCATAAAAATTCCACAAAGTGCCGCATCAATATAATCATTGAAAATAATTTGCTTCATTTGAGCCACATTTTTAGCTGGCGCTAACACTTTCCCCTCATCTAATGCTCCTTGAAACACCTTTGCGTGGGATAGAAATCCTATTTTAGGGTTTTCATGAAATAGCTTTTGATAACCCGCCGTCATCGTTACAATAAGCAATCCGACAGTTGGAATAAGCGTCACCCAAACATATGCCTTTTTTCCCATTTTGAATAAAATTGTCGTTCCAAGTAATAATGCAATACCTGCTAACATTTGATTTGCAATACCGAAAAGTGGCCATAATGTATTAATTCCACCAAGCGGATCAACTACCCCTTGATATAAGAAATAGCCCCATCCTAATACACATAACGTTGTAGCTATTACATTCGCTAATGTAGAATCCGTTTTCCCAAATGGCTTATATACATGCCCTAAAATATCTTGAATCATAAATCGACCTACGCGCGTTCCAGCATCAATCGTTGTTAAAATGAATAACGCTTCAAAGAGAATCGCAAAATGATACCAAAATGCCATCATGGCCGTTCCACCTATTACTTTTGAGAAAATATATGCCATACCTATCGCTAACGTTGGTGCACCACCTGTACGTGATAAAATCGTTTGCTCTCCAACGTTTACAGCGAGATCTTTTAGTTCATTTGGTGTAATAGCAAATCCCCATGAGGAAATAACTTGAGCTGCCTGCGAGACATCTGTACCGATAAGTGCTGCAGGACTATTAATTGCAAAGTACGTTCCCGGTGTTAATACACAAGCTGCAATCATCGCCATGGCTGCTACAAACGACTCCATTAACATTGCTCCATAACCGATTGGCTGTGCGTGTCCCTCTTGCTCAATCATCTTCGGCGTCGTACCTGATGAAACAAGAGCATGGAATCCAGACACTGCACCACAAGCAATAGTAATAAATAAGAACGGGAATAAATTTCCAGAGAACACTGGACCAGTTCCATCAATAAATTTCGAAACTGCTGGCATTTGTAAATCTGGTGCTACAATTAAAATACCGATTGCTAATCCTACAATTGTTCCGACTTTTAAAAATGTACTTAAATAATCACGTGGTGCTAAAAGCATCCAAACTGGTAATGCCGATGCGATAAATCCATATACAATAAGCATTATAGCAATTGTTTCTCCGCTAAACGTGAACATGCTTGCAAGCGCTGGATTTTCCGCTACATACTGCCCTCCAATAAGAGACAGTATAAGTAGGATAATTCCAATTACTGACCCTTCACCAACCCGTCCAGGCCTAATGTAGCGCATATATACTCCCATTAAAATAGCAATAGGAATCGTTGCTGCTATCGTAAACATTCCCCAAGGGCTTCCGACAAGCGCCTTTACTACTACTAATGCTAATACTGCTAATAAAATAATCATAATGCCTAAAATACCAATCATTGCAATAAGTCCTGTAACAGGACCAATCTCATCTTTAATCATTTCACCGAGAGATTTACCATTACGTCTCATCGAAGCAAATAAAATGACAAAATCTTGCACAGCTCCAGCGACAACTACCCCTACAATAATCCATATTGTCCCTGGCAAATATCCCATTTGTGCCGCCAAAATCGGTCCTACTAAAGGACCAGCCCCAGCGATTGCTGCAAAATGATGCCCAAATAATACCCATTTATTTGTCGGAACATAATCTTTTCCATCATTTAATGTATGAGCTGGCGTTTGTCGATTATTATCTAAACCGAATACCTTTCTCGCTATAAATCTACTATAAAAGCGATAAGCAACTGCATACACACATACCGCAGCTACTAAGAGCCATACAGCATTAATAGTTTCACCTTGTGATAAAGCTATTACACCAAAAGCCCCGGCTCCTACTGCTGCAATAACTCCCCAAAGTAAAATCGACTTCAATGTTCTCACATACAATCCCCCCAATACTATTTCTTAGTGGGATTGTACTAAATTTTCTGAATATTTAACTTAAATCCTCCCTATCATGAAGGATTTTTAGTTTATCATGTTAAAAAAATTGCATTATCTGCTATAATTCAATTTTATTTCGAAGTCGTTTCACATAATTACGACTTACTGGAATCGGTTGCTCATCATATTTATCTAAATACAGATTATATGTGCCATTATAGTAAGGCTTTAACTCTTGTACATATGACATATTAATTAAATAACTTTTATGCACACGTAAAAAATCATATGCATTTAGCTTATTTTCTAGCTCCTGGAGTGTATATGTTGAAATATACTGATTATTTGTTGTATAAATTGAAACTGTTTTGTTTTCCTTATTTTTGCTTACATATACAATATCTTCAGGGAAAATATACCGAATCCCCTCTTGACCTTCTATCGGTAGTTTACGCAAATAGCTCTTTGCTTTCTCACCTTGCTCTTTAGCCATTCTATATAAAAGGAATTGCAAATCTTCCTCGCGAAATGGGCGTAGTAAATAATAAACTGCTTGAAAACGAAATGCTGTAATGGACTCTTCTATATCTTCACCCATAAAAATAAATTTCGTATAACAATTTACTTCCCGTAATAAACTCGCATATTCAAAACCCGTTCCATCTAGTAATTTTGAATTTAAAAAAACAAAATCTGGTGTATGCTTCTTCATCATAAATAATGATTCTGTTCCTGTATTTGCTTCAAAACATTCTACATTCCTTATATTTTCAGTAAATTTTTCAACTAAACTTCTTCGCTCTTCTGCATCTTCCATGATCAGTAAAATTTTCATTTCTTCAACCACCTAATTCTTTTGTCCGTATGTCCTGTTGTATACATTCGCTTTTATAAGGAACATTCCCTTTTTCTTACTATACCATTATTTATCTAAAAAAACAGAAAAAAGGGAACCATCATGGTTCCCCCTGCCCTTTTTTCCGTTATTTGTAGGCAGTAAAACCCACTGAATGAGAAAACATGGGCTCTTAGTTTTACTACTCTAAAACATAATTGGTACGGACCAATAATTGAGATCACTTACCGATTAAAGTTTTACCTTATACTAATTCTCGTTGTTTCGTTTCTTGCCCAAGTATAATTACAGCAAATACGCCTATTAAAATTGATCCACAGAAAATCGTAAATATTAGTGATAGTGAAGCCTGTAAAGCAACTAAATATCCTACTAATAGCGGTCCAAGAATACCACCAATACGACCGAATGCTGCCGCCATCCCTGCACCTGTACCACGAATAACTGTTGGGTATTGTTCAGGTGTATAAGCATATAATGCACCCCAAGCACCTAAATTAAAGAATGATAGTAACATGCCTGCTACGATTAATACCGTTAATGACTCTGCCACTCCAAATAAGTAAGCACTGCAAGCTGTACCAATTAAATACGTAACTAAAACAAACTTACGACCAAGACGTTCAATAAACCAAGCAGCTGTGAAATAACCTGGTAATTGAGCTAACGTCATAATAAGTACGTATTGGAAACTTTTTATTAAACTAAATCCTTTTAATACCATTACACTAGGTAACCAAAGGAACATGCCATAATAAGAGAAGACAACAGAAAACCATAAAATCCATAACATAATTGTTGCCTTACGATATTCCCCAGACCAAACTGACTTTATATTTTCGATAACGGATGGCCTTTTTTCAACCTTTTGGAATCTTGGAGAATCCGGTAAATTCCATCTTAAATATAAAGCGTATAGTGCCGGAACCGCACTCAATATCATCGCAACTTCCCAACCATATTTCGGTATAACAAAATACGAGATAAGAGCTGCGATTAGCCATCCACCTGCCCAAAAACTTTCTAATAGCACAACTATTTTGCCACGTTCATGTGCTTCAACACTCTCCGATACTAATGTAGAAGCAACTGGAAGTTCTCCACCAAGCCCCATACCAATTAAAAATCGTAAAACAAGGAACATAGCAAGTGTCGTCGTTAAAGCCGTTAAACCACTACCGATAGAAAATAATAATAATGTAATAATAAAGACTGATTTCCGCCCTATTTTATCTGATAGTATTCCAAAAACGAGCGCCCCGACCGCCATACCAATTGAATTAATACTGCCTATCCAGCCCATTTCTTGGGTACTTAATCCCCAATCTTTTTGCAGCGCTACCATTACAAATGAAAGCATTCCAACATCCATTGCATCAAATAACCATCCAAGCCCCGCTATACCAAGTAGCTTTCGCTTCGAAATTTCTTTCACCTTGCCCACAAGAAGTCCTCCTTACACAGCTGTCTTTACACATCATTTTACATGTGTGAATTGTATAAGTAAAATACTTTCGGTAAAAAATTCTCCTTCATCATTCCCAAAAAGTAAAATACTTATCCGACTATTTGAGGGCAGTAAGACCCCTCACCTCAAAATTCAGCTGAAGCAAAGAGAGATAGATAAAAAAACCATGGTCATTAAACACCCGATTAGTGAGTGTCCGCAATCGGTAGTAGATGAATAAAAACGCACTTTATTAAAAATGGACAAATAAAAAAGTAGCGATAGAACGCTACTTTTTTGAACGCATGACTTCTTTTAAAAATTCCGCTAATACTAACTGACGACGCCAACGCGTTGGATTGCTACACAATCTATAAAACCACTCTAAATGGATCGCTTGAACCCATTTTGGTGCACGTTTTACCTCTCCAGCCCATACATCTAAACTTCCGCCTACTCCAACGGCCATTTTCGTTTCTAAACGATGCTTATTCGTTTGGATAAAGTTCTCTTGTCTCGGGAAACCAAGTGCAACAAGCAATAAGTCTGGTTTTGCCTTTTGAATACGAGAAACAATATTCTCTTCTTGTTCTTGTTTAAAATACCCATCTTGTATACCCACAATAGATACAGCTGAATACGTCTTCGTTAAATGATCTGCTGCAGCTTGTACAACATGCGGTTTTGCACCTAATAAGAAAACTGATACTGGTTTATTGTCTTCTGATAACGCCGCAAGTAAATTACACATTAAATCAAAACCTGCTACACGTTCCTTTACAGGTGTACCTAACATACCACTTGCTTTTACGACTCCAATACCATCAGGTGTAATTAAATCTGCATTTAATAATGTTTGATGGAATGCTTCATCCTTTTTTGCACACATAACAATTTCAGGATTTGCTGTTACTACCTGAAAAGTATGTGTTCGCTCCACTTCTAGTTGTTCTTTTAAATATTGGACCGTTTCATCCATTGTCATTGTAGAAAAAGGAACGCCTAGAATATCAACTGTTTGTACTGCCATAGTTAACTATCCTCTCTATCATTACAAGTTTTTCGCTATTAATTGCTTATATGTTTCCTTTGTATCTTCATATAGTTTTTGAAGTGAGAAGTTCATAATAGCATGCTCATAAATATGTTTCCCCATTGCTGCTAATTCTCCAGTTTTCCACTTATCATACGCTTCTTCTAATGCTAATGCTAATGCCTTTCCATCATCTGTTGGCACAATCCATCCATACGTTTCATCTACAATTAATGGTTCAATCTCTCCAGCCCTAGTCACAATTGATGGTACGCGTTGATTTGCCGCTTCTAATAAAACTAGTGGGAATCCTTCACTATGGGAGGTTAATAAATTCACATGTGACGACGCAAATAATTGTTTTACATCTTGACGATGCCCTAAAAACTCGACTTTATTATTAATCCCTTTTTCAGTAGCCAATGACTTTAGATTTTCTTCTAACGGGCCATCGCCAACTAACAATACTTTAATTTTCTCTAATTTTGTTCGTTGTAACGCATCAAATAGAACTTCATGTCCTTTCACAGGATGCAATCTTGCTACTTGGATTGCCGTAAATACATCTTCATCAATATTGAACATTTCTTTTTTATTATAACCTTCTGCTTTTTCATTATCGTATTCAATTCCATTATAAATAACATGCATCTTTTCATTAGAAATACCTAAAGCAGCTAAACTTTTCTTTAATCTATTTGTTACAACAAAAAATAAATCTATATTTTTTAAGGCTTTCAAATTCAATTTCGTAAAAATCCAACCTTTTAAGCCTTGTTTAGTAAAGTCTTCAAATGGATCACTATGAATAGTCGTTACCCATTTTGCCGTTATTCTCTTTTTCATTAAAGAAACATAGAAATTAGCCCTAGGACCATGCGTATGAACTATATCAAATTTTTCATTATTAATGAATTCGCTTATATTCTTTAAAATAGATAAATCATAGCGGGATTTTTGTGAAAACACATGGACTTTTATCCCTAACTCTCTTGCTTCTTTCGCAACAATTCCATCTTCAAATACCGCTAATTCTACTTCACCAGTTGGAAACTGATCGAGAAGTGAAATAATATGTGTTTTCCCTCCCCCATCTTCTGCTCCTGCATTCATATGCAATATCCTCATATTTTTTCCTCCTTTAAATCCTCGCCACATTTCCATCTATCTTTATTTTACTGTACTAAAAAATAAAAGCTAACAAAAGTTAGCTTTTATTTTAATCATTCAATTTCTAAGTCTACAATTAGATAAGCTAACACCACTACAAAGTAGATCCCAACTCCTGGTGCTGTTAAAATATGTCCTGCAATATAGGCAATACCTAATGCTAACAATAAGCTTGCTGCAATCATTCCATATTTTATATTAAATATCTCTTTAAACCTTGTAATAAATACTAGTAGGATTCTTAAGCCGTAATAAATAAATGGAATCATTAGTAATGCAAAACCAATAATCCCAAAGTCATAAAACCAATCATGGAAGTCCATTTCAATTAGCTTTGGATCTGGCTGCTTTTGTTCATTATATTTAAAATTACCTGCATAACCCATTCCTAATAACTTTTGTGACATTGGCGCTTCTTTAAAGAACTGCTTATGTCTTTCTTCATATACTTGACGTCCGCTGAAAATAAGATTTTCTTGATTTTCTTTCTTTTGCTCTTTCTCAAGCTCTTTCTTAACTTCCTCTTCTATCTTCGCCTTTTCTTCTGGCTTTTCAACTTTATGATGCTTTTCTTCTTTTGCTTTAAGTTCTTGCTCTTTTTTCAGCTTTTCTTTAATTTCTTTTTCCTTTTGACCTTGCTGTGCCACATTTTGCTCTGATAAATAGTTATTGTGAATACCCATATTTTGTGCTAATGGCGTTTGTTTAAACGTTCCAACTACACCAGCTAATAGGACAATAGCAATTACTGCATTAAACGCAAGGGATTTTTTGTTCGGATTTTTTCTATCAAATAATAATTGTAGTACAATGATTCCGATTGCTGCCGCTAACGTAGCACCAATTGAGCCCATTCCTACTTTCGTACCGACCTGAATTAATGAGTAAATCATTAAAAGCGATGGAATCCAATATAAAACGTGTTTCCAGCTCTTTGTTTTTTGAATAGAATATAGTACCACAATAGGGAAAATAATAGCTAAGATTGAACCTAGTTCATTCCCTGCATAGAACCAACCTCGAGAACCTACCTTCATCCATTCATAACTACCAAAATCAGTAGATGTTGAAATAGAAATAACCATAATTGCGTTAATGATTAATGTAGCATATACAATACTATTTCGAACCTTATCACTAATATTAACTTTCTTTTTCAATGATTTTAAAGCTAAAATGTATGATCCCAGCATGATATATATATATAATGCTTTCGCAACGAATTTAACTTCTTCACTAAGTACAATAGGATCCTTAACTAGTTTATTATTAATAAATCCTACCCCTAAAACTCCGGCTAATAATATAAGATAAATTAAAAACTTTCTATTTTCCTTCTCTTTTGCCTGAATTAAAATGTAAATACCACCAACAGCCATAATAAGGAATCTTACTAAAATTCCAACGGTAGCACTTGACTTTAATAAAGTGATGCTAAGAGACGTTAATAAATCTAAAACAGGCTGTAAAATAATAAAAAAGAGCAAAAAACGCTCAAATCTAACCCTAGCTTGATTTGCTAACATTCCAAGACCTCCATACAAAATCTTAACATTATCTTTTAATCATAATTTTTTATCATTCAAACACACCTAGCAATTATAACATAACTCATATTCAAATCGAGAACTATTTTTCCAGCTAAAACTAGCCAGGACAAGTATTAACCAGTAATAGAAATTACTGTTCTTTCGCTATACTCCTTATTTTTACAAAAGCTATCTAACAACCATCCCCTTATTTTTGTCAGTATATACATATTTTTTTATCATTTTATACAGATGTAAACAACATACCTACCATTGTAACATTTTACCAACTAGGTAACATCAAAAAAATGTAAAATTAATCTTTTCATATCTTTTTCAAATTACTTTATAGCTATTTTCCAAACATTTTCAAACGCTTTCTTTATGTATTTTATCCGTTTTTCTACATGTAGCGAAAAGTAATTGTTATTTCCAATACTTTAGTGTATATTTTTTCTCTGGAACATCTTTAAGAGGAAGGGATTAAGGCCATGTTATTAATCGATATATTTACGTTTCTTGGCATTATCGCCGCTGCCATTTCTGGTACATTAGTTGGTTTAAAAAAAGATTTAGATTTATTCGGTGTCCTTTGTTTAGCTGTAGCTACTGCGCTCGGCGGCGGTATTATTCGTGATATTATGATCGGTAACCTGCCTCCCGTCGCATTTGTTAAACCCATTTACTTTTTCGTAAGCGTATTATCAGCATTATTTACTTGTATGTTTTTTGAGCGTATCAATAAACTTCAAGTTGTTATTATGCTTTCTGACGCTGTTGGCTTAGGCGTTTTTACAGCTATTGGTGCAAATGCGGCAATGTCACATCATGTTGACGCCTCATTTTTAGTTGTTTCAATGGGAGTCATTACAGGTATTGGAGGCGGTATTTTGCGTGACATTTGCGCTCAAGATATCCCCTACGTCTTCCGAAAAGAAATTTACGCCATCGCTTCTATTTTAGGGGCAATTAGTTTCCTAATCACATATGCAATGGGGGCACACGTATTGGCATTCTATGTTTGTTTATTAGTAACATTCATTATTCGCGTTGTCACTGTCATATATAATGTACATTTCCCAGTTTTCTTTAAAACACATGCTAAAATTAATAAAGGTCATTAAGAGAATTCTATATGGAATTCTCTTAATTTATATACTATTCTACACACTAACATAGAGTAATTGCATATAACAATATATAATTATATTAGAACCAAAAAATGAAAACGCTTTACAAACAGGGGGAAGAACGATGCTTGGGGTTTTTAAAAAACATAACAATAAAACAAACGTAAGTATACTTGAATTAAGTAAGAATCAACAAATCACTTTTAATGTTCCTACTAATTCTGAACTGAAAATTCAAATGGATATGCTACATATTTCAAAAGAAGATTTACAAATCGTAAAGGTACTACAGCCCTTTATTTATGAAGAAATTGATTGGATTACCGAAAAATTCTATTCCAATATTACAAAACAGCCTAATTTAATTACGATTATCGAACGTTATAGCTCTATTCCAAAACTAAAGCAAACTTTAAAAACACATATAAAAGAATTATTTAGCGGAGATATGCATGAAGACTTTATTGAACAACGTGTTAGAATTGCCAAAAGACATGTACAAATTGGGTTACATAGAAAATGGTATACTGCCGCTTATCAAGAATTATTCCGCTCTATCATGAAGATTTTAAAAACGAAAATTACAACAATTGACGATTTTTCTTATTCCATAAACGTAATAAACAAATTATTTACTCTTGAACAAGAACTCGTTATTGCGGCTTATGAATCTGAATATGAAAGAATGCAAAAAGAACTTGAAAAAGAAAAAGAGATAACAGCTATGACCATTACGCATATTGCAACAGAACTAGCATCTGTATCTGAAAAAACAAGCGCTTCTATTCAGCAGTTAACCGCTAGATCTGAAACGATTGTAGAAATTGCTAAAACAGGTACGTCATTAGCTACAACATCAGAAGAAAAAGCAAATAAAGGTAAAGAACAATTAAATGAGCAAAATAAACGAATGGAATACATTCAAACGAACATGGAAACGATTATTACAGATACGCATGAACTTCTCGATATTTCTAACAAAATTAACGAAATTATAGATATTGTAAAATCAATTGCCGAGCAAACAAATTTACTCGCACTAAATGCTGCAATTGAATCTGCGCGTGCTGGGGAATTTGGCAAAGGCTTTTCTGTTGTAGCTGGAGAAATTAGAAAGTTATCAGAGCAAACGAAAGAATCTATATTTAACGTTACAAAGCTCGTTGAAAAAACAAATGAACAGATTGTTCGTGTCTCTTCTTCCGTGAAACAAATTAGCTCTCTCGTATCTGAAGGAACTGATAGTATGTCTGCAACGGATCAATACTTCCAAGAAATCGTAAAAGACATGTCTAACTCGAAAGAACAGAATAAAAAAATTGAGAATGAGTTAGAAACCATTTCACAAGTAATGAAAGGAATTCAAGACGATTCCTCAAAAATGGCTCTAACAGCCGATAGTTTACAACTGGAATTAAATCGATAGAGTGAAGTTTATGTCAGTAGAGATATTTTATCCCTGCTGACTCTTAGCTTTCATCTTCTATCCATAAAAAAAGAATCCAAACTGGATTCTTTTTATTTTCTGAAAAATATTTTTTGACAATACACATAACTCATATAAACACCAAAGCTCTGCAAAATAAACAATGCTGGCATAATTACATTGTAATATGCCATATCTACTTGGAAGAGCTTTAACAATACGTAGCCACTAGTTAAAAATAAGAACAACATATATCCCTCATTTTGTTGTTTCTTAATAAGGAAGTGTAATAGAGCTATAGTCATAAATAATGTTAAGGCTATATATATCAGTTTTTCACATTTAAAAAGAATAGAATTTATTCCCTCATCTGAAAACTGATTTATCATCGGTTCTAAAAGTTTAAATCTTTCTCCCTCAATCTCTTTTAACTTTTGATCAATATGCTCTGTTACACTTTGATTTTTCGATACTCTTTCCTCATGTTGCGTTTTTCCAATTAAGACAGATTGAACATACGTCTCATTCGTAATCGTATATTGTGACAGTCCCATTGTCTTAATTCCATAATTCACACTAAAATGAGCACTATAAAATAGAATAAGTATCCCTATCATCTTTAGTAACACTTTTTGTTTCGTTGCTGATTGAAACACTTCAATTAATAATACATATATCGTGATAAAAATAGGAAGAAATAATCCCATTGGGAAAATCATATTACTACATGCAAATAAAATCGCTGAAAACACCCACATATAAGGATGATCTAATCCTTTATATAAAAGTATGTAGCAAGCAAAATAAAATAAAAATATTGCAAGTGACTCAGGAGTTAATACGGAACTCATGAATATATTTGGAATATACAGAGCATAAAATGTGGAAGCAATACGACCGCATTCTTCTCCAAAAACTATTGCCGCAATACGATAAATAAAAAATGCAGTTCCTGCGCAAAATAACACATTAAATAGTTGTAAAGCAAATAATGTATCACCAAATATACGAATAATTACTGACTCATATATAATAAACGGCAAATGAGTTATAGTCCCTATATTATTACCAATTGCAATCTCCTTTGCAGACTCATACATCATTTTCATATCACCAATTATTGGAGCATCTACAAATAACAGCATACTAAGCCTCACAACTATAGATATACTTATAAGAAAAATAAGAAATTGTTTGTCTGTAAAACGATATTGTAAAATTGATGCCACTAACAAAATGAGTATGACGAAAATTGCCAATATGATTGTTACACTTGTTGTACTTCCCCCAAAAAATTGCTTACTTGTCTCAAATGCTGTCCAACAACTATAAACAAAAAATGCAAGCATCGCACCAATCGTAATTTTATTGAAGAAAGATGAAAAATTTGTTTGTATATGATTCATATGTCCATTGCACCTCTATTTCCATTCATAACAAAACGATTCTATCATGAATGGGTACACGGCTGATAGGGAATTTCTATGACAAATACATAGTCATTACTTTTTGCTTGCAATGTAAGCGAATCCTCTTTTACACTACATTTTAGATAAAATAAATTTTCTTTCAGTTAACATGAATACAAATACAGAAGTTTAAATAATCCTCTTTTGGAATACGCTTTACTTTATTAAATATCTAATATGAGTAATCCACTTACACATATTATTCTGATTGAAAACAGACTATAGGGGCTGAATATATGGAAAAGAAATTCATGCGAGAATCTAAAGCAATTAAAACAACACGTGTTTTTCCTAACGATTTAAATAATCACCAAACACTTTTTGGAGGGAAATTATTAGCAGAAATTGATAGTATTGCTTCAATTGCGGCTGCAAGACATAGTCGTAAACATTGCGTAACAGCATCTATTGATTCAGTTGATTTTTTAACTCCAATTCACCAAGCTGATTCTGTTTGTTATGAAGCATTTGTATGTTATACAGGGAAATCTTCAATGGAAGTTTTCGTAAAAGTAATCGCAGAAAATTTATTAGAAGGTGAGCGTAGAATTGCCGCCACTTGCTTCATTACATTTGTGGCAATAAAAGACGGAAAACCTTCGTCCGTACCACAAGTACTTCCTGAAACTGAAGAAGAACATTGGTTACACACAACCGGTTCAGAACGCGCGGAAAATAGAAAAAAAGGACGTTTAAAAAGTAAAGAAATGGCTGAGGTTTTAACTTTAAATAAACCTTGGAATATATAATGTTATTTAGCACAGGTGAGCATTCCTTTATCTTCACCTGTGCTTTTTTATTACAAATTAAATTATAAGTTACATATAGCTATCTAAGCATAACGTCTATTCTTAAAATCCCCCACTAACTTGTCCTTTATTTTTATCTACTATTAGTGGTATAGTAGATAATGTTTACTAAACAAGAATGATGCCTATTATTTGTAAAGGATGGTGCAATATGTCTGTTGAAGTACCAATTGTAATACCTAAAACCTTGATTATTATTCCCGCTTACAATGAAGAGGAAGCGATTGCAGATACATTAACAAGACTTTTAGAATTAAAAGAACATTTTGTAGGATTAGATATTTGTGTAATTAATGATGGATCTATGGATAAAACATCTGAAATTGTTACAACATTCCCAGTCCATCTTGTAAATCTACCTTATAATTTAGGAATTGGATCAGCTGTACAGACTGGATATAAGTATGCTTATGAAAATAGTTATGATATCGCTATTCAATTTGATGCTGATGGACAGCATAACCCCGATGATTTATATAAAATCATCCAACCTATAGCTGAAGATCAATGTGATATGGTACTAGGGTCTCGATTTACGGAAAAAACCGCATATAAAGGCAGTCTTTCAAGAAGAATTGGAATATTTTATTTTACTGCCCTACTAAAATTACTAACAAAACAAACATTTATGGATCCAACATCTGGTTATCGTTCTATTAATCGCAAGGTAATTGAAATTTTCGCACAAAATTATCCGAAAGATTATCCAGAACCCGAAGTACTCATTCACTTAAAAAAGAAAAGTCTTCGCATTAAAGAAATATCTGTAAATATGCAAGAGAGACAAGGTGGACAATCTTCTATTACACCGTTAAAGTCTGCATATTACATGATTAAAGTCAGCTTGGCTATATTAATGCAAAAAATTGTGAAAGGTTGATAATCCATGCCCATAATTACCTTTTCATTTATCTTTATTCTATTATTATTTTTCCTGATTATTAACTCGATACGTAAAGGAACTTTAGAAACAAAATACGCCATTCTTTGGATTTTTGTTTGTATCGCAATGGCGATTTTAAGCTCTACAGATAAGATTATAAATTGGATTGGGAAGCTATTGCACGTAGAATACCCACCATCTGTTTTATTCCTGTTCGGACTTTTATTCTGCTTTATTTTAATTTTTGATTTAACTCGTAAGGTTTCTAAACAGCATCACCAACTTGTAACATTGACACAAGATTATGCGTTGCTAAAACAAAAATTAAATAATAAAGAACAAAATGATTCTTTACACGATGCATAATTAAAAATGACCTACTTTCTAAAATAGAAAGTAGGTCATTTTTATATACCATTTAAATGTAAATTCTTTGATAGATTTAATAAGATTATTTACTTACTTTAGAAATGGCCTGCTAATCCTCATAACAGTTGCGACAATACCTACACCTATCATTATAAATAGCATTGGCATCAATGGAAGCGCATATCGATCATATGCAAAGTATAAGCTATTGAAAAAGGTTTGGAATAAAACATTTATCCATAAGAATGAATACTCTCTCCACCTTCTCCAACAGAATGCAAATGCTAGGATAGAGCAAATTATGAAGCCTGTTTTAATTGTGTCATAAATCTTCTTCATATCTTCTCCAGATATATCAAAAATACTAATTGTGGTGCCTGGATAATAATATGCTTTTTCCCAGAAAATTTGTGGTTTTAAAATTAAATAACTCTTTATCATTGACGCTTTATCTGTATGCCACCATTCCTTAATACGGTCCATCGCTACTTCTTGCTGCTTCGCCATTAACTCATGCGCTTCTATACCTGGATATTTTGCAAAGATTTCTGCATCGATTTCTTCCACACTTTTCCCAGATGGATAACCTTCACCTTGATATGTGCCAAGTAGTAAAGGATTACCTGAACCAGCTGTAAGCGGAATAAACTTGTTAAACTGAACATAGTTACGTGCCCACCAAGGACCAAGTACAACAAATAGTACCAATACACTAATAAGGGCTTGCTTTACCATTAAACGAGCCGGATAGCGTTTTGCTACAAGATATATAAATAATAGAATTGGATATAAAGCGATTTGTACCCTGAAATATAGTGTTACAAAGTAGAATAATAAAATAATATAAAAATCTTTCATTGAATGCGTATCTGCTAACTTTAAGCTCCAATATAACAGCCCTAGTGATAGAAAGAGATAAGGACTTTCTGTCAACGTTAAGTTTTCCACCACCACTTCAGGTGGATATAGAGCTAATAACAATGCAGCAATCAATCCTACCGCCGGATTTAAAATATATGTACCAATCTTATAAGTCATATAAATACTTAAAATACCAAAAGCTATCATAACTAATTTTGCACATAAAACACCTAAACTTCCATGTCCGAATATGAAAAATATGCCCGCTAATAAAAATACTTGTCCAGGCATAATATGAATAGTTGGTTTTGTCGGATCATGATACGTTAACATACCAGTTTCCAAAAAATTCACGGCATTTTTTTGATACATTAAGTCATCGCTACCAAGTGTCAAATCACTACCATATGTTTTTAAAGTCATTAACCGAAAGATTAGGCCAATAACTAGAATAATACCCAATATTATCAATTCAGGTCTTCGCATATACTTTTGTAACATTCTAAAGCTTCCTCCCTTTTATTACAACACATCTCTCTATTATAACCACCTTTCATATCTAACTTCTATACCTTTAATAATAATTATTATATACATAAAGTTGATTTACAAAGTTTATATGCGGTAAACTTATACAGATATTCTTTTAATCTTATTCCTTATAAAATGAGTTAATTTAAAAACATAAAAATTTGAGGAGTTAAAATTCTATGATGAAACAAAACCAGCTTGTCTCAGTTGTTATCCCTCTATACAATGCAGAGAAATATATTGAAGAGACGATGCAGTCAATACTAGATCAAACATATAAAAATATCGAAATTGTAATTGTAGATGATGGAAGTAAAGATCAATCACCTTCTATCGTGAAAAACCTTGCTGAAAAATACCCAAGGCAAGTAAAATATGTTCATCAAAAAAACCAAGGTGTTTCGGTAGCTCGTAATACAGGAATTGAAAATGCTAGTGGAGAATATATTGCTTTCCTTGATAGTGATGACTTATGGCATCCAACTAAAATTGAGAAGCAAGTCGAAAGTATGCATAAAAACAACATGGACGCGTGCTATTGTGGTTATATGAATTTCTACGAAGAAACAGGCGAGAAGGTTGAACATACAACAAATTTTATTAAAGGCGATATGTCAAAAGCATTCCTAACACATCAAGTTGTTGCTCAAACAAGTACTTGGATTTTCAAACGATCCATCGTAATGGATCATAACATTCGTTTTACACCAGGATGTAGTTGGGGCGAAGACTTGGAGTTTTTATTTAAACTAATGAGTGTAACAAGTGTATGTTATGTTGATGAATACTTAACTTATTATAGAATCTTATCAGAAGGAAATCTTTCTTCAAAATATAAAGATTATGAATTAAAAACGACAAAAGAGCTGGAAGTATTCAATCGTATGAAGGACTGGGTACATAATAAGTCTCAAGATTTCATTACAAAAGACCCTCAGTCACTTATTGAGATTCTTGAGACTTATTTATTCCCTTATACAGTCATCAATAACGCTTGTATATATATTAAGGGAAACTCTCGATTAGATAAATCACAAGTTCAATTAATCAAAAAAGATATCAAGAAATATTGCCGTAAAATCTATTCAAAGAATGGAAAGCGTAGTAAAAAACTATATGCAATGCTTTGGTTTGTACGAATTAAATTTCTGTTTTCTTAAACTGAAAATATAACGATACTCTCTCTTTCTGTGAACAAATCAAATTTACAAATAGGACAAGCTAACCGGGTCCTAAAGAATAGAAAGGTCTTTTCTCATGAAAACAAATAAAATTCTAAAAAACGCATCCTACCTCTTTGTAGGAAACATTACTGTTCGTTTTGTACTGGCTATTGCAACAATTCTCTTTGCAAGATATGTTTCACCAGATGAGTACGGGATGTTTACAGTTGCATTAGCAGTTTCCGCTGTCATTTGCTATTTTACGGATGCAGGTTTGACACATACGTTTATGCGTGAAGGAACAAGAAGCAACGCTAACATTAGCGTATTAATAAGCAGTTATTTACGAATTCGTTTAGTATTAGCTATCGTAATTTCTGTGCTCTTCGCCATTTTCGCTCAGTTCTTCTACACTGATGCTTACTTACGTGCCATGGTATATTGGGTCGTACTACCAACCATGTTTGGAGCTACTTTACAAGGGGTTGGGATGGCCTATTTCCAAGTAACAGAGCGTATGCAATTCACAGCGATTATTTCTGTACTACAAGGTGTGACGGCCGCAGCCGCTCTTCTGCTAGGGATGTCATTTAAATGGTCACTTATGATGGTTGCTGCTATGTATGGAATATCTAGCCTTGTAACAGGAGTCATTGCCTTTATAATGACAATCCGCTATACAACAATTCATAAGGGTTGGAATAAAGGCATTTTAGATCAATTACTTATTTTCACAGTCAATGGCGTTATCATTATGCTTTTACCGCAGTTAGGTCCTATTATCTTAGAAAAAGTTTCAACAAAAGCACAAGTTGGATTCTTTGGGGCCGCCTATAAAATACCTGCTGTACTTTACCAAATACCTGGTGTAATTGCAGCAGCCTTTTATCCAAAATTGTTTGCTTTTGGAAACGAAAATAATATTGATGAACATAGAAAGCTATCTCAATTCGAATTAAAGCTTATGTCTTTCTTAGGGATGGGAATTTCTATCCCGTTTATTGCCGATCCAAATTTTTGGATTGTAACTCTATTAGGTGAAAAATATGCGCCAGCTGGTAATGCACTTGCAATTTTAGCCTTTATGGTCATTTTACAATCTATCAACTATCCGCTTGCTGATAATTTAACAACAGCTGGTCAACAATGGAAACGTGCGACAACTATGGCAATTGGATTAGCTGTCGCTATCATAAGTTACATCATATTAGGTAGCCAATTTGGAATGATGGGAGCTGCTGTAGCTGCTATCCTTACTGAGATTACATTATTAATCGGATTTTCATTATTCGTTCGTAAAGGATTTTCATTGCTATTCAAAGGAATAATATTCAATACACTAGCATTTATAATTAGTTATGCAATATATCGCACAGTATTAATTAGCTTACCACCACTAGTAGCTTTAGTACTTACTGGTATATTGTATGGCATTATTGGCCTTGCAATTGACCCACAAATACGTGGATTAATTTTAGGGTTTGTAAATAAAAAGCTAGGTAGATAAACAATAACAAGGCAAGCTTCTAAATTGTAAATAGAAGCTTGTTTTTTTACTTATATACAATTCCCCTTCATAATAAAAGGTTCTAGGTACAACCCCAATATATTTCTCGTACTTCTCTCCACTTAATACAACTGGTTTTTCCGTCAAATATATTATTTCCACAAATTCATTGATCTGCTTATCAAACAGACCAAAGAACTGGATTATTCCTCTCTTTACAGTTATTACTCATTTGGTATATCTCGTTAATTCCCGTATGTGTTGAATCATTTCCTCACCTGTAATGACACCATAACCTGGTATGTTCCAATTTTGTCCATAGGCCTCATCATGTGAAGCTAATTCAACCATTGCTTTTGCACCATCTGGTGTAAAAATATATTCACGGGCAATCTTTTTATCTCCAACAAAGCTAGACATCTTATTTGCAAGTATTGCCTTTAATTTATGATGGACAAGTGTGCATTCTGCATTTGGACCATAAAAGTCTGGGAAATGAGCAATAAACATTCGTACATTAGCTTGTTTTGAAAATATATACATTTTGAAATGATGGCATTATATGAAAGAATTTAGTATCATGATTCAAGGTACTATTTCAAGTTGGACGGAGGATACTATGAGCTTATTAACAGTTGAAAAATTAGGACATACATTTGGCGATCGTACATTATTTAAAGATGTATCTATGCGATTACTAGCAGGTGAGCACGTTGGATTAGTTGGTGCAAACGGTGTTGGTAAATCAACATTCATGAATATCATTACTGGTCAGCTTATTCATGACCAAGGTCGTGTAGAATGGACACCGGGCACACATTACGGTTACTTAGACCAACATACGGTTTTAACGCCTGGACGTACAATTCGTGACGTACTAGCGGATGCATTTTTACCGCTATTTGAAAAGGAAAAAGCTTTAAATGAAGTTACAGAAAAAATGGGAACTGCTACACCAGAAGAACTAGAAGAACTTCTTGAGCAAATGGCAGAAATACAAGATGCACTTGAAGCAGGTGGTTTCTATTTACTAGATATGAAAATTGAAGAGGCTGCACGTGGTCTTGGAATTGATGCAATTGGTTTAGATCGTGATGTTTCAGCACTAAGTGGTGGACAACGTACAAAGGTATTGCTTGCAAAGCTATTACTTGAACAACCAGAAGTATTATTACTTGATGAACCTACCAACTATTTAGACGTTGAACATATTCATTGGTTAACGAATTATTTAAAAGAATACCCACATGCGTTCTTGTTGATTTCCCATGATACGGAATTTATGAATAAATGTGTTGATGTTATTTTCCATCTAGAATTCACAAAAATGACGCGTTATACAGCAACATATGAAAAATTCCTAGAGCTAGCAGAAATCAATAAAAATCAACATATAAACGCTTATGAAAAACAACGCGAGTTTATCAAAAAGCAAGAGGACTTCATTGCAAAGAATAAAGCTCGTTATTCAACAACAGGTCGTGCAAAGAGTCGTCAAAAACAACTTGATCGCATGGAACTTATTGATCGCCCGGAAACGGCAATTAAACCTGAATTCTCATTTAAAGAAAGTCGCGCAAGTAGTCGCTTCGTCTTTGAAGGTGAAAATGTAGAAATCGGATATACACATCCGCTACTACCAAAGCTATCAATGACGATCGAACGTGGTGAAAAAATTGCTATTGTTGGATGTAACGGTGTTGGTAAATCCACGTTACTAAAAACAATCTTAGGTAAAATTAAACCTTTAAGCGGTAAAACAAGCCTTGGTGACTTCTTAGAGCCTGCATACTTTGAGCAAGAAGTTAAAGCTGACAATATAACACCAATTGATGATGTATGGAATACATTCCCTGGCCTAGACCAACATCAAATTCGTGCGATGTTAGCAAAATGCGGATTAAAAAATGAACATATTTCTCGTCCATTAAGTCAATTAAGTGGTGGAGAACAAGCAAAAGTTCGTTTATGTAAACTAATGGGTGAAGAAAGTAACTGGCTACTATTTGACGAGCCGACAAACCATCTTGATGTTACAGCAAAAGCGGAACTTAAGAAGGCTATGAAAGCATATAAAGGAACAATCCTCCTTGTATGTCACGAACCGGACTTCTATGAAGATTGGATCACAAAAGTTTGGGATGTTGAAGAGTGGTCTCAAAATAGTAAGTAGTCTTATCTAAAAAAAACTCCTTGTATGAACAAGGAGTTTTTTGCTTGTTTTTATTAAGAATTTTTTATATTGTAATATCCCATAAGTCGCAATTTAAATTCTTTTAATTCCGGATATGTCTCTAAATTTGCTAACATTCCTCTAATGACCGGAATTCTTGGATTAGACAATCTCATCTCCGCCTCTAAAACATCTAATGTAACAAGTAATTCATCATTTTCTAATTGATCCGCTAAAGTACGTTTAAACACAATAATTTCTTTTAAAAAATGTTCCTTAATCTGTTCCTTAATAAGCTCTGATTTACAAAGAAATTCTCCAAGCTTTTCTTCATGTAACACAGGTTCTTCTGAAGATTCTACCAATCCATCTACTAAATCGTCTACTCTTTTCAAAATAAAAGCAGAGACGTAAGATAAGTCTATTTCTGGCGCTTGTAAAATAATTAGTTCTAAATATCCACGGCATATGCCTTCTACCATAATGACTAAATCTAATAAATATGGCATAACCTTATCACCATAGATAGACAGTAAACTATTCCGATAAAATGCGTGAGACTCTAACTTCATCCGCATCATAAATTCTTCTACTTCTTTATTAAAAGGAATCGCATTTTCCCTTGCATGCATAATAATAAATTCTTTATGCTTTTGTATATCATTAAACTGGCAATGCAATTGTTTTGCAAATTTTTCACGTGGCAATAACGACTCTTTTTCAATATCCATCATTTTATTTTGAATCTTGTCATAGTAATATCGAAGTGTCGCTAATAAAAGTTCCTCTTTTGATTTAAAGTATAAATAAAAGGCTCCCTTAGATATGCCACAAGCTGTCACAATTTCCTGCACCGATGTCGCATTTACACCCTTAGTCGCAAATAACTTCATAGCCATCTCTATAATTAAGCGCTCTTTTTCTTTCATATCATGTCTCTCCTAAATTTAATCTCGCATCTTATTATGAATGTATTATACCATCCCTTTTCATTGACGGCTGACCAATCAGTCAGTTATATTATGTATTAGACTGACCAGTTGGTCAATATAATACAAAGGGAGCGCAAACATGAACAAAATTATTAATTTTTCGTTAAAAAATAAGTTCGCAGTTTGGCTACTAACCATTATCGTTACCATTGCAGGTATTTATTCTGGGCTGAATATGAAGCTGGAAACAATTCCTGATATTACAACACCTGTTGTAACAGTAACCACGGTTTATCCTGGTGCTACACCAGAAGAAGTAGCTGATAAAGTTTCAAAACCGATGGAAGAGCAACTGCAAAATTTAAGTGGTGTAAACGTTGTTAGTTCATCATCTTATCAAAATGCATCTTCTATTCAGGTAGAATATGATTTTGATAAAAATATGGAAAAGGCTGAAACAGAAATAAAAGAAGCTCTCGCAAATGTGAAACTGCCAGAAGGCGTAAAGGACCCGAAAGTTTCACGTGTAAACTTCAATGCCTTTCCTGTTATTTCATTAAGCGTAGCAAGTAAAAATGAATCTTTAGCTACCTTAACTGAAAATGTGGAAAAAAATGTTGTGCCAGGATTAAAAGGACTTGATGGAGTCGCATCTGTTCAAATTTCAGGTCAACAAGTAGATGAAGTACAACTTGTCTTTAAAAAAGATAAGATGAAAGAATTAGGTTTAAGTGAAGATACTGTAAAAAATGTAATTAAAGGATCGGACGTATCTTTACCACTTGGCCTATATACATTTAAAGACACAGAAAAATCAGTTGTTGTAGATGGAAATATTACAACAATGAAAGCATTAAAAGAATTAAAAATCCCTGCTGTTCCTTCATCAGCAAGCGGTCAAGGTAGTCAAACTGCTGGAGCTGGTGCACAAATGCCACAAATGAATCCAGCTGCTATGAACGGGATTCCGACAGTTACATTAGACGAAATTGCTGACATTAAGGAAGTCGGAAAAGCAGAATCTATTTCTCGAACAAATGGAAAAGAAGCAATTGGAATTCAAATTGTCAAAGCTGCTGACGCCAACACAGTTGATGTTGTAAATGCAGTGAAAGATAAAGTAAAAGAACTTGAGAAAAAATATAAAGACTTAGAGATTATTTCAACATTCGACCAAGGTGCACCTATTGAGAAATCAGTAGAAACAATGCTGAGCAAAGCCATTTTTGGTGCTATTTTTGCGATTGTTATTATTATGCTGTTCCTACGAAATATCCGAACAACATTAATCTCTGTCGTTTCCATACCACTTTCTTTATTAATTGCTGTATTAGTCATAAAGCAAATGGATATTACACTTAACATTATGACGCTTGGAGCAATGACAGTCGCTATCGGGCGCGTTGTGGATGACTCCATTGTTGTTATTGAAAATATTTACCGACGTATGTCGTTATCAGGAGAGAAACTACGCGGGAAAGATTTAATTCGTGAAGCTACGAAAGAAATGTTTATTCCGATTATGTCTTCTACCATTGTAACAATTGCTGTATTTTTACCGCTTGGACTAGTAAAAGGTATGATTGGTGAAATGTTCTTACCATTCGCCTTAACTATCGTCTTCGCTTTATTAGCATCGTTACTAGTAGCAGTTACAATCGTACCGATGCTAGCTCATTCTTTATTTAAAAAAGAGAGCATGAGAGAAAAAGAAGTACATCATGAAGAAAAACCAAGTAAATTAGCAAACGGTTATAAACGTATACTTGCATGGGCCTTAAATCATAAAATCATCACATCAAGTATTGCTGTCCTTCTATTAGTTGGTAGTCTTGCACTTGTTCCAATTATCGGTGTAAGTTTCTTACCATCTGAAGAAGAAAAAATGATTATTGCAACGTACAACCCTGAACCAGGTCAAACGTTAGAAGACGTTGAAAAAATTGCAACGAAAGCTGAGAAGCACTTCCAAGATAATAAAGACGTCAAAACAATTCAATTCTCATTAGGTGGCGAAAACCCAATGAGTCCTGGTCAATCAAATCAGGCAATGTTCTTCGTACAATATGATAACGACACGAAAAACTTCGAAAAAGAGAAAGAACAAGTCGTTAAAGATTTACAGAAAATGTCTGGAAAAGGCGAATGGAAAAACCAAGACTTCGGAGCAAGTGGCGGTAGTAACAAAATCAAGTTATACGTTTACGGAGATAGCTCAGAAGACATTAAGCCTGTCGTAAAAGATATTCAAAACATAATGAAGAAAAACAAAGACTTAAAAGATATAGACTCTAGTATTGCAAAAACATACGCAGAATACACTTTAGTCGCAGATCAGGAAAAGCTAAGTAAAATGGGTCTAACGGCTGCACAAATTGGAATGGGACTTTCTAATCAACATGATCGCCCTGTTCTGACAACAATTAAAAAAGACGGTAAAGATATCAATGTATATGTAGAAGCTGAAAAACAAAATTATGAAACAATCGATGACTTAACAAATCGTAAAATTACAACGCCGCTTGGTAATGAAGTGGCTGTAAAAGATGTGATGACTGTAAAAGAAGGAGAAACTTCGAATACAGTGAAACACCGCGATGGCCGTGTTTATGCGGAAGTAAGTGCAAAACTAACATCTGATGACGTTTCAAAAGCATCCGCCGCGGTTCAAAAAGAAGTAGATAAAATGGATCTTCCTTCTGGCGTAGATGTTTCTATGGGAGGCGTTACAAAAGATATTGAAGAATCATTCAAGCAACTTGGCTTAGCGATGTTAGCTGCGATTGCTATTGTATACTTCGTTCTTGTCGTTACATTTGGCGGTGCTCTTGCACCATTCGCAATTTTATTCTCGCTACCATTTACAATCATTGGAGCCCTTGTTGCCTTATTAATCTCTGGTGAAACGTTAAGTGTCTCTGCAATGATCGGTGCCCTTATGTTAATCGGTATCGTTGTAACAAACGCAATCGTGCTTATCGATCGCGTTATTCATAAAGAAAATGAAGGTCTAACAACACGTGAAGCTTTATTAGAAGCTGGTGCAACACGCCTTCGCCCGATTTTAATGACTGCAATTGCAACAATCGGTGCTCTTATCCCGCTCGCATTAGGATTTGAAGGTAGCGGCTTAATTTCTAAGGGACTTGGTGTAACAGTAATTGGTGGATTAACAAGTTCAACATTATTAACACTTCTTATTGTTCCAATCGTTTATGAAATATTAAGCAAGTTTAAAAAGAAAAAAGTAAAGTAACAAAAAAATAACCTCGCTAACTGCGAGGTTATTTTTTATTTCCAAACAAGATTAGGAAATCACCATAGCCTTCTTTTTCTAATTCCTCTGTTGGAATAAATCGAAGAGCTGCTGAATTTATACAATAGCGAAGTCCATTTGGTCCTGGACCATCTGGAAATACGTGGCCGAGATGTGAATCTCCTTCCTTACTTCTCACTTCTGTACGCGTCATATTATGACTCACATCCATTTTTTCCTTCACACTAGCTGACATAACTGGCTTCGTAAAACTAGGCCATCCACATCCACTATCAAATTTATCTAGAGAAGTAAACAAAGGTTCACCTGAAACGATATCTACATAAAGACCTTCTTCTTTATGATTCCAATACTCATTTCGAAATGGTGGTTCTGTACCATTTTCCTGTGTTACATAAAATTGCATCTCACTGAGTTTTTCCTTTAAATGAGCATTATCCTTTGGCCAATGTTGCTTAATAAACGCATCTCGCCCTGAGCCCTTACGGTATAACTCGTAGCGGAATTCATTTTTCTTATGATATCCTTGGTGATATTCCTCTGCGGGATAAAACGTAGCAGCTGGCAATATTTTTGTCGCAATCGGCTTTGAAAAGCGCCCACTCCTTGCAAGCTCTTCTTTTGAAGCCTCTGCTTTTTTATGTTGTTCTTCATTATGATAAAAAATCACTGTTTCGTAAGACTGTCCGCGATCGTGGAATTGCCCACCTACATCAGTCGGATCAATTTGTCTCCAATATATATTTAATAACTCCTCATACGGCATTTTATTTGCATCAAATGTAATTTGTACTGCCTCATAATGTCCCGTCGTTTCTGAACATACTTCTTTATATGTTGGATTCTCTTTATGACCACCTGTATAGCCAGAAACAACCTTTATAATTCCTTCCATCTCTTCAAATGGCGAAACCATACACCAGAAGCACCCTCCAGCAAATGTAGCTAATTCTACCTTTTCATTTACAGCCATTCTTTCACCCCTATTCTATCTTCTCCTTACAGTATGGCATAAGAAACATCATGTTATAAAAGAAAAAGCATCGAACATCGATGCTTTTTTCTCTTCACTTTATTTTTTTCCAGCGTCCTTCTCCATTTCATCACTTGTCACATCTAAGACATCTAATAAGAAAATGAAGATTGGAATACCGATAATTAATCCCCATACACCTAAGAAGTGTTCCGAGAAGATTAATACCATAAACGTATAGAAAATTGGTAAGTTTGTTTTTTGCGACATAAACTTCGGATTTAACACGTAACTTTCAAGCGCATGAATGACTGTTACGATAACTAAAATATAAACAACGTACATAATACCGCCGATATTGTAAGCAATCATACAAAGCGGGAATAACGAAATGATAACCCCAGCTACTGGAATTAAACCAAGTAAGAAGATCATTAACGCTAAACCTAATAATTGTGGGAATCCTAATATCCATAATGCAATAACGGATAAAACGCAGTTAACAACTGCAATTAAAAATTGTGCCTCAATTACTTTTCCGAATGAACGTGCAAATTTCTTACCGAAGTACTCGATTTCAGTATAGAAAATTGCAAGTCTGCTCTCTTTAAATTTTGCAGTAAAAGCAACGATACGAGCTTTCTCCAATAAGAAAAATAAACTTAAAATTAAAGAAAGTAACACTTGAAGGCCAAATTTCCCAACATTCGTAATCGATTTATACAAAATGTCAACGCCTTGTCCTACATACTTCGAAAGTTCCATATGATTAACAGCATTAACTGCATACTTAATTAATTCACTGTCCGGTGGGTTTCTTAAAAATACATTAAATTGATAAATCAATTGTGAAATTTGTATCGTTAATACTGGTAAATATTTAAATAGCGTAATAGCAATTCCACCAATTAACATGACATATAGAAATGCTATAATGAGTTTTCGATTAATGGGCATGAAATGATCTAATTTGCGGGAAATAAACTTTTGGAATCGATCCATTAAATACGTAAGAATAAACGTAATTAAAATTAAATTCAACATACTTTGCAGCCCGTATAACACGAGAGCAAGTATTACTAATACGAGTAACCTCTGAAATCCTTTGCTTTGAAACAGGTTTTTTATTTGCATAATCGACGAGTACTCTCTCCTGTCCTATAAAGTAAAACGTTAATAAGTAGATTTTTCTCTCTTTTCTACTTTTAATTATTCATTCATATTAAGATTTTTATAAGCTCATTATACGCCTACCTTAGCAGATCTATAGTAGCTTACTTCTTATTTTACAATACAATGACCTAATTCAAAACGTATTCTACACAGTATTAATGAAGATTTAAGGAAACTTACATTTTGTCACAATAGGTCTTACCACTACTGTAACATAAAAAGCAAGCTATCAGTAGAAATCTGTCCTACAAATAGCTTGCTTTTCTCATTTTTTAAGTAAGTTTTACTATCCAATGAATGGCATGAACATCGGTATGACAACTACCGTTACAACTCCAACTACTGTTACAGCAATACTTGCCATAGCTGCCTCTACTTCACCCATTTCAATTCCTACTGCCACTCCTAATGCATGACCTGCTGTTCCAAGTGCTAAACCTTTTGCAATTGGATGTTTCACTCTAAATGTTTTTAAGAATAACGCTCCTAATGCGTATACGATGACTGCGTTAAAGATTACTGCAAATGATGTAATTGCTGGTATACCACCAATACTTTCAGAGATTGGTAATGCAATTGCTGTTGTTGCCGCTTGTGGTAACATTGAATTCATTACTGCTGTATCTAGGCCAATTGCTTTTGCAACAATGAACACGACAATTACTGAACAAATAGATCCAACCACGATAGCTGATAAAATTTGCCACCAATATTTTTTCAACTTATCCACTTGTTTATATAATGGAATTGCAAACGCGATTGTTGCTGGCTCTAAGAAAAAGCTAATCATTTTTCCACCAGTATTATATTCTTCGAAAGTAAAGTTACCTACTTTTAAAAAGACAATCCCTAATACCATCGCTACGAATAATGGTGTGAATAAGAAGAACCCTTTTGAATGCTTGAATAATAATGTTCCGATTCCATATGCGATTAATGAAACGACGATTCCGAAATATGGAGTCATTGTGCTTGCCATGTTCATTCCCTCCTAACAATATATACTAAAATGGTTACGCAACTTTTCCGTGCTTGCGTCCTTTATTTACTACTTTCAATTCTTTTGTATCTTCTGTTTCTTTTTTATCTTTTCCTAAAATAAATTGTGCAAATAATCCTGTTACAGCGAGTAAAATAACTGTTGCGACAACAATTACAGTTAAAATTTGTACAAAATATTGTCCCATTACACCAAGAGAATTAATAACCGAAATACCTGATGGGACGAAAAGGAATCCGATAATACCTGTTAAAGCTGTTCCAAGTGATTCAACTTGTTCCAATTTAATAACCTTTAAACATAATAGACTAAATAAAATGACTAACCCGATTACCGATGAAGGCATCGGAATTGGTAAATGTGTTGCAATAATATTAGAAATTAACATAATAGCTGAGAATATGAATGCTTGTGATAAGAAACTATATACTTTTTTCGTACTCATTTTGGCCACCTCTTTCGATTTGGTACCTTTATTGTATAGGATATAACCGTCTTAGTAAGCGTTTACATAATAGAACGTCAAATATACAGAATCAGTTACAAATATAAAAGGATGAAATACAAAAGCTGCTTCTTAAATACGAAGCAGCTTCTTGAGTTCTTTTGCATATGTACGACTAACAGGTACTTTTGATCCTTCTTTCATAATTAAATTATAAGTAGAATTGAACCACGGCTGGATTTCAGTAATATGATTAATATTTGCAATGAAGCTACGATGTACACGCATAAAACTTGCTTGCGGCAACTTCTTTTCCAAAATCACAAGTGTATCGTGTGTTATATATGTGTCCCTCATTGTTTTTACTGTTACTTTTCCATCCACAAGTCCTACATATATAATATCTTCAATATTCACAAGTACGATTGATTCTTCAATTGGTAATGCTAATTTATGCATATCTGCCGTTACATCTGCCCCTTTTATTTCTTGCTTCGTTTCTATTTGTGACTGCTTTTGTTTTTTATACTTCTTTAATGTTTGTACAATACGTTCTTCATCAAATGGCTTTAAAATATAGTCTAACGCATCTACTTCAAATGCTTGCAACGCGTATTGATCATAGGCAGTCGCAAATACAATGGCAGGTGGATTTTTCATCTTCTTTAATATATTCGCGATTTCAAATCCGTTATCATCAGATAACTGAATATCTAGGAAAACAATATCTGGTTTGTTTTTCATTAGCTCTTCTAATGCGTCCTCTACACAATCAGCCTCACCAATTATCTCAACTTCCTTCGTTCTTTCTAATAAATACTTTAGTTCATCGCGTGCTAACATTTCATCATCAACTACTAGTACTTTTAACAATCTGCTCTTCCTCCCCTACTTTTTTTGGAATAACAAAAGTAATCTCTGTCCCCTCGTTTAATTTACTTTCGATATGAAGCATCGTTTCTTTTCCAAATAGCCCAATAAGACGTTCATTAATATTATATAAAGCTGTTCCAGTCCCTTTCTTGGACGAAACTACCATCTTTCCTAATTGTTCTAAACGTTCTTCCTCAATTCCTTGCCCATTATCTTTTACTTCAAAATGAACCATACCCTCTTTTTCAAAAACATGCACTTCCACTTGGCATACTGGTTGCTTCTTCGGGAAAGCGTGTCGCAACGCATTTTCAACCAATAGTTGAAGAACAAATGGTGGTACTAAAGTTGTCTTTAGCTCATCCTCAATATACACCTTTACTTCATACTTATTTGGAAACCTTGCTTGTTCTAGCGATAAGTATGCCTGTACATGGTTTAATTCTTGTTCTAGTGGAATCAATAACTGACGTGCCCCTTGTAAATTACAACGGAAATACACACTAAGCTGTAATAATAACTTCCTTGCTTTTTCTACATCTGTTCGGCATAAAGCTGATACTGTATTAATCGCATTAAATAAAAAGTGTGGGTTAATTTGTGCTTGTAATGCCTTTATTTCCGCATCTTGCAATAATTTACTTTGCAACTCAGCTTCCCCTAATTCAAGTTGTGTAGAGAATATTTTTGCTAACCCTTCTGCTAATTCCTCTTCCACACGACTTAACTGGTTAGGATTTTTGAAATACAGTTTTAATGTCCCTATCGTATTTCCATGTGAAGTTAGTGGAATAACAATCGCCGCTTGCAAAGGGCATCCTTCATGTTGACAATTAATGACCTCACGTGATTTTGCTTTCATTATTTTTCCTGTGTGTAACACTTCTTTCGACAAACCAGTTATTAAACTATGTGAAGGAATATGGTGATCTGATGCTAATCCAACATGAGCTAATATTTTCTCTGTATCTGTTAAGGATACCGCATCAGTTCCTGTAAAGCGGTGAATAATTTGTGCCACATGCTTACACGATTCTTCTGTTAAGCCTTGGCGAAAATACGGTAACGTTTTATCTGCAATACGTAATACCTTATGAGTCTGAAGTGCCTTTGCATTCTCTTCCTGGCGCAAAATAGCTTGTATCATAGAAAGTAAAATAAAACTTCCAAAGCTATTTACAAGGATCATTGGTATCGCAATTGTTTTCACAATACTCATTCCATCCTCTACAATTAATAAGATCATAATCATTTCTAAAGAAACGATAAACACACTTAAAACCGCTGAAAATTTAGGCGTAATTGTACGATTATACTTTTTGAAAATGTATCCAATATAACCTGTTATAACCCCCGCTAAAATTGAAGAGATTGCACAACTTAGTGCAGTCGTCCCGCCAAGCATATAACGGTGAATACCAGCAATCGATCCTACTCCAATTCCAACGATAGGTCCGCCAAGCAATCCACTAATTCCAACACCCATAATACGTGTATTCGCGATTGTGCTCGATGAAGAAACACCCTGTAGCCAATTTTCATTCATAATCGTATTACCCGCTATTTCAATCCCAGTGTAATTGCTTACAATTGTAAACACCGAAAAAATACAAATAAGCTTAAGCTTATCTACATAACCATCTTGCTTATGAAGAAGGCGCCTGAATGTTTTAATATGCGAAAGTAAAAATCCTAAAATAACAATAAGTCCGACGCGTTCAATCATCATAAGTACTAAATTTAGCATCTGTGATTCATTCCTTTTTATAGTAGTTAGTTTTATTATCGGAAAATAGTGAAGTGGGCGTCAAGAAGAATGAAATACCTTTTGCAATATTTTACACATAACAATTCCCTCTTTATTTGACAATCTAATAGAAGAGTGCTAAAAATAAATTAATATAATACAGTCCTTTAACCCAACCCCGTGAGGTTGAGAAGGAAGTCGGAATACAATATACGTATGTTCTTTTCTAGGAATACGTATGCTTTTTTGGCCTTCTCATCATATCAGGTGAGAAGGCCTTTTGTTATTCTTCCATAGCGACTGTAGAAGAAAATAAGGAGGAATAATGATGAACGTCACTACTGATGTACAATCAACAACAGAGGAGACGAAAGAGAAAAGATATAAAACACTATTTGGGTCTGCGCTAGGATATGCAGCAGAAGGCTTAGATATGTTGCTCTTATCTTTCGTGCTCGTCTACATTTTAAAAGAATTTCATTTAAGCCCTATTGAAGGTGGGAACTTAACTTTAGCTACTACAATAGGAATGCTAATTGGGTCTTATTTATTTGGATTTATTGCTGATTTATTTGGGCGTATCCGTACGATGGCCTTCACAATCTTACTATTTTCACTCGCGACAGCACTTATTTATTTCGCAACAGATTATTGGCAATTATTAATTCTTCGCTTTTTAGTAGGAATGGGAGTTGGTGGTGAATTCGGAATTGGGATGGCCATCGTAACTGAAACATGGTCGAAAGAAATGCGCGCAAAGGCAACATCCGTTGTGGCACTTGGATGGCAATTCGGCGTACTAGTCGCTTCACTCCTACCAGCATTTATCGTTCCACACTTTGGATGGAGAGCCGTTTTCTTATTTGGACTCATTCCCGCACTACTAGCTGTCTATGTCCGAAAAAGTTTAAGTGAACCGAAAATATGGGAACAAAAACAACGATACAAAAAAGAATTGTTACAAAAAGAAGCTGAAGGTAATTTAACAACTACTGAGGCAGAGCAATTAAAGCAAATGAAAAAGTTCCCACTTCGAAAGCTATTTGCAAATAAAAAAGTAACGCTAACAACAATTGGTCTTATTATTATGTCATTCATCCAGAACTTCGGATACTATGGAATCTTTACATGGATGCCAACTATTTTGGCGAATAAATATAACTACACATTAGCAAAAGCGAGCGGTTGGATGTTCATCTCTACGATTGGCATGCTCATTGGAATTGCAACTTTTGGTATTCTAGCCGATAAAATTGGTCGCCGTAAAACTTTTACAATCTATTATGTTGGTGGTACTATATACTGTCTCATTTACTTCTTCTTATTCACAGATTCAACATTATTGCTATGGGGAAGTGCATTGCTTGGGTTCTTTGCAAATGGCATGATGGGAGGATTCGGAGCAATTTTAGCTGAAAACTATCCCGCTGAAGCTCGTTCTACAGCAGAAAACTTTATTTTCGGTACTGGACGTGGTTTAGCTGGCTTTGGACCTGTTATTATCGGATTACTTGCTGCAGGTGGTAATGTAATGGGGGCATTATCTCTTATCTTCATTATCTATCCAATCGGTTTAGTTACAATGCTATTATTTGTCCCAGAGACGAAGGATAAAGTATTAGAATAGATTGAAACTACACAGTGTACGATCTTCCTTCAAGAAAGATAGTTATATAAATAGCAAAGAGGAAGCATCTCTAATGAAATGCTTCCTCTTTTGATATAAAATATACAATTATTTATTTTGATCTACTAGCTTTTTGGAACAAGAAAGAAGTTTGCTCTTCTTCTTTTACAATACCTTGTTTTAATGCTAGTTCCCCTGCCACTTTAGGCGCTAGCCATAGCATTGGGAACAACAGAACGGATACTGGGACAGCTGTTACTACGATGAATGATTGCAATGCATTAATACTTCCCTCACCCATGTATAAAAGAATTGCCGCAACTGCTCCCATAATAAGCGACCAAAAAATTCGTAAGCTAATTCTAGGATCTCCGTCTCCAGTCACTGCCATCGAAATCGAATAAGCCATTGAATCTCCTGTTGTCACTACAAATAAAATTGTTAATAAAAGAAATGCCGGTCCAATAATATGAGAGAGTGGCAGTTGCTCTGTAATTGCAATCATAGCAGCTGGCATACCAGATGCACTTAATGCGGTCGATATAGAACCAGGATTCATTAACTCATAAAACACACCTGATCCCCCTAGTATAGTAAACCAAAACGTTGTAATAATAGGTGCAATAATTCCAATTGCAACGATGATTTCTCGAATTGTTCTTCCTCTTGAAATGCGGCTCACTAAAATTGCCATCATCGGTCCATATCCAATAAACCACCCCCAGAAAAAGATTGTCCACGATCCTAACCAACCTGTATCACCGCGGTATGTGCTCATTGGAATAAATTCATTTATATAAAATCCAAACGAAGATACAAACGAATCAATAATAAATCCACCTGGTCCACATAATAATACAAATACCATTAATAAAATCGCTAATTTAACATTTAAATCGCTTATAATTTGAATCCCTTTATTAATTCCTGTTACTGCAGATATAGTAGAAACCGCAACTACACAAATAATAATTGCTAATTGAGTAGTAAAAACATCAGGAATATTAAACAATGCTTGTAGGCCATAACTTGCTTGTAAGCCTAAAAATCCGATTGGTCCAATCGTCCCTGCAGCTACCGCAATAATGGCAAATGCATCAATCATTGTTCCAAGCAAACTCTTTCGCAATTTCTCACCAAAAATAGGATATAAAAGCGTTCGAGGTTTTAACGGCATACCTTTATGATAATGCCCATACATCATAACTACCGCACTAATTGTACCTAAAATCGTCCAAGCCAAGAAACCCCAATGCATATAACTTTGCGCTAAAGCAGGCATGACCGCTTCTTTCGTTCCAGCAGATATACCTTCATGTATTGGTGGCACCGTCATCAAATGGTACATAGGCTCTGCTGCTGCCCAAAAAACGCCACCCCCGGCAAGTAATGTAGACATAATAATAGCAAGCCATTTTGCTGTACTAATCTCAGGTTTTTCTAATCCCCCAAGTTTAACTCTCCCATATTTCGAGAACGCCATACACATTGCAACAATAAATGTACCAATTAATAAAACTTGCCAAAAGGCACCAAAATATTTAATTGAAGCTGCAAAACTACTATTAATGGCTCCCTCTACGTAACTTTTATTTAAAAAAACCGCAATTACAAATAATAAAAGTGAGCCACCACTAATAAGAAATACAGGCCAATCCGTTTTTCGACTCTTCATCCTCATTTACACTTCCTCCTTCCTCAGCAATCTAAAAAAACAACTTTATTATGTTTTATTGTTTACACCCAAAACACAATGATTATATAAGAATAATAATTTATCTATTTCCTACACACTTATGTTGTCCCTAAAAATATGCTAAATCCCTTATTTAAAAGAAAATTTCTATTCCTCTTACATAAAAAAGCAAAATAAAAGACCTTATATTTCTATAAGGTCGTCGAAACAGAAATTTGATTATAACATAAGGAACTCCTTGGTTCAAAAAGCTCCTTCCAAAAATAACCGAGGGTAAAGGCTTCCATTTGCTACGTAACAGTAGTTAAAAAAATTATATTTTTACAGAAAATGCCCTATACTACAAACTATTTATGAAAGAAATTCGGCTTCAAAATCTCATTCGGATACGGTTTATGATAAATATGGGTGGTAGCTGGAGATAACGGCGGAATGAGCCACACCCAATTGCCCGTTACAACACGACCACAAGCAGCTTCTTGCTTCTCAAATTGCTGAAATTGTTGTGCCGCAGTATGATGGTCAACAATACTCACTCCTTGTTTTTTAAAGGAATATAAAACAGCCACGTTTAATTCAACTAACGCCTTATCTTTCCATAACGTACCATTTCTCGATGTATCCAAATCCATCATTTCCGCAACTGCCGGAAGTAAATTATAACGATCATAATCTGCTAAGTTACGTGCCCCAATCTCTGTTCCCATATACCATCCATTAAACGGAGCTGCTGTATAGGAAATACCGCCAATTTCTAAGCGCATATCTGAAATCATTGGAACCCCGTACCATTTTGCTCCAAGTGACGAAATTGGGTATTCTGGGTGTTCAATTGGCACCTCTTTTACTTCTTCTTTCGGAATTTCTTTATATATCGGCGCTTTTCCATCTATAGAAAACACAAGTGGCAATACATCGAAATTCGTACCTTCTCCTTGCCAGCCAAGTTCTTGACAAAAATCTGTAAACACAGCGGAATGAGAGTCACCAATCACTCCCATTTCTGTTTTATATCCTGCATACCGAATCAATTGGTGATTATAAATTCGTATATTATTTTCTTCACCTTGATATTGCTTAAAAATTGTAATGGTCGGTTTCACTTTTCCGTTGTTCGTTGCATATTGAATATGATGAATTAATGCATTATATACACCTTCCTCATCATTTACTTCACGTGCATCTAATATGTGCATCTTACTCCAAAATAGTCTTCCGATACATCGATTACTATTGCGCCATGCCATTCGCGATCCGTGAACAAGTTCTTCAAATGTATGTTCATACGTCCCCGTCTTCTCTATTTCAACTCGAATTTCTTTCATGCGTTCTTCTATGACTTGTTCTTTATTAAGCTCTTTATAGCAAATCGTAATAAAATGACTCGCTTCCTCTATTAATTGTTTCGTTTTACTCATAAACGATCTCCTTCTATTTCAACAAAACGTTCTACTTTACAGTATAAGCAAAAAGAATAAGAGTCACAAATGAAAGTCGAAGTGTTACTTTTATTGTAATATTTTTCAGAAAATTAAAGAGATTACTATTGACTTGCATAAAAAATAGGTGTATTTTTGACTCAGGTAAATTATTTTTACCTATACCAACTTTTAGAAGGAAAGGAGGGAATGTCATGTCTTCATTTCAATTGCCAAAGCTTTCATATGACTATGATGAACTAGAGCCATATATCGATAGCAATACACTTTCTATTCATCACGGGAAGCACCATGCGACATACGTAAATAATTTGAATGCTGCATTAGAAAACTATTCGGAATTACATAATAAATCTTTAGAAGAGTTACTATGTAATTTAGACACTTTACCAAAGGAAATTGTTACAGCTGTAAGAAATAACGGTGGTGGACATTATTGTCATAGTCTTTTTTGGGAAGTAATGAGCCCACGGGGTGGCGGCGAGCCTAATGGAGACGTTGCAAAAGTAATTGATTATTATTTCAATACCTTTGACAACTTAAAAGATCAACTGTCTAAAGCAGCAATTAGCCGTTTTGGAAGTGGTTATGGCTGGCTTGTCCTTGATGGTGAAGAACTTACTGTAATGAGTACACCTAATCAAGATACACCTTTACAAGAAGGTAAGATTCCATTACTCGTCATTGATGTATGGGAACATGCCTATTATTTAAAGTACCAAAATCGTCGCCCAGAATTTGTTACCAACTGGTGGCATACAGTGAACTGGGACCGGGTAAATGAAAAGTATTTACAAGCAATTCAATCACAAAAACATTAGTCGTGCGTATAAGGTAAGTTTGGTAATGTAAAATTAGTATTGTCGAAATCCTCCAGAATCCCCCGGATTGCCACCGGGGGATTTATGATTATTTCATTGCATGTATGTAATAACGTAATACTTTTTCTATTTCTATTTTCAACTCTCGGAACGGGAATCCTAATTCATTAGCTTTTCCATTATGTAATGTACAATTAGTCACTTCATTATAAGGCGCTACATTGTCTACTGCTTCTTGAACAAGTGCTTTTATTCCCGTAGTTTCTTCTATGTAATGAATAATGTCCCGAGCAGAAACTGCCCCGTTGCTACAAGCATTAATTGGCCCTTCTATGTCTTTCATCCCGCACCAAACTAAAAATCCCCCTGCTTCTTCTTCATGTATAAACGACAACTTTCCATCTAGATGATTCACTGCGACAGGCTCTTCTCTCACGATATGTTCAACGTAAAATTGTAACCTTTTCGTATAATCGTTTTCTCCAATAACAACCGGAAAACGAGCTGCAACAACTGGGAATGTTGCTTGTTGAAATACAACGGCTTCGGCTAATCTCTTTCCTTCACCATAATTGAAGTCATTCCTATCTCCATACGCGATTGCATACTCGTACGGATTAAAGTCTTCTTCTGATAAGCTTAGTGCAGGTTCATAGACAGCCATTGAAGATGTCATAACATATTTCTTCGTTTTCCCTCGTAACACTTCACATATTATCTTCGCTGCATTCGAGCTATAGCATAAATTATCGTATACAATATCATAACTTTTATCTTCTAGACGCTCTGCTAGTTGTTTTTCATCTTCTCTATCTACAATAAGTCTTTTTACTGCACTTCCAAAAGAATCTTCCGTAATTCCTCTCGTCGCAATCGTTACATCGTGCCCCTCTTGCAAAAGTGCTTCTACTAAATGTTTACCAAAAAATCTTGTTCCCCCTAGCACCAATACTTTTTTCAACTTCATCATCCCCATTTTAGAAAATTGTAAAATACTACCTCTCTATTATAAATGCTAACATATAAAAAGCATGGAATTCGTTTAACGATTCCATGCTTTTCTACAAAAAATATATTAACGTACTCGATATTTATAAATACAATAACAGAAGTATAAAATAGAAATTACAGATACATAAACCCATAATTCATATACGAATCCTTCTCCCCATACTCCCATAAAATAAAAGAGTGAAGGTAACGTCAATGTTACCCATGATTGTACGAAGGCAATCCTGCCAAGATATTGATTGATGTTCTTTTTTTGTGTATTTAATACAAAAAATAAATACCAAAGTAATGCCCACATAAACCACGTTAACGCATTCACAACATCGTGGAATTGAACAAATGAAACAACCATATAGAATAAAGCAATAATTGCTACCCAAATGCAGAACCAACCTAAACCGCTACTATCCATTCCTTTTATAAAAGTAACACCTACATATAAATAGGTTAATCCGAATAAGAAAGTAGCTGCATATGAATATACCGTCCAATTACTTTGATCAGAAATCATGATTAAATAGAACGGAATAATAATTTGTAGTGCACCCACAAATAAATTAAAAACACCTGCACTTTTCATCTCTGCTTTTCCTAATATAACAAGACTATTTAAAAATAAAGCTGCACCCGAAAGTAATAATCCTACGTAACCCATATGTATTCGTGTGAAAGTCTTTCCCTTTCACACTTTTAACCTCCCCACAATATAAAGTGATTCTTTATTATTTTTCTTCCTATTTAAAACTACATACATAATTTTTAATCCAAATAGGTCAGACTTCCTACCTTGAAGAACACCAAATTTAAAACGCTTTCAATCATAAATAACCCTATCAGAACATTAATAGGATTCCTTGATTATAAACGTACTCTAACCATGACACAAGTATTGATGTTATTTTAAATATTACGTTTTTTATTTCTATAAAAATTAATAGGATAATGCACTTTTTCTATCTTATTCTACTAATTTCTAACATGGAGTATTATAAAATGAGCTAGTCAGTAATACATTCATCTTTATAAGATAATCGTATACTGACCTAAACTTTCATATTCAATATTGATAGTTTCTCATCCCTAATAATTGCTATTTATCATAAATATCATTCGGATTAATTGTAGGAATAAATCCATTTATAGAACTATATTTTTTAGATACGGTATTTGGAGTAACGGTAAACGTTACAATCTTATTACTTTGTTGTTTAAAATAGCGCATCCAATTTTGACTCCATTCATCTTTCGTAATAACTTGTTTATTGAAGTCCTCCCACAATACACCATGTATAAAATTCAAGGATGTATTTTTGATTGTGTCAAATCCCCAATTCTGTATAAGAAGCAAATCAGAATCAACACCTTTTATTTCTTTTAATAAATTTACATATGCTTCGCGAAATTTCCCTTGTGTAACTGGCTGATCATAAAAATAGTCGTCAATATCACCAGCGGTATCTAAAAACACACCGTCTATTCCTTTTCCAATAACTTGCTGTTTCACTTTATTTACAACAATCCGCCGGTAATGTTCATCAGCTAAATTCATAATATATGTATCCCACTGCTCAATCTTCATTTTCTTACCGTCTCGATAATAATAGTCTGATTCAACTACTTGCGATTTATGCCACGATTCTAATTCTAAAACACTAACATACCCAAGGACTACTGTTCCTGATTTTTTTAATTGCTGAACTTGCTCTTTCGAAAATGCATATGGCTCTATAATGACCATGTCATACTTTGAAAGTCCCTCAATTACTTGCTCATTTGCTTCACCATAATAAATTTTATAACTTCGTACATTTTTTAAAACTGGTTCCACGACATTTGCTTGAGCGGATGTACTTGAAGAAAAAATAAAAGAAAATATAGCTAAAAAGCATATGGAACGTTTCCACTCCATAATAATATTCCCCCCCTATAAAACTGTAATTTTTTATCATTTTAAATATTAATACAAGTATAGTAATACAATAACATTTTACATTTTTTCAAGCTCGATATTTAATAAAAATTCCAATAAATACAATACATTAACAAAAATTAGAATTTATTTCACTTGAATTTACTACATCTCTGTTGATAAAATGATTTGGGCTTTATATATTTTAAAATAATTCTTTTAAATTATGTATTTTATTTCAGCGTACTATTCCTCAAAATTAAATTCGCAAACGAAAGAAGGGATTTTTTATGCACTATAGACAATCTAATTTATTACAAAAAATGATTGAACCTACGATTCTCTTTATTGCTCTATTTTTTCTCTCAATACTAACTGATTTTCTAACACCAACGTATGAATACTTCTTACTCTTATTTATTACATTAATTATTTCTAGCCGGTATGGCATATCTATCGCCCTTTTCACCTTTCTAGAAGCAATGATTTATATTTTTATAAGCGGTATATATAAGGAAGATGATATATTACTGTACTTTTATTCATTAGATTACTGGATTAATTGGATTTTCTTACTTGTTATTAGTTTATGTTGTGGACTAATGAGTACTGCACAAAAGGAACGGTATGAAGATGTACATATGATAAATAATGAGCTAAAAGCCGAAAATAAAGAATTAAAATATGTTGTAAAACAATTGGATGAAACACGTATTACACTACGTTCTCGTGTACTTGAATCAAATAATCACTTATCTAAAATGTATCATATGTTTAAAGCTTTAAATCATACACATCCTGAAATTGTACTCGATGAGGGGATAAATGTATTAAAAATGTATTTCGGAGCAAAAAAAATTGGTATCTATCACGTCGATAACAATAAACAATCACTTCGTATTAAATTAAGAGCAGAAACTGGTAAAAATACCTTACCTCAATCCATTTTTGTTAAAAATGCTTCGCTAGTCATCAAAAATGCTCTAGCACATAATCGACCTTTTTTCCGTACAGAAGAGGATTTTCAAGACGCTCCACTTTTAGTTGGTCCCGTCCTATTCCAAGATGATGTACAATATGTCATTATATTAGACGAAATTGAATTTTCAAAAGTAACTTCTGAGCAATTCGAACTTTTCACATGGTATTTACGCTGGATGGGTGATCGTTTACAAAACGCTTCTAATCTTTGGCTATCAAGTCAAGAGGATCGTACATTCCCTAAAACGAGCATTTATTATGAAGATGAATTTGAACATTTACTAAAAATAGAAAAGAAACGTTACGAAACATTATCTTATCCATATTCCTATTTTGAATTTACTGTTCCACAAGATTCCTTAGAAATGATAAATTCTATTTTAAAAGATCATTTGCGTGATATTGATATATTCGGTTATAGCACGACCGAACAAAAAGTTATGATTCTATTACCTGGCACTGAAGAAAAATTTTTATTACCAGTCAAAACTCGTATACAAAACGCTCTTTCTTCTAAAGGAGTGGTATTCTAATGATTTTACTCCTCCTTTACTTTATTTATGCTATTTTGGTTTTTCTTTTATTTCGATTTACGAAAGGTTTGATTACTGAAGATAAGAAAGGAATTATTGAGTTTTGCTTGATTATCTCTCTCCTTTTCCCGCTTGTCGGACTTATTATATCAGCAATCATGTTATTACTGAATATAAGACGCTCCAAGACCGAGTGGTTACAGCAATACTCTGAGTATGTTTCCTTTCAAGTTGATCATTATGAAGATATTTTGGCATCGGCAAAACAAGATATGGACCTAATTTCATTTTCTTCTGGATTAGAACTAGATAAGCCTGAATTACATAAACAACTCATTGTACAGTTAAGCTCCTCCCCTATTTCCAATGAAGGAGGCTTATTGAAAGAAGCCATTCACCATAAAGATCCTGAAACTGTACATTACGCAGCAACTACTATTAATTTACTAAATGAACGGTACGAAAAACAGATCGAATACTTAAATAAGCAATTTCTACAAAATCCACAAAATGAAATTGCAAAAGAATTGGTTTCTAACTATTTAAGATATATAGACAGTGGTCTTCTTTCTAATCAGCAAAAAGAAAAAATAATCGCCGAATTTATGAATTTTATTACACAAAGTGTAGAACTATTCCCTACCGAACCTCTTTATCCTTTCCACCTTGGAAATCTGTTTCTACATACAAAACAATATGCAAAGTCTGAAGAACAATTTTTAAATCTTATTCATTTCTATCCTGAATCATATTACGGTTACGTTGGGTTACTTGAAATATATTATGAGCAAAAGTTATGGGACGAGCTCTATAACTTAATCAATAATCTAGCAGCTGCAAAAAGAGTTCATATACTACCGCGTAAATATCAATTATTTGTAAGGCAGTTTGGAGGCGTACACATTGAAAAAGGGGATTAATATATATATCGGAATTGTTAGTATCATTTTATTTCTCTTAATTATATCTATCCTTATATATCGAACAGAAAATTTCTATCAAAAGTTTTCTGTTCCTAAAACTAAAGAAACAGCTACTGTTAAAACACTCAAAGCAAAAGATGTAGCCCAAAATGGACAAAAAATGCAATTATACGTTTTAAAAACGGATAATACATTAGGGCAACAAGTCGAATTTAATACGAAAAAGGCAATGGATTACGCACACCTACACTATAAAAATATTACAGCTAATGAAATTAAGGGACTTACTCCCTCTCCCTATACAGGAATTATTATTACAGGTGAAATAATGGCGCAACTTCCACAAGCTGATATTCAAAATTTTGTACAAATGGGCGGAAGGATTATTGTCGCAAACCGACTTGATTCAGATTCTTCCTGGAACACATTATTTGGTATTACAAAAAAAGAAGGCTTCAAAGATGTGAAGGGATTAACCTTTGAAGAAGTTTTATTCCCTGGTTATCCTGATCTCTCAAGTTCTTCTCCATTGTTCACTCATAGCTCAATGAATATTACGCTAGATGAGAATACAACTAATACTTGGATTACTGCAGAAGATACTCCCATCCTTTGGACCAATGACTACGGTGAAGGAAAAGTCTTATATTGGAATACAACAGCATTGAACGATAAATTAGGTAGAGGTATGTTCGTTCAATCACTGGGTACTATTTTCCCGACTTTCGCTACAGTACAACTTGGAGCGGAGATTATGTATATCGATGACTTCCCATCTCCAATTCCAAGTGGAGAACTAAAAAACTTAACAACAGAAAAAATTTCTGTTGAAGAATTTTATAAAAAACATTGGTGGAAAAATATGAAGGATATCTCTGAAGAGCTTGATATTAAATATACAGGGGTTGCAATTGGGACATATCAAAATAAAGTAACGCCACCCTTTGAAAATTTTACAGGTAAAAATAGAAATACCTATTTATTATTTGGGAGAGAATTATTAAGTCACGGTGGAGAAATCGGTATTCATGGCTATAACCATCAACCTTTATTATTACCACCAGACCCAGTAGATAAAGCACTTGAATATGTTCCATGGAATTCAAAGGAGGACATGGAGAGATCCTTAGATGCTTTACAAAAACTCGTGTATAACTTCTTTCCAAACGAAAAACTAAAAACCTATGTACCACCATCCAATATTATAAATACGACTGGATTAAGTGCATTAAACGACGCGGTCCCAACTATGGAAACAGTTGCTTCTCTATATGTGGGAAGTAAAAGTAACGGCAGTTTAATTCAAGAATTTGGACCAGACGAGCACAACAAAAATATTTATCACTTCCCACGTATTACGAGTGGCTATGCTATTTCAGATGAAGAACAATTTATTTTAGCTGATGTTACTGCAAATTTAGGGGTTATCTCACATTTCGTCCATCCAGATGATATCCTTGATGAAAAACGTTCGGGTAATTTAACGTGGGAAGAATTATTTAAAGCTTATAAAACGACAATTAAAGAAATACGAGAAAGATATCCTTATATAAAAAGTATGACACAAAGTGAAGCAACTGCTTCCATGAAAATTTATCAAACCGGTGATTTAGCTGTTTCTTATGAAGATGATGCTGTTCACATTGCATATAAAGGATTACCAAACCACACTGCAACGATTATACGTGTGGAAGAAGGGAAAAAATTGAAAACTGGTTCATTCCCATACGGCACAGTTACAAAGCTAGATTCACAAATTTATAGCGTTATATTAAAACAAGCTAACGCTACAATTCCAATTAAAGGGGTATAGCAGATGAGAATAGGTTTAGTCGTTGAAGGAAGTTATCCTTTTGTCAGTGGCGGAGTAGCAAGTTGGGTACAAATGATTATCCAACAATTTAAAGAACATGAATTCACCATTTTTGCGATCGTACCGCAAATAAAAACAGAAGAGGAATATCAATATGAAATTCCTAACAATGTAAAAGATATCATTATGATTCCCTTACAATCAGAAAGTGACTCAAACCATATAAAAACCAATTTAACGACTGATGAAGTACAAATACTTCAAAAATGGTTTACATTCCAAGCTAACGACACAGAAGCATTACAAATATTAGGGAACAAGCAAAAGCTAGGAACACTACATTCCTTCTTCGAAAGTCGTGAATTTTATGAAATAGTGAAAGAAAGCTATTTGTATGAAGAAAGTAGTGGTTCTTTCTTAAATTATTTTTGGATGTGGAGATCTATGTTCACACCAATCATTCAAATTTTACAAATTGACTTTCCTGAATTAGATCTTATCCATTCTGTATCTACAGGCTATGGTGGGCTTCTTGGAGCTGCAATTAGTGCCAAATCTGACATACCATTTATTCTAACAGAGCATGGTATTTATTCTCGGGAACGTGAAGAGGAAATACTCCAATCAACTTGGATACCAATCGAATACAAAAAAAGATGGGTTTCTTTCTTCCATCATTTATCTCACCAAGCATATGAACAAGCTGCTGATGTGATTACGTTATTCGGACGGAATAGTGCATATCAAAAAGAACTAGGAGCTCCGGCCCATAAACTAAAAATTGTTCCAAATGGTGTTACTTTATCTGACTATAAGGGGCTACGTAAGCCAAAACATAATTCAGATAAACTCATTATTTCTGCTATTATACGAGTTGTGCCAATTAAAGACGTAAAAACAATGATTTATGCAGCTAAATTATTATTAGAAAAAGATATTCCGTTTATCTTCTACTTATTAGGTCCTGATACAGAAGAACCAGAGTATGCCCAAGAATGTCGTGATTTAATTCAGCAACTTGGATTAAAAGAACATGTAATAATGACTGGCAGAGTAAACATTAAAGATTACTTAAAACAAACGGATATTCTCGTATTAACTAGCATATCTGAAGGGCAACCACTAGCTATGTTAGAAGGAATGGCATCGGGATTACCATGGGTTGTTACAGACGTTGGTTCTTGTAAGGAGTTAATTTATGGACAAGATGAAGATCCTCACGGCCAATGTGGCTTTGTTGTACCACCTGTATCTCCTGAACAAGTTGCCACCCACTTAGAATGGTATTATCGCCACCCTGAATCCATTCAACAATTCGGAAACAATGGGCGTAATCGTATTGAAGCATATTATCAATTATCAGGTGTTGTTGATAGTTATCGTAAGCTTTATTTAGAAAGGGGTGCGAAAACATGGCAGGTATAGGATTTCGATTACAAAAATTATTTCAGGAAGACTACTATTCTTCAAGGGTAAAAGCTTATGGATTTTCGTTATTTGTTACAGCTGGTCCTTGGTTAGTCGTTATTTTAGCAGTAACAACTATTCGATTCATTTTGAGTTTATTTCATTCTATTTCAATTGAAGAACAGCGTCTTTTCACTATTTCAATTTCATATTGCTTTATTTTTTCTCAAATTATTTACGGAGCATTGCAGCTCATTGTAACTAGATATGTAGCTGACCTTTTATACGAACAAAAAGCTGATAAAGTATTTTCTTCATTTTTAGGAATGACGAAGATCACACTTTTTTTAGCTATTATGTTATGGCTTTTGTTTGCATTTTTCACACCGTTAGCTTTATATTATAAAATCGTGATGCTATTTTTATTTTTAGCTTTAAATATCATCTGGATTCAGTCCATTTATTTAACAGCAGCTAAAGATTATCAATCAATTGCACTGGCATTTTTAATCGGATCCATTTTTTCCCTATTAGGAATTATCCTAGTAGCTTACTGGCACCCTACACTTGGGTTAGAACATGGATCTGCCCTATTGCTTTTAATTTCTTTTACACTCGGTACTTTCATTACACTAGTATGGTTAAGTATCGTTATTGTACGAATGTTTCCAAATAGTGATGCTACTGAACAATTTACCTTTCTGTCTTATTTAGATAAATATCCAGAATTATTTTGGTCAAGCCTCTTTTACAATGTGGGTATTTGGGTATGTAATTTTGTTATTTGGTTTGGAGACGGTCGGGGAAATATTGAAAATACATTTATTTATCATCAAATTTATGATACTTCTGTTTTCTGGGCGTATTTAAGTATTATCCCAACCTATATTTTCTTTGTAGTATCCATTGAAACCAGGTTTTATGAAAGATATAAAAAGTTCTTCGGTTCGGTAAACAATGGCGGAACATTACATACGCTTTTACAATTGAAAGATTCCATGAACTTTGTCTTAAAGCAGGAAATGGAACGTATACTTCGTAATCAAGGTATTTTTTCCTTACTTATTATTTTTATAATATGGATGTTTAGTTCGCAATCTGGAATGACAACACTTAATTACTCTATTCTGCAACTAACTATAGTTGGTGCTTATGCAAATGGAATGGTGCTCGTTATTACATTACTACTCCTATACTTTGAGGATCGTAAAGGGGCATTTCGAACATCAGCTATTTTCTTTTTTGCAAACTTGTTATTAAGCCTTATCCTGCTTCCATTCGGATTCAATGGTTACGGCATTAGTTTCGCAGTTGGATCTTCTATTACATTCCTATATGCTATTTCTAGGCTCTTTACTTACATTAAAGATATTGATTATTATACATTTTGCCAGTCAAATATTCCTATAAAACAGCGGACCTTTTTTACCAAATTAGCTAATAAACTTAACGGGAAATAAATACAAAAATGACCTTTGCTCATGCAAAGGTCATTTTTGTATCTACATATTAAACTTCCAAATAGCCATTTTTATTATTTGATTGCCATCTCCAAGAATCTGCACACATTTCTTCTAATCCACGTTTTGCTTCCCATCCTAGTTCACGTTTTGCCTTTGATGCATCTGCAAAACATATTGCCACATCGCCAGGACGACGCTCTGTAATTTTATAAGGAACTTTTTTTCCTGAAACCCTTTCAAATGCTTCAACCATCTCAAGTACACTATACCCTGTACCTGTGCCCAAATTATAAGCATCTACTCCTGTTGTATTCAGTACTTTCTCTAGCGCTTTTACGTGACCTTTTGCTAAGTCTACAACATGTATGTAGTCACGGATGCCTGTTCCATCTTTCGTTGGGTAGTCATTTCCAAATACACTTAATTCTTTTAGCTTACCTACTGCCACTTGTGTGACATATGGCATTAAGTTATTTGGAATTCCATTTGGATCCTCTCCAATACGTCCACTTTCATGTGCACCAAATGGGTTGAAATAGCGAAGTAACGCGATACTCCATTCTCTATCTGCAAATGCTACATCACGCATAATTTGCTCAATCATTAATTTCGTTTGACCATATGGATTTGTTGCACTTAACGGAAACTCCTCTGTAATCGGTGACGTTTCCGGGATACCATATACAGTTGCGGATGAACTAAAAATCATCTTCTTTACATTATGTTTCTGCATTACTTCACATAGCACTAAAGTGCTCGTAATGTTGTTATGATAATATGTTAATGGAATTACTACTGATTCCCCTACAGCTTTAAATCCTGCAAAGTGAATAACTGCTTCGATTGCATTTTCTTCAAAAATTGCGTCAAGTGCTTCTTGATTTAAAACATCTTCTTTATAAAACTTAAATTGTTTTCCTGTTATTTCTTTCACTCGATTTATAGATTCTACCGAGCTATTCGAAAGATTATCAACTACTATAATTTCGTAACCGCTATTTAGTAATTCTACACATGTATGACTACCAATATACCCTGCTCCACCTGTTACAAGTATTGCCATAATTATAGTCCTCCATATTTCATTCATTATAAACTTCTCAAAGTATATCACATATTTCTTATCCTATGTTTAATATGCGAACACAGAAACTTACATTTTATCCCATAATAATTTTATAACATATACGATTCCAATCAAGTAATAAGAAAAACGCCACATAATTTTTATTATGTGGCGTTTTTCTTATTAAATTACGTAACAATATACACTTAGAAAATGTGCAAGACTACCTAATAATACAAAAACGTGAAAAACTTCATGATGTCCCATATATTTAAACTCTAGCCATTTTGGCTTTGTTCCATAAATAAATCCACCAATTGTATAAAAAATGCCCCCAAGTACTAAGAAAACAATGCCTCCTGTACTTAAATTCTCAGCTAACGGTGCAAAGAATAAAACAATTAACCAACCCATCGTAATATAAATTGCTGTCGATAACCATCTTGGACAATTAAACCAAAACATTTTAAACACAATGCCACAAATCGCAGTTGCATAGACTAAACAAAATAATAGCAAACCACTTGCTGAATTTAATGTAATTAAGCAAAAGGGTGCATATGTACCTGCAATTAATATAAAAATCATAGAATGATCTAGCTTCCTAAAGAAGTAAATAACACGTTCATTGGCCACAACACTATGATATACAGCTGACGCCGTATAAAGGACCATCATTCCGATACCAAACAAAATAACAGCTGTAATTGCAGCAAATGATGGCATCTTGATAGAAACTTTCACAAGCATAGCTAATAAGGCAATAAATGATAATATCGCCCCACCTAAGTGAGTAAATGCATTAACTGGTTCCCTTACATAAGCATTCATAATAACACCCCTCATATAATTACATGTAGTTTTAATAACTACATGTAATTATATACACATTTCTTTTTAAGGTCAACATTTACAATTCATTTGTTTCGTAATACCATATTTAAAGATGTATTAGACATTAAGTTCCACTAAGTTATAAAAGTGAGGGATTCTACGTGGAAAATATAAATGAATTACTTGAGACATTGCATTTAGAAAAAAATATTAAACTTGAGGATATTCCAAATGTTGACTTATATGTAGATCAAGTTGTCCAACTATTTGAGAATACTTATGCAGATACAACGAGAACTGATGATGAAAAAGTATTAACAAAAACGATGATTAATAATTACGCAAAAGGAAAACTATTCATCCCTATCAAAAATAAAAAGTATTCAAAAGAGCATATGATTTTAATTAGCCTAATTTATCAATTAAAAGGTGCTCTTTCCATTAACGACATAAAAAGTTCATTAGAAACTATAAATGACTCCTTATTAAATGATGATTCATTCGAATTAAATACGTTATACAAAAATTATCTTGCTCTTACTGAAAGCAATGTCGAAAGCTTTAAACAAGACGTAAATAACCGTGTTACAGAAGTAAATGAGATTTCTTCCTTAGAAGACACAAAGTTAGAAAAATTTCTACTACTAACATCCTTCGTGACTATGAGTAATATGTATAGACGTTTAGCGGAGCAACTAGTGGATGATTTAAAAGAATCATAAATAAAAAACTATCCACCTATTAAAGTGGATAGTTTTTATTTACTTAATTGCTTCATGAACTTTTAGTTGTTTCCCTTTAATCGTTGTAGTCTTCATAACTTTCAAGACAAGTGGTCCTTTTCCATTTAATATTTCAACGTAAGAAACATTATCTTGTATCGTAATAATGCCTATATCTTCTGCTGTAATACCTTTAATTTTAGCGATTGTACCGACGAAATCTACCGCCCTAATTTTCTTTTTCTTCCCGCCATTAAAGTAAAGCTTCATAATGCTTTTGTTGATGTCTGCATTTTTATCTTTCTTTATAATTGGTTTAGCATGTATCTTTTCTTCAAATGCAGCTTTCCCTTTCATAACTTCTTCTTTTGAAGGTCCAATTGCCTTTGGAATTTCAAAGCCAATATACTCCTCAATCTCTTCTAAAAATCTATTTTCATATGGTGTTATAAATGTAATAGCTTTTCCACTATTTCCAGCTCGTCCCGTTCTTCCAGTACGATGTACATAGCTTTCTTTTTCAAGTGGAATATCATAATTAATAACATGTGTAATATTATCAATATCAATTCCCCTCGCAGCCACGTCTGTTGCTACTAAATAACGAAATTTTCCTTTTCTAAAATCATCCATGACTTCAAAACGATCTTCTTGTACCATACCACCATGTATTTTGTCACAAGGATAGTTAGCTCGGTTTAATTGTCTATATACATGATCTACATTTTCTTGTGTACGGCAGAAAATAATACAGCTATCAGGATTCTCAATCGTTGTTACATCTTTAAGTAGTGAAAGCTTCTCGTCTTCTATCGCCTCAAAAAGAGTATGTTCAATTTTATCCGTCGTAATCCCAGCCGCTTTAATTTCAATATGAGTTGGTGCATTCATATATGTACGTGATAACCTTTCAACATCTTCCGGTAAAGTTGCTGAAAATAGCATTGTCATTCTATTTGTAGGTAATTCATCAATAATTGCCTCTACTTGATCGATAAAGCCCATGTTTAGCATTTCATCCGCTTCATCAATCACTAAATATTTTAATCGCTCTAAAGAAAGGGTCCCTTTTTCAATATGATCCAATACACGCCCTGGAGTCCCTACTACAATATGCGTCTTTTGCTTTAACTCTAATTTTTGACGTGCAAATGGGGACTTACCATAAATTGCGGCGGCTTTAATTCTTTTGAATCGCCCTATATTTGTAATATCTTCTTTCACCTGTACCGCAAGCTCTCTCGTTGGTGTTAAAACTAATGCTTGTGGTTTATTCTCTGCCCACTCCACCATTTCACAAAGTGGAATACCAAATGAAGCTGTTTTTCCACTTCCCGTCTGGGACTTCACAACAAGATCCTTCTTTTGTAATGCGACTGGAATAACCTTACCTTGTACTTCTGTTGGATGATCATACCCTAACCCAGTAAGTGCCCTTACAATTTCTTTACTTAATTTATACTCAAAAAACCCTTTTTTACTCATATATTAACCTCATTTTATTCTGTATTATTTTCTTTTTTATCTTTTGTATACGTTACTATCGCCCTACTTATTATACTTGAAACCTCACATAAAAAGATGGATTATGCCAGATTCATCTTTTTACATAGAAATAAACCTTATCATTTCATATATTGTTCAACTACTTGATAACATCTTTTGCTCGTATTGTTAGCATTAACCTTTTCATAGAATCCTACATCCACTCAAAAAAAATAAAAAGAATACATACATCCTTATATAATTATCTTAATTTTTCAACCTTTTTATAGACGAACAATATAAAACAAAAAACATTTTAAATTCGTTTTTAACGTTGTTTTTTACATATAAAATCTACTTTTAAAAAAAACGTTAAGAAATCCTTTGACTTTTTAATGAAAACAATGTAAATTATCATATGGACGAACATTTTTGATTAATAAAAATAAAATATTCGTATTTTAGGGGTGTAAATGATGGAAAACGTATTCGACTATGAAGATATTCAATTAATTCCTGCAAAATGTATTGTAAATAGCCGCTCTGAATGTGATACAACTGTCACTTTAGGAAAACATAAATTTAAATTACCTGTCGTACCTGCAAATATGCAAACGATTATTGATGAAAGAATTGCAACGTATTTAGCTGAAAATAATTACTTCTATATCATGCATCGTTTCCAACCAGAGAAACGAATCTCATTCATTAGAGATATGCAATCACGTGGATTAATCGCTTCTATTAGCGTTGGTGTAAAAGAAGACGAGTATGAATTCGTACAACAATTAGCTGCTGAGCACCTTACGCCTGAATACATCACGATTGATATCGCGCATGGACATTCTAATGCTGTAATCAACATGATTCAACATATTAAAAAGCATTTGCCAGAAAGCTTCGTTATCGCTGGAAACGTTGGAACTCCAGAAGCGGTAAGAGAATTAGAAAACGCTGGTGCTGACGCAACAAAAGTTGGTATTGGACCTGGTAAAGTTTGTATTACTAAAATTAAAACAGGCTTTGGAACTGGTGGTTGGCAGCTAGCTGCACTTCGCTGGTGTGCAAAAGCTGCAAGTAAACCAATTATCGCTGACGGTGGTATTCGTACACATGGCGACGTAGCTAAATCTATTCGATTTGGGGCGACTATGGTTATGATCGGTTCTCTATTCGCTGGTCATGAAGAGTCTCCAGGGGAAACAATCGAAAAAGACGGCAAACTTTATAAAGAGTACTTCGGTTCAGCTTCTGAATTCCAAAAAGGTGAGAAGAAAAACGTTGAAGGTAAGAAAATGTTCGTTGAGCATAAAGGTTCTTTAGAAGACACTTTAATCGAAATGGAACAAGATCTTCAATCTTCTATCTCTTACGCTGGTGGAACAAAATTAGACTCAATTCGTACTGTAGATTATGTAGTCGTAAAAAACTCTATTTTCAACGGTGATAAAGTATATTAATTTTTAAACTTAACTCGAAGGACAAGTATTTTTATGCTTGTCCTTTTTTATATATAGAAATGTAAAATATTTTCATTTTACTGAATTTTCTAGTATCATGTTTTTAGATACTTATAATAAGGGGGATATAATATATGAAAGATGTAATTGAGAAACGCCATATTCGCGCAGAAGTTCCTATTGAATTAACATGGGACCTCTCTGATTTATACGAATCTGATAAAGAGTGGGAAACTGCATTACGTGTATTAACAGATGATATAAAAAAACTTGATGCGTTTAAAGGACAATTACACAATAGCCCTACCACCTTATTACATTGCCTACTTTTAGAAGAAGAGCTTTTAATGAAGTTAACAAAACTATACTCCTATGCAAATTTAAAAGAATCTACTGATCGTACAAATCCAGTTATTCAAGCGAACTCTTCCAAAATTGCTGCTTTATGGACGAAAGTACATACGGCGCTATCCTTTATTCATAATGAAATTCTCTCATTAGAAGAAGGCACAATTGAAAAATATTTAACTGAAGAAACAAAACTTGAACCTTTCCGTAAATCATTACTAGACATATTACAAAAAAGGCAGCACACGCTCTCTCCTGAAACAGAAGAAGCACTTGCTGCACTTGGCGAAGTACATAGTTCTCCATACAAAATTTACGGTATGACTAAATTAGCCGATATGGATTTTAACTCCATACAAGACGAACAAGGAAATGAACTCCCTGTCTCATTTTCATTATTTGAAAGTAAATATGAATTTTCTCCAAGCGTAGACATACGCAGAAAGGCATACTCATCATTTGTGTCCGCCTTGAAGCGATATAAAAATACCGTGGCAACAACATATGCTACCGAGGTAAAAAAACAAGTAACACTCTCTCGTTTACGCAAATTTGAATCTGTTACTCATATGCTTTTAGAACCTCAAAAAGTTCCACTTGAAATGTATAACAATCAACTTGATATTATTTATAAAGAATTAGCACCTCATATGCGCCGTTTTGCAGATTTAAAAAAGAAAGTATTAGGACTCGATCAAATGCTTTTCTGCGACTTACATGCACCTTTAGATCCCGAATTTAATCCAGCAATTACTTACGAGGAAGCTGGAAAACTTATTCAAGACTCTTTACAAGTACTCGGCGATGAATATAGTGCCATTATCAAAAAAGGGTTCAAAGAAAGATGGGTCGATCTTGCAGATAATGTAGGGAAATCAACAGGAGCATTTTGTTCAAGCCCATATGGTTCTCATCCATACATTTTAATTACATGGCAAAATACGATGCGTGGCTGCTTCACATTGGCTCATGAATTTGGACATGCTGGTCATTTTTATTTAGCAAATAAAAACCAGCGTATTATGAATGTACGTCCATCTATGTACTTTGTTGAAGCGCCATCTACAATGAATGAATTACTATTAGCCCAGCATTTATTAGCGACGACTGACGATAAGAGAATGCATAGATGGGTTATTCTGCAACTACTCGGCACATATTATCATAACTTTGTTACCCATTTACTTGAGGGAGAATATCAAAGAAGGGTATACACGCTAGCAGAAGAAGGAGAAGCACTTACAGCTACAACTTTAACTGAAATAAAAACAAATGTCCTTTCAACATTCTGGGGAAATTCCGTAGAAATTGATGAAGGTGCTGGCTTAACTTGGATGCGTCAACCTCATTATTATATGGGCTTATATTCTTACACGTATTCAGCAGGCCTCACTGCATCTACTGCGGTAGCTCAAATGATTAAAGAAGAAGGACAACCTGCCGTTGACCGCTGGTTAGATGTTCTTCGTGCTGGTGGTACGATGAAGCCACTTGAATTAATGAAACGTGCTGGAGTCGATATGTCAAAACCAGATGCAATCCGGAAAGCTGTTTCTTACGTCGGTTCCTTAATTGATGAATTAGAACGCTCTTATCAAGAATAAAAAATAAGCCCTCGCTTTATGAGGGCTTATTTCATACTTATTTTCCAAATCTTTTACGGTATCCACATTTTCTGCATAGCTCTTCAACTGCAACTCTTCTCGAAAATCCATCGACAATGTTTGTTGCTCTTTCGCCTTCTATAATGTTAGAAAATGAATCATTATTAATATTTCCAAGGTTAATAATGCCTTCACCATCTAAACAACAAGGAATAACCGTTCCATTCGCTAAAATACCAGCTTGATTTCGAAGGCCGTGACAGAATCCTTTTCCATCATCCTCTTCTTCATGCAATGCTGGCCACTGGAATTCATAGTCTTGATTAATAAAGACACGTTCCGCAATTTTTATACCTTTTCCTGGTGTAAGCTTCTCTTCAATTTGATAAGATAAATTAAACTCATTTTCAATGATAGATAATAACTCTCTATTCTTCTGGATTTCAGCATTTGTTTTATTATCCTGCGTTAGGTTCCATAATCTAAGTGAAACGATTAAATCCGATTGACTTGTCGCCTCTCTAATGAAGGAAAGTATACTTCTTACATACCCCTCTTTGTCTTGTGAACCTGGGTGCCCATCAAAACTATGCAGTGAAAAATTCATTTGTCTTAAAGCAGGCTTATTTAACAATCTATGCCTTCTCTTATTAATTAACGTTCCGTTCGTTGTAATATTAACTTTAAACCCTTTTTCATGGCTTAAATCTAACAATTGATCTATTTTTGGGTGCAGCAACGGCTCACCCTTCACGTGCAAATAAATGTAGTCTGTGTGTGGTTTAATTTGGTCTAACCTTTTTGCAAAATCCTCCACAGAAATGAATTGCTTCTGTCTTTCCGTCGGCGGACAAAAGCTGCACGCAAGATTACATACACTCGTAATCTCCAAGTAAAATTTCTTAAACTTCTTCACCTTTAACTCCTCACTTCTATGACTACTTATACTTTTTCCTCTTCATATTACAGCATACTTTTTTAGAAATAGAAACATACTTATTTTAGGAAATATAGAAAACGGCCACATCTGTAGCCGTTTGAATGTACTATTACTATTTATGATACGGTTCCCCACGATTAATACGAAACGCTCTATACACTTGCTCAAGTAACACTAATCGCATTAATTGATGTGGTAACGTCATCTTTGAAAAAGAAAGAGATTCATTTGAACGCTTCATTACTTCTGAACTTAGTCCAAGTGATCCACCAATCACGAAGGCAACTTTACTTTTTCCATATGTAGCAAGACGATCTAAGCTTACTGCAAATTCTTCTGATGATTTTTGCTTTCCTTCTATCGCTAACGCAATGACATGCGTATCATCAGAAATTTTATCTAGTATACGTATACCTTCTTTTTCTTTTACAATTAGCATTTCTGCTTCACTTAAATTTTCTGGTGCCTTTTCATCTGGCAATTCAATTACTTCTACTTTTGCGTATGCAGATAATCGTTTTAAGTATTCTGCTATACCTTGTTTTAAATATTTTTCTTTTAATTTCCCAATTGAAATAATCGAGATATTCACACGTATTCCCCACCTTACAAACATGTTATCCACATAACTTATCCACATATCCACAATTGTTACCCACATATTGTGTGAGAATCTGTGTTCGATACAACATATGTCGCCTCATTTTGACAAAATTCACATGTTTTTTTCTCTTTTTCTGAGTTATCCACATTGTTAATAACTGGCGCTACTTCACACTCATCCACAATAATATCTAACGCTAATTCAACATGTTCTAAACAACAAGGTAAATTCATATTCTTCACCTCACTTTTCTACAATAGAAAACAGGAGGTAGGCCCTCCTGTTTTTAATACTTTTGAATGCCTAGTTTAACCGTTGTTGTTGCTCGTTTCGTACCACGATAAAACGTAAGAGTCATTTTATCATTAATTTTTTTATCATATAAGGCCGTACGGAATCCGATAATATCACGAACCGGTTTTCCATCTACTGCTACAATTACATCGTGTTCTCGTAAACCAGCATCTGTGCCTGGCGAAGGACTTTTCACATCTAAAATGCAAACTCCCTCTGTTACATTGCCTGGTAAATGCAATGTTTTTGACCAATAGTAGTTTGGAATCTCATTTAATGATCTCAGTTCAATTCCAACATACGGTCTTCTTACTTTTCCGTACTTCTCTAATTCATTCATAATTGGAACAGCTCTAGTCACTGGAATAGCTAGACCAATTCCTTCTACTTCTTTTGCAGCAATTTTCATTGAGTTAATACCAATTAATTGACCTGCTGCATTTACAAGCGCACCACCACTATTACCCGGATTAATTGCTGCGTCTGTTTGCAATACTTCTACTTGCCAATCATAATGTCCATCTTGATCTAAATCTACAGGGACAATACGCTCATTAGCTGAAATAATACCTTGTGTGACAGTTCCAGAAAATTGGAGCCCGAGCGGGTTTCCAATCGCAATGACTGGTTCTCCTCTACGAACAGTATTAGAATCGCCAATCTCAATTACTTTTTTCACATGCTTTGCATCTATCTCTAGTACAGCCAAATCTGTGACCACATCGGTTCCTAATACCTTTCCAGGAACCTTCTTACCATCACTTAAACTTACTTCAATACGATTTGCTCCAGCAACAACATGATTATTCGTTACAATGTAAGCTTGACCATCTGTCTTCTTATAAATTACACCTGATCCCGTACCTGCTTCTGAATCTGCCTCTGAAAAATTATCTCGTTGAATATTAATAACTCCAACAACAGCTTCAGACGCACGATCAACAGCATCCACAAAGCTAATCTGTTTAATTCCTTGAGCTTCGGCCATATTACTTCCACTTGCTTCAGCTTGCGGAAACGCGTCCGCATCATTTGAAAATAAGGGAGCTCCAAATGCAAATAACGAAGCTCCTACAATTGTTCCTGCTATGCTAGAAATAACAATACCTTTATGCTTCTTTTTCCTTGCACGTTTCATACGATAATTTTCTCCATCAATAAAGGACATATTTGTTCACCTATCTTCCTGAAAACAACTATATTCACCTTTATTGTTTACTAAAATGGAGAATTATACGTATTGAATTTTTGTAGGCATTTTTGGATCTGTATCGTGAATTTCAAAAGCTTCTCCCACTCCAAATCCCTTTTCCTCTAATACTTGTGATACCGACATACGTGCTAGTTCTTTCATGTTATTATCTAAACTCAAATGGGCTAAATAAATATGCTTTGTCTCATCTGTAATTACATCCGCCATTGCTAATGCAGCATCTTCATTACAAACGTGCCCCACATCGCTTAAAATACGTCGTTTAATACTCCATGGATAACGTCCCATACGAAGCATTTCCACGTCATGATTACTTTCAAACACGAAAGCATTAGCCCCCTTAATAACACCTTTCATACGGTCACTCACGTATCCTGTATCTGTAATAAGAGCTAGCTTTCTATTATTGTTATGAAAAGCATAGAACATTGGCTCTGCCGCATCATGTGAAACTCCAAATGACTCGACCTCAATATCACCGAATGTTTTTACATCCCCAACTGAGAAAATAAACTTTTGCTCAGTTGGGATATTTCCTATTAAGTGTTCCATTGCATTCCATGTTTTCTCATTTGCATAAACAGGTAAATCATATTTACGTGCCAATACACCTAAGCCTTTAATATGGTCACTATGTTCATGTGTTACAAGAATACCCGATACATCATTTATATTTAATTCTGCCTGTTTAAATAAAGCCTCTGTTGCTTTACCACTTAAACCTGCATCGACAAGTAACTTCTTTTCATCTGTTCCTACATATAGCATATTCCCTGTACTTCCACTTGCAAGTACACTAAAATGCAACCCCATTCTTTCTCACTCCAGTATGTTCATCAACCACTTGATTTTCCTTTTCACCTAATTCCATAACTTGTCCTTCAATTGCATTTACAAAGAAGTCCTGCTTCTGCTCCGTTTTTAAATTCCACGTTGGAGCAAGTACTTGGTTATTAGAAGTAGATGCGGTAAGGTTGGCATAACCAATTTGCGCTTCTTTTACATGTGTATTCCCATGAATTTTATTTTTTAAATACAGATTTTCTAAAGCAGTTTGGGCAGTAATAATTTCTTGCTGTTTCGTTTTTTCACTTTCGCCCATTTCTTTTAAATCTGTTAGCATCGTCTGTGTGTACGACACAAGTTCATTTTTTTCATTTAGTTCCACAACAATCATTGCCTGCTCGTTATAGAAAATAGGCTTATCTTTATATCTTTGGAAGAAGTAAATTTTAGAGTCTTTCATCGCTCCAAACTCATACTTTTGTCCATCTAATACATAGTTCTTCAAAAAATCATTATACTTATCTTTGGATAAAGATTTTGTATTTAAAAAGGGCTCTTTTAGCTTACTTTCTATTTTGTAAATATTTTGTATATGCGCCGTTTGATTTTTTAAAGCCTGTACATCTTCTTCTTTAAATGCCTTGTTTTCAGCCCTAATAAATGACTCTTTTTTCGGTTCTTTAGGGAAATTACCCATAGTAATTTTGTTTGCTTTTAATTCTTGATCTATCTTTGTTTCTGCAATAAGCTCCAATTGATTACTATCTTGCTTTTGAATGAATTGAAAAATGAGAAAGAGATCCAAAACAAAAAAGGTCACAATAAATATGGTTTTAATCCGATCCCAATCCATTTAGTCCTCCCTCACTCCACTCATATATTTTTTGTTTGCCAGCTTCATCTTCAACAAACTTTACATACCAAATCGGCTGTAGTCGCGCTACTTGCCCATCTAGTGATAATTTGTATCCAATCCCAATGTCCTTAATGAATCTTTTATCTACAGCCGCATTATTTTCTAAGGATGCTATTACAACGTGACCTGATGGGAGAGTAACCTTCTGTTCGATACCTTTCGTATTCAAAGACAGCAACGATCTTTCATATTCCATTACTTCTTCTGATCCCCATACTTGTCTCAATTCAGCTAACCCATCTGTATTAAATACGGGATATCCATCTTCCTGTAAGCGGAAGACTGTCTGTCCTTTATTCATATAGTCCAAACGATATGAATCCAAGCTTCCACTGTGACCATTTACAAAATCAAAACTTTTTTGTAAAAGCATTAAATTATCTGGCTTTTTCTCACTTAAAACAGAAGAATTTTTATACTTTAGCATATGCTGATCATTTTCAATCTCCATAGACCTAATACCATCTGTAAATATTTCTTTCGATTGCTCGGTAATCGGGCTTAAATAACGTGGGTCACTAAAAAGAGCATTCTTAAATGTATCAACCGCCAAATTAGATGAAATATATGTTATATTACTTAATTCTGTCGTTCCATCTGGTAAAAATAGCTTTTTCATATCATTAATTTGATAGTCAAAATAAGGTTTCGCTGATACTATAAATTGATTTTGTGCATTTACAATATCTTTTAAATACACACCACTTAATTTTGCTTCATATATTCTAGAGTTATCACCATCGGAAACAAAATTAATTTTAATTTCTTGATCCCTACTTCTAGAAGGGTCAAGAATAATTCGATTAAAGTGTTTAGGCTTATCTATACTCTTTTCTTTCATACTAAACATAGATTTAACTGCATCAAATGGGATGTTGGTAGGGAAAATAAGTTCAATTTTCCCTTCACCATGCACATAAGAAAGGAAGTCAGCCTTAGCAATCGATATCTCTTTGAACTCATGTAATTCCCCTGCTTCCAAAGTTCTATAGATTGATTCTATATCTCCCTCTCTTTTGCTCCCGTAATGATTTTTATCTTTATGCACAATGATAGAAGTAGGGCGGACAACATCAGCGATTTTCGTTTGAGTATTTCCCTCATTCCCCTGTACAAATTTTGCGTTTTGCATAGATGTGGAATCTGGCACATACGTCCATAAGTTAAAAGTAAGAAATAGACTAATTACAACTAAATTAATTAAAACTATCGTTTTAACATTCTCCATACTCATTCCCATTCGTCCTCTTCATCTGCTGCCATAGGCAATGTGAAATAAATCGTTGTCCCTTTTCCTTCCTCACTCTTTGCCCAAATCGAGCCACCATGTGCCTCAATCATTTCTTTCGCAATTGCTAATCCAAGTCCTGTACCGCCCATTTGTCTTGAACGTGCTTTATCTACGCGATAAAAACGTTCAAAGATTTTATCGACGTTTTCTTTCGGAATACCCATTCCTTGATCACTTACACTAATCTCCAATAATTCTCCGCGATCACGTAAACGATATGTTACTGTTCCACCTTCTGGTGAATACTTTAATGCATTCGAAATAATGTTATACAATACTTGCGTAATTTTATCCGTATCCATATCAATAAATCGAGATTTTTTAGAGAAAGATCGTTTGAAGCTTACGTTTTGCTCTTTAGACATTTCAAAACGATCAATAATGTTATTAAAGAAGTCAGTAAAGTCGACCCATTCTTTCATTAAACGATGTTCTGTACTATCGAGTTTAGATAGTTGCAATAACGCATTTACAAGTCTAATCATTCTTTCTGTTTCTTCTTGTGTAACTGTTAAAAACTGTGGTGCAATATTTGGATCTTGCCACGCACCGTCTGTAAGTGCCTCTAAGTAACTGCGCATTGTCGTTAATGGCGTTCTTAATTCATGAGAGACGTTTGCTACAAACTCGCGGCGTTCTCTTTCTATACGCTCCTGCTCAGTCACATCATATAATACGGCAATTAAACCATTTGCTTTCCCTGTCTCTTTTTGAATAACAGAGAAACTAGCGCGTAAAATATATGGCTCATTTCTCGTACTAAAATCTAATAAAACAGAATCCGGCTCTTCGTATAAATGATCGAGCGTAAATTCTTCTTGTATTCCCAATACTTCTAAAACAGATTGATCGAGCGCCGTTTCACGCGAAACATTTAGCATCTTTTCCGCAGGATCATTTAATAAAATAATGTCCCCTTTTCGGTCAGTAGCAATTACTCCATCTGTCATATGTGATAATACGGATGACAATTTACGTCTTTCACTTTCTGTTGAAGAACGAGCTTGTTGTAATTTTTTTGATAAATTATTGAAAGATAATGCTAATTGTCCAATTTCATCATGGCTATGCACTTTTACTTTTCTTGAATAGTTTCCTTTTGCCATTTCAATTGCTTGTCTTCGCATATCAGAGATTGGTCTCGTAATCGTTTGAGCTAACAAAATTCCAAGTACAGCTGTTACGAGTAATGCAATAACGGTTCCGGTCGCAAAGATTTGATTAATATCCTTCATCTGCTTATAAACATCTTCCATGGATGCAACAACGTAAATAGCACCAAGTGCATCTTTGTTGTTATCATCCATAATAGGAGTAATCATAACTTGTACACGGTGACCTGTACGACCATCCTTCTCAATTTTCACTTCTGGTTTTTTTTGTACCAATACCCGCTGAACAGCTATATCAGTTGACGTTCTATTTACCTTGTTTTGTTTTGACTCATCTGAAATAGCGAGCAGCTTTCTATTCGCATCAAATACACTTACCTCTTGAATATCCTTCTTTCGATCAGAGGCAAATTTTCGAATGGAAGTTTTAATCGTTTCACCTGTTGATTCTGTCTCTGCTTTTGTATAACTTTTTTTAAACTCTTGTTTCAAGTTATACGATAATAAGTTCGTTTGTTGCGTTAAAGAATCTCTAAAACCTTGTACAAGACTCTTTTCTAACTCTCTTACGAAATATACCCCAATAACTTGCATAGCTATCAATATTAATAGCATATATATAAGTACAAATTTTAAATGAATAGATTGAAAAAAACCGACTTTCTTCATATACTATTCCTGCTCTGGGTCACGCAAGTAATACCCTACTCCACGTCTAGTGACAATTAATGTAGGATGACTTGGATTATCTTCAATTTTTTCACGTAGACGACGTACTGTTACATCCACTGTACGTACATCTCCAAAATAATCATAACCCCAAACTGTTTGCAATAAATGTTCACGTGTCATAACTTGTCCTAAATGTTTTGCTAAATAATGTAATAGCTCAAATTCACGGTGTGTAAGCTCAATATTTTCCTCACGTTTTGTTACACTATACGCATTTGGATTGATAACAATTGGTCCAATAACCATTTCCGTATTTTCTTCTTTTTCTGCCGCACCACCTTGCTGATGGCGACGTAAATTCGCCTTCACGCGAGCAAGTAATTCCCTCGTACTAAATGGCTTCGTTACATAATCATCTGCGCCAAGCTCCAAACCTAATACTTTATCAATTTCAGAATCCTTCGCTGTAAGCATAATAATCGGCATTTCTGAGCTTTTACGTATTTCACGGCAAACCTCTAAGCCATCCTTACCTGGTAGCATAATATCTAATAAAACCATATCTGGCTGTTCTTCAGTCGCTTTTTCAATTGCTTCATCACCATCGTGCGCCATTACAATTTCAAAACCTTCTTTTTCTAGGTTGAACTTCAAAATATCTGCAATCGGCTTTTCATCATCAACTACTAAAATTTTCTTTCCCATCATCGTCTATTTCCTCCTTATAAAGTGAAACTTTAATCAGCCCTCACCAATCGGGCTTTTACGGGCAGCTCGCTTCCCACCTAACTTCTTTGCTTTCGCTGAATTTTAAGGTGGGGGTCTTACTGCCCGGTAAATAACAGGGTAAAAATATGGTCAATATCCTTAAACACATTGATGTCTACATAGTATGTCCCTATATGACCGCATCTTTTGCTTAAGTAATTTCTACTCTATTCTCACAGACTCATGTATAATCCACTTTTACACGGAATCCTATACGATCTATAGAAAAACCTCTAGCTTCAACTGCTAGAGGCTCCTCATTCTATTTTAAAATAACTACTCAATTTTGTAAAATTACACAAATAAAAAGGATATTAAGTGGGCCCACTTAATATCCTGAGAGTGGCTCGGGACGGAATCGAACCGCCGACACGAGGATTTTCAGTCCTCTGCTCTACCGACTGAGCTACCGAGCCAAAACTATATATAAAACCACTAATGGTGGTATAAACAAAAGTGGCGGTCCCGACCGGGGTCGAACCGGCGATCTCCTGCGTGACAGGCAGGCATGTTAACCACTACACCACGGGACCAAAAATGAACATAAAAAAAACATGACCCGTACGGGATTCGAACCCGTGTTACCGCCGTGAAAGGGCGGTGTCTTAACCACTTGACCAACGGGCCACGAAAAAATAAAATGGTGAGCCATGAAGGACTCGAACCTTCGACCCTCTGATTAAAAGTCAGATGCTCTACCAACTGAGCTAATGGCTCATACTCACCAACGTCATATTTTCGTGACGACAAGATGTATCATAACATGTTTTATTTATATTTTGCAATACCTTTTTTTATTTTTTTATAAAAGATAAGAAAAAACTCATGCGGACATGAGTTTTTCTCAAAAATATCAATTAAGCTTCGTATACGTTACGAACAATATTTGTTTGGTTACGATCTGGTCCAACTGAGAACATAGATAATTGAATTCCTGTTAACTCAGAAACACGTTCTACGTATTTTCGTGCATTTTCAGGAAGCTCATCTAATGATCTTACACCAGTAATATCTTCTGTCCAACCTGGAAGCTCTTCGTATACAGGCTCACATTTCGCTAAAATGTTTAAGTTTGCTGGAACTTCATCGATAACTTTTCCATCGCATTTGTAAGCAACACAAATTTTAAGTGTTGGAATACCAGTTAGAACGTCGATAGAGTTTAATGATAGATCTGTTAAACCACTAACACGACGTGCATGTCTTACAACAACACTATCGAACCAACCTACGCGGCGTGGACGACCAGTTGTCGTTCCATACTCACGACCAACTTCACGAATTTGATGACCAATTTCGTCATGAAGCTCAGTAGGGAATGGACCATCACCTACGCGGCTTGTATATGCTTTACATACACCTACAACGCGAGTAACTTTTGCAGGGCCAACTCCAGTTCCAACTGTTACACCACCAGCAATTGGGTTAGAAGATGTAACGAACGGATACGTACCGTGGTCGATATCAAGCATAACACCTTGTGCACCTTCAAATAATACACGGTGATTATTATCTAATGCATCATTTAATACAACAGACGTATCACATACATATTGTGCGATTTGCTGTCCGTACTCGAAGTACTCTTCGAAGATTTCGTCTACACTGAAACCTTCTGTATCGTACATTTTTTCAAATAAACGATTTTTTTGTGCTAAATTTTGCTCAAGCTTCTCTTTAAATGCTTCACGGTCTAAAAGATCAGCCATACGAATACCGATACGAGCAGCTTTGTCCATATATGCAGGACCGATACCTTTTTTCGTTGTACCGATCTTGTTATCACCTTTACTTGCTTCTTCTAACTCATCTTGTTTTAAGTGATAAGGCAAAATAACGTGCGCACGGTTACTTACACGTAAATTATCCGTACTTACACCACGATCGTGTAAGTATTTTAACTCTTCAAGTAATGCTTTCGGATCTACTACTAAGCCGTTTCCGATTACACAAATTTTCTCTTTATAGAAAATACCAGATGGAATTAAGTGTAATTTATATTTAACTCCGCCAAAAACGATTGTATGTCCTGCGTTATTTCCACCTTGATATCTTGCAACTACTTCCGCATGCTCAGAAAGAAAATCAGTGATTTTACCTTTTCCTTCGTCGCCCCATTGTGTTCCTACAACTACTACTGAAGACATTATTAAAGCACCTCCGCAATTTTCAAACGATCTATTCAAACAATATAATTGTACCAAAACCGAAAAAGAAGTCAATCAAAAAGCGAACATTTTTTTATCAAAAAACTTTTTCGTTCGTAAGAATTATATTTTCACACTATGAAAGCCTTATCTTTTCTATAAAAAAAAAGAAACACATCTTATTATAAGAAATGCGTTTCTTTTTTATACTATCGTTATGCCGGCGGCGCATGTCCATCTTCGAAACGACGTTCTAAGTTAACGAACTTATTGAACTCTTTAACGAATGCGAGCTCTACTGAGCCTACTGGACCATTACGCTGCTTTGCAATAATAATTTCAATCGTATTTTTATTTTCCGTTTCTCGGTCATAGTAATCTTCACGATATAGGAAGGCTACGATATCGGCATCCTGCTCGATACTTCCCGATTCACGAATATCAGACATCATCGGACGTTTATCTTGACGAGATTCTACACCACGAGATAACTGTGACAAGGCAATAACAGGAACTTGTAATTCACGCGCAATCCCTTTTAGTGTACGAGAAATCTCAGATACTTCCTGCTGACGGTTCTCCCCTGATTTCCCACTTCCTTGAATAAGCTGTAAGTAGTCAATCAAGATCATACCAAGACCCTGTTCTTGTTTTAATCTACGACATTTTGCTCGAATCTCATTTACTTTAATCCCCGGCGTATCATCAATATAAATACCAGCATTAGAAAGGCTACCCATTGCCATCGTTAATTTCGCCCAATCATCAGAAGTTAACGATCCGGTACGAAGTCTTTGTGCATCAATATTCCCTTCTGCACAAAGCATACGCATAACAAGCTGATCAGCACCCATCTCTAGACTAAAAATCGCTACATTTTCATCCGTTTTCGTCGCTACGTTTTGTGCGATATTTAATGAAAATGCCGTTTTACCTACCGACGGACGTGCCGCCACGATGATTAAATCATTTCGCTGGAACCCTGCCGTCATCTTATCTAATTCAGTAAATCCAGTCGGTATCCCGGTCACTTCACCTTTTTGATTATGCAAAAGTTCGATTTTATCGTAAGCATCTACAAGAACGTCTTTAATATTTTGGAATGCTTTCGCATTGGTCTGATGAGATACTTCTAATATTTTTTTCTCAGCCTCATTTAAAAGACCATCCACATCATCTTCTCTCTCATATCCATCAGACACAATATGAGTCGCCGTTCGAATTAAACGACGTAACAGTGCTTTTTCAGCGATGATTCTTGCATAATACTCTACGTTAGCAGCAGTCGGAACAACTTCTGCTAATTCTGCTAAGTAAGAAACCCCACCAACTTCTTCTAGTAATCCTTGATCAGCCATTGCTGACGTCATCATTACTAAGTCAATTGGCTCCCCCTTATCAGATAGCCCAAGCATGACTTCAAAAATCTTTTGATGTTTCGTTCGATAAAATGAGTCAGGTACTAATAGTTCCGATGCCGATGTTAACGCATCCTGATCAATCAATATAGCACCTAAGACTGCCTGCTCAGCTTCTATATTATGCGGAGGGGTACGATCAGCCATTACATCACTCATACGCAATCCTCCTTGCTTAACTTAGTTTTATTGTTCACTAACATGAACTTTTACTGTTGCTGTTACTTGCGGATGCAATTTCACAGTAACGTTTGTATAGCCTAATGCACGAATTGCATCATCCATTTCAAATTTACGCTTATCAAGTTTAATATTGTGAGATTTTTGCATTGCATCTACGATTTGTTTACTTGTGATTGAACCGAATAGACGGCCGCCTTCTCCAGATTTAGCCTTTAATTCTACAGTTAATTTCTCTAACGTTTCTTTTAATTGTTTTGCATTTTCAAGCTCTGCTGCTGCATCTTTTTCTTCTTTGCGCTTTTGAGCTTCTAAAGTTTTCATACTGCTATTCGTCGCTTCAGCAGCTAATCCTTGTTTTAGTAAGAAGTTATTTGCATAACCATCTGGTACTTTTTTTACTTCTCCTTTTTTCCCTTTACCTTTTACGTCTTTTAGAAAAATTACTTTCATGATTGTGTGCCTCCCTGTAAATAGTCATCAATAACAAATCGAAGCTTCTCCTCAGCTTCATCTACTGTAACATTTTTCATTTGTGTGGCTGCATTCGTTAAATGCCCGCCACCACCTAAGTTTTCCATAATTAGCTGCACATTCACTTCACCTAAAGACCTGCCGCTAATTCCAATGAAATTCTCGCCACGTTTTGCAATAACAAATGATGCAATAATTCCTGTCATTGTTAATAATGTGTCCGCTGATTGCGCAATAAGCACTTGATCGTAGTAATCATCGCTATCAACTTTTGCAATCGCAATTCCATTTGTATAAATGTACGCATTTTTAATAGCTTTTGCAACCCGTAAATACTGATCCATATCTTCTTTTAAAAGCTCTTGTACAAGTACAGTATCTGCACCGTGTGAGCGTAAATAAGAAGCAGCATCAAACGTACGAGCACCTGTCCGGAATGTAAAGCTTTTCGTATCAACAATAATACCTGCTAATAATGCTGTTGCTTCTAACATTGTCATTTTCAAACTTTTCGGTTGGTATTCAAGTAATTCCGTAACAAGCTCTGCCGTAGAAGAAGCATATGGCTCCATGTAAACAAGCAACGGATCTTCAATAAAATCTTCTCCTCGGCGATGATGGTCAATAACAACTACATTTTCAATTTTGCGTAACAGCTTTTCTTCCATCACCATTGAAGGTTTATGCGTATCAACAACAACAAGTAAGGAATCATCATTTGCAAATTCCATCGCTTGTTCTGGTGTAATAAAGTGAGACCATAACTCTTCATTTTGTTTCACTTTATCCATTAAACGCTTAATTCCCTTATCAGAATCATTTTCATCGAGCACAATATATCCTTTGCGCTCATTTAATTGCGCTACCTTTAAAATACCAATCGCAGCACCAATTGCGTCCATATCAGGAGCCCTATGCCCCATTATAATGACATTGCTACTTTCTAATACTAAATCCTTTAATGCATGCGAAATCACTCTGGCACGTACACGAGTACGTTTTTCCACCGGATTTGTCTTACCACCATAAAACTTAACTTTACCTGTCGCTTGTTTAATAGCTACTTGATCTCCACCACGCCCAAGCGCAAGGTCTAGACCTGATTGAGCCATCGCCCCAAGCTCGGATAAAGGTAAATCACCTGATCCAACACCTACACTTAATGTAAGTGGTATATTCCTTTTGGATGTTTCTTCACGTACTTGGTCTAAAATACTAAATTTCCCTTTCTCCATCTGCGCCAAAATACTTTCATTTAGTACAACGAAGAATCTTTCCGAAGATGCACGTTTTAAATATGCCCCATACTTAACGGCCCATTCATTTAGACGGGATGTCACAAGACTTGTTATATTCGTACGTAATTGATCATCTAATCCTTGTGTAACTTCATCATAATTATCTAAATAAATGACAGCTAAAACAGTACGTTGATCCTCGTACATCTTTTCGATCTCTGTTTGTTCTGTTACATCAAAGAAATAAATTAACTTTTCTTCTTTCCTTACAAAGACACGAAACTTTCGATTATTTAAAGAGACTATATCATCGGATGTTTCTCCCTTAATAAAAAGAAGTAACGTTTCTGATACATCATAAAGGTGCCATCCAGCTAATGCATGCTGCCCCAGACATGAAGATAAATAAGGATTTGCCCAATCAATCCCATAATCCTTATTGTATAACAAAATACCAATCGGCATCTGGTTAAATGCCTCATTACTCACTTTCTTTACCCTTGTAATCATATCTGTCGTATGTTTTTCAAAATTCTTTTGGAAAGTAAGTTCAAATCGTACAACAACAAAAAGGACGATACAAAAAATAAAAAAGGAGACTATCCCCATTAGTAAATGAAAATAACAGAGGATTGAAATGAGCACAAACACAAAAAATGCCAATACATAAACAGGATATAAAAACCACTGTTTCTTATAAAATTCAGGCATGTATACAACTCCTATAAAGTAAAACTAACTTATCTTCCAGTTAGTTAAACAGATTAAAATAGTATAAGGAATATTACTTTATCCTCCTATTTTAGAACGTAATGAAATCCCTAAATCAATTATACCTAAGATTGACACAAGAGGAAACAGCATCGGAATAAACATGCAGGCAATAAAACTAATAATAGGAACCCCTTTCGTAAAACCTTTGCTATGCGCCAGAAAAGCGATAAACGTCAAACCTTGCAGCACTAGTAGTAAAGCAAATATGACATATAGGTTAGAAAATACCATATGTAAATATGATGTCGGTTCTACTTTTATAAAAGTTGATAGCAAAATAAATATAACGTAATACCAAACAATACTCTTTGGTAATTGTATATCTTTGAACTTAGGCCAAGGTATAACATCATGCTTTAGCTTTCTTAAAGCACTACCTGATATTATTATGGTAATCCAAGAAAGACATACAGAAACCATCACAAGTATACTCGGGAATACCGCTTGTAATATATCATTCATTTGTACAAATAACTCTTTTTGCTCTTTACTAATCGGCATACCAGCAACACTTGCTATCTTTTCACTTTGCACTACGCTTTTATTAAACATATTTTGTATTTGCTTTATAAAATCTATGTTAAAAAACTTTATACTGGCAACATAAATGAGCATAATACTGATTAAGTATGCAAGTGAACCGGTTATTAAAATCTCCAATGGCTTTCTTTGTTTTTTATACATGCACCCTAAAATAATACCCATCAACCCAAATACGACCGTCTTTACTAGACCTATCGGCTGACTTACAAAAACAGTAATTAAAAATGCAGTCGTAAAAATTACAAATGCATTCGATAATTTATATCTTATCGTTAACAATATAAATGGCAACGGCAACGCAAACGTTACAACTGTACCTAAAATCGGAACATACATAGATATAAACAATAACATTACATATATAGCTAACAACGCGGCTCCTTCAGTAATAAATCTCGCTTGCTTCACATTTTAACCTCTCTTTCAAAAAAGAAAAGCATAGCAAAATGCACAGTAGAGTCCGACTCTACTGTGCATTTCATACGCTATTATTCACCAACATATGGTAAAAGTGCCATTTGACGAGCACGTTTAATTGCAACTGTAAGTTTGCGTTGGTATTTTGCGCTTGTTCCTGTTACACGACGAGGTAAAATTTTACCACGCTCAGAAACGAAACGTTTTAATAAATCAACATCTTTATAATCGATGCGAGTGATGCCGTTAGCTGTGAAGAAACACACCTTACGACGTTTCGCACGTCCACCTTTGCGTCCTGCCATGTCTATTTCCCTCCATTCTTTGTTAAAACTAACAAATTTACTGTATTAGAACGGTAAATCGTCGTCGGAAATGTCGATCGGTTGACCTACATTTGAAAATGGATCGTCATTCTTCGTAAATCCAGAGTTTCCTTGGTTACCTTGGTTGCCTGAATTACTAGATTGACCAAATGGGTTAGAGCTTTGGTTACCGAAACCAGCTCCTGATGGTTGCTGATTAAATGAACCACGTTGCTCCCCACCGCCATTACGCGGCTCTAAAAATTGTACGCTTTCCGCAAGAACTTCTGTTACATATACACGTTTACCATCTTGTCCCTCGTAATTACGAGTTTGAAGACGCCCATCTACGCCTGCTAAGCTACCTTTTTTCAAATAATTTGCTACGTTTTCTGCTTGTTTACGCCATATTACACAATTAATAAAGTCAGCTTCACGCTCACCTTGTTGATTCGCAAATGCGCGATTCACAGCTAACGTAAAAGTAGCTACTGCAACACCATTGGGCGTGTAACGTAAGTCAGGGTCCTTAGTTAAACGACCAACGAGGATAACACGATTCATCAATCGAACCACTCTCCCTTATATATCAATTATTTTTCTTCTTCTTTAACAACGATATGACGAAGGATATCTTCGTTGATCTTAGCTAAACGATCGAATTCGTTAATCGCTTCTGCGTTAGCATTCACGTTTAAGATCATGTAGAAACCTTCACGTAAGTCGTTGATTTCGTAAGCTAAACGACGCTTACCCCACTCTTTCGTGTTAATGATTTCTGCACCATTGTTTGTTAAAACACCTGCAAAACGTTCAACTAAAGCTTTTTGAGCTTCTTCTTCAACGCCAGGACGAATGATGTACATAATTTCGTACTTTCTCATTACACTTTCACCTCCTTTTGGTCTAAACGGCCCGTAATGGGCAAGGAGCAATTAATTTATAGTAATTACTCACGAGTTTAGATTATATCATAGTAAGTTAGATGAATCAACTCACCCATACATAAAAAACTTGGCAAACATATAATATATTTGCCAAGTTCATATCTTTATTTTTCCTAGGAAATATTAAATTAAACGTTGAAACGGAAATGCATAACGTCTCCGTCTTTTACGATATACTCTTTTCCTTCTAAACGAACTTTACCAGCTTCTTTTGCAGCTGTCATAGAACCGTTTGTCATTAAGTCTTCGTAAGAAACTGTTTCTGCACGAATAAATCCACGCTCAAAGTCTGTATGAATTACGCCGGCACATTGTGGTGCTTTCATACCTTGTTTGAACGTCCATGCACGTACTTCTTGCACACCTGCTGTGAAGTAAGTAGCAAGTCCTAATAAATCATATGCAGCACGAATTAATTGATCTAAACCAGATTCCTCAATGCCCAGTTCTTCAAGGAAGACTTTTTTCTCTTCCTCGTCTAGCTCAGCAATTTCTGATTCGATTTTTGCACATACAACGATTACTTGAGAATTTTCATTTGCAGCAAATTCTTTTACCATTTGTACGTATTTGTTTTCAGAAGGATCGATAACATCGTCCTCGCTTACGTTTGCTACGTATAACATTTCTTTCGTTGTCAGTAAATGAAGACCTTTCACAATCTTCATTTGCTCTTCTGTAAATTCAACAGTACGAGCTGGTTTACCCTCTTCAAAGGCTTCTTTTAAACGCACTAAAATTTCATGCTCATATACTGCTTCTTTATCCTTTTGTCTTGCTAATTTCGCAACACGTTCGATACGTTTATCAACAGATTCTAAGTCTGCTAAGATTAGCTCTAAGTTGATTGTTTCAATATCATCAATTGGGTCTACTTTACCTGAAACGTGCGTAATATTTTCGTCTTCAAAACAACGAACAACTTGGCAAATTGCATCTACCTGGCGAATGTGAGATAAGAATTTATTTCCTAAACCTTCACCTTTACTCGCACCTTTTACGATACCTGCAATATCAGTAAACTCAAATACAGTCGGAACAGTTTTTTTCGGTTCTACTAATTCCGTTAATTTATTTAAACGCTCATCTGGTACTTCTACAATTCCTACGTTTGGATCAATTGTACAGAATGGATAATTTGCAGATTCTGCTCCTGCTTGTGTAATTGCATTAAATAAAGTGGACTTCCCTACGTTAGGTAATCCAACAATCCCAGCCGTTAATCCCATATTTTTCACTCCTATGTCTCAATCTTTCATCATTATAGATAGTAACGAAAAAAATGACAAGTTTCCTCCAAACGAAAAAAAGTAACAGCTACCCACTGTAACTGTTACTTTCTCTCTATTCTTCGTGCTTCACAAGTATTTTTTTCACCTTACGATCAAACTCTCTTCGAGGAATCATTACTGAATGGTCACATCCCTCGCACTTAATGCGGATATCCATTCCCATACGAATAATCTTCCAACGATTCTCCCCACATGGGTGGGCTTTCTTCATTTCCACAACATCGTACAAGTTATATTGCTTTTGCTCCATTCTCCAAACCCCTCTCCATATTAAATTGCTTTTCCACTCACTAACTCTTCACGATTATATAAAACCATACGTGGATATGGAATTTCAATACCATGTAAATCTAGACGATTTTTAATTTCTTTACGAAGTGCCCTTGCAATAACTGCATGTTGCATCGGCTCTACTTCTGCAATAACACGTAATATAACTTCTGATGCAGCTAATGTTTGCACGCCTAATAACTGAGGCGTTGTTACCATTTGCTCATATTGTGCAGGTAATTCTTCTAATAATTCTTCAATGACTTGCTCTGCTTTTGCTATATCAGCCTCATACGAAATAGATACGTCAACAAATGCTACACTATTACTAACTGAATAGTTGGTAACCTGAACGATACTTCCGTTTGGTAAAGTATGAATTTCACCTGTCCAACTTTTCACTTTCGTTGTACGAAGTCCAATTTCTAAAACGACACCTTCAAACTGACCAATTTTCACATAGTCACCAACTGAAAATTGATCTTCTAACAAGATAAATAACCCTGTAATAACATCTTTCACTAAACTTTGAGCACCAAATCCGACTGCTAAACCAATTACCCCAGCACCGGCTAATAAACCTGATGCATTAATATTAAACACACCTAAAATCGCAATTAACATAATGAACATAACAACGTATGCCACAATATTTTCAAGTAACTTCGCTACTGTAACTGTACGACGTTCTGAAATTTGAATTGGAGAACGACTTCCCATACGAAACGCATTTCGTACAACCGCCCTTGCAATTCGCACTACAATTGCACCAATTGTTAAAATGATACATATTTTTAATGTCGCAATTCCAATATGAGCCCAACGATCAGCATCTAGTAAATACTGTTTCGTAGCATTAAACCACTTCGTTAATACATCCATGTACCTCTACCTCTCCAGCCAAAATTTCTTTTTAATTATCTTTCTTATTGTATCAGAAGTCTCCTAATTGCTGAAAAAATTTTATGACTTTAATTCCATTTGTTAACCTCCATGCAGGTATAAAATGGAACAAATATATATATACTAGTACTATTATTTCCGTTCTCACTTAAATTTTACAGCAAGTACGCACTTATAGTTTTCCATTTTACTCACCATATAACATATTTTGAAAATTTATTAAAAGGATGGGTGCTTCATGAATATTGGAAGTTTTCGCTTACCTTTTTTCGAAAAAGAAACTCAAAATGTTATGCACCAAGATTTAGAAGCCTCCGAGACAATTAGTAACTTCTTACTTTCCCATATCCCTATTAAAACTCATATACCAATCATTCTCGTTTGTATCGGAACAGATCGTTCCACAGGAGATGCACTCGGTCCGTTAGTCGGTACGAAACTAGAACAAGTAGAAATTACAAACTTCCAAGTGTTCGGCACACTAGATGATCCAGTACATGCGCTAAACTTAGAAGAAAAAATTCAGAATATACAGAAAGATAATCCTACTTCATTTATAATTGCGGTTGATGCCTGTTTAGGAAAGTCTCAAAGTATCGGTTCCATCACTACCGGAATGGGACCTAGTAAACCCGGAGCTGCTATGAACAAGAAATTACCAGCAGTTGGTGATTTACATATTCATGGCATCGTAAATCTAAATGGTTTTATGGAGTTTTTCGTCCTGCAAAATACAAGATTAAGTTTAGTTATGAAAATGGCTGATGTAATTGCACAAAGCATAAAAGAAACAGACCAAAAATTATCTGTATTAAAAAAAGCAAACCATCTATAAATAATAAGATGGTTTGCTTTTTAGTTTTGCTGCGCTAATAATTCTAAAATACGATTTAAATCTTCTTTATTGAAAAATTCAATTTCGATTTTACCTTTTTCCTTTTTTGTTTCTTTAATTTTTACCTCTGTGCCAAACTTTTCTCTTAAGAACGTTTCGCGTTCTACGAAAAATATGTTTCTCTCTTTTTTTACTTGTTTTGTTTCACGTGAAACGCGTTGATTAATCTCCTGAACAATTTTCTCTAATTGACGAACATTTAATCCTTCTTTTTCAATTCGTTTCAGTAAAGATTTCAACTGCTCTTCATCTTTTATCGTAAGTAAAGTTCTCCCATGAGCCATTGAAAGTTGACCGTTTGCAATCATATCTTGCACAAAAGAAGGGAGGCTTAATAATCGCGTATAGTTTGCAATGTAAGGTCTACTCTTACCAAGACGTTTTGCTAATTGTTCTTGCGTCACATTTAGCTCATTCATTAACATTTGATATGCCATTGCTTCTTCCATTGGATTTAAATCTTCTCGTTGTAAGTTTTCAAGCAATGCAAACTCCATCATTTGCTGCTCATTTAATTGTCTTACAACGGCAGGTACTTTTTCGAGCCCCGCCTCTTTAGCAGCACGATATCTTCTTTCACCTGCAACAATTTCATATCCTTTAATACTCTTTCTAGCAATTAATGGTTGTAATATGCCGTGCTCTTTAATAGAGGCCGATAATTCCTGAATCGCCTCTTTATTAAAGTGTTTACGTGGTTGATATGGATTCGGTCTTAATTCAGTTATCGTAATCTCCTGAATTGTCTCTTCTTCTTTCACATCTAAATCAGGAAAAAACACATTGATTCCTCTTCCTAATCCTTTAGCCACCTGCAATCACTTCCTCTGCTAAATCTATATATACTTCTGCCCCTCTTGATTTAGCGTCATACTGCATAATTGGTTTCCCATGACTTGGTGCTTCACTCAAACGAACATTACGAGGGATAATCGAACGGTATACTTTATCTCTAAAGTATTTTTTCACTTCATCTATAACCTGAATCCCTAAATTTGTACGGGCATCTAACATTGTTAGCAATACGCCTTGAATTGCTAGATTTTTATTTAAGTGCTTTTGCACAAGTCGAACTGTATTTAATAGCTGACTTAACCCTTCTAGTGCGTAATATTCGCATTGAACAGGAATAATAACAGAATCTGCTGCAGTTAATGCATTAATCGTTAATAACCCTAAGGACGGGGGACAGTCGATAATAATATAATCATATTCATCACGAACTGGCTGTAATGCCCTTTGCAAACGTACTTCCCGGGAAATAGTCGGTACCAATTCAATTTCAGCACCTGCTAATTGAATTGTAGCGGGTAGAACATCTAAGTTTTCAGTTGCGGTTTTCTGTATAACCCCTTGAACATCTGCATCTTCCACAAGAACATTGTAAATACATTGATCTAATTCGGATTTTTCAATTCCCACACCCGTCGTTGCATTTCCTTGAGCATCAATATCTACAAGAAGGACCTTTTTACCTACTTGTGCCAATCCAGCCCCTAAATTAACAGATGTTGTTGTTTTTCCAACGCCACCCTTTTGATTGGCTATAGCAATGATTTTTCCCATGATGTCACCTACTTTCAACCTTTCTATCTTATTCTAGTAACAATTATGTTTATTGTAACATGAAATAAAAGTTTTTCTTTTACGTCCTTATTAAACTTCAAAATTTATTTGTAAACTCCTTCTTGATCTAACAAGAAAATATAGTAAAAGAGACCTATCCAATAGGATCAGGTCTCTAACACACCATTATTATTTTTTCTTCGGAATTTGAATTGTAATTTGATAGTACTCGTCAAACTCTTCTTCCTCAGAATTAACATTTAAACCACTGTCAGCAACCATTTGTAATGACTGCCTAATTGTATTCATGGCAATTCTCGTATCTCGACTTACTGCTTTTTGCTTTGCCTTACGCTTCGGTTTTGCTTCCTCTAGTAATTTCGCAATTCGTTCCTCTGTTTGCTTTACATTCAGTTGTTTCTCCACAATTTCCTGTAAAACCTTCAGTTGTAATTCCTCATTCTTTAAAGGGATGAGCGCACGGGCATGGCGTTCTGTAATACTTTTTTCTAATAACGCATTTTTTATTTCTTCAGGCAACTTTAACAATCGCAACTTATTTGCGATTGTGGATTGTCCTTTTCCGAGTCTTTGTGCCAATGCTTCTTGCGTTAAATTATGTAACTCAATTAGCTTTTGATATGCCACAGCTTCCTCGATTGCTGTTAGTTCCTCACGTTGCAAGTTTTCAATTAAAGCCACAGAAGCTGTTTCTGTATCATTTAAGTTTTTTATAATTGCAGGAACCTTTTCCCACCCTAACTTTGTTGCTGCACGGAAACGCCTTTCTCCAGCAATAATCTCGTACTTCTCATCCTCATATTGCCTCACAACAATTGGCTGAATAAGTCCGTGTGTACGAATCGTTAATGCTAGTTCCTCAATACGCGCGTCATCAAAAACTGTTCGTGGTTGATAACGGTTAGGGGTAATATTTACTATCGGAATTTCTTGTATTTCTTCATATACCTTTTTATCTATTTCTTCATGGCTTTCGTCTTGTAATTCGAATTCGCTCTCTTTATCTCCAAAGCCAAATAAACGAGAAAACGTATTTTTCATACATATTCCACCACCTTTAGGCCTATTGACTATTCTCCATAAAATGTTTCCTTTGAAACATTTACGTTTTCATTTATATAATTTAATCTTACGTCTAATAAGATTTATTTTTCAATAGGTAATTTATTGGGTGTTCCCGGTTTGCGTGGATATTTCTTTGGTGTCTTGCGCTTTTTCTCGATTAATAAAATATTACGTTCACTTTCTTCAAACGGTAATTGGAACGTAGACATTTCTTTTAGATCCCCGCCTAGCACCTCTAAAGCATACTTGCCATTTTCAATTTCTTCGTTTGCTGCAGCACCTTTCATTGCAATGAATGTTCCCCCAACTTTTACAAGTGGTAAACACAGCTCACTTAATACTGAAAGACGTGCGACTGCACGTGCCATTACAATGTCGTACGCTTCACGTACACCTTCTTTTTTTCCAAATGTTTCAGCACGATCATGACAAAACGCGACGTCACTCAATTCCAACTTTTGTGCTAAATGATTTAAGAAATTAATACGTTTTTGCAATGAGTCTACAATCGTCACTTTTAAATGCGGCAAACAGATTTTTAAAGGAATACTTGGGAATCCAGCTCCTGCGCCAACATCACAAATTGAGAATGGTTTTGAAAAATCGTAATAAAAAGCAGCTGTAATGGAATCAAAAAAGTGTTTTAAATATACTTCCTCTTTTTCCGTAATAGCCGTTAAATTCATTTTTTCATTCCATTCTACTAATGTTTCGAAGTAGATTTCGAACTGCTCTAACTGTCTAGAAGAGAGGGTGATACCCTTCTCTTCTAGCATAGATTGAAATTGTTCTATGTTCATATAACAATATCTCCTTACTATTTATTGGTTCGATACTCGCGCAATTTTTCCTTGTTCAATATACACAAGTAAAATGGAAATGTCTGCTGGATTTACGCCCGATATACGTGAAGCTTGCCCCACTGAAAGTGGACGAACATCTTTCAATTTCTGTCTAGCTTCTGATGCAAGGCTAGAAATCGCATCATAATCAATATCGACAGGAATTTTTTTACTTTCCATCTTCTTCATACGCTCTACTTGCTGTAAAGATTTTTCGATATATCCTTCGTACTTAATCTGAATTTCAACTTGTTCTGTAACTTCATCACTTAATTCTACTTCACTTGGTACTAAAAGATGGATATGCTCATATGTCATCTCTGGACGACGTAATAGGTCACTTGCACGTATTCCATCTTTCAATTCACTTCCACCAATATTGCGAATTAATTCTTGAACTTCAGGACGTGGCTTAATAATAATGCTACTTAAACGTTCCTTTTCCTGTTCAATTTGTAATTTTTTATTTGTAAATCGCTCATAGCGTTCTTCTTTAATTAATCCAATTTCATGACCAATTTCAGTTAAACGAAGATCCGCATTATCATGGCGTAATAATAGACGATACTCTGCACGAGACGTTAATAAACGATATGGTTCATTCGTCCCTTTCGTTACAAGATCATCAATTAAGACACCAATATAAGCATCCTCACGACCTAAAATAACTTCTTTTTTACCTAAAGAACGACATGCTGCATTAATTCCGGCCATAAGCCCTTGTCCTGCCGCCTCTTCGTAACCAGAAGTTCCGTTAATTTGTCCTGCTGTATATAAATTTTTAATTTTTTTCGTTTCAAGTGTTGGCCATAGTTGCGTTGGCACAATTGCATCATATTCAATTGCATAACCTGTACGCATCATTTCAACATTTTCTAGACCAGGGATTGTTCTAAGCATATCACGCTGTACGTCTTCTGGTAAGCTTGTGGATAAACCTTGTACGTACACTTCTTGTGTGTTACGTCCCTCTGGCTCTAAGAAAATTTGATGACGTGGTTTATCATTAAACCTTACTACTTTGTCTTCAATTGAAGGACAATATCTAGGACCTGTTCCCTTAATCATACCAGAATACATAGCTGAGCGATGTAGGTTTTCATCTATTAAACGATGTGTTTCCGTACTTGTATACGTTAACCAACATGGAATTTGATCCATAATAAACTTTGTCGTTTCAAAAGAGAAAGCGCGTGGCTTATCGTCACCTGGCTGAATTTCTGTTTTACTGTAATCAATCGTATTACTATTTACGCGCGGAGGTGTACCTGTTTTAAATCTAACAAGATCAAATCCAAGCTCCTCTAAATGTTCTGATAACGTAATAGATGGTTGTTGATTATTTGGACCACTCGAATATTTTAAATCTCCCATAATAATCTCACCACGTAAAAACGTACCAGTCGTAATTACGACTGTTTTTGCTGTATATTCAGCACCAGCTTGCGTAATTACCCCTTTACATTCGCCATCTTCAACGATTAAACGCTCTACCATTCCTTGGAACAACGTTAAGTTTGGTGTTTCTTCAATTGTTTTCTTTAATTCATGCTGGTAAGAGAACTTATCTGCTTGTGCTCGAAGTGCACGTACAGCTGGCCCTTTACCTGTATTTAACATACGCATTTGAATATGCGTTTTATCAATGTTGCGTCCCATTTCTCCGCCTAATGCATCAATTTCACGAACAACAATCCCTTTTGCTGGTCCACCAACAGAAGGGTTACATGGCATAAACGCTACCATATCTAAGTTAATTGTTAACATTAATGTTTTGGAGCCCATTCGTGCTGCCGCAAGACCAGCTTCACATCCTGCATGACCTGCACCGATTACTATGACATCGTATGAACCGGCATTGTATCCCATTGTTTATTCCTCCTAATAATCTCTATCTTTCTGAAACATCACTATATTATTTTCCTAAACAAAATTGAGAGAACAACTGGTCAATTAAGCTCTCATGAACGGTGTCACCAGTAATTTCACCAAGTATTTCCCACGTTCTTGTTAAATCAATCTGCACCATATCAATTGGAACACCATTTTCTATCGCCTCAATTGCATCTCCAATTGTTTTTCCTGCTTGTGTTAATAATCCAATATGTCTCGCGTTAGAAACATATGTTACATCTGCAGAATCAATTGTTCCTTCAAAGAATAAATCAGCGATTGCCGTTTCAAGCTCATCTATTCCCTGTTCCTCAATTAACGACGTTGTAATAACACGATTCCCCGCTGCTAATTCTATAACACGTTCCATATCAATTGCTTGCGGTAAATCTGTCTTATTTACAATAACAATGAAATCTTTTCCTTGTACGGCACGGAATAGATCTTCATCCTCATTCGTTAAAGCTTCGCTATAATTAACGACAACTAACACTAAATCAGCTTGACTCATCATTTCTTTTGAACGCTCTACACCAATTCGTTCAACAACATCTTCTGTTTCACGAATTCCGGCCGTATCTATAAGTTTAAGTGGTACACCACGCACATTAACGTACTCTTCAATAACATCACGAGTTGTTCCTGCAATATCAGTTACAATTGCCTTTTTCTCCTGAACGAGACTATTTAATAGCGATGATTTCCCAACATTAGGTCTACCGATGATTGCAGTAGCAATACCTTCACGTAAAATCTTTCCTTGCTTTGATGTTTCTAATATTTTTGCAATTTCAACACGAACATGTGTAGCTTTCTCAATTAAAATATTATGTGTCATTTCTTCCACATCATCATATTCCGGGTAATCTATGTTTACCTCAACATGAGCTAACGTTTCTAATATATCCTGACGCAGACGGCCGATTAATTTAGATAATCGGCCCTCCATTTGATTAATCGCTACGTTCATTGCACGATCTGTTTTTGCACGGATTAAGTCCATAACAGCTTCTGCTTGTGATAAATCAATACGGCCATTTAAAAAAGCACGTTTTGTAAATTCACCAGGCTCCGCTAATCTTACCCCTTGCGCTAAAATAAGCTGTAATACTTTGTTTACCGAAACAAGTCCACCATGACAGTTAATTTCTACTATATTTTCACGTGTAAAAGTCCTTGGTGCACGCATAATGGACACCATTACTTCTTCAATAACCTGATTTGTATCTAAATCAACAATATGACCATAATGAATTGTATGAGAAGGAACCTCTGTTAAATCCTTCCCTTTAAAAATACGATTAACTTTTTCAACCGCATCATCCCCACTTACTCGAACAATGGCAATTGCACCCTCTCCAAGCGCTGTGGAAATCGCGGCAATTGTATCAAATTCCATGTCCTTTCACCTCACTTGCTTATTTATCTCTATTTCAACATGATTATTTTCTTCACTAAATTATTAGAATACCATAACGAACCTATCTACAAAAGAATAATAACTCATTTTATTATGTCCTCATGTAAAAAACACTAAACTTATTCACAGTGGATAAGTTTAGTGTTTTTAGTTATCCACACCTATTTTCCCCTCAAAAAAAACCGGCACTCAATTGAGTAACCGGTCACTTGGAAGATATTACAACATGTCGATGTGGTTCTTTTCCTTCAGAAGTTGTAATGATATTTTGATGATTAGATAATGCTTGGTGGATAATCTTTCGTTCAAAAGATGGCATAGGCTCCAATACAACTCTTTTTTTTGTACTCACTACTTGTTTGGCTAATCGATAAGAAAGTGCTTCTAACGTAGCTTTTCTTTTACTACGATAATTTTCAGCATCTAATGTGATACCAATGTACTGCTTCGTATTACGATTCGCTACAAGTTTTGTTAAATACTGTAAAGAATTCAAGGTGTTCCCTCTTTTTCCAATCAAAACACCTATATTTTCGCCGTAAATTGTAAATTCAACTTCTCGTCCTTTTACAATTTTACTAATCTCAGCTTCCACACCCATATCGTGAATAACATTTTTTAAATATTCTTCACATTCTTGAATTGGATCTTTCTTCAATACAACTTCTACTACTGCAGGTCGGTTCCCAAATAAACCTAAGAACCCTCTCTTACCCTCATCGATAATATTTATATCTACTCGGTCTTTTGAAACATTTAATTGTCTTAAAGCATCCTGTACTGCCAGCTCGACTGTTTGTCCTTTAGCAGTAATTATACTCACTTGCTTGATCCTCCTGCCTTACTAGCCTTAATTTCCGGCCCTTTGATCAAGTACATTTGAGCGATACCAAAGATATTACCAACAACCCAGTAAAGTGATAATGCAGCTGGGAAGTTAATTGCAAAGATTAAAATCATGATTGGCATTAACCAAATCATCATTGCCATTTGCGGATTTTGACCAGCAGTTCCTGCCATAGCAAGTTTTTGCTGAATAAATGTCGTAATTGCTGCAACAACCGGTAAAATATATAACGGATCTGCTTGTCCTAAGTCGAACCATAAGAATGTATGCTTACTAATTTCTGATGTTCTCATAATCGCATGGTAAAACGCGAATAAAATAGGCATCTGAACAAAGATTGGTAAACATCCTGCTAATGGATTTACACCATTTTTTTGATACAACTGCATCATTTCTTGTTGTAGTTTTTGCTGCGTTGCTTGATCTTTAGAACTATATTTCTCTTTTAACTTCACCATTTCTGGTTGTAACGCTTGCATTGCTTTCGTACTCTTTGTTTGTTTAATCATTAATGGTAATAATGCAAAACGAATAATAAGAGTTGTAACAACAATCGCTAAACCGTAATTACTACCAAATAAGTTGGCAAAATACGTAATTAACTGAGAAAGCGGGTATACGAAGTATTCATTCCAAATTCCAGTGCTTTTTGGTGTAATTGGCTGATTTACTTCACTACAGCCAGCAGTAATCGCCATTAATGCAACAACCATGGCTAGTAAACCTAATTTCTTTTTCAAAGCCTACTCCTCCTTGTATCGGTATGTATATAGTGTAATTCATTTCCTTACGCTACTTTTTTATTCTTTTCATACCAGAGCGTTTAAAGACATGAATTAAGCTTTTCTTCAATTCTTCATATGTCATCTCTGCACAAGGCTTCCTTGCTATTATAACAAAATCTTTTCCAGAATCTATCTCATCTTTTAATTCTGTGATCGACTGGCGAATCATACGTTTAATTCGGTTACGCACTACTGCATTTCCTATTTTCTTGCTGACAGAAAGGCCAATACGAAAGTTTGGCTGCTCTTCTTTATCTAGTTGATACACAACAAATTGACGATTCGCAGTCGATTTTCCTTTTTGAAAAACCGTCTGGAATTCATCATTCTTTTTTATACGATGTTTTTTCTTCATATCAATTGACACTCCTGTAGTTCATCAGCGGAAATTCACTATTATTAGAAAAAAAGACCACTGAACGATCAGTGGTCTACGCAGATAATACTTTTCTTCCTTTACGACGACGAGCTGCTAGCACTTTACGTCCGTTCGCTGTGCTCATACGGCTGCGGAAACCATGTACTTTGCTGCGCTTACGTTTATTTGGTTGGTAAGTTCTTTTCATTATATGACACCTCCCTGAGGAATATCTGTTAAAGACAGTCTTATAAATTATAGTTAATCAACTAGGAAAATGTCAATGGTTCTAGAAATTTTCATCAAATATTCATTTTGAACCTATTCACATACTTTTTCACAGACGCTATATTTCCTTGTGGATAAATGTTTTTTTCTGTTTTTTATATCCACAAACTCTTTTCGTACTTTTACACAGTATATCGTGTTGTGGACAAGTTTATTCCACAAGGTATTGATTTTGTGGATAACTTTCTTAATTTCATTGCTATAGCTACTTTTTTTTGATATTATAGTTGTGTTTTCACTTTGAATAAGTTTTCCACATCATTATCTTATCCACAATTTGTGTATAACATGTGGACAGTTTTAATCACATGTGGGTAAATGATTATCCACATTTGCTTTTTTTGTCGAAAACCCTATCTCATATACAAACGACGTTTTTAGGTTTTAAAATACGTTTCGTATAAATATACATTTTATATTTATTTAGGTTGTACATTTGTTGCGCAACCTTATTCTTTTACCATCTTAGTAAAGGAGGGACACCTTTGGAAAACATCTCTGATTTATGGAACAGCGCCTTAAAAGAACTAGAAAAAAAGGTCAGTAAACCAAGTTATGAAACATGGTTAAAATCAACGACCGCACATAATTTAAAGAAAGATGTATTAACAATTACGGCTCCAAATGAATTCGCCCGCGATTGGCTAGAATCTCATTATTCAGAGCTAATTTCAGAAACACTTTATGATTTAACAGGGGCAAAATTAGCTATTCGCTTTATTATTCCCCAAAGTCAAGCTGAAGAGGAGATTGATCTTCCTCCTTCTAAACCGAATTCAGCACAAGATGATTCTAATCATTTACCACAGAGTATGCTAAATCCAAAATATACGTTTGATACGTTTGTTATTGGCTCTGGTAACCGTTTTGCTCACGCTGCTTCATTGGCCGTAGCCGAAGCGCCAGCTAAAGCATATAATCCCCTCTTTATTTATGGGGGAGTTGGACTTGGAAAGACCCATTTAATGCATGCAATTGGTCATTATGTAATTGAACATAACCCAAATGCCAAAGTTGTATATTTATCATCAGAAAAATTTACAAATGAATTCATTAATTCTATTCGTGATAATAAAGCTGTCGATTTTCGTAATAAATACCGCAATGTGGATGTTTTATTGATAGATGATATTCAATTTTTAGCGGGAAAAGAACAAACTCAAGAAGAGTTTTTCCATACATTCAATGCATTACACGAAGAAAGTAAACAAATTGTAATTTCCAGTGATCGGCCACCAAAAGAAATTCCAACTTTAGAAGATCGTCTTCGTTCTCGCTTTGAATGGGGACTCATTACGGATATTACGCCACCAGATTTAGAAACGCGGATTGCAATTTTGCGCAAAAAGGCAAAGGCTGAAGGACTTGATATACCAAATGAGGTCATGCTTTATATTGCAAATCAAATCGATTCAAATATTCGTGAACTAGAAGGTGCACTCATCCGAGTTGTAGCTTATTCATCTTTAATTAACAAAGATATTAATGCTGATTTAGCAGCCGAAGCACTTAAAGATATTATTCCAAATTCTAAACCAAAAATTATCTCCATTTATGATATTCAAAAAGCTGTCGGAGATGTTTATCAAGTAAAATTGGAAGATTTCAAGGCGAAAAAGCGAACGAAATCAGTTGCCTTCCCTCGCCAAATTGCAATGTATTTATCACGTGAACTGACAGACTCCTCCTTACCTAAAATAGGTGAAGAATTCGGTGGACGTGATCATACAACAGTTATCCATGCTCATGAAAAAATTTCTAAGCTACTTAAGACGGATACACAATTACAAAAGCAAGTTGAAGAAATTAACGATATTTTAAAGTAGTAGCTGAATAGTGTGAATAACTTTCCTTGTTTTACGCACAGTCTATCCACATGTAGATAGACTGTTTTTACATCCTTTAACAGGGTTATCCACATATCCACAAGCCCTATTACTATTACTACTATTTTTTATCTTTATTAATTAAATAAAATCTTATACTTACCGGAGGTTTTTCTTTATGCGTTTTACAATACAAAAAGACTATCTTGTAAGAAGTGTACAAGATGTAATGAAGGCTGTTTCTTCTCGTACAACAATTCCGATCCTTACGGGGATTAAAGTTGTCGCTACGGAAGAAGGAGTTACATTAACAGGAAGCGATGCTGATATTTCAATTGAATCTTTCATTCCAGTTGAAGAGAATGGAAAAGAAATCGTAGAAGTGAATCAATCAGGAAGTATTGTTTTACAGGCTAAATATTTTAGTGAAATTGTAAAGAAATTGCCTAAAGAAACTGTAGAAATTTCTGTGGAAAATCATTTGATGACAAAAATAACTTCTGGAAAATCAGAGTTTAATTTAAATGGTTTAGATTCTGCAGAATATCCATTGTTACCACAAATTGAAGAACATCATGTTTTTAAGATTCCAACGGATTTACTTAAACATATGATTAGACAAACTGTATTTGCAGTTTCCACTTCTGAAACAAGACCAATCTTGACAGGTGTAAACTGGAAGGTATATAACAGCGAACTAACTGGCATTGCTACAGATAGTCACAGACTAGCTCTTCGAAAAGCAAAAATCGAAGGCATTGCAGATGAGTTCCAAGCAAATGTTGTTATTCCAGGAAAAAGTTTAAATGAATTAAGCAAAATTCTAGATGAGTCTGAAGAAATGGTAGATATCGTTATTACGGAGTATCAAGTATTATTCCGTACAAAACATTTATTATTCTTCTCAAGATTGTTAGAAGGAAATTACCCTGATACAACTCGCTTAATTCCAGCGGAGAGCAAAACAGATATTTTTGTAAATACAAAAGAATTTTTACAAGCAATTGATCGTGCATCTCTTTTAGCAAGGGATGGTCGTAATAATGTTGTAAAATTATCAACTTTAGAGCAGGCAATGCTAGAAATTTCCTCGAATTCACCAGAAATCGGAAAAGTAGTAGAAGAAGTTCAATGTGAAAAAGTAGATGGAGAAGAGTTAAAAATATCTTTTAGTGCAAAATATATGATGGATGCACTAAAAGCATTAGATAGTACTGAAATTAAGATTAGCTTTACTGGAGCAATGAGACCATTCTTAATTCGTACAGTAAATGATGAATCCATTATTCAATTAATTTTACCGGTTCGTACTTACTAAGTAAGAAATAAGGGTTGCTAGTTTTCAGATGCTAGTAGCCCTTATTTGATTTTTGGGTATTACTTTCCTAATGCTAGTTTATTTAGTACAATGAAAGAATGAACACTTTCAGAAAGTGAGCGATTTTATGAAACGTATTAAAATTTCAACAGAGTATATTACACTAGGGCAATTTTTAAAGTTAGCCGATGTAATTGATACAGGTGGCGCTGTAAAATGGTTTTTACAAGAATATGAAGTGTACGTGAATCAAGAACTTGAAAATAGAAGAGGTCGCAAACTATATGCGAACGATATTATTGAAATTCCAGGAAGCGGAAGTTTCCAAGTTCAGTCATAAAGGGGGAGCCCTTTGTTTATTTCAGAAATACAATTAAAAAACTATCGCAATTATGAAAAGTTAGAGCTTTCCTTTGAAGATAAGGTAAATGTAATTATCGGCGAGAATGCACAAGGGAAAACGAATTTGATGGAAGCTATTTATGTTTTAGCGATGGCGAAATCTCATAGAACCTCTAATGATCGCGAGCTTATCCGTTGGGATGAAGATTTCGGTCAAATTAAAGGAAAGCTACAAAAGAGAAATAGTTCTTTGTCTTTGGAATTAAATATCTCGAAAAAAGGTAAAAAGGCAAAATTAAATCAACTTGAACAACAAAAATTGAGTCAATATATTGGCGTGATGAATGTTGTCATGTTTGCCCCAGAAGATTTAAATCTTGTAAAAGGAAGCCCTCAAGTAAGAAGACGCTTTTTAGATATGGAATTAGGCCAAATAGCTCCGGTCTATTTGTATGAATTGAGTCAATATCAAAAGGTGCTCACACAACGAAATCACTTGCTAAAAAAGATGCAAGGGAATAGTAAGAATGAGGAAACGATGTTGGATGTATTTACACTTCAACTTATTGAGCATGGTACAAAAATTTTGCAAAAACGCTTTGAATTTTTGCATTTACTACAAGAATGGGCAGCTCCAATTCATCGTGGTATAAGCCGTGGGTTAGAAGAATTAGAAATTGTCTATAAACCGAGTGTAGATGTATCAGAATCAATGGATTTGTCGAAAATAAAAGAAGTATACTATGAAAGTTTTCAATCCGTGAAACAACGTGAAATTTTCCGTGGTACGACTTTAATTGGTCCTCATCGTGATGATTTACAATTCTTCGTTAATAGTAAAAATGTTCAAGTCTTTGGTTCGCAAGGACAACAACGAACGACCGCACTGTCCCTAAAATTAGCTGAAATTGAATTGATTTACTCAGAAGTTAAAGAATATCCGATTCTTCTATTGGATGATGTATTATCAGAATTAGATGATTATCGTCAATCGCATCTGTTAAATACAATTCAAGGAAAAGTGCAAACATTTGTGACAACGACGAGTGTCGACGGAATTGAACACGAAACATTAAAAGAAGCGAAAACAATTCATGTAACGAACGGCACGGTAGATTGTGAAATAGATAGGGCGTAATCCCTGTTTAAATGGAAAAGTAGGTGATCTTTGTGTCAATGGAACAAAAGCAAATGCAAGAAAATTCATATGATGAAAGTCAAATACAGGTACTTGAAGGGCTAGAAGCAGTTCGAAAACGCCCTGGTATGTATATTGGATCTACAAGCGGAAAAGGACTTCACCATCTTGTATGGGAAATCGTCGATAATAGTATTGATGAAGCACTTGCAGGGTACTGTGATGAAATTAACGTTAGTATCGAAGAAGATAATAGTATTCGTGTAACGGATAATGGACGTGGTATTCCAGTTGGTATACAAGAAAAAATGGGACGTCCTGCTGTAGAAGTTATTATGACCGTTCTTCATGCTGGTGGTAAGTTTGGCGGCGGCGGTTATAAAGTTTCTGGTGGTTTGCATGGTGTTGGGGCATCTGTAGTAAATGCTCTATCAACAGAACTAGAGGTATTTGTACATCGTGAAGGTAAAATCCATTATCAAAAATACGAAAGAGGTATTCCGGTTGCAGATTTAAAAGTCATTGGTGACACAGATCAAACGGGAACGATAACTCGATTTAAACCAGATCCAGAAATTTTTCAGGAAACAACAGTATACGAATTTGATACACTAGCAACTCGTATGCGTGAATTAGCATTTTTAAATCGTAATATTAAACTGACGATTGAAGATAAACGTGAACATAAGCAAAAAAAAGAATTCCATTATGAAGGTGGAATTAAATCATATGTTGAGCATTTAAACCGCTCAAAACAACCAATCCATGAAGAGCCTGTATATGTAGAAGGATCAAAAGATGGTATTCAAGTTGAGGTTTCCTTACAGTATAACGAAGGATATACAAATAATATTTACTCATTTACGAATAACATTCACACGTATGAAGGTGGAACACATGAAGTAGGGTTTAAAACAGCTTTAACTCGTGTGATTAACGATTATGGACGTAAAAATAGTATTCTAAAAGATGCAGACAGTAACTTAACTGGTGAGGACGTTCGTGAAGGTTTAACTGCAATTGTATCAATTAAACATCCAAATCCACAATTTGAAGGACAAACGAAGACGAAACTTGGGAATAGTGAAGCAAGAACGATTACAGAGTCTGTATTTTCAGAGGCATTTGAAAAGTTCTTACTAGAAAACCCGAACGTTGCACGAAAAATCGTAGAAAAAGGTACGATGGCAGCGCGTGCACGTGTTGCAGCGAAAAAAGCACGTGAATTGACACGTCGTAAGAGCGCGTTAGAAGTTTCAAGTTTACCTGGTAAATTAGCAGATTGCTCTTCGAAGGATCCGGCAATTAGTGAAATTTACATTGTAGAGGGTGACTCTGCCGGTGGATCAGCAAAGCAAGGTCGTGATCGTCACTTCCAAGCGATTTTACCGCTAAAAGGTAAAATTATTAATGTTGAAAAGGCAAGATTAGATAAAATCTTATCTAACGATGAGGTGCGTACAATTATTACTGCAATTGGTACGAACATTGGCGGAGATTTTGATATTGAGAAAGCTCGTTATCATAAAGTTATTATTATGACGGATGCCGACGTAGATGGTGCGCATATTCGTACCCTATTATTAACGTTCTTCTATCGTTATATGCGTCAAATTATTGAACATGGTTATATCTATATTGCACAGCCGCCGTTGTTTAAAGTACAACAAGGTAAAAAAATTCAATATGCTTATAATGAGAAAGAGCTTGAAAAGATTTTAGCTGAATTACCAGCTCAACCTAAACCTGGCATCCAACGTTACAAAGGTTTAGGAGAAATGAATCCAACTCAGCTTTGGGAAACAACAATGGACCCAGAAGTACGTTCATTGCTTCAAGTTTCTCTTCAAGATGCAATTGAAGCAGATGAAACATTTGAAATTTTAATGGGGGATAAAGTAGAACCACGTCGTAACTTTATCCAAGAAAATGCAAAATACGTGAAAAACCTTGATATTTAAATGAGTAATGACAGGAATCTGAGTATTCCTGTCTTCTACATATAAATCAATGTATGTGTAACGGAAATGTAAGAGGAGGTGCTCGTTGATGTCAGACAATCAACAACAAGCACGAATTCGAGAAATTAATATTAGCCATGAAATGCGTACCTCATTTTTAGATTACGCAATGAGTGTTATCGTATCTCGTGCATTACCAGATGTTCGTGATGGATTAAAACCTGTGCATCGTAGGGTTTTATATGCGATGAATGATTTAGGAATTACGGCTGATAAAGCGTATAAGAAATCAGCACGTATTGTTGGTGAAGTAATCGGTAAGTATCACCCTCATGGTGATTCAGCTGTTTATGAAACGATGGTACGTATGGCCCAAGATTTCAGTCAACGTTATATGCTTGTTGATGGGCATGGTAACTTTGGATCTGTCGATGGAGATTCAGCGGCAGCAATGCGTTATACAGAAGCAAGAATGTCTAAAATCTCTATGGAATTAATACGTGATATTTCAAAAAATACAATTGATTATCAAGATAACTATGATGGTTCTGAAAGAGAGCCGATTGTGTTACCAGCGCGTTTTCCTAACTTACTAGTAAATGGTACGACAGGTATTGCAGTTGGTATGGCAACAAATATTCCGCCGCATCAACTTGGTGAAGTAATTGATGGTGTATTGGCATTAAGTCATAATCCTGATATTACTATTGCAGAATTAATGGAGTGCATTCCAGGACCAGATTTCCCGACGGCAGGTTTAATTTTAGGAAGAAGTGGTATTCGTAGAGCTTATGAGACAGGACGCGGGTCTATTATACTTCGTGCTAAAGTTGAAATTGAAGAGAAGTCAAATGGCAAACAATCTATTATCGTAACGGAACTACCTTATCAAGTGAATAAGGCGCGATTGATTGAAAAAATTGCAGAATTAGTTCGCGATAAGAAAATTGAAGGTATTACAGATTTACGTGATGAATCAGATCGAAATGGTATGCGTATTGTTATGGAAGTACGTCGTGATGCCAATGCTAATGTATTATTAAATAACTTATATAAACATACAGCACTTCAAACAAGTTTTGGTATTAACATGCTGTCTCTTGTAAATGGAGAACCACAAGTACTGAATTTAAAACAAAATTTATATCATTACTTGGAACATCAAAAGGTAGTAATTCGTAGACGTACTGCTTATGAACTTGAAAAGGCAGAAGCACGTGCTCATATTTTAGAAGGATTACGAATTGCTTTAGACCATCTGGATGAAGTTATTACATTAATTCGTAGTTCGAAAACAGCGGAAATTGCAAAACAAGGTTTAATGGAACGTTTTGGCTTAAGTGAAAAACAAGCGCAAGCTATTTTAGATATGCGTCTGCAACGCTTAACAGGATTAGAACGCGAAAAAATTGAACAAGAATATCAAGATTTAATGAAGTTAATCGCTGAATTAAAAGCAATCTTAGCAGATGAAGAAAAGGTTCTTGAGATTATTCGTGAAGAATTAACAGAAGTAAAAGAGCGCTTCAATGATAAGAGACGTACAGAAATTACAATTGGTGGTATGGAGTCTATTGAAGATGAAGACTTGATTCCAGAACAAAACATCGCCATTACGTTAACTCATAATGGTTATATTAAGAGGTTGCCAGCTTCTACGTACAAAACACAGAACCGTGGTGGACGTGGTGTGCAAGGAATGGGGACAAATGATGATGATTTCGTAGAACATTTATTAACTACTTCTACGCATGATCATATTCTATTCTTCACTAATAAGGGGAAAGTATACCGTACGAAAGGATATGAAATCCCAGAGTATAGTCGTACAGCGAAAGGTATACCTATTATTAACTTATTAGGTGTAGATAAGGGTGAATGGATTAACGCCATTATTCCAATTCGTGAATTTGGTGACGATGAATTCTTATTCTTCACAACAAAACAAGGTATCTCTAAGAGAACACCACTTTCATCATTTGCGAATATACGTACAAATGGTTTAATTGCAATCTCTCTTCGTGAAGAGGATGAAGTAATATCTGTACGTTTAACATCTGGTGATAAGGATATTATTGTAGGTACAAGCAATGGGATGCTAATTCGTTTTAACGAGCAAGATGTACGTTCTATGGGACGTAATGCGGCTGGTGTAAAAGCAATTACATTAGGTGAAGAAGATCAAGTTGTAGGTATGGAAATTGTCGAAGAGAATGTAAATGTTTTAATTGTAACGAAAAATGGTTATGGAAAACGTACGCCGATTGATGAATACCGCCTACAAAGCCGTGGTGGTAAAGGTCTGAAGACTTGTAATATTACAGATAAAAACGGGAAATTAGTAGCTGTTAAATCTGTAACAGGTGAAGAAGATATCATGTTAATTACAGCAGCAGGTGTTATTATTCGTATGCCAGTTGATCAAATCTCTCAAATGGGACGTAATACACAAGGTGTTCGTCTAATTCGATTAGAGGATGAGCAAGAGGTAGCGACAGTAGCAAAAGCACAAAAAGATGATGAGGAAGAAACGAGCGAAGAGGTTTCTTCAGAAGAATAAGAGAGGAGATATCTCCTCTCTTTATTTTTTTATAATAATACTTGCATAGGGAAGAGAAAGTCTATATAATAGGCAGAGTCAGCAAATGAGAGATACAAGTTATCGAAAAAACTTGTTGACGAAAATAATATACTATGATATATTATAAAAGTCGCTGAAACGCGATGTTGAACTTTGAAAACTAAACGAAACAAACAACGTGAAACGTCAATTTTTATTTTATGATGCTAGACAAACTAACTTTATTGGAGAGTTTGATCCTGGCTCAGGATGAACGCTGGCGGCGTGCCTAATACATGCAAGTCGAGCGAATGGATTAAGAGCTTGCTCTTATGAAGTTAGCGGCGGAC